>CAWALD010000003.1:1175000-2749407 GCA_963782875.1 uncultured Alphaproteobacteria bacterium | reverse complement strand
TGTGCTATGTACGTGCCTACCTTCGTCAGCGACTCAGTTTTCAGGTCTTGCTGCACCCCTTCGTTCGCGGGGTCATAACGGCGGATTTCCATTCTGACCCTGCGGCGTTCCACACCCACCGCCTTCTAATCCCTGTTGCTCGACACCTCCGGGCTACTCGGTGGCCGGTCGTACGGTTGGGCGCGCGTTGTTACCGCTGCCCTGATGCGCCGACCGACGGCCCGCCCGAATTCGGGGGACATCAGCAACCCATGCATGGATAGCAAATAGTATATCGGCAGCGCCTGGATTCTCTGGCGACCCGAAAAACTGCCAAAGAAAACGGCATAGCTGAAGGCAATCAAGAAGAACAATAACAGCAACAGTACCATATCTGGCCAGGGCCGGGCCGTTCGCCGCCAGAGCACGACGCCGAGCATAAAAAATGGTGTCATCGAAATGAAAACGGACATCCCAGGGTAGATGAGCGTTTCTTCGGGCACCGAAATGAAGGGCGCGGCCGGGCCGCCGCGCGAGTCTCTCAGCCAGTTTGGGTTGGGATTGAAAAGAGATCTGGAAACGGCATTGATCCACGCCTGTTGGGGCGACTCCTCCATTTCTCGTTTCCAGCTTTCGACAGGCGTATTTTGACCCAAAGACCGTGCAGTGTCTGCGGGAAGGCGGGCCGTGAGAGTCGTTCCGGCGTTGACGATGGGCGCAGTTGCCAAAAGAAACGTCCTGGCTATGCCCTTGGGCGCGTTGAACGGGCTATAAGCGATCGATGATCCAATCATCACCAGCGTGACGACGGCGGCAAAGACACCGATGGTCCGGAAACTGCGAGCGCGCCAGCTCATGAGACCGGCCATACCCAAAAGAATGAGACAGAACAGCACTAGGAGATGGAAACGGGAAACAGACATTAGAACGGCTGCCGCAACCATTCCTGTCATCGCCCAACCGAAATGTCGTCGCTCGAGCATTCTCAGACTGAAAAGGACGAGGATCGGCAACAGAAACAGGATCGTCGAACCCCGCCACAAAGTCATGCCGGCTGCAATCGCATGGGTGTCCAGCAAACTAAGAACAACCATCCCCCCGGCGATCAAGCGGGACCGGGTAATCCTGATGGCGACCGCGTACCATATCGCAGCCCCGCCCGAAATCAGGCCGATCTGAACCAGAACGATACCATTGATAGACATGCCGAGTTGGAAAAGTCCTGCCAGCAGCGCGCTATAAAGCGTGTGACGGGTTCCAATAGCATCGGCAAATGAGTAGTCCCCTTGCGGGTTCCATGTGGCATGACCGCCGCTCTGCATCCCATAGAGAGCATATTGGAAGGCGTCTACCGGCAAGCCTTTCAAAGCCCGCTGGAGCGCTCTCGCCCACAGCACATAATTTTGCGAATCGGGTCCTAGGCCGAACCGGGGAATAGCGGCGTCAAACGCAAGGTTTTCGCAGCATAGCAGCACCAGTCCCACCGCCCACGCCACCAAGACTTCCCTGCGCAGGGAGTTCGATTCGCGATCCCGGGTAACCAGGGCAACGACACCGCCAGTAACCGTCCAGATCACGGCGACGGCGGATGCTTGCGCCGGGGGCTCCCAATGAAATGCGAATACAAGCGCCGCGGCAAAAGCCACAAAAAAAATCGCGGGTGCGTGTTGGCGCCCCACCGCCGGCAAAGGACATCCGATCCTGTGTGCTACCAGAATGAGAAAAACGTCCACGACGCCGATTGCAGCGACCGCGTCCCTACCCAGATAGTGTCCGGCGCCAAGAACCCAGAACAGCAGCAGAATGCCGAAAAGAATCGCCAGACCCATCGGGCTGACATGGTCAGTTCTGAACATATCGCATTCTTTTGCGCACCTAAAACGGATTGCCAAAACAGAAAAACCAGTTCACGCGGCTCCGCCGTCATTTCTGGCCAAACCTTGTCCTAAGGCTCGCTGAAGGCTCGCTGCCACCCTTGCAGCCGTTGCGCCGTCCCACAACGGAATGCTTGCGGGTCGTTTTTTGGTTGCAAGGGCCTCTTCAACTGCAGCCGGCAGATCTGCCACGCTGATCAACCTGTTGGTGCCGCGCACTATCGTCACCGGCCGCTCCGTTGAAGAGCGCATGGTAAGGCACGGTATGCCGAGATAGGTTGCTTCTTCCTGGATTCCGCCGGAGTCCTGTCAGGAGGAAGCCGGCACCGCGCACCAGAGCGACGAAGGGTATGTAGCTCAATGCCGAAACCATGCGAACACCCGCAGCCTGCAGTTCAGGCACGTGCCCAGCACGATCCAGGGCCCGCCTCGTCCGAGGATGCACCGGGAAGATAAGGTTTGCGGATCGCGCGGTCCGGCATAGGCCGCCCACAATCTCCTTTAGCATTACAGGATCATCAACATTGGACGGCCGATGCAGGGTGACGACGCCATAAGGGCCTTGGGGCAGAAAACCCAGTTCCTGTTCCAGATCGCACAGGTCCACCGCTGGCTGTACGCTGACCAAGGCGTCGATCATGATGTTTCCCACAAGCTCGATCCGCTCGGGTGGAATACCTTCATGAGCCAGATTCTCATCTCCATCCTCAGACGGAGTCCACAGCAGGTCAGATATGGCGTCGGTCAAAATTCGGTTGATTTCTTCGGGCATGGTGCGGTCGAAACTGCGAAGACCGGCTTCGAGATGGGCAACCGGCAATTGAAGTTTTTTGGCGGTCAGTGCGCAGGCGATCGTTGAATTCACGTCGCCAACAACGACAACGTAGTCTGGCCGCTCGGTTTCCGCGCATAGTTTTTCATAGGCCATCATCACCGACCCTGTGACGCGTCCATGAGAACCGCTCAGCGCACCTAGATGATGGTGCGGTGCAGGAAGGTTCAGGTCACGAAAAATCCAGTCGGACATGTTCATGTCGAAATGCTGGCCGGTGTGGACGATCGCAGGGGAGCACCACTCCTAGCATTGAGGACGTTCCAAAAGGGCGCGATCTTGACGAAGTTGGGTCGTGCGCCAGCCGATCAATGGTGCTGTCGGGGGCCCCCTTCTGCAATCGACATCTGCACTGTCCTGCCGCCTAAAGGCGAAGATCGCTTTGCTGGCGGTAAATAGATATTTAAGGTCATAAAGAATGTGGTCCGGCTTGCCGATTTCCGGATTTGCTCTGCCCCGATTGACGGAAGTCATCATGCGAACGGCTACAATGACCGCAATCGTGAAGCCGCCCGGATCAAGAGAAGAGACGAAGTCCGACCCCGTATTCCGCGCGCGCTTCCTCAATATCCGCCCAAGGATCATGCACGTCAACTGTCATGTTGTAGTCTTGCAATTCCCGGACGATGTCGATCACTCTCGTGTTGCGCAAATCGGGCAATTCCCTTCATGTGAAACCTAACACCAGGGCGCGCGCGCCATCCACGTGAATGCGTTTGCGTGTCATGGCCTTGACGGTTTGCGAGACCACGTACGTTCAGCTATCGTTCAGGCGCCTTCGCGAAAATGATCTCGGGGTGATCGCCAATGCTTTGCGCCTTGTAGGTGAGATAGTAGGGGTTCACGCCATGCAGTCACCGCCAACAAGACCAGGCCTGAGGAAGGAAATTCCATTTGGTGCCAGCTGCTTGTAACACCTCCTCCGTGTCGATGCCGAGCCTGTTGAAGATGACCGCCAATTCGTTAATCAATGCGATATTGAGGTCTCGCTGAGTGTTTTCGATAACCTTCGCGCTTCCGCCACGCGAATGCTCGAAGCCTTGTGAGTGCCTGCCGTGATGATCTCATTATAAAGTACATCAACCAGTTCGGCGGCCTCCCTATTGGAGCCGGCCGTAACCTTCTTGATCGTCGGAACCGATGCCTTGGATCTCCGGATTGATGCGCTCGGGCTGTAGCCGAGGAAAAAACCTTGATTGAATCGTAGCCCGGAATGCCGCTCAAGCACTGGCACGCAGTCTTCCTCGGTTGCCCCGGGATAAACGGTCAATTCATAAATAACCAGATCGCCTTGGCTTAAGACCTTGCCGACAGTTTCACTGGCGCCCAGTAACGGCCTTAGATCCGGACTTTTGTGTCTGTCTCATGGGTGTCGGAACGGTTATGATGTAGGTGTTGCACGCCTTCAGGTCATCCAAATTGGTGGTGAAGGTGAGATGACGGGCCTGCGCCAATTCGTCCCCGTCCACCTCCAAAGTGGTGTCCCGGCCCTGTTTGAGTTCGTCGATTCTTTCCCGATTTATATCGAATCCGACAACCTTCCGCGATTTTCCAAATTCGACAGCAAGCGGCAACCCGACGTAGCCCAAGCCGATCACTGCTAACTTCACATCCTCAGCTCGTAGCATCTCGCACTTGCTCGTGGTTGTTCGTGCCGAAAAAATCCTGATACCAGGAAACAAATTCAGGGACGCCCACGTCAATCGGGGTGGACGGGCTGTAGCCGGTGTCGCGTTGGAGGGCGGAAATGTCGGCGCAGGTGCTCGTCACGTCGCCCATCTGCATGCCCATCATGTTGCGCTCGGCTTTCCTTCCCGCGTCTTCTCCAGAACCTCAATGAAGTCGAGCAGGGTCACCGTCGAACCCCGGCCGATATTATAGATGCGATAAGGCGCAACGCCGCTACTACCTGGCGAAGGGTCGTTAGCGTCCCAGTTGGGATCGGGTGAAGGAGGGCGTACAAGCACACGAAATATGCCCTCTACGATGTCATCGACGTAAGTGAAATCACGCGCCATGTGCCCCTGGTTGTAAAGATCGAGCGGTTCTCCACTCAAAATCGCTTTGGTGAATTTAAACAGCGCCATATCGGGCCTGCCCCAAGGGCCGTAGACCGTGAAGAAACGCAATCCCGTCGGGGAAGCCCATAGGGTGGGCGTACGAATGGGCCATCACTTCGTTGGCCTTTTTCGTAGCGGCATAAAGACTGATCGGGCTGGAAGTGCTGTGGTCCTCCCCTACCGGCCGGGGCTCCCTCCATAGACGGAGCTCGTCGAGGCGAACACGAGATGCTCGACCTCGTGCTGGCGGCAGCACTCCAAAAGGTTGGCGAATCCTACCAGATTTGCGTTCACATAGACTTGGGGGTTCTCAACGGAATACCGAACGCCGGCTTGGGCTGCGAGGTTGATGACCTGTCGCGGCCTGTATTCGGCGAACGCCTGTTTCATGGCGCGTTCATCCGCCAGATCGGCGCGTACTTCGGTGAACCTTGGGGATTTCCGCAATAGAGAGCCGGGCCTCTTTGATCGCCGGGTCATAATAGGCGTTTACCACATCGAACCCGACGACCTCTCGGCCCTCGGCCAAAAGCCGACGTGCGGTATGAAACCCGATAAATCCGGCCGTTCCTGTGACAAGTATGGTCATCTAGATCTTCAGAGCGATAGCAGAACCAAGAATCGCCCTAGCGCGGCGGTTCCATTGTTTCAAAAAGGTTGTCATAGAGGGAGTCGGAAGGCTGGGCAACAACGTGCAACCCGCGACATCCACGGGCGCTGCCGATTGCCACCTTGCGTCTTCCACTCTCTCTCCGCCGGGTGGATACAGAAAGACGGTCGGCAGTACAAATCAGATTTAGGAGGATCGAAATGGCCACTCGCCGGCGCGTTGCCATTGTGGGCAACCAGGCGTTTGCCCTTGTGAATTTTCGCAGCGCGCTCATCCGCGATCTCCTCGACAATGGCCACGAAGTTCTCGCGATGGCGCCGGACTTCGACAAGCAACTCTGTCCGCTATCGAGAACCTCGGTGCCAAGCCTGTCGCCTACTCCCTTTCACGCGCGGGTCTCAACGCCGCGCGGGACGTGGCCGATGCAATCAAGCTCGCCCGCCTGTTCCGTCATGAGAAACCGGATCTTGTCATGTGCTACACCATAAAGCCCGTGGTCTACGGTATTCCCGCGGCGGCGCTTGCAGGCGTGCCACGACGAACTGCACTGATTACGGGACTTGGCTATGGTTTTGGGGAGGCCAAAACTCTCCGCCGGCGTCTTGTCCAATTGCTGGCCCACCGAACTCTACAAATTCGCGTTGCGGCGGGCCTGTCTGGTTTTCGTTCAAAATCAGGACGATGCTCTCGAACTCACACGCAAAAGGCTCGTCACCCCCGACAAACTCTTGGTCGTCAACGGGTCAGGCGTGGAGCTGGACAAATGGCCGTTACTCGAGCAGCCCAAAATGCCGACTACCTTCGCACTTGCCGCGCGGCTGCTGGAAGAAAAAGGCGTGAGGGAATATATCGAGGCTGCCCGCCGCATCAAGCTGCGCTACCCATTCACGCGTTTTCTGCTTTTGGGGGACACCGATACGAACCCCACCTCGATTTCGTGTAAGGAGATTCTCGAATGGGTCCGAGAAGGAGTTGTGGAGTGGCCCGGGCATGTCGACATGCGGGAATGGATGGCCAAATTTCATGTGTTCGTTTTGCCCTCCTACCGCGAGGGCGTTCCGCGCAGCAGCCAGGAAGCAGCCGCATCCGGACGCGCCATTATAACCACCGACGCGCCAGGCTGCCGCGAAACGGTAGTCCACGGCCAAAACGGTCTTTTGGTTCCCGTGCGTGACGCCGCGGCTCTGGCAGGCGCCATGCAAGAGCTGATCGAAGACCCGGAACTCGTCGCGCGCATGGGCAAGGCCAGCCGGGTTCTGGCCGAGGAACGATTCGACGTGAGAGCCATCAATCACACCATGCTGAATGCCGCAGGACTTTTGGCACCGGATTGATTGGCGCGCGCGAGGGCAGTGAGGAAGATCGGTTCACGGGGCGCTGCGGCACTGCAGCAATGGCGAAAGTTCGGCAATCGCCATTATCGCACCAGTGCCGGCGGGGCGGCATGCACCCATCCGCTTCGCACGCGCCCTGGTCAGACTACCCCAACTTGGTTCACATTCGTCGCGTTTCCAATCGTCTTTATTCGCGCCCGCTCGGGATGGAATCTCGACGGCAAAAAGGAAGGGCCAAGCACGACCTGCAAAGGGACTTGCATCCTCTGTCTTCTGGCAAATGCGAATCTGAGATTCGCATTTGCCCGGAACGGGCCTGGCTATGAGCGACCTGGGACGCGAAAGCCGAAGGACCGCGCGGGCGTCGGCGAGACCTCTGCACTTGCGGCGTTGGCAGCTCCCGTTCTTGGCTCTCAGGCGCCTGCGCTTCGTCCACGTTCGCCTGCTGGCCTTCGGTGCCGGCGGCGGCGCTGTCGCCCTCGCCGGCCTCGGCTGCTCAACGTCTGCAAGCAGATGGTTTCCAGCCGGTTCGCCAAGGCGCGCCAGCGCAAGCTGCCCCTCGTCGCCCTCGCCGCTGCACCTCTGACAGGCCACACGTGATTGCTGCCGATCGACGGCGACCGTGCCCGGCCGCAGGGGTTCGCCCGCCAACAAGTAATCGACCAGTGCATCGAGCCCGTCCGCCCCCCAAGGCGCCGTGTCCATGTCGACGCCCCGTGCCGCGCCGGCGGCCACGATCATGTTTTTGGCCCCGCGTTCCGAGCACCCGAGCACCTCTGTCGCTCTGTCTTGCCGCAGATGCCGTTCGCCTTGCCATTAAGAATTCTCTACATTAATCGACGGCTTGCTCCAGCAATTTCATGTATTTATGTCGCTTAATGGCGCGCCATTTTTTTCAACTCTATCTTCGATTGATTGGTGCAGAAGTCGAAATTCGCCCGGCTAAAGCTGCACTTGGACGCGCGGCTTAGCAGCGAAAGGATTGTCCGCGCTTTGGACCGTCTTCCGACAGCTTCAAGCCCCCATGGAATGGCGACCTGCCCGGTCAGCTTACCGCCCTCGCCGCGGCTGTTTATGCAAGCATAGACTGTCTTTGGTGGAGGCCGGCGCGATTGCCATGGGCTAGGCCATGCTCGCAAATGTCGTGCTTCGCGCCGAACCGGCGGCCGGAGATCCCGTTGATTGCAGGGGATGTGCGCTAGCGGCAGCATAGCCAAGTACTCGTAGACGACTCTACTCTCTACTCCACTCAAGATACCAGTTTACAAAGCGCTGCACGCCCTCTGTTACCGAATTCCGCCGTGGTAGCCCGTGGCTTTCTGCAATTCCGTGGCGTCGGAATAGGTGTCAGGCACATCGCCCGCTGCAGCGGCAACAGATTGCGGATGGCTTTTTTGTCGAGGACTTGCTCCAGCGCGTCGATGTAGGCGCCAAGCTTTACTGGCGATGCATTGCCGATGTCGAAAATGCGATAAGGCGCGCTGGAAGTCGCGGGGTAGTTGCGGGGGACTGCTTAAGCATGTCTTGTGAGCTTCACGGACATTGCCGGTCCGGCCTCTCTTTCAAGGGCTTTTGTCATGCCCCACCCGCAGAGCTGGCATGGCGAAGGGCTGATGTTCGCTCTATGGCCGTGGACGTCAGAGGTGTCAATCGGGTGTGGCACGCAATCAAAGCGAATGCGATGTGCGCGGAAATTGACCACATTTGTCTCTACCGCCTCTCTCGCGCCAGCCAGTCAGAGGCTTGGTGTCGTGGCTGCCATCCAAGGCCCTGGAGACGAGAGGAATCGGCGGTCAGCGGTCCGAGGATTTTTCCCATGAATGCCAACCTTTGCAGGGGATCGGCCAGCATGGCGGGAAGCGGGAAGGTGCCTGGTTTGCGGCGCGCGCCACGGCGGAGTGCGGCGACAATTTCGGCTGCGTCGAGTGGTTCGGGTTCGGCGACGAGGAAGGTGCCGCCGGCCAGTTTGTCATCACTCAACGCGAGGAGGCTGGCGCTTGAAACGTCGTTCACATGCACCAGCGACCGCTTGCCGCCGAGGCCCTTTATGGGCAGGGGAAAGGGCGTTTTGGCGAGGCGGGCACAAAGGCTCAAAAACCCTTTCAGTTCAGGGCCGTATATGGGGGCCGGGCGGAGGATGACGAGCCGCTCGGGTACGGATGCAAAGATCGTCCCAAGGGCCTCCTCGGCGGCCTTCTTGCTTTGGCCATAGGCGCCGAAGGGGCGTGGCTCGGAGGTTTCGGTGACGGGTGTCGATGTGCCGGGACCTGCCTGCGCATAGATCGAGGACAAAAAGACAAATCTGCCGCTGCAACAGTCTCTTGCGGCTTTTGCCAAACGTTCGACGAGAAGCACATTTGCCGTTTTCATGTCGTCGGCGTGGGGGCCGCGGGCGCGGGAAATGGCGGCGAGATGCACGATATGATCGGCATTCTTGACGAGATCGGCGAAAGCGGAATCGGGGGCCGATTTTGCGTCAGGAAGCGCAAAAATCCGCGAAACCTCGGCCAAGTTCCATGAAGTTTCGCCGGGCGTTCGCGAAGCTCCGATGACCTCATACTCGTTGGTAAGAAGCGGGGCGAGAGACCGTCCGACGAAGCCGGTTATGCCCGTTATCAGCACCCTCTTGTTATCTGGCATTATGGTCCGTGTGCGCGACGCGGTCGGCAAGGGCCTTGGACGAAAACGTACCGATGAGGATTTGCAGATCCGTCCGAACACTCTCCTTGCCGATATAGCTGGCGTCGAGCGCCGCGAGTTTTTCGGGATCGGACATATCCACCCCGGCAGTCTGAGCGATGCCGGTGATACCCGGTCGGAGTGCATAGACGCCGTGGCGGCGGCGGGCGGCTATCAGTTCGATCTGGGAAGGCAGGCAGGGTCGGGGTCCGACAAGGCTCATTTCGCCCACCAGCACGTTCCAGAGCTGAGGAATTTCGTCGAGCTTGCTGCGGCGCAGCCAACCGCCCATGGGCGTGAGATCGCCGGCGCTCGACTGGTGGGTCGGGGCTTCGCGCGTGCCGGTGCGCATGGTGCGCAGCTTGTAGCAGGTGAAGGGCTTTTCATTGCGGCCGACACGAAGCTGGCGGAACAGGCCGGGTCCGGGCGAGTTGCGCCGGATCAGCAGGATGAGCACCAAGAGGGGCAGCGCGAAAACCACCAACGCGCCGGCACTGGCAACAATATCGAACAGACGTTTCAAATGCGCTCTTCCAGTCGCCGCATGTCTGTGGGCCGAGACCCTAAAGCGCGTGTGGCGCACAGGCCAGAGCTTTCGGTCAGTTGTCCCGTTGATTGGCCAGTTTGGGTACCTGCCGAAAGAAGCCCGCATAGCCCTCGGCTCTGACAACTCATCCCTTCCCGCGTGCACTGTCAGGCCCAAACGCTGGCGCACCATATGTGGCAAGCCGCAATTGGCGGCGAAGAATGCTGGTATGCCCTGCCCTCTGCGTTACCAACTGCCGGCGGGACGGCATGCACCCATCCGCTTCGAGGGCGCCAGCTGCGGTCGAGATCGGCATCAAAACCGGCGTATCGGTCCCTCGTATTGAGCGATCGCCTCGTCCACCGTCATCAGGGTCACCCCCTCCTCGATCGCCTGGGCAATGAGGAGGCGGTCGAAGGGATCCTTGTGGATGGGCGGAAGACTGACGACACTCGCGGCATGAGCGCCGGTGATGTCGAGTTCCTCATAGCCATTGTCGACAAGGCTGCGGCGAAGCAGACGGGGATCGAGCGTGAAGTCCGCGCGTCCCAGCCCACTCTTGATGGCGACTTCCCAGACGCTTGCGGCACTAAAGAGCAACTGGTTGTCGGGCTCTTCGATTGCAGTACGCGCCGCGGCCGGTAACCTATTCGGCTCGCCGGCCGACCAGAGCAGAAGATGGGTGTCGAGCAGCAATTTCAACTGTCGATACCGAAGAGTTCGGCAATTTCCTTCTGGCCCATCTGGTCGAAATCGTCAGGCACGGAGAATTGTCCGGACATGAAGCCTGTCCGGCGCATTTCTGTCGAAGGTGCATCTATCGCCGAAACCTTCACCAGCGGCTTGCCAGCTCGCGCAATAACGAAGGGCTCACCCTCAGCCGCCTTGGCGATTAGACGCGACAAATGCGTCTTGGCTTCGTGGACGTTGACGGTCTTCATTTCTTTGCGGCTCTTGATCTGACTAACCGAACTTAGTTCATAATGACGGGCTCTTCAACCCTTTGGTTCGGCCGCTCGCCCAGAACCCGGGATCGACACTCCTGAAAAAGAGGCGCCAGGCATGACCTGCGAAAGGACTCATATGCTTCGGCGCATGGCAAATGCGAATCTGGATTCGCATTTGCCATGCAAGATCAGACCTACGAGCGGCCGGGGCCAAGGAAGCCGAATTTGCGCGCCGGCTTCGGCGCAACTGCATCCTCGGGAGCAGCAGCATCTTCTTCATTGGCGGCCGATGCTATCGATTGCTCTTCGTTCGCCCGCGGGCCTTCAGTGTCGGCGGCGGCGCTGTTGCCCTCCCCGGCCTCCGGCTGCTCAACGTCTGCGAGCAAGTGGGTTTCCAGCCGGTCCGCCAGAGCCCGCACCCCGATGCTGCGCAAGCAGCTCGACCAGACGCGGCAGCTCGGCGGCGCCCATGGAGGTGGTAATCAGCCGCACCGTCTCGCCGAAATCGGCTTCGCGCCGGCTCTTGGCGTCCTGGTCCAGCTCGGGCTTGGGCAGCAGACTGGCAAGGCGATCAAGCACATCAGCATCGGTACGCAGCCTGCCGCCGGTAACCTCCTTGACGATCTTGCCGAGGTGCTTTTCAGCATGCGGATGAGCCAGCGCGTAAAGAACGGTCGGCGAAAAATGCTGCAGCGCTTCCCTGTACTGCCCGAGCCGCGCATGCACGTTCATGTACTTTTCCGCCGTCCGGATGCCAAAGGAAACTCCGCCTCTACCCAGCGGCTCGAACCTCCCATGCTCAAGCGCTTTTTTCGTTGCGGTAAGCTGCTCCCCGATCACGAAGGTCGAGTGTGTCTGCTGAGCAAGTGACTCGCAGATCAGCCGGCTGGCCGTGGAACAGAAGCGCCCTGAATTTCCTCAGGCAAGCCCTCGGCGGAGAATTCTTTTCGGGGTTGGATACTCATTACAAAACCTCTGCGATTTGATGATTTCGGCAACAATCCGAGCACGAATCGATGCGGTCTCGTCAAATTTTTTCTTCTAACACGTACAATTTTACAATTGCAATAGGAACGCGAGATAATGGTTAACAAAGGTTCTGCTTCCTCTATATTTCGCGTCAGAGGATAGTTGCTTACCGCTCATTTTGGCTTCCAATCGCCGTTATCCTCGCTTCGCTTCGACCCTTTCCCTTTCCTGCCTGATCCTTCTGAGTCGCGGGCGGTCGGCTTCCAGCGCATCTCGTTCTTTCTGCTGGCGGGTTTTCCAGTCGCGCCACAGCGCGTGGTCAGGATCCGGGGCGGGCCTCGGTTTAGGCTGCGCCGAGATGTCGAATTCCTCCTTTGCGTCCTCCTCGCTTTCCGCCGGCACGTCGGTGGCGCCACCCTCTCCCCTGCCCTCTTCGCCATGCCGATCCGGCGTGTCGGCGGGCTGGGCCTCCTGTTCGCTGCCGACCGCCACATCTTCGGCATCGCCGCTTGCCGTGGCGCCAAGGAGTTCCTTGGCTTCCGAATTCGGATCACGAAAACATAGCGCCCGCCATAGCCTCGACGCCCGGGCGGCGTAATGATGTTGCGAGTGCAGACCGGCATGGCCGGCGAGCTTCGCGATCAGTTCGGGCGTGATGCCAAGCTGTTTCCACGTCGCGATCGCGATGTGCCGCGTGCAATAGAGTGACAGCCGCCGCCGCATGCGCGTCCATTTCGATGCGCGCGCCAGGCGCGAGGCAAGCACGTTGCGCCAGAGCTCGAACGCCTCCTCGTCCATCTGCTGCGGCACCAGTCTGATCAGCAGACCCAGCGCCAGCTTGAAGACCGGCGGCCAGTGTTCGGTCGGCACATAGCGCTCCGGCCGCCCCGCCCGCTTTGCCGTGCGCACGTAAAGACTGTTCCCGTCCCAGCGCGCCCAGGTCAGTTCGACTGGCCGCAGGCCAATGCGCGGCATGACCAGCATATAGAGCAGAAGGCATCGAGATCGAGCCGATCGCCGCCTTTGAGAAATTTCCAGCTCAGATGCGCGACGACGTCCCCAATTTCCCGTCGCTCTGGCACCTCGATCTTGCGCGAGGGCCCACGCGGCTCGTCCGGTGTCCCCTCGCGCTCGGCAAGCGCGTTGCGGGCCCGAAGGCGCGCCCGCGCAACCTCCCCCTCGTCGCTCTCGCCGCCGCACTTTTCCAAGGCCACAAGCGATTGCTGCCGGTAGACGCCAACCGTGCCCGGCCGCAACGGCTCGCCTGCCCCGAGGTGATCGACAAGGGCATCGAGCCGGTCCGCCACCGGCGCCTTGTCCATGTCGACGCCCCGCGCCGCGCCGGCGGCGAGGATCATGTTCTTGGCCCCACGTTCATAGAACCGCTCTGTCGCCGGAGATGCCCGCCTCGCCATCTTACGCTCCTATATTAATCGATTGGTTATCGTAGTACTTTCCGTGGCTTCGATCAATTTTTCTGCTGAAATTTTGAGGTTCTTTTTGCTCCGAATTGCGGTGTGTCTCCTGACTGCACCGCCTCGGCGTCCCTGATTTCGCCTTGCGAGTGGCGCCGTCAGCCCGGCGCCGCCGACCGGCAGCTTCGAGGCCACCGCTCGGGAACCGGAACATGCTGGCGCCAAGGTCACGCCTTTCACGCCACCTGGCTTGCAAGCAGGGGATCGCCTGCGACCAGGACTTCCCACGGGCCGTGCTCGCGCTCTGTCGCGCCGAAAGCGGCGCCTGCGAACCCGGATCTTCCGGGAGATGTGCGATAACGGCCATGTGCCTGCGGACCGATCAGGGGCCGAAAGCAGCCCGGCAGCAATAGCGCGGATGCCTTTGGTTTCCGGCTGGCCAGCCAGGTCTTCGGGGTCGCCTGGGCAGGGGGAACTGCCGCTGACGGGTGTGCTCGTTCAAGCGCATGAGCGCTTCCGGCCTCCTTTCCATCTTCGGCTCAGTTCCGTTCGACCGGCAAATTCAGAGGATGGACGAAAGCGGGGTTGATCGGCGCCTCATTGACCCTCAAGATCACGATGAGGGAGTTGCGATGGTGTTCCTCGGTGATCGAGAGCCCCATCCCGTGCAGACAAGGACTGACCGTAGACATGCCGTGCCTGGAGTGCTGATTCCAAGCTCCGGACAGGTACGACAACAAGGGAATCAGCAATGACAATCGAGAAACGCACATTTGGCCGGACCGGCCATGAAAGTTCGGCGGTCCTGTTCGGCGCGGCGGCACTTGGCAGCGTCGATCAAGTCGACCGCCGACCGGGTGCTCGACCTGTTGCTCGCCCATGGCGTCAATCATATCGACGTTGCCGCCAGCTATGGCGATGCCGAACTGCGCGTTGGCCCCTGGATGGACCGCCATCGCGGCGATTTTTTCCTCGCCACCAAGACCGGGCAGCGCGACCGGGCCGGTGCCTATGACGAGATCCGCCGCTCGCTCGACCGCTTGCGCACCGATCATGTCGATCTGATCCAGCTTCATGCCCTGATCCACCCTGACGAATGGGAGCAGGCGATGGGGCCTGACGGCGCGCTCGAGGCAGCGGTGCAGGCGCGCGAGGAAGGTCTTGTGCGCTTTATCGGTGTCACCGGCCATGGCTGGAATGTGGCGGCCATGCACAAACGGAGCCTTGAGCGGTTCGACTTCGATTCGGTACTGATGCCCTGGAACTGGTATGCGGCGCACCACGAAGTCTATGCCAGGGACTTCGAGGAGACTGTCCGGATCTGCGAGGAACGGAACGTGGCGGTGCAGACGATCAAGTCGATCGCGCGCGGCCCCTGGGCGGCTGGCGTCAACCGCAATCATTCCACCTGGTACCAGCCGCTGGAGAACGAGGAAGATATCCGCGCCGCGGTGCATTGGACCCTCAGCCGGCCCGGCATCTTCCTCAATTCGGTCGGCGATGTCGATCTGCTTGCCCGCCGTGTTGCGCGCAGCCGACGACGCTCGAGCGAGGCGCCAGGAGACGACTTCATGGCGGCGCTCAGCGAACGCGTCGGCTTGTCGTCGATCTTCGGAATCTAGCCGATTGCCACCGCCAATGGCGGGAGGTCCGCCACCGGTCCTTGATCTTCCTCCTGGCGCATAGCCAGGGGTCACTTGCCGCCCGGACGCTTCCGTTTCATGGTGCGTGCGTTGGCCGATGCGGCCCAGCTTGGGCTCCTGCGCTCAAGCAAGTCATCCCTGACTTGCCTCCCCACTCCGGCCCCACGCCGGCTGCAGATATTTGAAATCGGACGCCTTGAATGCTCGAAATCCACATCGACCCGCTGGGTGGCATCGCCGGCGACATGTTCGTCGCCGCGCTGATCGACCTGAGGCCGGATCTGGAGCCGGGACTGAAGCGGGTATTGGCGTCCACGCCGCTGATCGAGGACATCACCTGCGATGTCGCACCGCATAGCGACGGCATCCTCGCGGGCCGTCGCTTCCTGGTTCGGCGGCAAGCCCATGGCGGATCGGCGGACGGCGGCACCGCCCACTACCATCACGCGCACGGCCATCACAACCACACGGCCTGGAAGCAGATCCGATCAGCGCTCGAACTGGCGCCGCTCGACGAGACGACACGCCGGCACGCCATAGACATCTTCTCCCGCCTCGCCGAAGCGGAAGGCCGCGTGCACTCGACCTCGCCGGACGAGGTTCATTTCCACGAAGTGGGTGCCTGGGACTCGATCGCCGACATTGTTGGTGCTGCCTGGCTGATCTCGCAACTGGACGCGGCCCGCTGGACAATCGGGCCGCTGCCGCTCGGCGGCGGGCGCATCCCGACCGCTCACGGACTGCTTGCCGTACCGGCGCCTGCCACAGCGCTGCTCCTCCAAGGATTTGCAACGATCGATGATGGCATTCCCGGCGAGCGCGTGACGCCGACCGGTGCGGCGATCGTGCGCCACCTGTGCGATTTGCAGGCGCCGCTGCATCGCGCGCGCCGGCTGGTGGGCTCTGGCCATGGGTTCGGCACCAGACCCCTTCCCGGCATCAGCAATTGCGTCCGGCTGCTCGCCTTTGCCGCGGATGAACCGCGGGCGCAGACACTGGACCGGATCGTCGTACTCGAATGCGAGATCGACGACCAGAGCGGCGAAGACCTGGGCCTGGCCATCGAGAACTTGCGGGCCCTCGATGGTGTGGTGGACGTCGTGCAAGCTCCCGTTTTCGGCAAGAAGGGGCGCATGATGACACATCTGCGCGTGCTCGCCGCCAGCGCTGCAGAAGATTCAACGGTCAGGGCAATCTTTTCCGAAACAACGACGCTCGGTTTGCGCCGGTCAATGGTGGACCGCTACATTCTCAATCGCGAAGAGACCACGAGCATGGTCGATGGCCGACCCGTCCGCATCAAGATTGCCGACCGGCCCGCCGGGCGGACCGCGAAGGTGGAAGCAGACGACCTCGCAGACATTTCGGGTTCGCGGGCGCGCAAGCGCGTTCGCCGACGCGGCGAGGCGTCTTTCGAGGAAAAGGATCAGGACTGATGCAGAAAAAACTCGCGGGAATTCTTGGCGATTTCGCCCCGGCGGCCATCGCGGTCAGCGGTGGAGTTGATTCCATGACGCTCGCCGTTTTCGCGCACCGCGCCCTTGGTGGGCGGCAAATAGAAGTCCTGCATGCGGTGTCGCCCGCCGTGCCGCCAGAAGCGACGGAGCGCGTCCGTCGCTACGCGCGAAGCGAAGGGTGGCGGCTTCATGTCCTTGACGCTGGTGAGTTCGCCGACAAAGACTACATCGCGAACCCTGTCAATCGCTGCTATTTCTGCAAGACCAACCTCTACGACGCCATCGCAGACCATACGGACCATCTGATCCTTTCAGGCACAAACACCGACGATCTCGGCGAATATCGTCCCGGCCTTGATGCTGCGCGCGAGCATAGGGTCCGCCACCCTTATGTGGAGGCGGGCGTGGACAAGCCGGGCGTGCGCGGCCTGGCACGCGATCTTGGACTGACCGATCTTTCAGAGTTGCCGGCGTCGCCCTGCCTGTCGAGCCGCATCGAGACCAGCATTCCAATCGACCCGGCGATGCTTGCCTTTGTGCATGCGGTTGAGCGCCTGCTGGATGACAAGCTGCATCCCAAGACCGTGCGCTGCCGCGTCAGGCGCCGTGGCGTTGCGGTTGAACTGGACAATGACAGTCTCGAAAGTCTCGATGCCGAACGGCGTGGCGCCATTGCCGCCGAGGTCGCCGCGCTTTTTTCCTCGGACCGAGCCGCGACCAAGGTGACGTTTGAGCTCTACCGGAATGGCAGTGCATTTGTGGGCGGGCAAAATGAGTAGCCAGGACGTCGTTTTCGACTATGCCCGGACAGCCCGGATCGGCATCAGCGAAGCGGTGTTGTGCCAAGGCAAGACCGCGGACCAGATCGCCACGATCCTGGACGGTGCAAAGGCACGTGATGTCGGCCTTCTGCTCACCCGGCTCGCCGAGGACCAACTCGCCCGCCTGCCCGAGAAGCATATCGCCAACATCGACTATTGCGCGCTGTCCCGCACCGGCTTTTTCGGCCAGCTGCGTCCTGACGCCGTCGGTGATGTTGTCGCGATCGTTTCAGCCGGCACGGCCGACATGCCCGTCGCGCGGGAGGCGGCACGTACCCTGCGCCATGGGGGTGTGGAGCCGAGCATAATCGCCGATGTCGGCGTGGCGGGCCTGTGGCGTTTGATGAATCGAATAGAGGAGATCGCCCGTTTCCCGGTCGTGATCGTCGTTGCGGGAATGGATGGCGCGCTCGCCAGTGTCCTGGGCGGCCTTGTACCCGGCGTGCTCATCGCGGTGCCCACCTCGACAGGATATGGCGCCTCTGAAGGCGGGCGCACGGCGCTAAACGCGATGCTGGCCTCTTGCGCCCCCGGCGTAACGGTCAGCAACGTCGATAACGGCTATGGCGCCGCGACGGCTGCATTGCGCGTTCTTCATGTCATGAATGCCGTGCCATTCCTCCCGGCCCGGTAGTGTCGATGGTTCACCGGGACGGGTTCCCCTTCGCCGATCTGAGAATTTGCACCGCCCTTTCACGCAGCGGCTTGTCGATCATTTGGCCGTTCAGGCTCGCGGTGCCTTTGGTCGCCATTACCGCACGCGCCCAGGCCAAATCAGCGTCGCTTGGGCAAAAGGCCGCATTAAGGATGGCGACGGCGGAGGGGTGAATGCAGGTTGCACCGTCGAAGCCGTGGCGGCGCGCTTCTTGCGCCGCCTCGGCGATGGCATCGACATCCGCGTAATCGGCTATCGACCGCAAGAGGCCGAAGGACAGCTTTCCGGCGGCCTTGGCCGCGTAGTGGACCAGAAGCTTCGGAAGGCGCAGAACATCGGGATCGGGCACCGCGCCCAGAGCCAGGGCAAGGTCCTCGCTACCCGTCAGCAGCCCCGTTACCAAGGGGTGCCTGGCGATCTCGGGGGCTGCGAGCACCCCGGTCGGGCTTTCTATCGTTGCCAGAACCGGGATGTAGCTCCCCTCGCCTGCCGGCAGGATGGCGGCCAAAGCCTGGAGATCCGAGACGTCATTGACTTTGGGCACGACCAGATAATCGACACCGGCGCTGAGCGCCGCGCCAACATCCCCGGCATTGCCCGCATTGATGCGGACGGCAACCCTGGACGGCCCCCGGCGAAGGCTTCGGACGTTGACCGCAAGGTTTTGGCGCGCGTCCGCCTTTGCCGCATCGCAGACCGAATCCTCCAGGTCGAGAATGATGCAATCGGCGCCGCGCTCATGCGCTTTGGCGATGAACCGCACGTTGTCGGCTGGCACATAGAGCAGCGAACGCATCAGCCGAGCTCTTCGAAATCAGGGCCGAAACCGAGCTCAGCCAGGAGGCCGGGTCCGTCCGCGTCAAGGTCCGGCGCCGGGCGGCGGAAAGTGCCGGGCGTACCGCACAGGCGCGGCACGACGTTATGCATGGGCATATCGCCATGGTTCTTGTCATCGAGGGCGACGACGATCTCGCGCGCATCAAAATGCGGATCAGTCATGATGTCGGCAATGCTGTAGACCGGCCCGACGGTTGCTCCGGCGGCCCGCATTTCGTGGAGCGCGGCGTCACGGTCGCGCGTTGCAAACCAGTCGCCGATTGCCGCATCCACCAGATCGCGATGCTTGACCCGCTCCGAATTGGTCGCAAAGCGCGGGTCCGAGTTCATGTCCGGCCGCCCGATGATTTCGAAAATCCGCCGCGCCACCGCCTGCGTAGAGCCGGACAGCGCTACATAGCTGCCATCGGCGCAGCGATAGACATTGCGTGGCGACGCCGTGTTGGAAGCGCTGCCGGCCCGCGCCTTCACCTTTCCGGTCTTGGCAAAAATGCCGGCTTCCGGTCCAAGCACGGAAAAGATCGATTCCAGCAGCGACAGATCGATGACCTGCCCCTTGCCGCCGCGCGCGTCGCGCGCATAAAGCGCCGTCATCACGGCGGAGGTGCCATAAAGGCCGGCGATCATGTCGGCCAGGGCCAGCGGCGGCAACACGGGCTCGCGATCGGGAAAGCCGGTGCGATCGGCAAACCCGCTCATCGCCTCGACGATGGTGCCGAAACCGGGGAGTTGTGCATAAGGTCCGGTCTGGCCGAACCCCGAAATACGCACGATGACGAGGCGCGGGTTGAGCTCCAGCAGGAGATCGGGCCCGAGCCCCATCTTTTCGAGCGTGCCCGGGCGGAAATTCTCGATGAAAACGTCGGCGGTCTTCAGCAATGTCCGGAAGACGGCCATCTGGGCTGGCTCCCGCAGGTTGAGGCAGATGGACCGCTTGTTGCGCCCATAGGCGTCCCAGAAGAAGGAATGGCCGTCCTCCTTCCACTCGCGCAGGGGATCGCCTTCGGGGGGTTCGACCTTGATCACGTCGGCGCCGAAATCGCCAAGCTGCAGCGACAGCATGTTCCCCGCCATCAGCCGCGACAGATCGACCACGCGGAGGCCATCGAGCGGCCCCTTGGCGTCGGGATCGAAGCGGAGCTGGCGCATCGCGGTCTCCCTAGCTCTCTATTGCGCTGAACCGCGAGACGGCCATGCGTCCGGCGCCCCCGAGACGCACGCCCGCCATGCCATGGGCAAAGGTCGAGTCTTCGGCCGTCAGCACCTGCTGCCCATCGATGCAAAGCGAAAGCCTCCGACCTGTCGCCCTTAGCTCGACAGCATAACTGCGGCCCGGCTCCACCTCAAAAGCTGCGTGCGCGAGAACTGTCTGGCCGAAATCGTGCCTGAGGATCACCGCCTCGCCATTCTGGAAACCGGCCGCATAGAAGCGGTCCGTGCCCTGTACCCGCGCCGTGACCAGATGCGAATTGCCCGCGAGGGGTTCGATATCGGCGGCAACGGCCACGTCTCGTGCATAATAATGGCCGGTCCACATATCCGCATCTTCGGCGGTATGGCCGTGAATGCATCCATCCTGCAGCGTCCAATGCCCGCGGTTCCAGGTGAAGCGGGAGATCGCCCCCCACTCCTGTGTTTCGACCCTCGGATCGATCTCCAGACGTCCGGGTCCTGACACGGTGAAATCAGCGAGAAAAAGCCTTCCCAGAAATTTCAGCCGGCCGAAATATTCGATCGAGATGCCGATCTCGTCGATGGCCTCAGCCCCGTCCGGAACGATGAACTCGTAGTCCTGCCAGCCATCGCTGGAGGGCACGTGCCAGGCCCCGGTTTCCTCGATCTTGCCGCTCATGCTGCGGCGCACATAGGGCGCGACGCGCAGATTGCCGTCGCCATTCCACGGATCGAGCCAGAGCTTGAAGCGTACCGTCTGGCCGGCATCGACCACCGGCGAGAACATCGGGCGGTAGCGCTCGTCGTCGAAATCGCTGCGGCGATAGAAGGGTTTCCAGAACACCCGGCCCCCCTGCCCGCGTTCGAGCCGGTCCAGGAGAATTTCCAGCGATCCACGCGATTTCTCGACATGACGTTCATCGGAATGCTTGAGGCTGATCTGGTTGAAGCCCTCGGTGCGGAAGCCATGCGTCGATCCCGGCAGATCGAAATCGAAGCGCAGGCCGCGGCGCGTCATGTCTTGGCGCCAGATATCCGGCACGTCCCGTCCCGCCAGTTGCAATGCCAGCACGGTCAGCTGGCGGGCAAAGCTCGGGATGTCGACGATGTTGATCGACCCCACGATGCCGGAGGCGATCAGGAAATCATTAATCGGCTTGCGGTATTTGTCCCAGCTCGGATCAAGCCCCTGGAATGTGCCGACAATCGCGGCGGCATTGCCCGCATTGCAGTCGGTGTCCCACCCCGACATGGTGGCGATCTCGGCGGTGCGCGGCAGGGATCCTTCACCATAAAGGATCGCCATGATCGTCACCCCGGCATTGGGGATGATGTGGCAAACCCCCGGATAACGGTCATACCCCCATTCGGCGCCGAGCATGGCGCGGCAGGCGCGCCAATCCTCGGGATGGGCCTTGTGGAAATCGATCACGGCACGGCAGACCTTTGCATAGGTGGAACAGGGATCGATCTGTTCGAGGGCCGTCTCGACGATTTCGTCTATCGCGCTTGCTTCGAACGCAGCAGCGATCGCCGCCGCACAGAACCGCGCGCCGTTGAGCCCATCGCCGTCATGGGCGACGCTCGCCGCCATTGCGGACATCTTGGCGGCGCGTTCGGGGTTGGACGGGTTCACCCAGCCCCAGCTGTCGATGAAGATCTGCCCGCCGATCTGCTCCGCAACGGTCGCCCCGTTGGTCGCGATGGCCCCCGATTGCGGCGCCTGCATGCCGGCTTTGAGGTTCTTGTAGGCGGTGTGTTCGGTGGAGACGCCAAAGCCGCCCCACCAGTACATGCCATGCTCTTCGGCGGCATAGTTGAGCCAGGTCTTGCCGACGTCCTCGGCCATGCAATCGAGACCATAATCGCGCAGGGCGCGGATGAAATAGACTGGACCGTTGGTGTCGTCGTCGGCGGCGAAATTCTTGAAGTCGCGCAGGTATTCGGTGACCTCGCCATAGGTGTCGCGGACGCGCTCGTAACTCCAGATCGTCGGCTCGACCGGCGCGCCCGAGACCGCACGCCGATAGCCTTGGCGATGAAGCCGGCATAGATCTTCTCGAGGATTTGCGGTTTCGGACAGCATCGGCAGGACTTTCGGTCAGGCAATGTCGAGCTGGGCGAAGCGCGGCTGGCGGGCCTCGGCGGCGGCGCAGATCGGCAGCGAAGGATGCGCGCCGGCATGCTCGGCGAAGGCGTCGGCAAGGCTCATGCAGGTCGAGGCGGTTGGCGCTGTCCAGCTGATCGCAGGTCGGTCGGCCTCGATCACAGCCCGACCCATGCAGCGCGCCGAGAATGGCGCCGGCCATGACGCCGATGGAGTCGGTGTCGCGGCCCGAATTGATGCCGTCCTCGATCGAGCTGCGGAAATCGCCATCGGTGACCAGGCAGAAGCCCAGCGCCAGCGGCAGTTCCTCGATCGCCCGCAGTCGCGAGGGCTGGTAGGCGTCGGTCAGCCGGCCCGCCTTGTCGGCGCGTGTGATTGACGTCGTCGCCCATCGGCGAATAGCGGCGCGATCACCTCGTGGAAAGCATCGACGACACTCTCCTGGCTCGCTGGCCTTTTTGCGCCAGGCGCGCGGCAATCTCGCAGATGTCGGCGATGGCGGCGCGCGTGCCGTCCTTGGCCAGCGTCATGCGCTGGCTTCGATCACACTGTCCATGCTGGTGCCTCGGGACGAAGGCCGCAGCGACGGCGGCCGCGAACACGCCGGCAGCCTCCAGCCCATAGCTTTCCTGATGGCCGGAGGCGAAGGCGATCGCCTCGTCGTAGGCGGCCCTCGGGTTGGCCGCGTTCACCGCACCGACCGGGGCGATGTACATCGCAGCACCGCAATTGACCATATTGCCGATGCCGCCCTGGCGCGGATCGCAGGCGGCCAGCTGGTGCCGCTGGAAGATCCATTTTTCGGGATAGAACAGGCGTTCGATCAGCATCGCCTCGCGCTGCAACTCGGGAATCCAGCGCGGCGTCCAGGCGATCTCGCGCACCATGCCGTCCGCCATGTCCCAGGCATCGAGGTGCCGGCCGGTCGTCGCCATAGACCTTGCACAAGCGCCAGCGTCATCAGCGTGTCGTCGGTGACGATGCCGTCGCCGCGCACACGATTGTTCCGCTGCTCGGCCGGCAAGTCCATCTTGTGCCAGCGTGTCCTCAGATCGCTGACGCGCCCGTAGCGCGCGCGGATGTCCGCCGCCGACAGCTTTTCGACGGGGGCGCCGAGCGCATCACCCAGCGCCACGCCATAAATCATCGCCCGGACGCGCTCCCGGAAACTCTTGGTCATTCTCGATCCTCTTTGGAAGGCCCCCACCCCGCCGGGGCGGGATGAGGTTATGCAAGGCGGATGCGGCGACCCTCCCGGCAAGGAAAGTGCAGGAGCGCCCGCGTCCGAGCCTACTGGTCCAGAACGCTCCGCGCGTATTCGGTCATGCGGTCACCCCCGGCCGCCTTCCATTCGGAGACGAACTGGTCCCACTGGTCCATGCTCGCCTGGCCGGTGATGAACTTTGCCACCCAGGCCCGATAGACCTGCTCGGTGGCGTCCACATCGGCGGCATAGTCGGCGGGCCAGACGAAGGCATTGTCCGGCGTGAAGTTCGCCTTGATCGTATCGAGATCCTTCTGGGCGGTCTCGCTCAGACAGCGGCACCGGCGGCTTCCAGTTGGCCGCGTTGAAGAAGCGCGCATACCAGGTGTTGATCTTGTCGGTGAAGGTCACGTGCCGTCGGCGTCCTTGGTGTACTGCTCTCCCTCGAACCCCATGCGATCGATGTTCTGGCCTTCGTTCGAAGCCATGAAATCGAGCACCTTGAAGGCCTCGTCCTTGTGCGTCCGAGACCGATGAGACGGCAAAGCCGCGCGATTCCTTGGAGACGTCCACGGCCGCCAGCCCCTTGCCGCCAGGCCCTTCGGGCAATGGCAACAGGGTGAGTGAGATGTCCTGGTCTGGATGTGCCTGGCGCATCTTGCCGCGATAGATGTCGATCGACTTCCGGCGAGGAGCCGAAGATGACGCCGGCCTTGCCCGAATAGAACTTGTCTTCCTTCACGTCCCAGGTGTTGGTGACATACTCCTTGTCGAACAGCCCCTTGTCGGCGAGCTCTGCATAAAAGGCGATCTTGGCCTTTTCCTCGTCGGTGATCGCTGGAATTGACCCATTCGCCCTCGGTCGTTCTTCATCCAGGTGCCGGTCACACCGAACGCCTGGTTGAAGATGGAGTCGAGTTCGTCGGTGTTGCCGTAGGCCGGTGAGGCCCAGCGTGTTGCCCTTGGTCCCGTCGCCGTCGAGGTCGGCGTCATGAATTGCCTGGAAGAGCTCTTCATAGCCCTCGACCGTCGTCGGCGGCTCCATGCCGAGCTTTTCCAGCCAGTCGGTCCGCATCACCGGCTGCGGCGCCCGCGGCGGATAGATGTAGAGCAGGTAGGGGTAGTTCTTGAGCCGGTCGACATTGTGCGGCCAGAGCGCATCCTTGATGTAGTCCGACTTCGCGATCCAGGGGTTGAGGTCTTCCAGAATGCCCTGCTCGGCCATCTTCTGGTCGCCGCCCTGGAAATAGATGATGTCGGGGATGTCGCCCGACAGCAGCTTTACGCTCAGGGCGTCGGCATAGCCGGAGCTGGGCATGTCGACGATCTGGATGTCGACGTCGGTGCCCTTGGCCTTGAGGGCATCCTCGATTGCCTTGATCTCCCGCACGTCCTCGGGATTGGTCGTCAGCAGATCCTTGCTGACCAGGCGGATCGTCACCGGATCGGCAAAGACCGGCCCTGCCATGGCGCCGACCAGCGCCAGCGCTGCGGTTGTGGTGAGAAGTGTTCTGCGAAGCATGGTTTGTCCTCCCTTATGCTGTCGACTTGATGTTCATGCTCATCCCTTCAGCGCCCCGGACATGGTGCCACTTGGCGAAGAATTTGAGGATGAGCGGGTAGATGGCCAGGATCGGCACGATGGTGATCAGGATCATCCCGGCCTTGAGCGCGCGGATGTTGATCTGGGCCAGTCCCAGATTGTTGGAGACGTTGCTGGCGCCGACGATGGCGACCTTGTCGCCCTCGATGACGAACTGGCGCAGCACCACCTGCAGCGGCCATTTGGTCTGGTCGTTCAGGTAGATCATGGCGCGGAAGAACTCGTTCCAGTGGAAGACGAGGTAGAACAGGGCGATGGTCGCCAGCGCCGGCTTGGCCAGCGGCAGCACGACGTGAAAGAAGATCTGGAACGGATTGGCGCCGTCGAGCTCGGCCGCCTCGATCAGTTCCTCGGGAATCTCCTCGAAGAAGCGCATCAGGATGATCAGGTACCAGGCGTTGATCGCCTTGAAGATGATCACCGACCAGGCGTGTGTTGAGCAGCCCGAGGCGCTTCATCAGGAAATAGTCCGGAATGATGCCCGGCTCGAAAACGATGGTCACGCAGCACGAAGAGGAAGATCAGCCGGCGGCCGGGCAACCCCTCGCGCGACATTCCCCAGGCCATCAGGGCTGTGCCAGTGACGCCAATGACGATGCTGGTCGAAGTCATCCAGATCGAGTTGAAGATGCCGCGCTGCACATTGGGGTGCTGGAGCAGCAGCAGCCAGACATCGGGCGAAAATCCGTCCGGGATTATGGACAGGCCCGAAAATCCCGGCGACCTTGCTGGGGTCGGACAGCGAGAGCGCCAGCAGGTTCAACAGCGGCTGCAGGGTGAAGACCACCATCAGCAGCAGGCTCGAGACGATCATGGACATATTCGATGCGCTCGAGACGGCGTACGGGGACGGGAGGCATGCGCCATCACCACACCCCCTTGCCGGTCAGGCGCTTGCTGACCGTGTGCGAGATCACAACGAGCAGCATGCCGATCACGGCCTTGAACAGGCCCGCCGCCGTCGCCAGATGCATATTCGCCGGTGGAAAGCCCAAGCCGGTAGACATAGGTGTCGATGATGTCGATGGTCGAGGCGTTGACCGCGTTCTGCATGTTGATGACCTGATTGAGGTCAGCGCTCAAGAACATGCCCATATTGAGAATGAACAGCGTCGCGATCGTCGGCACGATGCCCGGCAATGGTCACGTGCCAGACCTTCTGCCAGCGATTGGCGCCGTCCATTTCCGCCGCGTCGTAAAGCTGCTGGATCGATGGCGAAGATGGCGGCCAGATACAACAGGCTGTCCCAGCCGGCAGAGCGCCAGATCTCGGACACCACCAGCACCCAGCGGATGGGCCGGTGTTGGTCATGTAATTGACCGGCGCGAAACCGAGAGCCTGCCCGATCTGGTTGACCGCGCCGTCCGAGGGCGACAGCAAGGCGATGAAGACGCCGGCGATCACCACCCAGGACAGAAAGTGCGGCAGGTAGATCGCCGACTGAATGGCGCCTGCGGAGCTTGCTGGCCCGGATCTCGTTGAGCAGCAGCGCCACGATGATCGGCAAAGGGAAAACGAAGGCGATCTTCATGCGCCGAAATGATCAGGGTGTTGGCCAGCACCTGATAGAAGATCGGGCGAAGCAAACAGCGTCTGGAAATTCTTCACCCCACCCAGATGTTGGGCGGGATGATGCGCACCTGCTCGAAGGCCATCTTGGCCTCCCAGATCGGCACGTAATGCCAGATGAAGAAGAAGATCAGACCCGGCGCCATCATCACGTAATAGGGCCACCAGTGCCGCATCCCGCGCCGGAACCGTTTGGCGGCCGAGTGCTGCCCGAGGGTTACCCTCGCGCCATTGTTTCCGGGAACGTTCCCATCGGCAAAAGCGACATCGTTGCGGGGTCTATCTTGTGCCATCGGTTTCTCTAGCCCGCCGCCCGTTTGGGATGCCGCGACAGATCGGCCAGCGAGCCGCGGTCGACGAGCGCGCAGGGCAGATAGATGCGGCCGTGCTCCGGCCGCCCATCGATCTCGTCCCAAAGACTGGCAATCGCCCGCGCGCCCATCTCGCGCCCGGGCTTGGCAATGGTGGTCAGCCCCGGGTGGGTGAACGCCCCCGCCGGAATGCCGTCGAACCCCAGGATGGAGACATCGTCGGGACAGTTGAGGCCGCGCTCGCGCACTGCCATCATTGCACCGATCGCCATCATGTCGTTGGCCGCAAAGACGCAGGCGTGCCCCAAATGCGGGCGGTCGAGCAGCCGCAACATGGCATTGCGTCCGCCTTCCAGCGTGTATTCGCCGTTCTCTATCACCAGGTGCGCGGGGTCGATGTCGCGCGCGATCAGATGACGGTTGACGGCATTGAGAAAGCGCGTACGGGCCAGCCTCGATTTCGGACCGACGATCACATGGGGCGCCCTATGGCCCTTGGAGACCAGGTGGTCGAGCCCCAATTGAACGGCCTGCGCGATGTCCGAGCCGACGCTCGAGACTTCCGCAAAGCGCTCGGCGCTGGAGCCGATCAGAACGAAGGGCAGCCCGAACCGGTCGAGATCATCGACACCATCGGAAACCGGATTGATGACCGCGCCGTCCACCCGGGCGCGCCGCAAGGCCGCAAGGTGCGCCTCTTCCTTCCTTGGATCCCAATCGGATGAAAAGACCAACAGCGACGCGCCTTTTTCCGCCGCCCGGTCCTGCGCACCTCGGGCCACGTCGGCCCAGAACGGGTTGGTGATGTCGGGGATGACCAGGCCCAGAAGTCCGCTGCGGCCGGAGCGCATACCCACCGCCAGATGGTTGCGCTCATAGCCTACCGCCCGCGCTGCCGCGAGCACGCGCTCGCGGGTTTCGGCAAGGATATTCTCCGCGCCGGCAAGAGCGCGCGCGGCAGTACTCTTGGACACATTGGCTCGCGCCGCGACATCGATGATGGTGGGCCTGCGCATGCGCGCCGATGCCATGACTCCTCCACGCTGGATGGACTCCAGTCTGGTGGGAACGATACCATGGGAACTGGCGAAGTCAATGAGGAGCCGGCCAGGACAGCGTCAACGGTCATTTCTCATAGGCCGCATTGCGTTCTACGGTTCGAGGAAGTCATGAGGGGTGCACCGGAAAACAGAATGCTGCAAAGCGCGTCTTGATTTTCTTAAAGAAAGCGCCTCACTCAAACCGGGCTATCGCAAGTTTTCGGAGGCCAGACAGCGCCTTGTCTGCATGATCATGCATGTCGGACGCGGTTTCTGCAGTGTTGCGGTCAAACCTATCGCCACTTGTGGTGTGCAGACATGACGGCCAGAATTCGGCCCGCGCCCACTCCGGCGCATGGGCGCCCTCGAGGTGACCACCTGCTTTGCTGCTGCCAGCCGCGGCCGTCGTCATGGCCATTTCGCCAACGATTGGAGGCTTGCGGCGCAAGGTTGGTTGCGTCATTCCAGCCGCCGAAGATTGCAAGGTCAAGAGGCATTGGGCGGCGTTACCGGCATCGGCCCATGTCATCAACGCCCAAATCGAACCTTGGCACCGAGGTGCGCAAAAAGTTTGGCAGGGAGTGCGGGGACTAACGACCAGCAAGTCGGCGCCGTCGCGCGGGCGTGGTTCACTTTGCGGGGTGAAGCCGGGGGTCCAGGGCGAAACGCTCTTGGCTGCCACGGCTGTACGACCCGCTCGCGATGGACGCGACAAACACCAGGTTCCAGCTCAGCCGTGAAACCACACTTGGGATCAGCACGAATTTGTGTTCCGCCAGCAATCTGTCGCCAAAGGCACGCTGTCCGGCACCTGCAAGGCCTGGAACGAGCCAGTTCGGGTTTGGGACGTCACCGGGCCGAACAACATGCACGTCGGTCGGATCATCGATGAGGATCGATGTCAGCACATTCGCCGTTGTGTCGAGGGCCTCAAACCCCTTGTGGACCGCGACCTCGAGGATGGCGGTTGCCGGGTCGATGGAGCAGTAGACGGCGCGCACACCCCTTGAATTCCATCGTCCGCCGACGCGAAATGCCCCTTCCCCGCTATCCCATGCAGACGCATGAGCTGCTGCATCCAGGCGCCAGGCGAGCAGGTCTCGACCGCCCAGAGCCCCAGGAAGAACGTTCATACATAGACGCCGTATTCGAGTTGCACGAGCAGGTCTTCGACGAGTTCTGTTCCCGCCGGTGTTGCCATCAGATCGATCGGCTTGCGCCGATCAAGGGCCATGGCTGGTTCCACCAGCCAATCCCTGGCCCTTTGCTCAGACCCCATGACTTCGATGGCCTTGGCAAAAATCTCCGCGAACTTCCAGGCGCGACCGCTTTGCTCCGGACTGAGAACTTTTCCCAGAGCCCCCTTGCGCCTCTGAAATGTACGCTTACTGACCCCGACAGCTTTTTCAAACGCGGTGGACCACACACTTGGCGGAAAGCGCTCGGTGAGCGCGAGCAGCGAGTAGCCTGGCAAGCCAATTGTCAGCAGGTCGTGGGCGTCCATGGGAGAGCGCACTTGCTTGTGCAGGATTTTCTCCCCGCCGAGAAGCTCGGCGACGCGAGCGATCTCATCTGTCTGGGAAACGAGCGAGGCTTCTGGCACAGCAACCACTCCGACATGTGACGCTCCCAACATGTCATCTGACACCACGGGATTCAAGGCTCAGGCCGCGCCTCGCGCTCTTCATGCCAGGCCGGCGGCGTCGAACGGAACCAGAGGGGGGCGGCGATCTTCCCCCGCGTAACCTGCAGAAGGTTGTTGTCGCCAAGGCAGGATGCGGCACCCCCAAAAAAGAACATTGCTTTACCCTATCGCAAGTTTGGCGATGGCAGAGTTCCGGCGCTCATCGGAGGATGCAGCGTGATATTTGCCAGAGACATTCCCGACGAAGTCCGCAAGGAATTCGCCAATCTGATTTTTACGTCGACGTTTTCGATCCTCACCATTGGCACCGCGCTCAGCGCCGTTGCCGGATTCGTGTTTGCGGCGGAGCCGGGTCCGGTGACGGGCCTGCTGCTCGCCGGCAGCGTCCTCGTCACCGCAGCGCGGGTGGCGCTTGGCCTCGCCTATCGCCAGCATGGGCCGGACGCTGGGCGCTTGCTTGTGTGGCTGGGCTGGTACGGGCTCGGCGGATGCCTGTTCTCGGCCTTGATTGCCTGCCTGTCGGCCTTTGCCAGTTTACGCGGACACCCCGGTTACGAGGTCCTCGCCACTACCGTGCTCTTCGCCTATGCGACCGGCATGATCGTCAGGGTGGCGGCCTGCCCGCGCCTGGCGCTGGCACAATTACTCGTCGCGTTCATCCCCGCCGCCGTGGCCAATCTGGTGGCGGCAGACGGGATCCATGTCCTGTTGGCCAGCCTCGAGATCGCCTTTGCCCTTTCGGGGTCGGAAATGATCAAGCATTTGTTCGACACCAGCCTTGCGCGCGCCCTTTCCCAACGTGAACTCGCGCGGCGCTCGCTGCATGATGAGCTCACCGGACTGCCCAATCGCGCCCATTTCCGGCAGCGCCTCGAGGCGGCCTGGGGAAAGTGGGGGTCGAGCGCCCGGGAATTTTCGGTCTTCATGCTCGACCTGGACGGTTTCAAGCCGGTCAATGACGATCTGGGGCATCTGGCCGGCGATGATGTGCTGGTGGCGGTTTCGGCGCGCCTCCGGGATGCGCTCGGGCCGAGCGATTTCCTTGCGCGTCTGGGCGGTGATGAATTCGCGGTGTTACACGAGGGTACGGAAAGCATCGAGGCGCGGCGGGCCCGCGCCGCAGGCCTCCTCCAGAAGGTCGCCGCCGAGCCTTTCAGGGTCGGTAAGAAGCGCTTGCGGATCGGGCTTTCCATCGGGGGCGCGACGGCAGCGCGCGGGGCCAGCTCCGCCGAAGGCATTTTACGCTCTGCCGATACCGCACTCTATACGGCCAAGGCGGCGGGCAAGGGGTGCTTTGCCGAGAGCGCATCGGGCGGCGCCGGGGGACCAATCAACAAAGGCCTGGTCGCCTGAACCCGCAAGTCATTCAATCCCGACGGCGGCCTCCACCAGCGCTCAAGGTCGAGGCGAACCATGCTACCGGCCACGGCCGTCGTCATGGCCATTTCGCCAGCCGTTGGAGGGTTGCCGAAGTCCGCGCCGTCATTCCAGCCGCTGACGATGCCCACGCATTCGGCCTGGCTAATAGTCATAGCGCAGCTGCGCGACCTCGAACTATTGCGCAAGTTTTTTTGCCCAAGGCGCGAGAGACCATGCGATGCTCGTCGGTGATGCGGCGTGACCAGCAGCCGGACATGGCACCCTTCAGACCCTCTGGCTTGCCAATACCTTGCAACGGATCGCGCTTCGTTGCCTTGATGAGCGCATTGATGCGGCCGAGGATCATGCCGCCATCGCTGTGACCTTGCCAGAAAAGATCGTCTTCCCAGACCTCAGCAGAAAAAACGATCTTCATTGATCAGATGTCGAGATCGACTTCGGTACCTTTGCCCGCTGCGAGCTGGTCGATTGCCCGGCGAAGCCGACGGGCATTCTCCGGGCTGCGCAACAGGTGCAGCGTTTCCATCATCGAATTATATTCGTCGAGCGAGATCATCACCGCTGCCTCGGCATTCCTGCGCGTGATGACAATGTCTTCGCCCTGCGCCGCCGCGTCGATCAGTTGCGACAGGTGGAGCTGGGCGTAAGAGATGTCGACGGTCTTCATCGAGGTTTTCCTGCTACCGGCGGCCGCGAAACTTCCTCCAAAGCTTTCATTGAGCACATGGGGAAAGCGGCTGCCCTCGATCATTGAGCTCTGGAATCGACAGCAAATCAAGCTCGAGTCCAGCGACGTCCTTCCCCCCGTTCTGCCCGAGGCCAGTCGAGAGATATCGAGCCGCCGCCTCAGAACCGATCTCGACGTCGCGGATTTTGCACTTGAGCGTCAATCGGAGCGCGCCCTTCTGGCCCCCGAGGCGCTGAGCGCCGTGCTCCGGCACCAAAAACGATCGGACTCTGGGCGCCGCAGCATTGCGTGTTCGCTAGCGCGACAACCGCCCTTCGTCATCGATTAGTACCAGGCGAGATGGTGCCTGATCGCTCCAGCGCCAAAGCACGATGTTCACCTCATCCGGTTGGGCGCCCGGTGCAAAGCTCCTGACAAGCAAGCCGTTGTGACCTGCCTGCGCGAGGCGCTGCGCAAAGATCTGCGTGGCTGAATGGCCGCCTTTCATCATCTCGTCGCGCCAGCTATTGGCGGCGAGGCTTTCAGGGGTCATGCCGTGCGCGGCCAGCGCTGCGGCATCGCTGGTGTCGAACAGCATGTCGATGTCGGCCCCATAGGCCACCAGCGTGGTGGGCTGAAGATTGCCGACCTGGTTGGCTTCGCGCAATGCGGTCATGACCGAGACGGACAGATAGAGCGCGGGCATGCCCTTTGGATTGAACCGGCCGCCATGAAGCTCTGCACCGCGCCCCGACATCGGCGCGCGCGCGTAAAGAGGGTTGAGCGCCCGGTAAAGCGGGCCGCGAAAGGAAATCGGCACGCTCAGGCGTAGATACCGGCGTCGACGGCATCAATGTAGTCGAGCACGTCCTGCACCCTGCCGGAAAGGACAAGCTGCATGGCGGTCTGGCCCGAAAAACCGCTCAGCGGTTCAGACCTGTACCAGGCATAGGCCATGAGCGCCGATCCAAACCGGGGCTCGACCTTGTTGATGATTTCCACCATCTCGCGCAGACGCCGCTGCGTCTTGTCCGACCGGACCCGGTCCTTGCGCTGGACGGCGTCCTTGCCAAGACCCGCCGTTCGGGCCACTTCGGCACTGGTCGTGCGCAAGACCTCGGCGATCTTGCGTGGAGCAAAGAGACCATTATCCGAATATTGTGCCAGACCCATTCTTCGCCCTTCCACCCATCTCAGCATTTGTGACGCAATATAGCGTCTGCCGAGATGGCATACAAGCCAGGTTGCGTCCCACCTACTCTTCGGGGAAGAGCCCCGGCATCCAGCGATTTGCGAATTTTGCCGGAAGGCGAGATAGAGCGGTGCCCGCGTCGTTGCCGATGTGAGCGCGCCGATCTCCAGCAGAGCAGAGGTGATGCGCCGCGCAGCGCGCGCGCTCATGCCCAGAAGCGGCGCAACTTCGCCGCGCTGCAATGCGCCCTGGATAGAGGACCGCCTTCAAGACGATATCGGATTTGGGCGGCAGGGCTTCGGCCCTGATGTGCTCTTCGGTCCAGATCATGATGCGGTCGCGCAGCCGCTCGGGCTTCATCAGCTCTTCCATGAAATCGACCTGATCGATGCAGGTTTGAAGGAAGAACCCGGTAAAGTCGGCCAGCGCCTCTTCGCTCAAGGTGCCGCGCCCGTCCATATCGTTGCGCCGCTTCATGTCACAGGCGGCAAGGTGCTGTTTATAGCGTGCCTCCCGTCGCGCCAGCCCGCGCGCCACCGACCACAGCCCGCGTGTGTCGAGCGCTTCGCGCAGCATGGCATAGGACATCAGGCGCGCCACGCGCCCGTTGCCGTCAATGAAGGGGTGCACCCAAAGCAGCCGGTGATGCGCCGCCGCCGAGGCCAGGATGGCATCGACCCGGCCCAAGCTTTGCGTAAGCGTCGTTCATGCGCGCGAGGAAACGCGGCACCGCGCCGGGACTGATCGCAATGTGACGCCCGACTTTGACATCGCGCTCGCGCAATGCGCCGGCAATGACCTCCATTTCTTCATTGGTTGCGGGGTCCCTGGCGATGAGCAGCTCTTTGGGCAGAAGCGCGCAGAAACGCCGGTGCATCTCCCGGATCATTTCCGGGCTGGTCGGTGGGCCTTCCAGCCCGCCCTCGTCGATCCATTTCTGGACGGTGATATGGGCCCTCGCTTCGAGCTGCAGATTGCGCTTTTCCGGCTCCGTGCTGTAGTCGTTGTTGAGCGCCCGTTCGATATCGACCGGGTGAATATCATGCCCCTCGATCAGGTTGGAATAATAGCAGTTCATCAAGCGCACGAGATCGGCAAGTGCCGCGGCAATCGAGGCCGGCAGGCTGCGCCGGAACCCTTCGGAGCGCGTGGCCAGTTCCAGGGCGAGATCGCTGAGCTTGCCCCGGTGCTTCGAGCTTTCCGAAACCAGCAGAGGCTCGAATGATCCAATGGATTCCCCGTCGTCTCGGATGGGCATAATCAGGCCAGGCTTTCCTGGCCGGTTTTTGGGCCACATGGCTGGTTCATATTTTTGAATGAAATCATGCATATGGCAGAATTGGCAGCGAAAACTCTGGGCGTGATTTTGGCCGGTTTGACGGCCCGATTTGCCGCCAATGCTGCCCGCGACAAACACGCAAGTAATGTTCGCCGCTCCCAGGGCCTTCTCTCCTGACAGGAAGCCGTCGCCTTGTACGCAGCGCGGCCTCGCATGGGGCAGGCAATAGCGCCGATCCCTGCTTTGTTGTGCCCCGGTTGTTCCGGGGGATGTGCGATAACGCCACCTCGGGCCGACATGTGAAGCTCAGAACCAGCTGACCGCCCGCTTTCCACCCCATTGCCGTCGTCAACCATCGAATCGAGCGCACCCGCTGCTTTGGGGAGCTGGCGAGCCACGCCGGAATGAGCGATCTGGGGGCTCGTAGCTGCTGGTTTGCGACCGCCTCCCTCGCCGTTCATAATGCGCCTCATCCTGCAATCCAGTTCGCACCCTGTCGCATCAACTGGGGCGTCTTGAATGCTCCGATAACCGGTACGGGCCCATTGGGGGACTTGGCATCGAGCGCCTGACGCCATCTGTCGGTCTGCAGCATCGCCGACCCGACGACTACAGGGTCCACTCCGCAATGTGCCAAGAGGTCGAGACCCGACCGGATCGAGCGCCCGCTGGAGATGACATCGTCGATCAAGCCAACCCGCCGCCCCTCAAGCAGCGGCAACATGCGCGGGTCGAGATAAAGCCGCTTTTGCTGTTCGGGCGTGGTGATCGAGGACAAGGCCACGGAGAGATCTTCGCGATACCAGAACTTGCGCGACGTGCCCATTGGGACATAACGGCTGTGGCCGAGCTTTTGGGCGACACGGGCTGCCAAGGTGAGGCCCAGGGTCGGCAGGCCCACGATGATCTCCGTCGCAAAAGGCTTCAGCTTTTCGGCGACATCCTCAGCCAGCGCATCAAGTACAGCAAAGCTCGCCTGGTTGATAATAAGCGAGGCCAGGGCATGCTCGCCATCCGCCAGCGGCCGGATCGGCAGCAGCAGCTGCCGGCCATCCTCAAGGGTGACCGGAAAAGCATGGCCGTATGGCTGAGACAGTTCGAGCTGCCCGGGTGCGTGCAGAATTTGCCAAAAGTCGTGCGGCTGCATTTCAATGCCAGTCCCTGATGTGCGTGTGAGTGGTGCATGTCGTCGGCTTTTTGGCTATGGGAGCAGAAGGCCTTTGCCAAGGCTCATCGGCATTCCGGCGCAAGGAAAGGCAGCGGCCATGACACTTCCTCAGGCCATTCTCGACGATCTCGACTTCCTGACTGCTTTGCGGCGCGATCTGCATGCCCATCCAGAGCTCGGATTCGAGGAAGAGCGCACCAGCGACATTGTCGCCGGGCTTTTGGCCGAAGCCGGGCTGGCCGTGCATCGCGGCCTTGGCAAGACTGGCGTCGTGGGCACGCTGCAGCTTGGCAATGGCACGAGGACGATCGGTCTTCGCGCCGACATGGACGCGCTGGCGATGCCGGAAAAACCGGACCGTTCCTATAAATCCACCATTTCCGGCAAGATGCACGCCTGCGGACATGACGGGCACACCACCATGTTGCTGGGCGCCGCGCGCTATCTTGCCAAAGTGCAGAATTTTTCCGGCACCGTGCACTTCATCTTCCAACCGGCCGAGGAAGGGCGCGGCGGCGCCAGACGCATGATCGAGGACGGGTTCTTCGATCTTTTTCCCTGCGACACCGTGTTCGGCCTGCACAACATGCCCGGCCTCGATATCGGCGAGATGGCGGTTGTCGAGGGCCCGCAACTGGCCTCCTCGGACAGCTGGCACGTCACCTTGAAGGGTGTCGGAACGCATGGCGCCAAGCCGCATCTAGGCCGCGATCCCGTGACCGCGCTCGGCAGTTTCCTCTCCGCCTTGCAAACCATTCCCGGCCGCGTCGTCGATCCGCTGCAGCCGGCGGTGGTCAGCGCCTGCTCGGTGCAGGCCGGCAACCCAAAGGCGCTCAATGTCATTCCCGATACCGTCGAGATCGGCGGCACGGCGCGCGCCTACAGGCCCGAAGTGCGCGACCAGCTGGAAGCGGCGATCGGCCGGTTGGCGCGTGGTACTGCGGACATGTTCGGGATCGAAGCCGAATATCGGTTCGTGCGGCGTATTCCGCCCGTCGTCAATCACGCCGAGGCGACACGTGAAGCACTGGGGGCTGCCCAGCGGATATTCGGAAACAAAGCGCGCACGACCTTTCCGCCCTCTACGGCGGGCGACGATTTCGCCTATTTCGGCACCCGGACGCGGGGCTGCTATGTCTGGCTGGGCAACGGTCCGGCAAAGGATGGCGCGCTGCACCACAACACCTCCTACGACTTCAACGACGCGGCCATTCCCTATGGGGTCGCCTATTGGGCGGCATTGGTCGAAGAGGCGCTTCACGCCTGATCGGTCTGCAGCACGGGACTTGCAAGCAGCCGGCCAAAATCGACATCGGCGATGCCCTGATCGGTCTGGTGAGGGCCCGCATTGCAGGCCAGCGTTGCGCCGAAGCACGCCTTGAACACCAGATAGGGAGGCTGCCAGCCAACGATGTCGTCCATCGCCCGGCGGACACCTGCAAATCCGTGCGCGACCTCCGTCAAGCTTGCATCCGAAAGCAGGCCTGCCGCCGGCAACTCCAGCAGCGCCTTGATGTCGCCCTCGGAAGCCACCGCCATGCCGCCGCCCGCGGCGATCACCGCGTTGGCCGCGCGCGACATGTCCTTCGGATCCTGGCCGAAGACCGTCAGGTTATGGCTGTCATGGGAAACACTTGTGCAGAACGCCCCGCGCCACTTGCCCCAGCCGGTCAAGAAACCGGTCCGCGGACGCGCCTCGGCGCGGCCGTGACGGTGCATCACGGCAATCAGGGTGGTATCATCGGGCGGAACAACAACACCGTCCGCCACGTCGGCTTCGCGTTCTCCCCATCGGGTAAAGCGCGGCACGTCAATCGTTGCGATCAGAGCATTATCGCCCGTCGCCGGTGTGGCAAAATCTTCCGGGGCGGTGGGCCCGCACAGCATGCTCCCGGTCAAAGGCCCAATATCGTTCTGCGACGGGCTGGCATATAAGCTTCCCTGATGCGCGACAGGGGTTCCATTCGCCATGACATGACGTGCGGCAAAGTCGGTGAGGTCTTCAAATACGACGACATCGGCGCGGCGTCCCGGCGCGATCAGTCCCAGATCAGTTCTGCCCAATCGCTGAGCCGCGTTGAGCGTGGCCGCCCTGAGCGCCCAGACGGGGTCGAGCCCATAGCGCACCAGCCGGCGCACGACATCGTTGAGGCCACCGGCGTCGGCCAGATCGTCAGGAAAAATATCGTCCGTGCAAAGGGTAACCGTTTGCGGCAGATGTCCGAGCCGGTTGAGTGCCTCGACGAGTTCGGGCAACAGATGATCGTGCGATCCGCGCAGTTCGATGGCAAAACCGGCGCGCAGCTTTTCCATAAGATCTTCGCCGGAAATCAGTTCGTGGTCAGAACCGATACCTGCTGTTGCAAAAGCAGCCAGCTCGGCACCGCCGAGACCGCGCGCGTGTCCGCACACCAGCTTGCCCGATCGCAACGCCGCATTGACGATGCCGCCCATGCGCGGATCGTTCGCGATGACGCCGCGCATGTTCATGACTTCCGCCAGGCCCGCGATCTCCGGCCTGGCGAGAATGTCGCTTATGGTCTCGGCGTCGAAATCGGCCCCGGAAAGTTCATAACCCGGCGCCGAGGGCACACAGGACGGGGCGAGAACGAAAAAGCGCAGGGCGAGATCGTGCACTGCATCGATCGCCCAGTCGACGCCAGCAACTCCATTCACATTGCCGAGTTCATGGGGATCCCAGACGACGCTCGTGACCCCGCGCGGCAGCACGGCACCGGCATAAACCGCCGGGGTGACCATCGAGCTTTCAACATGCATATGCGTATCGATCAGCCCTGGGCAGATATAGCCGCCTTTCGCATCGAGGACCGTTTTCGCATCGCTGCGAGTGGCGGATGCATGCACGCTGGCGATGAGCGGGCCAACGATGCCGATATCGACGTGCCGAATCTCGCCCGTGACCATGTCGACCAGTTGGCCGCCGGAAATGAGCACGTCGAAAGGCTCATCGCCGCGCGCTGCGGCAACTGCGCGGTAGCGCAGATCGGCCGCGTTGAGATCGGCGGGTTCACCAGCAATGGTGCTCATGCGCCCGCCGCCCCGCAAAGGGCGCCAAGAATATAAGCCCGCGCCTTCTCGGGATCGATCCTCTCGGCATATTCGGCATTGAATTGCGCATGGCTGGCCCGGGTCTCGACCACGGTGCGCCCCCGCGTCAGCCCCTGTCCAAGTTCGACATCGATGCGGGCTGGCATGAAGCTGAGGGCATTCGGATCGATGAAGGCGACAGCAGCGCTCGGATCATAGGCGGCCATCGCCGCTCGTCCCCGGCTCGTCCCAATGCCGACATAGCCACCCAGAAGATCGGCAAGCAGGCCCGCGTGCTCTCCCCGCTCTCGCCTCACGTCGTCAACGTCCTGGGGTGTCAGCAGCACCTGCCGGCAGAGATCAAGATCGACCATTTTAAGGGGGATGCCGTGGGTCAGGATGATGGCGAGCGCTTCGGGGTCGGCACAGGCATTGAATTCGGCGGAGGCCGTATGATTGCCGCGCCCCACGGCGCCGCCCATCCACACCAGGGCGCGGATTTTGCCCGCGAGGTCGGGGCGCGCGAGCGCGAGTGCGGCGAGATTGGTGAGCGGACCGAGCGCCAGGATGCGCGGTTCGGGTTCAGTCTCCAACCATCGGCAGAGCGCCGAAAAGGCGCTCACGGTCTCAGGTAGATTGGCCTTGGGCAGCGACCGCCCAAGTGTCGGCATGCCGGTCTCGCCAAGAACGCTTTCAGCTGAGACCGTCTGCCCAAGAACCGAATGCGATCGCCCAATATGGATCTTCATCGTCCAGCCGAAGGTTTTGGCCGCGCCGGCCGCGTTGGCGACCACCTGCTCGAGCGGTGCGTTACCAAAGACCAGTGATATCCCGTCGATCTGCATTTCGGCGGCCATCACCGTCAGAACGGCGGCGATGTCGTCAAACCCCATATCCGTGTCGATCCAGGCGCCCATCGTCCTTCACCGATAGCGCGGCAGGCTGACGGCGCGCTCTGCCGGCAGATCGAAGGCCACGCTAGTGCCGAGGTCATAGGGCGCCAGTTCGGGACCAGTTTCCGCCTTGATCGGCCCCAGCGGCGTATCGAGCAGATATTCCCGCGCACGCCCGGCAAAGGAGGTGCCCGTCACCGTGCCCTTAAAAGGCCCCTCCCCCACGACCACCATGCTCGGCCGCCAGGCCAGTCCTTTGGCATCTCGGGGCGTCGGGCCCGTCAGCGACACGGCGCCGCCCTCGGTCTGAAGCTTGGCCCCCTCAAGCGCGAAAACATTTTCGAAGCCGACGAAATTGGCCACGAAGGCGGAGTGCGGGTGATTGTAGATCTCCTCTGGGGTGCCGATCTGTTCGATGCCGCCATTGAGCATGACCACGATCCGGTCGGCCAGCGCCAACGCCTCGCCCTGATCGTGGGTGACGAAGATCATGGTGACACCGCTTGCTCTTTGCACGCGCTGCAATTCCGTGCGCATTTCGAGCCGCAGCCGCGCATCGAGATTGGACAGGGGCTCGTCGAGCAGCAGGACTTTCGGCTCCATCACCATGGAGCGGGCCAGCGCCACGCGCTGCTGCTGTCCGCCAGACAGTTCAGCGGGGCGGCGGGCGGCGAAATCACTCAGCCCCACGGTCGCCAGCCCGCCCCTGACCTTTTCCTCGAGCTTGCTGCCGCGCTCGCCGCGCAGCTTCAGTCCAAAGGCGACGTTTTCGAACACGTTGAGGTGCGGGAAAAGCGCGTAGGATTGAAAGACCAGACCCACGGCACGCCTGTTTGCGGGCATACGGGTGATGTCGGCGCCGTCGAGACGGATGCGGCCCGATTTCGGCTTCAACAGCCCGGCAATGGACCGCATGGTGGTGGTCTTGCCGCATCCCGAGGGCCCCAGAAACGCCACCAGCTCTCCGCGTTTGATATCGAGATCCAGCTGATCGACGGCGATGGTGTTGCCATAGGCCAGCGTCAGCTTTTCGAGCGCGAGATAGACGTCAGACATAGCGGGAAAATCCAAGGAAGCGCTCGGCGAGAAAGACGATGCCGATGGACAGGAAGGCCAGAAGCGCAGACAGCGCCGCGACCGAAGGATCGAAGGTCATTTCCATATAGCCGAGCATGTCGATGGGCAATGTGCGCACGCCGGGCCCGGACAGGAACAGCGATACCGGGACCTGATTGAAGCTCGTCACGAACCCCAGAATGAAGGCGGCCAGGACGCCACCGCTGATATTGGGCAGGACGACGCGGAAGAAGGCGCCGACGCGCGAAGCCCCCAGCAGCACGGCAGCCTCCTCGATATCGGAGCGCAGATTGGCAAGGCTCGCGGACACCACGCGCACGGCATAAGGCAGTATCAAGGCGGTATGGGCTAGAAAGAGCGCCTGTAATATGCCGAACTGGAAGGGGACCACCAGATAGCGCAGCAGCGCCAGCCCGACGATGATGCCCGGCACGATAATGGGCGAAGACACCGCGAGCCGCACCGTCTCGCCGCCCGGCACGCGGTAGCGGTCGAGCGCATAGGCCGCCGGCACCCCGAGCACCAGAGCAACCAGCGTGCCACCGATTGCCAGGAACATCGAGACGCCGAAACTGGCCCGGAAACTTTCTACCTCGAAAACCTTGATGACCCATTTGAGCGAAAACCCCGGCGGCGGAAAGGCAAGATTCTGCCCCGACGACAACGCCACCGCGACGATGATGAGGAACGGGCCGATCAGAAAGGTCAGGACGGCAAGCAGGGTTAGCCAGGCGGCAAGGCGCTGGGTCATGAGCGGTTCCTCGCCGTTGCCAGGCGCCGCAGGACCAGATTGGTCGAAAAGCTCATGACGATGAGAATGAAGGCGATGACGCTGGCCGACACATAGTCGCTGGCCACCGATACGCGTTGATAAAGCAGTGTTTCCAGCATGAGCACCTTGGACCCACCCAGAATGGCGGGCGTGATATAGGCCGTCAGGGACCCTGTGAAAACCAGCGTGCCGCCGATCACCAGGCCTTCCCGGGTCAGCGGCAGCACCACCTTCCAGAAGACCTGCAGCCAGTTTGCCCCCAGAACCCGCGCCGCCGGCACGGCGTCGCGTGGCATGTTTTCCAGCGCGCTGATCAGCGAGATGATCATCAAGGGCATAAAGAGCTGCAAAAGCCCTATGAAGACCGCGGTCTCGGAGAACAGAAACCGTATCGGCTCCGGGCTCAGCCCCAACCCGACAATTGCGTCATTGACGATGCCGGTTCGCCCCAGAATGACGATCCACGCATAGGTGCGGGCAACCGGTGATATCATCAGCGGCAAAATGACGAGCCCGATCATGCGGCCCTTGCTGCGGGCCGGCAGACTGACGATGGCATAGGCGGTCGCATAGCCGATGATGGCAGCGGCCCCGGTGACCAGCGCCCCGAGCTTGAGCGTCCGCAGAAAAACTGCTTGATTGCGTCCCAGGGCAAAGAAGTCGATGAACGCCCCAATGGTCCAGGTGCCATCCGAGCGAAAGGCCTCCGAGAGCAGGATTGCGACGGGCAGCAAAAACACCACCGCCGCGAACAAGGCGGCGGGCATGACCAGCAGCAACCCTTCAGCCCGATTCTGAAACACCAGCAAGCCTCTTCCTAAAGGAGACGGCTCCGCCATGCGGAGCCGTCGCTTGGCATCGAAAATGGCCTATTGGCCAACCGCCTGGTTCCACTCTTCCAGCCAGGTATCGCGCTGGTCCAGCATGGTGTCGGAGGGAATGAGTTTCAAACTCGCGGCCGTATCGGCGCCATAGGTCAGATTATTTGCGACCTCGTCGGAGACCTTGACTTCCGAATTGGCCGGACTGTCGACCAGGGCTTCAGCAAGCTTGGTCTGCACTTCGGTCGACAGCCAATAATCCATGAACTGGAGCGCCAGATCCTGGTTTTCGCTGCCCTTGGTCAAGACCATGACGTTGAGCCCACCGGTCTGGCCTTCCTTGGGGGTCGCCCAGGCGATCGGCATATCGAGGTCGTTGAAACCCGACCAGGCGAAGCGCCCGATGGGAGCCGCCCAGATCTCCTCCTGCTGCATCAGTTGCACCAGTTCGGAGGAACGGTTGTAGAAGGTGACGATATCGTCCTTGTGCTCACCCACCGCTTCGATGGGCGCCTTGAGGTCCGGGCTGTCCTTGCCCATGGCGAGGCCGAGCATATAAAGGGTCGGCGGGCCCTGATTGGTCGTCACGTTTGGCAGCGCCACTTCGCCGGCAAGCTTGTCGGACAGCAGATCACCCCAGGAATTGATCTTCACCTTGTCTGAGCGATAAACGATCGAGGTCGCATAGAGGGTGTAGCCGACACTCATCCCGTCGCCATTGGGATCCTTGGCGATGTCGTAGAGCTTGTCGTAGTTCGAGAGCTTCGAATAATCGATCGGCGCGATCAGATCCTTGCGGGCCGCCGAGAGCGCATCGGCCATCGACATCACGGCCATGTCGATGACGGGATGATCCTTGTTGGCCTCCATCTTGGCCAGGCGCTCGCCGCTATTGCCGGTTTCCACGACCAGCTTGCAGCCGCATTTGGCCTCGAACGGATCATAGACCAGTTCCTTGAACTCATCCTGGGCGAAGGCATAGACCGAAATGGTCAAGGTCTTTTCCTGGGCCGTTGCCGCGTTGCTGCCGAACAGCAGCGCCACGCCTGTTGCGAACAAGAGTCTTTTCATTGCCTGATGTCTCCTTGTTTGAGGTTTGTTCTTGCCGATGCGACCGGACCGCTTGATTGCCGCACAACCAGTTGCATCGGAACCCTTGAAATCGCCGCCGTGACTGTATTGGGCGCGCCACGGCCTGGAAGAGCCGAGAGTGGACTCGCCTGGCCGGTGATCGCTTCGGCCAGTGCTGAAACGGCGATCTCGGCGATGGTGGCCATGTCCATGCGCATCGTGGTCAGTGCCGGCGAGACCACCGGCGCCCAGACGAGATCGTCAAAGCCGGTTACGCTGACCGCGTCGGGAACGCCGATCCCGGCGCGCTGCAGTTCGGTCAGGGCACGCAGCGCCAGCAGGTCGGAAACCGTTGCGAAAGCAGTCACGCCGTCCCGAGTCTTGGTGGCCAAATCCAGACCGCAGCCGGCCCGCTGCGCCGCCTCCGCCCGTTCGACCCACAACACCTCGGCCCTGGCCGCGCCGAGCCCGGCCTTGATGCCGGCCACCCGGTCATTTTGCACGATCGAGGCTTCACTGTTGGCGATGATGAGCACATGGGCATGGCCGATACCGGCCAGGTGGCGGCCGATATCATAGCCGCCGGCCCAATGATCGGCCGCAACCGTATTGCCCGGCGTCGAGGGCGAATCGATCATGGCGACAGGGCAGGCAATGTTCCCAATGCGCGTCCCGCGACGCGGTACCACGATCAGCCCGTCGACCGCGCGTTCGATCAGCCGCTCGATCGACTGGTTTTGTGCGGCGATCTCGTCACGGGAGTCAGCGATGAGAACGCCATAGCCGGCCTTGGAGGCCGCGTTTTCGATCGCCTGCGCGATCTGCGGAAATAGCGGGTTCGCAATGTCGGGAAGAACCAGACCAAGCACGCCGGTGCGTCCTGTTCTGAGCGCGCGTCCGGTCGGGCTTGGGACGTAGCCGATCTCGGCGGCCTTGGCGCGTATTTTCCTTGCGGTCGCCGGAGACACCCTCCCTTTTCCGGACAAGGCGTTAGAGACCGTCGCCGCCGAGACGCCGAGCGCAGCGGCGATCATGTCCATCCTTGGTGCCAGGCGATTTTGCACCACGCCTCCTGCTTAATCGATTAAGCAAAGGCTACCCTTCATACCCACCGCTTGTCGAGGAACTTTTGTGCATGCCAAGAGATGCATATTTGGTTCCCGCGATGCTAAGATTTCGCGCAAACGCCGCTGCGTCCTGTCCGACTGAACCCGATCCTTGCTCTGGATGGCGTTCTTGCCAAGCCCCGCCGTTCGGGCCACTTCGGCACTGGTCGTGCGCAGAACCTCGGCGATCGCTGTCCGGAAACCGATTACCGTCTCGTCGATTTCGACGATGCCATCGAGCTGGTCCCGCTCGGGGTCGACCATGGCCCGGCGCAGATTGTGGAGCAGCAGCCAGGCGGTCTTGCAGGAGCCGATGCCGAGCAAGGTGCATCATCGGGCCGGCGGTCGTCGAGGTCTGGCGTCCGCAGGACAACCCGTCGGTCCAATTCATGCCCTCATCCGATGGGCGGCGACCCGATCGCCGCCTCGTGCTGGAAATCGGAGGCCCGAGCCGTTAATGAGGCCAAGCCGATTTCGAAACCTTGTGGGACACACATGAACATCGCCGTTACTGGAGCGAGCGGCTTTATCGGTTCGCATCTGCTTGAGTATCTCAAAACCCGCGGGCATCGTCCCACTGCCCTGAGCCGTGCCGAGCTGGCGCAGCCTGAGCTGAGCTTTTCAGGTGCAGATGCGGTCGTTCATCTTGCCGGTATCGCCCATTCGGCAGGTTTAGATGCCGAGGCCTATTGGGAAGTGAACTGCGCCTTGCCGGTGCGCCTGGCGCGCGCCGCCGCGCAATGCGGGGTGCGGCGCTTCGTCTTTGTCTCCAGCAGCCATGCCGAAAGCCACACGGGCATGCCCTATGGCGCCAGCAAGGCCGAAGCGGAGCGGCAGCTGCTCGCCCTCGGCGCCCCGGAGATCGTTGTAATTCGGCCGACGCTGGTCTATGGACCCCGCGCCAAGGGCAATTTCCGGACGCTGTTGCGGCTGGCCCAATCTCCCTTGCCCTTGCCTTTCGCGGCGACGCAAAACCGCCGCAGCATGGTTTATATCGGCAATCTGGTGGATGCTCTGATCTTCGCCGCCGAGCAGCCCGGGCTGGCTGGCCGTGTCTTTACCGTCACCGACCCCGGCGAAGCGTTGACCCTTGGCGAGATCGTCGGCGCATTGCGTGGCGGTGCGGGCCGCCCAAAGGCCATGTTCGCGGCACCCTGGCTGCCGGGCCTGATGCGTCGGCTTGGGGCCGGCACGCTTGCAGACAAGCTTTTTGCGCCAGCACTATTCGACGGCTCTGCCCTTTTTCAAGCCGGTTGGACCCCGCCATACCAGACGCTGCATGCCCTGGAGCGCACGGCGCGGCAAGGCGTTTGCGACGACTAGTGGCGCCCAGCCTCGTCGCCCCCGGAAATGCTGCCCCAAAGCTTGCTTGGGGTCAGGCGGCGAGGACGATACGACGCTTGAGTTCTGGCCGCTTCTGCCGGCGCGACTGCGAAATGGCAACTCGCGGCGTGCGGCCGTTTTTCTGCCCAACACCCCTGCCCCACCCGCCCGACCCTGGAAAATATGCGCAAATAGTCCTGGGGTGCATTTCAAGCTCGCGCCGTCAGCCTCTTCATAGGTGAAGGCGACGTAATATTCGGGATCGTTGGCTTCGATCTCGAAGGGGCGGTCCGGCCTTACCGGTGTATCCGGAACGAGCGTGAAATCGAGCATGACGTTGCCGTTGTCCATAGGCCATGCGCGCGCCCGGCGCGGGATGCAGGGCGACATTGTCCTCGTCATTCTCCAAGCCGGCCAGCGTGTAAAAATCGTATTGCGCGAGCCCGTCGATTTAGTGCGCCGTGAGCTCGGACATCTCGTCGCTGCTCACCTTGCCGTCGCCATCGGTGTCCAGGCCCTGCACGGCGCGGGCGGAAAAGGCTTCATCGAAGACCCAATGCTGGCGGATGGCGCTGAACGCCCCTCGTCGTCGAAGACGATCGTGCTGCGGCTGTCGGCCCAGATGTGGGGATGAGCCAGCGCCGCCCACATATGCCGACATGTTCAAGTAAAATGTTGACCAGTTTCCGGCAGCTCTCCCAAATAGGATTCAACCGCTCGATGCCGCCTCCCTTGAACCGCCAATCTGGGTCCGGGCTCTACCGGGCTAGCAAAAACAAGCCATAGACCGAGCCGCGCAAGTTTGAATTGCGATTGGCTCCACTTGATCAAATGCCGCATGGCGCCCGCGACGCAAACTGGCTAGAGGTTTCGCTGCGGAGGGTGCATGCAGCAGGCTCTCAGAATACTGGGACGAGATCTGGTCTCGGCGCTCACGGTGTTGGCGCTGGTGCTGTTCTTTTATGGCGGGCCGCCGACGGCCCTACCCACCGCGGGCACCGCTGTTGCAGCGGCGGGTGTAGATTTGGTGCCCAGCTTTTGCGGCGGTGGCGGACCCGGCGACAATCATTCCGTCCATGGCCCCTGCCATGCCTGCCGCTCCAATGCCGCGGTGCTGCCCCCGCCCCCTTGCGTGGCCGAAGCCGCGTTCGGCACTGTCACGCGCCTCGTTTTTGGCGTTGATCACAAGGCGCTGACCTCATCCAGGCCCGCTCAAACCTTCCGTCCACGTGCGCCTCCGGTCCTGATCTGACCCCTTTGCGGCCCCTGCCGCACTTCACACAGATCAATTTCCGGAGTTCAAAGATGAACCGCATCCTGTCGCGCGTGGCCATGGCCACTGCGCTCTTCACCCTGTCCTTTCCCGCCTTTGCCCATGTGACGCTGGAGAGCAAGGACGCCAGCCTCGGAGCGAGCTACAAGGCGGTGTTCAAAGTCCCGCACGGATGCGATGGCGCCGCGACCACTGAAATCGCGATTTCCGTGCCCGAGGGCTATTACAGCGTCAAACCCATGCCCCACGCCGGCTGGTCGCTGGACGTCGACACGGGCCCTTACGCACAGACCTACAAGAACCACGGTGAGGACGTGACGGAGGGCGTCAAGACCGTTACCTGGTCGGGTGGTAATCTGCCCGACGCCTACTATGATGAGTTCGTCTTGACCGGCACCTTCGCCGACAGCCTTGGCGACGGCACGGTCTTCTCCTTCCCGGTTCTTCAGACCTGCGAGAACGGCCAGACCAATCAGTGGACAGCCACGGCCGACCATGCCGAGGGTGAGCCCGCCCCCAAGGTCACGCTTCATGCGGGACAAGCCGCCGATGAACATGCAGGCATGGACATGGGCGGCATGACCATGGGTGACGCCCCGGCCAATGGCGCTGCGGTAACGCTGGGCGATCTTTCGCTCAGCGCAGGCTTTGCCCGCGCCACCCTGCCCAATGCACCGGTCGGGGCGGCCTATGTCACCATCACCAACACTGGCCCTGAAGATGATAGGCTGGTCTCCGTCTCGTCGCCCCTCGCCGGAAAGGTGCAGTTGCACAACATGAGCGTCGAGAACGGCGTGATGAAGATGCAGGAGATGGAGGATGGCATCCCCATTCCGGCTGGCCAAACGGTCATCTTGAAGCCCGGCGGCCTGCACATCATGCTCATGCAGCTCAACCAGCAGCTCAAGGAAGGCGGAACGGTGCCGGTCACCCTCACCTTCGACAAGGCGGGAACCGTCACCCTCGATATCGACATCCGCGATCCGGGCGCCATGAATGCCGGCGTGGGCGGCATCGAGATGTCCCATGGCGGCTAGGCCCATGCGCAGGCTGTCGCTGGTGCTCTGGGGGCTGATCATCGTCATCGGCATCGGCGCGACGGGCCTCTATCTGTTCCGAGGCGCACCGCAAGATGTCGGCGGCATCGGCGGGGGAAGCTATTCCCTCGTCGGCCAGACCGGCGCGCCGCTCGACCAGAGCATGCTCAAAGGGCACCCCTCGCTGCTCTTTTTCGGCTACACCCAGTGCCCGGATGTCTGCCCCACCACCATGGCGGAGATGCAGGTGTGGTTTTCCGATCTCGGCGACGACGCCAAGGACCTCAAGGGCTATTTCGTCACCGTCGATCCGGAACGCGATACGCCCGATGTCATGCAGGGCTATGTGTCCTGGGTATCGGACCGCATGGTCGGGGTCACCGGATCGCCCGAAGAGATCGCCAGGATCATCAAGGCCTGGCACATATATGCCGAAAAGGTGCCGACCAGCGATGGCGACTACACCATGAACCATACGGCTACCGTCTTCCTGGTCGGCGATGACGGCGAGTTCGAGGGCACCATCGATTACGGCGAGGACAAGAAGTCGGCCGAGCAGAAGATCAGGAATTTGATCGCGAAATCCTGAGGCCTGGCCACGTCGAGGGCGCTGGCAAATCTGCAGGTTGAAATCGAACGCTCTGCCTGCCGACTCTTCCGCACCGGCTTGCGAATCAATCGACAAGTTCGTCATGCACTCGGCTGAAGCCGGTGACGGGGCGAACGTTGAGATCGTCAGGCGGGGAAAGCGTCAGGCTTCGCCGCATAGGCGTCCGAGAAGGCGCTAACAAGCCAACGGCCTCTTGCGCGTTTCAACATTGTGGAGCCAATGCGCGCGCGGTCGCCCTGGCGGCATTTTGTGCTGCCGGGATCAGACGCCGCTCTGGCTTCAGGAAAATGGAACGCAGCGCCGGAGCCTCCATGAGTAACTACAGAAAAAAGCATGGCTTTCTCAATTGATCCTAAAGGCGTCCCAAAAGCCGTTGGCCCCAGATGCTGTTACCCTGCCCTGACATTCATCAGCCAGGAGGGATACAAAATGCCGCTGATTGAAGTTCATGTCATAAGGGATGTCTTCACGCCCGCGCAGAAGAAGCAGATCATCGAGAAAGTGACCGACGCCATGGTCGGCGTCGAAGGTGAGAACATGCGCGGCGTCACCTGGGTGAAGATCCACGAGGTGGCGAGCGGAGATTGGGCGATCGGTGGTCAACCCTTGACCACTGAAGCCGTACGTGACCTCGCGGCCGGAAAAAGCGCCGCCTAGGCCATCTAGAGCCCGCGCTTCCTGATTTCTGATTCGATGAGCCGCCGCGCGGCCGGATCATGGAGCGGGAATGCCGCGAAGAAGTGGCGGCCGGAGGCACCTGGCCGCCGCTGCCTGACCTTGGCAAGCCAGTATTGGGCCTGCTCCTCGCGTTCGGCCAGACTGTTTGCGATAAATGCAATCATGGCAATCAGAAAATGGGCGCCCGGTGCGGTGGCGGCGCGATCCGCCCAATCCGCAGCCTGGCCGTGCTGGCCGGCCTGGACAAGCGCGAGCGCGCGCACGCCGAGCATTCCATAAAGCAACGGATCGAGCGGACTTAGGCTGATGGCGGCATCGATGCCGTCCGCCACTGCTTCATGGTCGCCAACGAGCATCGCGGTAAAGGCGCGCGAATAGAAAGCTTGCGCATAGTTCGGATTGAGCGCGGTTGCCCGGTCAAGCCATGCAGCGGCTGCAGACGGCTCGTCCGTCAGCCAGAACGAGCGGCCCATAGTGAGATTGACGAAGGGATCAAGCGCGTCGAGTTCCAGTCCGCGTTCGGCATGACGCCGCGCGGTCGCGGCCGCCGCCTCGGGAGCGCTGCCATAGCGCAGGAATGCGTCCTGGAAAAAGGTGAAGGACAATCCAGCGTAGGCCCGGGCGAATTTCGGATCGAGCGTTACCGCTTGTTCGAACAGTGCGGACGCGCGGGCATTATCCGCAGCGGTGAAGCGGTACATATGGTGGAGCCCCAGGTGATAGCTGGACCAGGCGTCGAGATGCTCGCTCACACCGAGCTTTGCCGCCATTGCCTCGTTCAGGGGGATGTAGACCTCAAGCGCGGCGATCAGTTGCGTGACGATGCGGGCGCGCAGTTCTTGTATATCATCTGCATGAGCCGTCAGGCGATCCGCCCAGATAACTGCACCACTCTGAGTGTCGATGAGTTCCAGGTTCGCCGCAAGCGTGTGGGCAGGTGCCTCCACCATTCCGGCAAGGACGTAACGAGGGCCAAGCGAGGAACCGATACCTGGAAGGTCCGGCTCTGGTCCCCGAAATCGGAAGGTCGATCCCCGGGCAAATACGGCCAGCCATCGCAGACGCGACATTGCCTGGATCAGGTCATGGGAGATCGCATCGGCAATGACACGGCGCTCAGGTGGCAGATCGAGCGCGTGCAACGGCAGAATGGCGATCGACGGCTTGCGGCCTTGCGTGAGGGGCACCTTGGCCGGAGCGACAGGCAATGCCGGGGCGGGCGACGGAGATTGGTCGGGCTCCTCGGCCACGTCTCCCACAAAGCGAAAGCCACGGCCATGAACTGTGCGGATTTGTTGCTGCCTCTGGCCGTCATCGCCGATCGTTTTCCTTGCAAGGCTGATACGGCTCGAGATGCTTTCATCGGAAATCGCGCGACCATCCCAGACAACCTCGACGATCTCGTCCTTCGAGACCATCCGGTCCCGGTTGCGCAGGAGCAGCAGCAAAATCTGGAAAACCTGCGGCTCTACCGCGAGCTGAACGTCGTCCCGAAGCAGTTCGAAACGATCAGGGTCAAGCCGGTATCTGCCGAAATGGAAGTGCATGCCTCACGGTACCGCAGAAATCGACCGTTCTACAGGAAATCTTGAGCCATTCATCAAGCATCTGGGCCGCGATGATCTAGTCTTTTCCGATCTTGAAAGAGCTAGCACTGGAAGGAACCATGGACGCAAAAGCAGCCAGGCAAACAAAAGGGCGGGGTCGACTCTATGACAGCATACTGGAGACTGTGGGCGACACCCCCACCATCCGCATCAACAACCTCGGACCGAGAGAAGTCCGGCTCTACGTGAAAGCGGAGTTCTTCAACCCCGCCGCCTCGGTGAAGGACCGGCTGGCGCTAAGCATCGTCGAGGCGGCGGAACAGGATGGGCGCCTGAAGCCCGGCCAAACCGTGATCGAGGCAACAAGCGGCAATACCGGCATTGGCCTCGCCATGGTCTGCGCGCAAAAGGGCTACCCGCTGGTTGTCACCATGGCCGACAGCTTCTCGGTCGAACGACGGCGGCTCATGCGCATGCTGGGTGCCAGGGTGGTGCTGACGCCGCGTGCTGCAAAAGGGCTGGGCATGTATCAGAAAGCGGTAGAGCTGGCCGAGAACTACGGCTGGTTTCTTGCGCACCAGTTCGAGACGCCGGACAATGCCGACATTCACGAGCGCACAACCGCGCGCGAGATCATGGCCGACTTCGCCGGCGAGCGGCTCGATTACTTTGTGACCGGCTATGGCACCGGCGGAACCGCGGCGGGCGCTGCTCGCGTCCTGCGCCGCGAGCGGCCGGAGACGAAAATCATCCTTGCCGAACCCGCCAATGCCCAGCTTGTCGGCAGCGGGACGCCGCAGCAACGCCGCGCGGACGGGGCACCGGCTTCGAGCCATCCGAGCTTCGAGCCCCACCCCATCCAGGGCTGGACACCCGATTTCATCCCGCTCGTGCTGCAGGAAAGCATCGACAGGGGTGGCTATGACGATCTGATCCCGATCACCGGGGCCGACGGCATCGCCTGGGCGAAGCGGCTGGCGCGCGAGGAAGGCATTCTGACCGGCATCTCCGGCGGCTCGACTTTCGCGGTGGCGGCGAAGGTGGCCGAGACGGCCGCTCCCGGCTCTGTCATCCTGGCCATGTTGCCGGACACAGGGGAACGTTACATGACGACGCCATTGTTCCAGGACATTCCCGAAGACATGGACGCCGAGGAACTTGCGCTATCGCGCGCGACCCCCGGATTCCAGCTCGCCTGAGCGTTTGCGATGGAAGACGAAGAGTCGCTCGATCCGATTGATTGGGATGCGTATGGCAGCGTGGCGCATGCGCTGGTGGACGATGCGCTTTCCTATACCCGCCGCATCAGGAACCGACCGGCCTGGCAGGAAATGCCGGAGGCGGTTCGGATGAGCTACCGCACTTCGGTGCCCAGGCGCCCCACGCCGCTCGCCGATATCCGCCGCGAGCTCGCCGAAAATCTGATGCCCTACCCGATGGGCAACATTCATCCGCGATTCTGGGCCTGGTACATGGGCGCTTCCAACCTGACCGGGGCGCTTGGCGACTTTCTAGCTGCCGTCAATGGCTCCAATCTTGGCGGTGGCAACCATGCTGCCACGCTCATGGACCAGCAGGTGGTGAATTGGATGAAGGAACTCCTCGACTTCCCGGCAAGCGCCAGCGGGACGCTCGTCAGCGGGGGATCGGTGGCCAATCTGATCTGTCTTGCCGTGGCGCGCAATGCAAAGGCCGGCATCGACATTCGCGAAGAGGGCGTCATGGCGCTGCCAAAGCCGTTGCGGTTTTATGGCTCGGACCAGGTCCATAGCTGCCATCAAAAGGCGCTGGAGACCCTTGGCCTCGGCAACCGAGCGCTCCGCCGGCTGCCGACCGGTCAGGACTGCCGGCTGGATTTGGGAGCGCTTGGCGACGCAATAGACGAGGACCGCGCCCAGGGTTGGCAGCCAGCTTGCGTCATCGCCTCGGCCGGCACGGTAAACACGGGCGCGGTCGATGACCTTCCGGGAGTCCATTGGCTTTGCCAGCAACAAGATCTCTGGATGCATGTTGATGGCTGCATCGGGGCGCTAGGCAAACTCGCGCCGCATCACCGTGGGCTCATGGACGGACTCGAAATGGCGGATTCCGTCGCGCTCGACCCCCACAAATGGCTTCACGCTCCGTTCGAAGTGGGCTGTGCGCTCCTCCGCGATCCTGCAGCTCACCTGCGCACTTTTTCACTAACGCCAGAGTACCTGGAGCGCACCAGCCGGGGCCTTGCCGCCGGCGACTGGCTCTACGATTTCGGACTCCAGACTTCGCGCGGCTTCAAGGCGTTGAAGGTCTGGATGGCGCTGAAGGAACATGGGTGTGAAAAGTTCGGTCGCATTATCGACCAGAACCTGGAACAGGCACGCTGTTTTGCAGACCTTGTCATCCAGCGACCGGATTTTGAGCTGATAGCGCCCGTCACGCTCGATATCGTGTGCTTCCGTTATTGTCCTCCCGGCGTCGAGCAGGCAAAGCTCAAGGACTTGAACATCGAGATCATGCTGCGCTTACAGGAGACCGGGACTGCGGTGCTATCCGACACCACCGTGCACGGCGTCCATTGCCTGCGCGCGGCGATAGCAAATCATAGAACCCGACGAGACGACATCGAGATGGTCGTTGCGGCCATCGCGCAGACCGGTGCAGAAATAGCCAAAGACCACGCTCGGTAGAGCTGCAGCTCGACCAGCTCGGGACGCCTTCCCCGTGATGCAGGGCGCGCCGGTTTAGCATGGCCCCATCTGGTTCCCTCCGACGCGCTACTGACCCCGAAATGACGACCGGGGGAGTCCGTCAGCTACCGCCGGTAATCTGGCTGTGGTGGCCAATGGTCCGCTCAGGAGCGGCAGAGAATTAATGCGGACGTCCGAACAGGGGCGCGCGACCTTGACGAAGACGCAGGCCGTCTTTTCTTCAGCTATTGGTCCTTCTCGCCATGGCGAAGCCGAACTGTTCGGCCCATTCCAGCCCGCTCACGCCAGCTTCGTTTCGTCCGATGCATGCGTGGTGAATGGCCGAAAGCGCTCTGGCGGCCAAAGTCAGATAGGTGGTGAAGACGGCTCCATGCGAGCCGCCCACCACGACCGATCCGTGCGCCGACTGATCAAGCCTGGTTACTGTTGGCACAGACAATCACTTTGGCTTTTTCCGTCATCTCATCTCCTCTGGGCATCATTCCCGATGCTGTTGCCTGTCCCCGATCGTGACCCAGCAGCCGTCAACGTGGCTGCCCCTGAAGTCCAATTGGATCAAAAACTCAGGCGCGCCAGGGCCGGCGCGCATGAGCCGGCCCATCAGGTCGAGCAGGCAGCGCTCCTCTCGACCATCCCTCAGCGGGGCGCTCTGCCCGGGATCCTGCTGCAAGTCGCAATGGTAGAAAATGCAGATGATCCCGGTGAGAACCAGAATGGTGACGCGGTCAAGCGGTTCTATCGGGGCCGTCCGCCGGGAGCGAGTGAACGGGAATGGTGTGTGCGCAGAAAAAAGAAACCGCTTGCCGAAAGTCATTATGACGTCATAACTAGTCGGACCGCGTCATGCGCAGCGGTCGCGCAAAGGGAGAAAACCACATGTACCTATCGAGGACCTTCGCACTCGCCACCAGTTCAGTCGCTGTCCTGCTGGCCGGGACCGCTCTAGTGCAGGCTGCGGACGTGTCGTTCCTAACGCATTGGGCGCCGGACACGGTCGCCAAGCTCGAAGCGGCCGCCGCGACCTACACCCAGAGCCACCCCGATACGAAAATCAGCGTTCGTGCCGTCCCGTTCGGCGACCTTCTGACGACCCTGCGCACTTCAGGCGGCGATGCAGATGGCGCGACCATCGCCGGCATTTACGACGCGTGGCTGCCGGACCTGGTCAAGGATCAGCTCGTCGCGCCGGTGCCCGATGCCATCGCGGCCGACACCCAGGCAAACTGGCCGGCCGGTGTCATCGCCGCAGCCACCATCGACGGAACGCTTTACGGCATCCCCAACGAGATCGACGTCTACGCGCTCAACTACAACAAGAAGCTGTTCGAGGAGGCGGGCATCTCCGACGCCGCCCAAGACCTGGGACGAGTTTCTCGCCGATGCGGAAAAACTGACCGACAAGTCAAAAGGCCAGCAGGGCTTCGGCCTGATCAACTCCTGGGCGGCCGGCGTGCTTGCATCCCTTCGCCTCGCTGCTGGTCTCCAATGGCGGCGATCTGATCGTCGACGGCAAGCCGACGCTCGACACCAAACAGGCCAAGGAAACCTTCGATCTCTACGAGAAGCTGATCAAGAACGGCTATTCAGACCCCGCCATGGCCACGGCCGACGCCAACACCACCGGCCCGTTCCTCGACAACTTCGTGTCCGGCAAGACCGGCATGATCATCATGGCCAATTGGTGGGAATCGGCGCTCAAGGCCGGCATGGGCGACAACTTCGCCGACATCGCGACGGCACCGATCCCCGTCGGTCCGTCCGGCGATGTGTCGCGCTCGATCTCCTATTCCTGGATGACCGTGGTCAACGCCAAAGCCTCGCGCCGACGAGCAAGCAGGCCGCCTGGGATTTCCTCGCCTGGCTGAATGGACCGGACTCCGGGCCAGACGGCGCCTCGGCCATGGGCGACATCCTGATGTCGATGGGCATCCTGCCCTCGCGGACGTCCGATCGTGGAAGCATTCGACGACCAGCTGGCCAGCGACCGCTTCCTCAAGGCTATACCGAGACGCTCGCTAACGCCAAGGGCTTCCCGGTCGTTCTTGGCGGCCAGGAATTCTCCGAATCGCTGCAGAAGACCCTGGAGGCCATGCAATATCGGCCAGATGTCAGCCGCCGAGGCGCAGACGACGGCCCAGGCCGACGCGACCGAAATCCTGGAGCGCGCCGCCCAGTAAGTCCGCCACGGGACGGAGCCTAGCAGGCGGCCGCAGCCTCCGCCTGGCACCTGCCAAGGATCGCTCGGTCCCGATGCAGTCAGTCAGACACCGATCAGCGATTGCTCATGCTCGCGCCGGCCACGGGGCTGCTGACGGTCTTCATCCTCGTGCCGATGCTGCTTGACGATCTGGCTGTCGTTCCAGGACTGGTCGACGCAGACCGGCTTCGACACCGCCGCGCTTCGTCGGCGTGCAGAACTTCATCGACATCTTCGCCGGCATCTCGATCGGCCGCGACTTCAAGGCCGCGCTTGTCAACACCGGCGATCTACACGGTGCTTTCGGTGGTCATTGATCCTGCCGCTGTCGGTCGGCCTTCGGGCTGCTCGTCCACCAGAACCTGGCGCCCGGCGGCATCGTGCTGCGCACCGTCGCTGTTTTCCACCTACATGGTGCCGATGATCGCGGTGGCGCTGGTGTTCTCGAAGCTCTATTCGCCAACCGAAGGACCGATCAACCAGATCCTTGGCTGGGTCGGCATTGCCCGCGCAGCCCTGGCTGTCCTCGCCGCGAACGGCGCTTGTCTCGATCGTACTTCCTCAATGTCTGGCAGCAGGTCGGCTATTTCACCGTGCTCGCCGTCGCCGGACTCACGCAGATTCCGGATTCGCTCTACGAGGCGGCCAAGATCGATGGCGCCAATCCGGTGCAGCGCTTCTTCATCATCACGCTGCCGCTGCTGGCAACACGCTGCTGTTTTCGGCCGTGATCGCCATCATCAACTGCCGTGCAGGTGTTCGAACCGGTTGCGCTCATCACCCAGGGCGGCCCGGTCAATGCCACCAACGTGCTGACCTATCACATCCGCCGGGTCGGCATCGAACGCGGGCAGGGCGGGCTCGGCTCGGCCATGGCCGTCACCCTGATGCTGGCGCCTGGTCGTCGCCATCGCTGCGCCCTTTTCGCCTTCGCCCGCGTCGCGGGAGGCAAGACGGCATGAGCGCCATGCTCCGCCGCCGACGCCCGTCCGCTCGAGCGCGCCGCGCCACCGGGTCGCGCCGCTGACGCGCCTGGTCTGACGCTGCTGATCATCGTGGTCGCGGTCATCGCGGCCTTTCCGCTGGCCTGGATGGTGCTGACCAGCCTCAAGACCCCGCAGGAGACCATGCAGGTGCCGCCGGTCTGGCTGCCGGCGACGCCCCAACCTCGACGCCTATACGCAGGTGTCGCCGACGTCATCAGCATCTGGGCCGCTCCTTCTTGAACTCCGCCGTCATCGCGCTGATGACGACGATCGCCATCATCGTCACCAGCCTGATGGCCGGCTATGCTTTCGCCAAATACCGAGTTCCGCGCTCGCGAGCTGCTGTTCGCGGCTGCTGATCGCGACCATGTTCCTGCCGCCAATCGTGACCCTCATCCCGCTCTACCGGATGGTTGGTTACTCTCGGGCTCGACGGCAGCCTGGCCGGCGTGATCGTTGCCCAACCTTGCCAATGCCTTCGGCATCTTCCTGATGCGCCAGTTCATCAAGGGCGTGCCCGACGAACTGATCGAGGCGGCGCGGCGTCGATGGCGCCTCGGAATTGCGCATCGTGTTCAGATCGTCGCGCCGGCGGTGTTGCCGGCAATCGCCGCGCTGACGCTGTTCGCCTTCGTCTACCACTGGAACAGCTATCTCTGGCCGCTGACGGTGCTGCAGGGCAATGCCGACGCACTATCCGATCGTCATCTCGCTTTCGCGGCTGCTCAGCTACAACCGCGGCGCCATGAACACCGGCCTTGTGATGGCCGGAGCGACGCTGGCAGTGCTGCCGCCGGTGGTGCTGTTCGTGTTCCTGCAGCGCTTCTTCGTCGATTCAATCGTTGCGTCGGGGGTTAAGGGATGACCGAGCGCGATCCTGGCCGTCGATCTGGGCGGCACGCGCTTCCGCGCCGGCCTCGCTACCGTCGGACGACCCCGGCAGCCGTCCGCACGATTGGCGAATGGCCGGCACCGCCAGACCGCGACGCCTTCATCGGACCTGGTTTCCGCTCATCTTTCCGAGACATGGCGCACCGCCGGCTGGGCATCGGCATTCCCGGGCTGACGCTCGGGAACGACGCTGCACGCTGGGTCCCCAATCTGCCCTATCTCGACGGCCTGGACCTCGACGAGGCGTTCCCAGGCATCGCAATAGCGCCTCGGCAACGATGCCCAACTTGCGCTCCTGGCGCGAAGCGCTGGACCGGCGCCGCGCCGCGGCCTGACGGACGCTCATGCTGCTGGCGATCGGCACGGGCATCGGCTCGGCGGTGCTGACGGGCGGACGGATCGTTGCCGGGGCCGGGGGCGGCGCCTGCTCCTTTGGCTGGGCGGCTGCCGATCTCGACGACAGCGGCGAGGAGCGCAGTGGCTGGCTCGAGCGGCAGGCCTCCGGCCGCGCCCTCGATGCCGCAGCACGCGGGCTGGATATCCGGACGGCGTGGCCCTGGTCGAAGCCGCCCGCCGCGGCGATGCCAAGGCTGCGATTGCAGCCCTTGCGCCGGCCATGCGGGCTCTGGGTACGGCGCTTGCCGGAGCTGTCGGCCTGCTCGACCCTCAGGCCGATCATCCTCGCTGGTGGCGTCGCCGCGTCGCTGGACGTGCTGGCGCCGCTGATCCTGGAGACGTTGCGGCGCCAGCTTCCGCCGCATCTGCGGGACATACAAATCAAGACCGGTGCATTCGGCCCACGTGCCGGGCTGGTCGGCGCCGCCTTTGCCGGCGCCTCGCGGCCGGACTGGAGGAACCATCATGGCTGATCCCAAGGGCCTGATCAGCCCGACCGGCGTCGGCCCGAGCCGCTGTGGCATCAGGCGGAGATGGCGCTGCGCGGCCTGATCGAAGAGCGGCGAATGGGCCTCCGGATCGCAGATCCCCAACGAGGACCGGCTGTGCGACATGCTCGGCATCTCCCGGATTACCGTGCGCCACGCCCTGCGCAATCTTGAAGAAGCCGGACTGCTCCGGCGGGAACACGGACGCGGGACCTTTGTGCGCTCCGCCACCGTCGTCGCGGGTGTGCGCGGGCTCACCAGCTTTACCGACGAGATGCGCACGCTGGCGCTGGCGCCGACCACACGGCTCGATCTCAGGCCGGACCGGATGGCCGCAAGCGAGGAGATCGCCGATGCGCTGGAAATCTGCCTCGGGCGATGCCCTGTCGTGCAGCTCAAGCGCCTGCGGCTGGGCAACGACATGCCGATCGGCATCCAGACCAGCCATCTGCCCGCAGTCCCGCGTGCCCGGATCTGGATGCGGAGGCCGAACACATTCAGTCGCTCTACGCCTGGCTGAAGGAGCAGTTGCGGCATCACGCCGGTCAAGGCCAAGGAGGTCTACCGCGTCGGCCGGTCGCCGCCGCGGACGCCGCGCTCCTCCAACTGCCCGCCGGCACGCCGGCCTTCGAGGTCGAGCGCATCGCTTTTGACTTCACGAGGGCCGTTCGAATTCGCCCTCTCCACCATGCGCGCGGATCGCTACGAGATCCGCTCGACCCTTTACGTGTAACCCTGGTTCGAAAGGCCAAACATGACGACCCTTTATATTTCCAAGCTCCTTCAGATCGCCGAAAAAGCTGCCGAAGCAAACGAAGAAGCTTTCGACAAGGCGTCAAACGCCATCTCAGAATCGCTCGCCAATGAGGGACTTTGCCATCTCTACGGCTCCGGCCATTCGGTCCTGCCCGTACAGGAGACGTTTCCCCGCTATGGATCCTATGTGGGCTTCAATCCGCTGACCGATCCACGCGTCATGTGGCACAACGTGCTCGGCGCCGGCGGTGTGCGTGAACTGCTCTGGCTGGAGCGGACCGAGAACTACGCCGAAAAATTCCTCGACCATCAGCCGCTCAACGCCGGCGACACGGTCGTCGTTTTTGGTCATTCGGGACGTAATTCGTCGGGTATCGACACCGCCATCTATGCCAAAAAGCGCGGGCTGACCGTGATTGCGATTACAGCGAAAGCCAATCTCGACAAACCAGCAACTCACTCCTCCGGCAAGCGCCTGGCGGACGCCGCCGACATTGTCATCGACACGGGAGCGCCCATCGAGGATGCCATCGTCGACATCAAGGGCTGGAGTCGACCGGTTTCTGGCTCGTCCACCGTGCTCGCCATGATCATGATGCACGAGTTGATCGCAAGAAGCGCCCAAAAGCTGGCCGATCGCGGCATCGAATTGCCGGTCTTCGCGTCGCCCACCATCGCAGGGGTCACGCTGCATGACACCGACATGATCTACGGTGTCTATCGGGAGCGTATGATCGAAGCTCAGAGCAAGCATTTGCCGCAGTTCAAGAAGGCGATGGCCCAGGAGGATTAGTTCCCCGCCTGCGTCTGGTCGGACGTACCGGATATATCAAGGAGGTAGCGGTCGGGCGCTCCCTCTTTTATAGACTATGGCGACGGAAATGGCGGCGGTTACAGGCATTGCCCAGCGAGCTTGCGGGTACATAGTGCCGCCGTCATTCTTGCGCCCTCGGTCGGGTAGCTGCGCCGTCGGTTGACCAAGATGGGATGACCTATCGCAGCGCTCTGCCCTCCAGGTCGCTGAAGCGCAGCGCACGGCCGTCGCGGTCGGCGATGTCCTTCATCTCCGCCTCCAGCGCGTCCCGGTCGTCGACACCGCGCAACAGGCGCCCTGCGAGCGGGTCGAAACGGCCGGCGGCAATGTCGGCAATCATCGCGGCGGCGCGGCTGGGGGGAACATTGACGCTCTCCTCGAACAGCTTCCGAATGCCGGGCAGATGCGCCTGTCCGTCCGGCGTATTAAGCTGCAATTCGGTCATTGCGGTGCGAACCAGCCCGGGATCGACGGCAAAGGCTCTTACATTTTTGTCGATGGTGGTGTCGTTGAGGCACTCGGTAAAACGCATGATCGCCGCCTTGGACGAGGCATAGCCCGAGCCGTTCGGAAAACTGTTGCCGGTGCCGCCACCGACCAGATTGACGATGCGGCCTCGGCCACGGGCCCGCATACCCGGCGCAACTGCGCGGCAGGCATGAAATGTGCCGCGCAAATTGATCTCGACATCCTGCCACCAGATGTCCGGATCGCACTCCCACATGGGTCCGAAGGCACGGAACGAACCATGGTTGTTGACCAGCGTGTCGATGGGGCCGAGCTCCGCCTCTATGCTTTTGATAGCCTGCTCGACATCTGGCCGGCTCACCAGATCCACTGAAACGGCAAACGCCCTTCCCCCCTCTTTCTCGATCAGGGCGGCGGTCTCCTCGATTTCCCGGCGCGTTCGCGCCAGCACGGCGACCCTTGCGCCCTCCCTTGCCTGGTGCAGCGCGATTTCCCGGCCTATGCCGCGCCCGCCCCCTGTGACCACGGAAACGGTTCCGTCCAATCTGCCCATGAGTTCGCTTCTCCTGTCGTTCAACTCTTGTAAGTGGTGCTGCCGATCAGGGGACGGTGTGACCGGCGGCGCGGAAGATCCGGTACCATTCCTCGCGGCTGAGTTGGACGTCGGAGCCCGCCGCGCTGTCGCGGACACGCTGCGGATTTGTCGTGCCGAGCACCACCTGGATATTGGCGGGATGGCGCGTGATCCAGGCCACTGCGATGCCGGTCGGGGTCACGCCATATTGGGCCGCGACTTCGTCGAGCACATCATTGAGCTCGAGGTAATTGTCGCGGTCGCCAATGAAGACGCCGTCGAAAAAGCCCTTCTGGAAGGGCGACCAGGCCTGCAGCATCATGCCCTTGAGGCGTGAATAGTCGAGCAGGCCGATGTCGCGGGAAATCGACTGATCAAGCCCGTTCATGTTGGCGGCCACGCCTTGGGCGAAAAGATTGGCGTGGGTGATCGAGAGCTGAACCTGATTGTAGAGCAGCGGTTGCTTCACCGCAGACTTGAGCAGCTCTATCTGTCCCGGTGTCTGGTTGGAGACGCCGAAATGGCGCACCTTTCCTGCAGCTTCAAGCGTGTCGAACGCCTCGGCCACTTCCTCGGGCTCCACCAGCGTATCGGGCCGATGCAGCAGCAACACGTCCAGATAATCGGTCTTGAGCGCGGCGAGCGAGCCATCCACCTGCTTGAGAATGTGCTCCTTGGAGAAGTCGAAAAAGCCCTTGCGGAGGCCTGCCTTGCTCTGGATGACGATCTTCTCGCGATCCGACGACGAAAGGTTCAGGGCCTCGGCAAATCGCTTTTCGCAGCCATGATCGCCGCCATAGACGTCGGCGTGATCGAAAAAGGTGATGCCTGCCTCAAGTGCCGTGTCGAAGAGGGTACGGATTTCGGCATCCTGCATCTTGAGGATGCGCATCAGCCCCAGAATGACGCTGGACACCTTCAGATCGGCATTGGGTACGGAATAGGTTTTCATGTGGTCCTCGTTGGCAATGATTGAAAGGCATGCGTGGGCGCCGGACGACGCGCAGGATGTCGGACGTCAGCCCGTCGATGAAGATCAGGAGATGGCGATAACCGCCTTGATAAGACCCCGCTTTTCCTTGGTCCAGCGGGGAAGATTGTTTGCTGCGTCTTCGAGCGATGTGGTGTGGGTAACCAGGTCAGCGACGGGAACCTTGCCGGCCCTGATGCTGTCAGCAACATGGTCGAAATCCGCCTTCACCGCATTGCGCGAGGCGATCACCATCAGTTCGCGGCGATGCAATTCCGGATCGGCATAGCTCAGGTTTTCTCGCACCACGCCGACCAGGACCAGCGTCCCACCCTGCCCTGCATAGTCGATCGCCGACTGCATGGACGCTGCATTGCCGGTTGCATCGAACACCACGTCGAAGCGCTCGCCATTCGTGTCGCGATCAATGGTGCCCATGAGATCGGCGGACGTCTGATAGGTCCTCTCGAAACCAAGACGATCGCGGGCAAAGGCGAGCCGTTCGGCATCGGCATCGACCAGGCTCACCTCGTGCCCGGCTATGCGCGAGAAAATCGCCGCGCCAATTCCGATTGGCCCGGTGCCGATGACCAGGGCCCGGCTGCCCGCCGGCGCAAGCGAGCGCCGCACGGCATGTGCGCCGATGCTGAGGAACTCGACGGTGGCGCATTCGACCTCGTTCAACCCGTCGGCAGGATAAAGATTGCCGGCGGGCATCAGCATGCGTTCGCACATCGCGCCATCGCAATGAACACCGAGCACTTCGAGTTTTGCGCAGCAATTGAACCTGCCCTTGCGGCACGCCGAACACTCACCGCAATGCAGATAGGGGTTGACGATGACCAGAGTACCGGGCGCGATTGCAACACCCTCGCCGCTCTCCAGCACGCGCGCAGAAATCTCATGGCCCATCACACGCGGGTATTTCAGATAAGGGTGGGTGCCTTCATAGATGTGATAGTCGGTTCCGCAGATACCGACCTTGAGTATTTCGAGAAGCACCCATCCGGGCCGCGGGCTGCCGGGCTCCGCCAGATCCTCGACCAGGTTCAATTGCCCAGGTTCCGGACAGATCAATCCACGCATGCCGTTCCTCCCATTCCCTTCTTACTGAAACCGTGCGTTGAACGGCTTCATCGTCTCATAGAACGCCCGATAGTGCGCATAGCCATTGTCAAAATGCTCGCGCCTGTTGGCGTTGGGGGCAAAATTGCGGTCATAGCGCACCAGTTGCCGAACCGCCTGCGGCAGCGCCGGAAAGGCGCCACTGCCGACCCCCGCCAGGATCGCGGCCCCAAGCGCTGCGACGGCGGGTACCGAGGTCCGCCTGAGCGTCATTCCGAGCACGTCTGCCCTGATCTGGCACCAAATGTCCGAACGAGCGCCGCCCCCTCCGATGTTTATCGTATCAACCGTACGGTCCGCCGAAGCCTGCAACGCCTCGAAGGCCCAGCGCACCGAATAGGCGACGCCCTCCATCACCGCACGCGCGAACTCCGCAGGTCCGGCGCTCCCCTCGATACGCGCAAAGCTGCCACGCGAGCTGGCGTCCCATATCGGCGCACGCTCGCCCCCGAGATGGGGCAGGAACAGCGGGACCGATGCATTTTCGGACAGATGGGCGACCAGATCCGACAGATCCTCGGGCGAGCGGCCGAGCAGGTTGCAGAGCCAGGCCAAGGATGCGCCGCCAGCCTGGGTTGGCGCTGCGTGCATGCGGATGCCTTCATAGGGCGGAAAAAGAACGACGCCGGGCGTCGGCACGACGCTAGAGGAAACGATGCCCGGAATTTCGCTGGTCCCGGCCTGGCACATCGCCTCCCCGTCCGAGACGACGCCGCACCCGAACATGCCCGCCCAGGCGTCCATCGCGCCCACCACAACCGGTGCACCGGCGCAGGGCAAGCCGGACCTGATTCTGCCCACCACGTGGTGAAACGGGTAAAGCGGCGGCAGCCTGTCGGTGGCGCCGGGCAAGAGATCGAGCAGCGGGCGCACATAGGCGCCTGCACTGTCGACGAGCCCGACGGCCGCGACGGGATCGCTGGCTATTTCGCCAGTCAGCTGCAGCACGACGTAGTCTTTTGGCAAGAGCACATGCCGCGTCGCCGCCCATATCCCGGGCTCCGTCCGCTTCACAAAAGCCATCCGCGACAGGGCGTGGCTTGCATCGATCGGCACCGGCCCGCCGAACCATTTCGTTTTCTGCTCGGGCGTGACGGCTGCCTCGAGCCGTGCAGCGTCCGGCGCGGAACGGGTGTCCTGCCAGGTGATGGCGGGACGTACAGGTTGTCCATCGGCACCGACGAACACATGGGAGTTGACCTGCGAGCAGATGCCGATTCCGGCAAGGTCCGAAAGCTCTCTCGTGCCGGAGAAGTGGGACAGTGCCCCGAGCACGCTTGCCATCCAGTCGGCGGGGGCCTGTTCCGCCTTGCCCGGGCCTGACCTGTCCGTGGCATGCGGGCGCGAAAAGCTGGCAAGCTCCTGGCCCGTTTGGTCGATCAGCGTCGCTTTGGTCGCGGTCGTGCCGACATCGATGCCGATCAGTTTGAACGTCACGCCTTTTTCCTTCCCGAATTGCCCCTTGCCGATCTACCGGCTGGCCATATAGTGCCTGTCACAAAAAGGAAAACAACCGTCGGCCCTTGCCTTGGCTACGGAACCAGATCAGGAGGATTCTTCGTTGCTGAACTCGCTCAAACTCGCCCTTTCGGGCATTGTCTTTGTGGCCACCGCTCTCACGGCCGGTGCCGCCATGGCCCAGAAGGTGGCCATCGTCACGCCCTACATGGCGCAGCCCGGCACCCAGTTCTATGTCGAGGGCTTCCAGAAGGCTGCCGCGGACAAGGGTTGGGACGTCAACGTCATCGATACTGCCGGTGACGTCGCCGCCGTCATCAGCCGCATTGAGGATATGGTGGTGCAGAATGTCGACGCCATCGTCATCAATGTCGATCCGACCCAGGTGACCGCCGGTCTGCAGGCCGCCAAGGACGCAGGCATTCCGGTTATCGGCATGGACGCCGGCACCGACCCGCTTCTGGTGACAAACGTAACCTCGAATGGCTATGCAATGGCCGCAGAGACCGCGACCTATGTCGCCGACCGCATCAATGGCGAGGGCAATGTGGTGATGTTTGTCTTCGACGCCTTCCCGCCGGTGCAGGCGCGAGGCGTCGTTGCCGACGCCGTATTCGGCAATTTTCCCGACATAAAGGTGCTCGACCGCGTCACGCCCGATGTTTCGGATGGCGGCATCGCCGACAGCCGCGCGCAAGATGGAAGCTCTACTGGCTGCCAACCCCGAGCCGGGCAGCATCAAGGCCGTGTGGGCGGCATGGGACCAGCCGGCGCTCGGCGCCCTGCAGGCCATCGAAGCGGCGGGACGTGACAAGGAAGGCATCGTCATCACCGGCATCGACGCCAATCCGCAGGCCCGAGAGGCCATCGCCTCGGGCGGCAATTTCGAGGCTTCCGTCGCGCAGGACTTCTCCGGCATCGGCGCCACCACCGCCGACGCCGTCGCCCGCGTCCTGGATGGCGAGGAAATCCGCCAGTCGACCATCTACGTGCCGACCAAGCTCATCACCGCGGCGAACGCCAAGCGAATAGGCGTCGTCCGATCAAGGGGAGGAGCCGCTTACTTCCGGCTCCTCCTAACCAATGCAACCGACCAACCCACTCCTTTCGGCGACAGGCGTTTCAAAGGCCTATGGCAGCGTCCCGGCTCTTCAGGGCGCCCACCTGGTCGTGGCGCCCGGCGAGATTCACGCCCTGATGGGCGAGAACGGCGCGGGCAAGTCGACCCTGATCAAGATCCTCGCCGGAGCCGTCGCCCCGGATGCGGCGGACATCGCGATCGAATGGCGAACCGGTGCATATCGACAGCGCCGCAACCGCCTACCGGCTCGGGCTGCGCTTCATCCATCAGGAATTCAACGTGGTGCCGACCCTGTCGGTGGCCGAAAACATCTTCATGGGCCGGCCCTATCCGCGACGGGCGGGCCTGTTCATTGGCTGGCGCCACCTCAATGCCCAGGCGCGTCACGCGCTCGCCCGGCTTGGCATCGACCACATCGATCCGCGCACCAAGCTCGGCGAACTGACGCTTGGCGACCAGATGCTGGTGCGCATCTCCGCCGCGCTTCTCGACGAGCGCACAGCTTTATGTCATGGACGAACCGACGGCAGCGCTGACCCGCGACGAGAGCGAACGCCTGTTTGCCGCGCTGCGCGAAATTCGTGCCTCAGGCAGTTCCGGTTCTCTACGTCTCGCATCGCCTCGATGAGATCATGGCGCTTTGCGACCGCGCCACCGTGCTGCGCGACGGCAAGTCGATCGATAGCGGGCGCATGGCCGACATCACCCATGACCATCTGGTTTCGCTGATGATCGGGCGCAAGGTCGAGGACGCCTATCCTGGTCCCCTTGCCGCACCCGCCAGCGACATCGCTTTCTCAGCATCGAGCCTTTGCGGCCGTGGCGTCGGTCCGCTGGATTTCATCGTGCGCAAGGGCGAAATCCTCGGCATCGCCGGGCTTTCGGGCTCCGGACAGACGCGAACTGCTCCGCACCCTGTTCGGCGATGCGCGCGCCACGGACGGGAGCATGACGCTTGGCGGGGAACGCTTACGCCCCAGCCAGTCCGGGGGCCTCCTGGAAGCGCGGCGTTGCCTATGTGCCGCGCGAGCGGCGAGCCGAGGGTCTGGTGATGGGGCGCGCCGTCTTCGAAAACATCACCCTCGCCCATCTGAAGCGTCACAGCCTTGCCGGCGTCTGGCTAACCCCGCGCCGCGAAAAGGCTTTTGCGCACGGAAATCGGACGGCGCATGCGTCTGAAATCCGCCGGTCCGATGCAACGTCTGTTCGAGTTGAGCGGCGGCAATCAGCAGAAGGTCGTGTTCGCCACGGGCTCGTCGGCGGTGCGCCCAAACTCCTCCTGCTCGAGGAGCCGACCCGCGGCGTCGACGTCGGCGCCAAGTTCGACATCTACGCCATCATGCGCGAACTGACGGCTGAAGGCACGGCGGTCATCCTCGTTTCCTCCGACCTGCCCGAACTGCTCGGCATCAGCGATCGCATCGCGGTCATGCGGCGCGGTACAATCACGCAACCGTCGACGCCGGCAGACCTCGGCGAGGACGATCTCATCAATCTCTGCTATGGCCGGGCCTCCGGCACGTTGGTGGCCTGACAAATGCAAGATTTCATCCGCCGCTACGGCACCCTGATCGGCTTCGTACTCATCCTTGTCTTCTTCGTGGTCATGCTGCCGGGCACCTTTCCGACCGCACGCAACTGGCTCAACATCACCCAGCAGGTCTCCATGCTCATGGTGGTTGCCGCTGGCATGACCATTGTCATGGTCATGGGAGATTTCGACTTTCCGTCGGCTCGATGGCGAGCCTTTCGGGCATTGTCGCCGCACTTGCTGTTGGCAGCCGGCATGCCGATCTGGCTCGCCGTTGCGGCAGCGCTCGGCGTCGGTGTGCTCGGCGGCCTTTTCAACGGCGCGATGGTCAGCCTGGTCGGCATCCTGCCCTTCATCGCGACGCTTGCAACCATGACCATGTTCTCCGGCGCAGCTTTCGTCGCCAGTGGCGGCACGCACCATCTCCGGCCGCGCCATCCCCGCGGAATTCGGCAATTTTGCACGCGAGGGGCTTCCCTTGGGCGAATGGGGCGGCGTGGCGATCGCCATCCCGAGCCTCTCTATCCTGGCCTTGATCGCTGTGGTCGCAGTCTGGGTGCTGCTGGAGCAAACGACCTTCGGGCGCCGCCTCTATGCCATCGGCGGCAATATCGAGGCAGCCCATCTGAGTGGCATTGCAGTCAAGCGCCTGCGCCTGATCGCATTCGCCCTGACCGGCTTCGCCGCGGCCGCCGGCGGGTTGATGTATGCGAGCCGCGTGGCCTCGGCCAATCCGGTGCAGGGCAGCGGGCTGATGCTCAACGCCATCGCGGCGGTGTTTCTCGGCACGACCATGAGCCGGTATGGCGAACCGCGTATCCTGGGCACCGTCATCGGCGTGCTCGTGCTGGGCGTGCTCGACAATGGCCTGACCCAGATGAGCGTCGATTCCTATATCAGGCAGATTCTCGTCGGCGGGCTCATCCTGCTGGCGGTCGCGGCCAGCTCACTCTCGCAGAGAAGGCGCTGACGCAGGCGGACAGGAAATGTCGACGCGTGCGCGGTTCAGAAACGCCCCAAGGCCCGATCGGTCTTTGCGTCAAACAGATATAGGCTTTGTTGGGCAGCGGTTGCGGTGACGGCTGTGTCGACCTTCGGAACGAGTTTGCCGGGGGCGGTCGCCGTCACCTCGTTGCCAGCCACATCGAGGTGAACCAGAGTCTCCGCCCCCAAGGGTTCAACGGCGCTCACGGTACCCGAGACTTCCAACCCCTCGGTGTTTTCGGCACCGACAACCAGATCGTGCGGGCGTACGCCGACCAGAATGTCGCCACCAGCCCCTTTGACTGCGGGTGGCACGCGCACGCGCGCATCGTTCACGGCGAGAGTGCCGTCCTCGATACGCCCCCGCATCAGGTTCATCGAAGGGCTGCCGATGAAGCGCGCGGTAAAGACATCGACAGGGTTTTCATAAAGTTCGGTCGGCGTACCGACCTGCAGGATGCGGCCCTCGCGCATGACCACGATGCGGTCGGCCATAGTCATGGCCTCGACCTGATCATGGGTCACATAGACGATTGTCGTGCCGAGCCTTTGATGCAGCCGCTTGATCTCGATGCGCATCTGGGCGCGCAATTGCGCATCGAGGTTGGAGAGCGGCTCATCGAACAGGAAAGCGGCCGGATCGCGCACCATTGCGCGTCCGATGGCGACGCGTTGGCGCTGTCCGCCGGATAGCGCCGCCGGACGGCGGTCCAGAAGGTCCTCAAGCCCGAGGATTTCGGCGGTGTGTTTGATCCGCGTCTGCTTGTCGGCCGCACTGAGCTTGGAGGTGTAAAGACCGATGCCGATGTTCTGGCCGACCGTCATGTGGGGGTAGATGGCGTAGTTTTGAAACACCATGGCAATGTTGCGCTGCTTGGGCTCGAACTGGTTCATCACCTGTCCGCCGATCTTCAGCGTTCCCGCGGAGATGTCCTCCAGCCCCGCGATCATGCGCAAGGTCGTGGACTTGCCGCAGCCTGACGGCCCGACAAGGACCACGAATTCTCCGTCGGCGATGGAAAGGTCCATTCATGGACGGCGACCATCTTGCCGAAGCGTTTGGAAAGCCCGTCGAGTTCGATGGCGGCCATCAGGCGTCCTCAATCAGTTCGGAAAAGCGTGTATTCAATTCAGCACTTGCAGCCGCGATGTGCGTCGCATGTGCCTTGGCGCGTTGGGCAAAGCCTTGGGCGGCGGAGCGATAGCCATCAATCGCGGCTTGAAGCGGCGCCCCTGCGGGACCGCCATAGCGGGTGCGAACCGCAACGAAGTGCTCCGGTGAGACGATGTCGGCGAAGCGTTCCGCACCTATCCCGGATGTGCGGCCCGTTGCCTTTTCGAATGCCGCACAGAATGGCGCATATCCATTCGCCCCAAGCTCACCGCCTTCAGCAACGACCGCTCTGGCGACCGCCGAAGCGATCTCGTGCGCCTGGCGAAATGACAGGCCTTCCTCTCGCACCAGACTGTCGGCCAGTTCCGTGATGGTGATGCAGGAGCGGCGATATTGGCCGCAACGCGGGCTGGATCGATTTCGACCTGCGAAACGAGAGCTGCGAGCAGGTCGAGTACGCGCTCGGCGACATCGAAAGCCTGATAGCCCATCTGCCTGGGTCTCCCCTTCGCTGTCATTCATGTCCGTGAAGGGCGTGTTGTGCATGACATCGAGCATCGCCCGCGCCCTGGCCATCGTCTGGCTGGCCAAATGCCGCAGATGCTCGATGGGCACGGGATTGCGCTTTTGAGGCATGATCGAAGAAATCTGCACCAACGCGTTCGGCACGTAGAGCTGGCCGACCTCGAAACTGGACCAGACCTGAAAATCCTGGATGGGCCGCCCCAGGTGCAAGAACATCAGTTCGATGGCGCCGTAACTGGCGGTGACGTAATCGACTGCGGCAATGCAGGAGTAGGAATTCTGCAGAGGTCCGGAAAAACCCAGTAATTCCGCCACACGGGCCCGGTCGATCTCGAAGCCAGAAGTGGTGATCGCCGCGGCGCCCATTGGGCAGAGTGTCGACGATCTGGCGTGCCTCTTCGAGACGCTCGATGTCGCGAACTAGGACCTCGATCATCGCTGAGAGATAGTGGCCGAAAGTGGTGGGCTGGGCGGGCTGGCCATGGGTGTAGGCGACGATCAAGGTCGTCTTTTCCCGTTCCGCCTTGTCGATGAGCGCGTCGAGGAGCTTCCGTGCCCTGTCCAGCAGCCTATCGATCCGTTTCCCGCAGCTTGAGCTTGAACAGGGTATGGTCGATGTCGTTGCGCGAGCGCGCCGTATGCAGCCAGCCGGCAATGTCGGGACCAAGCCTGGCTTTAAGTTCCTTTTCGATCGAGAAAGAAGAAATCCTCGACCTCGCCCGTATAAACGAGCCCCTCCACGTCGATTTCCCGTTCGATGGCCAGCAGCGCCGCCGCAAGCGCGGCAGCCGTCTTGCGTTCGACGAATTCCGGTTTCCGCCAGCATGACGAGATGGGCGCGGTCGATAGACCGGAAACCTTCTATGTAGTGCGCCTTTGCGCCCTCGAACAGCGGACGCAGAACCGTTTCGGTGTAGACGGGGTCGGGAAAAGTGCTGGTGTCGGTCTGGCGCGGGTCGGACATCCTTCAGCCCTTGAGCCCCGCCAGCATGACGCCGCGCACGATGTAGCGCTGCAACAGCAAGAAAACCAACAGCGTGGGTATGGTGGCCAGCGCCGCGCCGGTCATGATCTTCTCCCACTGAATGGCTTCCTGCACGGCGAAGCTCGAGAGACCGACCGGAAGCGTGTAGAGTTCTTTGCTGGTCGTCACGATCAGCGGCCAGAAGAAGGCCGTCCAATTGCCCAGGAAGGTGAAGATGGCCAGGGCCGAGATGGCCGGTGTGACCAGGGGCATGGCGATCTTCCACCAGATCGTGAACTCGTTGAGGCCATCGACCCGTGCTGCCTCGAGAAAATCGTCCGGAACCGTCTCGAAGAACTGCTTCATCAGAAAGGTGCCAAAGGCCGTCATCATGCCGGGAAACATGATGCCCCAATAGCTATCGAGCCAGTGCAGTTTGCTCGACATCAGGTACCAGGGGATCACCAGCATTTCGGTGGGGATCATCAGCGTCGAGAGGATCGCGAGGAATATGAAATAGCGGCCCCTGAACTCGAATTTCGCAAGCGTGTACCCCACGAGCGAGTCGAAGAACACATTCGAGCAGGTCACGGCCGTCGCCACGAAGGCCGAATTGACAAACCAATGAAGGAAATTGCCGTCGGCCAGCACCTCCACATAGTTGGCCAGCGTAGGGGCGCTGGGGATGACCCTTAGGTCATAGACCTGTCCCGCAGTCTTCAGCGAGGTCGAGAACATGTAGATAAGCGGCGTCACCATCAGCACGCCGCCGATGAAGCAGCAGCGTCCAGACAATTATGCGGCCAGGACGGATCGCAGACTTGTTGGCGGCAATCTCGGATTGTCCGGCAGTGGCGGTCGTCATCTCAACGTTTCCTCAGGACCCACAGCTGCATCAGCGAAACGATCAGCAATATTGTGAACAGGACCACGGTCTGGGCTGCCGCCTGCCCCATCTTATAAGAGGAGAAGGCGGTCTGGTAGATCAGCATCACCAAAGGCTTGGTGGCATTGAGCGGACCCCCGAGGTCGTCCAGGCTCATATTGTAGACCTGGTCGAATATGCGCAGGAATCCGATAGATGAGAACACCACCAGAAAGATGGTGGTCGGCTTCAGCAATGGCAGCGTGATCTTGCGCAGGATCGCCCATTCCCCCAGACCGTCGATACGCGCCGCCTCATAAAAGCTCGAAGGTATGGCCCTCAGTCCGGCGATGAAGATGATGATCTGAAATCCGAGTCCCGCCCAGATGGCCGGAACGAGCATGGAGGGCAGCGCCTGAGTCGTCGAGCGCAGGAAGGGCTGCTGGGGAATGCCGACCATAGACAGAAAGCTGTTAATCACCCCGATGGGTACAGGCTGATAGAACCAGCGCCAGACCCAGCCCATGGCGGCGGCGGTCGTCAGGAAAGGCAGGAAATACAGAGCCCTGATAAGACCGTGCATGAACCGTACGCGGTCAAGGTAATAGGCGACCGTGAACGAGATCAAAAGGCTGATCGGCGTGCCGATGATCAGATAAAGAAACGTGTTCCGAAACACCTTCCAGAACACAGGGTCCGCCAGCAGATCGGCGTAGTTCTTGACCCCGATAAACTTGGCCGGCCGGAGCAGATCCCAGTTGGTGAAGGACAGGTAGAAGGCTTCGAAGGTTGGGTAGAAACGGATCCAACCGTAAAAAACGATGGGCAGGGCCAGAAAGGTCCAGGCCCAAATGACCCGCTTGGTGCGTATGCGAGAAGCGATTCCAGAGGCGGCCAGACATGGCCGCCTCTGAATTTGAAGCGTTCTGCGATGCGGCGGTCACGCGCGCCTATTCCATGGCCGCGTCGATAACAGCCTGCTCTTCCTTGGCCGCCTGATCCAGCGAGGCCTTGGGGTCCTGATTGTCGAGCAGAACGCGGTTGACCATGTCGATGACGGCCTGACGCTGCCCGCTCTCGTCCTTGAACAGCGTGGTGTGCGCATAGTCGAGCGCCTTGAGGAAAGGCGCATAGATCGGGTCGGCCAGGTTCTCGTCGGTCATCGCCGCCGCTTTGCGCGCCGGCAGTTCGCCGACGACCTTGAGCCAGACCTTCATCGCTTCAGGAGACGTCAGGTATTGCAGGAACTTCTCCGAGGCCTTGAGCTTGTCTCCGCTGGTCGATGAGCTGATGCCATTGGCGAAATAGCTTGCAAAATTTGAGCGTACACCGTCCGCATTCGCCGGCAGCTCGGTCACGCCCCAGTTGAAGTCGTTGGAGGCTTGAAAGTACCCAGACGGAATGTGCCGTCGATCGTCATCGCGGCGCGGCCGGCCCTGAATGCGGCCTGGCCTTGATCCATGAAGCCCTGACACGCCGACTTTTTCCTTGGTCTGCAGGCCGGTGTAGAATTCCAGCGCCTTCAGCCCGGCTTCGTCGTCATAGGTGACCTTGGTGTAGTCGTCATTGTAAGGAACGCCGCCGTACTGGCGGTCCAGCACTTCGCGCCACCAATGGTGATCCTGGCCGCCCATGTCGAGCGTGATGCCTTCGGTCGTGATATTGCCCGAACCGTCGGTCTCAGTGGTGGCCTTGGCGTCAGCCACGAGTTCGTCCAGCGTCTGCGGCGGGCCATCGAGTGCCGGCTTTTTCGAACAGATCCTTGTTGTAGAACAGGGCCAAGCGACCGCACCGCGGTCGGCAGCCCGTAATATTTGCCGTCCCGCTTCATCGCCGTGACGATGGGGAAGAATTCGCTTCTCGATCGCGTCATAGTCGAACACGGCCGGATCGAGCGGCTGCAGCAGCTGGCCGGAAACAAACTTGTCGAGCCATCCATAATAGAGCTGCATCACGTCGGGGCCCTGCCCTGCCAGCTTGGCGGCAATGATGCGCGTCTGGTAATCGTCATAGGGGAAGGTCACCTGCTTGACGGTGATGTCCGGATTGGCCTTCTCGAAATTGTCGATCAGCTGCGTCATGGCGTTGACGCGCGTCTCGATACACATATTGCCAGTATTCGATCTCCACGGCCTGGGCCGCGCCCACGGCCATGAAGCTGATGCCCGCGGCCAGCGCGGCCAGCTTTACCCGAATTCGCATGCAGAACCTCCTTGTTTCCCGCGGCCCTGTGCTAGTGTGCAGCGGCCACGAATGCTCCCAGTTGCTTCGAAGCGCCTCGCCCACGCTTCTGGGAACTGATCGTCAGCCGAGTGTTACGAACTTGTCAATAAAATAATCTACTTGAGTTATTGCCGACCGATCTCTAGCGTGGCCCTCGTTTCCTGTATTTCGGCAGCCCAATCGAGACGTCAGCGCATGACTTCACTCGCAGGTAGCAAGGACACGCAAAGCCTGCGCCGGCGCGTCGCCATCGGCAGCAACCCCGAGCGTAACCGCGCGCACAATCGACGCGTCGTGCTCGAAGTCATCCGCTCGCACGGGCATCTCGGACGCACCGAAATTGCCCGCCACGCGCATCTGAGCGCGCAGGCCGTCACCAATATCGTCGACGAATTGCTCGAGGACGGCATGCTGATCGAGCTCGGCAGGCTGCGCGCCGGCCGTGGGCAGCCCCCGATCCAATTCGCCGTCAATCCCGACGGTCCGCTTGACGGCCGGCGTCGAAATCGCTGCCGATCACATGGTGACGGTTCTGCTCGATCTCGCCGGCGGCATGCGCGCCCAACAGATTCAGCCATTGGCTGACGCCGCCCCCGATAGCGTGGCGAAACAGCTGGCGGAGAACATCGACCAGCTGCGGCGCAGTCTCGGGCCAAATGCAGGCCGGCTTGCTCGGCATCGGCGCTGTCATGCCGGGCCCCTTCGAAATCGAACCCATGAGTTCGGTCGGCCCAACAACGCTTCCCGGCTGGGCAGGCATCGATGCGGCGCAGCTGATGTCGGAGGCGGCCGGGCAATTGGTGGTGATAGAAAACGATGCCACCGCCGCCGCGGTCGGCGAACGGCTCTACGGCGCCGGCCGGCAGCTCTCCGATTTCTGCTTTGTCTATTTCGGCATGGGGCTTGGGCTCGGCATCATCCAGGATGGCCGTCCGCTGCAAGGCGCCTTCGGCAATGCCGGGGAAATCGGCCATATCGGCATCGTGCCGCGCAACCGGGAAGTCAGATATGGCCCAGACGGGTCCCTGGAACGCTTCGCGTCCCTTCACGCCCTGCGGGAGCGGCTCGAGGCTGCGGGACATAAAGAAACTTCGATAGAGGCGATCGACCGCCTCCATCTCCGCCGCGATCCGCTGGTTCTGGACTGGATCGCTGAGGCAGCCGATTATCTTGCTCCGACCGTGGCCATGCTGGAAAACATTTTCGACCCCGAAGCCGTGTTGTTCGGCGGCGGCCTGCCCGATGCGGTGTTCGACGCCATTATTGCGGCGCTCGATCCCCTGCCCGTGTCCGTGGCGACCCGCCGAAGCCGGAGCCGTCCACGCGTGTTGCGCGGACAGACCGGCCAGTTGACCGCCGCGCTCGGTGCCGCAGCTCTGCCACTGCTCGATACCGTCTCCCCTCATCTCAGTGTCGCATCGGCACCAGCCGTTCTGACCCGCGGCAATCTAGGAGCCCCTCATGCTCAGCGATCGACAACGTCTGGAACGCTCTCAGGCTCGTCCCCTTCTGGTTGAACTGCACCATGCTCTTGGCCGGCTCGGCTCCACCTTGACCGTGATGAATACGGGTGCGCATCCGGACGACGAGCATTCGGGCATGCTGGCGGCAATGCGCTTCGGCTACGGGATGCATGTTGTCATCGCCTGCTCGACCCGCGGCGAAGGCGGGCAGAACGGCATCGGTCCCGAGCGCACAGCCAGCCTCTCCATCCTGCGCACGCGCGAGCTTGAAGAGGCAGCAAAGGTGCTGGATGCAGATATCGCCTGGCTCGGCTTCGGACCCGACGACCCCGTGCATGATTTCGGGTTTTCCAAGAACGGCGCCGACACGCTGGCGCGTTGGGGGCGCGATCTGGTGATCGAGCGGCTGGTGCGTGCCTATCGAACCCATCGGCCCGATATCGTCATCCCGACCTTTCTGGACGTGCCAGGGCAGCATGGCCATCATCGCGCCATGACGGAAGCTGCCGAAGTGGCGGTTGCAAGGGCTGCTGATCCGGAGGCCTACCCGGAACATTTCGAGGCCGGGCTGAAACCATGGCGGGTGGCAAAATTCTATCTGCCGGCGTGGTCCGGCGGTGGCGGCACATATGATGACGAAGTGCCGCCTCCCAACGCGACCGTATCCGTTTCGGCACCCGAAAATGACCCGGCGACGGGGGCAAGTTATTCCGAGATGGGCCAGTGGTCGCGTCTCGCTCACGCCTCGCAGGGCATGGGCAAGTGGCGCGCCACTTCGCACACGGAATGGCCGCTGCATCTCAAGATCGGAGATAACGGGAGCGAAAACGATATTCGGAGCGGGTTGCCAGCATCGCTGCGGGATCTGGCAAAAGAGCTTAACCCTGATGCGGCCCAGGCGCTGGAGCGCGCATCGACTGCAATTGAGACCGCTCAGGCGCGCTTCCCGCACCGCGACGACATCATTACTGCGCTCGCCGAGGCGGCAGACAATTTAGACCGAGCACGGCTCCTCCTGACAGACGAGCAGGATCAACGCCTCGGTCATCGCCTGACCCGGAAGCTTGCCGAGATCGATGACGCGCTTTTTCTGGCGGCAGGCGTCTCGGCTACCGCATGGGCCGAGCCAGCCGCCGTGCCGCCGGGCGGTGAGACCATGCTGTCGGTTCATGCCGTCAGCACACCTGCAGCCCAGGCTCTGGAGCTGAGGCCCGTTCTGACGGAGGATATTTCGGCATCCGCGCCGGAAATCGACACCGCAATGCACAGTTACACCTTGAAGGTCGCGGCCTCTGCCAAAGTCGGCAATGTCTATGCCCCGGGATTCTCGAGCCTTCTGGGCAATGGCCCGGTGCAGGTCGAGCTGACCGCCACCATTGGCGGCCGGCATGCCCGTAAACACCTCGATCTCGAGGAAAGCCGTGCAGATCGTCCCTGCGCAATCTGTCAGCCTCGAGCCGGAGGCGGTGATCGTTCCGCTGAGTTCACTCCCCTCGGACGTTGCAGTGGCGGCCCGCCTGCAAGGGTCGCCAGCCAACCTCTCCATTGCGGACCATCCCGGCACCAAGATCGAGAAGACGCCCAGCGGATTTTCCCTCAGGCTCGAGGGGGGTCTGGCAGCAGGCCGGCACAGTCTACCGCTGCTGGCAAATGGCAAGCCCGCCTATAAGGTTACGCCGATATCCTACCTACATGTTGGAGAAGCACGCTTTATCACCCCTCAGGCGCTCGATATTTTGGCGCTTGACCTGAAACTGCCCACAGACGCCCGGATCGGCTATGTGGGCGGGGGCAGCGATCATGTCGCCGTGTGGATGCAGCGCATGGGTTTTGGCGTCACCGAACTGGACGCCGAGGCCCTTCAGGGCGATCTGGGCAGATTCACCACCATCGTCGCCGGAATCTTCGCCTTCGGACGGCGCCCCGACCTGCAAGCCGCAACCGCGCGCTTGCACGATTGGGTCGAGGCGGGAGGCCATCTTGTCACGCTTTACCACCGCCCTTCCGACGGCTGGGATCCTGACAAGATTCCGTTGCGGCACATGGTCATCGGGTCTCCCTCCTTGCGCTGGCGGGTCACGGATCCAGCCGCCGCTGTCGACATTCTGGAACCCGCCCATGTGCTATTCTCGGGACCGAACGCCATTACGCGCGCCGATTTCGACGGCTGGGACAAGGAGCGTGGGCTCTATTTCGCTTCGGAATGGGACGAGGCCTATCGCCCGCTTCTGGCCATGCACGATGCTGGCGAAAAACCGCTCCGCGGTTCGCTGCTCTCGGCGCAGATCGGCAAGGGTCGTCACACGCACACGAGTCTGGTGTTACATCACCAGATGGAAAAGCTTGTCCCCGGCGCGTTCCGCATCATGGCCAATCTGATGCAACCTGCCTGACCGAACGCTAGACGAGCGCGCCCGGCGTCAATGCGGAGGCAATTTCGGCGATGGACGCAGCATCGATGCCATAATGGCGATAAAGCTCGCTCACCGTGCCGGTCTGGCCGAAATGCTCCACACCGAGACTGATGGTCTTGTGCCCCGCGACGCCCCCGAGCCAGGAAAGCGTCGCGGGATGGCCGTCGATGACGGTAACCAGCTTGCAATGGGCGGGAAGAGGAGACAGCAGCCGCTCGATATGGCTTTGCGCTCGTTTGTTGCCGCGGGCCCTGGCACGCTGGGCGGCTTGCCAGCCGGCATTGAGACGATCCGCAGACGTGATGGACAGAACGCCAATGTCGCGCCGCCCTCCCCCAAGCATGCCCGCCGCCTTTATCGCCTCGGTGCCCACCGTGCCCTGATAGGCGATGACGAGCTCCGCATTGGGACCCGGTTCGCGCAACCAGTTCGCGCCGTCGATCACGGAGCGAGCAAAACCGGAATTGGCGCGACGCGCCGGCTGTTCGATGACGCGGGTCGACAATCTCAGATAGACCGAGCCGCCTGTCTCGTCGCGCAGCCAGGTGCGCTCGTCGGGATCGCCCTCCCCGTCGCGCTGCATGTAGTCGAAGGCCCAGGCCATGATGATCGCCAATTCGTCGGCGAAGGCCGGTTCGAAACTGGCGAGACCGTCCTGGCTCATGCCGATGAGAGGCTGGGCAATGGATTGGTGCGCACCGCCTTCCCCGCTCAGCGATATGCCCGAGGGCGTACCGATCACCATGAAGCGCGCGTCCTGATAACAGGCGTAGTTGAGGGCATCGAGACCTCGCGAGACAAACGGATCGTAGAGCGTGCCGATAGGCAATAGACGCTGGCCGAAGAGGGAATGGCTCAATCCCGCGGCGCCGAGCAGCAGGAAGAGGTTCATTTCGGCGATACCAAGCTCGATGTGCTGGCCCTGGGGGAAAACTCCCATTTCTGCGCGCTCGGAATGCGTTCGGCGCGGAAGACGTCGCCACTCTGCTTGCGGGCGAAGAGTTGCCTTCGGTTCACCCAGGGGCCGAGATTGGTCGAAACCGTTACGTCCGGCGACATGGTGACAATACGATCCGCCAAATCGCTGTCGGTCTGGGCGATGGTATCGAGGATTTTGCCGAATGCCGTCTGAGTGGAGGTTTCGTCTCTGACGGAACTGGGGCTTTCGGCTGTTCCGTCCGGGACTTCGATACGCGCGGAGGGATAGCGGCGTGCACCGTTCTTGAAGAACGGCAGCTCATCGAGAAAACCGCGCGCATCGGCCGACGAGATGTCGAGACCCTCGAATGGATCCCACTCATGGCCGGGGCGCACCGCCATCTCATCTTGAAAGGCCTGCATCTGTGCGGAGGTCATCAGGCCGGCATGATTGTCCTTGTGGCCGGCAAGTGGTGTCCCCCAACCCTTGACCGTATAGGCAATGAAGACTGTGGGGCGGTCGTGATCTATTCCGCCAAACGTCTCGGTGAGCGTTTCAAGGCAGTGACCCCCGAGATTGTTCATCAGAGCCGCCAGTTCGGCGTCCGTTCTTTTGTCGATAAGCCTGGTCGCGTCTCCCTGATCGCCGATATCGTCCAGCAGCCGCTTGCGCCAGGCCGCGCCGCCCTGAAAGATCAGCGCCGAATAAAGCTGATTGGGGCAGGTATCGATCCAGCGCTTGAGGGCCGCGCCGCCGGGCTCCTCGAAGGCAGCCTTCTGCAGGGCGCCATATTTGAGCGTGACGACTTCCCAACCAAAGGCGCGAAAGACCGTTTCGATGCGGTCGTAAAGTCCTTCGCGCACTACGCCATCAAGGCTTTGCCGATTATAGTCGATCACCCACCAGCAATTGCGCAGATCGTGCTTCCAACCCTCCTGAAGGGCCTCGTACACATTGCCCTCGTCGAGTTCGGCGTCACCAACCAGAGCGATCATGCGCCCCAGACGCTCTCCCGGCATGTCCCAATTTTTCGCCGCGATATAGTCCTGGATGAGGGACGCAAAGGCGGTGATACCGACGCCCAGGCCGACCGAGCCTGTGGAAAAGTCGACATCATCGATATCCTTGGTGCGGCTTGGATAGGACTGCGCGCCATGAAAGCCACGGAAATTTTCAAGCTTCTCGCGCGTCTGATTGCCGGCCAGATACTGGATTGCATGAAAGACCGGGGAGGCATGCGGCTTGACTGCAATCCGGTCCTCAGGTCGCAACGCCTTGAAATACAGCGCTGTCATGATCGAGACCATCGATGCCGACGAGGCCTGATGTCCGCCAATTTTGACCCCGTCCACCTTCTCGCGCCGGTTGGCCTGATCGATCATCCAGCATGACAGCCACAAGATTTTGCGCTGCAACTGCTCCAGCACCTGCTGGTTAGTCATTTTTCCTCCTCCATTGTCCCCTCGAATCCAAGACATCTGCCTTGCGTAACATAGGTTAATTTGTCAGACATATGTCATCTGTCTTTTCGGGGGCTCCTGCAAGGGGTGCGGGGAAAGACCGAGGGAGTTGCGGCTAACTTGGCAGTTCTGCTCTTTTTTGAGCATGCCGAAGGTCGGGAAATAGGAGGGAATAATGATAAAATCGGTATTCAAGATCGCCGCGGCCCTGGCGATCACAGCCACGATGGCAATGCCCGTCATGGCGCAATCGGAGGTCACCGCGCCTGCCAGCGCCGGGCAGACGACCGGCACTTATATGGACTACATGAAGACGGTTTATGCGCGCGCAACCGCCTCTGAACTGCTTCAGCTGCCGCTGACCAGCTTCGACAAGGATTTCCAGCTCACTCCGCTGGCGGCCGAAAGCTGGACCCAGTCCGATGACGGGCTGACCTGGACCTTCAAGCTGCGCGACGATCTGACCTGGAGCGATGGCGAACCGCGTCACGGCGACGGACTACGTCTTCGCGCTGCAGCATGCCGCGACATCGGGCTATGATTTCGCCTGGTATTGGGATTTTGCCGGCGGCATCAAGAACTGGAAAGAGGTGACGGAAGGCAAAGCCGACGTCTCCGAACTCGGCCTCAAGGCAGTTGACGATCATACCATCGAAGTCACCACCAAAGCCGTGAAGCCCTATCTGCCGAGCGTTGTCAGCCTCTGGTATCCGGTACCCAAGCACCAGTTCGACAAATATGGCGATGACTGGTCGACCAATGTCGACACCATTGTGTCTTCCGGCCCGTTCATCGTCCAGAGCTGGGAGAAGTCCAACAACTCGGTCGTTCTGGTCAAGAATCCCGATTACAAAGGTCCCTGGCCGGCCCAGATCGACAAGCTGACGCTTGATGCTCCGGCAGCGGCCGCCCGAAGTCGGGTTTCCCGCCTTCCTGGCCGGCGAGGTCGACTACACCTATCTCAACGCCGGGCAGATGCCGGTGGCCGAAGCCGCAGTTCCCCGATCAGATCCGGAATAATGCGGTTTTTGCGGTCTCCTACATCTCGTTCGACGTGAATTCTGCGCCGTTCGACAATGTCGACGTCCGCCGCGCCTTCTACTATGCGGTCAACCGCAAGGAGCTGACCGACACGGTGCTCAAGAACATCGCCATTCCGGCAGGTTCGATCCTGGCCCCAGGCTATCCCGGCTACAATCCGGACATCGCCGAGGAAGCCGTATTCGATCCGCAGAAGGCCAAGGATTTCATGGCCAAGGCGGGGTATCCGGACGGCAAGGGCTTCCCCGACGTCGAGATCTGGTATCGTGAGGAAGGCGGCTATAATGGCGCCATCATCCCGCCGATGCTTCAATACCTGCAGGCGCAGTTCAAGGATATCCTTGGCATCAACATGGCCATCAAGGTCATGCCCGGACAAGGACTGGATGGACGGGCTCTTGAACGCACAAGAACAATTTGTTCCTGGCGCCCTTACGAGTACGACTATCTCGATCCGTCCAACTTCTTCGGCATCTTCTACGATGGTGGCCGGCACGACTATCACTTCGCCGACTACGACAAACTGGTTGAGCAAGCGGACTCGATATCCGATTGGGACAAGCGGCTCGAACTCTATGCCGAGGCCGAGCAAGTGATGATCGATCAGGCCATGATCGTGCCGCTGGTGCACCCGATCACCATCGCCGTGATCAGCGACAAGCTCAGCGGCGACGCTTCGACCGACGAACGAGCAGGGCTATTTCCCGCTCGACCGGCTGGGCAATTACTTCTTCACCCACATCACGAAGCAGTAAGACACGCCAAGAGCTCCTCCGGCGTTCGCGCCGGGGGACCTTGCCGGCCGGGACGATGAAAACCGCATGAAGCTCGTCGAGATCGAGGATCTGCAAGTCAATTTCGCCCAGCATGGGGGGGCGATTGCTGCCGTGCGCGGCGTGAGCTTTGAGGTCGAGGAAGGCGAAAGCCTCGGCATTGTCGGGGAAGTCCGGCTCGGGCAAATCGGTCACCTGTCTGGCGCTGCTCAGACTGCTCGGTCCGACAGCACGGGTCGAGGCCAAAAAGCTGATGCTGGCCGGCGAGAACATGCTGAAGGCCGACAAACGCATTACGGGCCAGTTGCGCGGCCGGGCCGCCGCGATGATCTTCCAGGATCCGATGACCGCGCTTCGATCCGGTCTTCACCATCGGCCATCAGATCGCCGAGACGATCCAGACCCACCGCAATGTCGGCCGCAAAGCAGGCGCTGGACGAGGCCGAGCAATTGTTGCGCAGGGTCGAGATCAAGAACGCGCGCGACGTTCTGGGCTATTATCCGCACCAGCTTTCCGGCGGCATGCTGCAGCGCGCCATGATCGCCATGGCGCTCAGTCTGCCGGCCGGCGCTGCTGATCGCCGACGAGCCGACCACCGCGCTCGATGTGACCATCCAGGCGCAGATCCTGCAGCTCATCAAGGAGCTGCAGGCCGAATTCGGCATGGCCCTGATCATGATCACACACGATCTCGGGGTCGTCGCCGAAACGGTCGACCGGGTCGTGGTCATGTATAATGGCGAGGTGATGGAGCAAGGGCCCGTCGCGCAGATTTTCGAAGCGCCTTCGCACCCCTACACAAAAAAGCTGCTGGCGAGCCTTCAGCAGCCGCCGGCGCAACAGACAAGCGAAGACGCTGAACTCGCCCCTGCCCTTGAATTGCGCGGCCTGTCGAAGACCTTCACCTTCAAGCGGCGCACGGGGTGGTGGAACAAGCTGGTCGATTTTCCAGCCGTGCGGGACATCGACCTGGTGGTTCCCCGTAATTCGCATCGTGGGGCTGGTCGGCGAATCCGGCTCCGGCAAGTCGACGACGGGGCGCTCGCCATGCGCCTGCTCGAGCCGACGTCGGGCCAGATCATTGTCGATGGCCAGGACATTTCCCGGCCATGATGGACAGGCGCTCAAGCAGTTCCGCCGGCACATGCAGATCGTGTTCCAGGACAGCTATTCGGCGCTCGATCCGATGATGACGCTGGCGCAGATCATCGCCGAGCCCCTGCATATCCACGGTATGGGCTCACGGCGCGAGCAGACCGAAAAGGCGCTCGACTGGCTCGAACGGGTCGGGCTCGACCGCAGTTTCGGCCAGCGCTATCCGCACGAACTCTCCGGCGGACAGCGCCAGCGCGTCGCCATCGCCCGGGCGCTGATCCTCGAGCCCTCGGTTCTGGTCGCCGACGAGCCGACCTCGGCGCTCGACGTGACCGTCAAGGCGCAGATCATCGACCTGCTGAAAGAGCTGCAGCAGCGATTGGGCTTGTCCATGCTGTTCATCAGCCACGATCTCGGCGTGGTGCGGTCGCTTCACCGACCAAGTCGTCGTCATGTATCGCGGGCGCGTCGTCGAACAGGCGCCGACCGGCGCAAATCTTCGCCAATCCGCAGCATCCCTATACCCGCGCTCTGCTCGACGCCATTCCGGCCACCAATCCGGATGAGCGCCGGGTCAGGACCTTCCTCAGCGCTGAAGACATCGAGAGCGCGACGCCGCGCTACAAGGCGCAGCGAAATCATCGCGCCGTTCGAGCCACGGGACACAGCGCAATTGGTGATGATCGGCACGCAGCACATGGTCGAAGCCATCGTCGCCCATGAGGAAACCATGCCATGATCGGCTACATTCTGAGGCGCCTGCTCTCGATCGCTGTCACCTTCATCGTTGTGTCGATCCTCATTTTCCTGATGATGCATGCGGTGCCGGGTGGCCCGTTCGATGGTAACGACATGCCGGTGTCCGATGCGGTGCGGGCCAAGCTGATGGCCAAGCTCGGGCTCGACCAGCCGCTTTACGTTCAGTATCTTAAATACATGTGGGGCGTGCTGCATTTCGATTTCGGCGTGCCCTTCCAGAGCCCGGGCGAAACCGTGCTGTCGCTTCTGGCCAATGCCTGGCCGCCCAGCCTTGTGCTCGGCGGGCTCGGGGTGCTGATCGGCGCGCCGCTCGGCATTCTGCTGGGCATGGCGGCGGCGCTGAGGCGCAATTCCTGGATCGACTATCTGGCCTCGGCCATCGCTACGCTGGGGCTGACCGTACCGGTCTTTGTCACCTCCATGCTGCTCATTCTGGTCTTCGCCGTCTGGCTGCACTGGCTGCCGGCCAGTGGCTGGGGCAGTCCCAACAACTGGGTCCTGCCCGATCATCGCCTATGCGGCCATTCCGCTGGCCACCTATGCGCGCTACACGCGCTCGGCTATGCTCGACACGCTCAATCGCCCGTTCGTGACTGCCCTGCGTGCAAAGGGGTTGAGCGAGCGGCGTATTGTCTTCCAGCACGTGCTGCGCAATTCGGCCATTCCGATGGTCACGGTCTTCCTGCCCATGTTCATCGGCATCGCCACCGGTTCGATCTTTGTCGAGGCCATGTTCCGGGTCCCGGGATTGGGCTCCTATTTCGTCTCCAGCATCAATAATCGCGACTACCCGCTCGAGATGGCCCTGATACTGATGATCACGCTGATGTTCTGCGTCGCCTATCTGATCTCGGATGTCGCCTATGCCCTGCTCAATCCGCGCATCCGGGTGGAGGGGCACCGATGACGGGAGTGACGCTGGAGAGCCTGCCGCCAAGGCGCCCGCCTATCGCCAGCGCAGCCCGCTCTATTTCGCCTGGCTGCGCTTCGTCGCCAACAAGGCGGCGGTTGCCAGCGGGCTCGTTCTGCTGCTGATCATGCTGGCGGCAATCTTTGCGCCGCTGATCACCAAGACGGGACCGAACGACCAAGCGTTCCTCACCAAGGCGCTTGCCTTCCCTTCCACTGAATTCTGGTTCGGCGTCGACGATCTGGGGCGCGATTTCTTCACCCGTGTCGTCTACGGGGCGCGCGTATCGCTCAGCATCGGGTTCTCCGCCGCCTTCGGCTCGATCCTGATTGGCATTCCGCTCGGGGCGCTGGCCGGGTATTTCGGCGGCAAGACCGACTGGATCATCATGCGCATCATCGAACTGTTTTCGGTGGTGCCACCCCTTTTGGCGGCCATGCTGCTCGGCGCGCTGACCCGTGGCGGCTATTTCACCATCATTACCATCGCGGCGCTCTTCGGCTGGGTGCAGGTGTGTCTGCTGGTGCGTGCGCAGATCAAGGCGTTCCGCGAAAAGGAATTTGTCCGCGCAGCCCAGGCGCTTGGCGCTGGGCCCTGGTATATCATCTGGCGGCATCTCATCCCCAATTCGGTCTCCCCGATCATCGTAGGGTTCGTTTTGTCCATTCCCCTCGCCATGATGCTCGAAGCGAGCCTCAGCTTTCTCGGCATCGGTGTTCCGCCCCCGACCCCAAGCTGGGGCCAGATGATCAACACCGGCATAAATTTCATGTTCTATTACTGGCATCTGGCGCTATTCCCCACTGCCGCTTTGGCGATCACCATTCTCGCGACGACCCTGTTCGGCGACGGGCTGCGTGATGCGCTCGATCCCACTCTGAAAGGTCGCTGAATTGACAGCAAATCTTGCTCGCCTCTTCTTGCTGCGAGACGACGTGGTTTTTCTGAATCACGGCTCGTTCGGCGCCTGTCCGCGTCCGGTCTTCGAGGATTATCAGAATTGGCAGCGCACCTTGAATCCCAGCCGGTGGAATTCTTCGGGCGGCGCTTTCTCGAACTGCTCGAAGAGCCGCGCAAGGCGTTGGCGCCGGAACTCGGCACGGCTGCAGAAAACATTGTCGGCGTGACCAATGCGACGGCAGGTCTCAACATTGTTGCGCAGTCGCTCTCGCTTCAGCAGGGCGATGAGATCCTGACCTCCGACCATGAATACGATGCGCTGAACAAGACCTGGACCTACGTGACGCAGCGAACCGGCGCGAAGATCGTCGTCGCCGACATACCGCTGCCCCTGACAAAGGAAAGCCAGTTCACCGAGGCAGTGATTGGCCGGATGACCGAGCGCACAAAGGTGCTGTTCCTCAGCCACATCACCTCGCCCACCGCGCTCGTCTTCCCGCTTGAAAAGGTCGTTGCAGAGGCGCGCCGCCGCGGCATCATCACAGTGATCGACGGCGCGCATATGCCCGGGCACATCCCGCTCGATCTCGAGGCTCTGGGAGCGGATTTCTATTCGGGCAATTTCCACAAATGGCTGATGACGCCCAAGGGCTCCGCGTTCCTTTACGCGCGGCCCGAGATGCAGGCGATGCTCAATCCGCTGGTGATCAGCCATGGCTGGACGGAGCATTCAAGGGAGGCCGGCGCCAAGGGTGCATTCGGACACTCCCCGTTTCTCGATGGGCTTGAAGTGCAGGGCACGCGCGATCCGTCGGCCTGGTTGGCCATACCGGCCGCGCTCCAATTCCGTCGCGAACAGGACTGGGAAAACGTCAGCAAAGCGTGCAGCCGATTGGCGCAGGATACGGCCGCGAAGCTGGCCGCGATCACCGGGCTCGAACCGCTGAGCGCGCCAGAGTTCTCGGCACCCCAGATGGTGGCCATGCCCCTACCCTCCTGTGACCCGGAGCAGGTGCATGATGACTTGCTCGATCGCTACGGTATCGAGATCCCGGTTTTCCAGTGGAAGGATCGGTACATCGCGCGGCTGTCCGTTCAGGGCTACAACACCAGCGATCAAACCGATCTCCTGGTGTCTGCACTCACCGAACTGCTGGACCTCGAGGGGCGCCACGCCGGTTCGGACACGGCAAAAGCAGTGTAGCGCTCAAACGGAGCATTTCGTGTGAACAGCAAGCAGGCACTGGGCTTTCTCGAACCATTGAGTACGCGAACTCGCGGCGAGACCGTGCTGGAATCCCTTGCCCTGATGATCGAGAAGGCCGGCCTTCAGGTTGGCGACCGGCTCCCCCCGGAAACCCAGCTCGCCGAGACGCTGGGCATTGGCCGGTCCACCATCCGCGAGGCGCTCAATCGCTGGGAGGGGCTCGGGATTATCCGCCGCCGCCGGGGCGATGGAACCTATCTTGCCGCCCGTCCGCACGGCGCCGAGGGGTTGATGCCCCTGCAAGTCAGGCTTGAGGGCGAGGCCCTGTTGCGCCTGTTCGAGGTGCGGCGCGCCCTTGAAGTCGACGTGGCGCAAAAAGCGGCCCTGCGCGCAAGCGCTGCGCAAAGAGCCGAAATCTCCCGGCTTTGCGACGTACTGCTCAAGGAGGTCTATGCCGGCCATCCCTGGAGGCGTCACGACTGGGCGTTTCATGCCGCGATTTACGAGGCGTCCGCCAATCCCCTCTATGCCCAGATCCTGCGACGGCTCGACACGGCTATGGAGCGCTCACCGGAATCTCCCTTCCATCGCGACGGGCTGTTCCTCGATTCCTTCCCGCTGCATCGCGATCTTGCCGATGCCATCGCCGCCTCCGATGCGGAGGCCGCCTCCCGCGCAGTTGGCGAGCTGATCGATGCGGTCGTCGTCGAACTTTCGACACTGATCCCGAAAGAGACGGACGCCTCCTAGAATTTTACGCTGAGGAGCTCGAACGGACGCAGCGAATCGAGAACGGAATTTTCGGTCTTCTCCTCCATTCCATCGACCCGCGCGATTGAACGTTCCTCCGGCACCTTCAATTCAAACCCGCCGCGCCGTCCCGCGATCTCGGAGGCCCGCAAAACATATTGGCCGTCAGCCGCTTCAGCCGGTTTGAGCGCGTGGAACTTCAAGCTCGCACCCTGCCAGCGAACGGGCATGATTTCATAGGGTGCATCCGCTGTCGCCGCTACGAAACGCAGCGGGTCCGATACCAGGTCGGCTTCCGCCTGCACCTCGTCGCTCCACCAGCGCCCGTCATGGGGCAGAAGCGCGTAGGTGAAGCTGTGGCTCCCCTCATCGGCCAACATGTCGGGGTACATCGGCCCGCGTATAAGGCTCAGGGTCAGCACATTGCCCTTGGCCGAAAAGCCATACTTGTCGGCCGACAGAAGAGCACCGCCCCAGTCGGTTTCGCTCAGTGACGCAAAGCGATGGCCGCAGGCCTCGAACTGGGTGCGCTGCCAGCTTGTATTGGAGTTGGTTGAACGCTCCGTCACACCGATCGCCTGATCGAAGACGGCCTGATTGGCCAGAACATTGAGTGGGAAAGCAGCCCTGAGGTATGTCCGCCGGTCGTGCCAGTCCAGTTCGGTCTTGATCTCCAGCCGGGCGGAGTTGGCCCAGAGCCGGTATTTTTGAACGATCCTGCTCGCGCCCAAGCCTCGCGTGACGGTGATTTCGCCAAGATGCGGCCCGCGCGCTGTGACCTCGAAGCCTTCGAGCGCTGTCAGTTCCTCGCCATTTATCTCGAAGCCCGGTTCGATGTCCCAGGCGTCATAGCGGCGCGGCAGATCATTGCGGTAGACCATGAGCCTGTTCGCGGCGCCATCGACCAATTGACGTTGCGCGCGCTTGTCGAACATCTCCGATATGCGCCCCTGTTCATCCAAGCGCACACGCACGAGTTCGTTTTCCAGCAACCGCTCTTCGACCCCAACGGCAGCCCTGCCCGCCTCATCGGCGAAGGTGATGGAGAGCGGCGCCAGCGGCCGATCACTCGTCGTGCAATAGCGGTCTCCCAGCTTTTGCGGCGACAGGCTCTCCGGCAATGGTTTGTCTGAGATGATCTGCCAATGCGGCTTTGTTGACCCGGAAATGTTTGCCACCGCGACGCCCTCGGCGCTCCCCTCGCGCGCATCCGCGACCGCCTTCAGCGCTCGCTCGGCAATCGCTTCTGCCTTGTCGATGACCGATTCCAGCTCCGGCTCGGTCTGCTCATAGGCTTCGCGAATGGACGAGCCGGGGAGAATGTCGTGGAACTGGTTGCGCAGCAAAAGCTCCCAATCGCCGGCCAGATCGGGCATGGCCAGCTTAACGCCATCCAGTGCCGCGAGCACGCTCGCCGCCTCGGCTGCCACAAGTGCATGTTCCGCCCGCCGGTTGAGCTGCTTGGTGCGCGCCTGCGTCGTCAGCGTGGCGCGGTGGTATTCGAGATACATCTCGCCGGTCCATTCCGGCACCGCGGCTCCAGAGAGGTCAGATTGCAAATCCTGCAGATAATCCTGCAGCCGGCCATGCTCGACCGTGGGCAGCTCCGGCATGAGGTTGAGCAGCGGCACCGCTTCGATCTGATCGGGGTCCGGCCCGCCACCGCCGTCGCCCCAGCCATAGGAGGCGATGACCGTGTCGCTCAGGTCCTTGCCGGAATGGTTGCGCCACACCTCCTCCAGCGCCTGCGGGATCATCTTCATGTTGTAGCCGTCATTGGACTGCGCATCGAAGGTGTGGACCAGCACCTTGGAGCCGTCATTGCCCTTCCAGTGGAAGACGTTGTCCGGCATCCGGTTGGTTTCGTTCCAGGTCACCTTGATGGTGACGAGCTTGTCGATGCCCATATGGGTCATGATCTGCGGCATGGCGGCGGTGAAGCCGAACGTGTCCGGCAGCCAGGCGACCGAGCATGTTTGCCCGAACTGCTCCTTGAAAAAGCGCTGACCGAACAGGAACTGGCGGACGAACGCCTCGGCCGATGGCATGTTGGTGTCGCATTCGATCAGCATGCCGCCGATGATTTCCCAGCGGCCCTCCGCCACGCGCTTCTTGATCTCGGCGAACGCGGCCGGATCCTCTTGGGCAATGTGCTTGTAGAAATAGGAGGAGGATTGGTTGAAGCGGAATTCGGGATGGACCTTCATCAGCGACAGCACGCTGTTGAAGGTTCGGGTGATCTTGCGCACCGTTTCCGGCTGCGGCCAAAGCCACACATAATCGATATGAGCGTGCCCCGAGACGAGAACCCGCCCCTTCTTGGGATGGCGGCGACGCAGCTCTTCAAGCCCTTCGTCCAGCACCCGGGTCGCCTCAGCGACCGAGGCCAGAGCAGCGGTCTCAAGTTCGACAACCTGTCCCCCCGGCTCAAAGCTGCGCTCCCAGATTTTTGCCGCCCATCCGCGATCTGCGAGGCGCGGTCCGACCAGGGCCGTCGAGGTGGGAAGCCGCAGCCGTGCCAGCGCGATTTCGGCGCATTCGCAGAGCATCCGCGCCAGTTCCTGGTCGCCAACGCAGGCGGCGGTGTCAGCGATGATTTCCAGCCGCCGCCGAAGCGCCCGGACGCCGGGTTCGACCCGTGCCAGTTCGGCCAGTTCTAGACGGGGCTCGCGATTGGGCACGCCGAACAGGCTGCGCGCGGCAACTTCGGCCTCGATAACGAAGGGTTCTTCCGGCACGCATGCAAAGCGGCGATGCATGGGATTGGCAGCAAAGGCGTCCAGCTGCCGGCCGTCCTCTGCTCGCAGCCGCACCATCGCCTCACCTCCGAAGCCAAGGCGCAGCTCCAGCGGGGCGTTAGCCGCGTCTGGCACAACAAGCCCCGAAACAAAGGTGTGGATGCCGTGCCGGTTGAGCCAGTCGTCTCCGGGCTGCAGACGAGCGGTCGTGCCGTCGGGCGCAACGACAGTCCAGTCTCCAATCAGTTGACGCCGGGAAAGCTCCCAAGCTTCGAGTTCTTCCGCCCAAGCGCTCAAATGGGCCCGCATGTCTTCGAGGCTGCGTAGCCGGTCGCGATAATTCCGCATGTTATTCCTTCTTAGGGCTCGGCAGGAGAGAAGCCGTCGGCGCATCAGAGCTCCGTCAGCACCAATTCGCGATGAACGACGCTGCTCAGGCGTCGACCGCAATCTTTCATTGATCGGTGGGCACGAGTACCGCCGGCAAGACGCCTGCCGGTACTCCGGCCGACGTCTTTTGGCAAGGCATGCCGCTATTCTGCGGCCGCGACATCCCGCCTTGCGGCGCCGCGCCAGTCGCGCGTCTTGACGGTCCCCTTGGCGAGCCGCTCTTTGGCCGCGGGAATGGCATCCTTGTATTGCGGCAGCCATTCGGCCTGAGCCACCACCATCTCGTCGACCATCTGCCAGACCTCGTCGGGCGAGCAGATGGCGCCGACCAGCGGATCGTGCAAGACGGAGAGCTTGAGCATGTCGATATCACCGGTGATGGCCGCCTCGACTGACATGCGCTGCACATTGATCGATGCGTTGCAGGTGGCCACGCACTGGATCGGCAGCGTTATACCTTCGACCATGTTGATGCCGAACCGGTCGACGAAACCGGGGCTCTCGATGATAGCGTCATCAGGCAGATTGGTGATCACGCCGCGATTGGGCACGTTGAAATGCCCGCGATAGGTGCGCCCCGTCTCGATCGCCTCCATGATGTGGCTGGCGTGTTCGGTGCTGCGCTTGTGATCGGCCAGCGAGCGTTCCGCACGCGACAGGAAGCGCGGGAAATCCGTCTCGAACCAGTTCCGATGTTCGGTGGTGTGGCGCAGATAGCCGCCGGTCTCGCCATGGATCCAGTCGGACATGTCGATCCATTTGTCGATCTCTTCGGGGCGCTTGCGGTACCAGGGCAGATATTCGCTGAGATGCCCGTTGCTCTCGGTCGAGTAATAGCCGAAGCGCTTGAGCACATCGATGCGCACCTTCTCCTGCTGCGAATAGACAGGATGGGCCTCGAAGGCGGCCAAAAGCTCGTCCTTTTCGATCTTGCGGCCCTTCACGCGCACGTCGATATACCAGGTCTGGTGGTTGATGCCCGAGCAGATGAAATCAACGTCATCATAGTCGACATTGAAGATGTCGGCGATCTGCTCGCCCCCGTGCTGCACGCCGTGGCAGAGGCCGATGGTTTCAACACCGCCATATTTGTTGGCGGCCCAGGTGTTCATGGCCATGGGGTTGGCATAGTTCATGAACCGTGCACCGGTCTCGGCGACTTCGCGGATGTCCTTGCAGAAATCGAGAATGACCGGGATGTTGCGCTGGCCGTAAAGGATGCCGCCGGCGCAGATGGTGTCGCCCACGCACTGATCGACGCCATATTTGAGCGGAATGTCGATGTCGTGTCTGAACGCCTCCAGGCCGCCAACCCGCACACAGCTCATCACATAGCGCGCGCCCTCGATGGCGCGGCGGCGGTCGGTGGTGGCGGTGACCTTCGCCGGCAGCTTGTTGACCTCGACAATCCGCTCGATGATCTGGCTGATCATGTCGAGATTGTGCTGGTTGATGTCGGTCAGCGCGAATTCGCACGCCTCGAATTCCGGCACCTTGAGGATGTCGGATATCAGCCTTTGGGTGAAGCCGATGGAGCCGGCGCCGATGATGGCAATCTTGAAGCTGTCGCTCATGGGGTAGTCTCTCTTTCACGCAAAATTTGAGGATCCTGCAGGCCGTCAAGCCAGGCGCGATGGGACAGCGCTTGGGTCGCGGCGTGTTTGTATTCCCGGGTCAGGCTTTCGGCGGTCTTGCGGGCATGGGCGCGCAATTGCGGCGCGGCCGCCATCTCGTTGCGGGCGATCCTGCGGTCCAAAAGCCCCAGCCCATCGAGCACGGGGAAATAAAGCTGTTCCTCGATATGGGGCAGATTGCCGGGGAAAGCGGCAAAATCGCTACGGCGCGGCATGTGATCTCGCCATAGCGCCAGCCGGTCTCTCGTCTCCGGCTGGATGAAGTCATTGGCGACGGCCTGCCAGAATGGGGTGTCGCGGCGCTCCGAGACGTAGTGCAGATTGATGAAAGCCATGAAGTCATCGACCTGGCGCGCAACCGTCTCATTGTAGGCGGCGCGATGCCGCTCGCGATCGCCCGCCGGTGCGCCGAGATGGAACTGGCCGAACAGCATGAGCTGCACGATGGTGCCGTGAATGGAGGTCGCTTCCAGCGGTTCGAGGAAGCTCTGGGACAGGCCCACCGCCAGGCAATTGCCGATCCAGGCCTTGTCGAGCCGGCCCGAATTGATCCTGATATCGTTGCGCGGCTCGATTTTGCGCCCCAGCGCATGCTCGATCTCGGCCTGCGCCTGCTCCGGCGTGAGAAAAGCGTCGGAATAGACATAGCCGGCGCCGATGCGCTTGCGCGTCGGGATCTGCCACATCCAGCCCGAGCCCTGCGCCCAGGCCAACGTGAAGGGGTTGATCTCCTCGCCCGGCTGCAGATCGAGCCAGAACGGCATGGCGCGGTTGACCGGCAGCTTGTCGGCATAGGACACCCAGCCGGCGCCCATTTCCTTGGTAATGAGCGCGCGCCTGAACCCGGTGCAATCGATGACGAAATCCACGGCAAGGTCGCGTTCGCCGTCGAGTATGAGCGCCAAAATATCTCCGGTTTCCGGGTCCTTTCGGATGCCGGTCATCTCGGCATCGATATGGGCAATCCCGTCTGCCTTGCCGCGCAGAAATTTCGCAACCAGCGCCTGATCGAAATGGAAGGCGTGATGGAAAGGGCCGACAGGCAGGGTCCCGCCACCCGGCTTGGTGGCCACAGGCGCCTTCCTGCGGTCGAGCAGATAGGAGAAGAGATGCGGCTCGGTCACGGAACGCCCGGCGGCAACGCAATATTGATTGAGCCAGGACGTGCTGACACCCGGCGGTGTCTGGCAAACCTGATGCGGATCGTCGATGGGTCCGTCATAGGTGACGCCAACCTGCCGCCAATCCTTATGGCGGATGCCGTATTTGATCGTGGCGTCGGTTTCGCGAAGAAACTCCTCTTCGTCGAAACCGAAATGCTTCAGCATCTGCCGGAACACGGCGGTCGAGCCCTCCCCGACCCCGATCGTCGGGATCTTGGAGGACTCCACCATCGTGAAGGCAATGTTCTGGCCTGCCCGGCGGGCACTATCCGACAGGATCAGCGCCGCCAGCCACCCGGCGGTCCCGCCGCCGACAATGGCAATGTTTTTTGCCAGCACCACTAACGCACCTCAGCAATCCGCCGGCGGTGGGACCGCCTGCTTGTGGTCGCGCCCGCGAACCGGAAAAGCGGTCTCCACTTTTCCTGCGGACGCTCCGGTCCCACCACCCGCAATCGCGATGTGACGCGCAACAGGCATGATATCTCGTCAGGCAACCTTGCGTTTGCCGGAGCCGCGCGCCCATTCCGGCAGCCAGTCGCCATGGGCGTCCAGCAGGTCGTCCACGAGGTTCCAGATCTGTTCCAGGTCGAGCTCGGCGGCGGTGTGCGGGTCCATCATCGCGGCGTGATAGATGTGCTCCTTGTTCTCGGTCATCAAAGCCGCGACCGTCAGTTCCTGCACATTGATGTTGGTGCGCATGATCGCGGTCAGCTGCGGCGGCAGCTTGCCGATATGGGTCGGCTGGATGCCCGAGGCATCGACAAGGCAGGGCACCTCCACGGCGCACCCTTCGGGCAGCGACGTGATCAGCCCGGTATTGCGGACATTGCCGTAGATGACCGAGGGTTCGCCGGTCCAGACCGAGTTCATGATCGAGGAGGCATATTCCCTCGATTCCTCGACCTCGATGGTGTTGGCCTTGCGGTATTCTTCCGAAGTGGTCTTCCAGCGGGCGATCTGCTCCACGCAGCGCTTCGGATATTCGTCGAGCGGCACGCCGAATTTCTCGATGAGATCCTCGCGGCCTTCCTTGATGAAATAGGGGGTGTATTCGGCGAAATGCTCGGAGCTTTCGGTGACGAAATAGCCGAGCCGGGTCATCATTTCGTAGCGCACCTTGTTGGGGCAGCGCGGGTTCCAGCCGGGCTTGGGCGCCTTACCTTCCCGATAGGCCTTGAAGAGGTCCGGATAAAGATTGCGGTAGCTGCCGTCCGGCTGGCGGTGCTCGAACTGCAAGTAGAACGCCATGTGGTTGATGCCGGCCGAGCGATAGCGGATTTCCTCGTAAGGGATGTCGAGATCGTGGGCCAGTTCCATCGCCGTGCCCTGGACCGAGTGGCAAAGCCCCACCTGCTTGATGGCGGGGAATTTCTCGGCAATCGCCCAGGTGTTGATGGCCATGGGATTGACGTATTGCAGCATGACCGCTTCGGGGCAGACCTCGAGCATGTCCTCGCAGATGGACCACAGGTGCGGCACCGTCCTGATCCCGCGCATGATGCCGCCGACGCCGAGCGTATCGGCAATGGTCTGGCGTAAATTGTACTTCTTGGGGATCTCGAAATCGGTCACCGTTGCCGGTTCATAGCCGCCGATCTGGAAACAGACGACGACGAAATCAGCGTCCTGAAGCGATGCGCGCTGATCGGTGAAGGTCTCCACCGTCGCCGGCACGCCCAGAGTCTGGATCAGCTTGCCGGCAATGATGGCGCTTTCCTCGAGCCGCTGCGGATTGATGTCCATCAGCGCAATCTGCGCGCCGGCCAGCGCAGGACGTTGCAGCACATCGCCTACGATATTCTTCATGAACACGGACGAACCGGCGCCGATAAAGGTGATTTTGGGGGTAGCGGACATATTTGGTCTCCAGGGGTTGTGGCCTCAGGCGGCGATTTCGAATGCGGCCTTGACCAGCCGCTTTGTGTAGTCGGTCTTGGGGGTCTCCAGCACTTCGGAGACCGGCCCCTGCTCCACGATCTTGCCGTGCTGCATGACCATGACCCGATGGCAGAGGGCACGCACGACCTTGAGATCGTGCGAAATGAAAAGATAGCTCAGGCCCCGCTCGTCCTGCAGCTTGCGCAACAAATCGATGATCTGGGCCTGCACGCTGAGATCGAGCGCTGAGGTCGGCTCGTCGAGAAGAATGAACTCTGGTTCGAGCGCTATGGCGCGGGCAATCGCAACGCGCTGGCGCTGTCCGCCGGAAAATTCGTGCGGAAAGCGGTTCAGGATGTTCGTCGGCATGCCCGCATCGTCGAGCGCCTGCCTGACACGTTCGAGCCGCTCCTTGCCATTGCCCATATCGTTGACGATCAGGCCTTCCTCGATGATCTGGCGGATCGACATGCGCGGATTGAGCGAAGCGAAAGGGTCCTGGAAGACAACCTGCATGCGCGACCGCAAGGGCCGCATGTCGGCGCGGGTCTTGTGCTCGATGGGCTCGCCGTCGAACTTGATGGTGCCGCCATTGTTGCCGATCAGCCGGATCAGGGCCTGGCCGAAGGTCGTCTTGCCCGAACCGGACTCCCCCACCAGCCCCAGCGTCTCATGGCGCTTGAGGTTGATGTCGAGATTGTCCACGGCAACGAGGTCGAAGAAATCCGGCTTGAAGAACCCGCCCCGCTTGAGCGTGAAGGCGACCCGCACCCCGGCGCCCTCCAGCACCGTATCGGTGCCCTGCTTGAGCGGATTGGCATGGCCCTTGGGTTCGGATGCCAGAAGGTGCCGCGTATAGGCGTGCTGCGGCGTTCTGAAAATGGCCTCGGTGCGGTTGTGCTCCTGCACCACGCCGTTCTGCATCACATAGACGTAGTCGGAGAACTGCCGGACGATGGTCAGATCGTGCGTGATCAGGATCACCGCCATGCCGTAGCGCGCCTGCAGATCCTTGATCAGATGCAGGATCTGCGCCTGCACGGTCACGTCGAGCGCGGTTGTCGGTTCGTCAGCGATCAGAATGTCCGGTCGATTGGCCAGCGCCATGGCGATCATGACGCGTTGCCGCTGTCCGCCCGACAATTGATGCGGATATTGTCTCAGCCGTGCACCGGGCTCGGGGATCTGCACCTCTTCAAGCAACTGGCGCGCCCGTTCCGTGGCCTCCTTGTGCGACATCTTGTTGTGCAGGTGCAGGACCTCGGTAAGCTGCTTGCCGATCGTATAGACCGGGTTGAGCGAGGACATCGGCTCCTGAAAGATCATGGAGATCTGGTTGCCGCGCAGCTTGCGCATCTGCTCCCTGGAGAAGGTCATGATATCCTTCCCGTTGAGCTTGATGCTGGCGGTTCTGGAAACGGTTGCCCGTTTCGACAACAGCCCCATCACCGTGCGCGCCGTCACCGACTTGCCGGAGCCGCTTTCTCCCACAATTGCGATCGTCTCGCCCTTGTGGAGCTGGAAGGACACGTCGCGAACCGCATGCACAGTGCCGCCCTCCACCTTGAAGTCGACGGCGACATTGCGCGCATCCAGCGTCAGTTCGCGTCCATGCTCGCCGAGGTCGAAGCGTTCTGGGGGAGCGAAATTGGTCTCGGTGGTGGCCATTGTTTCCTCCCTCAATACGGATCAACGGCGTCGCGCAGCCCGTCGCCGAGAGCGTTGAACGCAAAAACGGTGATCAGCACGAACACGACCGGCGACAAGATCCACGGATAGGAGCCGATCACGGAAAAGCTCGACGTATCCTGCAGCATAAGGCCCCAGGAGATGAGCGGTGGCTTCACCGCGAAGCCGAGAAATCCAAGAAAGCTCTCGAGCAGGACCACTGTCGGGATGGCGAGCGTCACCGACACGATGATGTGGCTCATGACGTTGGGCAGAATGTGATTGGTAATGATGCGGAAATCACCCGAACCCACGGCAATCGCGGCGCGCACATAGTCGACGCGCGCCAGTGCGAGCGTCTTGGAGCGCACCTCCCGGCTGAGCTGAGCCCAACCCAGCGCTGCGATGACCCCGATGACAAAGGCAATGAACACGTTCGAGGGCGCGGTAATCGGAATGAGCGTGGTCAGCGCCAGATAGAGAGGCAATTGCGGGAAAGCGAGGATCACTTCCACGAAGCGCTGGATCCACGCATCCACCCTGCCTCCGAGATACCCGGAGGTGATGCCGACAAGCGTGCCGATGGTGGTCGTGACACAGACGACGACCAGCGCGATGGTCAGGGAAATGCGTGAGCCGATAATGCCGCGCGAGAGAATATCGCGCCCCAGCTTGTCGGTGCCGAGCAGGTGAAAGGTGTGTCCGTTCGTCGAGCCGATCAGATGGATGTTGGCTGGAATAACCCAGAAGATCTTGTAGCCATACCCTCGAACAAAAAGCCCCAAAGGGGTCGGATTGTTGAGGTCCGGCCCGGTCAAGGGCTGGAAAGTCACTGGGTCGTACTCGCCTGTTTCGACGATAGGATAAACTGTCGGGATCAGCGAAAAATTGCCATCGGGATTGGTAAAGCTGATCTGGTCAGGCGGCGCAAAGGAGGTTGCCTGCCGGTTCGGGTCCATGGGCGCGCAGAAGTCTGCAAAGATCGCCATGAGGAGCAGCAGGACTACCAGCACAAGCCCGATCATGCCGATCGTGGACCGGCGGAAACGTCGCCACACGAGGGTGAAATAGGTTTCGTTGCCGTGTCCGGGGTGGCCTTGTGCCACCGGCATTTCATCTGCACGCGGCTCGACGGCGTCGGTGGGCATTGGGCCCCCCGGTTCGGGCGGGAGCGGGATGGAGGAGGTGTCGGTGCGATGGTCGATGGTCATTCAGCGCCACCCCCGAGACGAATGCGGGGATCGAGAACGGCAAGCAGGATGTCGGAGATGATGTTGCCGATGATGAGCGTGGCGGCCAGCACGAGCATGAAGGTCGCCGTCACCCAGACATCGCCGACCCCCAGCGAGCCGACGATGGCCGGCCCGACGGTCGCAAGGCCGAAGACAATAGCGACCTCGATTTCCCCGGTGAGCATATAGGGCAGCACAACACCCTGATAGGCCACCAGCGGATGCAGGGCATTGGGGACGGCATGCTTCATGACCACCGCGCCTTCCGAGAGCCCCTTGGCGCGTGCCGTTTCGATATATTGGGCGTTGAGTACGTCGAGCAGATTGCCGCGCATCACCCGCATATTGTAGGCGAGCCCGCCAAAGGTCGCGATGAAGATCACAGGCCAGATATGCTGCAGGAGGTCGACGAACTTGCCCCAGGACCAGGGCGCGCCGCCATATCTCGCCGAGAAGAAACTGCCGATCTCCTGCACGTTCAGCTTGAAGGCAAGGATGTAGATGATGATCAGCGCCAGCAGGAAGCGCGGAATCGTCATGCCGAGAAAGGAGATGAAGCCGGTGAGCGTGTCGACCCAGCTATATTGACGCGTCGCCGCGAGGATGCCGAGAGAAATTCCGAATATTGACGCCAGTAGATGGCAGGTCAGCGCCAGCATGATCGTGCGCGGCAGGCGCTCGGCAACCACGTCTCCCACGGGCTTGTTGTAGTAGAGCGAATGGCCGAAATCGAAATGAGTGACGATGCCCTGGACCCAGTGAAGATACTGGATCGGCAGTGGGTCGAGCAGTCCGTGCGCCGCGCGGTAGGCCTGCGCCTGCGCTTCTGCCTGCTCGGCCGTCGCGTGGCCCTGGTTCATGAGCATGGAGCGGATGTAGTCCCCATAGTCGCCCGGCGGCGCCTGGATGATAACGAAGGTCACAACGCTCAGAAGAATGAGTATCGGGATGGCCGACAGAATGCGCGAAAGCACAAAACGCACCATGACCTGCTCCCTTTCCTGATTTCAGCCGCGTCGGCGGGCGACGTGCTGAGGTAACCGCAACTGGGCCGCCTGAGTTTTTTCGGACCGCAACAATAGCGTTTGTGCCGAAATGCTATTTTCCGTCTGGCCCCACCAAGTCGAAATTGGTGCGGGAAATGCTCCCCGCACCACAGCTTTTCGGGAGGCTATTTGGAGATCGGTCCGTTCCCCTCGCCCGGCTCGCCCGGCAGAGTGTCGGGGAAGAGCTCGTAACCCTGCTGGGCATCTGTCGGGCACATACATGCGCTCGCGGATCACCGAATCTTCTGCCCAATTGAACATGAAGATCGGGGTGCCTTCCGGCACATTCTTGAACCGCTTGTTGATGATCAGCGCACCCGGATATTGGGTCAGGCCGATGGTCGCGACGTTCTCGGTGTAAAGCTTTTGGTACTGCTTCATAAGCTCGACGCGTTCGGCATTGTCGCTGGAGGCGATGAACTTGTTCACCACGTCCACCATCTCTTTCTCCCACGGCAGCAGATCGACCGTTCCGTCCTTGCCGGCCCGGTGATTGTAGGTTGTCTGCGGCCCCGTAGGGGCAAGAGCGGACGTGCCCTGCACCACCGAGATCAGTTCCGAGCCGTTGCGGAAGATCATCCAATCGAACTGGCCGGACTGCTGGGCAGCGTCACGCTGATTGCCAGCCTGGATGTTCGGGATCACGCGGATACCAATCTGCTGCATTGCCGCGATCACGCCTTCAGCAAGGCTCTTGTCGGTCTGGTAGTCGGAGTTGACCAGCAGGGTCACCTCGACATCGTCCCCACCGACACCCGGGGTATCCTTGGGGAAGTTGACGATGCCGTCGCCGTCCGTATCTTCCAGGCCGGCCTTTTTCAGCTCCGCCTTGGCGCTGTCGACGGAGTACGGATAGTAAACCGTCGAGTCCTTGTCGTAATAGGCGGTGCCGGTATAGAGGCCGCCCGGATAGATGGCGGTGAAGGGCCCCTTCACGAGCGAATTGCCGAGATGCTCGCGATCGATCGCATAGGTGATCGCCTTGCGGAAATCCTCGTTGCGATTGAGTTCCCGCACCGCCTGGGCCCGCGCATCCGGTTCGCCCCAGCCATTGGCCGAAAGGTTCGGATAAAGCGAATAGCCGATGGTCCGGGCACCGAAGGCCAGACGTGCCGGAGCATTTGGGTCAGCCGACTTCTTCAGGGCTTCGACGTAGCTCTCTGCCTGTTCGAGGTTGGAGAAGTCACCCGTTCCGGCCACGGCTTGCACATCGCGATCCGCCCAGGTCGACAGCTTGTATTCGAGCTCATCGAGATAAGGCAGCTGATTGCCGTCGGAATCCACCTTCCAGTAATAGGGGTTGCGGCGCATCACGATGATGTCGTCTGGCCGGTACTCCACCGGCACCCAGGCCCCCATCGTCGGCATGTTCAGGAAATCCGGCGGAAAGGCGTTCTTGTATTGGTCGTAGGTGTTGTCCGAATAATTCGGATGCTGCGGTTTCAGCATATGCGCCGGACCGGGGCAGAACGTGCCATAGGCCATGGCATAGAGGAACTGCTTGGGGAAGGCGTCCTTGAACGTCCATTTGACTGTGTAGTCATCGACGGCTTCAAGTTTGGTGCCCTCGCCGAAGGTCTCCGGCGTCGCGCCGTTGAGCGGCAGCACGTTGGGGTCCTGGACGTTGTCGGTCCAGAAGAACATGACGTCTTCGGAGGTGAACGGCACACCGTCTGACCATTTGGCACCCTCGATGAGGTGCATGGTCAGCTCATGCCCGTCCTCGGACCACTCCCAGCTCTTGGCCAGGTTCGGCAGGGGTTCCAGCGCATCGGCCTTGATCTCGAACAGCGGCCCGGTCCGGGTCAGACACTCCGAGAGCCCGATATCGATGCCGCCCCAGCCCTGCGATCTGGCCGGCGGAATAGTTCCAGCCCTCGGGGCGTCCGCCGATGACGTGGCGCAGTACGCCGCCGTAATTGCCGATGCCGTCGGGCATGTTGGAGGCCTTGTAGACCAGCGGCTCCTTGGGCAGGCGCTCGGCGACCGGCGGCAGCGTCCCGTCGTCGACGAATTGCTTCGTGACCCAGTCGGGCTCGTGGTACTCGGGCAGTGACTGATAGGTATAGATATCGGTCGGGTTGACGAAGTTCGGCTGCGTCTGCGCCGAGAACTTTGGCGGATCTGGCGGTGTTGTCGGCGCCATGATGTCCTGGGCCTGCACCGCCGCCATGGACACGCTCAGCATCAGACTGGCCCCGGCAAGGGCCAAAAGTGGTTTTCTCATATTTCCTCCCATCGGTCACGGCCACAAGAGACGCGAGCCCGGCCGGCCTCCCGCCGTCGGACCCGTCCCGTATGCTACCTAGCTAAACTCGCCTCTTTTCAACTCGCAATCCGATTTGCTAGGCAGTTATTCCGGAAATTACAGATTGGGCAGGATGAGCATGGCTGACGCGCAATCAGCGCCGGAGGTCGGCAGGGGGAAGACCAAACGTCACACGCCGCTGACAGTTTCCAAGCCGATCGGGCGGCCTGACCGGCAGTTTTATGCCAAATCGCGCGCCTTCGGACGCTTCGGCATGCGCTGGTTCGAACCCGTCGTCATGCCGAAATGGCATACGCACGGTCATATCGAACTGAACTGGCTGAGCGCAGGCCATATGGACTACCTTTTCGAGGACCGGCCCGTCTCCATCCCGGACCGGCGGCTGGTCATGTTCTGGGCTGGCATTCCACACCAAACCGTCGCTGTGGACCGCGGCGCGACCGGGGACGGCGAGCAGTGCAACATTTACCTGCCGCTGGACGCCTTCCTGCACATGCCGCATATCGGCCGCTTGCACGAACCCATGATGGGGGGCGCTGTGGTGTGCCTTTCGCCTGACGCGGTTGGACCTGGCACATTGCGCCGCTGGTATGCCGATTATCGCAGCGGCGACCCGGAGCGGCAGGATATCCTCAAGGTCGAAATCGCCGCCATGCTGCGGCGCGCCACGCTGCTGGGATGGGAGGAGTTGCTGCCGGCATGGATAGAGCCTTCCAGCGGCAAGCAGCGCCAGGCGCCGCCGGTGCGCTATGCGGTGGCGATGGTCAGACACATTCTGGAAAACCTCTCCGAGCCCCTGACGGTCAGGGATGTCGCCCGGGTCGCAGGGCTGCACCCCAATTATGCGCTCAACATCTTCACCGGTGTCATGCAGGTACCCATCCAGAAATTCATCACGCGCATGCGGCTCGTGCGGGCGCGGGCGCTGCTGTTCGAGAGCAACCTTTCCATCGCCAATGTCGCGTTTCAGTCCGGCTTCAATTCGCAAAGCCAGTTCTACGCCCATTTCAGACGCGCCTATGGCGTAACGCCGCTGGAATTGCGCAAGCGTCTCATCCGGGACTGATCCGCACAATCTCAGGCCTTTTCGCCTCGCGGAGCTTTATGCGACACGACCGAACCAGAGCATGGACAGGCCCGCGGCCATCAGAGCGAAAATGGCGCCGATGCCTGCGAAAACAAAAGCGATCTCGGTCAGCTTCTTCTCCGAGATCAGCTTGGTCGACAGCGAATTGTAGATCTTCTTGAGTTCATCGGACGACTGCGCCTCGAAATATTGGCCATGGGTCGTGTCGGAGATGTTCTTGAGCGTATCGGCATCGAGCTGGGCACGCATGTAGCGGCCGCCGAAATTGACCACGCTGCCTGCGGTGGAGCCGACACCGACGGTAAAGACGCGGACGCCATAATTGGCGGCGACCTTTCCTGCAATGATAGGATCAGGTCCGGTGGTGGTGGCGCCGTCGGTCAGAAGTATGATGACCGCGCTGTCATAAGACCCCGGTTCCACCGGCACGTGAGGCGGCCGGTCAGTGGCCGTTGGCTGCTGGTCGAGCGAGCGGCTCTCATAAGACCTGTTGAACCCGGCGCCGAGCATCGGGTCACCCAGTCCGCCCCGCCAGGGGTCACCTGCCAATGGGTTGTCGGGAAGGTTGAAATCTTCATCGGGAAAGATCGTCGCCAGCGATTGCAAGACGCCGGAGCCGACGGCTGTGCCGCGGCGCAGCTCGAAGCGGTCGATGGCGGCATAGAGAGCTTCGCGGTCGATGGTCGGCACCTGCACGAGAAGGGCCGAGGCGGCAAAGGCCACAATGCCGATCTGCACATTGGCGGGCTGGTTGGCGATAAACTGCTTGGCGGCCTCCTGCGCGGCGACAAGCCGGTTCGGTTCGACGTCGTCGGCGCGCATCGAGCCGGACACGTCCATGGCAAGAATGATGGTTGCGCGCGAGGAGGCAAGGGTCACAACCGCTGCGGGCCGCGCTACGGCAATAATGAGTGCCGCCATGGCGATCAGAAACAGCGCGGGCGGAATGTGGCGGCGGATGCCAGGCCCTCGCCCCATGGCCTGGCGCACCATCGCCAGATTGGCGTAACGCACCGCCGCCTTCTTCTTGCGGCGCAGCACCCAGACGTACGCAGCAATCATTGCCGGCAGCGCGAGAAGCAGCCACAGCATGTCGGGCCAAATGAAAGTCATGGCGTCACTCCTATTCCACAGCCGCGCTCACGCCCCGGCGACCGCAGCGTCCGGATCAGTTACCGGACCGCCGACTTGCCGGCTGCGGCCGCTCCGCATGTTGGCAAAGCGCAGGATTGCGTCGACGAGATCGTCCCCAGTCGCCAATTCGAGCACATCGGTTCCAGCCTTGGTAAAGGCCTCGATCAGCGCCAACTCAGCTTTGTCGGCTTCATGCACGAAGCGCCGGCGGAAATTCCGGTCATGCGTATCGACAAAGAGCTGTTCGCCGGTTTCGGCATCCTGAAACACCAGAAGCCCGATGTCCGGCAGCGCTTTCTCCAGAGGATCGATCAGTCGCACGCACAGCACCTCATGGCGCTGGCTGAGCATTTGCAGCGGCCTTTGCCAGCCCGGCCGCGAGATGAAATCGGATACCACGAAAACCAGGGACCGCCGCTTGATCGTCGTCATGGCACGACCCAGAAAGGCGCCGATATCGGTCTGGGGCGCCCGCGGCAATCGCGGATGCGCCAGAATGCGATCGAGCATATAGAGCACATGCCGTCGCCCGGTGCGCGGCGGCACCACGAATTCCGTCATGCCATTGTAAAGGATCAGGCCCACCCTGTTGCCCTGGCGGGTCAGAAGGCGCGCCAGAACGGCGGTGAATTCAGCCAGGACCTCCCGCTTGGTGATCTCTCCCGAGCCGAAATCGACCGAGGGACTCAAATCCAAAAGGAACCAGGCTGTTACCTCGCGGTCTTCATTGTAGACGCGAACATGAGGCACTTGCGTTCGCGCCGTCACGTTCCAGTCGATATGGCGCACGTCGTCATAGCTTTGGTATTCGCGCAGATCGGCCAGATCGAGCCCAAACCCCCGGAACAGTGTGCGGTAGTCGCCTTGCAGCAGGCCGTCCAATCGCCTGATGACGGTCCATTCGAGCCGCTGCAGCAGGCCCTCAACTTGCCGCGGCGACCCGGACATGGCTCTCTAGCGGTTTTTCGGGGGCAGGAACCGCCCGCAGAATGGTCTTTATGATCTCCTCGGTTCCGACATTCTCCGAAAGTGCCTCGTAGGACAGCACGATGCGGTGCCTCAAAACATCCGGGATGACGTCGACAACGTCCTCTGGCAGCACGTAGTCGCGACCCCGCAGGAAGGCGAGCGCCCTGCCCGCTTCGATCATGTTGATGGAAGCGCGCGGGCTGGCGCCGTAGAGCATCAGACGGCCCGTGTCTTCCAGCCCGAAGCGCTGAGGGTCCCGGGTGGCCGATACAACGCGCACAGCGAACTGGATGAGCGAAGGGTCGACGAAGAGCTCGCGGCAACGGCGCTGCAAATTGATCAGTTGATCGGTGGTCGCGACCCGCGCTACTGCCTGCGCCGCACCAGTAACCCGCGATACGATGACAAATTCCTCCTCTTCGGAGGGATAGCCGACCAAAACCTTCATCATGAAGCGGTCGACCTGCGCCTCGGGCAGCGGATAGGTGCCCTCGGTCTCGATCGGGTTCTGGGTGGCCATGACCACAAAGGGATTTGGAACCGGGTGCGTCTCCCCCGCTATGGTGACCTGGCGCTCCTGCATGACCTCGAGTAGCGCGCTCTGCACCTTGGCAGGTGCGCGGTTGATTTCGTCGGCCAGAAGCAGATTGCAAAAGACCGGGCCGAGCGTGGTCGCGAACTCACCCGTCTTCTGGTTGTAAATGCGGGTGCCGACCAGATCGGAAGGCACCAGATCTGGTGTGAACTGAATGCGCTTGAACGAACCATGGACGACGTCGGCCAATGTGTTGACCGTCAGCGTCTTGGCAAGCCCCGGCACGCCTTCGACCAGCAAATGGCCTCGTGCCAATAGAGCTACCAGCACGCGTTCGAGGAAATGATCCTGCCCGACCACGACCTTTTTGACCTCATAAAGGATCTGCTCCATGAGACTGGCGGTGGCTGAGGCGTCTTCGGTGTCCTGGCTCATTGGCTCGGGCCTTTCTCGACTGTTTGAAGCGGCGAACTACAGAGGCGATTCTCCCAACGCACCCGCCGCTTGCTCGATGGTGACGGCAAATCCGATGCCAGCGAACGTCCTGAGGCCGGACGGGTTGAGGATAGCGGTGACGATGCCGACGAGTTCACCGTCGGCATTAACAAGAGGACCGCCGGAATTCCCGGGATTGGCCGCCGCGTCGAACTGGATCAGGTTCTTGAGCACCGACTCGCCATCCTGCTGGAATTCGCGGTTGAGGCCCGAAACGACGCCTGCAGAAGCGGAGGGGCCGATACCGAAGGGGAAGCCGACAGCAACGACCTGGTCGCCGGGGTGAAGGCCTGCGCTGGAGGCAAGGGTGGCCGGCTTCAGATCATCCGGGACGGTGGCAGGACGGATGATGGCCAGGTCGTTTTCCGGCTCGACGCCAACAACGATTGCGTTGCTTTCGGTACCGTCGGCGAAGGTGACCTGCAGATGCTTTGCGGCCGCAGCTACGTGCATGTTGGTCAGGATCGTGCCCTGCTCGTCGATTACCACGCCGGTTCCGACTGCGGTGTATTTTTCGTGGAAGTCCTCTTCCAGCCCCTTGTCCGGCGCCGGCGCCGTAGCGCGATCCTGGTCCTGGAGGCTCTTGTCTTCGCCGCCCTGCCCTTCCTGAGGAGCCAGTCCGTTGACACGCACAACCGAAGGAATGATGCGGGCATAAGCAAGCGCAGTCGTCGCAGGCGGGCGTGGTCTTTGATCGATGGCGAAATTGACCGCAGCATTGAGATCGCGCTGGGTGAGGTGTTGGGCCGGCGGCGTGACGAGGTCGTAAGCGCCGACCAGCGCCAACGTTACTAGAGCCGAAATCGCCACAAGAATGGGGCCTTGTCGTCTGCCATAGAGCCGCCGCCAGCCCCCGGACAAACGTGTCCAAAGTCCTGGTCCCGCATCTTCGGATGGAAGATCAAGAAATTGCGGCTCGCCGCGAGCCGTATCCGATACATACGAGCTACCCGCCGGCCGCGGTCTGCCCGATTTTGAATAGAGGGGCCGCCTCTTCATGCTGGGCGCTCCTATACTAGTGCGCGCCCCGGGTTCCCCACCACCCGGTAGGTCCTTGATGAAGACAAAGGCTAATGAGCGGCAAACGGTCTGCCAAGACCAAATCAGAGGTCCGAACCCCTGCTCTCGGATTTGTGAGACCTAGGCTGCCAACAGGATGGCGGTGCCTTCCCAGATGAGATTGATCGCCAGGAGCAGCAAAAGCACATAGGCGATCTTGTAAAAGATGCCCGTATCGACCCGGCGCACCAGATAAACACCGACCGCCATGCTCAAAAAGACCACGGGGATCGCCAGAGCTGCCAGTTCGAGATTGCTCATGCTGAGCTGGCCCAGAAAGTAATAAGGCACGAGTTTCGAGGTATTCAGCACAAAGAAGAACACGGCAGTTGTGCCCGCAAAGATGGCAGGCGAGAGTTTGAGCGGCAAAACGTAGATCTGGTAGGGCGGTCCGCCAGTGTGGCTGATGAAGCTGGTAAACCCGGTTACAGCGCCCCAGAAAACGCCCCATCCTCGTGACGGCGTGTTTTCAGCCAGCTTCTTGCGCAGGCCGAGCCAGGCATCGAGCACGAAAAGCAGGGCCACCACTCCGATGATGATGCGGACCACCGCTTCGCTGACAAAGGCGAAAAATGCCCAGCCCACGCCAACTCCGAGCAGGCAGGCCGGCAACAGAATGGCCAGAACCGGCCAGCTGAATTCGCGCCGATAAATCGTCAGCGCAACGATGTCGCCCGCGATCAGGACCGGCAGCAGCAGGCCTGCGGCCTCCTTGGCTGGCAGCGCGAAGGCGAGCAAAGGCACAGCCGCCGTGCCTATGGAAACAAGCAATCCGGACTTGGCGAGACCAATGCAGACGGCGGCGAGGAACAGAAAGATCAGCACGTTTGGTTCGGGCAGGAACATGGCGGCCAATGGCACTGAGAGATCGTCGAGGGCGGGTCCTTGGTCCTTATCATCCCGTGCGCCTCGCACCTAGTCCTCAGATCGGCTTTTCCGGCGGTTGTCAGCCCCGCACAGCCCTTCTACAAGATACCGAGATTGTTTGCGGGGCATTTGCATGGAAGTGTCAGGTTTTGCGGCGCAATTGCCGCGCGTTCTGGTCGACCGCGCCGTGCGTGCAGCGCTAGAGGAAGATTTGGGCCTGGCGGGCGATCTGACGACCCAGGCGACGCTGTCGCCGGACGCGAAAGCCACGGCTGTCATGGCGGCACGTGAAGCGGGGATTTTCTGCGGCAGCGATCTGGCTGAGGCCGCCTTCCGTCTCGCTGGACCGGACGTGCAATTCCAGGCGCTGGTTCGCGACGGCCAACGCATCATCGCAGGCATGGAGCTCGCCAGGATCTCCGGCAACGCCCGGCAGGTGATGTCCGGCGAACGTGTTGCGCTCAATTTCACGAATCACATGAGTGGCATAGCCTCGTTGACTGCCAGATTCGTTGAAGCGGTATCCGGGACGGGCGTCCGCATCTGCGACACGCGCAAGACTACGCCGGGGCTAAGGGCCTTCGAAAAATATGCCGTGCGCTGCGGCGGAGGAAGCAATCACCGCTACGGGCTCGATGACGCCATTCTGATCAAGGACAACCACATCGCAGTTGCGGGCGGCGTTGGCGCTGCCATTGCGGCGGCACAGGCCTTTGCGGGACACATGATCGTCATCGAAGTCGAAGTGGATACGCTCGAACAACTCGCCGAGGCGCTGGAGGGCGGCGCCCATGCGGTGCTGCTCGACAACATGGACGTCGACACGCTGAAGAAGGCGGTGGAACTGAACAACGGCCGGGCCCGGCTCGAGGCTTCGGGCGGGGTGACGCTGGAGCGCGTTCGCGCCATTGCCGAGACGGGCGTGGATTATATTTCCACCAGCCGCATCACCATGGGGGCCTTGCCCCTCGATCTGGGTCTGGACATCAGGCTCGAAAGCTGACACCGGGCTTCTCTCCAATGGAGAGTTGATTTGACCGACACTGCCCTTCTCGATGCCATGATGGCTGCAGCCGCTACTGCCGGCCAGACGATCATGGATATCTATGCCGAGCCAATCGATGCGCGCCGCAAGGCCGACGGCTCTCCCGTCACCGTCGCCGATCACAAGGCCGAGCAGATCATTATCGATGCGCTCTCAGATACCGGCCTTCCCATCCTCGCCGAAGAAAGCGTCAGCGCCGGACGGGTGCCAAAGCTCGGCCCCCGTTACTTCATCGTTGACCCACTCGACGGCACGAAGGAATTTCTCAAGCGCAACGGCGAGTTCACCGTCAACATCGCGCTAGTGGAACATGGCCGGCCGGTGCTCGGTGTGGTGACGGCGCCGGCGATCAACAAGGCCTTTTGCGGGGGACCAAGCGGCGCCTTCGAGTTCGCGCTGGTGGACGGTCAATATTCGGCGAAGCGACCCATCCAGACAGATCCCGACGGCGAGATGACAATGGTCGCCAGCCGCACACATGGTCACGACGCTCTGGCGCCGCTCGCCGACCTGCTGGCGGTCAAGGCGGATGTTTCTGTCGGTTCCTCGCTGAAATTCGGCCTCGTGGCGGATGGTACCGCCCGCGTTTATCCTCGCTTCACGCCCACCTGCGAGTGGGACACTGCGGCCGGACAGGCGGTTCTCGAAGCGGCGGGGGGCGTTGTTCTGACGTTGAAGGGGCTGCCGCTGACCTATGGGAAGACGGGGGTCAAATTTCTGAACCCGTTCTTTGTCGCGGCTGCCGATCTTGCGCTTGGCCAGCACGTCGCGGCGGAGATGCTGCGCATCGTCGGCGATAACGTCTAGGCGACCTACAGAACCTGCTCTTGAACCCTATCGCACAAGCATATATATGCCCGGCATATGCTGGCCCAGCATATCAGGGGTTTGAGTTACATGAACGTCAGAACGCTTTGCCTCGCCGTCCTGCATGAGGGCGACGCGTCGGGATATGAAATCCGCAAGCTTTGCACGGAAGGGGACTGCTCCTATTTCGTCGAAGCGAGCTTTGGCGCAATCTATCCCGCGCTTGCAAAACTCGAGGAAGAACAACTGGTTAGAAGCCATGTTGAGGCACATCAGGGCCGCCCTTCCAAGAAGGTCTATTCGATCACGGACGAGGGTCGCAGAGCCTTTCTGGATTCGCTTTTCGAGCCCTTGGGCGAGGATGTCTTCCGCAGCGAATTTCTGCTCTTTGCCCGCTTTGCCCAGTACCTGCCCGCGAGTCTGGTCGAGGCGCGGCTGGAAGAGCGGCTGGCCAAAATGGACGCCGAATTGGTGCAACTCGGCGAGCTTTTGGAGAATAGAAGCCATGCGACAGACGCATGGGTGATCCGTTACGGCCTCGATTGCCTAAAAGGGGCAAGAGACTATATCGACAACCACAAGCACGAGCTCATCGCGATGGCGCAGCCTGACGCCGCCTCCGAAGCCGCCGCTCAATAACGGACAAAGAACATGCGTGCTTTCATGTCTTACGGCATCGCGCTGGTGATCATCGTGGTGATCGCGGTGTGGATGGGATCCGGGGTCATCGTCAATGGGGGCCACGGGCCGGGCAATGGCGAAAAGCCGGTGGTTTCGCTGTTCAGCGATTCCGAGGGCACCAAGACAGAAGAAGATGCCACCGGCAAGGATGGGGTGAACCCGCATCTGACGATTGCCGAGCGCGCGGCAACAAATGAATCCGCCGACAAGGCACGGTCGGTGCGCATCAAGACTTACACCGCACAGCCAATGCCGCTGCAGATCACCCTGCGCGGGCAGACCAAGGCCAACGCCACGGTCACGGCGGCAGCCGAGACGAGCGGCACTGTCGACAAGGTCGCGGTCGAAAAGGGCCAGACGGTGGAAGCCGGCGATCTGCTGTGTCAACTCGACCAGGGCACCCGCCAGGCAGCCCTCGCGCAGGCTCAGGCCGCCGTCGCGCAGGCTGAGGTCGCTTTCAGCAGCAATCAGAGCTTGCGGGACAAGGGGCTCGCCCCGGCCAATTCAGGCAATGCCGCAGAGGCCAGCCTGAAGGCGGCCCAGGCGTCGTTGAAACAGGCGCGCGCAGAACTCGATCGCACGGAAATCCGCGCCAAGGTGGGCGGCATCGTGCAAGAGCCACTTGCGGAGGTCGGCTCCCTTCTCAACGCCGGTCAGCCCTGCGCAACGATCGTTCAGCTCAATCCCATCAAGTTCGTCGGCAGCATTCCCGAGGCGCGCATCGGTCTGGCGCGGACCGGCCTGCCGGTGAGCGTTACCACCATCGACGGGCAGACTGCGGAGGGCAAGGTGACCTTCATCTCCTCCACTGCCGATCCGGCAACACGCACGTTCAAGGCGGAGGCAGAGATCGCCAATCCAAATGGCAAGATCCGGGACGGGCTGACGGCGGATGCGACCGTCGACATGGGCGTAATGCCCGCGCAACTGCTGCCGCAGTCGGTTCTGACGCTGAATGATGATGGCACCCTGGGTATTCGGGCCGTCAAGGACAGCAAGGTTGAGTTCTACCCCGTAGACATCCTCAAGGACACGCGGGACGGCGTTTGGGTCAACGGACTTCCGGGCACAGTGGACGTCATCACGGTCGGCCAGGAATATGTGAAGGCCGGCGAAACCGTCGATGCGCAGAAGTATGACGAAGGACAAGCATCATGATGGACTTCCTCGAGCGCATCCTGCGGATGCCAAGGGTCGTAATCACCATAATGATCCTGCTGCTCGTGGCCGGTTTCGCGAGCTACACGTCTTTGCCGCGGGAAAGCTTTCCCGGCGGTCGACTTCCCTTATTTCTACGTCTCCGTGAGCGAAACCGGCGTGGCGCCGGCCGATGCCGAACGCCTGCTCGGCAAGCCTATCGAAGACCGCATCAAGGATATCGAGGGGCTCACCCATTACACCACCACCGCCTCCCAAGGCCACGTGTCGGTGTTTCTGGAATTCGACGTCAGCACGGACAAGGACAAGGCTGAATCCGATATCAGGGCGAAGCTCGACGGGGTGACCAGCCAGCTTCCCGATGATGCGACGACGCCGACGATCACGGCGATCTCCTTTGCGAGCTTTCCGTCGATCTCGGTTGCGGTCTATGGCGATGTTCCGGAACGCGCGCTCGTCCAGAAAGCAAAGGATCTCCAGGAAGAGCTGAAGAAGCTGCCGGACGTGCAGTCGGCCGATCTGGCCGGGTCCCGGGACGAACTCTTGCAGGTCACCATCGACGCCGACAAGCTCGAAGCCTATGGCCTGACCGCGTCGCAGCTTTTCGACGCCCTGGCCAAGAACAATTTGGTCGTGCCCGGCGGCACGATCGACACGGGCAAAGGCGCCTTTGAGGTCGAGGTTCCCGGACTGATCACTTCGGCCCAGGACGTCTACAACCTGCCGATCAAGACGTCCGGCGACACGGTCGTGACGTTTGGTGACGTCGCCCAGATCAGCCGCACCTTCAAGGACGCCACCAGCTATGCGCATGTCAACGGCGCCCCGGCGATCACCATCAGCGTGGTCAAGAAGCTTGGCGCCAATGTCATTCACATCGCCGACGAGGTGAAGTCGACAACCGACACGTTCACCAAGGACTGGCCGGCTGGCATTCAGCATTCGTTCCTGCTCGATCAGTCGGAGTCGGCCAAGAGCCTGTTCAGTTCGCTGCAGGCGGCAGTTCTGACCGCAGTGGCGCTGGTGCTGATCATCTGCGTGGCGACGCTTGGGGTGCGCCCTGCCCTGATGATCGGCATGTCGATCCCGATCTCGTTCATGATCGCGTTCCTGGTCACCAGCATGCTGGGCATGACGCTCAACATGATGATCATGTTCGGGCTCGTGCTGGCGGTCGGCGTTCTGGTCGACGATCCGATCGTGGTGGTCGAATACGCCGAGCGAAAGCTTCAGGAAGGCGTCTCAAAGCGCGAGGCCTTCATTCTGGCCGCCCGCAAGATGTTCGTGCCGGTGGTCTCGGCGACTTTCACGACGCTCTCCGCGTTCGTGGTGCTGCTGTTCTGGCCGGGCATTATCGGCAAGTTCATGAGCTATCTGCCGGTCATCGTCGTGGTCGTCATGTGCGCCTCGCTGCTGTCGGCGCTGGTGTTCATGCCGATCATCGGCTCGCTGATCGCCGGCTCACATGTCGATCCGGTGGCCAAGGAAAAGGCCGACATCGTCATGTATCCGGAGAAGTTCGACACACGGAAGGTGGGCGGACTTACGGGCATCTATGTGCGCATGATGAACCGGTTGCTGCACCATCCGATCCTGACGCTTCTGGGCGGCTTTGCGGTGCTGTTCATGTGCTTTTACACCTTCGCCACCCATCCCTCGAAATTCGTTCTTTTCCCGGATTCCGAGCCGGAACAGGGTACGGTGAACGTAATTGCCCGCGGCAATTATTCGCCCGTCCAGATCCGGGACATGCTCGTCGAGGTCGAAAACAAGATCCTTGACGTCCAGGGCATCAAGGATGAGGTCATGTCTTTCGGCGGCGGTCAGGGCGGCTTTGCCGGCAGCGCACCTCCCGACACGATCGGGCAGTTCCAGCTGCAACTTCTCGACTGGCGCGACCGCGTGCCAGCGGCTCAGATCTTTGCCAATATCCGCAATGCAACCAAGGACATCCCCGGCCTTGAGGTGCAGGTGGCCGGGCAGGAGAACGGGCCGCCTTCGGGAAAGGCCATCAATCTGCGCGTCGAGAGCCAGACCTACGAGCATCTCGCTCCGGTCGTCGCCGACCTCAGGAACTATATCGAGAACGATCTCGGTGGTGCCATCGACGTCGAAGACGGCAGGCCCGCGCCAGGCATCGATTGGCAGGTTACGCTGGATCGCGTCGCAGCCGCGAAATACGGCATCGGCGTGCGCGAGCTTAGCCCCTATGTGCAGCTCATCACCTCAGGCGTGAAGGTCGGCATCCTATCGTCCGGAGGATGCAACGGACGAACTCGACATTCGGGTCCGCCTGCCCGAGGACGAGCGGACGTTCAGCACCCTTGATTCTCTCAAGATCGCGACCGCACAAGGTCTGGTTCCGGTGAGCAATTTCATCAAGCGTACGCCAGTCCACAAGATCGGCAGCGATCACCCGGTATGATGGCGCCTACGCCATGAGCGTGGCGGCCAATCTGGAGCCGGGTCTCAACGCTGCCGACAAGATTGCGAAGATCAAGGCATGGGAGAAAGAGCAGGACCAGGCTGGCAACATCCCGGCGGACACGCATATCGCCTATGGTGGCGCCGATGAGCAGATGGCCGACACCTTCTCCTTCCTTGGAAAGGCGTTTGTCGTCGCGCTCGCAATGATCGCGCTGATCCTGCTGCTGGAGTACAACAGCTTCTGGCAGGTCATCATCACGCTCTCGACGATCGGCATGTCGCTTGCCGGTGTGCTGTTGGGGCTGGTGGTCACCGGCATGCCCTTCTCGGCCATCATGACCGGATTGGGCATTGTCGCTCTGGCCGGTATCGTGGTGAAGAACGGCATCGTTTTGACCGATACCTACAACCATTACCACCGGGTCGATGGCGTCGAGCCGATCAAGGCCATGCTGCTGACGGTCAGCCAGCGTGTTCGTCCGGTGCTGCTGACAGCGACAGTGACGGCCTTGGGCGTCATCCCGATGGCGCTCAATATCGAGTTCGACTTCATCGGACGGGAGATCACTGTCGGCGGTCTCGCCGGCACCTGGTTTACCGCCTTGAGCGCCGCGCTGGTCTCAGGCCTGTTCGTTTCGACGGCCCTTACCTGATCATGGTGCCGGTGATGATTACGGCGCCTTCGGTGATCTGGGCGAGCGCCAAGTCGGCGGGTGCATGGGTTGGGAGCAGCCTATCCTCGGTGGGTGGCGTCTTCCGGCGCCGTCGGGCAGTCACGCCAGAGGGCGTGGAGGTCGAGGTTGAGATCCCGGACGATGTCGACAGCGCCGCTCGGTACATCCATGCTGACAGTACAGGTCTGGTGGAGACGGAGCGTAACGGCGTCACCATCGTCTCACGGCAGGCCGCCGAGTAGACTTAGACCGTGCTTCCAAAGTTCAAGGGCCCGCAGAAATGCGGGCCCTTTTTTTCGGCAGCAGCTGTCGCCTCGCCATCTCTTGCGCTCAAACGGGAAATGGCTTATTTAGCTAATGTAGCCGAGGAGACACTTATGGCTGAGATGACCGCAACAGATGCAAAGAACAAGTTTGGTCAGCTTCTGGAGGATGCGCGCCGGGAACCGGTGCATATCCAAAAGAATGGGCGCGACGTAGCCGTGGTTCTGTCGCCTGAGGAGTTTCGGGCTTACCGGGAGTTCAGCGCCAAGCCGAGGGTGCGGCCCGTGATCGAAGAACTGCTTCAGGAATCGCTCGAGAAGCGGCGCGCTCTCTATGAGGCACTGGCGAAATAACGGCCTGTGACCTTCTACCTGACGCTCGACGAAGTTCTCCGCATACACGAAGTTCTGTTGGACGCCACCGGTGGTGCACGAGGCGTTCGGGACGCTGGTCTGATCGAAGCAGCTCTTCTACGTCCGCAGACGGGGTACTATGCCGACCTGCTGGAGGAAGCTGCTGCCCTCTGGGAGAGTCTGGCCATGAACCATGGTTTTGTCGACGGCAACAAGCGCGTGGCCTTCGCTTGTCTGGATATCTTCCTTGAAGCGAATGGCTACACGCTGCCGCTGGCCGATGCGGCCATCGAAAAATTCATCCTCGGACGCCTCGAAGCCGGTACATTCCGGAAGGACATTCTGGACGCATGGCTGCGTGAACACGCGGTGGCGAAGGCGTAGCGACCGCCACCACGTGCCGCCCTGCCCTATTTCACGGCGTCTTCCATCTCGGTTTTGCGGCGCAGAAAGCCATCCGGATCGGCCTGCGTGCGGCGCAGCATTTCTTCCGCCTCGCTGGCTTCGCGCTGCCGATTCCACATCTGGGCGTAAAGCCCATCCTTGGCCAGCAGAGATTTGTGTGTGCCACGTTCGGCGATTTCGCCCCCGCGCAACACGATGATCTCATCGGCATTGATGACTGTCGAAAGCCTATGGGCAATGACCAGCGTCGTCCTGTTGCGCGAAACGGCTTCGAGGGCTGCCTGGATTTCCTGTTCGGTATGGGTGTCGAGGGCTGACGTCGCCTCATCGAGGATGAGGATCGGCGGGGCCTTCAAAATCGTGCGGGCGATGGCGACGCGCTGTTTTTCGCCGCCCGAAAGCTTCAGTCCCCGCTCGCCAACTGGCGTCTCGTAACCCTTGGGCAGCGAAGCGATGAAATCGGCAATCTGGGCCATCTCGGCCGCCGCTCGCACTTCCTCGTCGCTCGCATCGGGACGGCCATAGCGGATGTTGTAGGCGATGGTGTCATTGAACAGCACGGTATCCTGCGGAACCATGCCGACGGCCGCCCGCAGAGAGGTCCTGCGTGACATCGCGCACATCCTGTCCATCGATGGTCACCCTGCCCCCGGTTACATCGTAAAAGCGGAAGATGAGACGGGAGATGGTGGATTTGCCCGCTCCGGACGGTCCGACGACCGCAATGGTCTTGCCCGCCGGCACTTCGAAACCCACGCCCTTGAGGATTGGCCGGTCGGGATCGTAGTGAAACACCACGTTCTCAAAACGCAGCACCGGACCCGTCGATGCACAGGGGCTTTGCGTTCGGGTGGTCCTGAATCTCCGGCGCCTGGTCGAGCAGCTTGAACATCTCCTCGATATCGGCCAGGCGCCTGGCGGATCTCGCGATAGACGAAACCGATCATGTTGAGCGGGCGGTAGATCTGCATCATGAAGGTGTTGATCAGCACGAAGTCGCCGACGCTCATGCTGCCGGAGAGCACGCGCTGCACCGACATTACGCCGATGATCGTCATGCCGGTCCAGAAGATGAAACCCTGACCGAAGTTGAGATAGCCGAGCGACGTCCAGATACGCATGGCCGATTGCTCGTAGCGCGACATGGAATCGTCGAAGCGTTCGGCCTCCATGCGCTCATTGCCGAAATATTTGACGGTCTCGAAATTCAGCAGGCTGTCGATGGCTTTTGAATTGGCTTCGGTGTCGCTCTCGTTCATCGCGCGGCGGATACCGATCCGCCAGTTGCTGGCCCGCACCGTGAACCAGACATAGAGCACAATGATCAGCACCAGCACGCCAATGAAGGAGACGCCGAACATCACCGTAAACACGGTGGCGACGATGGCGAACTCCAGGATGACCGGCGCCGTGTTGAGCATGGTGAAGCGCACGATGGTCTCGATGCCCTTGACGCCGCGCTCGATGACACGGCTCAAGCCCGCCCGTACGGCGCTGCAGGTGATAGCGCAGCGAGAGCTGGTGCAGGTGAGTGAAGGTCCGGAAGGCCAGTTGGCGTACGGCGTGCTGACCGACGCTGGCGAACAGGATGTCGCGCAACTGCTGGAAGCCCGAATCCATGATGTTGCCGAGCCCGTAGGCCAGAACGAACACTATGGGCACAGCGATACCCAGCATCACGCCCGGAGCGGCACCGCCGGTGTCGAGGGAATCGATGATGCCCTTATAGGCAAAGGGAACGAGCGTAGTGGCGGCCTTGGCCAGCACCAATGCCCCGATCGCCAGGATGACGCGCAGCTTCAGGTCCGGCCGATCCGACGGCCACATATACGCCCAGAGGTTTCGGATGGTCGAGATCAGGGTCCCCTGGTCAGCACTGACCTTGGGTTTTTGTGCATGCGCATCGGACATAGGTGATCAGGTACTTTCGGTAGCAAGAGTTGTGGGCGACGGCTGCCGCTCGAGGCCGGCAAGAAGCCCGCCGAAGGCCGCCTCCAATTCTGCGAGCCGCTCCTGCCTCAGCGCGTAGCAATTGCGCGTGCCCTGGGGCAGTCGCGCGATCAGCCCAGCATCGAGCAAAACCTTGATATGCTGCGATACGGTCGACTGCGCGAGCGGCAGGCACTGGGCCACATCCGTGCAGCAGCATTCGGGCTTTTTGCCCTCCGCAAGAATGCGCAAAATGCTGATGCGCACAGGGTGGCCCACTGCACGCAAGAGCAAAGCCAGATCATCGTCGCGCTCACCGGCGTCCTTCATCGTAAGTTGACGATAAAAGAAACGCCGCGCGAGAGCAAGTCAGAACGATAGCTATTGAGCCATGGCAGGAAGATCGAAGACCTGGCCGGGATAGATCAGGTCCGGGTCCCGGATCTGATCCTTGTTGGCGCGATAGATGGTGAGGTACTCATAGCCGCTGCCATAGACCCTGCTGGCAATTGTCCAAAGGTTGTCGCCCGTCCGGATGATGGCCTTTCCCGAAGCATAGCGCTTGTTGCGCGGGTCACCGACCGGCTCGGCCACGAGCGTGGGCACATTATCCTCAGAACCCGCGTCGGCTACATCGGCAGCCGTTTTCGAGCCGCCAGGAGTCGTGGCCGCCGCGGAAGTTGTTGCCGCGGATCCGGAAGTGCCGGCGCTTCCCGTCGCGGTTGCGCTTGAGCCAGAAGTGCCCGGGGCCACTTCCGTTCGCGCGGCTTGCGCGTTGCCGACAGCAGCCGTGCCTGAACCTCCGGCTACCGCAGACGTTCCGGCGTCGCTCTTGCCGCTATCGGCCGTCGCCACGCTCGAAGGAGGGGCATTCGCCGGCGCTGGCATTGCCGACGCGTTCGAACCGCTGCTCGGGTTGCCAATTGCGGCCACGTCGCCGGTTGCAGGGCCTTCCGACGCCTGGCTGGCGCCGGCAGTTGGCGTGGTTGTGGAGCCAGACCGATCCGCCGGTGCGGGCTCCGGGGCCTCGTTCCCAGTGCTCTGGCTTGCCACCTTGACTGGAACATCGGTGTTTATGCCGAAGTCCGGGTTGGGCGGCACGATCCTGGCAGCGCCACCAGCACTCTTGGCGTCGCCCGTCGAGGCAACAGTCGTGTCGGGTTGTTTTTCTGCGTTATTCGCCCCATCGGTGGCAGGCGGCTCAGCCGACGCCGTATCCGTGGGTTTGGCGACGGCGATCGTGTGACTGGGTGGAGCCGCTTCCGGCGTCGGGTTAGCCTCGGCAACCGCCGTCTCATCGCCATTTTCCTGGGCCGGAGCCTGGAAGACGAAGTTGACTTCGGCGCGGCCAGTCACGTCGGCTGACCCGGGGGCCAGCTGGTCGACCCGAACACGCTGCGACCGCTCCTTGAGCACATCCTCAGCCTGCAGCAGCCAACGCCCCTCCTTCACCTTGGCATCGCCAATGTGCTGGTTGTCGACATAGAGCCGTACGGTCGCTCCATTCTCGCCCGCGCCTGCGAAGAAGTTCTTGTCGCCGTCGATTTCGATGGCATCAATGCTGGGCGGGGTGACGGGCGTCAGAGCATCAATCTGCCTGGAGAGCGCGTCGACGTCGCCGATTGCGTCTTCGGTCGCGGCCATCTTCTCGTCGGCCGTCTTCTCGTCGGCCATATTCTGGTCCGTCGTCTTCCCGCCCATTGTTTCAGCAGGTGCCGGCTTTTCAGCCGTTCCCACGCCGGGCTTGGCATCCGGTATCGAAGCGTCGGCATTGGCCGGAGCGGCAGGTTTTGCGGCCTCGGTTTCCGGCGACGCCGACTGCGGCGCCGGGAACGAGGGTGCGGATTCAAGCGCAGCGACGGAAAAATCGGTCCGGCCTGCCTGCTGATTGACCGAGGCAATGGTTGCAGCGTCCGGGGATGCGGGTTTCTCGGTCCCTGAAGCGGCCGGCGTGCTTTCAGCGACCTTTGGCTCTGACGCCGCCGGCGCAGCCTTGGCGGAGGTTGGGGCGTCGGGCCGGCTCAGCCCCTGCAGCACCGAATCGGCCTTGCCGGGCTCGGTCGCCACCACCAGCGGTTCGTCGGACTTGTTGTCGGCGATCACCACGACGATCGAGCGATCCGAAGACTGACCGGTCTCCGGCGCGGTGACGGTGATTTCCTGGCCTCCCGGCGGCAGCTTTTCATCGGGCACGAATGCCCAATCACCGGTGGTGTCGGCCTTGGTCGAGCCCAGCAATTTGCCATCGGAGTAGATGTTGACCTGCGCATTGGGCGCGGCCTTTCCGGCAACGACAACGGATCCGTCAGGCTCGGCACGGAGGATGTCGAAATCAGGCTTTATGCCCTTGGCCACTTCAACATCTTCGGAAGGGGGAACCACCGTGCCCTTGTCGGGCACCGCCGCTGGCGTAGGAAGGGTTTTCGGCATGGGCGTCGCCAAGCCGACATCGACCAGCCTGTCGTGCATGCAGGCGCCGAACTGGCCGCCCGAACTGCACGACAAAATCGGAGGAGCTGCGAATACCACCACGATAAGAACGACAATGCCAGCCGCAATCGCGCCGGCAAGCCAGAGTGGTCTAGAAGATACTGTCTGGGCCAAACTGTTCTCCGTGAGGTCTAGCGGTCGGGTGCGTCAATTTCTTGCGCGCCAATCCGCCGTCTCCACTGCCTCCGTTTTCATGAGTTTATAGGTAATCGATTCATACAGCGCCTCAAAAGAGGCATCAATGATGTTCGGCGACACCCCCATGGTGTGCCAGCGGTGTCCGGATTCGTCCCGGCTTTCAATGAGTACACGAGTGACTGCGCCCGTGCCGCCGTCAAGGATACGGACCTTGAAATCCACAAGTTCAAGCCCGCCAATGCGATCTGAGTACTTACCGAGGTCCTTGCGCAACGCCAGATCGAGCGCATTGACCGGGCCATTGCCCTCGGCAACCGACATCAGCAGCTCGTCGCCCACGCGTATCTTGACCACCGCCTCGCTGACCGTGACCAGCTCGCCCCGCGCATTGTGGCGGCGCTCGACGCTGGCGCGATAGCTCTCGACGTCGAAATATTTGGGCAGCGATCCCAGCACCTTGTGCGCGAGGAGCGAAAAGGACGCGTCGGCCCCGTCATAGGAATAGCCGCGCGCCTCCCGTTCCTTGACGGTGCGCAGCAGGCGTTCGAGGCGCGGATCGTCCTTGGCGATCGTGAAGCCGTTGCGCTTGAGCGCTGTCAGCAGGTTCGACTTGCCGGCCTGCTGGGACACCATGACATGGCGTTCATTGCCGACCGTTTCGGGCGGCACGTGCTCATAGGTGGAAAAATCCTTGGCCAGCGCCGAGGCGTGGATGCCCGCCTTGGTGGCAAAGGCGGAGGCGCCGACATAGGGCGCCTGCCGGTCGGGAGCACGGTTGAGCAGATCGTCGAAGGCGCGCGAGACATGGGTGATCCGGGCCAGTTGCTCGGCATCGATCCCCGTCTCGAACTGGTCGGCGAATTCCGCCTTGAGCATGCAGCGTCGGGATCAGCGTCATCAGATCGGCGTTGCCGCAGCGCTCGCCGATGCCGTTGAGCGTCCCCTGGATCTGCCGAACCCCGGCCCTCACCGCCGCAAGCGTATTGGCCACGGCCTGGCCGGTGTCGTTATGGGCGTGGATGCCGAGGTTTTCGCCGGGCGCAACCTCCAGCACGGCGCCGACGATCGTCTCGATCTCGGAGGGCATGGTGCCGCCATTGGTATCGCAGAGCACCACCCAGCGCGCGCCGGCGTCCAAGGCCGCTTTCACGCAGTCGAGGGCGTATTGCGGATTGGCCTTGTAGCCGTCGAAGAAGTGCTCGCAATCGAGCAGGGTTTCCTTGCCGCTCTCGCACGATGCCTTGACCGAGTCTCGGCAATCGACTGCAGATTTTCCTTCAAGCGAGATGTTGAGCGCCAGCTTGACCTGATGGTCCCAGGCCTTGGCGACAAAGCAGGTGGCATCCGCCTTCGCCTGCAGCAATTCGCTGCACGCCGGGATCGTTGCTCACCGAGCGCCCCGCCCGCTTGGTCATGCCGAAGGCGGTGAATTTCGCCGATTTCGTGCGCTTTTTCTGAAAAGAACGCCGTGTCGACCGGGTTGGCGCCGGGATAGCCGCCCTCGATGTAGTCGACGCCCAATTGTTCGATCAGCGCGGTTACAGCCATCTTGTCCTCGAGCGAGAACTCGATGCCGGCGGTCTGTGCGCCGTCGCGTAACGTCGTGTCGAAGAGGTAGAGGCGTTCCTTGGTCATGGCTCTCTGGCTGGCCGGCGGCCAATTCTCCGTGTCGTGATCGGGATGCTGGTGATTGCTGGCAGCTATTGCGGCGGCGCGTTCCGGCTGCTCCTGCTCCGTTGTTCGGCGATCGGGCAACTGGCCGATGCCATTGGCGTATGGCAATCGGGCTTCGATGCCGAACTGTTGGCGCGGCGGGAAAAGCTCGGGATGATCGAACGAGCCGATGGACACGTAGACAAGGTCACTGTCCGCATCCACCAGCGTGAGTGGCGTACCGCACCTGCCGCAAAAACCACGATCGGTCAGTTCGGAAGAGCTGAAGATACCAATCTCGCCGCGCGTTACTTCGAAGCTCGCCGCTGGCCCGCTCACCAGGGATGCGTAGAAGCTGCCAAAGGCCTTCTGGCACATGCGGCAATGGCAGACATGCGCCCCATCCGGCTTTTCGGAAAAGCGATACCGCACCGCGCCGCATTGGCAGCCGCCCGCGTAGGTTTCGCTCATCGCGCCACCACCCCCGGCACCCAATGCTCCGTGGGATGGTCCGGGTGCTGGTGATTGCTGGCAGCGATTGCGGCGGCGCGCTCGGGCTGCTCCCGCTCAGTCGATTGACGGTCCGGCAACTGACCGATGCCGTTCACATAGTTCCAGCGCGCTTCGATGCCATGCTGCTCGATGGGTGGAAACTGATCGGGGTGGTCAAGCGAACCGATGGAGACGCTGATGCGGTCGCTGCCGACGCTGTGAAAGGTCAGCGGAGTGCCGCAGTTCCGGCAAAACCCGCGCTCCACGACGTCGGAGGACATGAAGATCGCCAGTTCGCCCCGGTCAATGGCAAAGGTTTCGAGCGGTCCTCCGACCAGCGGCGCGTAAAAGTTGCCGAACGCTTTCTGGCACATGCGGCAATGGCAGACATGCGCGCCATCCGGTCGTTCGCTGAAGGTGTAGCGCACGGCGCCGCACTGGCAGCCGCCGGAAAAGCCTTCACTCATTGCGCTGCATCCGTTTTCTCCGGCCAGTCCTCGGTGTCATGGTCGGGGTGCTGGTTGGAATGGATGCCGGCCATGAAGTCGAGCCATTCATCTTCAGGGTCGTCCTTGACCGGCAGTTCGTGCAAATGATCGACGAAGTCGAGCTTGGAGGCCACGTTCACCTGGATTTTTGGCGCAACCTTTTCCGGCTCGTCGAAAGCCCCGATGGCGAGTTCGAGCCCGAATTTGGTCTCATAGGCCAGCGGCGTGCCGCATTCGCCGCAAAAGGCCCGGCGGGCGCGATTGGAGCTCTGGAACCATTTGGGCGTGCCGCGCGTCCAGGCGCCATCATGGCTGGTCACCAGCGGCCCGAAAAAGCTGCCGAACGCCTTCTGACACATGCGGCAATGGCAGATCGATGCGCGGCCCAAAAGCTTGGTGGCAAAGCGCACCGAACCACACTGGCAGCCGCCGGTCAGGGTTTCACTCTGGATCATGACATACCGCCTCTATGTTGTTTCCATCCGGATCGAGAACGAAGGCCGCATAGTAAGTGGGATTGTACATCTCCCTCACACCCGGCTTGCCATTGTCGGTGCCACCGGCTGCAAGCGCGGCGTCGTAGAATGCATTTACGTCTGCGCGCTTGGCGACGCGGAAGGCGACGTGGCAAGTCTTGGCGGCAGCTTTGCCGGTGCCAATCCAGAAATAGGGCTGGCCATCGCCAAAGCCGGCGTGGCGTTCGCCCTCATACTCGAAATTCATGATCGCGGTGATGCCGAGCGGCTTCAGCGCGGCGGTATAAAAGGCAACCGATCTGTCGAAGTCGGTGACCGGAAATCCGATGTGATCGATCTGGGTCATTTTGCGTCAATCCCTGCGATTGAGATGCTGTGGCTCCTAACGCGATACTGAGACGGAATGAGGACCGCCGGTGTGTGCCAGAGGCGCGGCCGAGGTCAGGCACGGATGCAGCCGCTTCCCAAATTGATTCCGGTTTTCGCGCCAAGCAGCTGCCCTGCCGTCGGTTCTGGTCACCGCTTCACCTCCCATTTGGTGCGGCGTTCTCCGGTTTCGGGGTCCTTGTAGTCCATGAGCTGGATGCCCTGCTCCAAAAGCTCTGCGCGGATGGCGTCGGCCCTGGCAAAGTCTTTCGCCGCGAGGGCTGCCAAGCGGTCTTCGATCGCAGCTCCCGCTTGCGCATCCATGTCCTGCGTCGTGGTCAGAAGGCTGTCGGTGCCGAAGCCGAGGAAATCCAGCACCGCCGCCAGGCATCCTGCGGCAGAGGCTTCACCCCGATTGGCCTTGCGCGCCATGGCATCGATGGCCACCGCGGCACGATGAAAATTGAGGTCATCTGCCAGTTCGGAGATAACGGAAGCATCCGGCTCAGCGGACGCCGGAACATCACCGGCCGCTGCACGCTGCCAGTCGCGCAGTTTCTGTTCTGCCTCCTCCAGCCGCGCAACCGAAAAATCGATCGGCTCGCGGTAATGGGTCATCAGCATGGCCAGCCGCAGCACTTCTCCGGGCCATTTGCGCCCACCAAAACTCTTCGTTTCCAGGAGATCGTGGATCGTGACGAAATTGCCGAGGCTCTTGGACATCTTCTGCCCCTCGACCTGAAGAAAACCATTATGCATCCACACCTGCGCCATCATCGGCGTGCCGTGCGCGCAACGGGACTGGGCGATTTCGTTCTCGTGGTGCGGGAAGATCAGGTCCAGACCGCCGCCGTGTATGTCAAAGACTTCGCCGAGATAGGCAGCGCTCATGGCCGAGCACTCGATGTGCCATCCGGGGCGTCCCCTGCCCCATGGACTTTCCCAGCCCGGCTCGTCATCGCTTGACTGCTTCCACAAGACGAAATCCGCCGGATTGCGCTTGTGCGCATCGACGGCGACGCGGGCGCCTGCCTGCTGCTCGTCGAGATTGCGTTTCGAGAGCTGCCCATAGTCGGACATGGACTCGACCGCAAACAGGACCTCTCCTCCTGCCTCGTAAGCATGGCCCTTTTCGATCAGGCGGGCGATGACAGAGATCATGTTTTCCCGGCCATCGGCCCGTTCGCCGATGAATTCGGTTGCGCGCGGCTGCACCGTCGGCTCCAGGCACCCGAGCGCCTTAACATCGGCCTGGAACTGGGCGTTGGTCTTCTCGGTGACCTTGCGGATCGCCTGATTGAGCGGAAGATCCGGATAATCGCGGGCAGCGCGGGCGTTTATCTTGTCATCGACATCGGTGATGTTGCGCACATAGGTAACATGGTCCTCGCCATAGACGTGGCGAAGCAGGCGGAACAGCACATCGAAGACGATGACCGGGCGTGCATTGCCGATATGGGCGTAGTCATAGACCGTCGGCCCACACACATACATGCGCACGTTCTGAGGGTCCAAGGGGCGGAAGACCTCCTTGTCCCGTGACAGCGTATTGTAGAGCCTGAGTTCTGTCTCGTCGGTCGCCATTGCGCCTCGTCCATGCAAAAGGGTTCGCTGGTGGCGCGCCGGGGATCGTGTTCTTTTCAGGAATACAGAAAACCCATGCCGCCACCTCAAAGGTCAGCGGATAATAATGCAGCCGTTAATGCAAATCGCGTTAAGGGTTTTCATGGGCCCGCAATTGACCCCAGACGGCGCTAAAAATCAAGGATTTTTCGGCGCAGGCCTTTAGCTGGATTTCCGTTCCAGGCCGAGCGTGCGCGCAATCGTGCTGTCGACCCAGCGCTTGGGCAGCTTGGTTAGCGCATGAAACTGCAAAGGTGAATCCGTCAGCCGATAGTAGACCTTCGGATTCTTCGTCGTCAGCGCTTCGACGATCACGTCCGCCACCTTTTCGGGAGGTAGCCCCTCCTTGCCGATCTTGGCCATGCTGCGGCGGAATTTTTCGAGGGGTTTCTTATAGATCGTCTGATCGTAGCGCTCATATTCGAGCGCATCGCCCTTTTCCCAGATCGGCGTCGCGATGCTGCCGGGCGCGACGAGAATGGCGTCGATACCGAATATCATCAGCTCGCGCCTCAGCGATTCCGTCAGCCCTTCCAGCCCGAATTTCGAGGTGTGGTAGGGCCCCATGAACGGAAAGGCGTGGCGGCCGCCGACCGATCCGATATTGACGATCCTGCCGGGATCACCCTGAAGGTTTTGGTCGGCGCCCAATAGCGGCGCGAAGGCCTGAGTTACTCCCACCACACCGGTCAAATTTACTTCCAGGTTCTTTCGGAACTGATCGAGCGGCATATAGAGCAAGGGGCCGCCCAGGGCGATGCCGGCATTGTTGACCAGGCCAGCGAGCGTTTGTCCGGCCAGCGCGGCACGCACCTGATCGGCGGCCTTCTCAATCCCCTTGTCATCGGTCACATCGAAAATCAGCGGCTTGAACCTGTCGCCAAGTTCGGACTGCAGCCGATCGGCATCAGACTTCTTGCGGACGGAGCCGAAGACGCGAAAGCCCTTGTCGATCAAGGTCTTCGCTGTCGCATGGCCAATCCCCGTCGATACCCCGGTTATGACCACTTTTTTGCTTTTTTCCGCCATTCGTTATCCCTCGTACTTTAGAGGGAAGTACGCAGCGGCCGCTCAGTAGTTCACCATTGGCGCCGGAACGAAGATGTTGCGCCTAGTTCTGCTTTTGAACGCGATAGGTCTGGTGGCAGGAAAAGCAGACGTCTCCGAGCTGTTTCAGCGCTGCCTTGTACTGCGTTGCATCGCCGGACTTTGCGGCCGTCTCGACGTCTTTGGCGGCGGCGAGCGCTTCGTCCAGTTTGGCGGTGAAAGCGTCCTTGTTCTCCCAGATCGCCGGCAGCGCCTCGGTGTCGTGTCCGGACTGTGAATCTTCCGGGAAAAGTTCATGAAGTTCCATGAAATTCTGCTGGAAAGTCTGTGCAGCGGCCATGGCCGCGTCGCCGCTCAGCCCACCCGCACCGCGCAAGGTCTGTCCGTTCGATTTCATCAGCTCCTGGCGACGGGCGATGGCGTCCGTTCCGCTCAGCGCAGGATCCTGCGCCAGCAAGGGTGCGGTGGATGCCACCGTAATGAAACCGGCCATCAGTGCAGTGATCGTCCTGGGGGTCATCCTCTAATCCTTTGTCAGCGCGATGGGCAAACCATCACGGATTCCAGCCAACATGGTTCTATCCCGCAAGGCGCAAAGTAGAAGACATTGCGTCCGGAGATATGAAACAGTCACATATAATTGAGGGGGTTGCCGTCACTATCGCGTGATCAGGGCACCGCAACCTGTTGATCGATCACGCCAAAAAGGGGTTCGAGATATTCGTTGTGCGCGATGATGCGAACCCGGTCGCCCGTCTTCAGAAAAGGGGTACGGGCCTTGCCGAATTTGGCCTTCTCAGCCGTACGTGCCTCAGCGATGCACCCAAACCCTACGCCATCCGACTTTATCGGCAGCGTCTCCTCATGCCGGTTGGCTACCGTACCCGAGCCCACAATCGTGCCCGCACCGAGGGCGCGGGTGCGGGCAGCTTCTGAAATGAGGTCGGCGAAGTCGAACTGCACGTCCCGGCCGGTGTCGAGCTGACCGTAGCGGGTGCCGTTCACCTCAACGCGGAGGCGCGCGTGCAGGCGGTTATCGCGCCACATCTCGCCCAGCTCGTCGGGAGTGACGACGACAGGCGCGAACGCGGTCGCCGGTTTGGAATGGAAGAAGCCGAACCCGTTCTGCAGATCGTCCGCCACCAGCCGGCGCAGCGAGACATCGTTGCAAAGAGTCACGAGCCTTATTGCCTCAGCCGCCTCATCACGCCCTGCCCCCATGCGCACGGGGCCGCAGATGACGGCGATCTCCGCTTCGAAATCGACGGCCAGGGCGTCGTCCGGGACAAGGATGGGCGCGGTTGCGGCGGATAAATGATCGGAGCCGCCCTGGTAGAGCAACGGACGCTCGGATTGCAACTGGGTGTCGAGCGAGCCGGCGAGGGAACGCACCCGCTCCAGATGCGCCAGATAGCCTGCGCCATCGATCCATTGATAGGCGCGCGGCAAGGGCGCGAGCGCAGCGGCGGCAACGAAGGGCTGGCCGCTTATACGGCCCGCATCGAGTTCCCTCCCCAAGGCTTCCAGCTTTGGGGCGCACTCTTCCCAATTGTCGAGCGCTGCCTGCAGCGTGGGTGCGATGCGCCCGGCGGCAACGCATTGCTCCATCCGCTTCGAGACGACGACCAGATGTCCGTCGGGGCGACCATTGCTCAAGCTTGCCAGCTTCATGAACTCTTCCGTTCCCGGCGCCCTTGGGGACGCCCGATTGTTAACTTACATCAAATGGTTTCCGGCCGATGGTGGCGCGGAAACGAGGCTTGCGGCCACGATAGGGCAAAGACAGGGAATTGGCATAGTTGCTTTGCATATTTCGGCAAGGCTGCCTACACAGGAACATGGCAAGTCGAGTAGTGTCCGTAGTGCGTAGCGTTGCAAAGCTGGCCGTCATCGTCCTCTTGGTGGCCCAGTCGCATGCGGCTGTTGCCCAAGGCCGGAGCTGCTCGCAGATTTCGGGTACCCTGTCCTCGCTCGAACGTAACGGCGACTTCCGTCATCTGCAGGACAACATCGACAGGGCGCGAACGCTTCAATCGCGGCTGCGCGATGCAGAGAGCCTTTTCGTGCGCGGTGGCTGTCAGCGCGTGGTCAACTCAGGTCAGAGATTGAGCGGCGATTGCCGGGCGCTCGCCAACGAAATTCTCGGCGGACGTGACGATTACAACCAGCTCTCCGCCAGTATCCAGACCGGCCAGGCCGTGGCCCAGCAGCGTGAAGCGGTGCTGCAGCAAATGGCACGCTTCGGCTGCGACGGGCGCTCCAGCGCCCGCTTCAACGAGCAGCCGAGGCGGGGACGCACCCCCTTCCAGGATTTCCTGGACCGCGTGTTCGGCGATGAAGGCCGTATCATCGACGACCCGTACGGGTCGCCCTACCGGCAATCGACGATCCGCACCGTGTGCGTGAGGATGTGCGACGGCTATTACTGGCCGATCAGCTTTGCGACGGTTGAGGACTATCTCGGCAACGATGCCGCGATGTGCCAGCAGCAATGCCCCGGCGAGGATGTCGAGCTCTATTTCTACCACAATCCGGGCGAAAACCCGGAACAGATGGTGTCGGTGAACGGGCAGAGCTACACCTCCCTGCCCAACGCCTTTCGCTACCGGAAGGAATATGATGCCTCCTGCGGCTGCAAGACGCCCAAGACTTATGGCAGCATCGAATATTCTTCCGCCACCGACGGGCGGGCCAGGGCCAGCATCAGCATCGGGGATCTGACGTTCCCCCTGCCCATGCGCGACCCACGCCGGACGATCCAACCAAAGGTGGTTCAGGCAATACAGGTGCCATTGCCGCGCCCGAGGCCGCCGCTTGAAGGCGACCCGACACCGGTTTCCGTCGCCTCCGCTACTGACAGCAGTCCCGATCCGGCTTCGCGGGTCGTTACGTCCGGGGACCGCCGTGTGCGGATAGTCGGTCCAGACACGCCCTACGCCCGATCAATGGCAAAAGGACTTTGAGTTCGGGCCCCTGCTCACGGCCGGTCAGTGCCAGCCGCAGGGGATGGAAAAGGGCTCGGCCTTTTCGGCCGGTTTCAGCCTTGAGAGCGGAAGTCCAGGCGCCCCAGGTCTCGCTGGTCCAGGGTTCTTGGGGCAAAATATCTGCGGCCTTTTCCAAAAAGGGCTGATCCTCGGCGGGAATGTCCGCGCTTACTGGACCTCGGACAATCTGCGCCCAATCCTTCATGTCGGCGACCTTGGTGAGGTTCTCGCGTAGCGCCAACCAGAGGTCCGGATCATCGAGCCCTATTTCAGCCAGACGCCCCTGCACTGCCTGATAGTCCAGACCATGAACAATGCGTGCGTTGAGCGCTTCCAATTCGGCGGGGGCATAGCGCGCGGGACCATGCGAGATCATGGAGAAATCCAGCACATCTGCCAGCGCGTCCAGCGAAGGATAAGGTTCGAGCGGCGCGGAGGTGCCGGTAAGGCTTGCCATGATGGCGACAGCCATGGGCTCGAAGCCCTCGGCCCTGAGATCGGCCAGGGCCAGCGAGCCTAGGCGCTTGGACAAGCCCTTGCCCTGCTCGTCGGTCAAGAGGTTGTGGTGGGCAAAGGTCGGTGCCGGCGCACCCAACGCCTCGAAAATCTCGATTTGCACGCCGGTATTGGACACATGATCCTCGCCGCGGATGATGTGCGTGACGCCGAGATCGATGTCGTCGACGACCGAGGGCAGCGTATAGAGATAGCTGCCATCCTCGCGTACCAGCACAGGATCCGACATGGAGGCCGTGTTGACGATTTGCTCGCCCCGGATGAGGTCCGAGAAAACGATCTGCCTGCCGTCGAGCTTGAAGCGCCAGTGCGGGCGCCTGCCCTCGGCTTCGAGCCGGGCCTTGTCTTCTTCGGTCAAAGAAAGTGCTGCGCGATCGTAGATTGGCGGTCGGCCCATGGCACGGGCGCGGGCACGCCTGCGGTCGAGTTCGTCGGGCGTCTCGTAGCAAGGGTAGAGCCGGCCCATGCCAATGAGCTTTTGCCGGGCTTCCTCATAGAGGGCGGTCCGCTCGGACTGACGGACGACGACATCGGGCTTGATGCCGAGCCAGCCGAGGTCGCGCTCGATGCCGTCGGCATAGTCGCGGGTGGAGCGCGCCTCGTCGGTATCATCGAAGCGCAGGATGAAATTGCCGCCCTGCCGGCGCGCGTAGAGCCAGTTGAGCAAGGCGGGGCGCGCATTGCCGATATGAATGCGGCCAGTGGGAGATGGCGCAAAGCGAACCTTGACGCTCATGGCGCCACCGATGGACTGCGAGGCGAGGAGAAAACGAAGCGCACTATCACAAGGACCTGCCGTGTGTTTTGGACGCGGCAAGACTTATAGGCGCGAAGGCTCTGGGACAAGCGCCGCCTGATCGGTTCAGGCGGTGCCAATAAGCTTCAGACTAGAAAGCGGCAGCGAGGCCAGCGAAGACGCCATAGCGCAGGAACGACAAGCTCTGGGTGTCGGTCGTGTAACCCTGGCGGGTGCCGGGCCATGCAGCATCTGCGCGCTCATAGTAGATGGACGCCGGTCCGGTCAGATAGCTGGCCCGTCCGCCGACCTGAATGGCGAGATTGCCATAGGGTTTCACCGAGGCGGTCAGTTCGGCTTCCGCGCCGTAAAGATGGCCGTCGATCTTGCCCGAAGAGCCCTGCACGGTGCCAGCCGGGGTGTAGCCGGAATAGGCGCCATAGGTGCCGGTCAGCCACGCATAGGGGACGACGGCGCCGGTCGCGCGCAAATCGATGAAGCCGCCGATACTGGAGTTTGCGGCGAGCCCGAGACGGAGTTCATGTATGCGCAAATCGTTGGGATCGCTGTCCCCGCCGCCGCCGCTGGTGGTGAAGCCGACGCGGCCCATGTCCGGGCTTTCACTGCGATATTTGTAGCCAATGAGTCCGCCCACCTGGAACGCTTCGGTTCCGAACGGCAGATAGCCGAAATCACCCCCGGCATAAGCCACCTGTCCGCCATGGATGGTCTGGGTGCCGCCCGAGCTGGGAGTGGAATAGGTTCCTTCGATGGCTGCCGCGTAGCCGGCATCAACTTCGAGATAGGTCGCTGTCGAATGGTCGTCGATGCGCCCGTGCAGCTCGAGAATGTGGCTGGTATCGTCGGAGGAATAGCTGTCCCCGTTCGACATGGTCATACGGTGCTGGCCCTTCGAATAGAAGTAACGCAGGCCGAATTCGAAGCTGAGGGGGTCGTTGTAGTCGTCGATCTTATAGCTGCTCCAGTCGCGCATGGGACCGCGCAGCTCGTCGGAATAGTCAGCGGCCATGGCTGGAACGGCGACAGCCAGAACGCCCATTGCCAGGCCAAAGGCCACACTCTTACGCAACATCACACGCCTCCGATACGCGGAACCCAACGGGGCAATTCCGATCTTTATGGAGGGTTAGGGTTAAAGTTCCGTCAAACCGGGCCGCTGACGATGAGGCGTTTTATCCCGCGGCGCGGCCGATAGAGCGATGCGGGCGCTGGGCGGCGATTTCCGCGGCCACGAGGAAAGCCAATTCCAGCGCCTGGGTCGCGTTGAGGCGCGGATCGCAATGGGTGTGATAGCGGCTGGAAAGATCGGCCTCGGTGACCGCCGACACGCCGCCCACACATTCGGTGACGTCGCGGCCGGTCATCTCGACATGGATACCGCCCGCATAGGTGCCCATCTGGCGGTGCACGGCGAAGAAGGACTTCACCTCGCTCAGAATGCGTTCGAATGGCCGCGTCTTGAAACCGGTCGAGGCCTTGATGGTGTTGCCGTGCATAGGATCGGAGCACCAGACGACCTGGTGGCCGGAAGCTTTTACCGTTTCGATCAGGCGCGGCAGGTTCTCCTCGACCTTCTCGTGGCCGAAACGGGTGATCAGCGTGATGCGGCCAGCCTCGTTTTGCGGATTGAGGCGGTCGAGCAGCGTTCTCAAATCGTCGCTGCTGAGCGTGGGGCCGCATTTGATGCCGATGGGATTACCGATGCCGGCGAAATATTCCACATGCGCCCCATCTGGCTGCCGGGTGCGATCGCCGATCCAGATCAAATGGCCGGAAGAGGCATACCAGTCGCCCGACAGATTGTCCTTGCGGGTCAGCGCTTCCTCATAGCCGAGCAAGAGGGCTTCGTGGCTGGTGTAGAGATTTGTTTCGCGCAGGGCGGGCGTATTCTCCGGCGTCAGGCCGAGCGCACCCATGAACTCAATGGCATCGTCGATGCGGCGCGCAACGTCCTCGTAGGCGGGGAACCAGTTGGAGTTCTTCATGAACCCGACGGTCCATTCGTGCACGCGGGCAAGATTGGCATAGCCGCCGCCGGCAAAGGCGCGCACCAGGTTGAGGGTGGCGGAGGCCTGGCGGTAGGCTAGCAGCATGCGTTCCGGATCGGGCTCGCGGGCAGCCGCGTCGAAGTCGATGCCATTGATTATGTCGCCGCGATAGCTCGGCAGAGTTACGCCATTTATGGTTTCGCTGTCGGACGAGCGCGGCTTGGCGAACTGGCCAGCAACGCGCCCGACCTTGACGACCGGCTTGGATGCGCCATGGGTGAGCACCACCGCCATCTGCAGGAAAACGCGGAAGAAGTCGCGCACATGGGCGACGCCATGTTCGGCAAAACTTTCGGCACAGTCACCGCCTTGCAGCAGGAAGGCCTCGCCGCGCGCCACACGGGCGAGCGCGGATTTGAGATCGCGCGTTTCGCCGGGAAAGACCAGTGGCGGACAGGCGGCAAGCTCTTTTTCCACCCGTTCGAGTGCCGCCTTGTCGGCATAGGCCGGCACCTGGGATATCGGCTTTTGTCTCCAGCTCGAGGGCGTCCAGCTCGACATGGTCTTTGTCCTAAGTACGCAAACATCGCCGCGCCGGGGCGGCGGGAGCAGTAGCTATCGTGCGCGGTCTAGCAAGAGGGGCTGACGCTGCCAAGTCAAAAGGGCCCGCAGGCGGGCCCTGAGGCGCCCTCCCGCCGGCACCGATCAGCCGGATTTCTTGCCGTTCCGATAAACATGGCTCGGCGATTTGAAGGTCACCAGTTCCTCGGCGGCGGTGGGATGCACGGCAATGGTGCGATCAATATCGGCCTTGGTCGCGCCCATGGTCATCGGAATGCCGACGAGCTGTACCATTTCACCGGCGTCGGGGCCAAGGATATGACAGCCGAGCACCTTGCCCTTGTCCGGCGCGGTGATGAGCTTGATCATCATGCGCTCGGGCTTGTCGCTCAGCACGTTGATCATGGGGCGGAAGCGGGCGATGTAGACATCGATATCGCCCTGCTCTGCCGCCTGCTCCTCGGTGAGGCCCACGGTGCCGATCTCGGGTTCGGAGAAGACGGCGGTCGGCACCATGGACAGATCCACCGCGGTGGGGTTGTCGTTGAAAAGCGTCTCGGCAACCGCCGCGCCTTCGCGGATGGCAACCGGGGTCAGTGCGGCGCGGCCGTTGACGTCGCCCACGGCATAGATGCTGTCGCAGCTCGACTTGAAATTCTCGTCAACCTGTACGGCGCCCTGCATGTCGAGCTCGACGCCAGCTTCCTCGAGCCCCAGCGCCTCGGTGTTGGGGCGGCGGCCGGTGGCGAACATGACCGTACCGACCTCGCGGCGGTCGCCATTCTTGAAGTCGACGATGCGGTCGGTGCCGTTCGGTTCGATCCTTGCGATGTTGTGCTGGTAAAGGATCTCGATGCCGCGGGCGCGCATGCCCTCCTCGAGGCCGCCGCGCAGGTCCTGGTCGAAGCCGCGCAGGATGCAGTCGCCGCGATAGGAGAGCGTGGTCTTGACGCCGAGCCCGGCGAAGATGCCGGCGAACTCCACCGCGATATAGCCGGCGCCTTCAATGAGGATGGAGTCCGGCAGGGTGTCGAGATGGAAGGCATCGTTGGAGGTAATGCCGAACTGTTCGCCGTCGATCTCGGGGCGAAAGGGGCGTCCGCCGGTGGCGATGAGGATGTAACGGGCGTCAAGCTTCTGCCCGGAATTGACGAGTTCGACGCTGTTGGGGCCGGTGACGACCGCGCGGTCCTTGATGATCTCGACGCCGGCCTTGTCGAGATTGGTCATATAGGCCCGCTCGAGCCGGGCGATCTCCCGGTCCTTGTTGGCGATGAGGGTTGGCCAGTCGAAGCTGGCGGAGACGTCCCAGCCATAGCCCCTGGCGATGCCGAAGGCCTCGGAAAAGCGGCTGGCGTAGACGAGCAGCTTCTTTGGGACGCAGCCGCGGATGACGCAGGTGCCGCCGACCCGGTATTCCTCGACGATTGCGGTCCTGGCGCCATAGGAGGCGGCCATGCGCGCTGCGCGGACGCCGCCGGAACCGGCGCCGATCACGACGAGATCGTAGGTCTGGGACATCGGCGCTGCTTCTCCAGGTTTTCAGGCCGCATGGCGATTCGCACAAAAAAGAACCCCGCACAAGGCGGGGCTCCTTCAACTGCCGGCGCTGCGACGGCGATCTAGAGGTCGATGCCCTTGTCCTTGAGCTTTGCGCGGACCTTGGCGAAAAACTCGGTGGACAGATTGGTTCTGAAGACGGTGATAACCTGCTGGAGCTGCTTGTTGATCTCCGGATTGGCTGCCGAGAGCTTCTTGCCGACATCGCTTTCGTAGAACGCCACGATCTGCTTGAGCTCGTCGGTGGTGAACCTCAGCGCGTAAACGCGGGCGAACTGGTCGAGCAGATCACCCTTTTTTTCCGCATAGTCGTTGATCGTCCTGCCGATGGCTTCGGTCGCCTGATCCTTGATCTCGGGGTTCTGCGACATGATCGTCTTCATGGTCTTGACCCCCGCCTGCAGCAAGGTCACCTCGTAGATCTTGGACTGATCAGTGAGATCGATGTATTTGCGCGCCAGCGACAGCTGTTCAGGATCCAGCTCCTGGGCGGAGGCGGGCGCGATCGTGGAGACCGCAAGTGCGAATGCGAGCGCGATTGCGCTCATAACCATGCCGAAGCGCGAAAGATGCCTGGTCATCAAGAATAGTTCCCCGAGTTCTTACAGTTGGGCCGGCCCCCACAGACCTTAGAAGTCCGGCTGTTCATGATGCGATGTACCCTCGCACCGCTATGGCTGAAGCCGTTCCACCCCGTCCGGTCCGGCGACATAGGCTGCCGCGCACATGCCGATGAACAGCCCATGCTCGACCACGCCGGGAATGGCGCAAAGCTCGTTCGAAAGCGCTTCTGCATCGGAAATGCGGCCAAAAAAAGCATCGGCGATGTGGTGGCCGCCATCGGTCTGGAAGGGGTTGCCGGCCGCATTCTTGCGCAGCTCGATACGCTCCCCTCCCCCGTGCCGGCGCATGATCCCGGCAATCGCGGCCATCGTCACGCCTTCGGCGAAACGGTTTATCTCAATAGGCAGCGCGCATGCTCCCAGCACCGGCACCAGCTTCGAGCGGTTCGCGATGACGATCATGCGATCGGACGCAGCGGCGACGATCTTTTCGCGCAGAAGGGCGCCGCCCGCCCCCTTTATGAGATTGCAGTGCGGGTCGATTTCATCGGCGCCATCGATCGTCAGGTCGAGATGGCCGACGTCGTCAAGTTCGGAAATCTGCAGTCCGAGGCTGCGCGCCAGTTCGCTGGTGCGTTCGGATGTGGACACGCAGACACAGTTGAAGCCTTTTTGAACCTCGGCGGCGAGAATTTCGACGATGTGACGTGCAGTCGAACCCGTGCCAAGACCCAGGCGCATGCCTTCATGCACTTCCTTGAACGCGGCTTCAGCAGCCTGCCGTTTCATTGCTTCGGGATCAGGAAGGGCGCCTAGCGCCTTGTCATTCATTGTGTTTTTCTCTCCGGGCACGCAGAGCGCGCGGCCTGCGCAGCGGCTCCCGAACTGGTGAACACGAAATTGCATTCGTTCGCAAGACATTAGGAATCTTGTGTCTAAACTGCTCAACAACGCAGACTGCCCCGCCACTGGTCATTCCGGCCGGAGGCCGCTAAAGAAAATTTGGCTGCGGGGGCGCCGAATGCGACGATTGATGCGCGAAGGAAATTGACGAATATGATGATTGCCCGTTCCGCTATTGCCCTTTTTCTTGCTGCAACGCTGGCAGCCGGCGCCACGGCGCCGTCGTTTGCGGCCCGTATCTACAATGCCGATACCAATACATGGGAAGAGCCCTCGCTTCACCGAAGCGGGCCGCGCTACCATCCCATCGAGCGTGAAATCGTCGACTACGACACCAAATACGGGCCGGGAACTGTCGTCGTGGAAACCAGCGAGCGCCGGCTCTACTTCGTCATGGGGGGCGGCAAGGCCTTGCGCTACGGCATCGGGGTCGGGCGCGACGGGTTCCGCTGGTCGGGCACACATCACATCACCCGCAAGGCCGAATGGCCGGGCTGGACGCCTCCGCCGCAGATGCGCGAGCGCGTGCCAGGCTTGCCCGCCCATATGGAAGGCGGACCGGAAAATCCGCTCGGCGCCCGGGCGATGTATATCGGCTCGACACTTTATCGGCTGCATGGCACGTCCGAACCCTGGACCATTGGGCAAGCCGTATCATCGGGCTGCATCCGCCTGACCAATGATGACGTCATCGACCTTTACGACCGCGTCAAGGTCGGGGCGCTCGTGGTCGTGCACCAATAATCCATCTTTGGTCCGAATCCCCTTTTGATCAGGCCGGCCCCGCGCCGGCCTTTTTGATTTGCATCTGAACGCGCGCTGGGGCGTTTGATATCGGCGCGCCGCGCTCTATGTTGATGCAATGACCAACGGTTACTCAGCACAAATGACTCCTCCCGCCGGCCTGACCGACACTTTTGGCCGAAAGATCACCTATCTGCGTGTGTCGGTGACCGACCGCTGCGATTTCAGATGCACTTATTGCATGTCGGAGCACATGCAATTCCTGCCCAAAAGCGAGGTGCTGAGCTTCGAGGAGCTCGATACGATCGTCGGGACATTTATCGCTAGGGGCGTGGAAAAGGTCCGTCTGACGGGCGGAGAGCCGCTTGTGCGACGTGACATCATGCAGCTGACGCGCGCCCTCTCCCGGCATCTCGACCAAGGCCGGTTGCGCGAATTGACCATGACCACGAATGGCAGTCAGCTTTCGCGGTTTGCGCCAGAATTGAGCGACCTTGGCATAAGGCGGGTCAATGTGTCGCTCGACAGCCTGGACGCCAGCCGCTTCGGGTCGATTACAAGGCGCGGCCGGCTCGATCAGGTGCTGACGGGCATAAGAGCGGCCAAGGCGGCCGGAATTGCGATCAAGATCAACATGGTCGCGATGCGTGGCGTCAATGACGACGAGATTGTCTCCATGCTGGAATGGGCACATGGAGAGGGCCACGACCTTACCCTGATCGAATCCATGCCCTTGGGCGAAGTGGCGCTCGACCGGGTGGACACCTATCTGCCGCTGGTCGAAGTGCGCGACCGCCTGATGGAGCGCTTCACCCTCACCCGCCTTGCCGAGCGTACGGGCGGGCCGGCGCGATATTTCCGCGTCGAAGAAACTGGCGGAAAGCTGGGCTTCATCACGCCGATGAGCCACAATTTCTGCGAAAGCTGCAACCGCGTGCGGCTCACCTGCACCGGCGAATTGTTCCTCTGCCTTGGACAGGACGACAAGGTGGATCTGCGCTCCGCCTATCGCGAGCACGGGATCGAGGGCGTGGACCGAATGCTCAATCACGCCATGATCATCAAGCCCAAGGGCCACGACTTTGTCATCGACCGTGCCCACGCAGGTCCCGCTGTGGCGCGACACATGTCGGTTACGGGTGGATAGCGAAGCCTAGTCTGGCGTCCCCGGCAGATATTCGAGCGGCAGGGCCGTCGTATATTTGATCTGACCCATGGCGAAGGAAGAGCTGACGTCGGACAGCGCGACCTTGGAAATCAAGCGTTTGTAAAAGGCATCGTAGGCGGCGATATCCGGAACGACCACGCGCAGGAGATAGTCGACCTCACCGCTCATGCGGTAGAATTCGACGACCTCTGAAAACTCCTCGACAGCCGCGGAAAACTTGCGCATCCACGCGTCATTATGTTCGTTGGTGCGAACGGCCACGAAAACCGTGACGCCGGCGTTTATCTTGGCAGGATCAAGAATGGCGACGCGGCGGCGAATGACGCCATCCTCCTCCATCTTCTGGATGCGGCGCCAGCAAGGCGTGGTGGACAGGCCGACTTGCCGGCCAATCTCTGCCACTGGCATTGTGGCATCGCGCTGAAGAATAGCCAGTATCTTCCGGTCTATCTTGTCCAGGCCCATTGTATTTCACCGCAACTTTTTATATAATTTGAATATACAGAAACATTAATATTGGCTCTGCCTGGCCCGGGGCGAGTATTGAAGCGCATCACCCTGTATTCTGTCAACCATCGCCGAAGGCTTATCCCTTTGAGTCAGGTGTATACCATATCTTGAGGTTATGCTCGCGCTGGCCGCGGTTCCGCCCTATCTCAGCGACATGGGAAACGCACATCATCAGACCAATCGCTGGAAACACGACAAGCCGCCGTCACTGCAGGCCTTCATGGCAGCGTTCCCGGATGACGACGCCTGTGCGGACTGGCTGGCTGCGAAGAGGTGGCCAGGAGGATTCGTCTGCTCGGCCTGTGGCCATGATCACGGCTGGAAACTGAGGGCAAAGCCCTGGACCTGGGAATGTGCCGCCTGCGGGCGCCAGACATCGACGAAAGCGGGCACGATGATGCATCGTTCGCACCTGCCGCTCCGGACATGGTTCCTGGCAGCCCATTTGGTCGTCACCCATTCAAACGGTATTTCGGCCCTGCAGCTTCAAGCCAAGCTTGGCATCGGATCCTACAAGACCGCCTGGCTGCTGCTCCACAAGCTGCGCCGGGCCATGGTCGATCCCGAGCGGGATCCTCTCGACGGCGTTGTCGAGATCGACGAGACGGTGATCGGCTTCCGCACCGCTGACGATCCCGTCGCCGGAGGCGGCGGGCGCAGCCATGACGGCAAGATCCTCGTCGCCGGCGCCGTCGAATGCCATCCGGACGGAAGCCCGGGCCGCATCCGGCTCCAGGCAATCACCGACTTTTCCGGCCCGACGCTGACGCGCTTCGTAGAGGCGAACACGGCGAAGGGATCGATCGCCATCACGGACGGGCTGGCGTCATATCGAAAGCTCGTAGAACGGACGCATAAGCCCAAGGTCGTCGGCGCCATGGCTGCGCATGTGCTCCTGCCCTGGATCCACCGGGTGTTCTCAAACCTCAAGCGCCTGGCGCTGGGCGTCTATCACGGCTTCCGCCGTGCCCATGTGCAGGCATATCTCGACGAGTTCGTCTTCCGCTGGAACCGGCGCCGGCACTACCGCTCGGCGTTCGATACCCTTTTCGGGATCGGCATCAGGACCGGGCCGGTGACACTGCGGGAGGTGGTCGACGGAGTTTGTTGATGTTTTCATCAAAAAAGGGGAAACTCAAACAGGAGAATGAACCTTATGCGCCTGACACCGTTCGAGATTGCTGCAATTAGGTCTTGTGCTCACCAGTACTTCGGAGAGCGTGCCCGAGTTCGTCTGTTCGGCTCGCGCGTTGACGACTCCCTAGCAGGAGGAGATATCGACCTTTATGTTGAAACCGAAGCCCCTGAACTCGCCACGCTCAAGCGTGAGCTGGCATTCAGACAGCGTCTGAAGGACATCATCGGGGAACAGCGAATTGACGTTCTCATTCGAGCGCCGGGGAACGCAGTTCGGGCGATTGACCGCATTGCGATGAAAACGGGGATTAGTCTTTGACCGAGGACGCCAGCACTGAACAGATCACCTCCACTGCGGCAAACTCAGCGAATGCCAATCCTAACCTGGATTTGCTTCGCGAGTACCTTTTCGCCACAAGCAGAGTCGCAAAGCGTTTTGCGTGGTCTGTTGGGCGCGTTCAACCGCTCATGCCGATAGACGAAGCGCGGGTCGACGCATTGAGCGAAGAGGACGAAGAGAAGCTGGATGCATTCCTTCTGCGCTTCAATCAGATGACGGCAATGCTTCAGGACCACATCACGCGGTCCCTCCTCAAGGTGGAGGAAGAACTGGATCGTGAGATGTCGAGAAAAGATCAGCGACTCCTGATGGAGAAACTCGGTGCACTGAAACCGTCGCTTGACTTTGGGTCAATAGCGCGAAACAAAATCTCCCACACCTACCCAAACGAGAGCGCAAAGCAGGCAGAGATACTGAACGAAGTATTTTCGTCAGGAGACAACCTCCTTGAGGGCTTCAACGGCGTTCTTGCCTACGCTGACGCTAAGCATTTTGACAACAAACTCGGTCTGGAAGAGGTTGCGGTCGCGCCTGCGGACCATCCATCGCTGTAGCAGGCCTAAGCCACGTTCTCCTAGCTCGCATAAACGACGTTTGAATTGGCGTTGCCAAAAGAGGAAACCCCTATTGTTGAGCCACAAGGCATTGTTCGTCTCTGGCGAAGCCAAGGGTGCCGATAGTCTGTTGCGCAGTCATATGCCCTCGGTCGACACTTTGGCATCGCCCGCCACAGCCAGTATTTGATGCTCGTAGACAAATTGGGCGAGATCATCATTTGGTATCCACCTGACTGAAGGGGATAAGCCATCATCGCCGACATCCCCGGCTTTGTCCCAATTGGCAATCGGGCAAGGCATGGCCCTTCGGAACCTTTGACGTTTCGCTTCGCCTCTTGTGCCGAGTGCGACCGGCAGACGGGCGCTAAACCGGCTGTTAACCACGTCGCAGTTAGCTTGCTCGCCAGCGTAGTGAAGACCGGTTGTCTTTGCATCCTTGAGTATCGCGAGTAACGCCACATGCCGCTCAGCCCGGCGACAGACAAGTTCGGCGCTCCGATTCCCGGAGGAAGGGAGTCTCGCCGCAATGTACAGCGTACGGTCTTCGAGGCCCGTCAGCGGCTGACGTCGAGCACCGGCACGCGCTCCTCCTATGATCTCGAACTTCTGGACGAATACGCCGCTTCGCGCATTTCGGGCGCGTTCGCGATGCCCATACTCATGGGCATTCTGGCGCTTTTCTCTTCGGTCTGGGTGCCAGCGATCGTGGCCTTCCTGTGGGCCGGCATGGTGGTGATCGCCAATACGCTTGCAGTGCTGGTGTGCCAGCGTTTTCGCCGTACGGCGCGCGAGAAGTTCGACGCCAGGCGCTGGACCGCCACCTTTGTCGCGGTGGAAACGCTCTACGGTATTACCTGGGCGTTGCTGGTGTGCCTGGCCTTCTTTACCAGCGACGCCAATTTGCCGGTCATCACCTTCGCACTCCTGCTGATCGGCGTCGCAGCCAATGCGGTCACGACCCGCTCGCTGCCCGGCGCAACGCTTGTCAGCACGGCACCCGCGACACTTTCGGTCAGCATCATGCTGATGCTGTCGGGCGGTCTGCTGAACTATTCCCTGTCGGCAGTTGCGATTGGCGCGCAGGTCTTTTTCTTCTTTCTTGCGCGCCAGCTCAATGCTTCCGAAATCGAAACGCTCGAACACCAGGCCGAAAAGGATGCGCTGATCTACGAGCTGGAAGAAGCGCGCAACATGTCGGACGAGGCGCGGCGCCATGCCGAGCAGGCCAATATCGCCAAGTCGCGGTTCCTCGCGACGATGAGCCATGAGCTGCGCACGCCGCTCAATGCCATCATCGGATTTTCGGAAGTGCTGAAATCGGAACTGCTCGGCGGCCGCACCAGGTGCCGCAGTACAAGGAATATGCCGGCGACATCCACGCCAGCGGCCAGCACCTGCTGACCCTGATCAACGAGCTTGCTCGACCTCAGCCGCATCGAGGCCGGCAAATACGAACTCAACGAGGAAGCGGTTTCCCTGGTCCGACATTGCCGAAGACTGCCGGCGCATGATGGAAATCCGCGCCAAGTCGAAGAGCATCGAGCTCAGCGCTCATTACGAGGACGGCTTGCCCAAGCTCTGGGGCGACGAGCGCGCCATCCGCCAGGTGGTGCTCAACCTGCTCTCCAACGCCATCAAGTTCACGCCGCAATCGGGCAAGGTCGAGCTGACGGTCGAGCGCAGCGCCGGATGGCGGTCAGATGATCTCGGTTCGCGACAACGGCCCCGGGCATCCCCGAAAACGAAATCGAAACCGTGCTGTCCTCCTTCGGCCAAGGCTCGCTGGCCCAGAAGACGGCGGAACAGGGCGCGGGGCTGGGCCTGCCGATCGTGCAGAAGATCATGGAACTGCATCAGGGCCGGTTCGATCTGTTCTCCAAGCTCCGATTCGGCACCGAAGTCATCGCCACCTTCCCGCGCGCCCGCGTCATGGATGCGCTGGCGCCGGTGCACGAGAAGCGCAACCGGCTCGAGATCTATTCGGACGTGGGTTAGGCGCCCGCCTTACTGCATCAGTGGCTCTTGTTGGCGACCGCGGCTTGCTCGAAGGTCGCCATGTTTTGATGCAGATGCAGGGCCGTCTTGCAGAGCACCGCAGCCAGGGCGGCGCCTGTCCCCTCCCCCAGGCGCATGCCGAGATCGAGCAAAGGTTTCTTGCCCATCTTTTCCAGAAGACGTGCATGCGCGTGTTCGGCCGAGACATGACCGAAAATGCAGTGATCAAGCGAGGCGGGATTGACCGCATGCGCGACGGCGACGGCGGCGGTGGCCACGAAGCCATCGACGACGACAGGAATGTTGCGATGCCGCGCGGCGATAACAGCGCCGAGCATGCCGGCAAGTTCCCTGCCGCCGAGCCGGGCGAGGATCATGAGGGGGTGCAGGCCCTCTTCCAGGTGCAGGGCCAGCGCCTTGTCGACAGCATCGGCCTTGCGCTTCAGACCCGCCTCGTTGACGCCGGTCCCCCGCCCGACCCAGTCGGCGCCGCTGCCGCCGAAAAGCGCGGCAGCGAGGGCCGCCGCAATGGTGGTGTTGCCGATGCCCATTTCGCCGATGCACAGGAGATCCGGGCCGCCCGCCATCGCCTCCATTCCATAGGCGAGCGTCGCCGCGCAGGTGCGGTCGTCCATTGCCGGCTCTTTGGTGATGTCGCCCGTGGGCAGTTCGAGCGCGAGTTCGAATACCCTGAGATTGATCTGATGCTGCGCGCAGATCTGCGAGATGGCGGCGCCGCCATTGGTGAAGTTGCCCACCATCTGCGCTGTGACCTCGGCCGGAAAGGCCGACACGCCCTGGCGGGTGACACCATGATTGCCGGCGAAGATCGCGACCATCGGGCTTTCGAGCGTCGGGGGCGCCTTGTGCTGCCAGCGGGCGAGAAACTGGACCAGGTTTTCCAGCTCGCCCAGCGAACCGGCAGGTTTGGTGAGCGTGTTTTCGCGAGCCCTCACCGCCTCGACGGATTTCTCGTCGCCATCAGGCAAAAGGGTTATCAATTCGGCGAATTGAGCAAAAGGGGCGGAAAGCGGCGGAACCGTCGCGGTCATGGAAGCTCCGTGGGGATGGTGCTAGGAGACGCCTCAGGGCGCGTGCACGGGGAAAGAAATTGGACAGCGAGACTAAAGCGAGTCGCGAGCCGCACGTAAACGACAATTCCCACGGCGCCGAAGACGCCCCGGGTGGCCTCATGGCCGATCTGGTTATGGGGCTAAGGTTCTATTCGCGGCTCTATTCGGGGTCGAGTCCGCATTTGGCACCCAACCTGAGCCTCATCGCCTATGCACTTCCCTTCACCAGTCTTGTGATTGGAGCGTTGCCGGCGCTGCTGCTGGTGCTCGGCGGCGGGGTCCATTTGCCATCCCTGTTTGCGGCGACGCTTGCGGTTCTGTTGCAGGCGCTGATCACCGGCGCGATGGCGGAGGATGCGCTCGGCGATGCAGCCGACGGGCTGGCCGGCGGGCAGACGCCCGAGCGGCGGCTGGAAATCCTCAAGGACAGCCGGCTCGGCAGCTATGGGATGCTCGCCATATGCTTTTTCGTGCTGCTCAGGGTCTTCGCCCTCTCCGCCCTGCTCGACAGGTCGCCACTGATGGCAGGTTTTCTGCTTCTGGCGGCAGGAATCATGGCGCGTTCCGGTTCCCTTTGGCTGACCCGCGCCCTGCCGCCGGCACGGCGCAACGGCATGTCTGCCACAGCGGGCCGGGTCTCCAGACAGGCGTTCTGGGTGGGACTGGCGATGGCCGTCATACTCGGCTTCGTCTTCGCGGCGCCCTTCGTGCATGTGATCGGCCTGGTGGTGTCGATTACCATCGGCATTTTGATCATTTTCGGGTGGAGCCAATTGTGCGGCAAACTCGTTGGAGGACAGACTGGAGATCTGGTCGGGGCCCTGCAGGCATTGCTTGAAATTGCGGCTCTGACTGTCTTTATTGTGGTGGCGGCACGGTAGTTGGGGTTCACTTGCTATGGCATTTGTCGGCGTGGCGCTTCTGATTGCTCTCGGGCTGGCCTTTGGACTTAGCGCCGATGCGGGCCAGATCATCGGCCTCGACACTTCCCAATCCGCCCGGCTTATCGGCCTCGTCACCATTCTGCTGCTGGTTGCCGGGGGACTGTTCCGCCAGAGGCTGAGGCTGACGCAGCTGGTCGGCGGGGCAGCCTTGTGGTGCGGAATTTTCGCCCTCAGTGTCGTTGCCTATGCCTATCGCGATGAGATCGGCGGCATTCCCGACCGCGTCATTTCCGAATTGTCGCCGGGCGTGGCGGTGGTCGATGCGAAGACGGGGAATGCAAAATTCCGGCGCTCGTTCTCCGGATCCTTCAAGGTCGGCGCGACTATCAATGGCGCGCCGGTGCGGCTGCTGTTCGATACGGGCGCAACTGCTGTGGTGCTGACGGCGGAAGATGCGCGTGCGGCGGGAATTGATTTCGAGCAATTGCGCTTCACCATCCCGGTGCAGACTGCAAACGGCATGGGCCGTGCAGCGTTGACGCGTCTGGATACAATGACCGTAGGCGACATAGAGCGGCGCAACATCCGGGCCTTCGTGGCCGAAGATGGGGCGCTCGAGACCTCGCTTTTGGGCATGACGTATCTGGAAACGCTGTCCGGATATGCCGTCAGCAAGAATTCGCTGGAACTGCGCAACTAGCGATGCCGTGATCGGGAGAGGCTCATGTCCTACTATTTCAGCACCACCCTGGACACGTCCTTCGACGATGCGATCGCTCGCACGACGGAAGCGTTGAAGGCTGAAGGGTTCGGCGTCCTGACCGAGATCGATCTGAAAAAGACGCTGAAAAGCAAGATCGACGTCGATTTCCGCCCCTATACGATCCTTGGGGCATGCAATCCGGGCTTTGCCTACAAGGCGCTGCAGGCCGAAGACAAGATCGGCACCATGCTGCCCTGCAATGTCATCGTGCAGGAGGTTGCGCCGGGCAAGGTCGAAATCGCCGCCGTCGACCCCGTTGCCTCGATGAGCGCCGTCGACAATGCCGATCTCGGTGACGTCGCCGGCCCGGTACGGGACAAGCTTCAAGCCGTGATCGCCAGCCTCTAGGCGTCAATCAAATTGGGCGTGGGTACTGGCTCCAGCGCCTGCAGGGCCTGCTCCAGCACCTCGGGGCCGGCGCCAGGGCGACAGGCTTCCACGCTCAAAATCTGGCGGAAGCGCCGGGCACCGGGGCGGCCATTGGCGAGGCCGAGCATGTGGCGGGTGATCTGGTTCAGCCGCGCACCCCTGGCCAATTCGCCTTCCGCATAGGCCGCCATGGCGCTGATGATCGCGTTCAGGTCCGGCACGGGCCTCATGTCCCCGAAATAGCGGCTGTCGGCTTCTGCGAGCAGCATCGGTTCGTGATAGGCCGCGCGACCCAGCATGACGCCGGAGACATGCTGCAAATGGGTGTCGCATTCCTCCAGCGAGGTGATGCCGCCATTGATGATGACATCGAGCGGCGCGAGGCGGTCGGCCAGACGATAGACGCGCTCGTAGTTCAGCGGCGGAATATCGCGATTCTCCTTGGGGCTCATGCCTTTAAGCCATGCCTTGCGCGCATGCACATAGAGCCGTTCTGTTCCCGCCGCCGCTACCAGATCGGCGAAGCGGTCGAGCGGCTCTTCGATATCCTGCTCATCAATGCCGATACGGCATTTGACGGTGACCGGCAGATCGGTCGCCGCGCGCATCGCTTTCACGCATGACGCGACCAGTTCCGGCTCGGCCATGAGGCAGGCGCCGAAGCGGCCGGACTGCACGCGGTCGGAGGGGCAGCCGACATTGAGATTGATCTCGTCATAGCCGAATTCGGCGCCGATGCGGGCGGCTTCGGCCAATTCGGCCGGATCGGACCCGCCCAGTTGCAGCGCAACCGGATGCTCGACCGGGTGAAATCCCAGCAGGCGTTCCCGATCTCCATGCACGATAGCGGCGCTGGTCACCATTTCGGTGAACAGCAGCGTGTGGCGGCTCAACAGCCGGTGCAGGAAACGGCAATGGCGGTCGGTCCAGTCCATCATGGGTGCGACGGAAAATCTGAACGCTGGAAATTCTGGCATCAGTCTTCAAACTATTTTTCGGTTGTCTGGCGCAATGGTCGCCGCGGCGCTTCGATCCCGGCGGCGCCTGATACTGCGCCCTTTTGCGTTATTTAGGACTGACAGGGCAAGCCCCGTACCCCTCTCCGCTTTTTGCAAAGTCCCGCCGAGGCTTGTATGGCTTTTTCTCGAGCGTGAGACGAAACAGGGAACTGGCATGGCCATCTATTCTCTCGACGGGGTTAACCCAGAGCTGGCGACTTCGTTCTATTGGGTGGCCGACAGCGCCGTGGTCATCGGCAAGGTGCGACTGGAGGAAGACACCGGCATCTGGTTCGGTGCGGTCATCCGCGGCGACAACGAGCAGATCATTGTCGGTGAGGGCTCGAACATCCAGGAAAACAGCGTGCTTCACACCGATCCGGGATACCCGCTGACCATCGGCAAGGGCTGCACGATCGGACACAAGGCCATGCTGCATGGCTGCACGATTGGCGACAATTCGCTGGTCGGCATGTCCTCGACCATACTCAACGGCGCAGTGATCGGCCGCAATTGCCTGATCGGCGCCGGCACTCTGATTACCGAGGGCAAGCAGATCCCCGACAATTCGCTTGTCATCGGCACGCCGGGCAAGGTGGTGCGCGAGCTTGAAGAGGCCGATATCGAGCGGCTCAGGAGATCGGCAAAGCACTATGTCGATAACGCCAGGCGCATCGCCAAGGGGCTGCAGGCACTCTAGGCGCTGGCCTGCCTTGCAAGCGCGAGGTTCAGCCTAGCCCAGACCGGCAGATGGTCGGAGGCAAGTTTTGCCAGATCGCTGGAATGCACGCCGGCCTGTTCGACGATGAGATCAGGGCTGGTGATGATGCGGTCCAGTTCGGCAACCGGCACGCGCGAATGGTAGCTCGGGCCGGGCGCGGCAACGTGGTGGGTTTCGGCAAAATGCGCCAGCGCCCCGCCCGCCCTGCCCCATTGGTTGAGGTCACCCATCATCACTGTGGGCATCGAAGCCTCCAGCGCCTCCAGTTCGGCCAGCACAGTCTGCGCCTGGCGTTTGCGCCAATGGCCCATCAGCCCCAGATGCATGCCCACCACGCGAATGTTGATGTCGTGGATGCGCAGATCGGCGACGGCCGCGCCGCGCGGCTCGAGCGAGGGCAAGGACCATCGCCTCAGATGGAGCACCTGCACGCTGCGCCTGGCGAGGATGGTGTTGCCATGCCAGCCAAGACCCTCGGGATCCTCGCCGAAGGCGATAGGCTGATACCCCGTCTTGGCAAAGACTTCAGCCGGCAAGGTCGAGACCCGGCGTCCGAACCTTTTGTCGACTTCCTGCAGGGCGATGATGTCGGCGTCGATCTCCGCAATGACATCCAGAATGCGCTCCGGATCGCGCTTTCGGTCTGTCCCGAGGCTTTTGCGGATATTGTAGGAGGCGACAGTGATCATGGGCGCGCGGGGACTCTGTCAGACAGCGAAGGTGAAGGTTCGGGGCGCAGCCGGAACTGCAGGCAGGATGGTAACGGCAAGGTTCGGCATTTGGCATCAGCTTGGCAAGAAAAAATGCCACTCCAGAAGGAGTGGCATCAGGACCCGGCCTGATGAAAGAGCCGGGAGGACGCTTCTGAGCGCTGTCAGGCGACTTTCTGGCGCAGGATACCCGCGACGTAGCGATCGGCCATGGCGCCGAGCGAAACCGGCCGGATAAGGGGCGCCTGGCCCACACATCCAAAGCGCTCGAACCGCTCGATGCACAGCCTGGTCGTTGCCTCAACGCCTGGCTGGAGCATGGACCGAATGTCGAAGGAATCCTTGTTCTCAGCCAGGTACTTACGGGCGGAGCCGTTCACTGCCATGCGGATATCGGTGTCGATATTGACCTTGCGGACGCCATGCTTGATGGCTTCTTCGACTTCCGACAGCGGTACGCCATAGGTCTCGGGGATCTCGCCGCCATGATCGTTGATCAATTGCTGCAGATCGGCGGGTACGGTCGAGGCGCCGTGCATGACCAGATGCGTGTTCGGCAGCTTGTCATTGATCTTCTTGATGGTTTCGATGGACAGGATGTCGCCGGTGGGGGGCCGGGAGAATTTATAGGCACCATGCGAGGTGCCGCAGGCTACCGCCAGCGCGTCGACGCCCGTCTCGGCCACGAATTTCGCCGCCTCGCCGGCATCGGTCAGCAGCGCCTTTTCGTCCAGCTTGCCATCAAAGCCATGGCCATCCTCGGCCTCACCCTCACCCGTCTCGAGCGATCCAAGGCAGCCGAGTTCTCCTTCGACGGAGACGCCCATGCGATGGGCGAGATCCACGACGACCCCGGTTACGTCGGCGTTATAGCGATAATCGGACGGCGTCTTGCCATCCTCCATCAGCGAGCCGTCCATCATCACCGAGGTGAAGCCCAGCGGGAAAGCAGACTGACAGGTGGAAACGGAATTGCCGTGGTCGAGATGGGCGCAGACGGGAATATCGGGATAAAGCTCGCCCGCCGCGGCGATCATGTGCCGCATGAAGACCGGGGTCGAATATTTGATCGCAGAGCGGCTGGCCTGGATGATCACCGGGCTCCGGGTCTGGTCCGCCGCGGCCAAGACGCCGAGCAAGGTCTCCATGTTGGTGATGTTGAAAGCCGGGATGCCATAGCCGCGTTCGGCGGCGTGGTCGAGCAATTGTCTCAGCGTGACGAGCGCCATCTTCACTTCCCTTCCTGCTGGCGCATGACGCGCCTTTTATTATTTCACCTCAAACGCTTAGGCGGGCCAAAAGGTCCGCCAGAAGTCATGCCGCCCTGATGGCGGGGGCACCTTCAGCCGCGAGTTCGAGCGCTTCAGGGCCGAATTTCTTGAAATTCTCTGCAAAAAGCGTGACGAGATGTCTGGCCTTTTCCTCATAGGCTGCCGCATCCGGCCAAGCCTTCGCCGGGTCAAGAATGACCGCTTCGATGCCGTCGATTTCTTCGGGCACCTCAATGCCAAAATGCGGGTCCGTGCGGAAACGAGCCGCATCGAGTTCGCCCGACAGGGCTGCTTCGAGCATGCGGCGGGTCTTGGGCAGCGGCATGCGCTTTCCGACGCCGTAGGCTCCTCCGGTCCAACCGGTGTTGAGCAGCCAGCATTGCGCGCCCGTCTCATCCAGCCGCTCGGCCAGCAACCGCCCATATTCGGTGGGATGGCGCGACATGAAGGGAGCACCAAAGCAGGCCGAAAAGGTCGCCTCAGGCTCGGTCACGCCGCGTTCCGTGCCCGCAACCTTTGCTGTGTAGCCGGACAGGAAGTAGTAGATCGCCTGCTCCCGGTTAAGGCGGGCCAGGGGCGGCAAAACGCCGAAGGCATCGGCGGCCAACAGCACGATATTGCGCGGCGAGGGAGCCACGCCGGTTTCGACACGATTGCGAATGGCGCTCAACGGGTAGGCGATGCGGGTGTTTTCGGTCTTGCTGCCGTCCGCATAGTCGGGAAGTCCGGTTGCCGGCGACATGACGACATTCTCAAGAATGGCGCCGGGATGGGTCGCCGCCTCGAAGATCTCCGGCTCATGCTCGGCGCTCAGGTTGATCGCCTTGGCGTAGCAGCCGCCTTCGAGGTTGAAGATGCCGCGCGCGGACCAGCCGTGCTCGTCGTCGCCGACAAGCGCACGGTCGCTGGCCGTCGACAACGTGGTTTTCCCTGTCCCAGAGAGGCCGAAGAAGAGTGTTGCGTCGCCTTCGGCGCCGACATTGGCCGAGCAGTGCATCGGGAACACATCGGCCGCCGGCGCATGGAAATTGAACAGCGAGAAGACCGACTTCTTTATTTCGCCGGCGTAGCGGGTACCGCAGATCAGAACGATGTTGCGGGTGAAATCGAGGGCGATGCAGGTTTCGCTGCGCGTGCCGTGGCGGGAGGGGTCGGCCCTGAACTCGGGCAGGTGAAGGACGGTCATGTCCGGGACAAAGGCCGCCAGTTCCTCTTCGGCCGGCTCGATCAGCAGATTGCGGATGAAGAGCGCATGCCAGGCATTGGGCGTGAAGATATCGGCGGTATAGCGGTGGGTGGGATCAGCACCGGCAAAAAGCTGCTGGTGAAAAAACTCGCCCCCCTCTCCTGCAGCCAGCATATCGGCAAGAAGCGCATCGAAATGCGAACGCGACATGCTGCCGGTGTTGCTCCACCAGACGGTGTCACGGGTCAGATCGTCCTCGACGACAAACTTGTCCTTTGCGGACCGGCCGGTGAACTTGCCGGTGTCGGCGACGAGCGCGCCATGGCGAGTTGCGGCCGTTTCGCCGCGGGCGAGCGATTTGCGCGCCAAGGCCTCTGCCGAGTCATTAGTGCTGATGATTTCGGCCGTTCGGAAGAGTGCGGCGGCGATTTGGCTGGGGCTGAAAGTCTCGGGCATAATGCGAAGTCCTGAAGAAGCTTGCGGGCTAGTGGCGGCGCCAAGGCGCCGAAAAGCGGATGCGCCGGAGGGCTCGGCCGGCGCGGTGCTATAGGATTGCGCCGGCTCGGCTGCTCGGACCGTTGGGCCGCTTTCTTCCATCTCCCGCTTATCCTTCCATGGTTCCGCTCATGCCGGTGGCGGCAGTTTCGCAGTTTGCATGCGCATGCAATACCCGCCTTTGCATACGCATGCAAGACGGAATTGTTCCGTGGTTAAGGAAAATCCTGCGCCGTTTGGACGCGTGTCAGGAGGGGTTGAAGAAGGGGGCCACAGTCGGCGTGCAGCGCCGTCGCAGAAACTCTAGGGCCGCCAGACCTTGTGTCCACCCGAATGGTGCAGGCCGGTCTCAGGCAGACGGGCGGAGCCACGGACGATGAGCTGTCCCCTCACCTCGCGGCGCTGGGCACGACGTCCCGGCTCGGCGATCATGGCATCGATGATCTTGATCGCCTCCTCCACCAGCGCCGCAGCGGGCTGAGAGAAGGTCGTGAGATCATAGGCCGAATGGCTGGCCTCGGGAACGTCGTCAAAACCAACGACCGAAACGTCATTGGGTACCTTCAGCCCGAACTCCCGGCGCGCCACGTCGAGCACGGCGAAGGCCATGTAGTCGGACGCACAGAACACCGCATCGGGCGGCTGGTCGTCCTGAAAGAGGGTGCGCGCGGCTGCGGCCGCCCCCTCAAAGGTATAGTTTCCGTAGACAACCTGGACTCTCTTGACGCCGTGGGCGGTGAGATGACCGGTGAACGCCTCTTCGCGCACCTTTCCGGTGCTCGATTCCGGCGTGCCGCCGACAAAGGCGAAGCGACGGTGACCGCCTGAGGCGAGAAAGGCGGCGACGAGTTCGCCGGCGCGCTGGTTTTCGCCCCTGACGGTCGAAATGCCGGGGAGTTTGGACTCCCGATTGATCTGGACGATCGGAACCCCCGCCTTCTGGCATTGCAGCGCCAGGTCAAGCGAAGCGGTCGTCGCCGTCATGATCAGTGCATCGATCTGATAGCTGAGGACGCTTTCCACCGCCGGTCCAACCTGATCGTGGTTCGGCGTGGTGAACAGGAGGATATGGCGTCCCGTCTCGCGCAGGCGGTCGGAAAGCGCCTTGACCACCTGGGCATAGAAAGGGTTCTCAAGATAGTCGATGGCGAGGCCAATGATGTTGGAGCGCCGCGTTGCCAGCGAGCGCGCCATCAGATTGGGCTGATAGCCCAACATTTGCGCGGCCTGCAGGATCTTCTTGCGTGTCGGTTCGGCGACACTGGCCCCAGGTGTGAAGGCGCGCGAAACGGCGGACTGGGACACTCCCGCAGCCCGGGCGACGTCAAACTCGGTCGGCGCGCGTCCTGGCCCCGCTTTTCTCGTCACAAGCGCTCCTGTCGGTCCTGATCCGGCATCGAGCCAGAGTCCAACCTTTTATTCCGCGTCAACCCTGATGCCAATCGCTGATGGCAAAAGACGCCGGGGTTTGATTAAAAACAATAAGACACATGTGCTTAGGAGGGAACTTCAACCTTCCGAGCGCGTTTAAAACGGAATCTATGGAGGTAGACATGGCGAGTTCTGAGTCGCGCGACCTCGAGTTGCAGATCGAAGCCCTGAAGAAAGATATCGCCGCTATTGCGGACACCCTTGCCAAAATGGGCAATGACCGTGTTTCGCAGGCGCGCCACGACGCAGAGAGCAAGATCGGTGGTTTTGCCCAGCGCGCGCATGAGCAGCAAAAGAATTTCGAGCACAAGGTCCGCGATGCTGAATCGCAGGTCGAGGAGATGGTGCGGGAAAAGCCGCTGGCCTCGCTCGCCGCGGCGGCGGGGGTCGGTTTTCTCGCCGCTCTGCTGACCCGCAGGTAAGGCGGGTGCCAGCTCTGGTGAGCCTGATCACCTCGCTCGTGAGCGGGGAGGTCAAGCATCGCGTCGACGACATCAAGCAGCGCGCCATCGTCTTTTCCGTGGTGGGCGCGCTGGCGCTGGTGGGATTGGTATTCCTGCTGGTCGCCGGCTATATCGCGCTCGCCGCCTATGTAGGCGCGCTTTATTCCGCGCTAATCGTCGCTGGCGTTTTTCTGGTCGTTGCGCTGATCGTCCTCGGCATCTGGACGCTGAACCACCGCCGCGCCGTCAAGCGCTGGGAAAGCCAGAGACCGGATGCGACGGACATCATAACGGCCTCGGCCGTTTCGCTCGCGCCCGTTGTCCTCAAATCACGGCTTCTGGTCTCGCTGGCCATACCCGCGGCGGGTGCCATTGGCGCCTACATGCTTTTCTCGCGAAGGCCTTCCCGCCCCAGCAGGCGTCCTACCCGTTCGCGCGAGTCGCGATGGGCTCCGCCGCCCGCCGACCGATGGGAAGAATGACACGGACCATCACGCCTTCGGGTTCGTAGGTCAGGTCAACGGAGCTTGAAAGTATCTTGTCGAGGCTGCGTTCGATCATGACGCTGCCGAATCCCTTTTGCACCGGCTCGATCACGGGGGGTCCGCCCCGTTCCGACCAGACCAGACGCAGGGTCTCACCCGCCCCCCTGTCGACCTCGGCCGAAATGGTGACCTTACCGCTTGACTGCGACAGGGCGCCGTAGCGCGCCGCGTTGGTCGCCATTTCATGCAGCAGCATGCCGAGCCCAAGCGCCTGATCGGGCGGTAGCGGCACATCCTCTCCAATCAGTTCCAGCTGCCCTTTTGCGGCGTAGGGCGTGACTTGCGTCTCGACCAGATCATGCAACTCGATACCCGACCATTCATTGTCGGACAAAAGCGTGTGTGCATTGGCAATGGAGCGGAGCCGAGCCGTGAAGGCGGACAGGAATTCCGCCGGATCTGCAGACTGCCGGAGCGTCTGGCGCGCCACCGATTGTAGAAGTGCCAGCGTATTCTTCACGCGGTGATTGACCTCGCGAAGCAGCAGCTTGGTGTTGTCAGCGGCCTGCCTTGCGGCTGTGACGTCATAGATTACGCCCATCATGGTGCGGGCGCCGCCCCCGTCCTTCCACTCAAGCACCCGTCCTCGCGCCGACAGACGGCGATCGGTGCCGCTGGCGCGAAACTCGCATGAGAGATCGACCCCATCGGTCAGCGCTTCCTGAAACGCGGCGCGCAAGGCAGGCAGGTCGCCCGGGTGGACATGATCGAAAAGCTGATCAACATAAACAGCCCCCTCCCCCTCGTATCCCAGCATCTCCAGCATGATGTCGTTGCAGGTAAGGCGGCCGGATTCAACGCTCCAGATCCAGCTGCCGACGTGACCCGCCTCGAGCGTCAGGGCGTGGCGCGTTTCCTCGCGCATCAGGGCACGCGTTACCCTGCCGCGCTGCCGCTCCTCTTCCTTTAGCAGAAAGAGCGAAGCTGCAAGTTCGGCCAGATCGCAAAGCGAATCTTCGAGTGCCGGATCGGTTTCGGTTCGGGGGTCGCTGGACAGGACACAAAGAGAACCCACCCTTTGACCATGGACGCGAATGGGCGCCGCAGCGCAATATCGCAACCTCAGGCCGCCGGTTACATAAGGGTGGTCGCGGAACCGCACATCCTTGGTCGCATCGAGAACGGTCAGAACGCGGATGCTCTCATCGCCCAGAGCATGAGCGCAAACAGACATGGCAAGTGGCAGGCTTTGCTGGGTGAAGCCATGGCAGGACCGAAACCACTCACGGTCTTCACCGACAAGGCTGATCATCGCAATCGGCGCACCGGCGATCCGGGCCGCCAGGCGGGTCACGTGGTCGAACTCAGCGTCCGGCCCGCCATCAATCGCCCCAATCTGGTTGAGGACCTTGAGCCTTTTGGGGTCGCTGATGACCTTCCAGATGTCCGGAGAAACGGTTGATTGACTAAAGTTCACTACGCGCTACCTGATCTTTGCCACCAATCGGGGTGTATCGGACGCAATTGCATTCGCGCCCGGGCAGGAGTGGCAAACACTTGCCCCCCATTCCGAGCCCGTATGCAAAGAACCCCCGGGTTTGCAGGCAGTTCCCGGTGATCCCCTGATTTCTGAGCGGCCGTATCAGGTTAGGGTGAATTTCGGCGGTAAACCCACCGAAACCTCAAGAAGAAGCGTCCGGAACAAGAACGTTCAGGGCTTGCGGGTGTATTTGCAGGACGACTTCGGCTTCCAGTTCAATGAGTTCGCCATCTATCGAAGCCTTGCCGTCCCTGGGTAGCTCGGGGAAGCGCACAGTCACCTTTCGCGCCTCCTCCTCGCTAATGTTGTCGTCGGTTTTCCAGCTTCCCAGCATGACTTCCGTCCCCAACTTCGCCAGGCTCGCCGTGTCCCAGACGGAGGCGAGATAAATTCCGAGCTCGCCGCGATCCGGAAAATCGGCATAAGGCAAATGGCCGGTGCCAAACCGGTTGTTACTGATCGTCAGAGCATTAATTTGCAAAGTGCGCGTTTCGCCACCTATCTGCAATTCGGCAGGAAACTTCGCCGGGGCGTTCACGACATCCCTGAAGGCGCGAATGGTGGCGAGTATCTTGCCCCAGCGCGACCGGTAAGTCAGATGTGATCGGGCCCGCAACAATTGCGGATGAAGCCCTACCGTGAAGTGATGCACGAAGCGACGATCATTGGCGCTCCCCATATCCACGGGCCGTATGCTGCCACCGGCCAATGCAGAGGCAGCTTCCTTCAGGTCGAGCGGGATGCCGAGCGAACGGGCAAAAAGGTTCATGGTACCCGCAGGCAAAACACCTAGCGCCTTCTTGGTACCGGCGAGCTTGCCGGCGGCGCATGACACGGTGCCATCGCCGCCCGCAACCAGCACCACGTCCGCCTTCGATCTTTTTGCAGCGTCGAGGGTCTCCACGAGCTTTTTGCCCGCGATCACCTTGGTTGAGAACCGGTGCCCCCGTTCCTCGAAGCGTGCACCTATCTCCTGCGCGAAGGCCTCCGCATCGAGGGTCTTGAGGGTTCCGCCATCGCGGTTGAAAATGCCCGTAACCTTCATGCTGCTCCGATCGGCGACAATCGCGCGAAGAGGCGGCGCACCGTCGCCCATTCACCATTGGTCATAAGCGAAGCAAACGCCGCTTGCGGGCATGGGTTCCAAGCCCGTGAGCGCCCCAGCCACCCGGCTAGATAAAGGGCCGGGGACGTTTCGGCTCCGGGGACCATTCGGCCAATTCCATCAGCCCTTTTTCGTCCAGGACTTCATAGCCCCGGTGCTGCCATTTGAGCAGCCGCCTTGCGCCGAGCTTGCGGAGGGTCTTGTTGGTGTGCACCAGCGACATTCCGAGGGTATCGGCGATATGCTGCTGGGTGAGCGGGATACCGGAGCCGCCATTTACGGACAGGCCCGACTCCCTGGCGCGGCGATAAAGGAAGGCGAGCAGGAATGCCACGCGCTCAAGGGCTGTGCGGCGGCCGACGGTCAGGAGATTTTCGTCAAGGACACTTTCGGTGCGGGACGTTAGCCAGGTGACGTCGAACGCCAAGCCTGGCTGGTTACGGTAAAGGTCGGGCAATCGGCGGCGTTCGAAGACGCACAGCGTCATCGGCGAGATGGCTTCGGCGGAGTGCTGCATTTCGTCCATCAGCGCCGACTGCATGCCGATCAAATCGCCCGGCATGATGAAATTGAGGATCTGGCGGCGCCCGTCCTCCAGTGTCTTGAAGCGAAAGCCCCAACCGGACACTACCGTATAGATGTGGGCGCTGTGATCGCCCTCCACGAGGAGGGAACCGCCTGCCTCGACCTCAAGCAGGCCGGTCTTGAACCTGCGCACGAAGTCGAGTTCGTCGCCTGTGAAAGGACGAAAGTAATCCCGTTCCCGTAACGGACATTTTTCGCAACCGGTCTTGGACGGACGCGGCTGCTCCCCCTGATCCTTAGCCAATGACCCCTCGGAATTCTCGGTGTGCCCTTTGTCCTTATAGCGCGTCGACAAAGCGGCTTCCACGGCAAATGCGCTGCAATAGCAGCGATGCTTTGCCATGTCGAATTCCGGGCGCAGAACCTGCGAATTGAAATGCGCAGGCTGTCAGTGGCTGAAGGAAGAACCGGTGACTTGGGCGGCGATGGCGTCAGGGCCGTACTCGGCCTGTCCCGAAACCGCCAAGATTTCCTGCAGACGGGTGCGGGCGCGACTGACCCGGCTCTTGATCGTGCCGACGGCGCATTCGCAAATTTCTGCCGCTTCCTCGTAGGAAAAACCGGACGCTCCAACCAAAATGATCGCCTCGCGCTGATCCTCGGGGAGTTGGTCGAGCGCCTTCTTGAAGTCCGAGAGATCGAGCGAACCATATTGAGCGGGATGAACGGAAAGGCGCTCGGTGAAAGCCCCCTCGCTGTCCTGCACCTCGCGGCCCCGCTTGCGCATCTGGCTATAGAACTCGTTGCGCAAGATGGTGAACAGCCAAGCTTTGATGTTGGTGCCCAACTCGAAGCTCGACTGCTTGGCCCACGCCTTAAGGATGGTGTCCTGCACCAAATCATCCGCACGGTCCTGCCGCCCGGTCAGGGACACCGCGAAGGCGCGCAAATTGGGGAGCGTCGCAAGAAGCTCCCGTTTGAAAGAGGTTGTTTCCGTGGTCATTCGCTTTTCCGCGTGCCGCTGTTTTGTTCGGCCTGGTCGAGCTTTTCCAACAGATCGAGAAAGCGGTCTGGCACCGCCTCTTCCTCAACCTTGGAAAAGAGCATGCGAAGTTTGGATCCGATCTCGCTTGTCGGGCCAAGGGGGTCGTCTTCTAGCCTCATTCCTGCCTTATCGCCTTTTGAAGTTTTGGGATCGGACATTGTCTCGGGATCTTGCATTCAGTGTTGCGGGGACGTGCCGTTCGGTATTGAACGGACCGCAATCGAAAAAAGTTCCGAGACGAGGAACATTTTTTGGGCGCAAGCGTTCTGTAGGGCGTTGTTCTGTTCCGACGGGTAGCTAAAGGAGACCCTGCCGATTATGTCGCTTTCTATGAGAATCGCCCCTCACCTGCCTTATCTCCGTCGCTTTGCCCGCGCCGTTACTGGGTCGCAGCAGTCGGGCAATTCCCACGTTGCCGCCACACTCGAGGCGCTGATCGCCGATGTTTCCATATTCCCGGAGGCTTCGTCGGACCGGGTGGCGGTTTACAAACTTTTCTCTGCGCTGTTTGGTTCCGCAAATGTGGACGTCCCCCCGTCACTGGAGGCGGAAGGCTGGGAGAAAAAGACGGCCACAACCCTTGCCGCACTCGCCCCTTTGCCACGCCAGGCCTTCCTACTGGTGGCGGTCGAAGCGTTCAGCGACACCGAAGCCGCCGAAATCCTGGGCGTAGACCGTAGCGATTTCGCGGACCTGCTGGATCAGGCGTCCGAAGAGATCAGCCGTCAGGTTGCAACCGAGATCATGATCATCGAGGACGAGCCGCTGATCGCGCTCGACATCGAGCAGCTGGTGGAAAGCCTTGGTCACAAGGTCGTGGGCATTGCCCGAACCCACTCCGAGGCCGTTACCCTTTATGGCAACACCCAGCCCAAAATGGTGCTGGCTGACATTCAACTGGCCGATGGCAGCTCCGGGATCGATGCGGTCAACGATATCCTTCGCAACGATTCCATCCCTGTCATCTTCATCACCGCCTTCCCGGAACGGCTTCTGACGGGTGAGCGGCCCGAGCCGACCTTCCTGGTGACCAAGCCGTTCAATCCGGACATGGTCAAGGCGCTGATCAGCCAGGCGCTGTTCTTCAACGAGGGCTCGCGCGAGGCCGCCTGAGACCCTGGACCGGAACAACCAGCGCTTAACCATATTTCGAAAAATGCTTACAGGGCCGGCGTTTGCCGGCCCTTTTTATTTGTCTGCTGGAACAAAAGCCGTTGCCGGGCCGTTTTGGGCGCCAAAGGCAAAGGAGGTTTTGTTATGTTGTACTATGCTTTGGTCTTCCTGGTTATCGCGATCATCGCCGGCGTCCTCGGCTTCGGCGGTATTGCGGGCGCATCGGCCGGTATTGCGCAGATTCTGTTCTATCTGTTCCTGGCCTTCCTGGTGATCTCGCTGATCGTGGCTTTCGTACGCCGCGGCGCATAGCCTGGGACAACGGCCCAAAAATGAAGCCGCCGGCTGCTGAGCCGGCGGCCTTTTTTTTACACGGCAAGAGGCGCCCCTGTACGAGCCCGTGGCGCCCGCCTTGTGGTCAGTGTTTGCGTTCAAAATCGTCGATCTGGCGCTCGGCCTCTTCCTTGGCGAGGCCATATCGCTCCTGCAGCTTGCCCGACAGTTCCGTCCTGTTGCCCTTAATGACATCGAGATCGTCGCCGGTCAGCTTGCCCCACTGAGCCTGGACCTTGCCGCGGAACTGATCCCAATTACCTTCCATCTGATCGCGGTTCATCGCGTGTCTCCTTGGTTGTGCGGCGCATGCAGATGCATGTGCTTTGTGGGAAACAAACGATGTTGAAAATAGGGCGTTCCGACCCGCCGCGCGCAATATGTTCGGAACAAAACAAATAGTGCTCCGTTTTTTGGCCAACGAAAGGCGGTCCAAGATGGAAACGGCAATCGCGATAATGCTTCTGGTCGGCTGCACTGACGACATGCAGACCTGTAAAGAACTTCCCGGTTCGCAGACACAATTCGCAGCGGTCGACGAATGCGAATCATCTATCGAAGACATGATGTGGGCCGAGGCAGGTGATGGCCGGTACCCGCAAATTCTTGGCCAGTGCGTCAGCCAAAAGCAGGTCGGCGGCGAAGTCAAAAAAGTTTCCTGGGATGTCCTTCCGTCCGGCGGGCTTGTTCCGAAGGCAGACGATGGAGCCGTAACCATGACTGCAGAGCTGATGCAGTAATTGCCCGGGAGCGAAGAGTTTTCGGCCCGCGCCTTTGGCGCGGGCTTTTTGTTGCCCTTGAGACAAACGTATGGCTTGCGGAAGCTCATGGGGCGCGATTAGCGTTGTCCGCAATAAAAAAGGGGGCGCCGCATGGCATCGGACAAAAAGCTGCGTTGGGGGATCATTTCGACAGCCAATATCGGCATGGCCAAGGTCACCCCGGCCATTCAGAAATCCCCGCATTCGGACGTCGTCGCCATCGCCTCACGAGATCTCGGCGCGGCAAGAACTGCCGCCGCCGAACTGAGTATTTCGAAGGCCTATGGGGCCTATGAAGAGATGCTGGCCGATCCAGACATAGATGCCGTTTACAATCCCCTGCCCAACCATCTTCATGTCGATCTGACCCTGCAGGCGGCGCGCGCGGGCAAGCATGTCCTGTGCGAAAAGCCGATGGGGATGAATGCAGCGGATGCGCAACGGCTGCGCGAAATCCCCAACGACGTCATCATCGCCGAAGCCTTCATGGTCCGGTACCATCCGCAATGGCGGCGCGCCCGGGAGATTGCGAGGTCTGGCGAGATCGGTGAAGTGCGGGCCGTCAACTGCGTCTTCTGTTACCACAACATGGACGCCAACAATGTGCGCAACCAGGCAGACATCGGCGGCGGCGGTATCATGGATATCGGGTGCTATGCAGTGACCGCTGGGCGCTACTTTTTCGAGGGCGAGCCGGAGCGCATCGTTGCGCTTGTCGACCGCGATCCCGATTTCAAGACGGACCGCCTTGCGAGCGCAATCGGCGATTTTGGCGGCGGTCGTCAGTTGGCTTTTACCGTGTCCACGCAGCTCGTACCGCATCAACGCTTCGAAATCCTCGGGACCAAGGGTCGTGTCGAGATCCTCATTCCGGTCAATGCGCCGGCCGATGCGGCGACGGCTCTCATCATCGACACGGGGTTGAGCCTCGACGGGCATCTGGCGCGCCGCGAGATCATTGCGCCGTGCGACCAGTATACCGAGCAGGCGGAGGCGTTCGCTCTGGCTGTGCTCGAGGGAAAGAAGCTGCCTTATGGCGTTGAGGATGCAATCGCATCAATGAAAGTGCTCGATGCAATCTTTGAAAGCGAAAAGAGCGGCGGCTGGGCAAAAATCTAGGCGACAGGCGCCCGAGTGATCGGCGTGGGGGTGAGGTCAAATGTATCTGTCGGCTTGCATCGAATGGCTGTTTGCCGAGCAAACTGAGGATTTTGCCCAGCGCATCCGGCTGGCCAAGAAAGCCGGTCTATCGGCGGTCGAATTCTGGCGGTGGACGAACAAGGACGTCGAGGCAATAGCAGCGGCGCTGGATGAAACAGGTATGCGACTGGCCGCCATGGTCGCCGAGCCGATGATCGCCCTAACCGATCCTGGAAATCGCGCGGCCTTTCTAGAAGGACTGGCGGAATCGCGGGACGTGGCGCAGCGGCTGGGTGCGCCTGTTCTGATCGCGCAGGCTGGCAATCTGCTTCAGGACATCGACGAGAAGGTACAGCGAGACACGCTCGTTGCGACGTTGAGGGAAGCAGCAGACGTGCTGGCGGATAGTGGCGTCCGGCTCGGGGTGGAGCCGCTCAACACGCTGATCGACCATCCCGGCTATTTCCTCTCTTCAACGGCAGAGGCGCTCGATATCGCCGATGAGGTGGGGCGAGGCGAAATCGGCATCACCTACGATATCTATCACTCCGCAGTCATGGGCGAACTGACAGAAGAAGTGATCGGCAGCCATATCGGGCGTGTGGTGCATGTGCATGTTGCCGACCATCCGGGGCGCAACGAGCCGGGCAGCGGCGACATCGATCTCTCGGGGCGGCTGCGCTGGCTCAGGCAAGCGGGCTATGACGGCGCCGTAGGACTGGAATATCGACCCTTGCGGACCACAGCCGAAACGCTGGCGGCGGCGGAGCGGATGCTTGAGGCGTGACGAGCCGGGCTGCGGCGGCGCCGGGGCTTAACAATATGCACACCAAGAATGCCGATCGTTCGCAAGCCATTGGCGCAGTAGTCATTTTGTTAGTTTCTCGCGTTTCAAGGTGGCCTCATGACCAGTGTTGCTGCCATGAAGCCGATCGATCCGCTGCCCACCGGGCTCGATTCCGAATTCTATAAAACCGTTCTGGATGGCGCGGTCATCGGGATTGTCATCGCGGACCGGCAACACAGAATCCTTTATTCGAACCCTGCCTTTCATCAGATAAGCGGCTATCCAGCCGGATTTCTCGCGGGCGCTTCGCTGTTCGACATGGCGCCCGGAGGTGACAGCTATTCTCACGAAGCCGAATTCAAGCGGCTTTGGGCAGGTGAAATCGACTCGATCACCGTGGAGCACCCGTTTGCCAGGCGGGACGGCCGGCGGTCATGGGCTGCCATGACGGCTTCCCTCAGGCGGAACGCCGAGGGCGCAATCGAATACACGATCCTGCAGTTCTCCGACATCGACCAGCGCAAAAAGGCGGAGGCCAAACTGGCCTATGCCGCAACTCATGACAGTCTGACGGGACTGCCGAATCGCCTCGCTTTCGATACCGCCCTCAACGCGGCAATCGCCTCTGGCGCGGCGGGGTATCTGGGCCTCATCGACCTCGATCGCTTCAAGGGTGTCAACGACAGCTGTGGTCACGCTGCAGGCGATGCGCTCCTGAAAGCTGTGGTGAGCCAAATACGGGAATGTGTTCGAGAGAGCGACATGGTGGCCCGCATCGGCGGCGACGAATTCGCCATAGTGCTTGACGATTGCAGCCAGGGCAGCGCCGTCGAAATAGGGCGAAAAGTCATCGCTGCGATTGGCGCGCTCCGGTTCACTTGGGAGGGCCAGACCCACGGAATTGGCGCGAGTATCGGTTTGACGGCGATCGGTGGCGAGGTCGTCAATGCCGACGCCCTCTACAGGCGAGCCGACGAAGCCTGCTACAACGCCAAGGGCGCTGGACGCGGTCAGGTGATGATCCTCTGATTGCGCGGCAGGCTTCAATCGGCCTTCCCGGCACTCCGGATTCTGGCGTAGACGCTGTCGAGAGCCTTCGCGAGCGCATCCGACCCGCCCTGTCCGTCAAAGACCTCATGCATTTGCTGGTTTAGCCCACCGGGTGTCGAATGATCGACCCGCAGCTGCGCGAAGCTGCGTTCATCGTCCTCCATGGCCGTGTTGGCGAGACCGAAGAAGATGCCGGCGATATAGGTGCGTGCATTGCACTCGCTGACGCCCTTTTGCTCGAGATATTGCTGCAGCGTTTGCAGAATTCCAAAATAGGTGCCCATGGCGGCGCTGGGTATGGTCAAGGCGTCGAGCTCATCGACATCCCTTGCGACCACCACGGCGCCGAGATGGCCGTAGAGATCTTCCATCTCGGCATTGGCCGGATAAATTGCGGTGACGCCCCTGCCCTCTGCAACGAAGGGCAAGGGCACAGACCGTGTCAGGATTGGACCGGGCCCAACCCACTGGCGCAGCTTATCATGCGTCAGTGTGGCGATGAGGCTGGCGATGCGCAGATCGGCCCGGAATTGAAGTTGCGACAGTACGTCCTCGGCGATCTGCGGACGGACGGCGAGGAAGAGCAGATCGACGCTATCGGCGATTTCCTGGTTGTCATCGCTGACGCGGATACGCGCGCAGTCCCGAGCCAGCCGAGCCGAAATGTCTGCATTGCGGCGGGAAAGCAGAATCTCCTCATAGGGATAGCTGGCCTTGTTGAGACCAAGGACGATGGCCCTGGTAATTTCGCCGGTGCCGATGAAGCCGATCTTGATGGGGCTGGATTGTGCCATTTCTCTCGGACCTTTTTCGTTGGGGTAGCCGCCTCCCCACTTCCTCATCGAGCGGGGCGAAGAGACCCCGTGCAAGAGGCTGTCATTGCGAGGCAAAGCCGAAGCAATCCACTCTTTTGCTCGCGAATGAGGGGTTGCCGCGCTGCGGTCGGCAGCTCGCAATGACAGCAGCCATGCAAATCAGAGGAATTTGCCGTAGTCGGAGACCAGCAGGTGCCATGGGTCCTCGTCTTCCTCGATGCCGGAGAAGCGGGAGACCTTCTTGTCCTCGAAAATGTTGTCGGTGTTGTCGTCGTTGACGGTCGAGACTTCGCCGATGAAGACGTCGCCGCCCTCGCCCCAAAAGGCGTGCCAATGCTCCTTTGGCATGAGGGTGACGCTTTCTCCCGGCTTCAACTGCAGCTTGTGGCCTGGCTCGAGCTCGCGGCGGATGCCGTCGGTAAAGACGGTGACGCCCTTGTCGCGGTCGCATTCGCCATTGGTGTCACCATAGAGCTCGATGACCAGCGTGCCGCCGCCGCGATTGATGATGTCCTCGGCCTTCAAATCGTGCCGGTGCATGGGCGAATACTGATCCTTGCGCGAGATCATCGCCTTTTCGGCATAAAGCATGCCGGTGCCCTTTTTCAGGTCCTCGACATTGCCGTTTCGTACGGTGAAGAGAAACAGGCCCGTCTTGCCAAAATCGCCGAAACCGTAATCGGTTATGTCCCAGCCCAAATTCGCGTCGACGATGGCCTGCGCCTTGTCCTTGTTGGCGCGAAATTCTTCCGGCGACCAATAGGCGAAAGGCGGCAGGATATAGCCGAAGGAGCGGATGAAGTCGTCCGCTTCGCGCATGATTTCGTTGACGCGGGAGCGCTTTATGGAGGCGGTGGGCATGACGGGTTTCCAGAATGGTGAAGATGGGCACTAGTACCCGCTCCCCGCCCCGCCCCGCAAGGTCTGGGTCGGCCAGATCATATGGGGCCTGCCGCCGGACTTACGAGCGACCAGCCGATTCCGGAGCCGGGTTTCCCTGAACTCTTCCGAAATGGGGCACCGGGTCGTTGGTTATTTCAAGCGCGCGTTCCAGCGCCTCCATCAAGATAGCTTCCAAATCACCGGCAGCCTGATGCAGATCATGGGCATGATCAGGCTCGAAATCTTGATGTGCGATCATTTCGTCCTCCTTTATCGGCGCCGCTCGACCCTCGGATCGGATGAGCTGCTCGTTGGAGGCCGGTATAAGGTAACTGCGAGACGCCACCCCCACCGCTGCGGGTAGGGTCGGACATGGGCAAGCGGCAAGATGCAGAACCCAGGCGTTATTCCACGATTTTCCAGTAGGAGTCCTTGTAGACCACCCTGTCATCCCGGAATTTGTAAAAGTCGCAACCGCGGACCTTCAGTTTCTTGCCGGCAAGCGTCGTGCCCGTGAGGGTCCATTTGGACATGCCGGTGCCGGCCGCGGCATCCACAAAATGTTCCGGATCGCCGTAGTGAACATCCGGCAGACCTTCAAAGCGGGCTGCCAACCCCTCCCGCACCTTCAGCCTGCCCTCGAAACGCGAACCCCAGGGGTGATCGCCCCTCGGCATCTCCAGAACACAGTCGTCCGCAAAGAACGTCATGATGCGATCGAGGTCGTGCGCATTGAAGGCGTCGCACAATGCTTCCAGAGCCGATCTGATTTCCATGCGCCGCGCCTCCGTTTGCATCAACTCCCGAAGCGGCTCTCCGCCCTATTCGGTGCGCTCGTATGTCTGCGCCAGATGCCTGACCACCAAAGATTCCTGGGGCGCTGAGAGCTCGGTGCCGTTGCGCGGCGTGAAGGTCAGGCGGCGCTCCTCGCCCGGCAACAGCGTTACTGCATTGTCGGAGAAATAGCCTGCGACATCGGCGGTGGCGGTGACGAAGAAGGCGGGCTTGTCGGCTGAGAGGACCAGAACCGGCTTGCCGTCATCCTCGGTCCAGCGCGACGTCACGTTGGCGCTGGGCAGGTCGTAATATTTATAGGCGCGCGGGAAGAAGTCGTTCTCACCCAATGGGCGACCATTTGCGTCCGCCCAGCGGAAGAACAGGAATTCGTCTTCAGCGAGGTCGGAGAGGCTGACGGTGCCGACTGTCACGGCCCCGCTCAGCGGCACGTCGGCATTGCTCTTGACCAGCGAGCGGATTTCTCCGGACATGCCGACGGCAAAGACCTCGAAGCCGATGCGGGCATCGGTGGTAGCGTCGTTCACGGCCTTGATCGCGACGCGTGAGGGTGGCGCCCCTTCGACCGGCAGTCCGCGCGAGTTCGTCGGTGCGTCCTCGTGTACCGGCACGGCGACGACGATTGACCGGGTGTGAAGAAGCGCTTCGCCATGTAGTGCAGCAGCTTCCACTGCCCGCCATAATCGAGGCTCGACCAGCTGGCGACCGGATAGGTGTCGTTGATCTGCCAGTAGAGCGTGCCCATGCAGCGCGGCTTGGTGGAGCGCCAGTATTCGATGGCGGTCTTGATGGCGAGGCCCTGCTGGACCTGGCTCAGGAACACCATCTGCTCGAACTCCCTTGCGGGAAGCGGAAATAGCGCGTCATGGTTTCGAGGATGCGGGCATTGCCGCCATCGTTGCGCTGGTGGTGCTCCATGACCGGCGAGGACGGATTGCGGTCCTCGGGCTTGGTGAAGCTCTCGATGACGTTCATCGAGGTGAAGGACTGGAAGCCGAATTCGGAGGCGAAGCGCGGATTGACCGTGCGATAGGCCTCGAAGGGCTTGGCCGAGTGCCAGACGTCCCAATAGTGCATGTCGCCGCGCGTATCGGAGTGCCAGCCGTCGGAGAAATCCATATAGCCGAGCGAGGGCGAGGACGGCCAGAAGCGGCGGCCGGGATCCTCGTCCTCGACGATCGTTGCCGAGCACGTGGCTGAGCCGGTCGTAATTGGCGACGTAGCGGTCGCGATTGGCCGATGGTCTCGGGATACCAGGTCGAGCGAGCCGATGACCTCGTTGTCGCCGCACCAGAGCGCGATGCAGGCGTGGTGCTGCAGGCGGCGCACCTGCTGGGTGATCTCGGTGCGCACGCTTTCGAGGAATTGCTCGGTCGGACGGATAGGGCATGCAGGAGAACATGAAGTCGTGCCAGATCAGCAGGCCGAGCTCGTCGCAGATCTCGTAGAAATAATCCGGCTCGTACTGGCCGCCGCCCCAGACGCGGATCATGTTCATGTTGGCCGCGCCGGCGCTTTCGAGCAGGTCGCGGACGCGTGTCCGGCGTGATGCGGGAGGGAATGGCGTCGGCGGGAATCCAGTTGGCGCCCATCATGGTGATGTCGCGGCCATTGATGCGGCACTTGAAGGTGTGGTCGATCTCGTCCTTCTCGATCACCCATTCGAGCTTGCTGCAGACCGATCTTGCGGGTGCGTGACTCTCGCCATCGAGCGTCGTGTCAGAGCTCGTAGAGCGGCTGGTCGCCCTGCCCGGCCGGCCACCAGAGCTTGGGGTTCTCGATGGTGACGATTGTGGATCGAAGACGTTCTCGCCGGCGCGCACCACGACCGTTGTCGGTCGATGGTCTGGCCGTCGATCTCGTGGGTGAGCTCGACCCGCCATCGGCGAAGGCGATAGCCGCGTGGTGATCGTCGAGTCGGACGGCGCCGTTCTCATGGTGCCTGCTCGACCTGCACGCTCTCCTGGCGCGCGATGGCGCGAGCGGCGCAGCGTCATCGCGCCGTAGACGCCGGTCGGCATGAGGCAGATGCCCCAGTCCCAGCCGGCATGGCAGGCGGCCTTGCGGATGAAGTTCATGTGGACGCCTTCGAGCCCGTTGGTCTGGTAGTTCTTGGTGAAGGGCATCGGGAACGGATGGGCGTCGGCGCGGGCCTTGGCGACGTCGCGGGCGACATCGAACTCGAACGGCGAGCGTGTTTTCGCCCGGCCTGCACCTTGCCGGTCACGTCGATGTCGTGGCGGATGAACATGTTGTCGACGCTGGCGACGAGCTCGCCGTTGAGCGTCGATTTCGGCGATGCTAGTCGACTTCGCTCGAGCGTGAGGGTCAGATGGCCGTCGACCATCTCGGCGGGTACGACTGAAGCTGCCGTCAACGGTCCATGGGGTATGGTTGACCCACATGATGTCCATCTCGTTGGTGCCGAAATAGGGGTCGGGAATGCGGCCCGCCGAAAGAAGCGCGGTGTGCACGTCGCCCGGCAACATGATCGGCAGGTCGATGGCGGCCTCAGTTGGGGAAGTGAGGCGGAATTCCCCAGCAAGATCAAGTTCGCGATAGCCACGCACGGCCGATGACTGGGGTGCGATATCCATAGATCCTCCGATGGAGATTTGCCGTTGTGGGCGGGCGAGCTTGCGGACTGAGCACCGAGTCGGCGCTGGTCCTTGCCGGTCCCTGGGGCAGAGATGTCCGTACCGTCTTGATAGTGCCTTTTTCATGGCTCGGAAAGGGGCCGGACGGACGGGTAATGGGCAGACACCCTTACCTACCTATGGTAATCACCTTGGGCCGTCGCATGAGTGGATTGGGGAATCCCGTTCTGCGGCCGGCAGAGTCCGAACTCGACACATTACGAGAAACGGGAAAATGGACGTCACACAATTCACGCAAAAGGCTGCGGAAGCAGCCTCGCTTCTCGCCGCCATGGCGAACCAGAACAGGCTCATGATCCTGTGCCTCCTCAAGGAGGAGGAACTCACTGTCACGCAATTGGGGGAGAAGATCGGACTGGCGCAATCGCCGCTGTCGCAACATCTGGCGAAGCTGCGCGAAAAACGCCTGGTGAAGACCAGACGCGCCGGGCAATCGATCTATTACAGCCTTCAGGCCAATGAAGCGCAATCGGTGCTGGAGACGCTTTACGACCATCTATTGCGCGCCCGAGCCCTAGCCTGGCCATTTCGCTGGCACCGGCCGTTATTGAGCGGCCTGTGCCGCCCCTGCATCGATAAAGCCGCCGGACTGCCGGGACCAGAGACGGGCATATTGGCCGTCGCGGGCCAGCAATTCTTCGTGGGTCCCCTCCTCCACGATCCGGCCCTCCTCGATGACCACCAGGCGATCCATCGCCGCGATGGTGGACAGGCGGTGGGCAATGGCGATGACCGTCTTGCCGCCCATGAGACGACCCAGCTGCTCCTGGATGGCGGCCTCGACTTCTGAATCAAGGGCGGACGTCGCCTCGTCGAGCACGAGGATGGGCGCGTTCTTGAGCATGATGCGGGCGATGGCGATGCGCTGACGTTGTCCGCCGGACAATTTGACGCCGCGCTCGCCGGTTTCGGCGTCATAGGCGCGCCGGCCACGTTGATCGACGAGTTTCTCGATGAAGCCATGCGCCTCGGCCTGCCGGGCGGCGGCGATCATCTGCTCGTCTGAGGCTCCGGGCCGGCCGGCCAAGATGTTCGCGCGGACCGACCGGTGCAGCAGAGCGGTATCCTGGGTCACGACACCGATGTTCTGGCGCAGCGAATCCTGGGTGACGTGCGCAATGTTCTGCCCGTCGATTTCGATTGCGCCCTCCCGCACGTCGTAGAAGCGCAGCAGCAGATTGACGAGGGTCGATTTGCCGGCACCCGACCGGCCGACGATACCGATACGTTCGCCGGGGGCGACGTCGAGCGAGAAATCCTGCACCACGCCCTGATCGCCTGCATAGCCGAAGCTGACATGACGGAAGCTGACCGCGCCCTTGGTGACCTCAAGTGGTGCGGCGTCCGGCGCGTCCACCAGTCCGAGCGGCTGGGCGATCGTTTCCATGGCGTTCTGGACGATGCCGAAGCTGCGCATCAACTGGTTGAGCTGCCCCATCAGCCGGCCCAGCATCATGTTGAGGCGGAGAACAGGCTCAGCGAAAAGGCGACCGCGCCGACGGTAATCAATCCTGCCGACCATGAGGTGATGGACAGAGACGCCGAAGGCCAGCACCATGACCGCCGATTGCAGGCCAAGCACTGCGCGCATGCCGGTGACCGTGCGGGTGAGCGTCGTTGCGGTACCGAGATAGCGCTGCATGCCATCCTGCACATAGCTGTCGCTCTCCTCGGTGCTGCCGAACAGCTTGATCGTCTGGATGTTGGCAAAGCTGTCGACCACGCGGCCGTTGAGGGCAGACGCCGCCTCGGCATTGCTCGCCGCCCTTTGGCGCATGCGGGGGATGAAATACCAGGCGGTGAGCGCAAACATCACCATCCAGACCGTGATCAGCGCCAGCATGCGCCAATCGAGCTGGAAGAACAGGAACATGGTGGTGCCAAGGAAGATAACGAAGGCCCAGCCGACCTGAATAAGCGATCCCACGAAGCCTTGCATGGCGCTGGAGGCCTGCGAAACCTTGGTGACAAGGCGGCCAGCCAAGTCATTGTTGAAAAAGGCCATGGACTGGCGCGAGACATACGAAAAGGCCTGCCATTGCACCAAAGCGTCGAAGCTGCGTCCAATCGTCTGGCCTTCGAGCAGGGCCTGCAGCGTCGGCGCGACGAAGCGGCCGCCAATGACGACGATGGCCATGACGGTCAATTCGACGCCGTGCATTGCCAGAAACCCCTGCACACCGGTCGCCGGCATGCCCGCGTCGAGCAGGTCGACCAGCCTGCCCATATAGAAAAAGAACGCGGCGTCGAACCAGGCGTTGAGCCCGGTCAGGGCCAGCAGGGAAAGATGGGCCCATTTGGCCTGACCGACATAGTGCCAGAAAAAGGGCCAGACCTGCCCCGGCGGCTGCAACCGGGCCGGCCGCCGAAAGGGGTCGACCCAGTTCTCGAACAAATTGCTGACCCAGACAAAGGGGGACATGAAGGCTCCGGCGCCCGCTGCGAGAACAGCCGGCATTGAAATCTTGGCGACGTGCTGAAAGCAGGCCCACTGGACAGGCTCGCCCCTGCCCATGTCGTGTGGAGAGTGCTCCCCCGCAAGAGGGCTGTCCAGTCGCCGCGAGGGAAAGCGGCATGGGAGCCCACTTGTTCCCGAATTGTATCGAGGCGGCTATTCAGCCGCCCCGAGTTCTTCTGGCGCAAGGAAACCACCGGACTGGCGCGCCCATAGGCGGGCGTAATGCCCGCCGAGCCCGACGAGTTCGGCATGCGTGCCCGCTTCGACCACCTTGCCCCGGTCCATCGTCACCAGCCGGTCCATGGCGGCAATGGTCGACAGGCGGTGGGCGATGGCTATCACCGTCTTGTTGCGCATCAGATCGGCGAGCTGCTCCTGGATTGCCGCCTCTACCTCCGAGTCGAGCGCGGATGTCGCCTCGTCGAGCAACAGGATCGGCGCGTCCTTGAGCAGCACCCGGGCAATGGCGACGCGCTGACGCTGTCCGCCAGAGAGCTTGATGCCCCGCTCGCCGACATGGGCATCATAGCCGCGCCGGCCGTTCTGATCGACAAGTCCCATGATGACGTCGTGCACACGGGCCCGCTCGGCGGCTGCCATCATCTCTTCGTCCGATGCTTCCGGGCGACCATATTTGATGTTGTCCCGGATGGAGCGGTGCAGCAGCGAGGTGTCCTGGCTGACGAGCCCAATTGCATGACGCAAGCTTTCCTGCGTCACCTCCCGCACGTCCTGCCCATCGATCAGGACAGCACCCTGTTCGACGTCGAAGAGGCGCAGCAGCAGGTTAACCAGGGTGGACTTGCCGGCGCCCGACCGGCCGACGAGGCCGACCTTTTGCCCCGGAGCGACGGCAAGGTTGAAACCATCGATGACCTGTGCCGCTATCGCCTTTCCAGTAGTTGAAGCTGACGTCGCGGAAGTTGATCTCGCCGCGTGTAACAAGGAGATCCGGCGCTTCCGGCTTGTCGATCATCGTCAAAGGCCGGGCGATGGTGAGCATGCTGTCGCGCGCCGTGCCGATGTTGCGGAAGATGGTCGATCCCACATCGAGGATCCAGCCAGAGACATTGATGATCTGCAACACGAAGGGGATGATGATCGCCACTGACTGGGTGGTCAGCGTCCCCCGGTTCCAGCCGTCCAATGCCATCCACGACGTCGCCAGCAGGAGGCCGGCGTTGATGACAAAAAGGCTCCCCCACATGGTGGCGAAGACGCGCATGAGCTTGCGGAAAACCACGGTATGCGCGCTTACGGACTCGGCGACATAGGCGTCCTCGCGGCCACCGGTCGCAAAGGTTTTGAGCGTTTGCACATTGGTGTAGCAGTCGACGATACGGCCGGTCATTTGCGACTTGGCTTCCGAACTCAGTTCGGAATGGCGCTGCACGGCCGGGAAAGTCTTCGACAACAGCACGGCATAGAGCCCGGCCCAAATACCGATCGGGATGAGGAACAGCGGGTCCAGGCTGGCCAACACGCTCGTTGCCACGATGACGAAGACGATCGTGTACCAGACGGCGTCAATGCCGAGGTTAAGCGCTGTCTCGATGGCATCGCCGGTCTGCATGATCTTGTTGGCGATGCGGCCGGCGAAGTCGTTCTGGAAGAAATTCCAGCTCTGTCGCATCACATGCCAATGCGATTGCCAGCGCGTCCGGTCGATCAAAGGCGGCACGAGGGACTGATTGCGCACCACGGTATCGAGCACGAAGGTAATGGGGCGGAGCGCAACCGTTGCGGCCATGAGCAGCAGGGTCATGCCCTTCTGGGCAAAGAGCTGGCCCGGCTCGACGGAAGCGAGCATGCCCACGATCAGGCCGAGGAACAGGGGCAGCGCCGCATCGGCGACCGACCCAAACCCGACAAGCAGGAGCCTGAGCGCCACCGCTGCGCGGAACTGACCAACGAAGTAGGAGAGAAATGCCCAGAGCCCGCTGGGGGGATGGGGATTAGGTGCCAGTTCGATTTCGCGATAGCGGCTTTCGAACCAGGTCAAAACAGAGTTCAGCATTTTGAGGCTCTTTCATCCAAGAGCCCGCGCGAACCTTATTGGAGGTGGCGGGTCGTCTTGAGGAATTTTCGTTTCAGGCGGTGACGATCGAACTGCGGTCGATTTGCGTTCGGCTGAGAGGCGAAAATTGTGCTGATATCCATCTGAAATCTCCTTTGGAGGTGGTTGGTTTGATTATGTTTGGGCGATTTTGGGTGGTCGCATGTTCGAACCGGAAGACCGGTTCCTTCTTTACCTGAACATGCTCCTTACTCCGCTGCCTCCGCTTCTGAATCGAGGTCGAGAAAGCCGCCCGACTGGCGCTGCCAGAGGCGAGCATAGTGGCCACCGGCGGCCACCAGTTCAGCATGGCTGCCCTGTTCGACGATGCGCCCCGCGTCGAGCACGATCAGCCGGTCCATGGCGGCGATGGTCGAGAGCCGGTGGGCGATGGCGATGACCGTCTTGCCCTTCATGAGCATCTGCAACTGGCCCTGAATGGCGGCCTCGACCTCGGAATCGAGGGCAGAGGTCGCCTCGTCCAGCACCAGGATCGGTGCATCCTTGAGCAGGACACGGGCAATCGCAATACGCTGGCGCTGCCCACCCGACAGCTTGACGCCGCGCTCGCCGACATGAGCGTCATAGCCCCTGCGGCCCTTGGCGTCCTCGAGGAACTGGATGAAGTCATCAGCCTCCGCGAGCTTTGCCGCCCGCACCACGTCCTCATCTGTCGCCTCGGGGCGGCCATAGGCGATGTTGTCCCTGACCGAGCGGTGCAGGAGCGAGGTGTCCTGCGTCACCACGCCGATATTGGCACGCAGGCTCTCCTGAGTGACCTTGGAGATGTCCGTGCCGTCGATGGTGATGCGCCCAATCTGAAGGTCATAAAAGCGCAGCAACAGGCTGACGATGGTCGACTTGCCAGCCCCCGAGCGCCCGACAAGACCGATCTTCTCGCCGGGGCGGATTTCCAGATCCAGATCCTCCAGCACGGCCGGCAGACGGGCGGCATCTTCCTCGCCCTTCAGGCGGTTATAATGGAAGCGCACGCCATCGAAGCGCACATGCCCCTGCACGCGCCCGAGATTTTTGGCGTCGGGCACATCCGAGACCATGCGCGGCAGGGAGATCGAATTGATGCCGTCGCGCACCGTGCCGATGTTTTCAAACAGCGCCGACATCTCCCACATGATCCAGTGGGACATGTTGTTCATGCGCATGATCAGGGCAACGGAAGCGGCGACGCCCCCGGCCCCGACCTGACCGACGCTCCACAGCCAGAGCCCGAGGCCGGCGATGACGAACAGGGCGATGAAGTTCAGAGCGTCGAGACATATCTCGAGCAGCGTGCTGAGCCGCATCTGGCGGTGAACGGTCTTGAGAAAGCCATCCATGGCCTCATGGGCGTAGGCCTCCTCGCGGCGCGAGTGGGAGAAGAGCTTGACGGTCGAGATGTTGGTGTAGCTGTCAACCACGCGCCCCGTCATCAGCGAGCGGGCATCGGCCTGCCGTTCGGAAATCTGGGCCATGCGCGGCACGAAGAAGTACATGATCACGCAGTACGCAGCGAGCCAGAGCGCGAAGGGAATGGCGAAGACCCAATCATTGGAAAAGGCAAAGACGATGGCGCCGATGAAATAGACCGACACATAAACAGCCACGTCGAGCATCTTCATGACGACTTCGCGCACGGCGAGCGAGGTCTGCATCAGCTTGGCGGCGATGCGGCCGGCGAATTCGTCCTGGAAATAGGACATGGACTGGCGCAGCAGATAGCGGTGCGCCAGCCAGCGGATGCGCTGCGGGAAGTTGCCGAGCAAAGTCTGGTGGATCAGAAGTGCGTTGAGAATGGCGAAGGCGGGGAAGACCACCAGCAGCACCACCGTCATCAGCGCCAGGGTCGGCCATTCTCGCTGGAAGAAATTGGCGCGATCGACCGTCGACAGCCAATCGACGATGTTGCCGAGAAAGCCGAACAGCGAAATCTCGATGATGGCGATGGAGGCCGAGGTAAACGACATCAGCGCCAGCCAGCGCTTGGCGCCGCGCGCATAGTGCAGGCAGAACGCGATCAGCCGGTGCGGCGGTTCGGCCGGTTCGGCAGACGGATAAGGGTCGAGGCGGCGTTCGAACCAGCCCAGCATGAGTCACCTGTCATTTTTGATCTTGCGCACCCGCACCAAGCCAGGGTTGCGCGCCGGCGAGACACGGCCATCTTCTCATTGCCGCCCAAATTGGCGGGGAAGACTAGCCTTTGCGGTTGCCAGCCGCTCAGAATACACGAAAGTTGGCGTTTGGCTGTGCCCTTTAAAGCACATTTATGACAGCTGTTCGATTTTGCCTTTCGCGGGTTGCCCCATGCGTACCGAGACGGACCAGATCATCTATCTCAAGGACTACAAACCCAGCCCTTATCTCACCGAGCAGGTGGATATGCGGGTGGAGTTCGGTCCCGCGACGACCCGCGTCATAACGCAACTGACGATCGTGCCGGCGCACGATACAGGGCCGGACACGCCCCTGGTGCTGGACGGGGAGGATTTGAACCTTGTCGCGCTGGCGCTGGATGGCGCGCCTGTCACCGAGGATCTTTACGAGGTGAGCGGGAGCCAGCTGACGCTGTTTTCTCCGCCGGCGCGGCGTTTCGTTCTGGAAACGGAAGTGCAGCTGACGCCGGAGACAAACACCACGCTCATGGGGCTTTACCGCTCGAACGGCATCTGGTGCACGCAGTGCGAGCCGGAGGGGTTCCGGCGAATCACCTATTTCAACGACCGGCCCGATATCCTCGCGCGGTACAGGGTCAAGATGACCGCGGACAAGACGCTGGCGCCGGTGCTGTTGGCCAACGGCAATCCGGTCGAAAGCGGCGACCTCGGGGATGGCCGGCATTATGCGGTGTGGGACGATCCCTTTCCCAAGCCCTCTTATCTCTTCGCCATGGTGGCAGGCGATCTTGGCGTTTTGCGCGACAGCTTCACCACCGCTTCGGGGCGCGAGGTTGCGCTGGCCATCTATTGCGAGCACGGCAAGGAGAGCCAGTGCGCCTATGCTCTGGATGCGCTGAAGCGGTCCATGGCATGGGACGAGCAGCGCTTCGGACGCGAATACGACCTCGATGTGTTCAACATCGTCGCCGTATCCGATTTCAATTTCGGCGCGATGGAGAACAAGGGCCTCAACATCTTCAACGACCGCTATGTTCTGGCAAAGCCGGAGACAGCGACCGACAGCGACTACGCCGGCATCGAAAGCGTCATCGCGCACGAGTATTTTCACAACTGGACTGGCAATCGCATCACCTGCCGTGACTGGTTCCAGCTGTGCCTGAAGGAAGGTCTGACGGTCTTCCGCGACCAGGAATTCACCTCCGATCAGCGCTCACGCCCGGTCAAGCGCATCGAGGATGTTCGTGGACTACGCATGGCGCAGTTCCCCGAAGATAGCGGCCCCCTCGCCCATCCGGCGCGCCCGGACCAGTATCGCGAGATCAACAATTTCTACACGGCGACCGTCTATGAAAAGGGCGCGGAAATCGTGCGGATGCTGGCGACGCTGCTTGGCGAGGACGATTTCCGGCGAGGTGCCGATCTCTATTTCGAGCGCCATGACGGTCGAGGCGACCACGATCGAGGCCTGGCTGAAGGTGTTCGAGGACGCGACCGGGCGCGATCTGCAGCAGTTCGGGGAGTGGTACCTGCAGGCGGGGACGCCAGAGGTCACGGTGGTCGACACCTGGGATCCGGCCAGCAAGGTCTATGAGCTGACGCTGAAACAGCATACGCCGCCAACGCCGGGCCAGCCGAACAAGAAGCCCATGCTCATTCCGGTCAAATTCGGGCTGGTCGGGCCGAACGGGCATGACATGGAGTGGCAGAGCGTCGAAGGCGCACAGGTCGAGGATGATCTTATCATTTTCGATACCCCGCAGATCACGCTGCGCTTCGAAGGCCTGCCCAGCCGGCCGGTGCCGTCGCTGTTCAGGGGTTTTTCGGCGCCCATAAAGCTGCAATCGAGCAGCGACGAGGCGGAGCGGCTTTTCCTTGCCCGGCACGATGCAGATCCGTTCAATCGCTGGCAAGCGATGCAGGACGTGGCCCTCGCCCTCATGCTCGATGCGGTCATCAATGGCGGCCGGTTCGGCGACAAGGCTGCGATAGACGCCCTCGGCGCCAGCCTTGGCGATACGCTGGCCGACAACGACCTTGACGACGCCTTCAAAGCGCATGCGCTGGCGCTGCCGAGCGAGCCGAACATCGCGCAAGCCCTAAGAGAAAACGTCGATCCCGCAGTGATCCACATGGTGCGCCGGTCCCTGCTCAAGCATCTCGGCGTGCAGCTCGACGATCGGCTGCTCGACGCCTATCAGACGCTGTCTATGAAGGCGGTGCCTTATTCGACCGATCTGGATTCGACGCGGGCGCGTGCCCTGCGCAATCAGTGCATGGCGCTGCTGGCGGTGACGGGCATGCACGATCGCCTGGTTGTCGAGCATTACGACGCGGCGGACAACATGACCGACCGGTTCAGCGCGCTGGTTGCCGCTGCAGCCAATGAGCTGCCCGAAACCGATCAGTTGTTGGAAGATTTCCGCGCCCATTTCGGCAGCGAACCGCTCGTTTACGACAAATGGCTGTCGCTTACCGCAAGCAGGCCAGACGACGGATGCCTCGACCGTGTAAAAGGCCTGTTCGAGGCGCCCGGCTTCCCGCGGACCAATCCGAACCGGCTAAGAGCGCTGCTCGGCAGTTTCGCCATGAGCAATGCGGTGCAGTTCGCGCGGCCGGATGGGGCCGGTTTTCGCTTCATCACGGAGGCCTGCGCCGAAATCGACAGGAGCAATCCGCAGGTTGCCGCCCGCATCCTGACGGCATTCAAGAGCTTGCGAAGCTACGAACCTCAACGCCGCAAGGCTGCGGTCCAGGCACTTGAAGACCTGGCAAGGCACGAGAACTTGTCGCGCAACACGCGGGACATCCTTACGCGCACGCTCGCCGACTGACGAGTTGGTGCAAGGCCAAGAGGCAATGACAGGGGAAAGATTTTTTTCCCGCCTTAAGTGATTCAACCGACTCGGCAATTTTGAACGCCTGCGATGCCTCGTCAGAAATGGCTATGGACACCGCTTATCAGTTGATTTACATTGGCTTTCAGCAAATCAGTTCAGTTGCGTTTCCATGACATCTTGGGGGAATGATGGGTCCGGCGGAAGCTTCCGACGACAGCTCTGATCGATTCTTTGCGTCGTTCGGGATGCAGCCGGGACCCGTGCAGCGAATGCGTCGGATCATCGCGACAAGCGCCCAGCCCCTCATGAATCTTACCCCCGCCGCGCGGGCGGTCGGCCTCTGTCTAGTGATCGGCTGGGGACTTGTCGTTTATGCCGACGCCATAAGAACTCTCGCGGAGGCTGAAAGCCGGCTCGAGCTGCTGGCCGAAATGGCTGCCCATGACATTGCGGGTTCGAACGCGACCAGCTACGGAAAAGCCTTGGGCTCGTTGGCATCCTTGCGGCGCGGCGCCGATCTTTTCGTCACCCGGGATGACGGGGAGGTCCTGGCCTCCACTGCCGGCGCGCTGCGCTCGGGCAGCTTGTTGTATCCGGGCCAGCTGGAAGAAAGTCAGGTGGTCGTTCAGCGCCAGATATCTGGCAAAAACGGCTGGCTCGTTGCCTCAGAAAGCCGTAGCGCGATCCTGACACCCGTCTGGCAGCGCGCGGGCATCGCGTTGGGCATCGCCTTACTGCTCGGCACCCTTGCGCTGAGGCGATCCCCTCTTGCGGGGCGCCGGCGAGACCGTGACACGCTGATCGGCTTCATGGAAGATTTGCCGTTCGGGTTGGCATTCTGGTCAGGCGACGCACAATTGCTGACGCAGAACGCTCAATGCCGCACGATGATGCAGCGGGCCGGCTGCACCAAAAAGGCTGGCAGTTATCATGATTTCCGGCAAGCCTTGGCTGGCCGGGGCGAGTTGGCCGTCCTCTCCGACGACAGCAGGGGACGGCTTTCTATCTATCGTCCGACTGGCGGCACACCGATCTTCATCGAAGAGCGCCCTCTACCGGGCGGCGGGTTCGTCACACTGGTCGCGGAATCGCATGAAGGCCGGGTACCCAACCAAGGCTTTCAGGCCTCGACCGATCAGGCGGCGCTGACAGAGCAGTTGCAGATCGAGATCGACAAGGCGAAGGCGGCAAGCCGGACCAAGACCGCCTTTCTCGCTCATCTCAGTCACGAAATCCGTACGCCACTCAACCACATCATCGGCTTTGCCGACCTGATCTGCCATCAAAGCTTCGGCCCCGTCGGCGACCGCCGCTATTCCGATTACGTCCAATACATCCGCCAGTCCGGCGAGAAGCTGCTTGCCTCTTTCTCGGAAATTCTGGAACTGGCCGAACTGGAAGGTGGCAAGCGCCAATTGCAGAACGAGCCGATCACGGTGGCCGATTTGATCCGGCAGACCAAGCGCCGCTTCGCCGGCCAAGCGGAGCGCGCGGGCATCACACTTGCCGTCGCCGATGCGGCCGAGGTCCATATTCAGGGGGACCGGCACTATCTGCTGCTCATGCTGGCCAATATCGTCGACAATGCCCTGCATTATACCCCGGCAGGCGGCGTGGTCATCCTCAAGGCCTGGGCGGCGGAAGACGGCGTTGTGCTGGAGATCACCGATTCCGGCATCGGCATGTCGGCGTCGCGCCTGGAAACCATCGGGTCGGATTACGTGCTGGGCGCAGGTGCTTTCAAACGCGAACAGGGTGGCGCGGGTCTCGGCATTGCAATTGCCCGCTCGATCGCCGAACTCAGTGGCGGCAGCCTCGCCATCGACAGCACGCCCAATCTGGGGACGACTGTGGCCATCGCCCTCCCCCTGAAGGCGCGGCGTGGAGCAAACGGCGCAGCCGCCTGAATTCCTTAAGGGATCAGAACGTTACAGCACGTTCATACCAAGACGCTGCAATTTCCTGCACGCGTTTCTGCCCCTGTTCGAGCGCCAGCTGGAGGCGGTCGAAGTCGGGGAAATGAGTCAATTCGAGCAGCAGCTCACGAAATGCGCCGGTCCAGCTCTCCTCGCTGAAGGGATTGACCAGGCAAATGCTCATGGCCTGCAGCAGCGTGGTGTAAAGCGCGTGGATTTCCACCAGTTCCGCCGCCTCCGGCATTATTGCCTTCTCGCTCATCCGTGCGAGGATTTCGGGAGGTGACGCATGCGGCAGGTCGAGCTGGCGGCGCGCGAGCAGCTGGGCCGACTGGGCGACAAATTCGATATCAATGAGCCCGCCCGGCAGCAGCTTGAGATCAAAGGGGTGGCGAGGCTTGCGGTCGCGCGCGATACGGGCGCGCATGTCCTGGACGTCGGCAACGGTCCGGGCTGCATCTCTTGGCGCCGACAGCGCCTCTTCAATGGCATAGTCGACGGTGGGACCAAAACACTCGTCACCCGCGACCATGCGTGCCCGGCTCAGCGCAAGACGCTCCCAGGTCCAGGCGTGGCTCTGCTGATACTCCCGAAAGGCAGCGATAGATGTCGCCAACGGGCCGGCATTGCCAGACGGTCTCAGGCGCATGTCAGCTTCGTAGAGCACGCCCTCGGCCGTCGGCGCGGAAAGCGCCGCCACGAGGCGCTGGGTCAGACGCGCAAAATACTGGCTGGGGGCCAGCGGCCTGTCGCCATCCGATTCCTCAACATCGGACGGCGCCTGATACAGCATGATGAAATCGAGATCGGAGGATGCCGTCATCTCGCAGCTGGCCATCTTCCCGAAGCCCAAAAGGCCCATCTCGGCGCCCGGAACGATGCCGTGGCGCTTGGCAAACTCCTCGCGCACCGACGCCAGAAGCCGGTCGAGAAGCGTTTCGGCAAGGTTGGTGAACTGTGCCCCTGCCCTCGCTGCGTCAATGGTTCCCGAGACGAAGGCGGCCGAAATCAGGAATTTCTGTTCCTGGCCAATGATGCGCGCGCGATCGATGCGGTCCTCATAGCTGCGCGCTTCGTCGAGAAACTCGCGGACGCGGCAGGTAAGGACTTCGCTATCGGTGACGTCCTCGGCGAAGGCCGGATCGATAAGCCCGTCCATGACGTGCGCGCGGTGGATCACGGCCTCTGCCAGACGTGGCGCCGAAGACATGAACGCAACGAGCAGGCGGGTCAGGTTGGGATGGGTGCGCAGGAGCGCGAACAGCTGAATGCCGGAGGGGAAGCGCGAAAGGAAGTGATCGAAGCGCTGCAAGGCCAGATCGGCACTTCGTGAGGCCGAAATTATGGTGAGAAGGCTGGGCAGCAGCTCGGTCAGGTGTGCTCGTGCCGCGGAAGCCCGGGTAGCGGCGTAGCTGCCATAGTGCCATTTCCGGATGATGGCGGACGCCGCGGAAGGATTTTCGAAGCCAAGTGCGGAAAGGGTTTCGAGCGTGCCGGGATCGTCGTCGGAGCCGGTGAAGACCAGATCGCCGATATCGCTGGCCAGGGTTTCGCCCTCAGTGAAAAGCTCTGCATAATACGTGACGACCGTGTCGAGCGCAGAGGTGTAACGCGCTTCGAACGCCCGCAGGTCGAGCCCCAAAAGGGTCGCGATCTGGCTCAGCCCCTCCTCGCTCTCCGGCAGCGTGTGCGTTTGCTCGTCGCGCTGCATCTGCACACGGTTTTCCACCGCCCGCAAAAACCAATAGGCATCGGTCAGCTCGTTGGCGGTTTCTTCCGCGATCCAGCCATAATCGGCCAGTGCGGCCAAAGCTTTAACCGTGGGGCGAACGCGGAGCGCCGTTTCACGGCCGCCAGCGATCAGTTGCTGGGTCTGGGCGAAGAATTCGATCTCGCGAATGCCACCACGCCCGAGCTTGACATTGTGGCCCGGCAAACGTGCCTCGCCAACCTTGCGCACGATGTTGATCTGGCGCTTCATCGCCTGAATATCGGAGATGGTCGCGAAGTCGAGATGCTTGCGCCAGATGAAGGGGGCGAGCTGGCGAAGAAAGGCGTCTCCTACCCCCTTGTCGCCGGCGCAGGGACGCGCCTTGATCCACGCCGCCCGCTCCCAGTTCTGCCCGCGCGCCTCGTAATAGGTGAGCGCGGCATCGAGCGACATGGCGACGGGGGTGGAGCCAGGGTCAGGCCGCAAGCGCAGATCGATGCGGAAAATGTACCCTTGGTCGGTGCGGTCCTCCATCAGCCGGGCGAGATCCCGCACGATGCGTCCGTAATGCTTGGCAGCCTCGAGCGGATCGGCAAGCACGCTCGGCATCGGCGTCATAGAAGGCGACGATGTCAACGTCAGAGGAATAGTTGAGCTCGCGGCCGCCCTGCTTGCCCAAGGCGAAGATGGCAAGGCCGCAAGCGGCCGCCGTCACATCCGGATCGGTGAAAATTCCCTTGGCCGCCGCCTCCCGGACGAGACTGCCAAGAGCGGCATCGAGACTGGCGTCAGCGAATTCCGAGAGCGCCGCGACCGCCTGTTGGGTTGGCCAAATTCCGCCCGTCTCGGCCAGCGCGGCCAAAAATGCCAGACGCCCCTTAAGCATCCTCAACTGGGCACCCGCTTCGGCAGATGGCAAGGCCGCAGCCGCCTTCGCAGCAGCCAGAAGCTCATCGCTGGCCTGGTTGGCGTCCGTGGCAAGAATTTCAGCCAACCAATTTGCGTGCTTGCGGGCAAGATCGAACAGGTACGGTGCTGCGGACAGCAACGGTCCAAGCGTTTGGCCGGCGGTGTCTATCGACTGCGACTGGCCATGAAGCCATTCGGCAACCTCAGAAGCCGTTTCGCCGGGCAATGGCCGAAGCATATTTGCAAAGCTCATGCGGCTTTGCCCGGCGAGGCTAAATCGTTGCCTTCCTTCATCCGGGCCGGCCGTCTAGGCCGCTGGCAGGTCGAGAACCGCCCTGAGGCCGGGATCGTTGTCCTCGAGGCGCAGCCGGCCGCCATGCAGCCTGGCAACTGCATTGACCAGCGAAAGGCCGAGGCCGGATCCCGGCTCGGTGCGGCTTTTCTCAAGACGGACGAAACGCTCAACCACATGCTCCCTGTCCTCGGGCGGGATGCCGGGCCCCTTGTCGGACACCTCGATCGACACTCTGTCGCCCGAACGGGCGAGCCTTAGCATGATGGTGCCGCCGCCGCTCTCCCCTGCCCCATATTTTATGGCGTTCTCGACGAGGTTCACAAGCGCCTGGCCGATCAGTTCGCGGCTGGCCCTGAGCGCTATCCCAGCTTCGATGTCGGCATCCAGTTCAAGACCGGCATCTTCGGCCACGGGCGCATAGAGTTCGGCGACATCGGAGACTACGGAGGTGAGATCGATTTCGGCCAGACCGCGCAGACGGCGCGCCCGCTTCGGCGCGGGCAATCATGAGCAAGGCATTGAAGGTGCGGATAAGCTGGTCGCTTTCGGCGATCGTCGTTTCGAGCGCCAGCTTGCGCGCCTCCTCGGTGGCTCCCGTCGCGCATCGCTGCCTCGGCGCGGTTGCGCAGACGCGTCAATGGCGTCTTGAGGTCGTGCGCGACATTGTCGGTCACCTCCTTCATGCCCTGCATGAGCTGCTCGATGCGATCGAGCATGGCATTGAGATTGGTCGCGAGGCGATCGAACTCGTCATTGCGACGGGTTACCGGAATGCGCTCGGAGAGATTGCCCGACATGATCTTGTTCGACGTGGCGGTAATGACGTCGATGCGGCGCAGCACGCGGAGCGCGGTCATGCCGCCCAGCAGCACCGAGAGCACGACGATGCCGACCACGCCGAAGAGGAAGCCGCGGAAGATGATCGCCGAAAAGCCGCGTCGCTCGACGATGTCGCGGCCGACCACCAGCCGCAACCCGCCGGTCGTCTCCACCGTCCGCACCAGGGCGAAACCCTGGTTGCTCGCGTCGCCGATATCGGCGCCTGGCGGCGGTTCGGGGAAATTGCTGTCGAAGGCCTGTTCGCGCTGATAATCGAAGGAATGAAAGCCTTGTTCGGACAAAACGTTCGCGGGAAATCCCGTTACATTGCCCGCCAGCATGCGCCCTACTTCGTCACCGAGGTAATAGATGCCCGGCCCGGGACGGCTGGCGAGGCGCTGCACGGCGACAGCGAGCGCACGGATGCCCTGGCGCTGCTCGATGCGTTGCAGCTGACCTAATTCGCGCTGGATGTCGGCGATCTGCTGGCGCTGAATGACGATGGCGGACTGATAGGCCATGAAGGCCAGCAGCAGAACCGCCGCCACCACGAAGATGAGCGACGAAGATCGCCGTCAGGCGGACGGTCGTCGTCCGCCACACCTGGCAGAAGTCTATTCACGGATCATGTATCCCGCGCCGCGAACCGTGTGCAGCAGCGAGCTTTTGTGGCCCTTGTCGATCTTGGCGCGCAGACGCGACATGTGCACGTCGATGACGTTGGTCTGGGGGTCGAAATGATAGTCCCAGACGTTTTCGAGCAGCATGGTGCGGGTAACCACCTGCCCGGCATGCTTCATCAGATATTCGAGAAGCCGGAATTCGCGCGGCTGCAGCAGGATCTGTTCGCCGTCGCGGTCCACCTTGCGGGACAGCCGATCCAGCGTCAGCCCGCCGACCGCAAAGCTGGTTTCCGCTTCGGCGGGGCTGGAGCGGCGCGCAAGCACCTCGATGCGGGCCAGCAGTTCGGTGAAGGCATAGGGCTTGGTGAGATAGTCGTCGCCGCCAGCGCGCAGGCCGGTAACGCGGTCGTCGACCTCGCCTAGCGCCGAGAGAATCAGGACGGGGGTCTTGTTGCCCTCGGCGCGCAGTGATTCGACGATGGACAGGCCGTCGCGGCGCGGCAGCATGCGGTCGATGATCAGGACATCGTAGTCCATGCCGGAAGCCATGGCATAGCCGGTCTCGCCATCGGCGGCGTGGTGGGTGACGTGGCCGGCTTCATCAAGCGCCTGCATGAGATAGCTGGCCGCTTCCCGGTCGTCCTCGACGAGCAAGATCTTCATGGAACGAATCCTAATCCGCCGCAACCGAGCCGACAATGGGAACGGCCCCGGGGAGCAGAAACTCTCCGGGGCCGGCCGACTTACTGGGCCTGGTCGGTCTTCAACGGCAGGCCGATGAAGCGGACCGCGCCGTCACGGCTGGCCTTGACCAGGAGCGGTGCCCCGGCCAGCAGACTTGACGTCAGAGATGGCCTTCTCGAAATCCTGCAGCGAGGAGACCTTCTGGTTGTTGGCCTCAAGGATCACGTCGCCGACGGCGAAGCCCTTGTCAGCAGCAGAACTGTTCGGCTGGATGTCCTGCACCAGCAGGCCGTCGCCACCGCTGTTGGGCACAAGAACCAGCCCAACGCTCGAGGGCTGGGGCTGTGCCGGCTGCTCGGGCTGCTGCTGATTGTCGTTGGAGGCAATCTGCTGCTCGTCGAGCTTGCCAAGGGTCACGTCGAAGGACTTCTTGGCACCATCGCGCCAGACTTCGACCGTTACCTTCGTGCCCGGAGCCTTCTCGGCGATATTGCGCGAAAGGTCCTTGGCACTGGCGATTTCCTGGCCGTCAACGGACAGAACCACGTCACCGGACTTGATGCCGGCCTGATCGGCTGGCGAGCCCTTGGTCGGTTCGGTCACGACCGCACCGTGGGAGTTGTCCAGCCCGACGCTATTGGCGATGTCGGGGGTCAGATCCTGGATCGACACGCCGAGGAAGCCGCGGGTCACCGAGCCATTGGTCTTCAGGTCGTTGACGATTTCCTTGACGGTATTGGCCGGAATGGCGAAGGCGATGCCGACATTGCCGCCATTGGGCGAGAAGATCGCGGTGTTGACGCCGATCACCTTGCCGTTGAGGTCGAAGGACGGGCCACCCGAATTACCGCGATTCACCGCCGCGTCGATCTGGATGATAGTCGCCATAGGACTGGGCGGAGATATCACGGCCGCGCGCCGAAACGATGCCCGCGGTCACGGTGCCGCCGAGACCGAAGGGGTTGCCCACGGCAACGACCCAGTCGCCGACGCGGACATCCTGGTCGGAGAATTCGACGAAGGGCAGATCCTTGGCATCGTCGATCTTGAGCAGGGCGATATCGGTACGTTCATCCGTACCCACGACCTTGGCCGTGTGGTCATTGCCCTGGTCATCGACCACCGTCACCTTGTCGGCGTTCTGCACAACGTGGTTGTTGGTGACGACATAACCATCAGCGGAGATGATGAAGCCCGATCCGGCAGCCTGGAAGTGGCGCTGCTGGGGATGGCCGTTCTGGCCGGGGCCGCCGAACTGCTGGCCGAACTGGTCGAAGAAGCGGCGGAACGGATGGTCCGGCGGCAGATCGGGGAAGTTGAACTGGTAGCCGTCGGAGGGGCCATTATTGACGGTTTCGGTACCATCGACGTCGATCGAAACCACAGCGGGCTTAACCGCCTGCACGAGATCGGCGAAGCTGGCCGGCACAGAGCTGGGGGCCGGACCGGGGACGTTGATCTGGGCCGCAGCCTCATGGCTGGTCAGAGCGACGCCCGTGGCACCGCCGGCGGCAACCATCACCGCAAGCGCAGAAGCACCGAGCCAGCGGCGCGTTCTGGAGATGGGGGAATTTGACATTTGGAAGTCTCCTTGAAAACTGCGTGAACAGCTGACCGGAGATATAGAAATCCGCACCTTTCCGTGCGGTGACATCAACATTACAAATCGGCAATGCTCCGGGCAAAACCGGGGCAGAATCCAGACGATCGAGCCGGGCTAGCGTCCCCCGGCTCAGGCCCTGGTGCCCTGGGTCTCGTCTTCGAGATCTTCCAGGGCTTGCCGTTCCTCGCTGGAGAGTTCGGACGGACCAGCCATTGCGTTGCCGCGACGCCTGCGGGTCGCGACAATCATGGCGACAATGCCGATGACAAGAATGGTGGGCGTCGCCACCCAAAGGATGATGGTATGGGGGGCGATGACGGGCTTGAGCAGAACGTACTCGCCATAGCGGTCGACGATATATTGAATGACCTGCTCATTGGTATCGCCCGCCTTGAGTCGATCGCGGACGAGAACCCGCAGATCGTGGGCGAGATCGGCGTCGCTGTCGTCGATGGTCTCGTTCTGGCAAACCAGGCAGCGCAGATTGGCGGAGATGGCGCGGGCGCGCGCTTCGAGCGCCGGATCGCTCAGCATCTCGTCAGGATTGACGGCGAAGGCCGGCGCGCTGGCGAACACCAGCATCAAGACCACCAGCAGTCGGCGCAGAATACTCATTCGGCCGCTTCCAGCCGGGCCCGCGCCCGGCGCGGTGCACCTACACGCAGACGACGGTCTGAAAGGGATAATGCCCCCGCGGCGGCCATGATGAGCGCGCCAAGCCAGATCAGCGTGACATACGGCTTGTGCCAGATGCGCACCACCTGTCCGCCGTCCGCTCCCTTGTCACCAACCGAGATGTAGAGCTGCGAAAGACCGTATGTCTGGATCGAGGCCTCGGTGGTGGGCATGCCGCTGGCGCGATAGGTCCTTCTTTCGGCAGTTGCCGCACGGGTCCCGCCCCACGGGTCGGCAACCGTGAACGCCAGCACCTCGGCATCATAATTCGGACCAGCGCGCTGGGTGTCACTTTGAAGCGTCACCTCATAACCAGCAATGGGAGCGGTCTCGCCGATCTGCAGCGTGGTGATGTTCTCGGCCTGCCATGCCGTGGCAGCGGTGATGCCGATGACGCTGACCCCAAGGCCGAAATGCGCCAGTGCCGTCGACCAGGCGGCTCGCGGCAGACCCTTGAGGCGATTGAAGCTTTGGCGCGGCGAGGTGCGGCCAATCTTTGCGCGGTCGATCAGATCGGCGATGGCACCGAAGGCCACCCAGAAGCCGGCCAGAAAGCCGAGAGGGGCGAGGCTGACATGGGCGCCGCTCAACATGAAGATGACGACCGCCACCACCAAAGCCAGAATGGCAGCGCCCGCCAGCCTTTGCGCCGCAGCGACAAGATCGCCGCGTTTCCAGGCCAGGAAGGGGCCAAAGGGGAGCACCACTAGAAGCGGCGCGATGATGGCGCCGAAGGTGAGGTTGAAGAAGGGAGCCCCCACCGAAATGCGCGTACCCGTCAGCGCATCGAGGATGAGCGGGTAAAGCGTGCCTGTCAGCACGGCGGCTGCGGCGCTCGCCAGGAAAAGGTTATTGAGGATCAATGCCCCTTCGCGGCTGATGGGCGCGAAAAGCCCCCCTGCCCGAAGCGACGACACGCGCATGGCGAACAGGGTGAAGGCGCCGCCGATAAAGGCTGCGAGCAGCGCAAGGATGACAAGTCCGCGTGTTGGATCGGAGGCAAAGGAATGCACCGAGGTGAGAATGCCCGAGCGCACCAGAAAGGTGCCGAGCAGGCTCAAGGAGAAGGTGACGATGGCCAGAAAGATCGTCCAAATCTTGAGCGCATTGCGCTTCTCCATCACCAGCGCCGAGTGCAGAAGCGCGGTGCCGGCCAGCCATGGCATGAAGCTGGCATTCTCGACCGGATCCCAGAACCACCATCCGCCCCAGCCGAGCTCGTAATAGGCCCAGTAGGACCCCATGGCGATGCCCAAGGTCAGGAACATCCAGGAACCGAGCGTCCAGGGGCGCACCCATCGCGCCCAGGCGGCATCGATGCGGCCCGAGACCAGCGCTGCCACCGCAAAGGCGAAGCAGATCGAGAACCCTACATAGCCGGTATAGAGCAGCGGCGGATGCACGGCGAGGCCCAGATCCTGCAGGATGGGGTTGAGGTCACGACCCTCAAGAGGGGCGGGATCGAGCCGGGCAAAGGGATTGGAAGTGAAGATAGCGAAGCCTGCGAAGGCGGCCACGAGCAGCCCCTGCGTCGCCAGCACCAGCGCCAGCAGATCGCTCGGCAGATGCCGGCCACGCCAGGCGACGGCAGCTCCGAAGGCAACCAGGATCAGGATCCAGAGCAGGACCGATCCCTCGTGATTGCCCCAGACAGAGGTCACCCGATAGAGGAGCGGCTGTTGGGAATGCGAATTCTCGTAGGCAAGAGCGAGGGAAAAATCGGAGGTGACGAAGGCCTGGATCAGCGCGGCAAAGGCCACTGCAATGAGCACGAACTGAAGCACGGAGGCCTGCCGAAGGAAGCCCACCACAGCGTCCGCCTTCTTCCATAGTGCATATCCCGTCGCCGCCTGCGCAAGTGCAATGGCGAAGGCCAGAATGAGGGCGAAATGTCCGAGTTCGATCGACATCAGCGGCTCGCAACTCCATCGGCAGGCCGCCACTCGCCCTTCTCCTTGAGCGCTTCAGCGACTTCCTTGGGAATATAATTCTCATCGTGCTTGGCAAGGACGTTGGAAGCGGCGAAGCGGCCATCGCTGCCCAGGGCGCCCTCGGCGATCACGCCCTGCCCCTCGCGAAACAGATCGGGCAGGATGCCGACATAGGTGACCTTCAAGTCGTCACCTCCATCGGTCACAACAAAGCTGTTGTTCTGGCCGTCCTTGATCCAGCTGCCATCCTTGACCAGGCCACCCACACGGATCGCCTGCCCCGGCGGCACGGCCTTGGCCACAAGTTCAGTGGGCGTATAGAAAAACACGACCTGATCGCGGAGCGCGGTCAGGATAAGGCCCGCCGCAAGCGCCAGGACAACGCCCAGAGCGCCGATTATTGCGAGTCGTTTTTGCTTGCGCGTCAAAGCCATGTGTCGTGCTTTTTGTCTTTTGTCTTAACTCAAACCGTTTTCGTTTGCCAATGCGTCCAGGGCCCCTCTTTGGGAGGCATCGGGATATGCTGCACGGGCATCGTCATAGGCCTTCTGCGCTGCCTTCTTGTCGCCCAGGACCAATCGGGATCGCACCAGCCGGGTCCACTCTTCAATCGTGCCCCCTTCCGCTTGCAACCGTGCAGACAGGCCTTCGACCATACCCTCGATCATCTTTTGCTGATCGGCGCCCATACCTGCAACGCCTGCCGTCGGTGCCGTCGGTGCTGTGCCGCCGTTCTCGGCGATCTTGAGGCCCTGGTGCGCGGCGTCGAGCCAGGGCTCGTCTCCTTTGCTCAGCTTCAAAAGCTCCTTCCAGCGGTCGATGGCCAACTGGAAATCGCCGGTCCGCGTTGCTTCGCCCGCCAGATAGAAACGCGAGCGTATGTCGTTGGGGTCCCGCTCGGCCGCACTTTTCAGCAGCGCCATCGCCTTGTCATCGGCTTTCCCCCCATCGCGCAGAATCATCGCTTCGGCAAGGTCGGTTTGCGCAGCGGCCGTGACGGGCGAAAGCCTGAGGATCGCCTGATAGGCCTTCACGGCATCGGCGTACCGGCCAGCGCGCATATAGACCGGGGCCAGCACCTGCCATCCGCGCAGATCGTCGGGATTGCTTTGAAGCCGAGCCTCGACCTGGGTAATGGCGTTGTTGATTTCGGCCGCGTGTGCAATTTCCGGCCGGCTGGCCAGCGGAGCTGCCGGCAGGTCCGGCGTTCCAACCGCCGCGTAAGTCACAAATGTCACCGCGGCTATTCCCAGAATGGCCAAAGGGAGAACCAGTCGGGAAATGCCTTCTGGCGTCGGCGACCGCTCCCCCCGTTCACCCTGCGATCGCACGATTTCCCGGGCGAGTTCTGCCTTCGCGGCTGTTGCCTCATCGGCATTCAGGCGCCCCTCTTTGTGGTCCGTCTCGATCTCCTGCAGCAAAGCACGGTGATGGGCACGCAGGGCATCGCCCCCTGCGTTGACCGGCCGGGCCCGTCCCGCATAATACAATGCGGCGAAGGCGGCGGCGGCAACCGAAATGGCAACTATCCAGAAAATCATGCGGTTTTGGCCGTCTCGGCGTTCAGGGGCAAATAGCTTAGGCTTCTATACAGAGATTTTGGCGCAAATGGCACTGCAAGGCCGACCGATCTCCGGGACGCTTTGCCGCAGTTCGTTGTCCTAGGTTTTAGACATGCACGGCAGATGTGACTTCGCCATCCTCGGCGCAACCCCTTTTGCTGCACTTCTCGCGCTCGCGCTGACGGAACGGCATGGCCGCACTTGTTGCCTCGTAGGCCGCTTTCCGCACCCGCTGCAATTGTCGCGGGGTATGGATTTGTCCATCGCGGCGCTGACGCGCCCGGAGAGCCTGCGCTTGCTCAAAGAGTGCGCGGCCGATTCGCGGCAGTTGCTCGCAGGAGTTGGCCGGGAGGTCCTGCAGCGCACCGATCTCGTTTTTGCCGCCACCGCTGGAGCGGACGCATGGACGCTGATGCATTTGCGGCAGATGCTGCATGGCTATGGGCACAGCACCGAAGCGCTGGCCGCCGCGAGCGGTCTCGATGCCGGCGCCTTTCGGGTGGGGGATGTGCAGCGCATCGTAAGGCGGAAATTCTACGAAGCGATCCCTGGACGGCTCGCCAAGGCTGGCGTTGTCGTCGTCCTGGATGACGCCAAGCTGGGAAATACCAGTTCAGGCGGCTCGGCGATCATGGCCGGCGACACACGGATTGAGGTGGAGAAGACAGTCATTGCCGATGACGCTTCCGCGCTCATGTTTGCCGGCAGATGGGTAACGGGAGCCGGCTTGAATAAAGTGCCTCGAACGGTGCTGCTGATGGCGGCAGGCAGCCGATTGCGCAGTCCGGCCATCATGGACATTTCCGCCTCTTGATTCGGCCGTTGGTCATTCCGATGGCTCATTGGAGGCCCGCGTTGGAGGTGATGCAGCGGCCGCACGGAAATGGCTCTCGGGCCGGTTATCGGGCCACGGACGAGCGCAGGTAGCCGGCTCTGTCAGTTTTTCTGGTCTCGCCAGTCTCGACGGTGCCCCTGTCGTCGGATGCCTGGAGCCAGGCCGGCCGCTATTGGCTCTCGGTCTCGGTCCGGCGGCTGCCTTCCTGGTGCCCGCGCTTGCACGCTATCTCGTCGGCGAGCCTCGACCGTATGAGGAGCAATATTTCAACGATCGCGCTCCAGGCTCCGCCCGCGCGGACACCATTGCCGACCTTGGGTTCTCGGGAGGTTCGGTATGACGCAATCGAGCCGGCTCCCCGAGGCCCAGAACATTGTCCTCTCAGGACACCGAATTGACCGGCAACGACCACTCTCGTTCACGCTGAATGGTCAGGCCTTCACTGCGCTTGGCGGAGACACGGTCCATTCGGCTCTTCTCGCCAACGGGGTCGATTCAGCCGGCACGCATTTGGGTCACCCGCTGGGATTGGGCGAAAGCTTTTCGCCCTGGATCCGGAGTTCCGATGGTTCATCCACTGCGGCGGCGCCGATGGATCGGACGGCCGTCGCCGACGGGACCCGCTACGTGACGATTGCCCCTGCAGCGACCTCACGTTTTTCAAGAGTGACCAGTCGCCTCCTGCGGCGGCGCTCCTCCAGCCTCGACATCAATTTCGATGTTCCGTCGAGTTCCGCTCCCGCCCTCATTGTCGAGGATAATTTGCCCACTGAAACGTTCGATTTGATCGTAGTGGGCGGTGGCGTCTGCGGCATGGCCGGAGCCCTTGCTGCAGCCCGCCAGGGATTGCGCACGGCACTAATCGAGCGGCGTCTCTATCTGGGAGGCGACGCCGAAGTCTTCGGCGGCCTCGAAGGAGAGATGTCACCCGCCGAACAGATCTCTTCCTTGAAGGCAGACATTGCCAATGACGAGAATATCACCGTCATTGTTGGCGCCGACGCCTTTCGTGCCGCCGAGGGCGCCGTTTTCGTGCATGTTGCGAGCGAAACCGAGAATTCTCCGGACCAAAATCTCCGCAAGCTCGAAGCGGGGAAGCTTCTGCTGGCGACCGGCGCCGCGGATCGGCTGCCGGTGTTCGGCGGCAACCGGCTGCCGGGCATCGTCGGGCTGAGCGAAGCCTTCCACCTTGGTGCCGCCTATGGGGTGTGGGCCGACGGCGATACGCTGATCTGGGGCGCAAGCAACGTCATCTACCGGCTGGGTCTTTTCGCTACAGATGCAGGCCGCAGGATCAAACGGATTATCGATGCCCGGGGGGAGCCGCACGGCCGGTTCAGGGAGTTTGCAAAGGCCTACGGCATCAGTCTCGCAAACGGTCTTTCCATTGACCATGCCCGCCTGCTCCGTTCCGATCGGCCGCTCGAAGTGTCCCTCCGCCTGACCTGGGGCGATGGCAATGGGTCTCTGGAACGGGTGGCTGCTGACCGCCTGATTGTCTGCAATGGCTGGATGCCCCGGCTGCGCCTTTGGCGGCAGGTTGGCGGGGCGCTCCATCTCACCGAAGATGGCCATTTCAGTGCGGATGGCGAAATCGAGGCGGTGAAATTGGCAGGTAGCGCGGCGGGGTATCACTCCATGTCGGGCTGCATCGAAAGCGGGATTGCAGCGATACAGGCGCTTACGGGCCGGCAAGCCGGACCGGTTGAAGACGAACGCATCTCCGAATTGTTCGAAACTCCTGATGCGCCACTATCGCCCGCCGCTTTGTCCGGGGTCCCGGTGCCGGCCTATTTCGACACCGGTGCCTCGCTCACCCACATTGTGGGGACGTCTGACAACCGCCACCGGACCCGGTTCGTCGAAGCGCCGGCAGGAGGCGTCGGCTGGCTCAGTCCTGCCGATGTCAGCGGACTCGCAGGCTTGGGGAGGCTCGACCGGGCCGAAGCAGCGGCGGTCCTGCTCGAGCGGGCCGTCGATCCGGTGTGGCTAAAGGCCGAAGATGGCGGCGGCGCTCAAGATGTAGGTGTCGTCGAAGCCGTAGATCTGCCCTTTCTGCAGGGCCGTTTTGGATCGTCGCCGCAAAAGCTGGAGGTAGATTGCGAGTCGGGCCGCAGGCTGGAGCCCGGGAGCCTTATCCATACAAGCTCGGATTTGTCGGATCCTGCCGATGCGGTCGGAGTCGTCCTGATGGCTGAGGGCGAGCGGCAGTTCTGCCTCATCGACGACAGCTATGCCGATGCAGATTATCCACTTGTTGCGCGTGGCACAGGCGGCGTCGCCCGCCTCCGGCTTGTCCAGGTGCGCTAACCCGTTCGTGGCTTGATTCAACCGGCGAGATTGCCCCGGCGGCCAACGGCGTCGCGTGCCCTGCGCAAAATGTCTGCGTATTCGGCGTTGAAGCGGATTTCCGCCATCTTCAGTCCCGCATCGACCCGCTGCGCGGCGATCTCGCTTTCGGGATTGTTCCGGTAGTCGTCGAGATTGCGCGGCAGAAGCGCTTCCAGAGCCTGACCGGTCTCCGTCCACAACTTGTCGAACAGCGCATTGAGGGCAAGGCTGTCGCGGGCATCGCGGACGGTTGCCAGCAGATAAAGGCCGTTGAGGGCAGCGAGCACGCGGTCCGAATCGATCCTGTCGCTTCCCTCACGCGCGCGCCGCAAAGCCTGGCTGACATCGGAACTGACTTCGCGCAGGCGCGGCTCTATCCGGTTCGATACGGCCATGATCAATTCTGACAGCAATCGGCTCCAGCGGGACGACCGGTGCAGCTCGACATATCCGTTTATAGAGCGAACGAGCCGGTGGAAGCGGTCAAGGGAGCGGCAGATCAGATCGACATCGACGAAGGTGCCGGAGGTGTCCGACAGCAAGGAGTATTGGGATTGAGCGTGTGCAAGCAGCGCCTCGATGAGGAGGCCAAAACCGCCCGAGCGAATGAGATCCTCACCGGCTCCCCCGCAGCGCGGAATGATGCCTGCAACCAGGCGACTGGGATTGGAGACCTGGCCCACCACGACATGCAGGACCAGAGCGGCAACCGCCGGCTCATTGAGCGGCAGTTTTTGCAGAGCCGCGCCCACGGCGGCTTCATCCGGCAGGCTATTGGCAGCGCGTCCGAAACCGCGCGCCTTTTTCAGCAGCGACCGGCAGCTGATGGCGGTGAGAATGACCGGCAGGCGTTCCCGCACCTCGTCTCCGCCAAGTTGCACGGTGAGCCGACGGTTGGCCTCGTCGTCGCGGCCAGCGCTGTTCAGGGTGCCGCGCGTGGCCGCCACGACCTCCGCCAAAACGGAATCCAGCACCGCCTCGGGGCTGCCCCCATCGTCGATGGCGGCCTCTATGCGCTCGTCGAGATCGGTGATGAGGTCGCGGCACACGAAGCGCCAAAAGATCGCGGCATGCGAACGGCATATAGAGCCGTCGAAGGCATGTAATACCGGCTCGGCGACGAGCACGTCATCGAGAAGGTCCATGAACAGCTTGTGGGACCTCGCCTCCGTTTGTGCGGATCCCGGACGGCGCTCCTTGGTCGCCGCAGTTGAGGCGATCGACTTCGGGGCGGCTGATTTAGCGGACGTCGCCATTTATGCGCTGGATCGACATTACAGGGTTACTTGGAGACTGCAGCGTAATGCTTGATCGTAAACAAAGGTTTGGCTCCAGTGCACCTGCCATGGAGAAAATCGTCAGGAAACGTCGACGACGCTCCAATTGCCGTTGGTTTCGCGGCAGGCCGTCCCGGCCCGCGTATAGCTCTGCCCTTTGGCCTCGACCAAATGGGAGAACTCCCTGCAGTCGAGCTCGTTGACGCGCACGAAGGGCCCAACCAGCACCTTGCCGGAGGCTCCGGAATCGCCCTGCCATACGCGGGGCGCACCGGGCCGGCCGAACTGCAGCGCATAAAACTGCGCGCTGGCCGCTTCTGCCTTGTCCTTTTCGGAAAGCTGCTTGACCGCCTTGGGATCGACGAAACCACCAAGATCGGCCGTCGAACCGGCACTTGGTGTAGCGGCGCCGGGTTTCGTCGCTGCAACTGCTTGCTGGGTTTGCAAACCCGCGGCGGCGGACGGGCCTCCAGTCGAGGGCAAGCCGCCGAAACGGGCGCAGCCGCTTAGCAATAGAACGGCAGTGACGGCGAGGGTTGCGGCGGCTGAGTGGCGCATCGGCATTCCTGAACGTTAGGCGGTGTCCATGGTTTGGCATTGGGGCCAAAATAGGTCAATCCGCCCGCGGCCTTACGCCCGGTAAAATCAATTCCGCCTTTAAGCCGCCCATGTCGCTGCGACCCAGCGTGATGTTACCTCCGTAGATATCCACAAGTTCCTTGACGATATCGAGGCCCAGACCGCTGCCCGGCTTCTTCTCATCGAGCCGCTGGCCACGCCGGAGGGCCGTCGCAATCTCATCCTGTTCGAGTCCTGGGCCATCGTCCTCGATGACGATGTGCAGCGCCAGGCCTGCCGACGTCTTGCTTGACCCGAGAGCGACCTGCACCCGCTTGGCCGCCCATTTGCAGGCATTGTCCAGAAGATTGCCGCAAATTTCCTCGAGATCGCTCTCCTCGCCGCGGAACCATGGGGTATCGGCGGCGGGCTCGGCGAATCGAAGCTCTGTTTCGGGGTGGACGCGCCCCATAACCCTCACCAGACGCGCCATAAGCGCAGGCGCATCCGCCTTCTTGCCGACGATGGAGGTGCGCGCGGCCAGCCGCGCACGATCGAGATAGTTGGACACCAGGCCGGCCATCTTGTCGCTCTCGGAGCGCACGATCTCGGCCAGCGCCGTCTGTTTGCCAGCCGCCTCGTTGCGCAGCACAGCCAGCGGCGTCTTCAGCCCGTGGGCGAGATTGCCCACCTGATTGCGGGCGCGTTCGATGATCTGGGTGTTGGAACGCAACAATTCGTTGATTTCGTCGGCCAGCGGCGCGATTTCGGAGGGGAACCGGCCGCTGATCTCGGCGACCTCCCCTTGCCGCACCGCTTCGACCGACTGGCGCAACCTTATGATCGGGCGCAGCGCAAATCGGGCGACCAGAAAGCTCATGATAGCGAGCATGACGCCAACCGCGCCAAGCACAATCAGCGCCTGACCGCGGAAATCGGCGACCAGCGCGTAGATCTCGTTGAGGTTGCCGGTAACTTTGATGTCGAGCGTGCCTGCATCCTGCAGCGTGATGCGGCGCTCGACGGCCCGAATCGTCGTTCCATAGGCGTCCGTCAGCACCGCCGAACGGCGATTATCGGGGCCGAATGGAACCTCGATGGAGGGCAGAATGGATCCGACCCGGGACGCGGACGAGGACAGGACCTGGCCTTGGTCGTTGCGGATCTCCCAATACCAGCCCGAGGCCAGCCGGGCAAAACGCGGATCGGTAATGGCTGTTGAAGGAATGTCTGCGGGGCCGTTTTCCAGCACTGCCCCGACCAGCGATTCGATCTGGAATTCGAGTGTTTCGGAGAGGCTGGTATCGAGCGCGCGCGAATAGAGTTCGGTCAGCAGGAAGGCTGTCGCAACAAGAGCCATGACCAACCATCCGGCCGATAGCCAGAGCAAGGTAGTCGCGATCGAGCCCCGCCGCACCCCTGTTCCTACTCGGCCGCGATCTGGTAGCCGAGGCCGCGCACCGTCTGGATGCACTCCTCTGGCAGTTTCTTGCGCAATCGTCCGACAAAGACCTCTATCGTGTTGGAGTCCCTATCGAAATCCTGATCGTACATGTGCTCGGTCAGTTCCGTGCGGGAGACCACCTCGCCCTTGTGATGCATGAGGTAGGAGAGCAGGCGGAATTCATGGCTCGTCAGCTTTATGGACTTGCCATCGACGGTGACCTTGCCCGCACGCACGTCCAGCCGCACATCGCCGGCCATGATCTCGTTTGAAGCGTGCCCCGCTGCGCGCCGCACCAAGGCCCGCAGGCGCGCCAGCACTTCTTCCATGTGAAAGGGCTTGGCGACGTAGTCGTCGGCGCCGGCATCGATCCCCTGCACCTTGTCGCTCCAACGGTCGCGGGCCGTCAGCAGCAGCACCGGCATGGTCTTGCCGTCTCGCCGCCAGGCCTCCAGAACGCTCAGTCCGTCCATCTGCGGCAAGCCGATGTCGAGGACCACGGCATCATAGGGCTCGGTATCGCCGAGAAAATGTCCCTCTTCGCCATCAAAGGCCACGTCCACGGCGTAGCCTGCCTCGGTCAGGGCCTCCTTCATCTGGCGATTGAGATTTTCGTCGTCTTCAACGACCAGAACACGCATCGGATTCCCTCCAGCTCAGCGCCCGGCCGGCAAACGCAGCTCGCGTTGATTGCCGTTCTTGTCGAGCACGGACACTCTGTAATAGGGCCCGCCTCCGTCGTTGCAGAGTTCGGGCTGCGAGACGAAGTTCAAGCTGCTGCCTTCATCAGCGTTTCTGAGCGCTGCACTGAGGGTCTCGGCCTTGCCGTCGGCAATCGCCCTGTCGATTTCAGAACCGGTCACGCATGCCGACAGCGCTGGAGTGGACAGCGCTGTGGCAAGCAGCAGGGCAGCAGTCACGGGCGTTAGCAGTCTTGGTGCGTTGTTCATGCGCGGGACCCTAGCGCGGCGCAACTGAACCGTAAATGAATAGGTTAGGGGTTCAGCTGTTACCGATCTCCGTCTTCAGCCCCTTGCGCATGAAGACCACCGCGAACCCCTCCATGACAAGCTGCATGGCATTCTGGTCAGCGAAACCAGGGACTTGAATACCGGCAAGCTGGGCAGCACCGGTGAGCAGCATGAGGATACCGACAATGTAAGTCTTGTAGCCCGAGAGAATATCCATGGTCGTTTTCCTTGGTTGAGAATTGGTAGCAACGGGTCGATCCGCCATAGCCAGAGCTGCCGTTTCCACGGCATCGACGCGGCGCGTCCAGCCGCGACCAAAAATGGGAAAAGTCCTGAGGTGCTGGAGGAAACCCAGCCTTTGACGGCACAGCGCCTTGAGCAAAGCGCCGGCGTTGGCTTTCTGGCCGCCTTCAGCGTGATGGGGCCTGCCCAGCCATCGGCCTTCACTCTCAGCAGGACCTGCAGCGCCTTGATCGCTCGCTCGGGGCCGCTGTTCACGGCATAATCGAACACCACCAGGTCAACACCAGATGGCAGCGCGCTGGCGTTGCAGCGGGTCCAGTGAGGGCGCGAAAGATGGCTTCGACTTCCCGGTCGCTGATGTCGCGGACAGCCTGTTTAGGCAGGTTCCACCAGGATGAGACGCAGCGCCAGCGCGCAAGAGTCCTGCGGGTGATCCCCTTGTTCGTCGCGCCTCCCGGATCGGAAGGTTGTCGGCATAGCCGCCCTCCTGCCTGTAGCACGATGTCGAGGCAGGCGAAAAGCGTTAGTGGCCATGGAAATGCGTCCGACCCCATCAGGCATTGTTGGCGTAGGAGAGTTCGAGCCAGTTGCTGCCCCGACGCACCAGGGTCAGCGTGTCCTGATCGGCGTCGAGAATGCGGTCGGCCGCCGAGGCGCAGATTGCCCGTGCCGTTCGCGAAGGTAAGGCTGTTGCCGGTCGTCCCGCACAGCACCAGAAACGCACCGTCGAAACCGCCTGAGATGGTATCAACGACATCGGTGCTGCCACTTTCGGGCGCCGCAAGTGCCAGAGACGAGCTTATCGCCACGAGGCCGCCGGCAATGGTGGGAAAGCTCGGCTGGGAACCAAACATCTGGTTGAAGATGACGAAACCATCATTGGCCGAAATTTTGATGCCGGTCGAAAAGCTGGTGCCATCGGCGCTGACCTTGAAAACGAAATCGTCGCTGCCGGCAATGCCCATCTCTGCCCGTCCGGAAAAGGCCGACTGGAACACCAGGCTGGCCGTGTCCGTGGCGCTTTCGCGGTTGGATATAGACATTGCCGGTAGTCTTGTGCCTCCCCTGCAAAAGTTGAAATTCGGGCACAAAAAAACCCGCCAAGGGGCGGGTGTGACATGCGATATTTGGAGGCCCTCATCCTGAGCCTGTCGAAGGACCCAGTTCTGCGACCGTAGAAGAACTCTACCACCCCAGCGTCACGCGGGGATAAGTTGGCCCAGCCCTCTCAGGACGCCGAGTCATCGCTGGGCGGAATGGGTTTCAGGAAAAAGGCCCGGTCTGGAGCATAGTCGATCACCTTGCCGGCAAACATCGGCAGGTGCTCCTCCGGAACGTCGAATACAACGTCTATGTCACGCACCCGAACGGCGTTCTTCCATTCTGGATTATCCCGCGTAATCTCGGACTGGCGCCAAAACCCGATGACGACGTGCCATTGTCCCGCTTTTCCCTCGACCAGGGACGCTGCTACGCTTATGCCTGCCAGGACAGGCGGATTTTGAGGGGAGTATGCCAGATAGTCAGCGCGAATGACCCGCATCTGTTCAACGGCAGTATCGGACAGTGCAAACTGACTCGACCTAAACATCGTGGGATTCCTAGTTGTCGTTCAAGCGCGTCCCCATGGGAAACACAGCAGACTGATGCAGGATGCCGTAGCAGCCGACATGTTTGCCAGAGCCGCCCGAAACGATCCACTTCTGGCTTCCGAAATTATAGACGCACATCCGGCTGCCATCCGGATATGCGAATTCATGCAGCAAAGTCCCAAAAGGCGTCAATTGGGACGACCGAAGTCGTTCTCCTCGCTGTCTCTGCCGCGCACTGCCAGGGTCCATCACCCATTGCCCACCCTGCGGTGTGCCTTTGGGTGCGCGCGGCTGATCCGGACGATACTTTTGCTCAGCCAAGGCTCGAACGAGTCCGAAGAGCGTCAACCGCATCCGCTGAAGGGCCGCCTCGGATTTCAGCTCATGCGTCACCAGCGCCAAGCTGTCCGCCAGCGTCCGATTATGTCCATAATACATTCGTCGATACCCGTGCTGCTCTGGTGCGCCCTGACTACCGCCCAACCCCCACCAGGTCGCGCTTTTCATCGTCGGTCAGAAAATCGGCGTCGGTTACCCGTTTCCACAGCGCCGCGCGGTCCTCGCTCAGCGCCTCGACGGCGGAAAAATCCGGCACCACCTCGAATTCGCCCGCAAAGGCCGGATCGAGCCACTGGCTCAACCCCGCCGTCACCCGCCGCACCAGGGGGACGATGGTCTGGCGCCAGAAGCTTTTGTTCGCCTCGGCATAGTTGGCATAGGTGTTGTCACCGGGAATGCCGAGCAGCATGGGCGGCACCCCGAAGGCCAGCGCGATCTCGCGCGCCGCCGCGTTCTTGGCTTCGAGAAAATCCATGTCGCGGGGCGACAGGCCGAGCGTTTTCCAGTCCAGCCCGCCTTCGAGCACCATGGGCCGGCCGGCATTGGCCGCGCCCTGGAACCCCTGTTCGAGCTCCGATTTGAGCCGGTCGAATTGATCAGAGGTCAGATTGCCCGCAGCCGCCGAATAGACCAGCGCACCGGAGGGCCGCGCGGCGTTGTCGAGCAAGGATTTATTCCATTTCGCCGCCGCGTTGTGCGTGTCGAGGCTCATTTGCGCGGCATCGAGCGGCGCCAGCCCGTAATGGTCGTCGAGCGGGTGAAACAGGGTCAGATGCAGCACCCGCGGCAAAGGCGGCTCGGTCTGGCTCAGCCGAACCGTCTTGCCCCCCGCGGTATAGGCATAGGCGACAGGCCAGCCATCGGAACCGGCGATCACCTTCATGCGGTCGGGCCTCAGGCCGAACAGCGCCTTGACCTCGTCATCCATCACCGCCGCTTCGAGATAGGCATTCCCCGAGGTCTGCAAAAAGGCATAAAGCGCTTCGAGCAGTTCGGCGCCCGATTGATGCGGATTGGGCCGCTTCAAAAGCGCCAGCGCCGGATGGTCGCTCAAAATCGTGCCGCCCTCGCGCACCTGCAAGGGCACCCGCGCCGCCGCCTCGGCCACCAGCCGCACGCAGCGATAGACCACCGGGTTCTTGGCAAAGCCTTCATTGGCGAGCGCCGCAAAGCCCCGTCGGCTCCAGCCGGCATCGGCAAGGTCGGTAATGGCGAAATAGGTCTGCGCCTTTTGTTCGGCAGGCGCAGTTGCGCGCCCGCCTGCCAGGCGGGAGAGAAATGAGGGCATGTCGATTTCCGGATCTAGATTAGAAGGCCTTGGGCAGGCCTGCTTGCTTGAGCGTCTCGTTGGCCGTATGGCGCGATTTCACGCCGCTATCGACGGTGAAATAGCGTTTCGTAATCGGCGAATACCAGACTTCGTGATCGCCCCTGCCCTGGCGATGAAAACGGCAGCCGGCCTCTTCAAGAAGCCGCCTCAGTTCCTTGAGATAGCCAGCCACGCTAGGCTGCGGTCGGATTGGGAATGCGGGTCAGTTGTTCCGCAAGAATATGAACGGGGATTTCTGCCGTGTCATATTCAAGGCCATTGAGTTCGATCAGATCAGCAAGCGCGGCCGCGACCTTGGGACTCAGCGCTTCCAGGGTCTCGGACTCAATGCTCAACCCGTCGATGTCGGTGCTAGAAGCAACCCACACCTTCGCCTCGTCATCCCATTGCGCCCGCACGAAAATGGTTCGATGTGCCATCGGGCAATCCTTCTTCTTGAGCCGCGGACAAGACATCATATGGTATCTCACTCCGCAAGCGGCGAGGTTCACAAGGCTTAATCTACAGCCCTCGTATCCGTGGCGTCACCCGCCCCAGCATCAGCTCGGTCAGCGCCCAGACCAGCGCATCCACCCGGTCGGGCGAGTGTCCGCCGCTCAGCCCGTCCGGGCCAAAGCAGCACATCTCGTCCTCCAACTCGCTCAACCCTGCGGCATGCCGCACCAGCCCGCGCGCATAAAGCGCCGCCACCGGTTCGGCGCGCAGCCATTTGCCGCGCGTCGCGCGCACCTTGATCACCGGCACGTTCGGTTCGACCTGACGGATCATTTCCTCCACCAGATCGCCGCCCTGATTGACTTCGGCCACAATAGCGTCCGCCTCGAGCGTCTTGAACGCTTCGACGGCCCGCCTTGCCCATTGCAGCGGCTTGGCCGGTTTCAGCGAGCGGTCGGCGAGCACCATTGCACCCTCCCCCGCCTGCCCCGCAACCACGATGCCGCAAGCATCGGAATTCTTGGTGCCCGTTACCGGCGGATCGACCGCCACCACGATTCGTTCCAGTTCCGGCGCCTCAAAAATCCGCGCGGCTTCCAGCACCGACCGCTGCCATAGCGCGTCCGGCAGATCCTCTATCAGTTCGCCGTCCAGCTCCTGCCGCCCGAGCACACTACCGCGATAGCGCCCGACCACCGTATCGAGAAAACCCGGCGCCAGATTGGCCGCGTTCTCGGCGGTTGCCATGCGTGTCACAATTGTTCTCGGGTCCGCCACCAGCCGCTTGATCAGCGGCGTCGGGCGCGGTGTCGTCGTCACCAGCTGGCGCGGGCGTTCGCCCAGGCGCAGCGCAAATTGCAGCATGTCCCAGGCCGCTTCCGCGTTGGGCCATTTTGCCGCTTCATCGCTCCAGGCTGCGGCAAATTGCGGCCCGCGAAACCGCTCGGGGTCCGATCCCGACATGAGTAGCGCTTCCGCCCCATTCGGCCAGACGACAAGGCCGCGACTGCGGTCGAATTTGGGGCGCTCCGCGTCGTCATGGATCGAAAGCAGTCCGCTTTCGCCCTCCACCATCACGGCACGCGCCTGCTCCAGCGTCTCGCCCACCAGCGCAATCGGAGAAACCGGGGTTTCTGCCATAGCGAGCGACTTGATCCATTCGGCGCCTGCCCGCGTCTTGCCGGCGCCGCGCCCGCCCATCAAAAGCCAGGTCGTCCAATCTCCGTCCGGCGGTAATTGTTCGGGCCGCGCCCAGAGCGGCCAGTGGCTTTTGAGAAAGTAGAGCGTGTCCTCGCTCAGGCTGTCGGCGTCCACCTCACCCCTTCTTCAATTCGCTCAGGCGCGCGGCAATCTTCTTGCGCAGCACCTCGATTTCCGCAGAGTTTCGGGCCGGCTTGCCCGGACCGCGCTCCTTGCGGTCGAGTTCGGTCAGCTTTTCGAGGTTGCGCGTCAGATTGCCGAGAAGCGCGACCTCCTTGTCGCTGATCGTGCGGTCAGGCTTGGCCATGTCGTCCTCCAGTTCGGCGATCTGCTTTTCCAAAAGCTTCATCAGACGCTTGATAAGGGTCGCGCGGCTCGCATGGCCGGCATTGCGGCGCGGCCAGTTCTCTCTGGCCCGCCGCCAATAGAGCTGGGTGCGCGTCACGCCGTGCTTGTCCTCGATTTCCGGTACCGTCATTGCGCCCTGAACATAATCCAGGCGCACTGCATCCCAGTCGGCCTCGCCGCGCGTTTGATCGCCCGGCTTCACATTCATCTGATCGGGCGCAACCGGCACGTTTTCTCTCCGTTCAATCGAAAGAAACAATCCCGGAGTGGATGCGATGCCGTCGACTGTCATCAGCCGTCTCGAGTACGATTCCGAGCGCAGGATATTGTCCGTGTGGTTCCGCCCGAGCGGCCGGCACTACGAATATCTCGACGTGCCAAGGGAAACCTATTTCGCTTTGCGCCGGGCGCCGTCCAAGGGACGCTATTTCAACGCCCACATCCGCGACCATTTCTTGTATCGGCAGTTGGCCGCCTGAGCTTTTCGCCCATTTCTGCGACCATAGAAGAACTATAGCGCAGTGCCGTGACGCGCGGATAAGGGGGAGAAGTTTTGGTCGACCTACTCTTCCGGTTCGGTCGAAAACAGCAGCGGAAATCCTTGGCCCTTGGCCATGTCGGTGGCGCGTTTGGCCTTGGTCTCGGCCACTTCCCTCGTGTAAACCGCGACCACGCAGCTGCCCTTGGTGTGGGCCGTCAGCATGACCCGATGCGCCTGGTCCTCGCTCATGGAAAACTCGGCCTTGAGCACCCGCACGACGAATTCGCGCGGCGTGTAATCGTCATTGATCAGCATCACCTTGTACATCTTGGGACGCTGCGTCTTGGCAACCGTCTTGGTTCTGGGCTTCTGGGCAATATCACTCATCAAATGTCTCCCGATGGTGATGGCGCACTAGAGGGCTCCGTGGCTGCGGCGTACCCCGGCCGGAAAACCGGCGCCTAGTCCTGCGGTTCCCACTCCGGCCAGTCGACCGCATGGTTCTCCCAGTCGTCCGCGGCGATGTCTGTTTCGTTGAAGACCCTGCCCTTCACCGAGATCCCGGCGGCGGCAACGGTCGTGGGATCGCCGGAAATGAGAGGATGCCACCACGCCAGGCCCCGCCCCTCGGCCAACCGCCGATAGGCGCAGGAGGATGGCACCCATTTATAGCTCAAAATGTTCTCCGCTGTCAGCTTTATGCAGTCGGGGACATGCGACTGCCGGTTGGGATAGTCGGTACACCGGCAGCTTTGAGCATCGAGCATCTTGCAATGCACGTCCGAGGTCATGATCTCGCCGGTGTCCTCGTCCTCGAGCTTGATCAGGCAGCAGCGGCCGCAACCGTCGCAGAGTGCTTCCCACTCCGCATCCGTCATTTCGGCCAGTGTCTTTTCGTCCCAAAACGCCATTAAAAATTACTACTTTGTTGCGATGAGCATGCCGCCAGCGCGGCGCCTGCCGCGCCTTCGCCGCAATGCTCACCATTATGGGGTTTGTGCCTTGCTTTCCTCAGGCCGATCATAAAAAGTCGCGGCGAGCTATCACAGAGGCCGAAGCTTGCAAGACCCCTTCTATACCAAAAAGAAGAAGCAGAGGAATTCGCACCTTCTGGGTGCGGATGCGTGGCTTGATTCCACCCTTTACGACTTCTTCCAGTCGCTGGGTCGGAGCTATACCCGCCTGCAGGATGTCATGGGCCGTTTCCATGTTACCGGAATACGGCGCTTTTTCGTCGAGATCCTGTCCGACGGGCTGACCTTCGGCGTATTGGGCGGCGTGCTCATGCTGGCCCTGGCACTGCCGGCCTTCACCGTCACGGCGTCCGGCGAGGTCAACAAGGCCGAGGATTATTCGGTCACCTTCCTCGACCGCTATGGCAACGAAATCGGACGGCGCGGCATCCGCACCGACGATTCGGTGCCGTTCGACAAGCTGCCCGACTATTTGATCAAGGCGACGCTGGCGACCGAGGACCAGCACTTCTACGAGCATTTCGGCATCGACGTCGCCGGCACCCTGCGGGCCCTTGTCACCAACGCGCAGGGCGATTCCTCGCTTCAGGGCGGCTCCTCGATCACCCAGCAGCTGGCCAAGAACCTGTTCCTGTCCAACGAGCGCACCATCGAGCGCAAGATCAAGGAGGCGTTCCTCGCCGTCTGGCTGGAGACGCACTACACCAAGGACGAAATCCTCAAGCTCTATTTCGACCGCGCCTATATGGGCGGCGGCAATTTCGGCGTCGCGGCCGCGGCGGAATTCTATTTCGGCAAGAAGGTTCAGGACATCTCCCTGTCGGAAGCGGCCATGCTGGCGGGCCTTTTCAAGGCGCCGACGAAATATGCGCCCCATGTCGATCTGGCGGCCGCGCGCGGGCGCGCCAATGTCGTGCTGTCGCGCATGGTGGATGCCGGGTTTTTGACCGAGGGTCAGGTAACCGCGGCGCGGCGCAATCCGGCGACGCCGGTCGACCGGTCCAAGGAGGTCAATTCGCCGAATTACTTCCTCGACTGGGCCTATGGCGAGGTGAAGCGGCTGGTTGCGGGACGCTCGGATGTCGGCTTCGTCGTACGCACCACCATCGATCCGGCGCTGCAATCCTATGCCGAGGAAGCGGCGAGCTCGGTCATCCGCGAGAGCGGCGAAGCTTACAATGTCTCCCAGGCGGCCATGGTCGTGACCGATCCGAACGGCGCCGTGCGCGCCATGGTCGGCGGCCTCGACTACGGCAAGAGCCAATATAACCGCGCCATCGTCTCCTCGCGGCAGCCGGGCTCTTCATTCAAGCCGTTCGACTATGCGACCGCCTTCGAGCAATTGGGCCTCACGCCGGAGACCGTCATCACCGACCGCCCGACCTGCATCGGCAACTGGTGCCCGGAGAACTACGAGCGCCGGTATTCGGGCCAGGTCACGCTGTTCAGCGCCTTCATTCACTCCATCAACACCGTGCCGGTCACGCTTTCGGTGCAAGACCGGGCGGCAGCCGATCGCCGACATGGCGCACCGGCTGGGCATTACCAATGATTTCCCGGTGACCCGTTCGCTGGCGCTCGGCGTCGCCTCGGTCAGCGTCATCGACATGGCTTCGGTCCTATGCTGCCTTTGCCAGCGGCGGCTACAAGACGCCGGCCTACGGCATCTCCCGCATCACCACTCTTCGGGGCGAGGACGTTTTCGACTACGATCCCAACGCCCCCCGCGAACGTGTCCTGTCCGACAAGACGGTCAAGAACATGGATCGGATGATGCGTGGCGTCGTCACTTCCGGCACCGGACGGCGTGCGCAGGTGGAGGGTGTTCCCGCCGTCGGCAAGACGGGCACGACGAGTTCTTATCGTGATGCGTGGTTCTGCGGCTTCACGGGCAACTACGTCGCGGCGGTTTGGATGGGCAATGACGACTATGAAGCCACCAATCGGCTGACCGGCGGCAGCCTTCCCGCTACCATCTGGCAGAAATTCATGGAGTACGCGCACACCAATATCCAGGTGCTGCCGGTCTATGGGGTAGACTTCACACCCGAGCCCTTCGTGCCCGAAAACGCGGATGGCCAGGGTTCAGATATCCTCGTGCAGCGCCCGCCCACGTTGCAGCCCGATGCGGCGCAAAAACTGCTCGATCTGACGCAGCGCCTGCACCGCGCCATCCTCAAGGCGGGGTCGCCTGGCCTGCAGGCTGAAGCGCAGCCGGCTGAAAAACAGCAGAGGCTGTAGGCGCTTGCGGTTCACACTTCATCTGCTTTTGGCTGTCGGCATTGCGCTCGGGCTGGGCTTCGCCCTGAGCTATTATGCTCTGGGGACGCCCCGCTTTTTCGGCGGCTTTCAATACGGTCCCTGGATGGCATGGCCCGACGCGGGTTCGCCCGATCCCGACCCCTATACGCGTGCGCACCTCGCGCGCGGCGGCCAGCTGCAGCTGGGCCGGAGTGAAGGCATGGTGTTCGATGCCGACACGGACAGTCAGGGCCGCCCCCTTTCGGCCTCCTGCACCTATCGGCTTGAGGGGCGCACGCCCGTTGCAGCCCTTTGGACGCTCGTAGCGACGGACAGGAACGGGCGCAACATCATCGCCGAGGACGACCAGGTCGGGCTTGATAGCCGCCACATCGCCCGCCAGCCGGATGGTTCGATGCTGATCAGGATCAGCCGCAATCTTGCCGCGGGCAACTGGATGCAGATCGCAGGACAGGGAAAATTCCGGCTCGTCCTGACCCTTTATGATGCCGACGTGTTCACCGGGCTCGGTACGCAAGTGTCGACCCTGCCGGCCATCATACGGGAAGGATGCACATCATGATGCGCACCCTGCTCTGGGTCACCGGCGGCGTCATATTGGGGCTGATCATCCACATCGTGGTGATTCTCACCATGCCCTCGCTCGCCCCACTGGACCTCTGGGGGCGGATCAGCGCTCTTGGCCCCAACGACACTCTGACCGTGCTCGATCCTCTCAAGCCCGGCGATGCAAATCCGCTGGGCCTCGACCCGTCTCTCGCCTACGCCGTCTGCCGCATGGATCTGCGCGGAGGGCCGGGAGAGGTCTCGGGCACGTTGCCGGAGGATTTCTGGTCTCTCAGCGTGTTCGACAAATCCGGCGTCGCCATCTACAGCACGACAAATCGGTCCGGCACCGGCCAGTTCCTCAATCTCGGCCTGTTCAATCCGGCGCAGACGCGGCTACTGGCCGAACAGCAGCTGGACATTGCGGAGGGTTTGCTGATCGTCAAAACGGAAAGCGACGACGTCTTCGTGGTGATCCGCCTGGCACCGCCGCATCACGAGATGCTGCCGCGCTACCGGCAGATGCTCAGCCAACTCACCTGCGGAACAATCAACACCGATCAATAGGGGGTTCTTGGCCCCCCGGACCGGCGGCCCGGCACTGGTGGGGCCGCAATGATGGCCCTTTGCGGAGGCGGGTTGGTGATGCAATAGCTGCCCTGCTGCGCCGAAATCGTCCAGGTGCCCATCCTGCTGAGCCCCTCGTCCGCTTCCCTCGCCTGTTCATAGGGCGTCTCGATCAACAACATCTTCAGTGCATAGGAATAGGCGTCGTAACGGAGCTGCAGCGCCTGGCTGAAACGCTGGATCGAGGCGGCGTTCTGGCGGCGCCGGATAGCGACCATTTTGGCCGTGTTGCCGTCCGCATCCGAAAAGGACGCAAGCGCCATCCTCCGCCTGTCATCCATCGCAACAACGTTGCAGATCGCCCCGAAGGTTTCCGGCAGCGTCTTCAGATCGATATCGATATCGGAAGCCAGCGTCTGATAACGCGTGTGCGACGACCGATAGGGCTTGTCGCGCAGATAGGTGTAGTAGTCGTCGACCTGCAAATCGGTGCGATGGAGCCATGCGCGCGCATGCGGAGCCTCCAGGAAGCGCCAGATGCGGTTATGCATCTCCCGCTCTTCATCGCTCTGAATCAGGCCTGTCGGGGCGTCGCTGCCTGCGGAGGGGTCGCGGGAAATACCGGCCTTGACGATCAGCGCGTCGGCCGTGCCTTCGCGCACACGGCCGAGATCACCGACCGGGCGGGCGCAAGCGGCCAACGCAACCGCGAAGGCGGCGATCACCAAAAGACGTATCATGAAGGCTCAGCCGCGGCTCCGCCTGCTCTTGGCGACGGACTTCTTGCCTGCATTGGGACCATCGGTATCCGGCGGAGATGTTCGGTTTCTCTCATAGTGGACACCGGTGAACACAAGAATCTTGCCTTCGAGAGGCGGACCCGAATGTCTAGAAATGGGACGCCTTACACGATCGAAGCGGACGACATTTCCCATTTTGCTGCTCCAGCCGGAGGGACCGGTCAATCTGGCGAAACAACCCGGGCCCCCAACCCGGCGATTCCGCCCATTTTTCCTGCGATGACAGCTATTAAGGGTTCGGCAAGGTTAACAGTCTGCTAACGAATTGCCGAAATAGTGGGGCTGCCACTTCGCAGCTACACATGAGTCGCAAGAATATGATCGGCTTCCAGCCATACGAAACCTTTCAACTTCTCGTCGAAACCGGCGGGATTGACCGCGCCAACACGCTGCTGGTGGCCGCATGCGACGCCTATGTGCGCCGACGCCGTCCACCGCAGCCGGAGGTTGAGCAGTTCGAGGCGTTGGCACGCAGGCTGTTCCCAACCGCGGCGCCTTCGGCACGCTTGAAGGCAGCAACAACACTGGCATCGGCTGAATCGCTTTCGCCTGCGCTCGAGCAAATGGTCATCGAATATGTGGGCGAAGGGCTGGAGGAGTTTCTGACCGCCGCTCCCCGGGTGTCGGATCAGGTGCTCTTGCAGACGATAACGCGCGGCGACCTTCAAATCTGCGCAACGATCGCTGCGCGGCCCGACCTGACCCGCCCAGTGCTGGGCAAGCTTTTCCAGATGAACAGCCGCAAGGTCTATCGGGCGCTGGCTTCCAATTTACATATCGAGCCGCGCGGGCCGATTGAAAATGCCCTCGCCCGCTCCGCCCAGATGGACCATGAAGTGGCGCGCTGCCTGGCGCAGCGCGAGGATTTCGATACCGCCCTCCTGGCCCCGGCGTTTTTCGATCTCGGAGAGCCCGAGCGCATCAAGATCATCCAGGCCTTCGCCAGCCGGAAGACGCCCGTTCCGCCCATCAAGAAGACGCTCGAGCAGCTTTCCGTCGCAATCGACGAGTTGACCCGCGCGCTGATGAAGCTGTTCACCGAAAACCGCCGTCCCGAAGTGACGCGGCTCCTGAGCCAGGTTACCGGCCTTGACGAAGTTCGCTGCGGGCAGATTTCGCACGACACCAGTGGTGCGGCGCTTTTCGTGGTTCTGCGAGCCTTTGGCTGCACGGCCTATGATGGGCTCAAGGTCCTCATCCATGCCACGAGCCACGATCAGGACCGCTCGAAGACGCTGAGCGATTTCGCCAAGCTTTTCCAACAGGTCAGCACCGATTCGATGGCGTTCCTGCTGAGCGCCTGGCGCGGCGACGTCAATCTGCTGGATCTGGCCAAGCCGGAATACCGTCGTCCGGTGCGCGAGACTGCACGCCCGGCCGCTGCGGCCTTATCTGCTCCCCGCGACGTGACCGTGGACAAGGCGGTGGCCGCTCTTGAGAGGATCGGGGTCAAGCGCGCGAGCTAGGGCTGTCCGACCAGTTCGAGCCCATGCTCCGCATCCCGGATTTCAAGGCTTAGGTGCCAGAAATCGGGGTCAAAATCGGCCTCGCGGTGCAATCGGTCGCGAATCTTTTGCGGCTCGACGTGGTCGTACCGAATTTCGAACAGCCTGTCGGCTCCCCTTTCAACCGTTCCGGCCGCTGCCGGTGCTGGAGCGAACAGAGATGCCGTCCCGTCGAGGTGGTCGATTTCTACCCAGACCTGCCCTGCTATGGGGTCGCCTTTGCGCACGACGACACACATATGGCCCAAATCATTATGCCGCCTGACGAAGGCGGCACACCAAAGGTCAGCTCTGATCTGTGACATAAATCTAGTTCAGTGCGCCCGCGCTCATCAGCATATCAACCAGTTCGGGCGCGACCTTACCGGTTACGCGATAATTGTTGTAGTTCTCGAATTCGCGGATGGCGCGAGCTGTCGCCTCGTCGAACCGGCCGTCGATCTGGCTATGCAGGAACCCCAATCGCACCAGTCCTTTCTGGATGGTCTTGACCAGTTCCTTGTTCGCCGCCGGGGCAACCCGGGGGGCTGTCGCGCGGGCGGCGGGTTCGACGGCAGGCTCAGGATTTCTCTGGGCCACCTGCATCGCAAGCCGGCCGATGGGGTCCAGTTCGTTCGAAGTTGCCGGAGGTTGCGGCTGCGCTTGTGCGGTCAGGCGCGGCGCTACGGTCAGCGCCTGGGCCGGCTCAAGCGGCGCCCGCCGGACCAGATCGAATATCTGAGGGGTCAGCGCGCCGACAGGGGTTTGGCCGCTGCGTCGCTCAAAGGCGCGGATGGCCTCGGCCGTCTTGGGCCCGTAGAGCCCGTCGACCTCGCCGTCGAAAAGGTTCATTCGCAGCAGTTTTTGCTGCAATGCCGCAACATCCGGATTGCCGGTCGGCGCACCATTGCCGATTGAGCCGGTGTAACCGGGATCACCCGGCAGGGGGATGGGCGTGACCACGGGCCGCTGGCTGGGCGGCTCGGGCACCACATAGTCGTCCTGTCCGCTGGGGTCGAAGCGACGCGGCATCTGTTGTGAAGGCGCGGCGAAGAGCGGAGCAGGGTGGCGGAGCGGCTGCATGTAAAGCGCGTTGGCGGCCGCCATGAGGGAGCCGGTAACCAGAGCAATCGTGCCGGCGGCGGTCAGAGGCTGGCGCGCCATCAGCAAGGTCAGGCGCCAAAGGCCCTTCCCCGATCCGCGCAGCATGAACATGCCGAGCGCGGCGGGTGCCTGTGCGGCGGTCATCTGTTTCACTGGACGGCGCTTTTTCGATTTTGCCATGGCGATACGGACGTGTTGACGGGTTTGGATGGAAGTGGGGTGACGACGGCCGGCTTTTCCTGTTCGCGCGGGCCGGCAATGGGCATTACGACAGTCATTTCGGTGCCGCGTCCCGGTTCGGATGCGACGTGCAGCTTGCCCTGGTGCAGTTCGAGAAGGCCCTTGACGATGGAGAGGCCAAGGCCTGTGCCCTCATATTGGCGCGCGAAACCGCGCTGCGCCTGGAAGAAGGGTTCGCCAATGTGCGCAATGGTCTCTCTGGTCATGCCGATCCCGGTGTCGGAAACCGAGATGGCAAGGCTCTGCCCCTGACGGCGCATGCCCACCTTTACCTCACCGCCCTCGGGTGAAAACTTGATGGCGTTGGAGAGCAGATTGATGATGATCTGGCGATAGGCACGTTCGTCGCCGGACACTTCGGGCAGGCCCCGAGGCACATGCGTCGAAATGCTGATTCCGCGCTCGGCGGCCAATGGTTCAACAATTTGCACGCAAGGGCGCACCAGATCTTCTGGCGAGAACGATTCCATCTGCAATTCGAACTTGCCGGCCTCGATTTTCGACATGTCGAGCAGCATGTTGACGATGTCGAGCAAATGCATGCCGCTCTTGTGAATGAGTTCGACATATTCGCGCTGACCACCGTCGAGCTTGCCGGCGATCTCGCTGCTCATCATTTCGGAAAACCCGACAATGGCGTTCAAGGGCGTACGCAGCTCATGCCCGATGGACGCGAGAAAATGCGATTTGGCATGCGACGCCTCTTCGGCGGTCCTGCGGGCCTTGAGCATCTCGTCTTCCTGGGCCTTCCGCCCCGAGACGTCGTGCAGAAGAGCGATGGCTTCGTACCGGCCGTCGCTCTGCGCGCCGATAACCGGCGACAGGCTGAGTTCCACCCAGATGAATTGAGGCACAGCGGTCGATGCCCCGCCTTCGTCCCTGCGCATGCGCAGTTCAACGATGCGGGAGACGCCGTTGCGATTGGCATCTGCCAAGGCCGTCAGAAAAGCCGGCCGATCCTGCACATGCACGCGGTCGATGAGACCGGAGCCGGCCATTTCGTAGCGGGCGCAGCCGAACAGCTCGCCCGCCGACTGAGAAATGAACAGCAGATCGCCGTTGACGGAAAACCGCAGCACTGCGTTCTGCAGATGCTCGACGAGATGGCGAAAGGTGTCGAGCTGTGCGCGCTCGAAGCCTTCGATACTGGAACCCACGCTGTGAGCCGTGCGGCCTACGACCAGTGCGGCAACAGAATAGACGATGCCCGAGGTCCAGCTGACAAAATCGGGGTTGGAGCCCGACAGGTGGGCCGTAGTGACGCCCGACAGCACCGCACAGGCCACAACGGCCATGGCCAGCACCCAGGCCAGGCGCTCACTTGTCTTGTTGCCGAGCATGGAGGCCAGAACCGGTGCCAGCAGGCCCGTGGCCAGGCCGAAGTCGGCCATTGCCGGGTCGGCAACGGTCGCGACCGCACCGACCATGGCAAGGCCTGCGACCTGCAGGTTCAAGGCGGCGGCGAGACTGCCACGCCGGACCATTGCAAAAGACGAGAAAGCCGCTCCGAGGACGCAGGTGGCGATGGCGAAAGGAAGATAGGTCCCGGTGGCCAGGAGCCAGAGAGCGAACGGCATGGCCGCCGCAACGGCCCACAAAAGGATCTGGCAGTTGCTGGTGAGCGTTCTGCGGCGCAGCGTGTCCTGGCGCCCTGCGCCAAGATGCGGAGGGTTCGCCCCCCGCGCTTCGTTCTGCCCCTCGGACTGATTACGCATTACTCAACTCACGCTCCGGATGACGCTTCCGGTGATGGCTCACCCTTTCATTCGAAGACTAAGGACACCTTTACACAACGCGGGGGCTGGCCGGGGAGCCGCCACCCGAGGTGGGGTTTCGAAAGTTAGCGTAAACAAGAGGTTGCCGAGGGACCGGGCGAAAGCCGCGAAAAGATGATTCAAATGCAATCTGTTCCGCTACCGGCAGCTTAAGGGCTCCCGGCCTAACCTCGCTCCACTGCCGGGCACTTCCGGCGGTGCCAACAGACGAAGGGGAAGTCGGATGTTGCTCTTGAGGTCGGCCTTTTGGCTGACGCTGGCATTTTATGTGCTGCATCCCGCAGGCGCCAATTTCGGCGCGGCGGCCGACAGCGCCAAGAAGACGGTCATCGCAACGGCTGAGGCCGCGGTGACCGAGGGTTCGAAAGGTATCGCCTGCCCGACATGGGAGTGTGTTGGCGGCAAGGCGATGGTGACGGCAGCGATCGGGCGCGTGCAGGCGCCGGTGACGGTGGCCCCGATGCCGCCGAAACTCTCCGATGGCGTCATTCCCTTTCCGAAGCCGAGATTGAATCGCGCGGGCTGACCTCAGCCCGACGCCACAAGACACAGGGTCTGCGTCACTTCCCCCGACGCTACTCCAACCAGCGGACCCTGCCAGAACCGCAAGCGCGCTGCCCCGCGCTTGCGGTTCGCCTCTTTAAAAAGGTTGGCGGATAAAGCCAGGTCACCTAGATAGAGGGCATGAGCGCCCTACCCAGCTTCGACGAAATCTCCGAAAACCTGCAGTTCCTTGACGATTGGGAAGACCGGTACCGCTATCTCATCGAGCTCGGCCGCATGTTGCCTCCCTTGCCCGATGAGGCGCGAACGGAGGCCAACAAGGTACATGGCTGCGTTTCCCAGGTCTGGCTCGATGTCGAGGAGCAGGCTGCCGAGGGCGCGACGCGCCTGACGTTTCAGGGCGATTCGGACGCCATGATCGTCAAAGGCCTCGTCGCCGTGCTGATTGCGCTCTATTCCGGTCGGCCCACCACCGAAATCGCGGACACCGATGCGGTGGCCGCGCTCGATGAGTTGGGGCTGCGCGAACATCTGACAACGCAGCGGTCGAACGGGCTTGTGGCGATGGTCAAGCGCATCAGAGGCGAAGCCGCCGCCCGCCTCTAGCTGCCATTCCTATTCAAAGACCATTGGACGCATCCCCGCGGCCTGCCATTTGTGTGGATGGCGGCTTTGTTCGCCAATGGCGACGGGTGAGAGAGCAAAGTGCCCGGCAAGCAGGTCGAGGCCGATCCTGAGCACAAGCTTGGCGCTTCGGCGCGGCCAGCCCCGCTCTGCTTCGATATCCTGCAAGCCCTTTTCGTAGACGCAGACGTCCAGCACCACCTCGGCGCATTCTCGCGGCAGGATTTGGTGGAGTTCGCCGAGTTGCCTTCGCGCGTCGATCGCCATGTCACCGAGGTCGGGCTGGCTTTTGCCACCTGCGCCGGAGCGGCCTGCCGTTCGGTCCGCCGCATAAGACATCGTGACCCGCGCGCGCAATTGGGCTTTTTCTGCCCAACTGGCGATTCGCGCTCCGGCGGTCAGATGATGCGGCTCGAGAAACGGCTTGCCGTTCTTTTCGGCTCTACCTAGCCGGAGCAGAACGTCGCAGTCGAGATTGACCTCCTGCCCCTCCGGCGACGATACGAGCGAGCGGTGCTGGGCTGCAAAGCCATCGACACCCGCCATGTCGCGTTTCAGCCAGGCACGCGCGACCGTTGCGGGCGCAACGTGGCTGCCTCGCTGGATGATCAGACCCTGCGACACGAGCTTGCGCGCAACTGGCGGAGGCAACCTCGCCTCTCGTCCCTCGCCTCCGCCCACAACCATCGTGCCATCGGGATTCAAGGATCCGCGCCCTGTTCGAAGCAGGATCTGCAGGAAGCGCCGCACCTGGCGCCGCTCAGTCATCATTTTGCACTCCAACTCGTTTGGGATGGGACAGGATGGAGTCCGCTATCTGCTCTTCGAGCTGGGTCACATAGAGATCGAACGCCCGATCATCGCGCTGGTCCTCGATCTTGGCGCAGGCATACGCAACCGTAGTCCGGTCGCGGCCGAAGCATTCCCCGACTTCCTTCAGGCTTTTACCCAACGTGACATGCATCAGATACATGGCAAGCTGGCGTGCCGCTGCGATACGTGCGCGGGATCGTGCCCCACAGCGTGGTGTAGCTGAGGCAGGGCCTCCACGCATATCCGGCTTGGCCGGGCTGGTCAGCGTGCAGGGACTGCCGGCAGGCTGACGAGGGGATCATCGCTCAACGGGGCGACAGATTCCAGCGACATGTATCTCGCCCGCTGAACCGCCCACTCATCGTTCTGCTCGAGCAGGATCGCGCCTACGAGGCGGACGATGGCGTCTTCGTTGGGGAAGATGCCGACGACCTCGGTCCGACGCTTCACCTCGCCATTGACGCGCTCGATCGGATTGTTTGAGTGCAGCTTGGCTCGATGCTCCCTGGGGAAGCTCATATAGGCGAGAACATCGTGCTCGGCCTCGTCCATGATGGTGGCGAGCTTGGGTACGCGTGGGCGGATCTGATCGGCGACGGCGCGCCATTGAGTGCTGGCGGCTTCGGGCGTCTCCTGGGCGAAGGCGGTGGCGATGAAGGCGCTGGCGACCCGGCGGCCGCTCTTGCCGGCATGGGCAAGCACATTGCGCATGAAGTGGACGCGGCAGCGTTGCCAGGTGGCGCAGAGGACCTTGGTGACGGCGGCCTTGATTCCCTCATGGGCATCGGAGATCACCAGCTTCACGCCGCGCAGGCCGCGGCGGGTTAGCTTGCGCAGGAACTCGGTCCAGATCGCCTCGGCTTCCGAGGTGCCGATCTCCATGCCCAGCACTTCGCGCCGGCCGTCGCTGTTGACGCCCACGGCCATGATGGCGGCCACCGATACGATACGACCACCCTGGCGCACCTTGAGGTAGGTCGCATCGATCCACAGATACGGCCAGTCCCCTTCGATCGGCCGCTCCAGGAAGGCCTTCACCCGGCCATCGATCTCCTCGCACAGCCGGCTGACCTGGCTTTTGGAGATGCCGCTCATGCCCATGGCCTTGACCAGGTCATCCACCGAACGGGTCGAGATGCCCTGGATGTACGCCTCCTGGATCACCGCAGTCAGCGCCTTCTCGGCCATCCGGCGCGGCTCCAGAAACCCAGGGAAGTAGCTGCCTTTGCGCAGCTTGGGTATGCGCAGCTCGACCGTGCCAGCCCGGGTCTGCCAGTCCCGTTCGCGGTAGCCATTGCGCTGAGCCAAGCGTTCGGCGCTCTTCTCGCCATAGCCGGCGCCGGTTGCGGCACCAACTTCCATCTCCATCAACCGTTCGGCAGCGAAGCCGATCATCTCGCGCAGAATATCGGCGTCGGGGGTCTTCTCTACCAGCGTGCGCAGGTTCATCAAGCACCGGGAGGGGTGCAGGAACATGCGCGGAGGTGTGCGGGTCGTTGCGCCGACAAGTTCGATGAGCCCGGACACCTGCGGGTCGGCCCTCATTCTTTCCGACGCCGGCCTGCGATGTTCCGCCGCGCGCCGAGCGCAGGCGCGTGGAGTGAGGACCGGGCCACGGCCCGTCGAGGTAAGAGTGTAGTGCCGCATTTGCCTTCTCCGATATAGGACTATTTTCCTATATCGTGCAATGACGGCAATGGGGATAAGTGGGATTGTCTACCTCAGACTCCGCCGCTCATGACGTTCGGTGATGGCAGAGCCTGAAAAGCGAACGGCCGCCCAAGGGACGGCCGTTCGAAATTTCTTGGTGTGGCTAATTCAGCCGGCCTTGCGGCCGAGCCCATTATCCTTGGCCAGGCGCGAGCGCGTGGCGGAGTAATTTGGGGCCACCATGGGGTAGTCGGTCGGCAGGCCCCACTTCTCGCGATATTCTTCCGGTGAGAGGTTGTAGTGCGTGCGGAGATGGCGCTTCAAAGACTTGAACTTCTTGCCGTCTTCCAGGCAGATGATGAAGTCGGGCGCAACGGATTTACGCACAGGAACCGCCGGCTTGCGCTCTTCTTGCGGCTCCAGAACTTCGCCCGCCTTGAGGCCGCGAAGAGCAGTGTGAATTTCGGAAATGAGCTTGGGAAGATCGTTTGGGCTCAAAGCGTTATGACTGACATAAGCGCAAACGATTTCTGTGCTGAGTTCAACCAGATCGGCATCAGCAGCCGAGGAGACGCCGGCTTGATCGTCCATTTTCTGTCCTTTTCTTCTTATTCCGGCAACAGCGCTTTCCAGCGCATTGGTGCGGCTTGACATAAGACGCTCCAAATTCGATTGCAAGAATTTCTCTCATGGATCAGAAGTTTTTTGGGCAGAAACATGTCAAATGATGGGAAGTTTATATTTTTCCTTCAAATTCATTAAGCACGGTTAAGTCGCTTGGTTTGTAACCCGCAAGAAACGCGGCCCTTGCCAGTAGATGCGCAGAAACAGGTCCTGTGAGCAGCAAGAAGGTAAAACCTGCTATTGCGCGCAATATGACCGCCCCGTCAAGAGCAACCAGCGCCAAGGCAAACAGCATCAATCCCGAGCCCATTGTGCCGGCCTTTGAGGCTGCGTGCATGCGCGTATAAACATCGGGCAATCGAATAATACCAATCGCCGCCAACAGACCGAATATTGCCCCGATGAGCATGGCGACGCCGGCGAGGTATTGAAGCAGACTGACTATCAATAGCGTGCCTCCTTCTGGACCACGGTTTCTTCTGGGCTGTGGCCCTTGGCTGACTGCATGATGAAGCGGGCGAAGGCGACGGTCGCCAGAAACCCCAACAGACCGAGGGCAATGGCGATGTCGAGATAGAGCATGAAACCTGTCTTGATAGCGATCACGGCAATAAAGCCGACCGCGATGTTGACCAGCATATCGAGGGCCAGAATCCGATCAGGCAATGTCGGTCCGATGACGATGCGGACCATGCAGATCACGAAAGCCAGGGTCAAGATGGCGAGGGTGATTGTGCAGGCGAGCGACAGGAATTCGGGCGCGCTCATGCGAACACCTCAATGATCTTGGCTTCGAAGCCGCTGGCGATGTCCTCGATCAGTGCCTGTTTGTCGGGCACCGATATGGCATGGACGTAGATAAATTTGCGATCCTCGGACACATCGACGCTCAGCGTCCCGGGGGTCAGCGTGATCAGATTTGCCAGAAGCGTTATTTCCGCGTCGGATTTGGCGGTCAGCGGAAAGGCGATGATCGCCGGCATCAGGTGCTTTTCGATGTTCGGCCGCATCACCAGAATTGCAACGCGGCTGGCGCTGAGGGCGAGTTCGTAGAAAAACAGCAGCGTCAGAGAAATGATCCGGCCGAGCTTGCGGAACAGAAATGGTTCCGACATGTGACTGCGTACCAGCCACAGCGCGCCGAAACCGACTGCGAAACCCAGCACGAGATTGAGCAGCGAGAACGTGCCCGTAATGGCGGCCCAGACGAAGGCCATAAGCAGCGCGATCAGAGCGAAGTTCATTGGCCCGTCTCCAGTCCGACAGCGGCGACATAGGGCGCGGGATCAAGCAGCGTTTCGGCCGCCGTCCGCCCCGCCTGAATAACGATGTTAGGCCAGAGACCGAGGATCACGATGCCGAGGACCAATATGGCAGTCGGCACCAGCGACCACGCCTTGTCCGCACGGCTTTGCGGCCTGAGGTTTTCGTTGGGCATTTCAGAATCGACTCCCTCCAGCCCGCGGCGCCAGAAGATGTGCGCCCAAAGCCGTGAGCCGGCAATGCTGGTCAGGATCGAATTGAGCAGGATCGCCGCGCACAGAAAATAGGAGGCGCCGCCGATGCTGGCCTCGACCAGGAGCAGTTTCGGCCAGAAGCCGAGGAAAGGCGGCAGTCCGGCCATGGCGAAAACGAGCACCAGGAAGAGAATGGAGAGCGGGGAGCTCGCCGTGTAAACACCGCCCATGAGCCGGCTGTCATTGGCTCCAGTCATGCGTTCGACAAGGCCGGCGACGAGATAGATGGCGCTCATCACCAGCATCGAGTTGAAGGCATAGATCACCCCCCCGGCCACGCCGCGCAGGGAATAGAGCGCCACCCCCGCCAGGATCGAGCCCACGCCGCCAATCACCAGGAAACCAAGGGCACGGCGCAAATTGGTCTGGGCTATTGCTCCCAATGGCCCAACAATGAGCGTGAAGATAGCGATGAGCGTGATCGCCGGATCGAGCAGGTCCCGGCTGGCAGGCAGCAGCGCCACCAGGCTACGCAGCAAGGCATAGGCGCCGACCTTGGTCAGCAGACCCGCGAATAGGGCCGAGATACCGGGATCCGGTGCGTGATAGGAGGCCGGAAGCCAGGCGTTGACGGGAAAGGCGGCGGCCTTCATGCCGAAGGCCAGAAGCAGGAGTGCGGCGATGGCCGTCATTGGCGCCACCGGCGCCTCGGGGGCCACGCGCAAGATGTCGGCCATGTTCAGTGTGCCGAGCAGTCCGTAGAGGAACCCAAGGGCGATGAGGAAAAAGGTCGTCGCCATGAAGTTGAGAAAGCCGTACTTGACCGCTGCGTCGAGTTCGATCTTGCGGCCGCCCATGATCATGAGACCGAAGGAGGCGATCAGCAGCACCTCGAACCAGACATAAAGATTGAACAGATCGCCGGTCAAAAAGGCGCCGCTGACGCCGCCGAGCAGCAGCAGCACAAGCGGGTAAAAGCCATAGCGGGTCTCGCCCGGCTCGACCTCGGGCTGCACATAGAAGAGGACGACCAGCGTCACCACGGCAGCTGTCAACGCGAAGGCGGCGCTCATGACATCGGCGGTGAAGCTGATGCCGAAGGGCGGCAGCCATTTGCCCATGGTCATGGCGACCGGTCCGGTGGTCATAGTGCGATAGAGCAGTTCCGCGTCGCAAATGATGACCGCCAGCACCACCAGAATGGCAAAACCGGGCTGCCAGGTGCGGGCACTGCGAAAGGCGAGCAGAAATGCCCCGCCGAACAGGCACAATGCCACGGGTAGGATCAGCGTCCAGTCGGCCGGCAGCGTAACGGTCTCGATCATGGCCCGCGGAATGTCAGTGGCAAGAGCAACGGAAGAAGCGGCCATCAGGTCAATAACTCAACGGGGGGCGCGGTGTCTGACGCGGCTCGGTCAGGCGCATGGTGTCGGTGTCGTCCGCATCGAGTTCCTGATAGGCGCGATAGCCGAGGACGAGCAGAAAGGTGAACATGGCGAAGCCGATGACGATGGCGGTCAGGATCAGCGCCTGAGGCAGCGGATTCGCATATGCTCCCGCCAGCTGGTTGCCGCCATCGGGCACGATGGGCGGCACTTCGCGCGTCAGGCGTCCGGCGGTGAAGATCAAAAGATTGACCGCATTGCCAAGAATGGTCACGCCCAAGAGCATGCGGATGACGGCGCGCGAGAGCAGCAGGTAGATCGCCACGACGAAGAAAATGCCGACGAGGCCGGCAAAGGCCATCTCCATTAACGGTCCTCCTCGGGTTCCTCGAGCGCCAGCGCCACCGTCGAAATGGTGCCCAGCACCACCATGTAGACGCCGATATCAAAAAACATCGGTGTCGAGAGATGGATTTCGGTGCCGGCGAGCAGGATCGTCGTCCAGATGCCGGTCAGGAACGGCACCTGATAGAAAAGCGACAGGAAGCCCGACAGCGCAGCCAGCACGACGCCAAGCCCGGCAATGACAACGGGATCCACCTTCAGGGCCCGGCGCACCTCCTCCACCCCGGCGGCGATACCATAGATGGCCACGCCCGAGGCCCCGATCAGTCCGCCGATAAAGCCGCCGCCCGGCTCGTTATGGCCGCGCAACAGCACGAAGATCGAAAAGACTAGCATCAAGGCTGCCAGGATCGGCGCAACGGTACGGAAGATAACGGTATTCATGCCTCTCCTCCGCGGTGCCGGCGCCGCGTCGTCAGCCGGTTGGCCGCCTTGCGCTCAGGCTCGGAGCTGCGACGCAGCCGGATGAGCGCCAGAATGGCGATCCCCGCCGTCATGACCACCGATATCTCGCCGAACGTATCAAGCCCACGATAGTCCACGAGGATGACGTTGACGACATTGTGGCCATGGGCGACCGGAACGCTGGTGCGGGCGAAGAAGTCGGTCAGGCGCATGTCGAGAGGATTTTGCAGAACGGTCACCAGCAGCAGGGTCAGGCCTGCACCGCAGATCAGGGCCACGCCGCCATCGCGCAGGGCCTCTTCCAAGGGCCGGCCGTCGCGCTGGTCGAGATGCAGACGGGTCATCACCAGGGCGAGAATAACCACGGACAAGATCTCCACCATGAATTGGGTGAAGCTCAGATCGGGGGCTCCGAAGAGCATGAAGATGAGCGCTGCCGCAAAGCCCTGAATGCCGAGCGAGACGATGGCGACAAGGCGCGTGCGCGCGATCACCACCGCGATCAGGCCGAGCACCGCAAGGCCGATGACGCCCCACTCATAGATCTGGAGGGGCTCCTCGAGCCGGATATCGTTGAGGTTGGGCAACCCTCCCTGCAAGTAGAGCGGCGCGAACACGGCCACGGCCAGGGCCGAAAAGACCACGATCAGATAGATTTCGAGGCGCCCGCTATGCAGGAAACGGGTTATGCCGTCGGCAAAGCGGATCAGCCCGAACATGGCCGCATCAAAGCCGGTATCGAAGGTCCAGCCGATCCTGTCCCCTATTCGCTTGAGGCCGAGGCGCAGGTCGCGCAACCGCAGGAACAGGACGATGCCGAGAATCCAGGTCAGCAAGGACACATAGACTGCCGGCTGGTCGAAATGCGGCACGAGGCTGAGATGGCTCTCCACCTCCAGATTGTAGACGGTCGAGGCGGTGGGTGAGAGATAGTAGTGGCCGAGCTCGATCAGGAAAAACCCGGAGGAGAGCGCCAGCAGACCCAGCAGGACGGGACCGAGGAACATCACGATGGGTCCCTCATGCGCCTTTTTGGGTGTTTGGCGGCGTGCGCCGGTGAAGGGAAGTATCGCGATCGCCAGTCCAACAGCCATCATCAGGGCGTTGCCGAGCACCAGCACGGCGACGATGATCAGGTGCTGCCAGTTGATCAGCGAGAATCCCGAATACATTTCCTCCTTGGCGAGATAGCCAAGCGTGGTGGGCAGACCGGCCATCGAAAGCCCCGCGAGCACTGCCGCCAGGAAGGTTGCCGGCATTGCGCGACCGAGGCCGCCCAATTCTGGCAATTCTCGCGTACCGGATCCGTGATCGATCAGTCCGGCCACGAGAAACAGGGCCGCCTTGTAGAACGCGTGCGCCGCCAGATAGAGCACGGCTGCGGCAATCGAGGCCTCCGTGCCGACACCGATCAGAAGGACCAGCAGCCCGAGCGAGGCCACGGTCGTTTGCGCCAGCATCTGCTTGAGGTCGGTCTGACGCATGGCGAGCGTTGCACCCCAGAGCAGCGTCACCCCTCCAAAGCAGATGAGGAGGATGCTCCACAGTTCGGTGCCGCCGAGGATCGGGTTCATGCGGGCCAGGAGATAGACGCCGGCCTTGACCATGGTGGCTGAATGCAGAAAGGCCGAGACAGGCGTCGGCGCCTCCATGGCATTGGGGAGCCAGAACTGGAACGGGAACTGCGCCGATTTGGTAAATGCACCGCCGAGAAACAGGATCAGGACAGCCGGATAGACAGGGCTTTCGCGCACGAACGAGGCGCTACGCAGCATGTCGGACAGGTTCCAGGTGCCCAGCCCGCCGCCGAAATCGATCGAGAGCTGGTGCAGCAGCGCGACGCCGGCGAGCAGGATCAGCCCCCCGCCCCCGGTTATCACCAGCGCCTGGATTGCGGCGCGGCGCGCTGCCTGGCGTGCATGGTCGAAGCCGATCAGCACGAAGGAGGTGATCGAGGTCAGCTCCCAGAAAACGAAGAGCACGACCATATTGTCGGCGAAGACCAGCCCCAGCATCGAGCCCATGAACATCAGCATGAAGGACAGGAACCGCCCCTGATGCGGGTGACCGGCGAGATAGGCGCCCGAATAGGCGATGATGATGGTGCCGATGCCGGAAATAAGCAGGCCGAAGGCAAGGCTCAGTCCATCGATGAAAAAGGAGAAATCGATTCCGTATGAGGGAATCCAATCTAGGCTGGCCCGAATGAACTCGTGGCTGGCGATGGGTTGAACGAAAGACAGCAGGAAAACGAAAATCCCCGCCGGAACGATCGCCAGAACCAATCCCGCCGAGGCACCGGCAAACCGATGAACCAAAGGCGCAAGCAGAGCGGCCAGAAAGGGCGCGAGCGGGACAAGAGCGATGCTGAAATCGAGACTGCTGGCCAATGCGCCCTCTATGGATAGGATGTCCGGGATTGCGGCAGGCAATGCCATAAAGGTCAAGCCGAATCGAACAAAGTCACGTTACCGGCTGGGCTGTTAAGGACAAGTTCTATCGAACCTCGGTTCACGTCTTAGCCTGCCCGTGCTTTTCGTTTGGAATTGCGCCAGGCAATGCCTACATGCGAGACGGCCAACGGAGAGTCCCACCATGACCGAGACGACGAAAATCGCCAAGACCGATGCCGAATGGCGTTCGCAGCTCACCCCGGAGCAGTACAAGATCACCCGTCAGCACGGCACGGAGCGCGCCCACACGAGCCCGCTCAATGCGGAAAAGCGCAAGGGCACGTTCAACTGCGTTTGCTGCGGTGCGCCGCTGTTCAGCAGCGAGACGAAATACGAATCCGGCACGGGCTGGCCGAGCTTTTATCAGCCGATTTCTGCCGATGCCGTGACCGAACATCAGGATCGCTCTTTCTTCATGTCCCGCACCGAAGTGCGTTGCGCACGCTGCGATGCCCATATCGGACATGTGTTTCCCGATGGGCCTGAACCTACCGGACTGCGCTATTGCATGAATGGCGGCGCACTCGATTTTCAGCCAGCCTCCTGAACAGGATTATCAGGGAACATCATGGACAAGCCCATCGTACCGCACGCCGAAGAGCGCCCGCAGACCGTCGAGAACCATGGGGTGTCGCGCAACGATCCCTATGCCTGGCTGAGGGCGGACAATTGGCAGGAGGTGATGCAGGCGCCGGACAAACTCCCGGCCGACATCCGTGCCTATCTCGAGGCCGAAAACACCTATTTCGAAAACGAATTCGGCAAGCGGTTCGAGGGTTTGCAGGACAAGATTTACAAAGAGATTCGGGGCCGCATCAAGGAAGACGACAGCGGCATTCCCACCCCTCACGGGCCCTATGCCTATTTTTCCAAGATGCTGGAGGGACAGCAATATCCGCAACTTGTCCGCACCCCGCGGGATGGCGGCGCCGAAGAAATCCTGATCGACTGCAATGTCGAGGCGGGCGACGGCTATTTCGGGTTTGGCGGCGCAAGCCATGACCCATCGCACAGGCTGATGACGTGGTCAGCGGACCGCAAGGGCTCGGAATACTACACGATTCACGTGCGCAATCTCGAGACGAAACAAGAGCTTGAGGACCGTATCGAGCGCGCCAATGGCGGCGGCGTTTGGGCGGCCGACAGCAAGAGTTTCTATTACACCGAGCTCGACGACAACCACCGGCCTTACAGGGTCTTGCGCCACAAGCTGGGCACGGACCAAAGCGCAGACGAGGTCGTCTATACGGAAAAAGATCCCGGATTTTTCGTCGGAGTCGGTAAACTTTTAGGCGAGAAATACATCGTCATCAGCGCGCACGATCATGTCACCTCCGAATGCTGGCTGATCGATGCCGAAAAGGGCGGCGAACCCAAGCTGGTCGCTGCGCGCGAACCGGGCCGCGAATACGACATCGCCGAGCGTGACGGACTTCTCTACATCCGCACCAATGCGGATGGCGCCGAAGACTTCAAGATCGTGACCGCGCCGGTCGACAATCCCGGATATGAGAATTGGACCGATCTGGTGCCGCACCGGGAAGGCGTGCTGATCCTCGATGTCATCGTGATCAGGGACCACATGATCCGGCTCGAACGGTTCGAGGGTCTGCCGCGCATCGTTGTGCGTTCGTTCGCGGACGACAAGGAGTGGGAGATCAAGTTCGACGAGGAAGCCTATTCGCTGGGCATGTCGGTCGGCTATGAATTCGACACCTCGACGATCCGCTTCTCCTATTCCTCGCCGACGACGCCGAGCCGGGTCTATGACCTCGACCTTGCAACCGGCGAGCGGACCCTGCGCAAGGAGCAGGAAGTGCCATCCGGCCACAACCCGGATGATTACGAAACCCGAAGGCTGTTCGCGACCGCACCGGATGGCGAGCAGGTGCCGGTCACCCTGCTCTATCGCAAGGGACTGAAGATCGACGGGTCTGCCCCTGCCCTGCTCTACGGCTATGGCGCCTACGGCATTTCCATGCCCGCAAGCTTTTCAGTCTCGGCGCTGTCGCTGGTCGACAGGGGCTTCGTTTACGCCACCGCCCATATCCGTGGCGGCATGGACAAGGGCTATCGCTGGTACCGCGAGGGGCGGGCGGAGAAGAAGACCAACACCTTCACCGATTTCATCGCCGCCGCTGAAATGCTGATCGAGAAGAGCTTTACCTCCAAGGGCCAGATCGTCGCGCATGGCGGGTCGGCCGGCGGCATGCTGATGGGCGCCATCGCCAATATGCGCCCGGACCTGTTCGCCGGCATCATCGCGCAGGTGCCTTTCGTGGACGTGCTCAACACCATGCTGGACGACACGCTGCCGCTGACGCCGCCTGAATGGCCGGAATGGGGCAATCCCCTCTCCGACAAGGAGGCCTATGAACGGATTGCCGGCTATTCGCCCTATGACAATATCGCGGCGCAGGATTATCCCGCGATCCTGGCGCTGGCGGGGCTGACCGACCCGCGGGTGACCTATTGGGAGCCGGCCAAATGGGTGGCGCGGCTGCGTGCAACCAAGACCGGCGACGCGGCATTGTATTTGAAGACGAATATGGGCGCCGGACACGGGGGCGCCTCGGGGCGTTTCGACCGGCTCAAGGAAACTGCGCTTACTCAGGCCTTCGCCCTTTGGGCCGTCGGCAAGGCGACTGAAGAGGCAAGCTGATATTGCGACCGGCCTGATAGGCTATTAGGCTGGCCGCCTCTCTCCGACCAATAAATCAACAATTTTCCAGGAGGCTGAAAATGGCTTTTGAACTGCCCGATCTTCCGTATGCGTATGATGCGCTGACCCCTTACATGTCGGCCGAAACGCTGGAATATCATCACGACAAGCACCATCAGGCCTATGTGACCAATGGCAACAAGCTGTTGGAAGGCTCGGGGATGGAAAACGACAGCCTCGAAGAGATCGTCAAGAAGAGCTATGGCAAGAATCCAGGCCTGTTCAACAATGCCGGCCAGCACTTCAACCACATCAATTTCTGGAAATGGATGAAGCCGAATGGCGGCGGCAAGTCGCTCCCCGGCAATCTTTCGTCCAGGATCGACAGCGATCTCGGCGGGTTCGACAAGTTCCGCTCGGACTTCCTGGCTGCCGGCGCCGGCCAGTTCGGCTCGGGCTGGGCCTGGCTGACGCTCAAGGACGGCAAGCTGGAAGTGACGAAGACGCCGAATGGCGAGAATCCGCTGGTACATGGCGGCACGCCGCTTCTGGGCGTCGATGTGTGGGAGCACTCCTATTATATCGACTACCGCAACGCCCGTCCGAAATATCTGGAAGCCTGGTTCGATAACCTCGTAAACTGGGAATACGTGTCGGAGCTGCTCGAAGCCGCCTGATAATTCGCGCATCCCCGCTTTTCACAGACCCGCCTGCCCTGCAGGCGGGTTTTTTGTGGGCCTTGTGCCAATCCGCTTCCGGGAACTGCATCCCCATGTTAACGTTCAGTTAATCATGGACAAGGGCCCGAAATTGAGCACGCACCTGCACACCGTCTGCATCATTTCTGAAAGCGCAGCGCTAAGCGCTGTGCTGAACATGGTGCTCGCCGGCCATCCGCAATGGCGGGTGCGGTGCTTCGATACTGCCGCGGAATTCGAGGACTATGCCCGTATCGCGGATGTCGACCTTGTGGTCTGGGATCGTGAGCTTGGTGCGGGGGATCGCGTGGATCTTGATCTCTACGCTCCGGGTGATCCTGACGTGATTGCCCTGACGCGCGGGCTGAGCGCCATCGGCCGGGACAGCTGCGCCGCAGGTGGCATCGACGAAGTGCTGATCAAGCCCATGTCGCCTGTGCTTCTCGAAGAGCGCGTGAAGGCGCGGCTTGCCGCCCGAAAGGCCGGAACTCGTAGAGACATCGGTCCGAGCCAATTTGCCGTGGACGGCAAAAATGCTGGCATCCTTCCGGGTAATGTGGTGTCGCTCAGTGCATGGCGGCAGATACACGCACCCGAGCTCCAATAGCCATTGGCAATGTGCGGCGCCGCACGGTGCGGGTGCAAAGCCTCTAAACTTCGCAACCCTCGTTGAAAAGCTCCGTTGGTCAGGTAGGCCGCCCGAAAGCGGCACCTGGAGCCTTAAACCCTGGCTCCGGCTCATTATTCCGCGCTTCCAGATGAACAAGTGCGACCCACTGGTTCCAGAAGCGCACCAGCCGTAAAAGGAGCAAACCATGACGATGAAGACGCATATTTCCGTCATCGCCCTTGCAGCGCTTTTTGCCGTGCCGGGCCTTCCGGCCGCCGCGCAGGACAATTCTTCCAACTCGACCTCGGCCGAGCAGACCACGTCCGCAAGTCAGAGCGATCAGGCGCAGGACCAGACCAAAACCTGGAAGAACCCTAACCGCATTGCCGATATCAAATCCGACAATGACCGCATTCGCGCCATGTCCGTGCTGATCGGGCAGTCCGTCTACGATGATATGCTCTCGGCAGACGCCGCCGCCTCCATGCAGAGCGACAGCAGCAACAGCTCGAAGAACGACCAGAGTTCAAGCAGCAATGCGAACGAGAGCGACAAGTCGAGCAGCAATGGAGCGGCCAATGACACCGCCAATGCCAGCGGCAACGTGAATGTCGTCAACCTCAATGACATGTTCAGCGGCGACGTCGCGAAGGGGCTGGAGCAATCGGCCAAGGATAACGCCGCGGAAGTCGGCAAGCTGCAGGGCTTTGTGAAGAACAACAAGAAGGCGCAGGACGCGCTTACGGCCAAGGGCTTCACACAGCTGAATGTTGTTGCCGCCCAGTATAACGCCGATGGCAGCGTCGACCTTTACGTGGTGCCGGAATTCGTTCTCAACGATTAATCGGCATGCTCTGAAAACGAAGCCGGCCTCAGCGGCCGGCTTTTTTGTGCGTGCCTGACAGCTGAGGCTCAGGTCGCCATCACCCTTTGCAGGCGCGACCACAGATCCTCCATGCTTTCGGAGATCACCAGAAGGCGGTCGGCGTTGGCAAGGCGGTGGCTCAGCACATCGACAAAATAGCCGCGCACCACCTCGAAGGCGCGATTGCGGTTGAGCAGCGCCACCGGCTTGCCGCTCGATCCCCCGCCCGCCTGCAGCCAGGAATTGAACAGATCGCTGGCCGAGACCAGCGACCCCGGCAGACCGATAAAGGCATCGCTGAGATCGGCAACGCGTTGCCAGCGGGCCTCGCGATCCGTCAGCACCTCGACGTTGAGGTCTTCAAGGGCCGGCGGCATGTCGAATTCGGGCCCGGCAACAATAGTGACCTCGCCGCCTGCGGCACGGGCACTGGTGATTAGGGGCACGGGAACAGCCGCCCCCTCGGCAAGACAAACGATGCGCAGATTGCGCCTGGTCAGTGTCGTTCCGGCCTGAGACATCAGGCTCGTGCGCTCGGCATCTCCCGGTCCCTTTGCGGATGCGAAAACGGCGACGGCGTGGGTGAAAGGTGGGGCCAAGGTCAACGGCTCCTTTTCAGCGAACCGAGCATGCCGCGCACCAGGGCAGTCCCCAGCTGCCGCGCGACGGAGCGGGCAAAGGAGGTCGCCATTGCCTCGACCGGCGTCTGCCGAGCGGACCGCGGCCGCCTCGGCTGGTTCTTGCGCTCATAGTCTTCCTGCTCTTCGCGCGCTTCGGTTGCCGCCCTCTTGATCGCCCGTTCGCGCAGCAGTTCAAAGGCCGATTCGCGGTCGATAGCCTGGTCATAGAGCCCTGCGACAGGACTTTGGGCGATAATCTGACGGCGCTCAGCCTCGGTGATCGTACCCATGCGAGAGGATGGCGGGCGGATCAGCGTGCGTCCCACAACCGAGGGAATACCCTTGTCGCCCAGGGTGGACACAAGCGCCTCGCCCACGCCGAGCTGGGTGATGGTCTCCTCGGTGTCGAAGGCGGGATTTGGCCGGAAGCTTTGCGCGGCGGCGTGAACGGCCTTCTGCTCCGATGGTGTGTAGGCGCGCAGGGCATGTTGGATGCGATTGCCGAGCTGGGCCAGCACTGCGTCCGGGATATCGGCAGGGTTCTGGGTGACGAAGTAAACGCCGACACCCTTGGAGCGCACCAGCTTGACCAATTGCTCCACCTTGTCGACCAGCACCCTGGGCGCCCCATCGAACAGCAGGTGCGCCTCGTCGAAAAAGAAGACAAGGCGCGGCTTTTCGGGGTCGCCGATTTCGGGGAGCTCCTCGAAAAGCTCGGACAGGAGCCACAAAAGGAAGGTGGTGTAAAGGCGGGGGGCGCGCATCAACTCGTCAGCGGCGAGGACCGAGATATAGCCCTTGCCGTCGCGCGTGGTGCGCATCAGGTCGACGATATCGAGGGCCCGCTCGCCGAAGAAATGATCGCCGCCCTGCTGTTCGAGCACCAGCAGGCCGCGCTGGATAGCGCCGACCGAAGCCGAGGACACATTGCCGTAGAGCGCCGAGAGTTCCTTGCGGCGCTCGTCCACCTCCCCCAGAAGCGCCCGCAGATCCTTGAGGTCCAGCAGCAACAAGCCCTCATCGTCGGCCAGGCGGAAAACGATGTTCAGCACGCCTTCCTGGGTGTCGTTGAGGTCTAGCAGCCGCGACAGCATCAAGGGGCCCATATCGGAAATTGTGGCGCGCACGGGGTGACCCTGCTTGCCGAACAGATCCCAGAAAATGGCGGGATTGTCGTAAAAAGCATAGTCGTCGAACCCGATCTTCTCGGCACGCGCAGCCAGAAAATCCTTGGGCGTACCGGCAAATGCGATGCCGGCCAGGTCACCCTTTACGTCCGCGCAAAAAACCGGGACGCCCGCGCGGGAAAAGCCCTCGGCCATGATCTGCAGGCTGACCGTCTTGCCGGTACCGGTGGCGCCCGTCACCAATCCGTGACGGTTGGCGTATTTCAGCTTGAGATATTCGGGCTGGTCGCTGGTGCCGAGATAGACAGCGTCGTCCACAAGTCTCATGGGTGGCGGCCTCCTCGGGCCGGGTCTTGTCACGCCATGCCGGCTTGCTCGACCCCGTTTCCGTAGTGCCTGCTTATAGCGGGCAGGAGGCGCGCTTCACAAGCACAGCGCTTGGCAAGCGGCACCCCCATCCCTATCTCGGCAGGATCATTGGGCGTTTTGGGGGCCGACGTGCTGATTTCCACCACAGACCATCTGCAAGGTTACGAGATCGTCGACTATCTCGGCATCGTCACCGGAGAGACCATTGCCGGCGCCAACATCCTGCGCGACGCCATGGCGACGGTGAGCGATTATCTCGGCGGCCGATCCGGCGCTTATGAAGACATCGTGGCGCGGTCGCGGGAGACGACGCTGGAGGAGATGTGCGACCGGGCGCGGCTGAAGGGCGCGGACGCGATTGTGGGCGTTTCCCTAGACTATGAGACGGTGGGCAGCCGCGGCGCCATGCTGATGGTGACCTCCACCGGCACTGCGGTGCGCTTGCGGAAGCTTTGAGAATCCTGCGCTAGGATGTTGTTTTCATAAACGTATTTTCCGTCTGCGCCTCCGGTTTACCACCCGGGGCAAGTCTTGTGGCTGCGCAGGAGCGGCCCCTTTATCATGGCGGCATGAAAAATCTTGGCCACAGCATTCATCTCAAGCGCCGGACGTTTCTGACCGGGACCGCCAGCTTCAGCGCCTGGGCGGCCGCACCAGCGCTGGCGCAAACCTCCTCGGGCATGGTCTCGGCGGCCGATCTGGGCGTGACGCCGGGTTCGTCTGAAGACCAGGGCGCGGCCCTGCAGCAGGCGATGGAAAAGGCCGCGGCTGAAGGCCAGATCCTATTTCTGCCGGCAGGCCGCTATATCGCAGGCAATATCCGCATCCCCTCCAATTTGAGCATGAAGGGCGTGCCCGGCGCGAGCGTTCATTGCCAATCCGGGCGCCAGCATTTTGTGCGGGGCGGAGAGCGCCAAGAATATCACGCTCGAGGGGATCGGCTTCGACGGAGGTGGCGCCGGAACGGGCGAAGCCTATTCGGGGCTGGTCGGCTTCCGCGATTGCGAGATAGTGAGCCTTACCCAGTGCAGCTTTGCGGCGGTGGACGGCAACCTCTTGTTCTTCCAATCCAGTTCGGGGCGCGTCATGCATTGCACGCTGACGGGCGCATCGGAGACGGCGCTGTTTGCCAATGACAGCAAAGGTCTTTTGATCAACGGCAACACAATCTCCGATTGTGGCAATGGCGGCATTCGGGTTTTTCGCAGCGAACCGGGGCCGGACGGCACGATCGTCACCGAAAACCGCATCTCCAACATCCGGTCCGGCTCGGGGAACGGGCAGAACGGCAATGGCATCAATGCCTATCGCGCCGACGAGGTCGTGATCTCCAACAATCACATCTCGGATGTGGATTTCTCCGGCATCCGCGTGAACACGACGAACAATGCGATCATCTCGGGCAATGAGATGCATAATTGCCGGGAGGTGGCGCTGTTCTCCGAATTCGGATTTTCCGGCTCGGTCATCTCGGGAAACATCATCGATGAGGCGGCACAGGGCATTTCCATGCCCAATTTCGATTCCGGCGGACATCTGGCCGTGTGCACGGGCAATATCGTTCGCAACATCTGGCCGAGTTCGCCGACCAATCCGGACACCAGCCCGGTCGGCATTTTCGCCGAGGCCGATGCGGCGATCACCTCGAACCTGGTCGAGAACGTGCCGGGGCTGGGGATCGGGGCCGGCTGGGGCGAATATCTGCGCAATGTGGTCATCGCCAACAACGTCGTGCGCAAGACCCGCTATGGCATCGGCGCCAGCGTGGCGCCGGGCGCGGGCAAGGTGCGGATCACCGGCAATATCGTCTCGGAGGTGGAGAACACCCCCATCGGTGCCTTCAAATGGTCTGACCCGGCAGGCGACCTGACAAAGACCCCCGACCAGTTCGACAATGTCACGGTCGAGGGCAATACCGTTTCCTGACGCTCCCCCGCCGTCTTTGCCGTCAATCCACGACCAGCTTGCGGTAGAGGTGCCAGGTTGCGTGGCCCAGCACCGGAATGACGACCACCAGACCGATGAGCGCCGGCAGCGCACCGATGACAAGGCCGCCAGCGACAATGACGGCCCAGGCCGCCATGGGTCCGGGATTGGCGCGGACCGCCCTCAAGGAGGTCTGCATCGCTGTCATAGGCCCGACCGGCCGATCGAGCATGAGCGGGAAGGAGATGACGCCGATGGCAAAGGCGGTCGCCGCGAACACGAACCCGACGCCCACGCCGAGCACGATCATGGCCCAGCCCTGAGAGGTGGTGAAGACGTCCTGGATGAAGCCGAGGGTCGAGGTCGGTCCTTCAGGGCCGAGCGTTGCGGCGTAGATCAAATAGGCCACGGCGAGCCAGACCAGGAAGATCGCGAGCAACAGCGCACCCACCACGGCGATGGCGCCATAGGAGCGCGCCGGCTCGGGGACATCGGCGCCGGCAGCCAGTTTTTCGCGCCGGCGGCTGAGCTGATAAAGGCTGATCGCGGCGAGCGGCCCGACCAGCGCAAAGCCTGACGCCAGGGGGAAGACGAGCGGCAACAGATCGTCGGTCGTCACCGCGACGCCCAGCACCACCGCGGCGAGGGGGTAGAGGATTGCGAGGAAATAGATGTCGGTCCTGAAGGCGCCGAGGTCATCGAAACCAAGCGCCAGCGCCGAGCCGATGTCGCGCAGATCGATCTTGCGCAGGGAGGGCTGGGTTTCGGCTTCCTGCGGCAGGTGGAGTGCAGCCACGCCCCTGCCCAACGCATGCGCGGTGTCGACGAAGCGGCCGGCGCTCCATTCGACGGGGTTCTTGACGTAGTGTTCCTGGGCCATGGCGCCTTCTCCTCTCGAACGCAAAGTTCGCGGGAACGGCTGTTCGCCATGGCACCAGTAGCGGCCGGCCATGAAAACAGCCGCAACCCCAAGACTGAAGAGCCTACTCCCCTAAACGGGCGGGCGGCAATGGCAGCGACGCGCCGGTCGCGGCCATTTGATGGAGCGGGAGCTGACCGATGGGCCTAGAGTTCAAGCGCCGCCGCGTCGGTCGCGGCGAACGTACCGACCTCTATCTTTCGCCAGTTGACGACGGGAACATGCGCCTTTTGTTCCAGCAGTTCGCGCTGGGACGCGTCGGGATTGGCAATGGCGAGCAAAAGGCGGCAGACCACGACTTCTGCAGCGGGGATCGAGCCGTCGTCGATCTTGAGGGCAAAGCCGAGACCCAGATCGCGGATGGCGCCGCAATAAACGCCGTCCGCCCCCACCTTGATCATGAGACGGCCATTGAACGCCTGCATCAGTTCGGTGTCGAGGCCGCCCGTGCCACGCACGAGAAAGGGATTGCCGGTTGCTGCATCGAAGATGCTTTTTGAAGCATCGGCGAGGTCCGGCGCCAACCCCTCCCCCGTTGCCATCCGGGCAAAGCCGGCTGCGAAGGCGCGGATCGGTGCAGCCCAGGTGGGAATGGAGCATCCATCCGTGCCGCAGCGGTCTTCATTCAACGGCTCGCCGATGATCTGCTCGATGCGTTCGCGCACGAGCTTTTGAACCTGATGTTCGCGTCCGACATAGCCGTGATGATCGATATCGAGCGCGCGGGCGACGGCCAGCATGCCGGCATGCTTGCCGGAGCAGTTATTGTGCAGGGCCGAGGGCTTCTGGTGCGCCTCGCGCAGGGCTTTGCGGGCTTTCGGGTCGGCTGGCGAATGGGCGCCGCATTCGAGATCGGCTTCCGAGAGGCCTAGCCGCGCCAGGAGCGCAGCAACGCCCGAAGTGTGCGGCTCCTCGCCGAGGTGGGAGGCGCAGGCGAGCGCCAGTTCGGCATCGGTCAGCCCAAATTTGTCCGCCGCGCCGGATTTGAAGATGGCGAGCGCCTGCATGGATTTGATGGCCGAGCGCGGAAAGACCGGGCGTTCGATGTCACCGGCGGAGGACAGCACCTCTCCGGCGGCATTGGCGACGCAGATGGCACCGCGATGGCGGTTCTCTATCCAATTGCCGCGCGTCATTTCCGCCAGGATCGGATTGGCCTGCATTCGTGATGTCCCTCTCTCTAACGGAGAGGGTTGGACTGCACGGCAGGCGAAAAGTCAACGTGGAGCCGCCTAGATGACGGACGGGAAAACCATGGCGGCTGAAGCAGCGACCATGAGGAGGCCGGCGAGGCAGGCGAAGATGAGTTGGCCGCGGTTTCTTGTCATTTGTCGTCCCCTGATTCCGATTACGTGCCAAGATTGGCTTTCGGCCATTGAACCTGTTCTGAGACGCTCATTCACCGCCCGTTCATGTGGGCGGGGCTGTTGCGACCGACCTTTTGCGTGCTACCCCTCCGGCACCGCACGAGCGCGATGCGTCCGGATCTGGACCCGAAAGCGTGCTCGATCTGTTTTTGGTCGCATCGCCATCCGCGAAAAACCGGTGTCCGCTTTTTCGCGCGATGCTCTAGAGGAGAACAAAGATGACAAAGGTCATTGTCACCGGAGGAACGGGCAAACTGGGGCGCGCATGCGTTAAGGACCTTCTCGAACACGGCTATGAGGTGCTCAATCTCGACACTGCCGGGCCGCGGCGCCAGCAGAGCCCCTTTGCGCGCATCGATCTCGCCGATTACGGCTCGGTTCTGGAGGCAATGCTGGGCGGATTGAACGAGCACCCCGGCAAGGCGGATGCAGTGGTGCATCTTGCGGCCATTCCGGCCCCGGGCATGACGGGCAACACCGCAACGTTCAGAAACAATGTGCCGGCAAGCTACAACGTGTTTGAGGCGGCGCGGCAGGCAGGGATCGAGAACGTCGTCTTCGCTTCTTCCGAAACTGTTCTGGGGCTGCCCTTCGACACGCCGCCTCCTTATGTGCCGGTCGACGAGGAGTATTATCCACGCCCCGAAAGCGCGTACTCATTGGGCAAACTGCTGGACGAGACCTCGGCGGGGCAGTTCTGCCGCTGGAATCCCAATCTGAAGATGGCGGGGCTGAGGTTCTCCAATGTCATGGATCCCGAAGATTATGCCCAGTTCCCCTCATTCGACGACGATGCGATGAAGCGGAAATGGAATTTGTGGGGCTATATCGATGCCCGCGACGGGGCGCAGGCCATCCGCAAGGCGCTGGAGGCCGACTTCAAGGGGTTCGAGGCCTTTATCATCGCCAATGCCGACACAGTGATGTCGCGTCCTAATGACGAGTTGCTCGACGAGATCTTCCCCGGCGTCGAGCGCAAGCGTGAATTCGGCCCCAACGACACATTGCTCGGTATCGAAAAGGCGCGGCGCATGCTTGGCTATGAGCCGGAACATTCGTGGCGCAATCACGTCTGACCCAAACGCGTTTTTCGGGAACCGGGGGCGGCACTTCCGGTTCCTGTCCGAGGCATCTTGTGCCGGGTTTGCCCCGGCCTCTTTCCGGAATGCCGCTTGTCCGAACATCACTTGATCCGAAAGGCATGTGACCATGATCAAAGCCCTTGTGTGGGGTGAGAACGTTCACGAGCAGACCAACAAGGTGGTGGCCGAGAACTACCCCGACGGTATGCATGAACGCATCGCCCAGGCGCTTCGCGAAGACAGCGCCATCGACGCGACGACAGCCACCCTGCAGCAGCCCGAGCACGGGCTCACCAAGGATCGGCTGGCGGAAACGGACGTATTGTTGTGGTGGGGACATGCCGCCCACAAGGACGTTGCGGACGAGGTCGCCGAACGCGTGGTCGAGCGCGTCTGGCAGGGCATGGGCCTAATCGTTCTGCACTCGGGGCATTTTTCGAAGGTCTTCAAGCGGCTGATGGGCACGAGCTGCGCGCTGAGCTGGCGCGAGGCGGGCGAGCGCGAACGGCTTTGGGTGACCAATCCGGGCCATCCCATCGCGGAAGGACTGCCGGCGCATTTCGAGCTCGAAAACGAGGAAATGTACGGCGAGCCTTTCGGTATTCCGGAACCGCTGGAGACGGTCTTTTTGTCCTGGTTCCAGGGCGGCGAAGTGTTTCGCTCGGGCGTGACCTATCGGCGCGGGCGCGGCAACATCTTTTATTTCCGGCCCGGCCACGAGACCTATCCCACCTATCACCAACCGATCATCGGCAAGGTGCTGCGCAATGCGGTGAAGTGGGCGCATACGCCAAGCAAGCTCGAGGGTGATCCCACGGCAGCGCCGAACGTGCCGGTCGACAAGGCGCTGGAGAAAATCGAGGAACGCGGGCCCAAGCTGCATAAACCGGGCGAGGAAGGATTGAGATGAGCAAGAACAAGAACGTCAGGCTGATGATCCTCGGAACAGGGGGCATGGCGCCCCGGCACGCCGAAGGCTTCGCGGCGAAGGAAGGCGTCGACATTGTCGCAGCCTGCGACATCGACCAGTCGCTGGTCGACAGTTTCTGTCAGACCTATGACATTCCCAACCGCTTTACCGATCTGGACGAGGCGCTGGCCTGGGGCGAGTTCGATGCGGTCGCCAATGTGACGCCGGATCACGTGCATTATGCGACAACGTTGAAGCTGCTCGATGCCGGCAAGCATGTATTTTGCGAAAAGCCGCTCGCGACCAATTTCAGGGACGCCGAGGAGATGACGCGTCGCGCCGGCGAGGCGCAGCTTATCGCCATGGTCAATCTGACCTATCGCAATGTTTCTGGACTGCAGCGCGCCCGCCAGATGGTGCGCAATGGCGAGATCGGCGACGTCCGGCATGTCGAAGCGTCCTACCTGCAAAGCTGGCTGACCGGCCAGCATTGGGGCGACTGGCGCACCGAAAGCCGCTGGTTGTGGCGGCTGTCGCGCGAACACGGTTCGAACGGGGTTCTGGGCGATATCGGCATCCACATCCTCGATTTCGCCTCCTATGGTGCCGCCTCTGAAATCGCGCATATGAGCTGCCGGCTGAAAACCTTCCACAAGGCGGAAGGCGACAAAATCGGCAAATACACGCTCGACGCCAATGACAGCTTCATCATGACGGTGGAGTTCGAGAACGGGGCGCTGGGGACCATCCATGCCAGCCGCTTCGCCACAGGACATGCCGACGATCTGCGGTTGCGGCTCTATGGCACCAAGGGCGGTCTGGAACTCGATTACGCCGTGGAGGTGCCCGGCGAATTGCGGGTTTCGCGGCTGAGGGCATGCCTTGGGGAGAACATCAACACCCAAACCTGGGAAGAAATCGAGCTGGAGCCGGTGGAGACCAATTACCAGCGCTTCATCCGGGCGATCCAGGAAGGGCACACGCTCGAGCCCTCATTCGCGCATGCCGCCAATCTGCAGCGCATCCTCGACGCAGCGCTGGCGATGGAGGATCCTCGACCCGGTGTTTCAAGCATGGCCGAGGCGTAGGCGCCTCAAGAATGGTGAAGGGCGCTACCGGCGCCCTTTGTCTTATCCGCGCTGGACGAACCAGGCGACGAGTTCGGCGCTGTTCTTCAACCCCAGCGCCCGCATGATGCGCAGGCGGTGCGTCTCGACGGTGCGTCGCGACAGGCCGGTCTCGGCGGCGATTTCGCCGCTGGTCTTTCCCTGTGCAATGAGTGAAACGATCTGGCGCTGACGGGCTGTCAGGGATGCGCCCTCGGCATGGACCGGGCGGGGCATGGCCTCGAAGCAGTAAATGGCTTCCGAAAACGGGTCTTCGGCGAGCAGTGAGCGACCGCGCACGCGGCACCAGAAGCGGGTGCCGTCGCGTTTGCGCATGATGCGTTCATCGGCATAGGAGCGCCCGCCGGCGAAATTGTGCCCCCACATCTCCCCCACCATCACGAAATCGGCAAGGCTGGGATAAAGCAGGTTGAAGCTCTGATTGGCCAGTTCCTGCTGCTCATAGCCGAAGAGCGTTGCGAACTCGGCATTGCAATCTCGGATGATGCGGTGGGTTGCAAAGACCAGCGGCACGGGCAGCGCCTCGAGCGGGAAGTGCGCTGAACCCGGCGCGGCTGCATCTGATCGTGAAGACATGACGTATATCTACGTCTTTTTGGCTGAAGGCGGCAAGCAGTACTGTGGCTTCGAGGATGGGCCGGCACATGCAGGGCCCCGGAGGAGCAGATGGCACAACGCGATGTTTTCATCATTGCGGCGCGGCGCACGCCGGTCGGCAGCCTCAATGGCGCGCTCGGCGGTCTGGAAGCGCATGAACTAGGTGCGGTTGCGATCAAGGCGACGCTGGCCGATGCGGGCCTTGCTGGCGCAGAGATCGACGAAGTGATCATGGGCCAGGTGCTGACCGCCGGCGTCGGCATGAACCCGGCCCGGCAGGCCGCCCGCGCTGCCGGACTGCCGGACACGACGCCTGGCGCCGTGATAAACCAGGTTTGCGGGTCCGGGTTGAGATCGGTAGCGCTCGGTGCGCAGCAGATCCTTTGCTCGGATGCCGAGGCGGTGATCGCGGGCGGCCAGGAATTGATGAGCCTTGCCCGCCATGTCGCCGTGCTGCGGCAGGGCAAGAAGCTCGGCGACATCACGCTGACCGACACGGCCATGAACGATGGGCTGAGGGATGCCTTTTACGGCTATCCCATGGGCGTGACGGCAGAGAACGTGGTGCGCCAATACGGCTTGACCCGCGAGGCGCAGGACGAATTCGCGCTGACATCACAACAAAAGGCCTCCGCGGCGCAAAAGGCGGGGCGATTTGCCGATGAGATCGCGCCGGTGACGATCAAAAGCCGCAAGGGCGACGTCGTCGTCTCTGAAGACGAATATATCCGCCACGATGCATCGCTCGAGATGATGGCGCGGCTGAAGCCGGCCTTCGAGAAGGACGGCACCGTGACCGCCGGCAATGCTTCGGGAATCAATGACGGCGCGGCGGCGCTGGTGCTGGTTTCGGGAGAGAAATTGGCACAAAGCGACACCCCTCCCCTCGCCCGCATTGTCAGCTTTGCCCATGTGGGGCTCGATCCGCAGGTAATGGGACTTGGGCCGATCGGCGCCAGCCGCAAGGCGCTCGAAAAGGCCGGATGGGCAATTGGCGATGTCGATCTTTGGGAGGTCAACGAAGCCTTTGCTGCCCAGAGCCTGGCGGTGGTGCAGGATCTCGGGCTGGATCCGGCACGGGTGAACGTCGATGGCGGTGCGATTGCCATAGGCCACCCCATTGGTGCCTCGGGCGCGCGCATCCTGGTGACGCTGCTGCACGAGATGAAGCGGCGCGATGTGAAACGCGGCGTGGCGACGCTCTGCATCGGCGGCGGCATGGGCATCGCCCTTTGCGTGGAGCGGTAGGCATGGATAGCGACATCCTCTGGAGGCTACCCGCTGAAAAGCGCCGGCAGACGGCGATGTGGCGGTTTGCCGAGCAAACGGAGGCGCAGCATCACGGCGCGCCGGACGATTATGCGCCGCTGCTCGGCTGGTCCATTTCGGAGCCGAAGGCGTTTTATTCAGCTCTGTGGGATTTTCTCGGCCTCAACGGTGACAAGGGCGAGACGGCCTTCCGTCCCGGCGCGTCGCTGCGGGACGCAAAGTTCTACCCCGATGCCCGCCTGAATTATGCCGAGAACCTGCTGACGCAGCCCGATGAGCGGCTGGCCATCATCGCGCATCGCGACGACGGTACGCGCCGCACGCTGACGCGGAGGGCCCTTTACGAGCGCGTTTCGCAAATGGAGCAGGCGCTGCGTTCCGCTGGTGTTGGCGAAGGCGATCGGGTGGCGGCCATCGTCACCCACGACATCGAGGCGATTGTCGGCTATCTCGCCACCTCGGCAATCGGCGCCATCTGGTCGTCCTGCTCGCCCGATTTCGGCCCGGCAGGCGCCAGCGACCGGCTATGCCAGATCGAGCCGACAGTGCTGCTGGCGGTGCCAGAATATGGCTATGCGGGGAAACGGATCGATGTGGCGCCCAGCATCAGGGCCGTGGCCGAAGGCAGTGGTCTCAAAAACATCGTGCTGATCGGCGAAACCGTGCCGGAGAGCCTGTCCGATCTTGATCCGGTGGTCTTGGATGATTTTCTGGCGCCGTTCGCGCCGGGCGAAATCGCCTTCAACCGTATGGCGTTCGATGCGCCGCTGGTGATCCTGTTTTCCTCCGGCACGACGGGCAAGCCGAAATGCATCGTGCACTCTGCCGGCGGCCTTTTGGTGCAGCACATGAAGGAACAGCGGCTGCATTGCGACATCGATGAGGCCGACCGGTTCTTCTATTTCACCACCTGTGGGTGGATGATGTGGAACTGGCAGGTTTCGGGGCTGGCGCTCGGGGCGACGCTCGTCACCTATGACGGCAACCCGTTTCATCCAAAGCCAAGCCGGCTGATCGATCTGATCGATAGTGAAAAGATCACGGTCTTCGGCACGTCGGCGAAATATATCGATGCGTGCCTGAAGGTGGGGCTGAAGCCGCGCGAGAGCCATGATCTTTCAAGCCTGCGGCTGATCCTCTCCACTGGTTCGCCGCTGATCCCGTCGAGCTTCGACTACATCTATTCCGACTGGAAGAAAGATGTGCATCTGGCCTCGATCTCTGGCGGCACCGATATTTGCGCGTGTTTTCTTGGCGGCAATCCGCTGCTGCCGGTCCGGCGGGGCGAACTGCAATGCGCCATGCTCGGCATGGATGTCGATACGCTCGATGCCGAGGGGCAGCCGGTTACGGGCGAGCCTGGCGAACTGGTCTGCCGGAATGCGCATTTGTCGATGCCGGTCGAATTCTGGGGAGATGAAGACGGCAGCCGCTACAGCGCAGCCTATTTCGAGCGATTTCCGGGGCTCTGGGCGCATGGCGATTTCGTCGAAAGACGCCCGAGCGGCGGGTTTGTCATTCATGGGCGTTCGGACACGACGCTCAATCCGGGCGGCGTCAGGATCGGCACAGCCGAGATCTACCGGCAGGTGGAAACGCTCGACGAGATCGAGGAGGCTATCTGCGTGGGCCAGGACAGGGATGGCGACCAGCGGGTGGTGCTGTTCGTCAAGCTAAGAGCCGGCCAGTCGCTCAGCGATGACCTCGTCAAACAGATCAAGATGCGCATCCGCTCGGGCGCGACGCCGCGGCATGTGCCGGCCAAAATCATCGCCATCGACGCCATTCCCCGCACGCGCTCGGGCAAGATTTCCGAGATCGCGGTGCGCGACACCATTCATGGGCGGGTGGTGAAGAACACCACGGCACTGGCCAATCCGGAGAGCCTGAAGCTTTACGAGAACCTGCCGGAGCTGAGGGATTAGGAGATAGGGAGTTTTCGCATGCCCAATGAGAACGGTGAAAAGCGCGCAATACTGGTGACGGGCTCGAGCAGCGGCATCGGACAGGCCATTGCGAAGAAGTTCGCGCAGATGGGTTTTGACGTGGCGGTCAATGGCATAGAGGCTGAGGCCGATATCGGCGCGGCATTGGCGGATATCCGCGAGGGCGCCTTGGGTGAGGTGCGCTATTTCCAGGCCGATCTGAGCCAAGGCGCGCCGGCCGTCAAACTGGTCCAGGACACGATTTCGGCGTTCGGGCGGCTCGACGTTTTGGTCAACAATGCCGGCATTCAGAAGGTTTCCCCGATCGAGGCGTTCGATCCCGCCGACTGGGAGCGCGTGCGCTCCATTATCCTCGATAGCAATTTCCACTGCATCCGGACCGCCCTGCCCGGCATGAAAGAGCGCGGCTGGGGCCGGATCATCAATGTCGCCTCAGCGCATGGCTTGCGCGCTTCACCGTTCAAATCCGCCTATATCTCAGCCAAGCATGGCGTGGTGGGACTGACCAAGACCGTGGCGCTGGAAGTGGCGGAAAACGGCATCACCTGCAACGCCATTTGCCCGGGCTATGTATGGACGCCTCTGGTTGAAAAGCAGCTCGAGGATCAGGCAAAGACCCACAAGATGAGCAAAGAGGATGTGGTGCGCAATGTGATGCTGGCGCCGCAGCCGACCAAGCAGTTCGTGACGGTCGAGGAAATCGCCGAGCTCGCCGCCTATCTCGCCTCGGATTGGGCGCGCTCGATCACCGGCACGGCCATTTCCATCGACGGCGGCTGGACTGCGAAGTAGCGACGAGGCTCAGTTCGCCTGACCGGCCCTCGGCGGGTCAAATCGCTGCACCAACAGCCAGAAGACCAGCACCCAGATGGAGCCGAAGGTCCATCCGGCCAGGACGTCGGTGGGAAAGTGCACGCCAAGATAGACACGGCTGAGGCCGATTGTGATCGCCAGGAACACGCCGGCCGCGATGAGATAGATGCGCGCGCCGATGCTTTTTTGCGTGCGGGCAAGTAGAACCCCAAGCGTCAGATAGGTGATTGTCGACAGCATGGCATGACCGCTGGGAAAGCTCAGCGAATTGACGGTGATCAGATGCGGTACGATCTCGGGACGCTGCCGGTCGAAGAACGCCTTGAGCAGCTGTTCGGCAAGCGTGCCGCCGGCAATCGAGGCGGCGATCAGGATCGCCGTGTGGATATGGCGCGAGACGAGAAGATAGAGCACGACGAGCACCGTGATCAGCGTCAGAACCGTGGTACCGCCAAGTGCAGTGATGTCGTTGAAATAGGTGCTGAGCCAATGCGGCCCGACCGGCTGGGCGAGATCGGTCGCCTGCCGCAGGGCGAGCATGATGGTCTTGTCGAAGGAGCCGCTTTCCTTGTTGACCACGTCCTCGACGATCTTGCCGGCAAGAAGGATGAATCCCCCCAGCAGCGCGATTATTCCGAGCGTCAGCGGCTCGGCCGGTATTTTGCGTTTTATCCAGCCCAATCTGCCCACAGAGCCCCCCGTCGATGACTGAACCTACAATGGCTGGCTGATGGGACACCAGCCGGCCGCTGCGCAATCTGCCGATTGTCAACAGCCGGCAAACCTGGCTATCTGGAGGCGAGCGCCGCCGTTGCCCTGTCGATGCCATTGCCGATGGCCTGCCGCATCGCCTTGCGCGCCGCCTCGGCATCGCCGGCAATGATGGCCTCGGCGATCTCGGTATGCACGGTCACGCCACGGGCGAATTCCTCGAGGCTGTTCACGGGCGAGCTGATAGTGAAAACAGCAATCAGCGCCACTTCGATCACCGCGCTCATCGAGACCATGAAGGGGTTCTTGGAGGCTTCCGCAACGGCCAGATGGAAGTGGTAGTCGTTGAGGGCGAATTGTTCCGTCGTCTGGCCGAGCTGTCCCATCTGCTCGGTCCAGTGGCGCAAAGCCTCGATATTTTCGGGCGTGCGGTTGCGCGCGGCGAGAGCCGCTGCTTCGGGCTCCATGGCCAGCCGGATTTCGGCAAGATTGGTAAGAAAGATTTCGTCGATCCCTGCTTCCAGATGCCAGGTGAGGACGTCGGGATCGAACAGATTCCAGCGGGCGCGCGGCAGAACCTTGGTGCCGATGCGGGCGCGCTGCTCGATCAGTCCCTTGGCCGCGAGCGTCTTCAGAGCTTCGCGCAGGACCGTTCGGGAAATGCCGAAGCGGTCGAAGAGTTCGGCTTCCTGGGGGAGACTGGAGCCTTCGCCGAAATGGCCCGAGACGATTTCCGTCCCCAGCGCCTGTATGACGTGCGAATGGTGATTGTGCGGACGCCGGCGCCGCGCGAGGCTTTCGATCGGGTCCTTTTGCAGCAGCACCGCCATTGGCAACCTCGATTCTTTCGCCGGGGGCGCGGCAAATCTTGCATATCGTATGACGATACGTAAAGTGCGCCGGCGCTGGCTGACCTGCCGGCGGCGAGAGCGGAGGAACCCATGCACATTTCGCAGACGAGAAGCGGCCAGGTGATCTGCCGCGAGGGCGACACAGCGCGATACGTCAAAGGCGTCGACAGCGTCTACGGTCTGGTGCAGCGCGCCATTTCAGCGGGAAACACGCTGGAGCAGGAAATTGGCGGCCTCGGGCTCGGCGACAGCGTCGACATGGAAGCGCTGGCAAAATCAGGGGCGCTCGACTGCCCGATCCGTCATCCCGATCCCGCACATCTGTTTCTCACGGGAACCGGACTGACCCATCTCGGCTCGGCCTCGACCCGCGACGCCATGCACCAGAACCCGGCGGGCATGACGGATTCCATGAAGATGTTCCAGATGGGCATCGAGAAGGGCAAGCCCGCCAAGGGCGAGACCGGCGTTCAGCCGGAATGGTTCTACAAGGGAACCGGCGTCGCTGCCGTGGCGCCCGGCGATCCCCTGCCCTCTCCCAGCTTCGCGCTCGATGGCGGCGAGGAGCCAGAGATTGCCGGCATCTACGTCATCGGCGCGGATGGCACGCCGTTCCGCGTAGGATTTGCGCTTTCCAACGAGTTCTCCGATCACGTCACCGAGCGGATCAACTATCTCTATCTGGCGCATTCCAAGCTTCAGGGCCGCATCCTTCGGGCCGGAAATCCTGATCGGTGAGCTTCCGCAGGATATCCGCGGCATCTCGCGCATCCTGCGCAATGGCGAGGTGATCTGGGAAAAGCCGTTCCTCTCCGGCGAGGCGAACATGTCCCACACCATCGCCAACCTAGAATATCACCACTTCAAATACGGGCTCTTTTGCCAGCCAGGCGACGTGCATGTGCATATGTTCGGCACGGCGACGCTGTCGTTTGCCGACGGCATCAAGGCCGAAACCGGCGATGTATTCGAGATTTCCGCACCGCAATTCGGCCTGCCCTTGCGCAATCCTGCGGGCCGGGAAAAGGCCGGCCCGGTCGCCGTCAAAGCGCTATAGGTCCCCTCATGGCGCACCCCATCAAGATCGCGCTGGCCGGCATCGGCAAGATTGCCCGGGACCAGCATCTGCCGTCCCTCGAGAAGACCGATGCGTTCGAACTTGCCGCCGCCATCAGCCGCAACGCGACGGTTGACGGCGTCGCCAACTACAAGAGCTTCGATGCGTTCCTCAAAAACCGGGGCGACATCGGCGCCGTGTCCTTGTGCACGCCACCGGCGGCGCGGCTGGAGATGGCCAAGTCGGCGATCGATGCCGGGCTTCATGTCATGCTGGAAAAGCCGCCTGCCGCAACACTGTCGGAAGCCGACATGCTGATTGCGCGGGCGCGGGACAAGGGTGTGGTGCTGTTCGCCACCTGGCACTCGCGCTATGCGCCGGGCGTTGCCACGGCCAAGGCCTGGCTTGCGGACAAGACGATCGAGGACGTGCATATCGTCTGGAAGGAAGATGTTCGTCGCTGGCATCCGGGGCAGGCATGGATCTGGGAACCGGGTGGGTTCGGCGTCTTCGATCCCGGCATCAACGCCCTGTCAATTGCGAGCGAAATCTTGCCGCAGCCTTTGTTCGTGACGGCGGCCAATTTGTCCTTTCCCGAAAACCGGCACCAGCCTGTGGCGGCGGCTGTGGAGATGGCAACGGCCACCGGCGCAACGGGCATGCTGGAGCTGGATTGGTTGCAGGAAGGTCCGCAGACCTGGGATATCACCGTCAGGACCAGCGTGGGTACGCTGGTGCTGCATGCGGGCGGCGCGGAGCTCGAAATCGACGGGCAGAAGCGCGACTGCGGGCCTGAAGCGGAGTATGACGGGCTTTATACCCGTTTCGCCCAACTTCTCGCGCGGGGCGAAAGCGATACGGACATGCGGCCCCTGCAACTGGTTGCCGACGCCTTCCTGTGCGGCAAGCATGAGACGGTTGCCCCGTTCCACGACTAAGGCCGATCAGGTGCCGGGCCCTAAAGTCTCATGCGGCTTTACGGCATCTCGCCTTGCTCTATGATCCGCGCGTCACGCGGGGAGCAGCACTATGGCGGAAGTATCAGGCAGGATCAGGATCGGTGTTGGCGGCTGGACTTTCGAGCCCTGGCGCAAAACCTTTTATCCCGATGATCTGGCGCAGAAGAACGAGCTCAGCTATGCGGCGAGCAAGCTCAGCGCCATCGAGATCAACGGCACATTCTATGGGTCTCAGAAGCCCGCAAGCTTCAGGAAATGGCATGACGAAACGCCGGAGGATTTCGTCTTCTCGATGAAGGCGCCGCGCTTTGCCACCAACCGCAAGGTGCTGGCGGAAGCCGAACCCTCGATCACGCGCTTCATGGAGAGCGGCATCACCGAGCTGAAATCGAAGCTCGGACCGATCAACTGGCAATTCGCCAAGACCAAGAAATTCGAGCCCGAGGATTTCGAGGCGTTTCTCAAGCTGCTGCCGGCTTCGGTCGAGGGGCTGAAATTGCGCCATGTCATGGAAGTGCGGCACGAGAGTTTCGCGGTACCGGAATTCGTGGCGCTGCTGCGCAAATATGGCGTCGCGGCGGTCGTGGCCGGGGATTCCGAATTCGTGCAGATCGCCGATCCGACGGCGGATTTCGTCTATCTGAGGATCATGGGCACGAAAGAAGAAGAGCCAAACGGCTATGCGAAGGCTGCGCTCGACAATTGGGCCGTGCGAGCCAAGGCCTACGCCGCGGGCGGCGCGCCGGAGGATTTGCAGTGTGTCAGCGAGGCGGCCGCGGAGAACACGCCGCGCGACGTTTTCCTTTATGTCATCAGCGGCGACAAGGTGCGCAATCCCCTCGCCGCCATGGAGCTGATGCAGCGGGTCTAGGTCCTTTTCTGGTCGCGCTTCCAAGGATTCAACAGGCTCAGCCGGAAAACCGACCGCAGTTTTCTCGGAAGCGGTCTAGACCGGCGGCAGCTTGTCTATGATCTTGTCGAGCGTGATCGGAAACTCCCGCACGCGCACGCCGCAGGCATTGTAGATGGCATTGGCCACCGCCGCGCCGGCGCCCGAAATGCCCAATTCGCCAATGCCTTTCGCCAGCAACGGGTTGGCGGCGTGGTCGCGTTCGTCGAGGAACGTGACCTCGAGCTGCGGCACGTCGGCGTTGACCGGCAGGTGGTACTCGGCCAGATCGCGGTTGACGACATTGCCATAGCGGGTGTCGTGGATGAGCTCTTCGGTAAGGGCTGCGCCGATGCCGAAGACCATGCCGCCCAGGCACTGAGAGCGCGCCGTCTTGTGATTGAGGATGCGGCCGGCGGCAAAGGTGCTGGACATGCGCCTGACCCGGACCTCTCCCGAATAGGCGTTGACGGCCACCTCGGCGAAATGAGCGCCATATCCGGCCTGCTGGAAGGTTTCCTCGGCATCGCCCGGCTCGACTGTGCCGGTTTCCGTGAGCGGCGCGTCCAGAAGCTCGGCAAAAGTCTTCACCTGATTGCCGGCGCGGGCCGACCCCTCGGTCAGCGTCAGTTCTTCGACCGGCACCTGCAGGCGTCTGGCCAGATCGTCCCTGATCGCCTGGCAGGCGAGATAGACGGAGGTGCCGGAACTGGCAGCACCGAAACTTCCACCTGACCCGCTGGCGGGCGGGAAATCGGTATCGCCTAAGCGCACGTCGATGGCATCTACCGTCAGGCCCAGAAGTTCGGCGGTGATCTGGGCCAGAATGGTGTAGCTGCCGGTGCCGATATCGGTCATGTCGGTTTCGACGATGGCGCGGCCATCGGGCTGAAGGGTGACGCGGGCGCTCGACTTGATCAGCATGTTGCCGCGCGCGGCGGCCGCCATGCCGTGCCCGATCCACCAGTCGCCTTCGCGAGTGCTGGCGGGTTTGCTCTTGCGCTGGTTCCAGCCGAAATGGCGGGCGCCCGCCTCCATGCAGGCGACAAGAGAACGGGTCGAATAGGGTATGTTCTTTTCCGGGTCCTGCTCGGGCTCGTTGCGCCGCCGCAGTTCGATCGGGTCGATGTCGAGCTTTTCGGCCAGTTCGTCCATGGCGGATTCGAGCGCCAGCATGCCGACCGCCTCGCCGGGCGCGCGCATGGAGCCGCCGAGCAGCTTGTTCACCCGCACGATCTTGTGGCTGATCTTCCGGTTCTGGCCCGAATAGAGAAAATGGGTAGCCATGCCGGCAGGCTCGATCTGGTCCTCGCCGGGCAGGTTGTCGCAAATCGTTTCGTGCCCGATGCCGGTCAGCCGGCCATCCTTGTCTGCTGCCAGACGCACGTGCTGCACCGTTTCCGGCCGCCTGACAGTCGTCTCGAACACCTGCTGGCGCGTCATGACCACCTTGACCGGACGGCCGAGCTCGCGCGCGGCCAAGGCTGCCGCGACAGATTCCGGCGCGATCCCGAGCTTTGACCCGAATCCGCCGCCGACATAATGGGCGACCATGCGCACGTCGTCGCGTTTCATACCGAGCGCATCGGCAAGCTCCGTGCGGCCGTAGGCCAGCATCTGATAGGAGCCGAAAAGGGTGAGCTTGCCCTCCTTCCAAACCGCGATCGAGGCATGCGGCTCCATCGGGGCGCTGGTCTGGCTGGGCGTGGTGTAGGTGCGATCGATGGTGACGGTCGCGTCGGCCATGGCCTTGTCGAGATCGCCCTGGTCCATGGGATTGTCGCTATCGGTCTCCTCTGCCTCGGCCAGATGCGCGCGAAAATCGTATCGCCCCTCTTCCGTGTCATAAGAGATGTCGAGCAGGCCAGCGGCATGCCGCGCCTGTTCGAACGTCCCGGCGACGACAAGCGCCACGGGCTGACCGAAATAGACGATATCCCTGACGCCTTGTTCCGGAGCCTGCCCGGCCATGCCCTGGGCGGGATAGCGGATGAACTTATCGTGGCCGGCCACGACGGAGATCACGCCCGGCTGCGCCTCTGCCGCGCTGGTGTCAATGCTGGTGATGGTGCCCTTGCCGAAGGGGGCGCCGACCAGAACGCCATGCGCCAGGCCTTCGAAATCGAACTCCGCCGAATAGATTGCCTTGCCCGAGACCTTGAGCGGGCCCTCATAGCGGTCGATGGGGCGGGAGATGATGTTCTGGTTGGTGCGGTCGAGCAGGGAGTGCTCGACGGGGCGATCCATCTTCAGCGAACGTTCCATTGGTCTAGTCCCCCATGCCGCAAGCCTGGCGCAGCACGCCCTTGAGCGTGCGCCGCATCAGCGGGATCTTGAAGTCATTGCTCCCCTGCCCCTTGGCTTCGGCCAGCAGCTTGTCGGCGGCCGCCTCGAAAAGTTCGTCGGAGGGCTCCTTGCCCTCGAGCAGCGCTTCAACGTCCGGGTCGCGCCACGGCTTGTGGGCGACGCCGCCAAAGGCGAGGCGCGCCCTGGAGATGCGGCCATGATCCACGCCGATGACGGCCGCCACGGAGACCAGGGCAAAGGCATAGGAGGCACGGTCGCGCACCTTGCGGTAGATATGGCTGCCGCCCAGGGGCGCCGGCAGGGTGATGGCCGTTATCAGTTCGCCCGGCCGCAGATTGGTTTCGGTCTGCGGCGTGTCGCCCGGCAGGCGGTAAAGGTCCCTGACCGGCAGTATGCGTTCGCTGCCATCGCCACTGACGAGTTCGAGCTCGGCGTCGAGCGCCAGCATGGCGACCGCCATGTCCGAGGGGTGCGTGGCGATGCATTTGTCGCTGGCGCCGAGAATGGCGTGGATGCGGTTGAAGCCGCCAATGGCGCTGCAGCCGGAGCCCGGCTCGCGCTTGTTGCAGGGCAGATCCGGGTTGTAGAAGTAATAGCAGCGGGTGCGCTGAAGGAAATTGCCGCCAGTCGTGGCCTTGTTGCGAAGCTGTCCCGAGGCGCCGGCAAGAAGGGCGCGGCTGAGCACGGCATAATCGCGGCGAACGGCCGGGTCGGCGGCGAGATCGCTATTGGTGACCAACGCCCCGATGCGCAACCCGCCTTCTTCAGTCTTTTCGATGTCCCGCAGCGGCAGGCGGCTGATGTCGATGAGCTTTGCTGGGGCCTCGATCTCAAGTTTCATCAGATCGAGCAGATTGGTGCCGCCGGCAATGAAGCGCGCGGTTTCGTCAGCCGCACCAGCTGCGGCAGCGGCATTGTCGGCGCGGGTATAATCGAACGGTCTCATTGCTCGGCCTCGGCGGCTTCGAGTATGGCATCGACGATATTGGGATAGGCCGAGCAGCGGCAGAGATTACCGCTCATGCGCTCGGAAATCTCCTCAACCGTCAGCTGCGCCTTGCCCTGCAAATCCTTGGTAACATGGCTGGGCCAGTCGGACTTCACCTCTTCAAGCATGGCTGTTGCCGAGCAAATCTGGCCCGGCGTGCAATAGCCGCACTGATAGCCGTCATGGGTGACGAAAGCCTTCTGCAGCGCCGAAAGCTGTTCTGGGGTGCCGATGCCTTCAATGGTGGTGATCTCGTCGTCCTCGTGCATCACCGCCAGTGTTAGGCAGGAATTGATGCGGCGGCCATTGATCAGAACGGTACAGGCGCCGCACTGGCCGTGGTCACACCCCTTTTTGGAACCGGTGAGATGAAGGTGCTCGCGCAGGGCGTCGAGCACGGAGGTGCGCGGATCAAGATCGAGCTGATGCTCGGTCCCGTTGACAGTCAGTTTGATGTGCATGGAGCCTCCCGGACGCTGTAGGACGGAATGCGCGGCGGGCGCGCGCGGTTCCACATCTACCAAAATGTGCGCCATACCACGCACGAAGGGACTTGCAGATCCCGGGGAGGGAGATGCGCGCGGACGGGACAAGGGCTCGGCTGCCGTTTCGTTGGCCGGGGTGGGAAATCGGAAAAACCGCCCCGTTCCCTATACCGTCGGGTCCGATTGACACGCGCGCATCTGGCGGCGGAAACGGCGGTGACTGATTATGGTTCCCGAGGCGCGGCTATCGGAAAGGCTCTCAGTCCTCGTCGTCGAGAATGCGCTGGCTGGCCCCTTCGAGGTCGTCATACTGGCCAGCCCGCAGGGACCAGAAGAAGGCCGTAAGCCCAAGGCCTGCGAGAAACAGGGCGGCCGGGATGAGGATCAACAGGCCGCTCATACTATTTCCACTGGTGAGAACGCGGGTTGGACCGGCGCCTTCAAATTCGGCCCGAGACCGAGGCGCATGGCGTTGAGGACGACAATCAGCGACGAAGACGACATGGCGATGGCCGCAATGAGCGGGGTGACATGCCCGGTCACCGCAAGCGGTACGGCGAGGAGGTTGTAACCCAGCGCCAGGACGAGGTTCTGGCGGACGATCCTGGCGGCGCGGCGGGCAAGGTTGAGCGTGAAGGGCACGGCATCGAGCCGGTTGCCGGTAAAGACAAAATCGGCGGCGCTGCGCCCGATATCGGCGGCGCTGCCAGGCGCCATGGACACATGGGCGGCGCGCAAAGCCGGCGCATCATTGATGCCGTCGCCCACCATCATCGGCCTGTGGCCCTGCTCGCGCAGGGTCGCAATAGCCGCCTGCTTGCCATCGGGCTTCAGCCCCGATTCAAAGCGGTCGAAGGTCAACGCGCCGGCAATTTCCGCCACCGGGCCGGCGCGGTCCCCGGAGAGCAGAATGGTCGGATAACCCCTGTCCCGAACAGCGGCGATGGCTTGTTCGGCGTCGGGTCGCAGGGCGTCAGCGAAATCGAACCGAGCCACAGGTTCTCCGTCACGCGACAGGAACACCGCCGTCTCGCCATCCGCGGTGTTCGGTGCGTTGCACCATTCCGCGTTACCAAGGCGCCAAACGTGCCCCTGCCCTTCAGCTTCCATGCCCTCTCCGCTCACTTCGCGCAGCGCGCTCAACTCCAGGCGATCTGCGGTGGCTTCGGCCAAAGCGCGGGACAGGGGATGGCTGGACTGAGCAGCAAGGCTCGCCGCCATCTGCAGCTCCGCGGGCCCGCCACCGTTTTGGCGCATCAATCGCGGTTCACCAATGGTGAGCGTGCCGGTCTTGTCGAAGATGACGGTGTCGATCTCGGCCGCCCGTTCCAGAGCGGCGCCGTCGCGCATCAGGATCTTCTGCTCGAACAGCCGCCCGGCCGCCACGACGTGGGCGATGGGCACGGCCAGCGCCAGCGCGCAGGGACAGGTGATGATCAAGACGGCAACGGCATTGAGGATTGCCGTATGCCAGTCGCCGGTCAGCAGGCCCCAGCCTCCGAAGGTGGCTGCCGCCAGAGTATGCACGACTGGCGCGTAATATTGCGAAATGCGGTCGGCGAGACGCCGATAACCGGTGCGGGCGCTCTCGGCGGCGTCCATCAGCGCCGCCATGCGGGCCAGAAAGGAGTCCGCGCTGGCGCGAGTGGCACGCATGGTCAGTGGCCCGCCGACATTGATCGCACCGGCGGTCAATTCGTCGCCCTCATTTACCGCGACCGGCAGGGATTCTCCGGTTACAAGCGCATTGTCGATGGCGCCGGCCTCTCCCGTCACCACGCCGTCTACCGGCACGCGCTCCCCTGCCCGCAGTGCCAGCACCATGCCCGGCACGATATCGGCAAGAGCGACAAAGCCACGGCTGCCGTCCTTGGCGACATGAATGGCGCCGCGCGGGGAGAGCCGGGCCAAATTGTTGGCCGCGCTGCGGGCGCGTTCGCGCATGATATGGTCGAGCACGCGCCCTGCCAGCAGGAAAAACAGCAGGGTCGTCGAGGCATCAAAATAGGCCTGCTCGGAGGACTGCGTCGTCTCGTAGAGGCTGAGCAAGGTCGCAAGGATCAGGCCGATGGAAATCGGCACATCCATGTTCGTGGTGCCGGCTCTGACCGCATGCCAGGCGGAGCGGAAGAAGACTTGTCCCGCATAGGCGATGGCGGGAATGGCGATCAGGGCGGATATCCAATGAAACAGATCGCGCGTGGCGGCATCCGCCCCAGACCAGACGCTGATCGAGAACAGCATGATGTTGCCCGCCGCCACACCGGCTACCGCCAGTGATCGCAGCAATTCGCCCAGCGTCCTGTCCTGCCCCTCCTCCGCCTTGGGATCGAGGACGCTGGTGCGATAACCCGCCTTCCTTATGGCCGGCGCGAGGACTGCCGGATCGCCGTTTCGCGGGTCAAAGACAACGCTGACGCGGCGCTTGGACAGGTTCACCCGCGCATTGGCAACCATGGGCAAAGCCGACAGGCCGGATTCGATGCTGCGGATGCAAGCGGCGCAATGGGCATCAGGCACGGCGAAGTCGAGCTGGCGCTTGCCGTCGCCCAGATCGCGCGAGAGCTCGAACAAGGTCTGCGCATCATCCTCGGGCAAACGCAGCGTGTCGGCTGTCGCTGCATGTTCGCCGGGCGGGCAGCAGGTCATTTCTCTTCCGGCACCAGCAGGCGCTTATGCGCTTCGAACGGGCCGAAAGAGGTATCCCCGGCCGTGACCACGGCGACCCAGCCGCCCGGCTCGAGGGTCTGCGGCACCGCATAGGAGCCATCCGGCTGCGGCCTTAGCGTCAGGATGCGGTCGCCATGGGTGCCGATTGGGCGGTTGAGGTGCACCGTCACATTGTTCAGCGAAACCGGATTGCCGGTACCATCATGCAAGTCAAAGACGAGCTGGCGGTCGGCATAGGCCAGCTTCGAACTCCCAACCCGCCGCGATCTCGCTGCGCCATGCCTGCTGTTTCTGCTTGAAGGCATTGCTCTCGACATAGGTGTTCTCGACCACGAGCCCGGTCCAGGTGGTGCCTGAGAACGTCGCCATGGTGGCGTTGGCGGCAATGACCACGGCGAAGAACGACACCGTCAGCATAAGCATCTTCCGCCCGGTGAAGGGTTTGGGCTCAGTGGTGTTGATCTGGCTCATTTCGTTGCCTCTGGTGCGTGAAAGCTGGTTCTGGCGCTGGCGGCGATGCCTTCGCCGACCGATTTGATATCGATGGTGAAGGGCGTTTCCGCGCCCGTCAGCGCCTCAAGCGGTGCTTTGACATAGAGTTTGAGCGGCAGCACCTTGTCCGGCTCGAGCGGGAAGAACAGGATCGATTGCGGTGTCGCGCTGGTGCCGCCCAGCCACATCGTCGCGCCCGGCAGTCCCTCGACCGTCAGCACAACCTGGCGCTCCTGGGGCGTCATGTTGAGGACCTTGACCTCATAGCCGTTGCGGAGCTCGCCATCCTGCAACTGGACATAAAGCGGGTTGCGGTCGTGGATGACATTGACCTGCAGGGGCGTGCGCATGGCAAGCGCCACCAGCATGGCGAGGCCAATGGACGCCCAGAGCGCGAAATAGAGAAAGGTGCGCGGACGTATGACGGAGCGCCAATTTGTGTGACGGAGCCCGCCGAGCAATTTTCCCGCCGCGTCGCGGGCGCGGCCGCCGTTTGTCGGCCGTCATGCGGGCATTGGCGTTGTAGTCGGAGAGTGTGGCGTAGGAGATCAGCCCGCGGTCGCGGCCGATCTTGTCCATGACGTCGTCGCAAGCGTCGATGCACAGCGCGCAAGTGATGCATTCGAGCTGCTGGCCGTCGCGGATGTCGATGCCCATGGGGCAGACGGCGACGCAGGCATTGCAATCGACGCAATCGCCAACCTGCTCCCCGCGGGCAATCGCCTTCTTGGCGTGGCGCGACCGGGGCTCGCCGCGCCAGTCGTTATAGGTAACGGTGAGCGAATTCTCGTCGAGCATGGCGCCCTGGATGCGCGGCCAGGGGCACATATAGGTGCACACCTGTTCGCGCATCAGCCCGCCAAAGGTGTAGGTCGTTGCCGTCAGAACGGCGATGGTCGCATAGGCGATAATGTCGGCCTGCCCGGTCACCACGTCATGGAACAGGGTCGGAGCGTCGGCGAAATAGAAGATCCAGGCGCCGCCGGTGGCCACGCCGATCAGGAGCCAGATCGTGTGTTTGGAGACCCGCTTGACCAGCTTGTCGAGGCTCCAGGGAGCGGCTTCGAGCTTCATGCGGGCGTTGCGGTCGCCCTCGATCGCGCGTTCGACAACCAGAAACAGATCGACCCAGACCGTTTGCGGACAGGTATAGCCGCACCAGGCGCGTCCCACGGTCGAGGTAACGAGGAAAAGGCCGATGCCGGCCATGACCAGCATGCCGGCGACATAGTAGAATTCCTGCGGCCAAATCTCGATAAAGAAGAAATAGAAGCGCCGGTTGACCATGTCGACCAGCACCGCCTGATCGGGCGCGAACGGCCCGCGATCCCAGCGCAGCCAAGGCGTGACGTAATAGATGGTGAGCGTGATCGCCATCACCAGCCATTTGAACCGGCGGAAATTGCCGCGCGCGCGCTTGGGGTAGATTTTCTTGCGCGGGGCATAAAGGGGAGCCCGGCGGCCGGCGGCATTTACCGCATCGGCATCGAATTGTTCGATCTGGGGGGAGGTCTTGGGATCGTCCAGCATGAATCTCAACTTCAATATGTAAGGACTTCTAGGAGGCGGGGCGCGGCGCCGAATTGACCGAAGTCAACTTCCCCCCGTCAGCGCCCGCGCCCCTGCCCCACCAAGGCCCGGAAGCCCCCTGCCCCCGGCCCATTGGTTGGTCGGGCTTTCCGCTACATGCCGCCGCCGAGGCTATGCACATACACGGCGAGCTGCTTGACGGTCGTGTCGCCCAGCTTGCTTCCCCAGGCCGGCATCACACCATGATGCGGCTTGGTCACCTGCGCCTCGATATCGTCGAGGGTGCCGCCATAGAGCCACACGGCGTCATTGAGCGAGGGGGCGCCAAGCTCCGGCATGCCCTGACCCTGATCGCCATGGCAGGCGGCACAGTTGTCGAGGAACAGCTGATGTCCCTCATCAGTCGCCTCGCCGCCTTTTATGCCCGACAGCGAAGCGACGTATTTGGAGACCGTGACGATCTGGTCCCGGCTCAGAATGCCGTCGCTGAAAGTGGGCATGATGTTGTAATGGGTATCCGGATCGGTCTCGGAGCGCACGCCATGGGTAATGGTGGTGTAGATCTGGTCGATGGAACCGCCCCAGATCCACTCGTCGTCATTGAGGTTGGGATATCCCCTCGCCCCTTCGGCGCCGGCCCCGTGGCACTGGGTGCAGTAGACCTTGAAGGCGGAGCGGCCGCCGGCCTGGGCAAAGCGCGCCAGTTCCGGATCGGCAACGATCTGATCGAGGCTTGCCGTCTTGATCTGGTCGACGAAGGCCGCCTTGCTCTGGGCCACCTGGTCCATCTGCTGGGCCAGCTGCGCACGGCTCGAATAGCCGAGCACGCCGGAGGTCGCCGAGCTGATCATGGGCCAGGCGGGAAAGGCGATCGTGTAGCCGATGGCAAAGACGATGGTGCCGTAGAAGGTCCAGAGCCACCAGCGCGGCAATGGGTTGTTCAGCTCCTTGATGCCGTCCCACTCATGGCCGGTGGTTTCGACGCCGCTGATTGTGTCGATATCCTTGTTGGTCATTATTTCTGGCCCTCATCGGCATCGTCTTGAAGGGGGATGGAAGCCGCCGCGCGTGCCGCGTTGCCACTGCCCGGGCGCAAGAGGAAGAGGCCCACCGCGACGAAAATCGCGAGCATGTAGACCAGGCCCCAGCTATCGGCGAACTGACGCAAGAGTTCGTAGTGCATTTTCGAAAGTCCCCCGCTCAGCGATAATTGGCTTGGTCGTCATAGGAGGCGAAGTCGACCAGCGTGCCGAGCATCTGCAGATAGGCGACCAGGGCATCCATTTCGGTCAGTTCGCGCGGATTGCCGTCGAAATCCTCGATGCGGACATTCTGATAGCGCGCCTGAAGCCCCGAGGCGTCGGCATTGGGGTCGGCCTGGGCGATCAGGTCCTGCTGGGCGTTGGCAATCATCTCGTCGGTATAGGGCACGCCGACGTTGCGATTGGCCTGCAGATGCCCATCGATATGCGTGTAGTCGAGCGGCGTGCTGGCGAGGAAGGCGTAGCGCGGCATGATCGATTCCGGCACGACGGAACGTGGATCGCTCAGGTGCTCGACATGCCAGGTGCTGGAATAGCGGTCGCCAACACGGGCCAGATCGGGTCCGGTGCGCTTCGATCCCCACTGGAAGGGGTGATCGTACATGGATTCCGCGGCCAGCGAGTAGTGGCCATAGCGCTCGACCTCGTCGCGGAAGGGACGGATCATCTGGCTATGGCACACATAGCAGCCCTCGCGAACGTAAATGTCGCGTCCGGCGAGCTCGAGCGGCGTGTAGGGCCGCATGCCGTCCACCTTCTCGATGGTGTTCTGGAAGTAGAACAGCGGGGTCACCTCGACGATGCCGCCAATGGCGACAACGATCAGCGACAGCACCAGCAGGAGCGTGACATTGCGCTCGATCCTGGAGTGGTTGGCCAGAAGGCCGTGAGCGATCGGATCGGCCTTGGTCTCTGGACGTGCGCCTTTGAGGGCGGGATCCTGGTTATTCTTGTCTGCCATTTTCGATGCCCCTTATTCGGCCGGCGCGGTCGACTGACCCGTGAGCGGCACTTCCGCCCGCACGTCGCCCTTGACCGTCTTGTAGATGTTGTAGGCCATGACCAGTCCGCCGCTGAGGTAGAGCAGGCCGCCGAAGGCGCGGGCCACATAGTAGGGATGAAGGGCCGCCACGGTCTCCGCGAAGGAGTAGACCAGGAAGCCTTCGGCGTCGTATTCGCGCCACATCAGCCCTTGCGTGATGCCGGAGACCCACATGACGGCCGCGTAGACGACGATGCCGAGGGTTGCCAGCCAGAAGTGCCAGTTGACCATGCGCAGGGAATAGAGCTGCGTGCGGTTCCACAGGCGCGGCACCATGAAATAGACGGCGCCGAAGGTGATCATGCCGACCCAGCCGAGCGCACCGGAATGCACGTGCCCGATGGTCCAGTCGGTGTAGTGGGAAAGACCGTTGACCGATTTGATCGACATGACCGGCCCCTCGAAGGTCGACATGCCATAGAAGGCAACCGCAATGGTCATCATGCGGATGATCGGATCGGTCCTGAGCTTGTCCCAGGCGCCCGACAGGGTCATGAGCCCGTTGATCATGCCGCCCCAGCTCGGCATCCACAGCATGACCGAGAAGACCATGCCCAGCGTCTGCGCCCAGTCGGGCAGCGCCGTGTAATGCAGATGGTGCGGACCGGCCCAGATGTAGAGGAAGATCAACGACCAGAAGTGGATGATCGACAGCCGGTAGGAATAAACCGGGCGCTCGGCCTGCTTGGGCAGGTAGTAATACATCATTCCCAGGAAGCCGGCGGTGAGGAAGAAGCCCACGGCATTGTGGCCATACCACCACTGGGTCAGCGCATCCTGTACGCCGGAGAAGAGCGAGTAGCTCTTCGAACCGACCAGGGAGACCGGCATGGAGAGATTGTTCACCACATGCAGCATGGCAATGGTGACGATGAAGGCCAGGTAGAACCAGTTGGCCACGTAGATATGGGGTTCCTTGCGCTTGACGAGCGTGCCGAGGAACAGGACCAAATAGGCCACCCAGACGATGGTCAGCCAGATATCCACATACCATTCGGGCTCGGCATATTCGCGGCTTTCGGTGATGCCGAGCAGATAGCCGGTGGCAGCCATCACGATAAACAGCTGATAGCCCCAGAAGACGAACCAGGTGAGCCCGTCAGAGAACATGCGGGCGCGGCAGGTGCGCTGGACGACATAGAAGCTTGTGGTGATGAGCGCCGTGCCGCCGAAGGCGAAGACGACGGCGGAGGTGTGCAGCGGCCGGAGGCGTCCGAAATTGAACCAGGGACCGAAATTGAGATCCGGCCAGGCCAGCTGCAATGCGGCGACCAGGCCCACCGTAAAGCCGATGATCCCCCAGAAGACGGTGAGGAGCGTACCGATGCGGATCGGTTCGTCCAGATAGGCTCCCGGCCCGTCGGCCGGCACCGCCCTGGGATCGCGGCGCATCATGAAGATGGCGCCCAAACCCAGCACCAAGGTGATGATGCCCATATGCGCACGAAATGCGCTATCAATGCCCAAACCTGCCAGTGTCAGGGTGAAAAATGCCCCAACCGCCAGCACAATAGCCCAAATGCCTGATGTCACCGGGATACGCCCCCATTCCAGAATCAGCCGGTCTCGATCTCCGGCGGGGCGAACATGAAGAACAGGAGGCGACGCTTGTTGATTCAGATCAAGAGCGGCCAAGAGCCTGAGTTTCCACCAAGAAAAACGCTGGGGCTTCCAGGAAGCCGCCGCATGGTTCGAGCGCGATCAGAGTGAACCGGTGGTCGTGTTGCGCGGCTCGGCCAGGGCTCCATCCTTGAGGGTGTCGCTGGGGTGTACGACAACCACCTGTCCAGGCTCTACCCCCGATAGCACTTCGGCGACCTCATCGTTCATCTCCCCGATTTCGACGGGAACCTGATGAAGGCGGCCATCGGTCAACACGAAGAGGTTCCAGTCATTGCCGACGCGATAGAGGGCGCTGATCGGGACCTGCACGACCTTGTCGCTTTCCCAAACCGTCAACTCTGCAAAAACCCTGTAGCCATGCCCGAGACGAGGATCGTGATCCTGAAGGTCGAGCAGCGCATGCACACGCTGTTCCTCGACCCCGAGCGCAGAGACTTTGGTGAAGCCTGAGGGCTCGATCCTGCGCACGGTCGCCGCCAAATCCCTGTCTCCACCCCAATCGGTTATGACCGCCTTGCTGCCGGTACCGATTCGCACGGCGTCGGTGGACAGCAGATCCACCATGACCTCGAGATCATCGGGTGCGCCGACATCGGCAATGCGTGTACCGGCGGCGACAGCCTGTTCGCTCTCGGCATAGAGCGTCAGCACCACGCCTGCGATGGGTGCCGGCAGCTCCACGCAACAGGCATTGTCGCTGTCGCCCTGCATGTCTGGCTGCTGGTCGAGGCGCACTTCTGCGCTCTTCAACTCCGCCCGTCGTTGTTCGACCGCAGCCTGGGCCGAGGCGACCTGAGCGGTCTGCATGGCCACCTGGCCCTGTGCCTTCTCCAGAACGCTTTCCGATACCAGGCCCGGGCCCTGCAGCTTTTCCGCCCTGGAGAGCTCCTGCTTGGCGAGGTCGAGGGAGGTGCGGGCGCTCTGCAGCTGCATTTCTGCGATGGAGACCGCCGAGCGCGCAGCATCACGCGTTGCGACAAGTTCGGCCTCGGTTCGCGCATCGAGCAGCGGAGGGGCAAGCGGGCGAATGGAGGCTACCGCCTCCCCCTTTTCCACCGGATCGCCTTCATGCAGGGCGATGCGCGTCAACTGGCCGGCGATCGGAGCGGAGATGGTGTAGATGTCCTTGATCTGCGTCGTCCCCTGCTCGCGAATGGTCACCTTCATCGGCCCCTCGGTGACTTCCGCCACGTCGACAAGGGCAGGCACTTCACGCAGCGCATAGGCGAGCCCGCCCACGACCACGATCGCGATGACCACGAAAAGGATGCGCCGAATCCAGGTCTTGTTCATGCCTTTCATCCTCTGGTTTTGAGCACGCCGATGAGGTCCAGCGTTTGCACGCGCCGGCGCACGATGAGAGCCGACACGATGCCGCCGCCCAGCGTGATGACGGAGGCGAGGCCGAAGCTTGAATCGTCCATGACGAACGGAATGCGGAAGAGATCAGTGTTGAAGCCCTGCATCATCAGCCAATAGATGCCGATGCCCAGGAGCCATCCGACCGGCTGCGCCAGCAACACGATGACCAGCAGTTCGACAAGCAGCACGCGCGCCACTTCGGCGCGGGTGAAGCCGAGCACGCGCAGGCTGGCGAGCTCACGTGCACGTTCGGAGAGCTGGATGCGCGCCGTGTTATAAAGCACGCCGAAGGTCAGGATGCCGGCGATGCCGAAATAGACCCAGTTCATCGTGGTGACATTGCGCTCGGCATTGTCGCGGAAATTCTGCCGCGACACATCGACCAAGGCGATGGCGCCGATGGCCGGCGTCGCCTTGATCGCCGCATAAAGGTCATCCAGGCGGGTGGCATCCACTGACATGCGGACGCCAGTGGCGCGCGGACCTTCGTCCAGCAGATGGGCCAGCGCCTCGTCGCGCATATAGACCGCGACACCGACATAGCTTTGCGCCAGCCCGGTCACCGGCACCTCGACCCGGCGGCGGTTGCGGTCGATCAGTTCAACCTCGGCCAAATCCCCCACCTTGAGGTCGAGCAGTTCGGCCACGCGCTCGGACAGCACCAGGCCGGCTGGCGGCGTATTGGCCGGATGCAGGCCGGGATCGCGAATCTGCAAGAGATCGGTTTTCTCCGGGATGCCGGTTATCGCAAGGCGCTTTTCCCTCAGGCCGTGGCGCAGGACGACGGACGTGGATCGGAAAGGTTCGACGCGCATGACGCCCGGCAGGCGTGCCGCGTTCAGTGCCGCTTCGGGCGATCGCGCATCCCCGAACAAGAGGGTCGCGTCCTCGCGCTCGGTCTGGAAAAAGACCGTCTCGATCATGTAGTCGAGGGCGTCGAAGACCGACAGCATGGTCAGCAGCATGGCCAGCGCGAAGGCGGTGCTGACGACAGTCAACCCCGTCCGCAAGGGATGGCGCAGCATCTGGCGGAAGGCCATGATCGTGAGCTGATCGAACAGCAGCGATCCCCTGCCGCGCCGCCCCAGAAGCTTCTTGTACCGCGCTGGCGCGGGCGGCTGCATGGCCACCGCCGCCGGAAGCGCCACGGCCGTCCAGATGGCCTTGCCGGCACCCGCAAGAGCGGCAAGAGCCGTGACCAGCGAAGACAGCACGAAAAGCCCCGGGCTCTGGCGATAGATCAGGAAGGGGAAATAGTAATACTCACCGTAAAGCTGCGTCAGCTTCGGGGTGAGCCAACCGCCGACCGCAAGCCCGATGGCCGCCCCCAGAAAAGCGATGACCAGCACCAATTTGGCATAGTGCCAGCCGACTTCCCAGCGGCTGAGACCCAGCGCCTTGAGAAGTCCGATCTGCTCGCGTTCCAGCGCGATCAGGCGCGACAGGATCATGTTGATCAAGAACGCGGCGACGAACAGGAAGATCGGGGGCACCGTGTTGGCCATGCCGCGCAGTTGCGTGAGTTCGCTGTCAAGGAAGGCGTTCGAAACCTGGTCGGCACGGCCATGCGCGTCCATGCCGCCATAGGGCTGGAGCAGCTTGTCGACACCTGCCATGACATCTTCGAGCCGCGTACCGCGCAGTGTGCGCAGGGCCACGTCGTTGAACATGCCGGACATGTCGAACAGCGGCGCAAGCCGGCTGCGCGGCATGTAGATGACCCCGAAGCGCCGATTGTCCGGCGTCATGTCGCCGGGACCGAGGGCAAAGACATATTCGGGCGACAGAACGATTGCTGTGGCGGTCAGCGTGCGCTTGCGCCCGTTGATGATCGCATCGAATCTGGTGCCCGGCTGCATGTGATGGGCCTTGGCGAACTGTTCGGTGACCGCGACTTCGCCGCCGCGGTTCGGGTCGGGCATGCGCCCCGAGCGCACATAAAGGCCGTTGACGGCCGGCTCCCCCGCATCAGGCAGGGAGATGGCAAGGCCCGTCGCCGGCTCGGTCATGCCGGGCATGTCGAGCAGAATGGTCCGTGATATCCTGAGTTCGACGCCTGCGACGCCGGAAATCGCGGCAAATTGCGGTTTCAGCGACAGGGGCGCGCGCGACAGCGAGGCAAAAACGTTGGCAAAGCGATAGCGCTGATAGAAGGCGTCGCGCGTTTCCTCGAGCGAGTTGAGTGCGCCGACCGAGATCAGGATGGTCGCGACCCCGCAGGCCATGACGAGGGCGATGGCCAGCACCTGCATCCACATGCGCTCGAGGTCGCGCAGCAGCTTTCTGTCGAGCATGCCGATCACCAGCTCACCTCCGCCGGCGCCACGCGCTCCTTGTTGATGTGACCATCGACGATGGTGCCGTCGCGGAAGGTGCACACCCGGTGCGCGATCTGCTGGATGCCGGCATTGTGGGTGATGATGGCGGTGGTGGTGCCCATCTCCTCATTGATGCGGGTGAGCGCTTCGAGCACGAGAATACCGGTCTTGGAGTCGAGGGCGCCGGTCGGCTCGTCGCACAACAGGACCTCCGGCCGTTTGGCGATGGCGCGGGCGATCGCCACGCGTTGCTGCTCGCCGCCGGAGAGCTGGGCGGGGAAATGATCCATGCGCTGATGCAACCCCACCAGCGCCAGCGCCTCGGCCGGTGGCATCGGCGTGGGGGAGATTTCGGTCACCAGAGCCACGTTCTCCCAAGCGGTGAGACTTGGGATGAGGTTGTAGAACTGGAAGACGAAGCCGACATGGTTGCGCCGGTATCTGGTCAGTTGGCCTTCCGAGAAGCTTGTGAGGTCGTCCCGGCCGAAACGCACATCTCCCGTGCTGGCGCGGTCAAGGCCGCCCATGATGTTGAGCAGAGTGGATTTGCCACTGCCGGACGGCCCAAGCAGCACCGTGACCTCGCCCTGATAGAGGTCGAGGTCGACGCCGCGCAGAGCCCAGACCTCCACCGAATTGCTGCGGTAGACCTTGGTAACAGCCCGGGCCGAAAAAAGGGGCGCGTCCATGCAAAGCTCCATCTCGACGAGAGGGCCTAGCCCCGTCGGGCCCGCCTTGTTTTGACACTCGTCAATGCCGCGCCGCAGTTGATGCGGGTCAAGGCAATGAGCAGAGACACGCGTCATTGTGACGGCCAAGTCTTCAGGAGGGCGGCCAGATGAAAGCAGTGGTCATCTATTATTCGTTCACCGGAAACACGCGGCTGGTCGCGGAGATGCTGGCGCGCGACCTTGGCTCGGAGCTCGTGGAGTTCACCTGTCCGGCCTATCGTGGCGCTCTTGGCGGCCTTCGCCAGTTCTGGGACATCTTCACCAGGGGCACGCCGGAGATTTCGCTGCCGGTGCATGCGGTCGAAAAGCATGATCTGGTGATCGTTGCCGGACCCGTCTGGGCCGCGCGCCCTGCCCCGCCCCTGCGCAGCCTGGTCAAGTCCAGGCTCGGTCAGCACGAGAAACTGGCGGTCTTTGTCACCTGCAATGGCACCTCAAAGCGCTATCCGCCGGAAAGGGCGATGGCCGAAATCGTTTCGGCCTGCCCTTCCGCTCCGCTTGCGACGCACATTTTTCGCGAGGCCGAGATCAAGAGCCCGATGCTCGCCGCGGAGATAAACGCCTTCGCGCAGATCTTGCGGCAAGCCGCTGGTCCTGTTGCTCTTTCGGCTCCTAAGCCTGCCTCCGCCGGGAAGACCCCAGCCAGGCACTGAGCAGGAACGCCAGGCCCGAAAGGGCGATCGGCGCGGCCAGGATGGCGTTGATCCAGGCGGGATTGCTGAGCAGCACGAAGGGTGCTGCCGAAAGGAGCAGCAATGCCAGTCCGCCAGCAATGGCCTGCCGCCAGGCCAGCAGCACAAGCGCCAATACGATGACTGTGGGCAGGAGGTGGATGAGCAAGCCGGTGACTTGCCGGATCACCGGCGTATCAGGCTCGAAGACATCGAGCGCGAAGATGGCCGGCCACAGCGCGGCAAGAAGCCCGACGCCCAGCGCGACGTGGCGCAAAGTCCGGTCCCTTGGGGGCGACGGGATCATGTTCGGCTCCGGTCGCAATGACACCCGATCACGCTCGCATGCCGTTCCGGGCCGAGGGTTGATGCTGGTCAAATTCGCCGCAGCGAGGCGCTCTTAGGTTGCGCGTCAATCCTTGCGGCCTTGAGCCGCCGCAACACGACCCTAACTCGGAACTGAACAATGGCTGAGCGCTTGATCGGCAAGGTAATCGCGGTGCGCGGCGCAGTCATCGACGTGACTTTCAGCGAAGCCCCCCTGCCCCCGATCAATGCCATGCTGACCATTGCCAGAGAGGACGGGTCCTCCCTCATCCTCGAGGTGCACAGCCATCTGAATGCGCAAAGCGTGCGTGCCATCGCCATCCAGTCCACCTCCGGCCTGCGCCGGAACATGGAGGTAGCGGCGGCCGCGGACGGGCTTTCGGTGCCGGTCGGAGACAGCGTGCTCGGCAGGTTGCTCGATGTCACGGGGGCGGTTCGGGACAAGGGTCCAGCCCTCGCCGCGAACACGCCGCACAGGCCCATTCACAACCCGCCGCCCTCCCTGCAGAGGGCGAAGGCCAGCACGGAGCTCTTCGAGACCGGCATCAAGGCCATCGACGTGCTGGCGCCGCTTGCACAGGGCGGCAAGGCGGCGATGTTCGGCGGGGCGGGCGTGGGCAAGACGGTCCTGGTGATGGAACTCATCCACGCAATGGTGGAGAAATATCACGGCATCTCGGTTTTTGCCGGTGTCGGCGAGCGATCGCGCGAAGGGCAGGAACTGCTCTCCGACATGCAATCTTCGGGCGTGCTGGAGCGCACGGTTCTGGTCTATGGGCAGATGAACGAGCCGCCGGGAGCGCGCTGGCGGGTTCCGATGTCGGCCCTCACCATTGCCGAGTACTTCCGCGACCAGAAGCATCAGAACGTGCTCTTGCTGATGGACAATGTCTTCCGCTTCGTGCAGGCGGGCAGCGAAGTATCGGGGCTGCTCGGCCGTCCGCCCTCGCGGGTGGGCTATCAGCCGACACTGGCGAGCGAAGTCGCAGCGCTGCAGGAGCGCATTGCTTCGGTGGCCGGGGCCGCGGTGACCGCCATTCAGGCGGTATATGTGCCGGCGGATGATTTCACCGACCCCGCCGTGACAGCCATTTCCAGCCATACCGACAGCATGATCGTCCTCTCCCGATCTCTGGCGGCGCAGGGCTTTTATCCGGCGATCGACCCGTTGGAGTCTTCCTCGGTGCTGCTCGACCCGACCATCGTCGGACAGGAGCATTACGAGCTGGCCGAGCGCGTACGCGAGACGCTGGCCCGGTTCCGCGAGCTTCAGGATATCATCGCTTTGCTGGGCGTCGGGGAATTGGGAGCCGCGGACCGGCTGACCGTCACGCGGGCCCGCCGTCTGCAGCGCTTCTTTACCCAACCCTTTGCGGTGACCGAGGCCTTTACCGGCCAGCCGGGCAAAAGCGTATCGCGTGCCGAGGCGCTGGCGGGCTGCGCCGCAATTCTCGATGGCGAGGCAGACCAATGGGCCGAAAGCTCGCTTTACATGATCGGCGGCATAAATGAGGCGCGCCAGCGCGAGGCGGCCTCGGGAAACAAGGCGGCCTGATCCATGCATCTCGTGATCACCACGCCGCTCGATCTGGTGGTCGATGCCAAGGACGTCGTCTCTGTCGTCGCCGAGGATGCGAGCGGTATTTTCGGGATCATGCAGGGTCATGCCGACTTCCTGACCACGCTGACCATCAGTGTCCTCAGTTGGTCGGAAAAAGACGGGACACGCCATCATTGCGCCGTGCGCGAGGGCGTTTTGACCGTCAGCGACGGTAAGCAAGTCAACATCGCGACCCGTGAGGCGATCGCCGACGATTTACTGGAAACGCTGGAAGGCACCGTTCTCGCCCGGTTCCGCGGCGACCTCGATGCGGAACGCGCCGAGCATGCCGAAGACACGAGGCTGCGGCTCGCCGCCATCCGCCAGATCATGCGGCGGCTGCATGGCGGGCGGAACCGCGGGAGCCTCTCATGAGCGAAGACGAGGAGGTGACGCACAAGAGCGATCCGCTGACGGCCAATGTGCGCAAGCGCGCCGCCCGCCATCGCAATTGGCTGCGCGAGGGAGAACCGACCATCGCCCGGCGGCTGGCCCAGATCGGCGTTCTGGGCTGGATCATCGTGCTGCCGACGCTTGTGGGCATTGTCATCGGACGCTGGCTCGATGCGGCGTCCGGCACGGCGATCTTCTGGACGGCGCCGCTTATGTTTGGCGGCCTGCTGCTCGGCTGCTGGTCGGCCTGGAAGTGGATGAATAGCGAATGAGAGACGTCATGCCGGTCTTGTCCGAACTGCCTCTGGCGATAACGCTTGCGGTTTATGTCGCTGGCGGGTTCGTCGCCGGCTGGGTCTATTTTGCGAGCGTGAAACGCTCGGCGGAGGCCCTGGCTACATCTTCCTCACCGCTGCGCGCCCTGGTTGAAGCTTTGCTGCGCTTCGGACTTTTGAGCGGCGCCCTGCTGCTGGTGAGCTGGCAAGGGGCGCTGCCGCTGCTTGCGTCGACCGGTGGTCTCGTCATTGCGCGGCAGGCCTTGTTGCGCGGCAATCGGGAGACGGCGCAATGACTTCACCCCTGTCGATCAAGGTATTGTGGACCGTGTTCGGCGTGCCGATTTCGGTGCCGGTCGTCGCCACCTGGGCAATCATGGCGCTCCTGGTCGCCGGGGCGCTGGTCCTGCGGGCGCGGCTTTCCCTGAAACCAACCGCGACGCAGGCGGTCTTCGAGCTGGTCGTGGAGACCGTGGACGCCCAGATCCGCGATACGATGCGGATGCCCCCTGAGCCCTTCAGGGCGTTCATCGGCACGCTGTTCGTCTTTATCTTTCTCGCCAACTGGTCGAGCCTCATTCCCGGGGTCGAACCGCCGACCGCGACGCTTGAAACCGACCTCGCCCTCGCGCTTGCGGTCTTTCTCGCCGTCATCTTCTTTGGCGTGCGGGCTGGAGGTATCGGCGGCTATCTGAAGACGTTCGCATCGCCCTCCCCCTTCATGATCCCGCTCAATTTTGTCGAAAGCGTCACGCGTAGCCTTTCCATGACGGTGCGCCTGTTCGGCAATGTGATGAGCGGCGTGTTCGTGATCGGCATCGTGCTGTCGCTCGCCGGCCTGTTCGTCCCCATCCCGCTGATGGCGCTCGACATGCTTACCGGTGCGGTACAGGCCTACATCTTCGCAGTCCTTGCCATGGTCTTCATCGCAGGCGGGATATCCGAGGGTGTCGGCTCTTCAAAGGAAAGGACACCTCAATGAACTTGATCCCCGAGATCAGCATCTTTTGCGCTTCCTTTGCCGTTGCTTTCGGCGCGTTGGGGCCGGCGCTGGGCGAAGGACGGTCGGTGGCGGCCGCCATGGACGCCATCGCCCGCCAGCCAGAGGCCGCAAACACCATATCGCGCACACTGTTCGTCGGCCTCGCCATGATCGAGACGACCGCCATCTACTGTCTCGTCATCGCCCTGCTGCTCCTGTTCGCCAATCCGCTGCTGGGATAGATCGGCATGAGCATCGACTGGTGGACGCTGGGGCTCCAGCTCGTCAACGTTCTGGTGCTGATCTGGCTCTTGAGCCGGTTCTTCTGGCGTCCGGTCGCGGCCATGATCGCGCAACGGCAGGCGATCGTCGACAAGGCGCTGGCCGATGCCGCCGAGCAAAAACAGGCCGCAGAGGCCGAACACGCCAAAATAGCCGAAACGCGCGCCAGTTTCGCCGAGGAGCGGCACAAGATTATTGATGAAGCGCGTCAGCAGGCCGATGCACTCGCCAAGCAGAGGCTCGATGCCGCCGCTGCGGAAATCGACGCGATGAAAAAGGCAGCTGCCGCGGCCATTGCGCGCGAAGCCGCCGAGACGCGGGCACAATGGGCCCAAAATGCGGGGGCGCTCGCCGCCGACATAGCCCGGCACCTTCTTGCAGGTCTTGAAAGCGCGCCGGTGCGCCAACGCTTTGCCGACCGCCTCGTTGCCCAGATTTCTGCACTGCCGGATGCCGAGCGGGCGGACATCGCCGATGGCGCCGGCGCCATCGAGGCGGTCACGGCCAGCGCCCTATCGGCGGATGAACAGAAGGCCTTGGGCACGCGATTGTCCGAGGCGCTCGGCGCAAAACAGGCCATCCGCTTTCGCACGGATCCCGACCTGATCGCCGGCCTTGAGCTGCGCGGGCCGCACGTGCAGGTGCGCAATAGCTGGCGGGACGACATCGAAACCATTCTGCATGGGATTGGGGACAGTCGTCATGGCTGACCTCACACCCGACAGCTGGCTCGCAACCGCCCGGCAGAAGCTCGGTCAGGCACAGCCCGTTACCAAGGCTGCCCAGGTGGGCCGTGTGATGGAGGTCGGCGATGGCATCGCCATGATCTCGGGGCTGTCCAACGTACGGCTCGATGAACTGCTCAGGTTCGAGGGCGGCCAATTCGGGTATGCCCAGGTGCTCGAAGCCGACCATATCGGCTGCGTCATCCTCGATGGCGCCGACAGCGTCGAGGCGGGACAAGCAGTCCTTGGCACAGGCGAGGTGGTGCAGGTTCCGGTGGGCGAGGCTCTGCTGGGGCGGGTCGTCGACCCGCTGGGGCGGCCTCTGGACGGCAAGCCGCCCATCCCGGCGACGGCCACCCTGCCCATCGAACGCGCCGCGCCGGAGATCGTCGATCGGGCGGCCGTGACCGAGCCCGTGCAAACGGGCATCCTCGTCATCGACGCCCTTTTTGCGCTGGGACGGGGGCAGCGCGAGTTGATCATCGGCGACAGGGCGATCGGCAAGACGGCAATCGCCATCGACACCATCATCAACCAGAGATCGAGCGACATGATCTGCATTTATGTCGCCATCGGGCAAAAGAGCGCCAGCGTCCGCCGCGCCATCGACGCGCTGCACAAGCACGGCGCCCCTGAGAGGACAATCGTCGTCGTTGCCGGCGCAGCCGATGCGCCAGGGCTGCAGTGGATCGCGCCGTTTGCCGGCTTCACCATGGCGGAATATTTCCGCGACCGCGGCCAGCACGCCCTGATCGTTATCGACGATTTGAGCAAGCATGCCGCCTGCCACCGTGAAATCGCCCTCTTGACCCATCAACTGCCCGGCCGGGAAGCGTACCCCGGAGACGTCTTTTACGTGCATGCCCGCCTGCTGGAACGGGCGGCCAAGCTGGGCAAGGACCGTGGCGGCGGTTCGCTGACGGCGCTCCCGATCGCGGAAACCGATGCGGGCAATCTCAGCGGCTATATCCCGACCAATCTGATCTCCATTACGGACGGGCAGATCGTGCTCAATGCCGAACTCTTCAACAAGGGGCAGAAGCCGGCCGTCGACACCGGCACCAGCGTCTCCCGTGTCGGCGGCAAGACGCAGGCGCATGCGCTGCGCGACGCGGCCGCCTCCATGCGGCTGGCCTATGCCCAATATCTCGAACTCGAAATCTTTACCCGCTTCGGCGGCATCACCGACGCCCGCGTCAAGGACCAGCTGCGGCGCGGCGCGCGCATTCCCGCCATCCTCCAGCAACCGCAATACGCCCCCCTGCCCTTATGGGCGGAGGTCGCACTGGTAACGGCCGTGCAGCAGGGCCTGCTGGACCAGATGCCCCTGGACACGCTGCCGGCCTTCCGCGAGCGTTTGCTGGCGCTTGGACAGGATGGGACCCTCAAAGCCGTCATCGCGGAGATCGGCGCGAACGGCAAGCTGTCGGACGGTGCGCGCAAATCGCTCGAGGCGGCACTCAGGCAATTGGCGGCCGAGCTTTCCCCATCCGAGCAGATGGGCGAGGCGGCACGGTGAGCGCGCAGTTTTCCGAGCTCACAAACCGGATCGAGGGCATGCGCCAGCTCGACAGCGTGGTCAACGCCATGCGCGGTATCGCCGGCACGCGGGCGCAGCAGGCGCGGGCGCAGCTGCCCGCCGTGCAATCGCATGCGGACACGCTGCTCGGCGCCATTGCGCAGATCCTGCCGCTTTTGGAGCCGCAGCGGCCGGGAGACGGCGCGCCCGGCGAGATGGGGCTTGTGCTGTTTCTGGCCGAGCAGGGGTTTGCCGGCGCCTTCAGCGAAGTCTTGCTCGATGCTCTGGTGCCAGAGGACCAGAAGCGTCACATCTTCATCATCGGAACGCGCGGCGCCGAAATTGCCAGCGAACGCGGTTTTGTTGCCGAATGGACCATTGCGCAGACGGCCCGCGCGGCGGGCATCTCGCGGCTCGCTGACACGATCGCGACAGCGCTTTACCGCAGCATCGCGGCGCACGATCTGATGCGTGTGGACATGCTCTTCGGCATGTGGTCGCCTGGGGCCTCCATGGAGGTGGCGCGGCGGCAGCTGTTTCCGCTCGATCTGGAAAAGCTGGACCTTTCGCACGGCCGCTATACGCAGCTACCACTGCTCAACCTGACGCCAAACGCCCTGCTTATCTCCCTGACGGCGCAATATGTGCATGCGCTTTTGTGCCGAGCGGCGCTGGAATCCTTTGCCGCGGAAAGCGAGGCGCGCATGCTGGCCATGACATCGGCACGCCGCGAGATCGACAAGCAATTGGACCGGCTCGAAGACGAACGGCGGCGGGTGCGCCAGGACGAGATCACCGCGGAAATCATCGAGCTGGGTGCGGCCCGGTTCCTGCACGCGCCCTAGCCCGACCTGTCCGATTATCGCTCAGAGGCGCCCAACGGACGGGAAGGCGTTGAGGCTTGCGGCGACCTCCACCGATTGGATAAACATCGGGGCGGTGCCGGAGCGCGTTCAAGTTCCGGACGGGAAGCAAGGGAGGCAGCACGTGCCAGGCAAGTTCGAGACCATCTTTATGGGCCGCAAGCCGGTCATTGCCATGGTGCATCTGGGCGCCCTGCCCGGTGCGCCGCTCTATGACAGCGCCCTTGGTCCGGAAGGCATTGCCGAAGCCGCGCGCCGCGATCTGCACGCTCTGCAGGAGGCGGGCGTCGACGCGGTCATGTTCGGAAACGAGAACGACCGGCCTTATGAATTGCAGGTCGACACCGCTTCGACCGCCACAATGGCCTATGTCATCGGCCGGCTGGCGCCCGAGATTTCGGTTCCCTTCGGCGTCAACGTGCTCTGGGACCCGATGAGCACGATGGCCCTCGCCGCTGCGACCGGCGCCGCCTTTGCCCGCGAAATCTTCACCGGCACCTATGCCTCCGACATGGGCAATTGGAACCCCGACGCGGGCAAGGCCGTGCGTTATCGCAACCGGCTTGAACGGTCCGATCTGGCGCTTTTTTACAATGTCTCCGCCGAATTCGCGGATTCGCTCGACAGGCGCCCACTCGCGGACCGCGCCCGCAGCGCGGTTTTTTCCTCCATACCCGACGCCATTCTGGTCTCCGGCGCCATCACCGGCGAAGCGGCCCGCATGGAAGATCTCGAGGCGGTCAAGCGGGTGCTGCCCGACACGCCGGTTCTTGCCAACACCGGGGTCAAGCACGACACGGTCGCGGATGTCCTCGCCCTTGCAGACGGCTGCATCGTGGGATCCTCTCTCAAAATCGATGGCGACACATGGAAGCCGGTCGATCCAGACCGGGCCCGCTCCTTCATGGACAAGGCCCGCACCGGCCGAGGCTACTGAGCGATGCGGGAGAGTTTGCGCAAGCTTCTGACCGATCTCATGGGCATACCGGGCCTTTCCGGTTATGAGGGGCGCGTGCGCCGCTATCTCGCCAAGGCGCTCGACGATGCCGGCATGGACTGGCGGACCGACCGCCTCGGCAACCTCATCACGACACTTGAAGGAACGCCCGGCGCGCCGAGCGTCATGCTCTTCGCCCATATGGACCAGCTCGGCCTGATCGTGCGACGCATCGAGCCGGACGGCATGATCCGGGTGGAGCGGCTCGGCGGCGTGCCGGAGAAGGCGCTGGCGGCACAGCAGGTCCTGCTCTGCGTCGGCGACGGAAGGGACGTTCCGGGTGTGATCGCCAACAAGAGCCATCATGCGACCTCACCGGACGAAAAATACAAGGTCACGCCCTATCTCGACCTTTATGTCGACGCCGGCTTCACCTCGGCCGAGGAGGTGCGCGAGGCCGGCATCGATATCGGCACGCCGATCGTCTATGCCCCGAACGTGATGGAACTGGCCAACGGCCGCATTGCCGGCACCGCGGTCGACGACCGCGCCGGCTGCGCCGTCATCCTCGAAACCGCGCGCGCCCTCACGTCCCAGGATCAGCGCCCGACGCTGCATCTGGTGTTCTCCGTGCTGGAGGAATTCAATTTGCGCGGCGCGCTTGTCGCCGCTCAGGCGCTTGCGCCCGATATCGCCATCCAGATCGATCTTGCCCTGACCGCCGACACGCCGGACATGGCGCGCCGCGGCGAGGTGCGCTTGGGCGGCGGTCCGGCCATGAGCATGTATTCCTTCCACGGGCGCGGCACGCTCAACGGCACCATCCCGCACCCTGCCCTGGTCAAGCTCTTCGGCGACACCGCGCAAGCAGAAGCCATACCGCTGCAAAGGACGGCCGCGGTCGGCGTTCTGACGGATTCCTCCTATGTGCAGCTGGTCAATTCGGGCGTCGCGGCCATCGATATGTGCTTTCCCACCCGCTATACGCACTCCGCACTCGAGATTTGCGACCTTGACGACCTCGAACAGCTGGCGAGGCTTCTGGTCTCAGCCATTTCCCGGATCGGAGCCGATTTCTCGCTCGACCGCGACGATTTTCCGGGATGACCCACTATCTCGGCATCGACATCGGGACCTATGAATCCAAGGGCGTGCTGGTCAGCGAAGACGGGCAGATCGTTGCAAGCGCAGCGCGGCCTCACAAGCTGATCGTTCCCCGTCCCGGCTGGGCCGAACACCGGGCCGAGGAAGACTGGTGGGCCGACTTCACCCATCTCAGCCGCACCCTGATCGAACAAAGCGGTGTCTCACCGACCTCGATCCGGGCTATCGGGAGCAGCGCCATCGGCCCCTGCATGCTGCCCGTCGATGCGCAGGGAAAGCCGCTGATGAACGCGGTGCTTTACGGGGTCGACACGCGCGCCGCACGCGAGATCGTGGAGCTGACGGAGCGGATCGGCGAGGATGTGCTGCTCGAGCGCTGCGGGAATGCCCTGACCTCGCAATCGGTCGGGCCGAAAATCTTGTGGCTCAAGCGTAACCGCCCCGAGATCTTCGAGGCCGCCGCCAAGATCCTGACCTCGACCTCCTATCTCGTCCGCCGCCTGACCGGCGCCTTCGTCATCGACCATTACTCGGCGGCCAATTTCTCGCCGCTCTACATGGTCGACCAGTTCGGCTGGAGCACCGCGCTTTGCGACGATATCGTTGCGCCCGACAAACTGCCTGACCTCGCCTGGACCACCGAGATTGTGGGCAAGGTGAGCGCAGATGCAGCAGCCGAGACCGGTCTGGCCGAAGGCACGCCCGTCATCGCCGGCACGATCGATGCGGCGGCAGAGGCCGTCAGCGTCGGCGTCCAGCGTCCTGGCGAGATGATGCTGATGTATGGCTCGACCATCTTCATCATCATGCTGACGGCAGAGCGGGTGCGCGATCCGCGCCTCTGGTATGCGCCCTGGCTTTCTCCCGGCGCGCACGCCTCAATGGCCGGTCTTGCGACCAGCGGCACCCTCACCCACTGGTTCCGGGACCAGTTCGCGCGCGAACTCGATCCTGCCAGCGCGATCGCCGACCTCCTGAAGGAGGCGGAGCAATCGCCGCCCGGGGCGAATGGCCTGGTGGTGCTGCCGTATTTTTCAGGCGAACGCACCCCTATCCACGATCCGGACGCCAAGGGCATGATTTTCGGGCTCAACCTTACGCATACGCGTGGCGATATCTACCGTGCGCTGCTCGAGGGCATCGCCTGCGGCACCAATCACGTCTTCGAAACCTATGAACAAGCCGGCCATCCCCCCGAGCGGCTCTACGCGGTGGGCGGCGGCACCAAGAACCCCGTCTGGCGACAGGCCACGTCCGACATATCCGGGCTCACCCAGATCGTGCGGGCCAAGACGATGGGCGCCGCCTATGGAGATGCATTTCTGGCCGCCTCGGCCGTCGGAGACGTGGCCGCAGATGCCGTCGAGACATGGAATCCGGTCGCCTTCGACATCGCGCCCGACCTGGCGACACACGATGTCTATGCCCGCCAATACGACCAGTTCCGGAAACTCTATCCGGCAACCCGCGAGCTGATGCACGGATCGCCGGGCCGGGATTGAGCCCCGCAGGCAACGGCTATTTCACCGCGCCGGTCGAAAGACCCTTGACGATGTAGCGCTCGAGCAGCACGCCGACGATCACCAGCGGGGCGATTGCCGCCGTCGACAATGCCGCCATGGACCACCAGTTGATGCCTTGGGAGCCCGTCTGGCTCGCAACCATGACCGGCAAGGTCTTGGCGTCGCTGGCGGTCAGGAGCGCGGCGAAAAAATACTCGTTCCAGGTCAAAACCAGGGACAGGATGAAGGCGGCGACCATGCCCGGCAGTGCGATGGGAAGGATGATCCGCAGGAACACGCCCCAAACCGACAGCCCGTCGACTAGCGCCGCCTCGTCGAGCTCGATGGGGATCGAGTTGAACTGGTCGCGCATGATCCAGATAACGATCGGCAGCACCGTCAGGGTGTAGATGAAGATCATCCCCACATGCGTGTCCAGCAGCCCCAGCTCCTTGTAGAGCACCAGAAACGGCAGGGCGAGAACGACCGGCGGCAGGATGAGCTGCGAGATGAAGAAGAACAGCAGATCGTTGTTTTTCATCGGCCCGAACTTGTAGTCGAAGCGGCTGAGCCCATAGGCGGCGGCGGACCCGAGCACCAGGGCCAGACACGACGCGCCCAGCGAGATGATGACGGTGTTGATGAACCGCCCGATGAACTGGGCGCGCGGTGTGGAGATACCGAAAATGGTGTCGGGCGAAAGGCCAAGGGAGCGCCAGCCGATCCAGTTGGGATCGAAGTTCACCCATGGGACCAGGTGACCCTGGGTGACGTCGACCGCGGCCTTGAAGGAGGTCGTCACCGTCCAGTAGATGGGGAACAGGCACACGAACGCCCAGAACAGCAGTGCGCCGTAGACCAGCACCCGCCACAAGACCACCTTGAAGGTCGGGCGCGACTCGTCGGCGACGACGAACTCGTCCATTTCTGCACTGACCGCCACTACTGCATCCCTCCGGTGCGACGTCTCGAACTAGACGACATTGCGCTTGAACCTGTTGCTCCAGTTGAGAAGCGACAGCAGCAATATGACGATGACGACCAGATAGAAGATCGCCAGCGCGGTGCCGTAGCCCACATTCGAGCGGTCGCGATAGACGCGATAGATGAAGCTGGAGACGGTGTCCGTCGCCCCGCCCGGTCCGCCCGAGGTGACGTTGATGACGATATCGGCCAGTTTCAGCTTGAAGATAATGCGAATGAGCAGCGTCGTAATCGAAACCGGCAGCATCAGGGGAAAGGTCACTTTCCAGAACGTCTGCCAGCCGGAGGCGCCATCGACCTTGGCCGCTTCCAGCACCTCCTTGGACATCGCCTGAAGGCCGGCCAGCAGCAGGATGACCATGAAGGGGATCCACATCCAGGCATCCATGGCCTCCATGGCGAACCGGGCCGTCCAGGGATGCGCGAAGAAGGCCGGCTCCCTCCAGCCGAGTTCGCGTGCCAGCCGGGCCGCCGGACCGAAGCGGTATTCCATAAGGGATTTGCCCATCATCCAGCTGACCGCCACCGGGCTCAGCATGAAGGGAAGCAGGAAGGCCACGCGGAAGAATTTTCGGGCCTTGATCTCGGCATTGAGCAGCAATGCCAGACCGAAGGCGAGGGCGTACTCGACCAGAACCATGAGCAGGTAGAACACCATGTTGGCCATGGCATTCCAGTAGTCCGGGTCGTGGAACATCTGCACGAAATTGTTCAGACCGGTGAAATGCGGCCCCAGCACGGAACTGAGGTTCCAGTCCAGCATCGCGATATAAAGCGCGAACAGCGTTGGGAAAATCGCCACGGCAAGCGTGAACAGGGCTGCCGGCAGAACGAACAGGGCGCGGTAGCCATCATCGCCGCGAATAAGCACCTGGCCTATGCCAATGGCGACGCACCACACGCCATAAAGGTAGAGCACCGGGCGCCAGTTCTCGAAACCAAACGCGGTCGTGCCGGCCGTATGAAGGGTTTGTACGAGGATCAGCGCCACGAGAACCGCCGAGACGCCCCATACCAGCAAGCGCCCCAGCATCTTGCGGCTCGCCGGGACATCGTCGGGAGGGATCTCGAATTCTTCATCGAGGGTGGTGGGGGAAGCGTTCGCCATCGCAGTTGCGCTCTCGTCTGCAGGGCCGGAAGAAAAAGCGGTCGACGAACCATCTGGCAGCGAGCCTGCCCGCTGCCAGATGCGTGTTCCGTCGTGATCGTCAGCGAAGAACGCTCACACTCTACATGCCGAGCGAGGCCTTGTAGAGCTTGATCTGCTCATCGCGTCCGAGCTGATCGGTGAGCTTCTCCCATGCCGCGGCGATGTTGTCGGCCCCTGCCTGGGCGTCCACCTGTCCCGCGAAGATCTTGGCCAGTTCATCCTCGGCGAGGCTGTAATACTGGAAGATGCCGGGGATGCGCGGCTCGATCGCAGCGTTCGGGTGATTATAGGAATCCTGTTCGGAGCCCAGATAATCGGAGATGAACGCCTCGTCATAGCCCGCGTTGACCCATTCCTCGATGATGAAGTGGGAGTTGCGGTAGGGCTGGAAGCCGGAGGGATACATGCAGGTCCACAGCGACAGATCCTTGCCGCCGAGATGGGCTGCCGCGCTCCAGGCCGCCTTGTGCTTGACGCTGTCGCCCTCGACCCGCTTGGTGACATAGATGCCCCAGCCGAGATAGGCCATGTTCGGCGCGTAGTTCGGCCCGCTGTCGAGCGTATCCCACTTGCCGGTCTTGGCGTTGTAGACGTCGTCCGAACCGGGAAGGATCGAGAAGCCGCAGACATCGCCGACGACCGAGGAATCCGAGGTCTTGGCGTTGGAGCCCACGTCGCCCCACCAGGAGACCATCGAACCCGTGCCGCCCAAGAACTGCGAGAAGGCGGTTTCGTTCGGGTCGGCGTTGATCTGGTTGGGCGGCTCGGAGGGTAGCGCGTCGATGACGTCCTGGATGGCGCGCACGAAGGCGGGATTGTTCACCCGCGGCTTCATGGTGTCGACGTCGAAGAGCCAGGCCGGATCGTCTGGATGCTTGGCGTAGGCGGTGGCGCGGCTTTCGAGGAAATAGAAGCCAAACCCGCCCCAGGGCTTGGGCGCATCGAGATAGCCGTAGGCCGGCAGCCCCATCGGGTCGGTCTTGCCGTTGAGGAATTTGGTGACTTCCTGCACCTTCTGCCAGGTCTTTGGCGCCTCCCAGGGGCCGTCATGGCCCTCGTCCTTCCAGGCCTTTGCCAGATCCTCGCTCTCGAAGTAGTCGGTACGATAATTGAAGTTGTGGCAGTCGCCATCCACGGTGACGCGGATCTGCTTGCCCTCCCAGGTGCCGACCGGCGGCTTCAGATAGCCCACGAGATCCTCGAAATCGATCTGCTCTTTGACCCAGTCCGGCATCTCGGACATCAGGCCCTTGCTGCCCACGTCGCCCTCGAACGGGGCGCCCATCTCGATGATGTCGAAATCGACCGTGCCGGTGGCGATCGCCTGCTGCAGGCGGGGGTTGTAGTCGGCCTGCGCGAGATCGATCCAGTTGATCTTGGCGCCGGTATAGGCTTCCCAGGGCTTGAGGAAACCGCGGAAGAGGAAATCGTGCAGGTTCTGGTTGTTTAGCCCCATGAAGGTCAGCTCGACGCCCTGGAACTCACCCTGCTTGACGTTCTGCTTGGTCGCGGTCAGGCACATCTCGCCGACCTTCTGCCAATCGGCATCGGTCGGTGATCCCTTTCCGACGCCCGGGATCTGCACAAGCTCCTTGCGGAAGGCGATCTCGTCCGCCGACATCTTGCTCTTGGCGTCCTGGCCATAGGCGCTCGTGACAAACGATCCAAGGCCGGTGGACCCGAATGCCGCAACCGCGCCTGTCGCGGCGGCGCCTTTCAGAAACCGGCGCCGGCTTGTCTGCCAGGCCAGCATCCGGTGGTACAGATCTGCTCTCATCGCTTTTCCTCCCTTGCGAAACTTGTTTTTCGTCATGCCCACGGACATTCCCAAATAAGTCTCGCCGCGTGACGAAAGCGGTTAACACTAGCAGACAACGGCACTTGGATGTCAATCAAATCTGAATGAGATATGCATGGAAGCAGTCTCATGCGGACGGCGCCCGCCAGATCCTGGCTAGCGCTGGGCAAGCAGCGCTTGAACTTCGTCCAGTGTGGGCATGGAGGGCGCGGTGCCCGCCCGGGTCACCGACAGCCCCGCCACGGCACAGCCGAACCGCACGGCTTCCTGCGGGCTATCTCCTCGCGCCAGCGCGGCAGCAAAACCGCCATTGAAGGCGTCGCCTGCCCCGGCCGTCTCGACCACCCTTCCCGCCTTGAAAGCGGGCACGATGACAGAACCTTCCCTGGAATGCAGCAGCGCCCCGTTTTCGCCGAGGGTGATCAGCGCCGTTCCTGCCCCCTTGGACAGGAAGACGTCACCGGCCTTGCGCGCCTCGTCTGTCGTTGTGACCGTGATGCCGGTCAGGAAGGAGGCCTCCGTCTCGTTGGGGGTCACATAGTCACAAAGGGCATAGATCGCATCGTCGACCGGCTCGGCCGGCGCGGGGTTGAAGATCGTCGTCACTCCTGCATCGCGCGCGATCTTGAGGCCCTGCATTGCCGCGGGCACAGGCTGTTCGAGCTGGGTCACGAAAACGGCCGCATCCCTTATTGCGTCGCCGGCGGCTTCCACATCCTCCGCGGTGATCGTCCCGGCGGCTCCCGGCACGACAATGATCGCGTTGTCACCGCTCGTGTCGTTGACATAGATGAAGGCCGCGCCAGTTGGCTGGTCCTCCATTTCGATGACACGTGGACTGATGCCTTCGCGCGTCCATGTCGCCGTGGCCACCGCGCCGAAATCGTCCTTGCCGATCTTGGAGATGAAGGTGACCGCCGCCCCCGCCCGCGCAGCGGCAACGGCTTGGTTCGACCCCTTCCCGCCCGGGCCGAGCTTGAACCCGGAACCGGCAATCGTTTCGCCGATTTCGGGCATGCGGCGCGCCCTGAACGCCAGATCGGCGACGAATATCCCGAGGATGGCGACGCCTTTTTTCTCTTCCGCCATTGCTTGGCGCCTCAGGCGGTTTCGGGCGGAATCACGCCCTTGGCAAAGATGAAGCAGCCATAAAAGCGGCGCTCGCCGGTCTGGATCACGCAATAGGATTTCTTGGCCCTCTCATAGAAGGCGAAGCGTTCGATCGAACCGAGCGGCAGCGGCTTGCCCTCGGCGAGGTCGATCTCCTTTTGCACTTCGGCCTGCACGTCGGGCACATGGGCGGGCTGGTCCGCCATTTCCATGCGCAGCGCCGGGTGCTGCACGAAACTGTCGAGCGGCATCACCGACAACACGGCCTTGACCGCGCGCGCGGCGCTTACATTGTCGATGCGCAGGATGCGCCCGAGCGTTGTCTGACGCGCGATGGCGTCGGACGGAAAATTGGTGTCTGCGATAACGAGTTCGTCCGCATGGCCCATGGAGCGCAAGGCGTAAAGAACGTCGGCATTGAGCAATGGATCGATTGACTTGAGCATGTAGCGCTCGCCCTCCCCTGACGTGGCGGGCGGCGCTGTTGTTCGTGGTGCCCGCGCGCCTGATTAAAATCTCCGGTCGCTGCCAAAAGCAAGAGCGCCCGGTTCTCCTGAGCAAGTGCGTGCGAGCGATGCTGAAAGGCGCATAGCGGACAGCGTCCGGCCCTTGCCGCAGCCAAAATCCGGTGAACCGAACTGGAAGCGCTCTTAGCGGGGCCCCCAAACTCCGCTGATATTTCAGCGCGTTAACGCAGCACGTCTCGAACCGCGCCAGGACAGTATTGGCGTGGACTCACCCCCGTGTCTCGGCTATTCCTTGATGACAAGACCGTTCACGCATAAATCACGCGGGAGGTGAGATGGCCAGGGTCGCGATCCGCAAGGTGCGTAAATCCTACGGGACGGTCGAAGTCATCCATGGCGTCAATGTGGATATCGACGATGGCGAGTTTGTCGTCCTGGTAGGCCCGTCGGGCTGCGGGAAATCCACGCTTTTGCGCATGATCGCCGGCCTTGAGAAGATCAGCGGCGGCGCCATCGCCATCGGCGACCGGGTGGTAAACAACGTCCCGCCCAAGCAGCGCGACATCGCCATGGTTTTCCAAAGCTATGCGCTCTACCCGCACATGACGGTGGCCGACAACATGGCCTTCGCGCTGAAGCTGAGAAAGACCGATACCGCGCTGGTCGAGGAACGCGTGAACATGGCGGCCGAGATTTTGGGGCTGGCGCCCTATCTCAAGCGCTACCCCCGCGAACTCTCCGGCGGGCAGCGCCAGCGCGTGGCCATGGGCCGCGCGATCGTTCGCAACCCGCATGTCTTCCTGTTCGACGAGCCGCTTTCCAACCTCGATGCAAAGTTGCGCGTGCAGATGCGCACCGAGATCAAGGAACTTCACCAGCGGCTGAAGACCACGACCATTTTCGTCACCCACGACCAGGTCGAGGCCATGACAATGGCCGACCGCATCGTGGTGATGCGGGATGGCATCGTGGAACAGGTCGGCGCGCCCCTGGAGCTTTACGACACCCCGGCCAATCTGTTTGTCGCCGGGTTCATCGGGTCGCCGGCGATGAATTTGATCGAGGGCAAGGTCGCGGCCAATGGCAAGCTGTCCGTGGTTTCGGATGGACTGAACCTCGAGGTCGGCGGCGCTCCCGATGTCAGCGAAGGCCAAAGCGTCGTTTACGGCGTCAGGCCCGAACACATCGAACTGACAAATGAAGGCGGCATTCCGGCGACCATTGCCGTCGTCGAGCCGACCGGCCCGGAAACCCAGCTGGTGCTACGGCTCGGAAAGAGCGAAATTCTTGCCGTCGTCCGCGAACGCATGAGCTTCAAGCCCGGCCAGAATGTGCACATTCGCCCGCGGACCGACATGGTGCACATGTTCGACAAAGAGACCGGACGGCGTCTCTAGAGCATCGTGCGAAAAAGGGGGTACCGGTTTTTCGCATATAATGATGCGACCAGAAAATAGATGGAGCATTTTGCTCTAGCGTTTGCTGGCGATGCCTCAGGCGCTCGCGGCGCGGCGCTCGACCAGGTGGATATGGTCGCAGGCCATGACCACTTCGTCCCTTTGATTGATCACCCGGATCTGCTCGGTAATCCGGCCATGGCCGGGGCGCTTCGGGTCGTCTTCGAGCGCGGCAATGGTCAATTCGGTATGGATGGTGTCGCCAATGAAGACCGGTTTTGGAAAGCGCAGCCTCTCATACCCATAAGTGAAAGCCAACGGATTGATTTCGCTCGCGGTCAGCCCGATGCCGATGGCAAAGGTCATGGTGCCGTGGCCGATGCGCTGCCCGAACGGGCTCTGCTTCATGAACTCGGCGTCCATGTGGTGGGGAAAGAAATCCCCCGTGTGACCGGCGTGAACGACGAAATCGGTCTCGGTGATCGTGCGGCCTGTCGTCACGCGTTTCTCGCCGACCGAAAAATCCTCGAAATGTCGTGGCTTTTCCATCAAAAACTCTCCTCGAACAGGCGGTCGAGATCATCCAGCAGCGCGTCGGGCCGATCGCGGGTCTGCAAACCTTGTGTCAGCCGCTCCGAGCCCTTTTGCTGAAAATCCATATAGCCATTGTGTCGCGGACGCATCCAGGCGCCATCCAGCGTCCTGCGCGTATTGCGGTAGAAGTCGCCGGTGGCGGCGTTGACCGCCGGATCGTCCCATGCTCGGCCATGGCCGGGTTGGCCACCCGCGGCGGCAAAGAGAGAGGCCTGCACCTGACCGCTCGCCACCCAATAGGCATAGTCGAGTGCCTGGGGGATGTGTTCGGAGAACGCCGACACGGCAATGCCCGTGCCTCCGAGCGCAGATCCCACGGATCCATTGTCGCCAGCAGCAGGAATATCGGCAAAGGCCAGCCGGTGCTGCCGGAACCCGGCCATGCCGTAATTCACATAGCCATAGCCGAGCGGCATAAGCACCGGCGCTCGGGGGCCGTCTGCCGCCATGGCCTCCGATGACGCAATCGGGTCGCGGGAAAAATCGGCAGGATCGAGTAGCGCCGCAAGTTCGAAAAGCAGATCGAGAACCGCCCGCCCCGCCTCGCGGGCGATCAGCGGACCCTTTTCGTGGCTGCAGGGTGTACCGAGATTGGCGGCAAGAGTGAAGAAACACATCAGCGAGTGCGGCGGCCTTAGAGGAAGCGTCACCCTGCCCTGCCGCGCGTATTCGACGGTTTCACTCCAGCGGCTGACCGGGGCATCAACGGCATCTGGCCGGTAGGCCTGCACCTGCGCCGCCGCATCGATGGGGAAGGCCCATTGATGATCCTGCCAGCCATAGCTCTCGTAGGACCCGCCAATGCTGTTTTTCGCGAGATCGTCGCGCTCATCCTCGCGCCCCGATACGTCGAGTGGCGTCAGGCAATTCTCCTTGGTGATCTGGCCGACATGCGGGTGATCGATGACGATCAGATCGTATTCGCGCGCCAGCTCCTCGACGGGGAAACTCTCGAAATCCTGCAGCGAGCGCTTGTCCCAGCCAATCTCCACGCCGGTCCGGTCCTGCCAGATCCTTGAAGTCGCAACCATCGGCTCGTATCCCCGGGGGTGGCTCCAGGTCATGCCCTTGAGTTTTGGGCTCACAAGCCGAACTCCGCTCGGATCTTTGCGCTCTGTTCGCCGACGGTCGGGGCGGCTCGCTCCGTGCGCGCTCTCTGGCCATTGATGCGCAACGGCGAACGTGTGGTCTCGATCGCCACATCGTCCTCCCGCCTGACGGTCTGCAGAATATCGAGCAGCTTGAAGCCCTCGCTCTGCAGCAGTTCGGGCCAATCCATCACCTTGGCGCACCAGATATCGGCCGGCTCGAGCACCGAAAGCCAATGCTCGGTGGTGTTCGCCTTCAGCCGTTCGGCCAGGAGATGTTTGATGGTGTCACGCTCGGTGAACCAGGTCTTTGGGTCGTCGCGATAAGGCGCCAATTCTTCCAGTTCCAGCAAGTCGGCAAGTTTGCCCAGGGGGGTCATGGCGATGGCGATAAAGCCGTTTGCGGTCGGATAGACGCCATAGGGCGCCGACAGATAGGCATTGGCCGACCGATAGGACGAGCGCCTGGGCAGGCGACGCCCGTCATTGAGGTGGGTGGTCAGAAGCTCGAACTGCAGGTCGACCAGGACTTCCAGAAGGCTGGTTTCCACATGGGCACCCCTGCCCGTTACGCCACGCCGCACCAGCGCCGCCAATATGCCCTGCACCAGCGCCGCACCCGCCAGCATGTCGGCAATCGACAGGCCGATCGGCACCGGCCCCTGCCCCTCATCGCCATTGAGCCACATCACGCCCGAGCGGGCCTGCGCCAGCAAATCCTGGCCCGGACGTTTAACCCAGGGACCCTCGCTGCCATAGCCGGTGATGGAGCCATAGACGAGCCTGGGATTGATCTTGCAGGCGTCCTCATAGGAAAGACCCAACCGCTCGATGACCCCTGGGCGGAAGTTCTGGATCAGCACGTCCGCCTGACCGATGAGTTTTTTCAGCGCGGCAATGTCGTCGGGATTCTTGAGGTCGAGTGCCAGGCTTTCCTTTGAGCGGTTGATGGCGTGAAAGAGTGTGGAATCGCCGCCGATCTCGGTATCCGACAGATAGAGCCGGCGGCTCAAATCGCCGCCATCGGGCCGCTCGATCTTGATGACCCGCGCCCCGAGGTCCTGCAGGCGCAGCGCCGCATAGGGGCCGGACAGGAACTGGCTCATGTCGAGCACGACAAGGCCACTGAGGGGAGGTTCGGTATCGTCCATGTTTGCCGCGCGTGTTGTCAGGTCTTATGGTTTTCGCGGCTGGCGGGGCGCCAGCTCCGATCTATTGAATCAGGGTTTTTGTGCCAGAGGCGTCGCGGGCGCTGCCGAGGATGCGAACGCGGCCTCGACCGTCGCCATGGTGTACCAGGCGTCCTCGACCGAGCTGACCAGTTCCCCGTCCTCGCCGGCCGCAACGCGCTGCAGATTGGCCATGGTGCCGATAAAGGCATGGGGAAACCACGTTCCTTCAAGCGGCACCGGCTGCCATTCGCCGCCCATTTCGCACACCCACAATTCGTCGGGTTCGCCCTCGGGATAGTTGAGATTCACCCCGAGCTTTGTCCACGCGGCGCCGTCAGTTCCTTCGAAGCGGAAGGCGCAGTCCTGAAATTTACGCCCGAAATCATGGTTGTGGTTGATCGAGAGCACGCACCGCACGACCTCGCCATAATCGAGAATGGCCGAGGTGCGGGTCTGGGCCACGTCGGTCGAGGGATGGCCCAGCGTCTTGGCATGCACGCCTTGCGGATTGCCGAGAAAACGCCGGATCAGATCGAGGTAGTGAATGGAGTGGACCGCGATCTCCACACGCTTCTGGCCCTTGAGAAAAGGCCAGAGATCCCAAGGCGTGAAGAGGTTGAGGTGCATCTCGACATCGACCAGTTGACCGAGCACGCCGCGCCCGATGAGATCGGCAACGGCCAGCATCATGGGGGCGAAGCGCAGCTGGAAGTTGACGGCCGCGGTGAATTTCTTCTCGCGCGCCAACTGCAGGATGGCGCTTGCCTCACCGAGGTCTCGCCCCATCGGCTTTTGCAGCAACACCACTGCCCCCTCCGGCAGGTGCGCCATGACATCGAGATGGGCCGACGGCGGGAGCGCCAGGTCGAAGACTGCACCGGTGGTCGCAACCGCCTCGTCGAGCGAGGCGAAAGCCCGAATTCCCCAGCGTTCAGCGGTGGCGTCCCGGCGCCCTTCATCGATGTCGAACACGCCCGCAATGTCGAAACCCGCGAGCCGATAGGCAGGCATATGGGCATCGCTGACAATCCCGCCCGCGCCGATGATGACGATGGGCTGCGGCGATGAAGGCAGCGGCCAGCTCTGGCGCAGACCGGTGACGTCGATGGTCACGGGTGTACCTCCTCCTTATCTAATTCTTATGTGAATACTCGTTTCACATATGGATTTTGGATGCAATAGACGCTGGTCTCGCTCGAAAGCCGCATACCCCGCTTCAGATCGGCAATGTCGGCGACCGGAATTTCATGAACTTCCGGCAGAAGTTCATGAAATGAAGGCGAATTCACCCTAGGGATTTCGCTCTCGATTTCACATCAATCGATATGGAAGACCTCTTCCATTTCGGCCCACCATTCGCCTTCGGCGCGCGTTTCCAGAGCCGCCTGCATCGGCATGCACAGTGCCCACCATTCCTTGGTTCTGGGGTCCGCGGCCATCGCCGCCATGTCGGCATCGTGATCCTCGCCGACATATTCGTAATAGGAGAATAGAAGATTTTCCGGTTCCCGAAGAAAGATCGTGTAGTTATTGATATTGCTCGCCTTTATCTGCCTCAAGACATCCGGCCAGACGGCGGCGTGCACCCGCTTGTACGCTGCAATCTGCTCGGGCTTCAGCCCGATCACGGCACCATAGCGCTTCATCGCTTTCTCCCTCAGATCCGGTAGATGCGCTCCGCATTTGCGTGCAGCAGTTTGGCTTTTTCCGCGTCGCTCGCCCCTTCCAGGAGCTCCATGGTGGCATTGACCCAGGCGGTCAGATTGCCGTTCATGGTCACCACCGGATGGTCGGACCCCCACACGACCCGGTCCCAGCCGAAGCTCGAAATCATGTGTTCAAAGAAGGGCTTGAGGTCCCCGACCTCCCAGGTGGGATTGGCATAGGCGACGATGCCGGAGATCTTGCCCGCCACATTCGGCCGCCGCGCCAACTCGCTGATATAAGCGCGCCAGGGGTCGAGCGCGGCGCCCGCAACATCGGGCACGCCGCAATGATCGAGGATGAATTGCACCTCGGGCGCCTTGTCGGCCAGCGCGATGCCGAGCGGCAGTTGATCGTGACGCAAGCAGAGATCGAAGCTCAGTCCAGGGGCCGACAACCGCCGTAAATTCTCGGCGAAAACAGGCGTTTGCGAGATATCGTCCGGCACCACGTGCAGAACGCGGCGCAGCCCCCGAATGCCCTTGATCGCCGCCAGTTCCTCGAGCTGCCGGGGGAAATCTTCCCATTCAGGACGGGCAGCGGCAATCATGCCCACCACCTTGGGATGAACGTTAGCCATGAGCCGGCTTTCAGGCACGATGTCGGCCTCCGCAACATCGACTTCCATGTGAAGCGCCGCCTCGATACCGAGCGGTTCGGCCTCTGCAAGATAGTCTTCGACGTGCCATGGACGGTTGATCGCGGGCGCATCCTCAAGCCAGGGATAGGAGAATTTGTCGGGGTAGATCAGGTGAAGATGAGTATCGATAATGCGCAAAGTTCGTCCTCCCCTTGATGTTCCTGTTTACCCGGCTTCGGCCAGCGGGTCGGCACCCGAGCGCTGCGAGAGCTCGGCGCTCGTGGCCTTGAGCAATTCAAGCACGGCGAAAGGATCGGGGGAATCCGGCCGGTCGAGGATCCGTGTGTAGGGACATGTGAGAGCGGCTATCACAGTTCCCAGGGGTCCAAAGATCGGAACAGAGAGGTTGGACACGCTGGCCGTCTGCATGCTCTGCATATTCTCATAGCCTTGGCGCCGCACCTCCTCCAGCCGGTTTTCCAGACCCGGCGGCAAGCGCTCGGCGCCACCCGGCTCCTGCTCCTTGAGCATCAGTTGACGCTCCTCGGGGGTGGCGAAGGCGAGAAAGACATGGCCTGAACCGGTCTTGACCAGGCCGACGCGGGAGCCGACACGGATCGACACATTCCAATAGCCCGGGCCGTCGACCTGGGCGACCACCACCAGCACGTTGCGATCCTGCACCACCAGATGGCAAGCCTGCAGCGACTGCAACGCAAAACGCCGCATGACCGGAATCGCCTGGCTGACCAGCCGGTTGAGCGGCGGGCGACGATGAGCCAGTTCGAACAGCTTCAAGGTCAATTCATACCGGTCGCTACTGGACCGGCGCACATAGTCGCGCCTCACCAGCGTATCGAGCATGCGGTAGATTTCGTTGGGCGAGCGCCCCAATGCCTTGGAAATTTCGGCCTGGGTCAGCCCGTCCTCGGTCGCTGCGAGGAGTTCGAGGATATCGAGCCCCTTGTCGAGGGCTGGCGCTCTGTATCTGGTGTCCTGGCTCATCATCTCTCACTGCGAACGTCACCTGCACTATAATCGAAATGCCGTCGGGCGCAGCCGGGTTCTGTTTCCACCCTCCTCGACGAGAGAAAGGGCGTTTTGAGAAAGACGCGCGCCAATTGCACGATATTTGCAAACGAAAAGGGCCGGACGCATCTGGCGTCCGGCCCTTGAGACATGATTTTCCAGGTGAGCCTATAGGCTGAGCTGACCGATCATGGCCTCGAAACGTTCGTGTGCAGGCTTGGGCAGCTTGGCCTTTTCGATGGCATCGAGATTGCTGGTGTCGCCGCCAACCACGACCAGCGCCACCATGCCCATGGCCAGATGCGGCATGCATTTGACGGCATATACGCCCGGCACGTCGAAGGTGACGGCAATGTCCTTGCTCGACTTGCCCTTGAAGGGTTCGGCCCCGTCAGGGATCAGCCCCTTGATGGTTTCGGCATTATGCCCCTTGTCGGCGGCAACGAAGGTTACCGTGTCGCCGGGCTCAACCTGGATGAGGCTCGGCTCGAACACCATCGTACCTGCCTCGCCCTTGTTCAGCATCTTGACCTCGACATTGTCCGCCAGGGCCGGGCTCATCGCCAGTGCCAGCATCACCGCGGCCGCGCCCAGTTTCTTCGTCAGCCTTTTCATCTTTTAGCTCCTTGTCGTGCGAACCCGCCGCGGGTCCGTTGGGGGAGCTTCTAGAGCGCGCATCCGCCCGCTTCTTTGCGCGAGAACAAAGAGTTGCACCCTTTCGGCATCCGTCCTTCCGCAACCTGCTGCCTTATTTGCGCCACAACAAAGAAGGCCGGCGGCAACGCTCCTATCCAAGCACCCAGTTCGGCGCTCCACGGGGCGCCCACAGGTCAAGGAGAAGAAAAATGACCGAGAATATAAAAATGCTGAGACGCACCTTCCTGACGGGCGCTGCCGCCTTAGGCGTGACTGCAAGTATTTTGAGCGCCGCGCCGGTCTGGGCGGCAGACGATCTGGACAACATGGAGCGGGTCGAGGCCCAACTTGTTGCGCCGCCCAATGTCATGGCACATGAGCAGGCAACGACCGAGGCCCCCAAGATTATCCAGTTCCGGCTGGTCATCGAGGAAAAGCCACTGGTGATCGACGATATCGGCACGACCATTCAGGCCATGACATTCAACGGCTCGGTCCCCGGTCCGCTCATGGTGGTGCATCAGGACGACTATGTAGAGCTGACCCTGGTGAACCCCGACACCAATACCATGCAGCACAACATCGACTTTCATGCAGCGACCGGCGCCTTGGGTGGCGGTGGTCTGACCCTGGTCAATCCCGGGGAACAGGTGGTGCTGCGCTTCAAGGCGACCCGCGCCGGAACCTTCGTTTATCACTGCGCGCCGGGCGGGGCGATGATCCCCTGGCATGTCGTTTCGGGCATGAACGGCGCCATCATGGTGCTGCCGCGGGACGGGCTGAAGGACGGGAACGGAAAGCCGCTGCATTACGACAAGGCCTTCTACATCGGTGAACAGGACTTCTATGTCCCGCGCGACGAGAATGGCGACTTCAAGACCTATGATGCCCCTGGCGATGACTATGAAGACATGGTCGAGGTCATGCGCACCCTCACCCCGACTCATGAAGTGTTCAACGGCGCAGTCGGCGCACTAACCGGCGACAAGGCAATGAAGGCCAAGGTCGGCGAAACGGTACTGATCGTGCACAGCCAGGCCAATCGGGACACCCGCCCCCATCTGATCGGCGGCCATGGCGATTATGTCTGGGAGACAGGCAAATTCGCCAATGCTCCGGAAAAGGATTTGGAGACCTGGTTCATCCGGGGCGGATCTGCTGGCGCCGCTCTCTACACCTTCCTGCAGCCTGGACTTTACGCGTATGTCAACCACAACCTCATCGAGGCGCTCCACCTCGGCGCGATGGCTCAGTTCCAGGTCGAGGGCGACTGGAACGACAACCTGATGACGCAGGTCGCCGCGCCAGCACCGATCGAATAGCCGCGGCATCGTCTGCAAAAAAGAAAACCGCTCCGGAACAGACGGGGCGGTTTTCGCGCATTGCGGCATATTTGATGAGCCATTAGGGTCCCAGACGCAAAGGGGAGCCCTTTCATGGCCGAACTCGACCGTAGCCTCATCCGCTCCATGGCGCTGTTCGAGACGATGTCCGACAGCGATCTCGATGATATCCTTGCCAAGGCACATTCCCGCCGGGTTCTGCAGGGTGGGCAGGTGTTCGAGCAGGGTAAGGACGCAACGGAGTTCTTCGTGCTTTTGCACGGCCGGCTCAAGGTGACCCGCGTTACCCCCAACGGCCAGCAGGTCATGGTGCGCGTGGTCAATCCCGGCGATCTTTTCGGCATTGCGCAGGCGCTGCAGCGCACCGATTATCCCGGCACGGCGACGGCAGCCAGCGAAAGCCTGGTGCTGGCCTGGCCGATGTCGGCCTGGGACATCTTCATCGAGCACCATCCGCGCCTGGCCGTCAGCGCCATGCAGACGGTGGGCCAGCGCCTGCAGGAAGCCCATACCCGCATCATGGAAATGTCGACCGAAGACGTCGAGCGAAGGGTGGCCCATGCCGTGCTGCGTCTGGTGCAGCAGTCCGGGAAGCGGGAAGACGAAGGCATCCGCATCGATTTCCCCGTCTCGCGCCAGGACATCGCGGAGATGACAAACACCACACTGCACACCGTCTCGCGCATTTTCAGCGCCTGGGAGGATGAGGGGCTGGTCAAGGGCGGGCGCCAGAAGCTTCTGGTCACCGACCCGCACCGGCTGATGCTGAGAGCAGACGGGAAGGCCTAATCCGCCGCCTCTTCGTTGAGGGCCACAGCCTCCAGCACCTTGCGCTCCAGCTCTTCATAGGAAGCGCCGTGCTCGCGGGCGGCGTCGGCCAGTGTGTGAAAGCCGCCGATCGGGCAGCCGACGCAGTGAAGCTCTTCGCGCAGAAATACCGGCACCGTCGTTGGCCAGCGCTGCATGATCAGCGCCACCGGCATGTCGACGATATCCCTCTGGCGCATCTCCTGGCTCCCCGCCGTCTTTGGTTGAGCCATCATTAACTTTCAACGCGTGCGCGATCTTTGCGCCGGCACAAAGACGGACGCGCTGCCCGCCCCTATCACCTCTTCACGATCCTTATGCGTGGAGAGCGTCGCATGTCCCTCATCGCCCGTGTGTTGCCGCAAGCAGCGGCCGGCCCCATCCCGCGCGGCATTGCCCGCACCGGCCCGGCCATTCTGTCCTATGGCTTTAGGCCCTTCTTTCTCGGCGCAGGATGTTGGGCGGTCACGGCCATGAGCCTCTGGATCGGCGCCATCGTGTGGGGCTGGACGCCCGGCGGCAGCTATGGCGCGCTCTTCTGGCACGGCCACGAGATGTTGTTCGGCTACACAAGTGCGGCCCTTGCCGGCTTCATGCTGACCGCCATTCCGAACTGGACCGGCCGCCTGCCCGTCTCGGGCACGCCTCTGCTCGTGCTCGCATCGGTCTGGCTGGCCGGAAGGCTGGCCATGCTGATGCCCGACCTGATCGGCACCGCACCCGCGGCGGTTATCGACGCGCTGTTCTTCCCCCTGCTCGGCCTCATCGCCGCCCGCGAAATCGGCGCCGGACAGAACTGGAAGAACGCGCATGTCGTCATCGCCCTTACGGTGCTGACCGCAGCCAATATCTGGTATCATGTCAGCGTCATCACCGGCGGTGACACCAGCCCCGCCTACCGTCTCGCTATTTTCGTCTGGATCATGCTGATCGCCCTGATTGGCGGGCGGCTTGGCGTCAGCTTCACGCGTAACTGGCTGGCCCGCAGCGGCGAGACCAAACTCCCCGCGTCCTTCGGCACTTTCGACAAACTGGCCATGCTGGCCGCGCTTCTGGCGCTCGTCAGCTGGATCGGCTTTCCCGACGTGATAGCCACCGGCGTCCTGATGCTAGTCGCCGCTGCCCTGCACATCATTCGCCTGTGGCGCTGGCGCGGCTGGCGCGCATGGCGCGAACCTCTGGTGCTGGTGCTGCACATCGCCTACGCCTTCATACCGCTCGGCTTGGCCGCCCTCGGCGCCGCCAGTTTCGGGCTGATCGCGCAGGTCTCGGCGCTGCACCTGCTCACCGTCGGCGCCATCGGCAACATGACCCTGGCAGTGATGACCCGCGCCAGCCGCGGGCACACCGGACGGCCCCTCAAGGCGAGCCGCATGACCGCCCTCGCTTATGCCTGCCTGGTGCTGGCAGCGCTGGTGCGGCCGCTCGTCGATCTCCTGCCCGATCTTTACGTGCCGGTGCTGTCGGCGAGCGCCAGCCTCTGGTTGGCCGGGTTCAGCTTCTTCCTGATCGAATACGCCCCCATGCTCATCACGCCGCGCAGCTAGAGCATCGCCGAAAATGGAGAAAAGAGATGTTGGATGACGCGATCGCCGAGAGGATCGAAACGAAGGCCAAACAAAGAGCGGGCTTATCCGCGTCCCTCGACCATCTGGAACTGGCAGCCCACCTTGCCGTCGCCTTCCGGGACCATCCGCACATCAACAATGTGATGACCCATATCAGTAGCGCGAACTGGCAAAGGATCGAACAGGCGCTGGCCGAACTGCTCGATGCCGACCGGCCGAGTGCCTGCCTGTCGCGTCTGTCGCGCAACATTTTGCAACTGATCTGCGCCGAGCGCGGCGTGACCGGCCGCATTCTCAAGCCTTACGTGGCCGCGCTCCTCGACAGGATCGCCCCGGGCGAGACGGCGTGGCTGCACCACCTGCTGGAGGCGCGGCTTACCGTGATCGATCCGGAACGTCACGTAGAACTGGAGGGCCTCCGCTAGATCGCTGGTGCGCGTCGACCGTGGGCGTCAGCTTGCGAAGACCTGGTCCACAGCCTGCTTGAAATTCTGCACGATGATGTCGGCCTCCTGTTCGGTCAGGCATAGGGGCGGGGCAAAACCGATGATGTCGCCCTGGGGCATGGCGCGGGCGATCACATTGCGTTTGGCCAGGGCCGCGGCAATGGCGGGACCAATTTTCTTGGCAGGATCGAAGAACTTCAGTGGCGCCGTCTCCTCGGCGAATTCGACAGCGCAGAGCATGCCCTCGCCGCGCACCTCCGCCACATTGGGATGGCTGCCGACGGCGTCTTTCATCGCCGAGACCAGATAGGCGCCGACCTTGCCGGCATTGGCGACCAGTCCCATTTCATCGATGAGCTTGAGGTTAGCGATACCCGCGGCGGCCCCGATGGGATGGGCCGAATACGTCCAGCCATGGCCGATCGGCCCGTTCTCGTCCGTGCCCCGTTCGAGCACCTTCCAGACCTTGTCGCCAATGATGGAGCCCGAAAGCGGTGCATAGGCCGAGGTCAGACCCTTGGCGATAGTGATGATGTCCGGCCTAAGGCCATAGTGGTCCGAACCGAACATGGTGCCCAGCCGGCCGAAGCCGGTGACGACCTCGTCGACGATGAGCAGGATGTCGTGCTTTTCCAGAACCTTCTGGATCGCATCCCAATAGCCGACGGGCGGCGGCACAATGCCGCCCGTGCCCAATACCGGCTCTCCGATGAAGGCGGCAATTGTGTCGGCCCCTTCCCGCTCGATCAGCGCTTCGAGCTCGCTGGCGCAATGGGAAACGAATTCGGCTTCACTCATCTCCTGGCGCGGGCGCCGCAGATAATAAGGCGCTTCTGTGTGAACCACCTGGCTGAGCGGCAGATCGAACTTGTTGTGAAACGTGGCAAGGCCGGTGAGCGAGCCGGTCATCAGCCCCGAGCCGTGATAGCCGCGCCAGCGCGAAATGATCTTCTTTTTTTTCGGCCGCCCCAGGATGTTGTTGTAATACCAGACGAGCTTGATGTTGGTCTCGTTGGCATCCGATCCGGAAAGTCCGAAATAGACCTTGGACATGCCCTTGGGTGCCCGGTCCATGATCATCTTTGCAAGCGTGATCGAGGCCTCGGTCCCGTGTCCCACATAGGCGTGATAGTAGGCCAGCTCCCTCGCCTGCTCGGCAATGGCGTCGGCGATCTCGGAGCGGCCGTAGCCAACGTTCACGCAATAGAGGCCGGCAAAGGCATCGAGCAGTTTGTTGCCGTCGCGGTCCTCGATGTAGACGCCCTTTCCGCCGGTCACGATGCGGTTCGGGCTTTCGCCGCGGGCGTGCTGGGCGAGATGGGTCGAGGGATGGAAGAAATTCTCCCGGTCCCAACTGTCGAGCTGGTCGTTTCTAAGCATGAACTGGTCCTTTCGGGAAACGGGATTTGAACGTCAGCGCCAGTCGCGGCAGACGTATTTGACTTCGGTGTAGGCTTCCATGCCGAGGCGCGCGCCCTCGCGGCCGAGGCCGGATTGCTTGACGCCGCCGAACGGGATCGGAGCGCCCGTCACCTTGGTGCGGTTGACCGCGACCATGCCGCATTGCAGTGCACGGCTGATGCGGTAGATGCGGCGCGGATCGTTGGAATGCAGGTAGGCGATCAAGCCCATCTCGGTGTCGTTGGCCCGAGCCACGACCTCGTCCTCGGTGTCGAAGGCCGCGATGGCGGCCACCGGCCCGAAGGTCTCCTCATGCATGATCCGGGCGCTGTCCGGCACGTCGGCGAGAACCGTGGGGGCGAAGAAGAGCGGCCCCAGGTCGAGCACTGTTCCGCCGGTCAGGCAGCGGGCGCCCCTGGCCAATGCGTCGTCGACATGCGCCTTCTGCTTGTCGATGGCGCCTAGGTTGATCAAGGGGCCGATTGCGGGATCTCCGCGCCCCGGCCCGACGCTCAATGCGGAGGTCGCCTGAGCGAAGTGCTGACAGAATTCCTCATAGACAGGCCGCTCGATGAAAAAGCGGTTGGCGCCGAGACAGTCCTGCCCCGAGGTGGCGAATTTCGCCTTGACTGCTTCCTGCACCGCCTGATCGAGGTCAGCGTCGGCGAAGACGATGAAGGGGGCGTGCCCGCCCAGTTCAAGCACCAGCTGTTTGATCGTGTCAGCCGACTGCCGGTAGAGCAGCCGCCCCACTTCCGTCGAGCCGGTGAAGGAGAGCACGCGCACGCGGGCATCCGCGGACCAGCGCGGCACGATGTCGGTTGCCCGTCCGGTGACGATGTTGAACACGCCTTTGGGGAAGCCGGCTCGCACGGCCAATATGCCGAGTGCGATTGCGGAGAACGGCGTCTCGTGCGATGGGTGGGCGACACAAGTGCAGCCCGCTGCCAAAGCGGCGGCGGCCTTGCGCGTCAGCATGGCGGCGGGGAAGTTCCAGGGGGTGATGAGCGCGGCGACGCCGGCCGGTTCCCGCCAGACCTCGACCTCTGCATCGGGCAGATGCGAGGTCACGCTCTCGATATTGGGACGCTTGGCCTCCTCGGAATAGAATTCGACGAAGGAGGCGGCGTAGTCGATCTCGCCGCGCGATTCCGACAACGGCTTGCCCTGCTCCAGGGTCATGATGAGGGCCAGATCCTCGCGCGCGGCCACGATCAACTCAAACCAGCGGCGCAGGAGGACCGCTCGTTGCTGTGGCAAGAGGCTGGACCAATGGCCAAAGGCGGCGTCAGCGGCATCGACGGCGCGATCCGCGTCGTCCGCACCGAGCGCTGGTACGGCGCCGATCACTTCGCCTGTTGCCGGATTCGTCACAGCGATTTCCGCATCGCCGTGCGCGCCGACTTCTTCGCCATCGATAATGGCGGCGCCGACAAACAGCGATTCATCCCCAAGCCCCAACCCAGAGCCGGGCCGGGCGCGTGCACTCGCAGCAGCCATGATGTCTCGTCTCCACTCGCACGAGACACCATAGACAGCCTGACGTAGAGGCTGGCGCCAAACTCCCTGCAAAAAAAGGAGGAATTTCCTTCGCTTGTCGGGCGGGAAAGGCGGATCGTCTAGATCATGTTATCCGGTCGCATCTTGGAAAGGCAAAAGTGCCTGTCATGCTCTAGGAGCGCGGCTGTACCAGAAGGTCGATCCGGGGTGGCGTGTTCTTGACGGGGGCGGTGACGACATAGGTGATATAGCGCTTGATGCCGATCTTGCGGGCAAGAAGCTCCTCGACCAGCGCCTGATAATCCTCGAGCGTGCGCACGATCACCTTGCAGAAATAGTCGACGCCGCCGCCCACCGCCCAGCATTCCACGATCTCCGGGATCGATCGGATGGCCTGCTCGAAGCGGCTGAAATCGTCGGACTGGTGGGCTTCGAGTTCGATCTGCATGAAGACGATTGTAAGCGGCCCGAAAGCCTTGAGCGAAATCTGGGCGGAATAGCTCTCGATGACGCCGGCTTCCTCGAGCCGGTTCAACCGTTCCCAGCAGGGGGTCGCGGACAGATTGACGCGCTCGGCAAGCGCCGCTTTGGAAATGCGGCCCTCATGCTGCAGGATGCTCAAGATCCGCAGGTCGCGATCGTCCAGCTTCAAAGTTCCAACTGTCGGTATGCCTACGCCCACGCCAAACCCACGCCCCGTTTATCGGGGCGACACTAGTGCGTTTCGGGCGCTCGCGTCCATATCGTTGGCGCGTTCGAAGGGATCGAGCCCGTGGCAGACCCGAAGTCCGGACCTCAACCTTCAAGCACCGCCTTGAGGAAATCGCGGGTGCGCTGCTCCTTGGGGTCGGTGAACAATTCCTCCGGGGTCCCCTGCTCCCGGATCTTGCCCTTATCGAAGAAGCAGACCCGGTCGGAAATCTCGCGCGCGAACCGCATCTCATGGGTGACCAGCAACATGGTCAGGTCGTGCTCTGAGGCAAGGTGTCCGATGACGTTGAGTACCTCGCCCACCAGTTCCGGATCGAGCGCGGAGGTCGGTTCGTCGAAAAGCATGACGCGGGGCCGCATTGCCAGCGCTCGGGCAATGCCGACCCGCTGCTGCTGCCCACCCGACAATTGGCCGGGGTATTTGTCGGCATGCTCGCTCAGTCCCACCAGATCGAGCAGTTCCTGGGCGCGCTCCCTGGCGTCCTTGCGCGACAGGCCGAGCACCGACATTGGCGCCTCGGTGATATTGCGCATCACCGTCATGTGCGGGAAGAGGTTGAACTGCTGAAACACCATGCCGAGCTTGCGCCGCATCTGGCGCAGATGCGCCTCGCTTGCCGGCTGCAATTCTCCCTGGGCATTTTTCTCGTGCCACAAGGGATCGCCCTCGACATAGACAGCGCCGCCGCTGATCCGCTCCAGGGTCATCAGGATGCGCAGAACCGTGGACTTGCCAGAACCCGACGGCCCGATAATGGTGACCTTTTCGCCCGGGGCGACATCGAAATCGAGGTCGTCGAGCACCACATGGCTCCCGAAGCGCTTTACCACCTTGTCGAATTTGATGATCGGTTCGGTCATTTCAGGGGCAACCCTCTTTTCGGCAGGCTGACATCGACGATGCGCACGATGGTGGAGGCAATCAGCGTCAGGATGAGATAGAGTCCTCCAACCATGGTCAAAGGCACCATATAGTCGAAGGTCTGGTCGCCGATGATCTTGGCGACGTTCAGCATTTCCAGCACGGTGACCACCGACAGCACCGGCACATCCTTCATGATGGACACAAGATAATTGCCGAGCGCCGGCACCACGCGCGGCACGGCCTGGGGCAGGATGATGTGCGTGAAGGCGCGGCGGGGCTTGAGATCAAGTGCCTTGGCCGCCTCGCGCTGGCCGCCGGACACCGCATCGATGCCGGCGCGGTAGACCTCGGCCGTATAGGCGCTGTACTGCACCCCAAGGGCCAGCGCCCCAGTGGCGAAGGCCGGTAGGATGATGCCGTATTCGGCCAGCACGTAATAGAAGAAGAACAACTGCACCAGAAGCGGCGTGTCGCGGATGAACTCGGTGATGAAGATGGTGGGATAGGAAACGATCCTGAGCGGTACGCTCTTGAGAACGGCCAGGACCAGGCCCAGCACCATGGCGATGAAAAAGCCGGCGATCGAGGCCTCGATGGTCACGACCATGCCATGCAGCAGCATGGGCAGGATCGAGATGGCGAAGGCCAATTCCCCGTGGGAAGTATCCCAGTGATATCCGAACAGCATCGCGCTAGCTCCCCACCGTGCGCCAGCGGCAGACATAGGCCTCAAGCGCACGCATGAATGCGGTCAACACCAGAGCCATGCCGAAATACATGAGCAGGATCATCGAATAGACAGTGGTGCTGTCCTGGGTGAAGTTGCGGATCTGCTCGGCCTTAAAGGCGAGGTCGCCAAGGCTGATCAGCGAGGCGAGCGCGGTGTCCTTGAGGTTCTGCACGGCCAGGTTGCCGAAGGATGGCATCATTTCGGGGATGGCCTGGGGCAGCGCGATCCGCCAAAGGGCCTGGCGCGGCGTAAAATTGAGCGCCTTGGCCGCCTCATACTGGCTGGGACGCACCGCCTGGATGGCCCCGCGCACGACTTCGGCGCCATAGGCGCCGATATTCAGCCCCAGCGCGAGCACGCCAGCAACGACGGGGGGCAGGCGCAGATCGAGACCGATGGCGTCGCCGGCAATCGGCAGGGCGAAATAGAGCCAGAAGAGCTGCACCAGCAGCGAGGTGCCCCTGAAAATTTCGATATAGACGACCGAAAAGCCCTTGAGGAACCAGTTGCGGGAGGTTTTGCCGATGCCCGCCGCGAAGGACAGGATGGCGCCGAGAATCGTCGAGTAGACGGTCAGTTGGACGGTGACCCACGCCCCGTCCAGTAACGGCTTGAGATATTCGGTCCAATGCATAGGCGCGGTGCCCCCAAAAGTGCCCCGGACATGTTCCCGATATGAGAGGGCCGGGCGCCTCGGCGCCCGGCCCGGAAAGCGTTCTCGCTATTCGCTGCAGAGCTTTTCGGTCGTTGTCGCCGAAGAGCCGTTGATATCGGCCGGCGTAAAGCCATAGCCCGAGAGGATGGATTTCCACTCATCGGTCTTCTTGAACGCGGTCAGTTCCTTGTTGAACGCGTCACGCAACTCGGTCGAATCCGAGTTGAAGTTGAAGCCGCCCCAGCTGCGGGCCTCCTTGCCGTCGATCACCGGATCGGTGAAATCGTCGACCAAGGCCACCTTGTCGCTCTTGCCAGCCAGTTCGCTCGCAGTCAGACCGGTCGCCGCATAGGCGTCGGCGCGGCCGGTGGAGACGGTGGAGATGGCGTCGGAATTCGAGGCGATGGTGACGATATTGCTCTCGGGCACGCCCAAGGCCTGCATCATGTTGAGCTGGTCAGCTCCGGCCATGATGGCGACCTTCATGTCAGGTTTGGTGAAATCGGAATAGGAGTGGACACCCTTCGGGTTGCCGTCCGCCACCAGCAGGCCTTCACCATAGGAGGTGTTGGGTTCCGAATAGATCACCTTCTGGCACCGCTCCGGGCGAATGGCCATTTCCGAGGCCGTCATGTCGAACCGGTTGGCCTGCAGGCCCGGGATCAGAGAGGAGAAGTTGGTGACGACCCACTGGATGTTGTCCGAGGATATGCCGAGTTTATCCAGCACCGCCTTGGCGACGTCCGGCCCGGCGCCCTTAGCCTCGCCAGTCGGATCGACGTATCCGTAGGGAATTTCGTTGGCCACCGCGATGCGGATGTAGCCGCGGTCCTTGATCTCATTGAGCGTGACAGCCGAAGCGCTCGACGCCGCGAGAGCTGAAACCGCGAGCGCGGTAGCGGCAATCGTTGCCCGTTTCATGAATTTGTTCAGCATGTTGAGTCTCCCTTTTGTGCTTTTCGTGTTGGGTGACGCCGGCCGCACTATGAGCGGCGATCCATAGGCCGCCGTTGACCGGACATGACACTGGCGCAGCACCGCCACGAGGTCGGGGCCGCGCCGGTATTCCTCGACGCCTGGAGGCTAGAAAGAGCATATCGCTCGGCGCCCCCGCGTTGAACTACCTGCCCGTTAAAGGTTGCGGACCCCGCGGCAGGTGTCGAGGGATGATGCGTCTTTTTGCAGCAGGGATGGCAGGAGGATCGGCTGCCCCCTTCATGCAGATTGGGAGGATCAACTATGAGGCAAGGCTGCATAGTTTCAGCGAAAATCGCCTTCAGACTTGCGCCGGCATGGCTGGCCATGACACTTCGTTGGCGAGCCGTCAGTTCAGCTGCAGGTTAAATGAGCATTTCCTTCACAGACATCCTGGCAGCCCGCAAACGCATCTCGTTGGCCATTGCGCACACGCCACTGCGGCGGTCGGAGGCGTTGAGCAGCCGCACGGGACTGCAGGTGCTCATCAAGTGCGAGCACCATCAGACGACCGGCAGTTTCAAGCTGCGCGGCGCCACGAACGCCGTGCTCAGCCTGTCTGGCGAACAACGCGAAGCCGGTGTGACGGGCGCTTCGACGGGTAATCATGGACGCGCCCTCGCCTATGCGGCAGCCCTTGCCGGGGCGCGTGCGGTGATCTGCATGTCGCGCCTGGTCCCGAAGAACAAGGTCGACGCCATCGAGGCTCTGGGGGCCGAGGCGCGCATTGTGGGCGACAGCCAGGACGATGCGCAAAAGGAAGTCGACCGGCTGGTGAAGGAAGAAGGCATGAGCATGGTGTCGCCTTTCGACTTCGCCGATGTGATTGCCGGACAAGGCACGTTGGGGCTGGAAATCCTCGAGGAGGCGCCGGAGCTTGAAACGATAGTCGTGCCGCTTTCCGGGGGCGGGCTGATTGCAGGCGTGGCGCTGGCGGCAAAAACGGTGAACCCCGAGATCAGAATTGTCGGCGTGACCATGGAGCGCGGCGCGGCCATGCATGCAAGCCTCGCCGCCGGACACCCGGTCGATGTGCGGGAGGTGGCGACGCTGGCGGATTCGCTCGGCGGCGGCATTGGGCTGAACAACACCCACACCTTTGCCATGGTGCGCGAGCTGGTCGACGACGTGGTGCTGGTCTCCGAAGCGCAGATTGCCGATGGAATCCGGTCTGCCTATTTCGACGAAGGTGAAGTAATCGAGGGCGCTGCCGCCGTCGGCATTGCAGCGCTGGATGCCGGATTGCGCCCAAAGGGGCCGGCTTGTGTGATCCTGACCGGCAAGAATATCGACATGGAGCTGCACCGCCGTATCGTCAATGGCGAGACGCCAGAACTGGACAAAGAGGGCGGCAATGGCTGACGTTACCATCCTGACCGAGACCGATCTGCGTCAACTGGTGCCGCTGGACGCCGACGCTGTCGCCTGCGTGGAAGAGGCCTTCACCGCTCTGGCTACGCGGGATGTGGTCATGCCGCCCATCCTCAGGCTCGATATCAAGGAGGCCAATGGCGAGGTCGACGTGAAGACAGCCTATGTGCCGGGCATCGACAGCTTCGCTATCAAGATCAGTCCCGGCTTTTTCGACAATCCGAAGATCGGCCTGCCCTCGGTCAATGGGCTGATGGTGCTGCTCAGCGCCACGACCGGAATCCTCGAAGCCGCCCTGTTCGACAATGGCTATCTGACCGATGTGCGCACCGCGGCGGCGGGGGCGGTCGCGGCCAAGCATCTGTCGCGGCCCGAATCCGCCACGGCTGCGATCCTTGGGGCCGGCGTGCAGGCAAGACTGCAGCTCAAGGCTCTGACCCTTGTGCGCCCGATTTCCAAAGCCAGCATCTGGGCGCGCGACCCGGCCAAGGCCGAGGCTGCCGCAGCCGATCTTTCCAAGGAACTCGGGATCGAAGTCAGGGCAGAAGCGGAGGCCAAAATGGCGGTCGAGGGTGCCGATGTTGTGGTCACCACCACCCCGGCAACCACTCCGATCCTGATGGCGGACTGGGTCGAGCCGGGCCAGCACATCACTGCAATGGGCTCGGACGCCGAACACAAGAATGAAATAGACCCCGGTTTCTTTTCACGCGCCGATCTCGTCTACGTCCCCGATCGGCTGGCCCAAACACGCCTGCTCGGGGAGTTCCACCATGCACTAGAGGCGGGGGCCGCCAGTCCCGAGGCCGCATACGCCGAACTCGGCGCAGTCGTGGCAGGCGGCGCAAAGGGGCGCACCGACGGCGCGCAGGTCACACTAGCCGATCTGACGGGCATGGGCGTGCAGGACACGGCGATCGCCACACTTGCCCGGCAGCGCGCCGCAAAAGCGGGCGCAGGCCAGATCTTTTCCAGTTAACACCAGAGGGCCCAAAAAAGTGTCCACCACAACCGTCACCCCTGCGTTCGAACAAGCGGAATACGAGGCGCGGGTCCGAAAAACACGCGCCGCCATGGCCGCCAAAGGCGTTGATCTGCTGATCGCCACCGATCCCTCCAATATGGGCTGGCTCACCGGCTATGATGGCTGGTCCTTCTATGTCCATCAGGCAGTGATCGTGCCGCTCGAGGGAAGTCCCTTCTGGTTCGGGCGTCCGCAGGACAAGGCCGGCGCGCGCATGACAACCTTTCTGGCAGAGGACGCGCTCTTCTCCTATCCCGATCACTATGTGCAGAACCCGCAAATGCACCCTTACGAGATCCTCAGCGGAATTCTCGCCGACAAGGGTTTCGGCAAGGCACGCATCGGGGTGGAGATGGACAACTACTATTTCTCCGCCAAGTGCCTGGAAACCCTTCGCGAGCGCCTGCCCGAGACGCGCATTTCCGATGCGACGGGGCTGGTGAACTGGCAGCGGGCGGTGAAGTCGGAAGCCGAAATCGGCTATATGCGCCGTGCCGCGCGTCTGGTCGAACTCATGCATCAGCGCATCCGTGAAGTGGCGGCGCCGGGCTTACGCAAATGCGATCTGGTGGCCGAAATCTATGATGCGGGTCTGCGAGGCACGCCGGAATTCGGGGGCGACTATGCGGCCATCGTGCCCCTCACCCCGTCTGGCCGCGATGCGTCGGCGGCGCATCTGACCTGGGACGACCGTCCGATGAAGACCGGCGAAGGCACTTATTTCGAGATCGCGGGCTGCTACAGGCGCTATCACGCCCCGCTGTCGCGCACCCTCTTTCTCGGCACGCCGCCCGACGGCATGCGCCGCGCGCAGGATGCCGTGCTGGAAGGGCTCGAGGCGGGCCTGCAGGCGGCCCGCCCCGGCAATACCTGCGGCGAAGTCGCCGAAGCCTTCTTTTCCGTTTTGCGCCGCTTCGGCATCGAGAAAGACAATCGCACCGGCTATCCGGTCGGTATCTCCTACCCGCCCGACTGGGGCGAGCGCACAATGAGCCTCAGGCCGGGCGACACTTCGGTGATCGAGGAGAACATGACCTTCCATTTCATGCCGGCCATCTGGACCGAGGAATGGGGGTTCGAGACCTCGGAAACCATCCGCATCCGCAGATCCGGTCCCGCAGAGTGCCTGGCCGATGTCTCGCGGGAACTCGTGATCAAGGACTAGGGAGAAAGGCATGCCGCATGAACTGCGCGAGGACGCCCTCGCCCTGCTCACCGATCTGATCGGGTTCGAAAGCGTGTCACAGAACTCCAATCTCGACCTGATTGCCTATGTGAACCACAAGCTCGATCTGATCGGCGCCCGCACCTATCTGACCCTGGCCCCCGATGGCACCAAGGCCAATCTTTTCGCCACGCTCGGTCCGCCCGAAACGGATGGCGGCATCATCCTGTCCGGCCACACCGATGTGGTGCCGGTGGAGGGCCAGGACTGGAGCCATGACCCTTTCACGGCGATTGAGCGCGAGGGGCGCATCTACGGACGCGGGTCGTGCGACATGAAGGGGTTCCTCGCCTGCGCCATGGCCTATGCACCGCTTCTGGCCGAAGCCGGGCTCACCCGTCCCATCCATCTCGCCTTCACCTATGACGAGGAAGTGGGGTGTCTCGGCGCCGGCGTGATGCTGAAAAGCCTCGAGGACACCGGCCGGAAACCAGCCGTATGCATCGTCGGCGAACCAACGAGCATGAAGATCATCGAGGGCCACAAGGGGTGCTGCGAATACCTCACCACCTTCACCGGGCTCGAAGGGCACGCTTCGATGCCCGATCGCGGTCTAAACGCCGTTGAATATGCTGTGCGCTACATCACGCGCCTGCTCGAGATTGGCGAAGCCCTGAAGGCTCGCGCGCCCGAAAACTCGCGCTTCGACCCGCCCTGGTCGACCATTCAGGTCGGGCGGATGGCCGGCGGTGTCGCGCGCAACATCATCGCCGGGCATTGCGAAGTCGATTGGGAATTGCGTCCCGTCAACAATGCCGATTTCCATTTCGCCAAGTCGGAAATCGAAGCCTATGTCACCGCCGAGCTTTTGCCGCGCATGCGCTCGGCCTTCCCCGATGCCTCGGTCATGACCGAAACCGTGGGCGAGGTGGTCGGCCTGGAGCCGATGTCGCAATCGGAGGCTGACGAACTGGTACGCGCCCTCACCGGCCAGACCGATCCCGCCACCTGCGTGTCCTTCGGCACCGAGGCCGGCCTGTTCCAGCAGATGGGCATTTCAACGATCATCTGCGGCCCCGGGTCGATCGCACAGGCCCACAAGCCGGATGAATTCATCGAGATCAGCGAAATCGACGCGTGCCTCGACATGATCGGCAATCTCGGCAAGCGGTTGTCGGGCGGCGCGTGAACGCGGCATCCGATGGGACGCGCCGCGCGCGCCGTCCATATCAGCTGACAGCGTTGCGTGTCAGGCCACCGAGCGGATGAAAAAATCCACCATAGCTTCAAGCGAGTCCGGACTTCGCCTCAAACGGCTGCGTAAAGCCGCCCCTTCCCAGCAATCCACCATCAACTCCGCCAGTTGCCGCGGACTGTAGCTCTGCTGAACCTCGCCCCTGCCTCGCGCTTGCTCGAAGCAGACTTCCAGCCGGTCTGCGATCGAGGAGAAACATTCTTCGATCTTGCGCCGGAAGACGTCGCTGACACCGGACAACTCCTGCCCAAGGGCGCCCATCAGGCACCCCAGGTAGCCATCCTGCTTGTAGCTCTCCTCCACCAGGGCAAAGAAACGGCGGATTCTTTCCAGAGGGGGCAAATCGGACGAGAAAACGCATTGATCCAGCACGGCATGAACGTCGGCCAGATAGGTCTCTATGACCGCAAGGGCGAAATCCTCCTTGTCACGGAAGTGGTGGTAAAACGATCCCTTGGGTATTCCGGTCGCGCCGAGGAGACCCTGGATGCCAAGATTGCTGTAGCCTTCTTCGAGCAACATGCGCAGCCCGGCGTCGATCAGCCGCCGCTTGGTCGGATGCACGTTCAAGGCGTCTCCATTCCGGCTCCAGGGTTCGGCGCTCGTGCCTAGTTCCCGGCGACTTTGTTTATCATGTGCGTGATGACCTGCGTATGTTCATGCTGGGGGCTGAACATGACAAGCTCGGCATCCTCATCGACCCGCACATTATGGCCGGGCGGCCAATAGAACAGATCGTGCGCACTGACTGTCTCTTCGAACCCATAAGGATCGGTTGTGGTGATCCTGCCATCGAGCACGAAACCCCAGTGCGGCGACTGGCACAGATCGCCTTCCAGACCCTTGAAGAGAGGGGCGGTATCCACCCCCGCCGCGAGTGAGAAGTACTCGCCGCTGAGCATGTCGTAGCCTCTCGCACTGCCGAAATTCTTGTGCTGGCGCATGACAACGCCCGGCATCTCGAGCTTCACCTCAATATCCTGCTTGGAAACGTGCATGGGACCCTCCCTTTGCAGCACTAGACCGATCGGTCTAGTGGCAATGTACGCCCTCTGCAGACGCCGTCAAGGCGTCAGAATCGAAAAGGCTGGCAGCCAGGTCTTCAGGAACCAAAGGGAGACGATTGAGCCCAGGATCTTTCAGCCGCGGCGCTCTTGGTAACAAATTGCATCGGCAGGGGCGGCGACTTCTTGCGGGAGGCTGAGCCGGATATGGGACCGGCCGACCTGGCGCCAAAGGCCCAAGGGAAGCCTTGGTACCATTCGCCATCGCACGCGTCCTGTGACCCACGGATGTGTCCCAGCCATGTGTGCCAACTACGCACGGGTCCCCAGCTGGCACATATTGCGTAGCAAAATCAGAAACTTGATGAAGAATTGGCTGGGGCGGCAGGATTCGAACCTGCGAATGGCGGCACCAAAAGCCGCTGCCTTACCACTTGGCGACGCCCCAAGACGCAGCGGTTCCTACACGCTTTGCATGGGCTCCGCAACTGGGGCCAAAGGGGGCGCTTCAACGCTTGAAAGCGGCGGCCAGCAAGGCTATAAGGCCGCCGATGACTGACGGAGTATAGCGCAGCCTGGTAGCGCACCTCGTTCGGGACGAGGGGGTCGGGTGTTCGAATCACCCTACTCCGACCAATTTAAAGACCGGCCCTGGTGGCCGGTCTTTTATTTTTCCGAACGCTTCGCAACTGGTCCGAGCTCATGTTCGTCCTGTCCAAGATCTTCTGGCTTTTCGTCGAGCCCCTGACCCTTTGCATCATGATGATGGCGTTCGGTCTGGCCCTTTTGCCCTGGCGGCGCCGATTGGGGTATGTGCTCGCCTGCACGGGCCTGGCGCTGCTGGCCTTTGGCAGCCTGACCAATGTGGGCAGCCTCCTCATGGCGCCGCTCGAAGCGGACTTTTCAAGACCCGTTGCGCCCCCGGAGAAAGTCGACGGCATCATTGTACTGGGGGGCGGCTTCGACCCTGTGGTCAGCGCCGCGCGGCAATCCTTCGAACTCGCTGAAGCCGGGGATCGATATGTAGAGGCCCTGAGGCTGGCGCGGCTCTATCCCGATGCAAAAATCGTCGTCAGTGGCGGCGTTGGGGCGCTCGGCGGCGGGGGCGATACCGATGCGGTGATCAGCAAGCGGTTCTTCGAGGCTTTCGGCATTTCCCCTTCCCGCCTCCTCTATGAAGGGAAATCCCGCAATACGTACGAAAATGGCTTATTCACCAAGCAGCTTTTGGACCCGCAGCCGGGCCAGACGTGGCTGCTGGTGACTTCTGCCTTTCATATGCCGCGATCTATTGGAATCTTCCGAAAGCTCGATTTTCCTGTCGTGCCCTGGCCCGTCGATTACCGGACTGCAGTGCCCGTACATCTCAGGGTCGACCCCGAAGGCGCGGTTGAAAATCTGAGGACCCTGAGCACGGCAGTGCATGAGTGGATCGGCCTTGTTGCCTACCGCATCATGGGCCGCACTGCCGATTTGTTTCCGCGATAAAAATGGCCGACCACGAAGGCCGGCCAAGTTGCTTACGAAGATTGTGCGGCAGGCCTCAGGATTTGCGGTTGCCCACAAGCGCCCAACCACCAGCGATGGTCAGAGCAGCGAAAGCCATCTTGAGGACATCCCACACGATGAAGGGCCTGACCGCGATATCGAAGGCAGAACCCAACACGTTGGACTGATCGATCCAGGCTGCTCCGCTCGACATTGCGATGAGCCAGACATAACCAGTGACGAAAGCAAACACGTCGCCCAGCGCCATGGCGCCGAACAGCGGCAGTACCTTGCGCGAGGCGCCAAGATCGGCGGCGCGGCCGATGACCAAGGCCATCACCAGCCAGCCCGCGATGAAGCCGAAGGTCGGCGAGAAGACGTAGTGCAGGCCGCCGCCGCCGGCGAAGACCGGCAAGCCGGAAAGGCCTTCGACGATGTAGAGTGCAACTGTGGCGACGCCCAGCCGCGCACCAAGCGAGGCGGCGATCACCGCGACAGCCAGTGTCTGCAGTGTGGCCGGCACCGGAATGAAGGGGATCTTGATCTGGGCCGAGATGGCCAGAATGAGCGTGCCGGCGACAACCGCGGCAATGCGGGTCAGCAACGCCGCCCGGCGACCCTCGGGACGCAGGCGATCGAGCAGGGTGGGCGCAGTCAGACTTGCATTGGCCATGCTATTGGTCCTTTTGTTCGTCGGCAGAACGATCCTCATTCCTTACCCGCCTCCCCCGGCAGTTGCAATGGCAAGTCCCTCTCAGAACCCGGTCTACGACACAGAATTCTCGCCCCGTCCCGGCGAAAAAATCGAACTGGCTTCAGGCGTTGCACGTGTCACGGCCCCCAATTCGGGCCCCTATACCTTCACCGGTACCAATAGCTTCTTGCTGGGGCGGGACCAGCTCCTTGTCATCGATCCCGGCCCTGACGACGCGAGCCATTTGCACGCGCTGCTGGAAGCCATCGGTGGCCGTACCGTGGAGGCGATCGTCCTGACCCATACCCATCGTGACCATTCGGCGCTGGCGCGAAAACTCGGGATGCGGCTTGAGGCGCCGATCTGGTTCGGCGGCAGGCACCGCCTGTCGCGGCGCAAGAGACGTTTCGAGATCAATGCGGTTGCCCGATCCTCGGACTGGGCTCTGCTGCCGGACCATGTGCTTGCCGATGGCGAGCGGCTTTTGATCGGCGAAATGGAAATCGAGGTCATCGCAACGCCTGGTCATTGCGCCAACCATCTGAGCTTCGGGATCACCGGCACGCCGTATCTTTTGTCGGGCGATCATGTGATGGGCTGGAGTTCAACGCTCGTCGCCACCCCCGACGGGTCGATGGCCGATTATCTGAGATCGCTCGACAAGGTGAGCGCCCTCCCCTACCGAACCTACCTGCCGGCGCATGGCGGCCCGATTGAGAACGGTCCGCAGTTTGCGCGCCAGCTCAAGGCGCACAGGGAAGCGCGCAATCAGCAAATTCTCGAGGCGTTGGCACGGGGTCCGAGGCGAACCGGCGACCTTTTGCGCCACATCTATCCGGCGCTGGCACCGAAACTGTTGCCGGCAGCGCTGATGACGCTGAACGCCCATCTCGAATATCTGCAGGAAAAGGGGCTGATCAACGTCAAGCGCGGCGTTCTCGGCACCGTGTCGCGCCTCATACCATAGGTTGCCACCACTATTGCGCGTCCGATGACGCGTCGGCATTGCCCGTCGGATTGCTCTTTTGCCAATCGCTGACCGCGGCATCGAGCGCCGTCAGGAACTCTTCGATGCGCCGGCCATTGGCGCCAAGGTCATGCCCGCGGGAATAGAGGGAGGCCGAGCGCATATCGACGCTCGTTCCATCCAGTGTCTGCTGGACCTGGACGACCACCTCGTCACGCCAGCCGAGCCATGTCGTCGCCAGCGCGATGATGCCGCCGGGGTCGCCTCCGGCCGGCTCTCGCCTCTGACGCACATCCCATTGACGTTCTTCGACGAGCGTATCGATGAGGGAAAGCACGGTCGGCGCATCGACGGCATAGGTCCGGGTCGCAGCCTTGGGGAATTCTTTCCTGGTGCGGGGTGCCGCAAGAGCGGGTTGGTGCGCTGCGGCCGACAGGACCAATGGCGGTTCACCCGGCGGGCCGGTTGTTACATCGGCGACGGCGGGATATTCGGCAAAGAGCAAGGCGCCGTAGATCGCCGGGGCGAGAATCAGCAGCCCGAGAAACCCGCCGAGGGCGGCCCGGCCCCAGCCGCGGTCGCCACTTTGCCACAAGCGGACAAAGGCGACAAACGCGGAGATGACCGCGAGCAGCGCCATCACCATGGTCACTGCGAGCACATTGACGAAGGCATCGCTCGGCAAGACGCGGGCCCGGTGCATGACCACCGGAAGGACGAGCAAAGGCAGAGCAAAACTGCCGAACCGGCGCGCCCATATCGCCCATCGCGATGTCTTTATAAGAATGCGCATGCGTGTGAGGTGCCGCCGGGATCAGTCAGGGGTTGAGGCGCTGCCGCGTCCATTGTGTGCCCTGAAGCGTAAACAACACCCGATCATGCAGCCGATAATCGCCGTTCTTCCAGAACTCGATCTGTTCCGGCTTGAGGCGGAATCCCGTCCAGTAGTTGGGCCGAGGCACGGGCTGCCCCTCAAATCGGGCCGCAAGAGTTTCGGCGCGGTCGAGCAATTCGTGGCGGCTCGCGAGCGGGCGCGACTGGGCCGACGCGTGTGCGCCGATCTGCGAGCGCGGGTGACGGGTGGCGAAATAGGCGTCGGCCTCGGCATCGATCACCTGTTCGATCGCGCCCCTGAACCGCACCTGCCTGCGCAGGCTCTTCCAGTGGAAGAGCAGCGCCGCCCGGGGGTTGGTTGCCAGTTCCTGGCCCTTGGCGCTCTCGGCATTTGTGAAGAAGACCGGTCCCCGCGAATCATGGGCGTTCATGAGCACCATGCGCACGTCCGGCATGCCGTCGGCATCGACCGTTGCGAGCGCCATGGCAGTGGGGTCATTGGGCTCACTTTCGCGGGCCTCAAGCAGCCAGGCTTCGAAAATCTCAAACGGATCGAGTGGGCTAGCGTCCGTGTCGTCGAACAGGCGCGCGGTCAGATCGCTGCCGGAAGTCATGTTTTGCCGTCCCTTCCCCACCCGGCGCTAGACAAGCGCGGAGCGCGCGACCATATATGCCGGTGACTTTGCAGACTGGCAACAGTTCAACGAGCAGAATACGTTACATGCGCGATCCCTATTCCGTTCTGGGGGTATCGAAGACGGCCAGCGAAAAGGACATCAAGTCCGCCTACCGCAAGCTGGCCAAATCCTACCACCCGGACCAGAACCGTGATGACCCCAAGGCCGAGGCGAAGTTCGCCGAGGTCACGTCCGCCTATGACTTTTTGTCGGACAAGACAAAGCGTGCCCAATATGACCGGGGCGAGATCGATGCCGATGGCAATCCGAAATTTGCCGGTTTCGATTTCGGCGGTGCCCGTAGCGGTGCCGGTGCCGGTGCAGGTGCCCGCGGCCAGCAGGGCGGCGCCTTCAGCGCCGAAGATATTCTCAAGGAGTTCATGTCGGGCTTTGGCGGCGCACCGCGCGGCGGTGCGCGCGCCGGTGGCGCCGGCATGGGTGGCCAAAGCTGGGACCCGTTTGCCGGGCAGGCTCGCAATACCGGCCCCATCAAGGGCCATGACATCGCTGCCACCGCCGAGATAACGCTGGAGGATGCCCACAAGGGGGGCACGGTCAATGTGCGCCTCAAGGGGGGCCGTACCCTTGCCGTCAAATTGCCGGCGAAGGTTGAGGAGGGTCAGCAGATTCGCCTTCGCGGCCAAGGCCAGCCTTCGCTGACCGGCGGCGAGCCCGGCGATGCCCTGGTGTCGGTCAAATTTGCGCGTCACAAGATTTTTCGCCGTGACGGCAATGATTTGCGGGCAGATGTGCCGGTAACGCTTTACGAGGCGGTGCTGGGCGGCAAGGTGCGTGTGCCGACGCTCGATGGCGCCGTGGAAATCACCCTGCCGGCCGGTGTCGACACATCCAAGGCCATGCGGCTGAAGGGCAAGGGCCTGTTCGGCGACGGCGATCTTTACGCCAATATCCGCATCGTTTTGCCCGAGGGAGGCGATCCCGATCTCGAAAGCCTGATGCGGTTCTGGCGTGACCAGAAGCCCTATAAGGTTAGGGACTGAATTTTATTCGCCGGAAACCTCGGTGCCGAGGTGACCGTTGGTGCCCGAAGCCGTTAGTGTCGGCCGTGGTACCAACTCGGGAGCGCATCGTGACAGGCGGGTCTTTGGATTGTCCCGGCCGCCGCCGCCCCCCTCGCCAAGGGTGGCAGCTCTTTGGTTGCGCGCTCGCCTCCCTGACACTGCTCTTCTCGCAACCGGCGCACGCGGAACCGGACGCGCCTGCGCAAAAGGCCTGCTATGCGACGTCCGAAGCTGCGTCGGAGGATGCGGTTTGCATTGGCAGCGCGGATTTTTATGGCGATGTCTGCCGCGCAATCGCGCTTTATGCCGATCGCGAGGATCTGCCGCCGCCATTCTTTGCCCGGTTGATCTGGCAGGAAAGCCGGTTCAACCCCAACAGCGTCAGTGGCGCCGGTGCGCAAGGCATTGCCCAATTCATGCCTGGAACGGCCCGCCTGCGCGGTCTCAAGCAGAGTTTTCAGCCGGCAGAAGCCCTGGCCTATTCGGCTGACTATCTGCGCTTTCTCACCGACAAGTTCGGCAATCTTGGTCTTGCGGCAGCCGCCTACAATGCGGGCGAAGGGCGGGTTTCGAACTGGATCGCCAAGGGCGGCTTTCTGCCGGCGGAGACGCGCGACTACGTCTTCACCATTACGGGTATCCCGGTCGAGGCCTGGCGCTCAACACCACCCGATGACGCCGACTTCACGCTCGATAAGGATTTGCCGTTCGAGAAGGCGTGCATCAAGCTCGCCGAGAACCGCAAGGCGCCGCGTCTTGCGGCTCACGCCGAATGGCAGCCCTGGGGGGTGCTGATCTCGCAGAACTGGACGGAAGCGTTGGCGCGGAGCGGTTTTACGCGGACCCAGCAGCGCTTTCCGAAGCTTCTCGGGAACGAGCAGCCACTGATCCTCAGCGTGGTCAATCCTCGCTTTGGAAAGAAGCCCCGAATCTCTGCCATGGTCGGGCGGCAGACGCAGACGGCGGCCTCCGCGTTTTGCCAGAAACTAAAGACCGCTGGCGGGTCCTGCATCGTCGTCCGCAACTGATCTTGCCCTCCCCTATCAGACCTCCTCAAAAACGAGGCTTGCGCTTCCGTATTAGTGTGTTATGTGTGTAATACACTAGCACGGCAGGCAAATGACGGTGTTCAACGACGCGCAGCCGATTTTCGTACAAATCCGGCAGCAACTGATCGAGATGATCCTGAAGGGTGCGGTGCCCGAAGGCGAGGCGCTGCCCTCGGTGCGGCAGATCGCCATGGATCTTTCGGTGAACCCGCTCACCGTCACCAAGGCCTATCAATCGCTGGTCGATCTCGACGTGGTCGAAAAAAGACGGGGGCTGGGCATGTATGTCGCCAGCAATGCACGCAAAAAGCTTCTGGCGCATGAGCGCGAGAAATTTTTGAACGAAGACTGGCCGCGCATAAGGGCGCAGATCGAGGCGCTCGGCCTCGAGATTTCCGATCTCATGAGCAAGGGGGCGGGCAAATGAGTGCCGAGCCAAACATCATCGCGCAAGCGCGCGGGCTCTCCAAATCCTATGGCCGGAAGCGCGTCATCAAGGGCGTCGACTTCACCATTCCCGCAGGCCGCATCTACGGTCTGGTCGGCCACAATGGCGCGGGCAAGACCACGACGCTGAACGCCATGCTTGGGCTGACCGACTGCGAGGGCTCCATCGAGGTTCTGGGGCTCGACCCGTTCCGCCACCGCGCGCAGCTGATGAACGATGTCGCCTTCATCTCCGATGTCGCCAGCCTGCCGCGCTTTTTGAAGGTTCGGGAACTTTTCGACCTGATCGAAGACATCCACCCCAATTTTTCGCGGGAGAAGGCCAATGTATTTCTACAGGGCACCGATCTTCGGCCCGAGCTCAAGATCAAGCACCTATCGAAAGGTATGGTCGCTCAGCTTCACCTGGCTGTCGTCATGGCGATTGACGCTCGTCTTCTCGTCCTCGACGAACCCACCCTCGGACTCGATATCACCTACCGGAAGCGATTTTATCGACGGCTCCTGGACGACTACATGTCCGAAGAACGGACGCTCCTGATCACCACGCATCAGGTTGACGAAATCGAGTTCATGCTCACTGACATCATGTTCATGCGTGATGGGGAACTGGTTCTCGATGCGCCGACCGATGTCGTCGCCGAACGCTATGTGCAGCTGGTGGTCAGCGGCGACAATGTACAGGCCGCTCAAACCTTCAAGCCGATCTTCTCGGAAACACGGTTCGGACAGACCGTGATGATCTTCGAGGATGCGCCGGTCGAAGACCTCTCCAATCTCGGGCAGGTCTCCACACCCACCCTTTCCGATCTGTTCGTGGCGTTGATGCAGCGCCAGACCGCCATTCCGGAGACTGCCTGATGCGCGCCATGGCTGCCCTGATCAAACGCGAATTCCTCGAGCACCGGGGGGCGTTTCTCTACGCCCCGGCGGTCCTCACCTTGGGGCTGTTTCTGGCCATGCTGGCCGGGACCTTTCATGGCAACACACACTTCGCCATGGCGAACACTGGTGAGCTGCCACCAACCTCGCAGTTCTACACGTTCGGGTTGGTCGGCATTGTGGGGCTGTGGTCGGTCTATCTGATGATCGCGCTGTTCTTCTATTACGCGGACAGCTTTTCCGCCGACCGGCGCAACAATGCGCTGTTGTTCTGGAAGTCCATGCCGCAAAGCGACCTCAAGGTGCTCACGAGCAAAGCGCTGGCCGGTATCACGTTGTTCCCGGCGCTCATCCTCGCCTTCGCGGCGCTGACGGGCGTTCTTCTCTACATGCTGAGCCTTGTGGTCGGTGCCCGGTTGCCACTGGTGACGAGCCCGGCGCCGCTGCAGGCGTTTTCGGACTGGGTTCAGGTGCTGATCGTGGGCGTGGTCTATGTGGTCATCAGCATTATGTGGAGCTCGCCATTGCTGGGCTGGGTCGCCTTCCTGTCGACGCTCTTCCAACGCTGGAGCATTCCGCTGGCCTTCCTAATTCCCGGCGCCGTAATTCTTTTCGAACGCCTCAACACCATCGGAGAGCCGGACTCCAGCCGCCCCATTGCCCAATATCTCGGCTGGCGGTTTCAGGGCGTGATGGAGCCACAAGACGCGTTTCACTGGCTGATGACCGATAATGGAGATAACCCTATCAGCCTTGTGGCCCCGATCCTGAACAGCGTGAATTGGATCCACATGGGGCTCGGCGTGCTGGTGACGATCGGCTTCGTTTATCTCGCCAGCGAATACAGGCGGCGGCGGATAGAGGCATGAATTGCCTAGCGGTCCCACACCACACGGTCCACGCCGCAACGGAAGGTCGGGGCGAGCAGGTCCGCGCGCTGACGCGCAACAGCGTTGGCATCGGGCACATCCCCCTGGACTTTCGCCACCAGGCATCCTGGCTGCCCGTCCGAGGGCACGGATTTGACGAAGAGCGTTGAGCTTTTTGGCACCTCGGGCGTCGCCGTCGACAGGCGGTATATGAGCGCGAACGGTGTTTTTGACCGGTCGAGCCGCCATTCCAACCTGCCGCCCAGCCTGTTGAAGGGTGAGAGCGTGGTGAAATCGCCATCGTCTGCGACCGGGTCGATGTCCACACGTCCATCGCCCTCCAGGTAGATCACCGGATACTCCTCGCCATAGCCGGGGCAGTGCAGCGAAACGCTGCCGCCCTCTTCGGATTCGAACAGGGTGCTGCAGCGGTCGAAATCGACATCCGTATAGGCGCTGTTGGCGCCGGCAATCCGGGCGGGGCGTCTATCAACCGCGCCCGCTGGCACTTCGGCGTGTTTCGGAACAGGCTGGCTGAAATCGGTGTCACAGGTTTCGAAAGCACCATCTATCGGCCCATCGAGGCCACAGATGATCCCGCCCCACTGATAACCTTCCCGCCCCGACTGCGTCCTGATGCGGAACCAGGGATAGCCGTTAAACATCTCCGGCTCGCGGGACAGCAGGGTGATCGGCTCTCCTTCCCGCAACGAGCCGATGTCACGGGAGTTGACGCTCGGACCCGCGCGCAGCTTGCCGCCCCAGGAGCCGGCGTCCAGCGGAAAGCGCTGCGCCAGGGACGGTGCAGCGCTAAGGGCAAACGCCAGGCCGACGGCAAAAACCCTAAGGATGGACATGGCGGTCTCCTCTGGTGGTGTCCTGCCCGAACACAACATGGCCGAGATGAACGGCGGATGACCGAGCCTCTTTCCTGCTACGCCTCGCGCGGCGCGGAGGCCCTTTTGAGACGGTCGTTGATGGCTTCGCCCAAGCCTGTCGCGGGGATGGGCGCAACGGCGATACGCTTGACATCTGCCGCGTCGAGGCGATGCAGCATTGAGAAAAGATTGCGTGCAGCCTCCCGCAGATCGCCAGACGAAGAAAGATTTTCCACAGGTCCGGAAAAATCGGGCGCCGTTCCAAAGGCCAGATAGGCCTCATCGTGCCCCGGCGCTTCCGCGTTCAGACGTAGGCGCTGCGTGCGGGGCATAGTGACTTTTCAGCATGCCGGGCGCGCTGACCTTGCCCCCACCGGTTGCCACCTCGATTTCTTGGCCGATGGCAGCTTCAATCTCGTTGCGGGGGAGCGCCCCTGCCCTCAGTTGCACGATGCGATCCCCATCAAGCGCCAAGATCGTGGATTCGAGGCCCGCCTCACACGGGCCGCCGTCGAGTACCGGGATGCGATTGTGGAACGCCGTCCGTACCTGTTCGGCCGTGGTCGGCGAGAGCTTTCCCGAAGGATTGGCAGAGGGCGCGGCAATGGGGCACCCTGCTTCGGCAATCAGCTGTCGGGCGAGCGGATGGCCGGGGATGCGTACCCCAAGCGTATCGAGGCCTGCGGTCACCAGATCGGCAATTCCGCTTCCGGGCTTGAGTGGCAGCACAAGCGTCAGGGGGCCCGGCCAGAAGGTGTCTGCCAAAGGCCGCAAGCGCTCGGGAATTTTCACGAAGCGCTCAGCCATGGCGCGATCGGCGCAATGCACGATGAGCGGGTTGAAGCGCGGACGCTGCTTTGCCTCATAGATCTTGAGGACCGCATCGGCATTGGTGGCATCCGCGCCGAGGCCATAGACGGTCTCTGTGGGGAAGGCGCAAATCTGTCCCTGCCGGATCAGCTCGGCGGCATCCTGGATCGATTGGGGGTGCGAGGCGTTGTTCATGGCGCTGTTTGACAAGGCCAGCCCCTTTGCGTCAAGAAATTCGAATGCCCGGCGAAACCGGTAGTTTTGGGTCATGACCACCCTTCTCGTCAGTCAGCCGCAAGGCACTGACCACATCACGCCTCCGGGACACCCGGAGCGGCCGGAGCGGCTTGAGGCCGTGACCAATGTCCTTGGCCACCGCCGGTTCTCCAATCTCGTTCGGCGCGAGGCGCAATCTGTCGATCTCGCGATAGCCGAACTGGTGCATGGCCCCAACTATCTGCAGGCGCTGCGCGACGCCCGTCCCATCGAGGGAATCGGCATGCTCGACGCCGATACCTTTATTTCCAAAGGCTCTTTCGAGGCGGCGTCGAGCGCGGTCGGGGCCGGATTGGCGGCGCTGGACGCGGTGTTGCTGGGCGAAGTCGACAACGCGTTCTGTGCCATAAGACCTCCAGGACACCATGCCGAGCACGAAACGCCGATGGGCTTTTGCCTAGTCAACACCATCGCGATTGTGGCGCGCGAAGCGCAGCGCAAATATGGCGCGGAGCGGGTGGCGATCATCGATTTCGATGTGCATCACGGCAATGGCACGCAAGACATTTTCTACAAGGATTCCAGCGTGTTCTATGGTTCCACGCACCAGATGCCGCTGTTTCCGGGGACGGGCGGCAGCGATGAGACGGGCGTGGGCAATATCCTCAACGCCCCGCTTTCCGCAGGCAGCGGGACCAGGGAAATGCGGGCCGCGTACACCGACAGAATTCTGCCGGCCCTTCATGAATTTTCACCGGACCTCGTATTGATTTCCGCAGGGTTCGATGCGGACCGGCGCGACCCCCTCGCGCAGCTCAATTGGGGACCCGACGATTTCTCCTGGGTGACGGGAAAGATCATGGATGTGGCCGAACGCCATTGCGACAACCGGCTCATCTCGCTACTTGAGGGAGGCTACAGCCTCAGGGGGCTCGCCGATGGCGTTGCGGCGCATGTGACGATGTTGCAGAGCGGCACAGCGACCACAAACCACTAGATCGCGCCACGCTTTCGCCCTATCAGGCGGCATGCTGCCGACTCACAAGGCTCTTCAATCTGGCGGGGGAAAGAGACCGAACATGCCGGACACCACGCATGACGACATCAAGGCGATGAGCTTCGAGCAGGCTCTGGCCGAGCTCGAGCAGATCGTGCAGAAGCTCGAGGGCGGCAAGGCGCCGCTGCAGGAATCCATCGCGATCTACGAGCGCGGCGAAGCGCTGAAGCAGCATTGCGAGACGCTGCTGAAGACGGCGGAATCGCGGATCGAAAAAATCACGCTTTCGCGCGACGGCGCGCCAACGGGCGTCGAACCGCTGGACAGCTAGTCATGGCGTCCAAATCCTCTCTCAGGGCCGTGCGCACCATTCTCTGGGGCCTGATCATCGTTATCGGCCTGGCGGCAACGGCGGTCTACTTCCTGCGCCCGCCAGAGCGGCCGGTCGGACTGTTCGGCGGCGAGTTCCAGCTGACCTCCACCGATGGCGGGACGTTCACTCAGAACGACCTCAAGGGCACGCCGAGCCTGGTCTTTTTCGGCTACACCTACTGCCCCGATGTCTGCCCCACCACCCTGGCCGAGGCGGTTGGCTGGCGCCAGCAATTGGGGCTCGATCCGGACAAGCTGAGGATCATCTTCGTCACCGTCGATCCGGAGCGCGACACAGCTGACGGGCTCAAGCAATATCTCGCGGCTTTCGACCCCGACATTATCGGGCTGCGCGGCGATGAGCAGCAGACCGAGGACGCCAAAAAAGCGTTCGGTGTCTATTCCGAGAAGGTCAACGATTCCGGCAGTACCGAATATCTTGTCAATCACACGGCGTCGGTGTTCCTGCTTAACAAGGATGGGAGCTTTGAGGGCACCATCGATTATGGCGAGGACCGCGACACGGCGCTCGAGAAGATCCGCCAGTTGGTCATGAGTTAGTTTTGCAAAGGATGCGGCTCGATCTGGCGCTTGAAGCGCGCGGGCTGCTGCCAAGCCGGGCGCGGGCGCGAGATGCCATTCTGCGCGGCACCGTGAGCGTGAATGGGGCACCAGCGCGCAAGCCGAACCAGCAGGTCTCGGATGAGGACACGCTAACGCTCAACGACCCAACCGCCGGTTATGTGTCGCGGGCGGCACTCAAACTGAGCTCGGGGCTGGATGCAGGCGGCATTGCCGTGCAGGGGAAGATTTGCCTCGACCTCGGAGCCTCTACGGGCGGCTTTACGCAAGTGCTGTTGGAGCGGGGCGCGGCAAAAATCTTCGCCGTCGATGTCGGGCACGGGCAATTTGCCGAGTCTCTGCAAGGGGATGAGCGCGTCGTCCTCATGGAGGGAGTCAACGCACGTGACCTCAATGCAAATCGTATTACAAATGAGATCGAGCTTCTTGTCTGCGATATCAGCTTCGTTTCCGTGACCAAGGTGCTGGCGGCACCGCTCGGGCTCTGCAAGCCAGGTGCCGATGCCGTCATCCTGTTCAAGCCGCAATTCGAGGTCGGCCGCGATCATATCGGCAAGGGCGGCATCGTCACCAATGAAGATGCGATAGCTGCAGCCCTGAAGGCCGTGACCGGCTTTTTGTCCGAGCAGGACTTCGCGCTGAAGCAGGCCGTCCCCTCACCCATCGCCGGTGGCGACGGGAACAAGGAGACGGTCCTGGTCTGCCGACGGCAGTCCGGTTAACCTCCCACCCCGGCTTGCAACTCTCCACCGCTCCGCTCTAGGCTGCGATGAGCAGCGAGGGGGCAGAATGACCGAAATCGAATTCTGGTATTCGATTGGCAGCACCTACACCTATTTGAGCGTGATGCGCCTTAATGCCATTTCCGAACAGGCCAATATCTCGTTTTGCTGGCGCCCGTTTAATGTGCGCGCAGTTATGATCGAGATGGATAACATCCCGTTCGCCAACAAGCCGGTCAAGGCTGCCTATATGTGGCGCGACCTGGGCCGCCGGGCAAAGATGTACGGGCTTCGTCCCAGATACCCGGTGCCATATCCGCTCCCCGATCTGGAGCAGGCCAACCGCGTGGCACTAATTGCGGCAGAAGAGGGCTGGTGCGCAGCCTATACCATCGAGGCCTATCGATTATGGTTTGAAGAGGGGCAGGCGGCAGGCAGCGAGCCCAATTTGTCCGCAAGCATAGCCGCCGCCGGGCAAGACCCGCAAAATGTCATCGAAAGGGCGAATTCGCCGGAAGCCGGGCGCTCCCTTGCCGCGGCCACCGATAAGGCCAAAGCCCGCGGAATATTCGGGTCGCCGAGTTTTTTGGTCGCAGACGAGCTGTTTTGGGGCGACGATCGGCTCGACGATGCCATTCATTGGGCGAAAGAGTCGGCCGCCTAAAAACCGACCGGTCCGTCCCGTCCCGTCTGGCCACGATGGCGGAGAAAATGATCTGCCAGGACGCAGGCCATCATCGCCTCACCGATGGGCACGGCCCGAATGCCGACGCAGGGGTCATGGCGACCCTTGGTGACGATATCGGTGTTCTCGTTCGAAGTGGTGACCGTCTCGCGCGGGGTGAGGATGGATGAGGTCGGTTTGACGGCAAAGCGGACGACGACCGGATCGCCATTGGAAATTCCGCCCAGAATGCCCCCCGCCCGGTTCGACTTGAAATAGGGCCCGGCATTGCCGGCCCGCATTTCGTCGGCGTTCTGAGACCCAGTCAGTTCGGCGGCTGCGAAGCCATCGCCGATCTCGACGCCCTTGACGGCGTTGATGCTCATCATGGCGGAGGCGAGGTCAGCGCTGAGCTTGCCGTAAACAGGCGCGCCCCAGCCCGCGGGCACATTCTCGGCCACCACTTCGATGACCGCGCCGACACTGTCGCCGGACTTCCTCAGACCGTCCAAATAGTCCGCCCACTGATTTGCCGCCACGGGATCCGCGCAGAAGAAGGGGTTGTTATGGACCTCATTCCAGTCGAAGCGGGCATAGTCGATCTTGTGCGGGCCTATCTGCACCAGGGAGGCGCGGATGGTGACGTTGGGAACGACGAGCCGCGCCACAGCCCCCGCGGCGACACGCGCCGCCGTCTCACGCGCGGAAGAGCGCCCGCCGCCACGATAATCGCGAATGCCGTATTTCTGATGATAGGTGTAGTCGGCGTGGCCGGGCCGGTATTTGTCACGAATCTCGGAATAATCCTTGGACCGCTGGTCCGTGTTCTGGATTTCGAGCGCGATCGGGGTTCCCGTGGTCTTGAGGCCTCCCGTACGCTCGTCCTCGAAGACGCCCGACAGGATCTTGACCTCATCGGCCTCGCGGCGCTGGGTGGTGAATTTCGACTGGCCGGGTTTGCGGCGATCGAGGTCGCGCTGGATCATTTCGGCGCTGATGTCGAGCATGGGCGGACACCCATCGATCACCACGCCCAATGCAGGTCCGTGGCTTTCGCCCCATGTGGTGAAGCGGAAAAGATGGCCGAAGGTATTATGCGACATGGCAAAACGCGTCCCGATCGTTCGAGACGCTTGATAGCCGAAGTTTGGCAAAAAGGGAAAGGCGGCGCGGCGTCAGACGCCGCCCTTCCTCCGTCTAGTGGCCGCCGTGCATATCCATGCCGTTGTCCTCGGGCTTGCGCACGAAGAAGGCCGCGGCAACGGCAAAGACCGAAATGATCGCGCCGCACATGAACCCGGCGCGGATGCCGGCAGACAGGGCCGGCACTTGCTCGACGCCCTGCTCGACCAGCGCGGTGCTGCGCAATGTCATAATCGCCACGAACAGAGCGACGCCCGCCGCTCCGGCCACCTGTTGGAGTGAGCCAAGCGTGGCGCTGCCATAGGAATAAAGCTGAGGGCGCACCGAGCTCAGGCTTGCGGTAAAAAGTGGCGTGAAAATCAGTGCCAGACCGACCGAGATGATGATGTGACCGGTCAGGATGGCCCAGATCGAGGTATTCTGGTCGACCAAAGTCAGGGCCCAAAGCACGGCGCTGACGACGATGCTGCCCGGCACCAGCAGGACCGTTGGCCCCCAGCGGTCATACCAACTGCCCGACATGCGCCCGAGAATGCCCATTATCAGGCCGCCCGGCAGGAGCAGCAGGCCGGTCATCTGGGCATCTATGCCCATGACGCCCTGGGTATAGATGGGCAAGAGGATGATGGTGCCGAACAGGCACATCATGAACACCGCCATCAGCACGATGCAGATGGTGAAATTGCGCGATTGGAAGGTTCTGAGGTCGAGCAAAGCCTTGTCGTTCTTCTGCAAGCGAAGCTGGCGGTGGATGAAAATGCCCGCCGTCACCAGGCCGATGGCGAGCGGGATCCAGCCGGGCACGGCAGGCGGCGTCTCGCCTGACATCTCGCCCACGGTGCTGAGGCCATAGACAACGCCGCCAAAGGCAATGGCCGAGAGGACCACCGACAGGATGTCGAGCGGGGCGGAGCGCGGCTCGGTGACGTTCTTCATCAGCCGTCCGCCTATTGCCAGCGCCAGAAGGGCGATGGGCAGCACGATGATGAACATCCAGCGCCAGCCCAGATAGTTGAGGATCAGTCCCGACAGGGCCGGCCCGATGGCGGGCGCAACCGATATGACAATGGAGATGTTGCCCATGACCTTGCCGCGATTGGCAGGCGCAACAAGGTTCATCACCGTGGTCATGAGCAAGGGGAACATGATGGCGGTGCCGCAGGCCTGGATCACGCGGCCAAAAAGCAGAAGTCCGAGCCCTGGCGCGACGGCGCAAATGAGCGTTCCCGCGCTGAAGAGCGACATCGCGGTTGTATAGAGCGGGCGCGTGTTGAAGCGCTGAATAAGATAGCCGGTGACCGGAATGACGACCGCCATGGTCAAGAGGAAGGCAGCCGTGAGCCATTGCGCAGCGGCGGCGGTGACACCTAGATCGGCCATGAGGTGCGGGATCGCCACGCTCATGATGGTCTCGTTGAGAATAACGACAAAGGTCGACACCAACAGAACGCCGATCACAATGCGGTCGCGCGCAGCGGTGTTGGGCGCGGCGGCAGACGCCGGCCCAGCCGATTCAAGCGTATCGGTGGCGGTCATGTGATTTTGCTTTCGATTACGTCGCGACCGCGAAGGCGGGAGGAGCCCCGGATCGCTATTTAACATTCATATTAAATAAAAAACTTGTCAAGCCGCCCGAGCGGCACCAGCCTGACTCAAGCGGCAATTTCGCTTTCGTAAACGGTCATCCGACCGCCGGCGAAGTGCAATACGGCATTCTGGGGTGGCTGCCAATTCACAACTTGTTCCCGGGAGGCCCCCGCCAGAAGATGCCGGAAAACCCGTGCCACACCCCCGTGGGCTACGACAACGGAAGGTTTGGTGACGGCGGCAAAAAACCGTTCAATTCGTCCTGCCAGATCATCGTAGTTCTCGCCCTCTTCGGGCCGGAAGGTCCAGAAACCGGCATCGCGTTCGCCTGTTTGGACGATTGATGACGAATGGTCTGTCGCGAGCGCTCCTTCAAGCACACCGAAGGAAATCTCGATGAGGCGCTCATCGAATACCGGCTCGGGTACATCGTTGGTAAAGGCTGCGCGGATGCGCTGCATGGTTTCGCGCGTCCGCGTCAGGGGCGAGGCGAACCAATCCAGCACCTCGGGGGCGAAGCCATCGCGCTGCAGCAGGTCGCGCAGCAGCGGACCATTGGCGTCGGCCTGAGCGCGGCCGCGCTCATTGAGGGGAATGTCGCGCCGCCCCTGGTAGCGCCCTTCGGCATTCCAGTCAGTCTCGCCGTGCCGGACAAAGAAGATGTCCGGCAGCTCAAATGTTGGCATCGTGATCCGCTTTGGTGTCAGGCGTCCGCTTCGGCCTTTTGGTCGAGCACTTTCATGCCCTGGATGTTGTAGCCGCCATCGACATAGTGGATTTCGCCGGTGGTGCCGCTCGAAAGATCGGACAGCAGGTACATGCCCGCATTTCCCACCTCATCAATCGTGACATTCTTGCGAAGCGGCGCGTTGGCTTCCTGATATTGCAGCATGGCACGGAGATCGGCGATGCCAGAGGCTGCGAGCGTCTTGATGGCGCCCGCCGAGATCGCGTTGACGCGGATGCCATTAGGGCCCATGTCGGAGGCGAGATAGCGCACCGAACATTCGAGCGCCGCCTTGGCCACGCCCATGACGTTGTAGTTGGGCAGGACCTTGACCGCGCCGTAATAGGTCAGCGTCAGGATGGAGCCGCCTTCGGTCATCAGCGGTTCGGCACGCTTGGCGATGGCGGTCAGCGAATAGACAGAGATGTCCATGGTGCGGGCGAAATTGGCCGGGGTAGTGTCGAGATAGCGCCCGTCCAGTTCGTCCTTGTCCGAGAAGGCGATGGCGTGGACGAGGAAATCGAGCTTGCCCCAGCGTCCCTTGACCGCCTCGAAGGCGGTGTCGAGGGCCGCGCCATCGGTGACGTCGCAGGGCAGGACGAAATCGGAGCCAAGATCTTCCGCCAGCGGTTCGACCCGGCGCTGCAGCGCCTCGCCCTGATAGGTGAAGGCCAGTTCGGCCCCTTGCGCACGGCAGGCCTTGGCAATGCCCTAGGCGATGGACCGGTTGTTCGCCACGCCCATGATCAGGCCCCTTTTTCCGTCCATCAATCCGCCAGCCATCGCGTCTTCCCTTCGCCGTTCGTGTTGAGCCGGTTTTGGCACAGGGGCATGGAAGGAGCAAGTTCCGGCTTTCGGATGGGGATGAGGCGCAATAAGCTTGCGGGCATGACGACATCCGTTCCCGACATCGCACCGCCCCTTGCCGCCATCGTGGGGGCCAAGAACGTTCTGACCGATGCATCCGGTCTGGCGCCATATCTTCAAGAGCCGCGCAAGCGCTTCCACACCACGGCGCGCGCCGTGGTGCGGCCGGGCAGCGTAAGGGAAGTGCAGAGCCGTTCTGGCCTGCGCCAATGAGCATGGCGTGCCCGTCATCCCGCAGGGCGGCAATACGGGGCTGGTGGGCGCGCAGGTGCCGCTGTCGGGGGCGGAAATCATTCTCAGCATGGGCCGGCTGAACGCCGTGCGCACTGTGGATGCCGCGGCGGGGCACATGACGGTCGAGGCCGGTCTGACGCTTCAGCAGGCCCATGATGCCGCCGAGAAAGCCGGCATGCTGTTTCCGCTGACCATCGCCTCGCAAGGCTCGGCGCGAATCGGAGGCGTTCTCTCCTCCAATGCCGGCGGCGTGCAGGTGCTGGCCTATGGCAATGCGCGCGAACTGTGCCTCGGCGTGGAGGCGGTGCTGGCCGACGGGCGGCTCTATCAGGGGCTCAGCGCGCTGAAGAAGGACAATACCGGATACGATCTAAAGGATCTGCTGATCGGGGCGGAGGGCACGCTGGGGATGATCACGGCGGCGACGCTGAAGCTCTATCCGCTGCCGGAGGGGCATGAGACGGCGATCGTCAGCCTCGAATCGCCTGCAGCGGCGCTGAAGCTGTTCGGGCTGATCCGCGAGCGTGCCGGGCAGACGCTGACGGCGTTCGAACTGATGCCGCGTATCGGCATCGATATCCAGCTCAAGCACAAGATGATTTCCAGGGACCCCTCGACCGGCCCCTCGCCCTGGTATGCGCTTGTGGAGATTTCCCGTCCCAAGGGCGGCGCCATGGATGTTCTGGTGCCGGCGCTGGAAGCGGCGTTCGAGCAGGATCTGATTGCCGACGCGGCGGTGGCCCAGTCGCTCGGCGACCGGGAGCTGATGTGGGCGACGCGCGAGCAGATGTCGGAATGCCAGAGCCGGGAGGGCGCTTCGATCAAGCACGATGTATCAGTGCCCGTTGCTGCGGTGCCGGAATTGATCGAAAGAGGCAGTGCGGCGGTGACGGCGCTCGATCCCGATATCCGCCCGGTGCCGTTCGGGCATCTGGGAGATGGCAACATCCATTTCAACTTCAGCCAACCCGCCGGGATGGAGCCGAAAGCGTTCATGGCGCGGGAGGCGGAGATCAATGCCGCAGTCTATGAGGTGGTGCTGGCGCTCGGCGGATCGGTGTCGGCCGAGCACGGCATCGGGCAGCTCAAGGCAGGGCTTTTGAAAGAGGTGAAAGACCGGACCGCGCTGGAGATGATGCGGGCGATCAAGCAGGCGCTCGATCCCAAGGGCATTTTGAACCCGGGCAAGGTTTTGGGTTAGGCCGACCCGGACTAGTGCGAATGGCGGGTCGAGCGACGTTGGACCCACGACAGCACGAGTGCTGCCGGCACGGCAAAAGCGAGCGTGCCGACGGAAAGCTTCTTGTGCGGGCGCCTCTCGTCGACCTGCCGGCTCTTCGCGGTCCTGCCGCGCCTGTTCGAGCGATACGGAGGCGTGTCGGCCATCACGGCACCGCGCGAGCCCATCGGCTTTTCCGGATCGGTGGTCGTATCGGCAAGGGTCTGGTGCTCCATTTCGGCATTGAGCTCGGCCCCAATGATCACAAGCGTCGACGATATCCAGAGCCAGGTCATGAAACCGATTACGGCGCCGATCGAGCCGTAGGTCTTGTTGTACGAGCCGAAATTGGCCACGTACCAACCGAACAGGATCGACATGATGAAGACCGCGATAATGGTCAGGAGGGCGCCGGGGGTAACCCAGCGCCATTTGGGGTTCTCGCGGGCTGGTCCCCAGCGGTAGAGCGCTGCGAGACCAAAAAAGGCAAGCGCGAACACGACAAGATAGCTTGCAATACGCACCAGCCATTCCGTGCCGAAACCAAGGCTGACGATGCTTAGCGCAGCCGGCATGACGATCATGATGACTATGAAGAGGATTGCCGCGACGACGGCCCCCAGGGTGAAGACCAGAGCGGTCAGATTGAACTGGAGAAAGCCGCGGTTTTCATCCTGTTCATAGGCGATATCCATAGCCTGGAAGAGGGCTTTTACGCCCGCGCTGGCGCTCCAGAGAGCGGCCACGACCGAGATCAGCAGGGTGAAGCCGAGATTGGGCGCCCCCTGCTCGACAAAGCGCGTCAGCTGGTCCCTGATGATTTCCATGCCGCCGCTGGGGATGATGCCGCCCAAAACGGAAAGCTGTCCCTCGATGGTCGACGGGTCGGCGAAGAGGCCATAAATCGACAGGGCGGCGGTCATGGCTGGAAACAGCGCCAGCAGCAGATAATAGGTCACGCCAGCCGCGACCAGCATCACCATATCCTCACCGATCTTGCCGCCGATGCGCTGTGCGATCTCCTTCCAGCCGGCAAGCGGGATCTGGGTCGGTGTTGTGGCTCCGTGGCCACGTCCGTCTGCATTGGGTCTGGTGGATGTATTGTCTGCTGCCGCCATGCTTTTTCCGTCTGCCCCCTTGGAGTTGCAGCCGCTGCCGCGTTTACGATTGAACGTGCGCGGCGACAAATCGTTCACCCCCGCCCGGCTAAGGGGAGCGCACAATTCCATCAGAGCTTAAGAAGCCGGTCAGCGAGCCGCGCTAGAACAAGTCCAGCTGCACGTTGCCTGTGGCGGTGGCAGAAGCCGCTTCTCCGGCCGCCAGAGGCTCGATCAGATCCGGGCTATCATTGGCGACGGCGTTGACGCGTGTGGACACCGGCGTGGCGCAGAGGAGGTCCGCCCTGGGCGCGAGCATAGCAAAACTCTCGTGCTCGCTAACGGCTTGCACATCGAGCCAGGCCCTCGCCTGCTCGATATCGAGAATGGCCGGCATGCGGTCGTGGAGGAACGCCATATCGGGGCTGGCTGGGGTGGTGATGATGGCAAGGGTGTCGATTTCCTCACCCTGAGGCCCCATCCAGGTTGCCCAGGTGGCGGCAAAGAAAAGCGGCTTGCCGTCCTTGCGTGTGACGTGATGCGGCTGCTTGGTCTTCCCGGGCCCGGCTCGCCATTCGTAATAGCCATTGGCGGGCACCAGGCAGCGGTGATGCCGCAATCCGCCGCGGAAAGCGGGCTTTTCCCTTACCGTTTCAATGCGGGCGTTGAGGATGAGAGGGAATTTCTGCGGGTCCTTGACCCAGGACGGGACTAGTCCCCAGCGCATGAAACCGGCATTGAAATTGCCTTCGGCCTGCCAGACGGCGATGACCGGCTGCGTTGGCGCGATGTTGTAGCGGGGAGGATGTGGCTCGGCCTCCTCGAGGGCCGGCGCCCTCACCGGCCCCAGAAACTCCCTCAGCATCGCATGGATTTCGGCCCAGCTATAGGTGTAGGTAAATCGTCCGCACATGGGCGCAGTGTATTCGGTAACGCGCCCCGTGTCGCGCGCCTAAGCATATCTACCTGTGCGATGATTTACATCATAGGCAGGCGGAGCGGGCAGATTGGCCCCATGTCCGATTCCGCCGATCTCTCGTTCGACAGTTCCACCGCACCCAGCCGCGCGGCGATGCAGGCGGCCAACGTCAATCCGGAAACCGGGCTGGCAACGGACTTCCTCAATCCCTTCAATGAATATGTGATGCTCGCCGAGATGGTCGCCGACGGCTCAATGCCGGACGAGGTGCTGCGGGACTGGCGGCCGATCGACTATGAGAGCCATTTCGCAGGTTCCGGCTTTCAGGGGGCGGATGTCGTGCTGGCCGCTTACCGACATCTGCCGCCGGAGCGCAAGAGCGCTTTCGAGACGGCGGTCAACGAACTGATCGAGACAATCCTCGCGCATCAATCCGGCATGCGCGGCGTCGACATTGCCGATATCGGCGAGCGGCGTGATCGTGTTGCGTCCATGGTCAGCAGTGCCGAAACAACCGAGGTTCAAAGCGAGGCCCAGTTGCAGGCAGATATCGATGCGTTGTTTGACTAGAAGCGCTTTTGCCGGCTAGCAATTGGTCATGACCGCGCTTCAGATGGCCTCGAGTGTGGCCCTTTTTGCCTCTGACAAAGTGCTCCTGGTTCAAAGAGCCCGGTCGCCCTATCGTGGCTACTGGACACTGCCCGGAGGCAGAGCGGAGCCTAGCGAGTCGCCGGAGGAGTGCGCTAAACGGGAGGTTGAAGAGGAACTCGGAATGATCGTGCAAGCCTTGACGCCGGTGGTGGTGCAGAAGCTTGCGGGCTATGAACTCTCGGTCTTCGCGAGCAGGGCATTTTCGGGTACACCACATCCGAATATTGAAATCGCCGATATCCGCTGGTGCCGTGCTGAGGAAGCCGAAGGCCTCAAAACGACGCCGGGCCTTGACGAGATCATCTTGAAGACTGCGCGGGTATTGGCTGGCTAGCCTCCGCGTTTCGAACAGCGAAACGCAACCCGTCTGGCCTGGCCAGGGTTGCGTCATCTGGCACGGGTGGAAGGCCATGAATACATTTCAGTCGCGGCTCGTGGGCTTGGCTTTTGCAGCGCTTGCCGGCCTGCCCTTCGCGGTCACGCCCTCACAGGCGATCGATCCCCCCTACCAACAGGAGATGCAGCGGCTGACCGAGATCATGGGCAGCCTATATTTTCTGCAGCCGCTCTGCGGGTTCAGCGATGATGATTGGCGCAACCAGGCCTCAGAACTGATCTCTTCGGACGATCCGGATGACGACCGGCGGGCCCGGCTCATCGGAGCCTTCAATGAAGGCTATGCCGCCTATGCCCGGCTCTATCGCACTTGCACGCCATCTGCCGATGAAGCCATGCAAAAATTGCTGTCTGAAGCTGAAAAGGCGGCGCGCGATATCCACTCGCGCTATGCAGAATAAGTACTAGTATATACGAATCCACGTATATTCGTGTATGCTAATTTTACGAGAATTATCACCGTTAACCTTCGGTTCACCTTGGAGTGGCCCGAGGCTCTGGCTGTGTTAGGTGGAGACAAGGAATCAAGAGAAAAGCATGTTTGTCACTTCAACCGATACCAGCCGCGAACGCGCCATCGAGGACCGCCAACTGGCACTCGAATATCTCTCCCGCACATGGTTTCGTGCCGAGCGCGAAGGTGTCGATGGCGAAGCCCTCGCACATGCGGCGCTGTTCGCCGCGTTCGCCACGCTGGTGAAGCGTTATGGCGAAGAGGCCGCCGCGGATTTCATCGCCAGGCTGCCCGAGCGCATCCGCGCCGGCGAGTACACGGTCGACCCTTCGGTACAGTAGGTTGCGCCTCAGCCACGCATGGAGCCCGGAGAGGCAATAAAACGCACAGGCTGTCCTTTCGCTGGCACTAGCAACTCATTCTCCCACATCACCTTCTCGCCCCGCACGACGGTGCCGACAGGCCAGCCGCGGACTTGCACCCCATCGTAAGGTGTCCAGCCGGCCCTGCTGGCTACCCAGTCGTTGGTGATCGTTTCGCGCCGTTTCAGGTCGATCACTGTCAGATCGGCGTCATAGCCCACAGCGATCCTGCCCTTTCCGGCGATGCCGAACAGGCGTTGCGGGCCGGCGCTGGTCATGTCGACGAAGCGTTCGAGCGAAAGACGGCCCGCATTGACGTGGTCGAGCATGATCGGCACCAGCGTCTGCACGCCCGTCATGCCCGAAGGCGATTGCGGATAGGATTTCTGCTTTTCCTCATGCGTGTGCGGCGCATGATCGGAGCCGAGGATGTCTGCGACGCCATTGCGAACGCCCGCCCATATGCCTTCGCGGTGAGCCGCATCTCGCACCGGCGGGTTCATCTGGGCATAGGTGCCAAGCCTATCATAGGCCGTCTCATCGAGCGTCAGATGGTGCGGTGTCACCTCGACGCTGGCGATATCCTTCTGATCGGCAAGAAAGAGCATTTCCTCTGCCGTCGAGATGTGAAGGACGTGGATCGGCTTGCCGGCCTGCCGCGCCAACCGCACCAGACGCTGGGTCGATTGCAGGGCCGCCTGCGGATCGCGCCACACAGGATGAGAGGACGGATCGTTCTCGACCCGTAGCGGCTTGCGCTCATCGAGACGGTATTCGTCTTCCGAATGGAAAGCGGCGCGCCGGGAAATGGCATCGAGGATGGCGGCGACGCCGGCATCATCGGCAACAAGCAGAGAGCCGGTGGACGAGCCCATAAAGACCTTGATGCCCGCACAGCCCGGCAACTTCTCAAGATCGGCGAGTTGAGAGACGTTTTCATGCGTGCCTCCGACATAGAACGCGAAGTCGCAATGCATGCGGTTGGTCGCCCGGCCGATCTTGTCCTCGAAGGCCTCCCTGGTGATCGTCAGCGGGTTGGTGTTGGGCATTTCAAAGACGCAGGTCACGCCCCCCATCACCGCCGAGCGGGATCCTGATTCGAGGTCTTCCTTATGCTCGCCCCCCGGCTCGCGAAAATGCACCTGCGTGTCGATGACGCCAGGCAAAATGTGCAGGCCGGTACAGTCGACGATTTCGCCGGCATCTTCCGCACCAATTTCACCGAGGGCTGCGATGCGCCCTGAGCGCACGCCGATGTCGCCTTGCCAGCGGCCATCCTGATTGACGACGGTGGCGCCTTTGAAAATGCGGTCGAAATGGGCCATATGCAGATCACCTTCACTCGGAACCCGAGCGGTTGTAGGCGAACAGCCGCGCGGGCCGCAAGGCTGGAGACCCACATGTCTATCGAGAAGCGCTCCGCACGCGCGCCCATCCGCATCAGCGGACCCGAGGCGGAAAAATTGCTCAACAATGTTCTGACCGGTGAATTTCACGCGAGTTCGGATGCCGCCCATTGGTGGGCGCTTCTGTCACCACAGGGCAAGATCCAGGCGGAGGGCCTGGCGGGCTTTGCCGACGGCGGTTTCTGGCTCGATCTCGACCAGTCGGTTGCCGACGATTTTCTGAAGCGGATGCGGCTCTACAAGCTAAGGGCGGATGTGAAGCTGGAGGATTTGCGCGAAACGCATGCGGTGGGCTGGTCGCCGACGTCGCCCTCCTCGGGCGTGGTGCATGCCGATCCCCGTGCTTCGGACCTTGGCTGGCGGGTGATCGAGACCAAGCAGGCAGCTGGAGGCTGGAGCGAGGAAGACAGCGAGTGGGCGCGACGGCGGATTGCCACCGGCGTCACCGAACTGGGGCCGGACTATGCCGCCGACAGCCAATTTCCGCATGATGTGGCCATGGACCTGCTGGGCGGCATTGATTTCGTGAAGGGGTGCTATGTGGGTCAGGAAGTGGTCTCGCGCATGAAGCATCGGGGCACGGCCCGCCGCCGTCCCGTGCTGATCAAGGGAAACGAACTGGCCCCTGGCTCGGCCGTTGTCTGCAATGGACGGGAGGCCGGCACGATCGGCGCGGTGGCCGGCGGACAGGCGATCGGCATCCTCAGGCTCGACCGCATAGATGAGGGTATCGGCGCGGAGGCCGGTGGGCACCCGGTCGCGCTTGCCCTGCCCTTCTGGGCCAGCTACCGTTTCGGGGATTCGGGCGCTGCGTAATCCACGCAACTTAATCGCATCTTGGGGGTAAGAATGGCGCGCCTGCCAGCTCGCGCCTGGCAACGCATGTTGTCGGGGCGCCGTCTCGATCTGCTCGACCCGTCGCCGCTCGATATCGAGTTGGGCGACATTGCGCACGGGCTGGCTCGCGTGGCGCGCTGGAACGGGCAGACCCAGGGCGATTATGCTTTTTCGGTCGCCCAGCATTCAGTGCTGGTGAGCGAGGTCTTCTCGGCCCTAATGCCCGACGCCGATAACGAGGCGCGGCTCTATGCGCTGCTGCACGATGCCGCTGAATACGTCATGGGCGACATCATCTCCCCGCTCAAGGCTGCGATGGGCGGGGACTACAAGGCATTCGAGGGCAGGCTGCTTGGCGCGATCCACATGCGGTTTTCGCTTGCAGCGACGCCCTCATCGCCGGTGGCCAAGACCATCAAGAAGGCGGACAAGGAAGCCGCCTTTTTCGAGGCCGTTCACCTCGCCGGATTCGAGCAAAGCGAAGCGCGACGCTATTTCGGCGAGCCCAGCCTTGCCGGCTTCGATCTCGACGGGTTCGATGGGCTCATCCGGCCCTGGCCGACCCAGGAAGCGCACGACCGCTTCATTGCCGCTTTCGAGGCAATCTGGGCGCGTTAGCCCCCTTTCCCACATTAACGGTTAATCGCGTTGCGCTTTGACCGCGCCGCCCCGGACATGGTTGATGGATTGTTAATGCATGTCCCGAAACTGGACGGAGGCGGTCATGGCCATAAGAAGTACGCTCTTTGCCATCGGCATATCGTTGACATCAGGGGCCCTGATGCTGTCGCAATCGGACAGCGTGATTGCAGCGGTACAAGCGCCAAACGGGCAAACGCTGACGCGGCTGGCCGATAGCGGCGCGAAGGCGCTCGACACGGCGGAGGCCGCACTCGGGGCAACACCTGTGGCCGAGGACACGACGCCGCGCGATTTCTCGCATCTGCTCAAGGTCGACGATTTGACCATCCATTATGATGACAGTGTTTCGCTGAAGCCGATCTCTCAGGCCCATGTGGAAAAGATTGGCTATGGCCGGCGCAGCAGCGTCAATATCGTGACGACCAGCAGCGGGATCTATTCAACCGACGGGCTAAAATCGCCCAATGTGCTTTACACCGGGATCGAGGTGGAGAAGGCGAAGGGCGGCGACACGAATGCCGCGCTCTGGGCGAAAGGGCTGGGCTGGGTCGCCATCCCACGGAATAATTCGCTCGTCACCTTCGGCCGAACGACCGGCGGCGGACACTTCGTCAATACGGGCGACAGTATCTGCGTCATCGGCAAGGGCTTTGCCAGCTGCGGCTAAGGCAGCTTCGGACGATCAACTGCTTCTGAAGCGATAGAAGATGTGTTCGCCGATCTTGGTCAGCCGTTTCAGACGGGGCGCCCAGTCCGGGTGAACATATGACGCGTGGTAATGGGTCGCATTGGCCACTTCTGTCAGATAGAGCTCGCCGTCGACCACCTTCTTGGCGATCTCCTCGGCCTGCGCCCAAGCGTCCTTCTCGGTAACGGTCTCCGGAATGCCGTCGCAGGCAAAGGAGAACTGACAGGCATTACGCTGGTTCTCGTTCTGAAACACCACGCCGCAAATGGTGTTCGGATAAAGGTGGTGCTTCACCCGGTTCATGACGACCTGCGCCACGCCCACCTGACCCCGATAGGATTCCCCGCGCGCCTCGAAATAGATGGCGGTTTCCAAGCACCACATTTCCTTTGACGACAATTTCTGGCTCGGCTTGAGCTGGAAGACGGTCGCCGGCCGCTCCTCGCGGGCATAGGCGAGTTTGTCGGGCAGGCTTGCGGGCACCGGCTTGTCGGCCGCGGCAGAGATAGCATCGAGCGCGGCGGAGACGAGAGTGGGATCGACGCCGGCGACATCCATGACGCGCGATCCCTCGTCGAGCGGCGCTCCGGTCGCCTCACCGATGGCGGGCAGCGGCGCCGGCTTCTTGGGATGCTGCTGCTGGGCCGCCAATTGCTTGCGGATATCGGAAAAGGCGGCTGCGACGGCCAGAACATTGTCGGGCGCCTGCAGGCGATCCTGCTTGTCGGTGCGATTGGGACCGGAAAAAGTCGCCGTCAGGATATGGTCGAGGGAACCAGTCGCCGATGCGTCCGTTGAGGGGGCATAGAGGCTGGCAGGAACGGTCTGGGCAATCAGGGATGACGTGTCCTTGACGCCAGGACCGATAGCTGCCGATGTCGCTGCAGACCATGACAAGGCTGCCAGCGCGAGCGCGACTGCGCCTCTCCTGAGGCCCTTCCAAACGTGTTTCGCCCAGAGTGATTGCCGCTTAGTCGTGGCCATGAATACGCTTTGCTACTTGCCCTATTACGCGTTGGCTCCCAACACGATCGGACACAACGGGTTCGATCGAAAGCCAACGCTCCCCATAATCAGGGGTTAACGTTGACACTGGGTAAATGGAGAGAGTGCGGCGTGGCCGGGCCCGAAATGGGTGCATTCCGTGGCCATTGTTTGGCGACGGCTTTTTGGGTGTCCGCTACCGTACCCAAAGGCCCTTTTCAGGCCTGTTTGCGCTCAGACTGCGCCAGGGCCAGCCGGGCGACCGGCACGCGGTAGGGCGAGCAGCTGACATAGTCGATGCCAAGCGAGGCGAAGAAGGCCACCGAGGCCGGATCGCCGGCATGCTCGCCGCAAATGCCGATCTTGAGATCGGGGTTGGCCGCCCGGCCGCGCTCGATGGCGATGCGAATCAGTTCGCCGACGCCGCGCTGGTCGATGGTGGCGAAGGGATCGGCATCGTAAAGCCCCTTGCGCTGATAGGCTGACAGGAAGGCCGGCGCGTCGTCGCGCGAGATGCCGAAAGTCGTCTGGGTCAGATCGTTGGTGCCGAAGGAGAAGAAATCGACCAATGGAGCGATATCGCCGGCCCGCAAAGCGGCGCGCGGCAGTTCGATCATCGTGCCGAAGGCCAGATGCACGCGATTGCCGGCGAGGAGCTTTTCCCGATCGACGATCGACAAGACCTGCCGGCGCAAGAGCGCCACTTCGCGCGGCGAGGTGACAAAGGGCACCATGATCTCGAGGTCGAGCGGAGCGTCGCCGCTGGATTCGGCGGCTGCGCGACGCCTGCCGCCAGGGCCCTGCATCTGCATGTCGAGGATTTCCGGATAGGTGATCGCCAGCCGGCAGCCCGCGATGGCCGAGCATGGGGTTGCTTTCGGCCAGACGCTCGAGCCGCATGGCGCAGGGCCTTGACGTCGCAAGCCCGAGCGCAGCGGCGGTTTCCACGATGTCTTCTTCGGTGCGCGGCAGGAACTCGTGCAGGGGCGGATCGAACAGCCGCACGGTGACCGGCTTGCCCTCCATGGCGGCGAAAAGAGCGGCATAATCGCCGCTCTGGTAGTCGACCAGACCGTTCAGCGCCTCGGCCCGGTCGTCCTCGTTCTCCGACAGGATCAGGCGCCGGAGCGCCAGCATGCGTTCGGGCGTAGAAGAACATGTGCTCGGAGCGCGCCAGCCCGATGCCCTCGGCGCCGAAGCTCAGCGCGGTGCGTGGCCGCCTCGACGGTTTCGACATTGGTGCGCACCGCGATGGTGCGGCTGGCATCGGACCAGTCGAGCAGCTTGCCGATGGCGCCGCCGATATGGGGCTGGGACAGCGGCAGGCGCGCCGAGATAGACGGTACCGTCGCTGCCATCGATGGTGATCCGGTCGCCCGCCTTGAGCTGCATCGTGCCGATGCGGCAGGTCATGGCGTCGAGATCGATCTGCAGGGAGCGCACGCCGCGCGACACAGGGCTTGCCGGAGACGCGGGCGATGATGGCGGCGTGGCTGTTCTGGCCGCCGCGCGCGGTGAGGATGCCGGTTGCCGCCTTCATGCCCTCGATATCGGCCGGGCCGGTTTCGATGGCCACCAGGATGCAGTGCTTGCCGCGCGCCTTGATGCGGGCGGCATCCTCGGCGGTGAAGACGATCTCGCCGCTGGCCGCGCCCGGCGACACGCCGAGCCCGTCGGCGATCGGGCGTTTCGCCGTCATCGCTCTGTCGAGACGCGGATGCAGCAACTGGGCGACGCGGGCGGGATCGATGCGCAGCACGGCCTCGTGCGGCGTCCAGACGCCGCGCTCGACCCGGTCGACCGCCGCTTCGAGTTCGGCTGCCGCGCTGGCTGAACGGGGCGGGCCGAGACGAGCAAGCGCCGAGCCGCCGTTGATGGCGCAGCAGGCACGTCATGTGCTGGCCGGAAGTCTCGTCGAGCACGGCGGCGAGCTTGGCGAGCCGTGTCGGCGCGGCAGCCGAGCTGCGCGCACTTCCTGGCGGTCGGCCCGAGCTCGCCGGTCACGAGGTCGCGGGTGGTGAAAGCCGATCAAGTCTCGCCGGCGGCCATGGCCTGCACGATGACGATCTGGTGCTCGCGCTCGGCCTGCCGCTCCGCGCCATCCCAAAGGGCAGTGCCGCTCAGCATAGGACTGGAAAGCCTGCTCGATGGCGCGGGCCAGCGGCCGGCGCGGATCGACGGCTTCGCTCTCGTTTGCCGGCGCGGGAATGCCGAGTGCGGGCCGCGCATCAAGCCCGCGCTGTGACGGCGCGCGGAGGTGCGCACCGCCAGCAGCGGCGGCTTGCCGGCCGCGCCGCACCAGGCGGAACAGGGTGGCGACCCAGGCTGCGCGCAGGTTGTCGTCACCGCGCTGCGCGTTCCGATGCAATGCGTCCCAAGCCGCGCGGGTCATGACGATGGTCGGGACGACGGGCAGCCCCGCCATGTGAACGGCATGCAGCCAGCGCGCCTTGCCGATCAGCAGCTTGAGCTGCTCGGCTTCGCAGCGCAGCCCGGCCCCTTGCGGGCACTATCGCGAACATTTGCCGGGCGAGCGTCAACACTGAAATCCTCTCGGCCGCAATCGGGTTTTGCCATAATGCCCGCGCCGCATGATGGCCGCAACGCCTTGACTTGGGCGCCGGGCAGAAAGCATCTGAAGACGCATGACAGATCGCCCTTCTCTCGACATCGTCCTTTGCGCCCCGCGCGGCTTTTGCGCCGGCGTCGACCGCGCCATCCAGATCGTCGAGCTGGCGCTCGAAAAATACGGCGCGCCGGTCTATGTGCGCCACGAGATCGTTCACAACAAATATGTCGTGGACGGGCTGAGGGCCAAAGGCGCGGTCTTCGTCGAGGAACTCGAGGAAATCCCCGACACCGAAGCGCCGGTGGTGTTTTCCGCCCATGGCGTGCCGAAAAGCGTGCCGGCGAAGCCACAGCGCGGAAGATGTTCTTTCTCGACGCCACCTGCCCGCTGGTTTCCAAGGTGCATGTGGAAGCCCAGCGCCACTTCAACGAGGGGCACGAGATCGTCCTGATCGGCCATCGCGGGCATCCCGAAGTGGTCGGCACGATGGGACAGCTTGCCGGAAGGGGCGATCAGCCTGATCGAGACGGTCGCCGATGCCGAGGCCTTCGAGCCGAAAAATCCCGCGACCTTGTCCTTTGTCACCCAGACGACGCTGTCCGTCGACGACACCGCCGAGATCGTCGGCGTGCTGCAGCGGCGCTTCCCCGAGTGAAGGGGCCGCACAAGGAAGACATCTGCTATGCCACGACCAACCGCCAGGAAGCGGTGAAGCGCGTGGCGCCGGAAGTCGATGCGATGATCGTGGTCGGCGCGCCCAATTCGTCCAATTCGATGCGGCTGGTGGAAGTCGCCGAGCGCTCGGGCTGCCCGCGCGCCTTCCTGGTGCAGCGCGCCAGCGAGATCGACTGGTCGCTGTTCGAGGGCATTTCCCGCCTCGGGATCACCGCCGGCGCTTCGGCGCCGGAAACGCTCGTCGACGAAATCATCGAAGCCTTCGGCGCACGCTACGAGATTTCGGTTTCGAGCCGCGCGACCGCGCGCGAGGACATCTCGTTCAACCTGCCGCGCGAACTGCGCGCCGTTCCGGCCTGATGCAGCTAGAAACCGTACTCGAAACCGAGCGGCTGCGGCTGACCAACTGGCTGCCCGAGCATGCTCGACGATCTGCAGCGCCTGCATGGCGACCCCGAGGTTGCGCGTTATTTCAGCCGCGGTGGCCAACCGGAAAGCCGGAAGCGCGTCGAGGAGCGGCTGGCGGAGTGGGCCGATCTCTTTGCCCGCCGCAGGCTCGGCAAGCTGAGGGTCACCGACAAAAAGACCGGCGAATTGCTCGGCCGCGCCGGCTTCGGCATCTATGGCGCGGACGGCGACGCCGGAGATCGGCTATGCGCTTCTTGCGGAACAATTGGCGCAGGGGCTATGCCAGCGAAGCGGCGGCGGCGCTGCGCGACTGGATCTTCCGCGAGACGGAGGGCGATCATTTTCATCGGCTTCGCCGATGCGCGCAACGCCGCCTCGATTGCGGTCTTGCGCAAGATCGGCATGACCCCGACCGGCACCCATGATTTCGAGGGCGTGCCCTGCGCCATTCCACATCTACCGGCGGGAGGATTGGCATGGCTGAGACCGTGATCATCCATACCGATGGCGCCTGTTCGGGCAATCCCGGCCCAGGCGGCTGGGGCGCCGTACTGCAGTTCAACGGTCACGTGAAGGAACTCAAGGGCGGCGAGGCGCTGACAACCAACAACAAGATGGAACTGACGGCCGCCATCGAAGCGCTGAACGCGCTCAAGCGCCCATGCGACGGTGGAGCTGCATACCGACAGCAATTACGTGAAGGGCGGCATCACCAGGCTGGATTCATGGCTGGAAGAAGAATGGCTGGCGGACCGCCGACAAGAAGCCGGTGAAAAATGTCGAACTCTGGCAGGCGCTGGATGAAGCCATGCAGCGGCACAAGGTGAGCTGGCACTGGGTCAAGGGCCATGCCGGGCACGACATGAACGAGCGCGCCGACCAGCTGGCCAATGAGGGCATGGCACCCTTCAAGCCGAAGAAAAAGAAGAAGGCCGCCTCGCCTCTTCCGCCGACCTGAGCCGGAACGACCTCACATTTCTCACCGTTGCGCCTTCGGTCCTGCGCGGAGGTTTTTGGTATCATGTGGCTGATGCAGCCAAGACTGATCAACGAGCCATTTTCCGATCCGGGGCTTTATCTCGACGAGCGCCATGGCAGGCGGGCGCTGCTGTTCGATATCGGGGATCTGTCACCGCTTTCGGCGCGCGAGATCGTCAGGATCAGCGACGTCTTTGTCAGCCATATGCATCTCGACCACTTTTCAGGGTTCGATCTGCTACTGCGCTTCGGGCTTTATCAGGACAAGACCGTGCGGTTTTTCGGGCCGCCAGGGCTCTGCGCCGCGGTTGAGAACAAGCTTTCCGCCTATACCTGGAATTTGCTGGGCCCCCACAGTTTAGGTTTTGCGCTCGATGTGCGGGAATGGACACCCGATGGCTTTGGAGAAGGCGCGCGCTTTGCGGCACGTCAGGCGTTCGAACGCGCTCCTCTCGAGCCGATAACGCTGCCGGAGGGCGTCCTGCTCGAGGACCCAGCCTTTCGCATAGAGGCGGCGCAGCTTGACCACGGCATCGATGTTCTGGCCTTTGCCTTTCAGGAGAAGATGCGGGTCCATGTGCACCGCAACATCCTGGAGCGGATGGGGCTACAGGTTGGGCCGTGGCTGACTGAAGCCAAACGGGCGGTTCGGGCGGACCGTGCGGAAGACCAAATATTCGAGACCGGCGGGGCGAAGGTGCGGCTGGGCGATCTGCTGGAGTGCGGCGCCATCACCAAGGGGCCCGGCATCCGCATCGCCTATGCGACCGATCTTGCGCACACGCCGGACAACGTCGAAAAGCTCGTTAGGCTCGGACGCGAGGCGGATTTGTTCTTCATCGAAGGCGGGTTTCTGGCCGCGGACACGGAGATGGCTGCGGGCAAGAAGCATCTGACCGCCCGGCAGGCTGGGGAGATTGCACGGCAAGCCCGTGCCACCCGCGCGAAATCCTTCCACTATTCCGCGCGCTATCTCGATCAGGAAGCCCAGCTCAGGGCGGAGTTCGAGGCAGCCTTCGCCGGCGCGCCCGTCGAGGCGTGAGGCTTATTCCTCCTCTTCGAAGGTAACCGCCACCTCGCCGGTCGAGGACAGGCGCACCTGGTTTCCTTCGACATCGGCGACGAGGCCAAGCGAAATGTAGTGGTGGTGGCCCTCATGGCGGCCTTCGCCACTGTCGGCCTTGGTCAGCTTGATGCGGTCGCCCTCGACCTTGTCGACGGTGCCGACATGCGCCCCGTCCGCGCCGATGACTTCCATATGCTCCCGGATTGCTGATGCGTCAGCCATGATGGCCCTCCTTCTGGAAACTGCTTCCAGAAACGCACTAACAGCGATTTCGATGCCGCGAATTGCGCAGGCTCAACCTGCAATCTTCGAGAAGTCGGCGACCAGATGCATGGTATCGCGCAGCCGGGCCAGCAGGTTGAGCCGGTTGGCGCGGATCGCGGGATCGGGATCGTTGACCAGCACCTTGTCGAAGAAGGCATCGACGGGCGCGCGCAATTCCGCCAGCGCGCCTACCGCGGCGCGGTAGTCATTGGCTTCGAGGGCGGTCGTGGTAGCGGAGTTGGCGCCGGCAATGGCGCGGGCCAGGGTCAGCTCCTCTTCCATCGTCAGCGCTGACGTGTCGATGTCGCCGGTGAAGGTTGTGCCGTCCTTTTTTTCCTCGGCAGCGAGAATATTGGCACCGCGCTTGTAGCCGGCGAGCAGGCTTTGGCCGGTGTCTGTTTCCAGCAGTTCGGAGAGCGCCTGAACGCGGCGGTTTATTTCGAGGAGGTCGTCGCTGCTCCCGGAATAGATGACACGTCCCAGTTGATGCGTCGACCAGATCGTGCCGCGCTCCGGCATCGCGGAGGAGGACCTTCAGGCGGTCGTGGAAGAAGGAGCAAGCAGTCGCCACTGGATCGCTGTTGTCCGATGCGAGCCGTGGTCGTAAGCGGCTAAGCAGTTCACGCTTCGTTCTCAACGACGATGCGGATCACGCCCAGCGCGGCGCGGCGCAGGGCGTAAGGATCGCGGGAGCCGGTGGGCTTTTCGTCGATGGCCCAGAAGCCGGTGAGCGTGTCGAGCTTGTCGGCCAGCGCCACGGCAATGGCGACCGGATCGGTGGGCACCTCGTCGGAGGGGCCGAGCGGCTTGTAGTGCATCTCGATGGCGTTGGAGACGGGGCCGGGCTCGCCCTGCGCCTCGGCATAATAGCGCCCCATCAGTCCCTGCAATTCGGGGAATTCGCCGACCATGCCGGTGACAAGATCAGCCTTGGCGAGCTTTGCGGCGCGTCTGGCCATTTCGACATCGGCGCCGACGAGCGGCGCGATTTCGGCAGCCAGCGCTTCGAGCCGCTCGACCCGCTCGGCCTGGGTGCCGAGCTTGGCGTGAAAGATGATCTCGGTGAGCTTGGGCAGGCGCGATTCCGAGCGGATGGGACAGATCGTTGCGGTAAAAGAACATGGCGTCGCTGAGCCGCGCGCGAATGACCCGCTCATTGCCGGCGATGATGGTCTTACCGCCGTCTTCGGCCTCATTGTTGGCCGTAAGGATGAATTTGGGCGCCAGCTTTCCGGATTTTTGCGTCCCGCAGACAGAAGCATTTCTGGTTGGCGCGGATGGTGGCGATGATGACTTCCTCGGGCAGTTCGAGGAAGTTTTCGCTCGAACGATCCCATCATCACCACCGGCCATTCGACGAGGCCGGCGACTTCCTCGAGCAGCGCGGCATCGTCGATCAGTTCGAGGTTCTGCGCGAAAGCAAGCTGGTCGGCATCGGCGCGGATGATGTCCTTGCGCCGGTCGAGGTCGAGCACGACCTTGGCCTTTTCGAGCTTTTGCACATAATCGTCGAAGCGCTTCACGCGGATGGCGTCGGGCGCAAGGAAGCGATGGCCGAAAGTTGTTTGCCCCGAGGCGATGCCGTCGGCGGCAAAATCGATGATTTCCGGCTCGTCGTTTTCGGTGCCGAAGGTGGCGGTGATCGCGCGCAATGGCCTAACCCAATTGAGTCTGCCAGCCCCCCAGCGCATGGATTTGGCCCAGGAGAAGCCGTTGATGATCTTCGGCAACTGTTCGGCGAGGATTTCCGTGGCCGGCGCGCCCTTTTTTTCGATCACGGCGACGTAGAAATCGCCCTTCTTGGGATCGCTGTCGATCTTGGCTTCGTCAATCGAGCTTAGCCCTGCCCCGCGCAGAAATCCCTCGACGGCCTTTTCGGGCGCACCGACGCGCGGGCCCTTGCGCTCCTCGCGCGTGTCGGGCGATGCGGGCGGAATGCCGGTGACCGTCAGCGCCAGGCGGCGCGGCGTGACGAAGGCACCGGCGCTCTCATAGAGCAGGCCATTTTCGACCATGGCGTCGGTGACGGCTTTCTTCAGCTCCTCGGCGGCGCGGCGCTGGAAGCGCGCGGGAATTTCCTCGGAGAAGAGTTCGAGCAGCAATTCGGGCATGACGGCGTCCGGATTTTTGGCGAAACTGATTGGCGCGGTTGCGTAACAAGCGGCCGCGGCAATGTCTATCGGTAAGGAAGGCGGCAATGACCGAGCCAAAGCCCATTGAGCGGTTTCAGACGCCGGATGAGGCGGTACTGGTCGAGGTGCGCCAGATGATCGGGGAAGCCCGGCATGCAGCGCTGGCGACGCTTTCACCCGAAGACGGCTTTCCCTTATGCACCCGCGTCGGGCTGGCAACGCTGGCGGATGGCACACCGCTGATCCTGATTTCGGCGCTGGCGGCGCATGGCCCGGCGCTGATGGCCGACCCGCGCTGCTCGCTGCTGATCGGCGAGGTGGGCAAGGGCGATCCGCTGGCGCACAAGCGGGTGATGCTGAAATGCAGGGCGGCTTTCATCGGACGCGATAGCGCAGGCGCATGAGACGGCCAAGGCGCGCTATCTCGCGACGCATCCCAAGGCGGCGCTTTATGCCGATCTCGGCGATTTCAGCTTTGTGGCGCTGAGGGTCGAAAGCGGGCTCTTCAATGCCGGGTTCGGCAAGGCGTACAGGCTGGAGCCGGAGATGCTGACAGCCTAGGGCTACCAGCCGCCACCACCGCCGCCGCCGCCGCCGCCGCCGGAAAAGCCCCCTCCCCCCGAAAAGCCCGAGGACGAGGATTGCGAGGGCTGGGCGGCGATCATAGCGGCGCTCATGCCCGAGGCCATGGCCGCCATGTCGGAGCCCATGCGGCCGGGCGTGAAGCCGGTGCCGTGATACCAGATGGGCATGTAGCCATCTCGCGCATCGGCCACGGCGTTGCGGGCGAGATCGGCCTCAAAACGTTCTGTCCAGGGCTTTTCGACGCCGAGCGCGATGGCATAGGGCAGAATGGCTTCGAAGCGGGACACTGTCATTTCCGGCTCGTTCTGGAAGTTCAGCCGGTCCTTTTCGGCGGTTTCCAAATACATTTTGAAGCCGTCGATCTGGTCCATGACCTTGCGGCCCTGGAGGGTCGGCGCCCGCATAAGCACGGCAAAGACCACGTTTAACGCCACGATGGAGACGGCGCCGACAACGGCTGCGTCCAAGGTGATATGGGTGACGAACTCCGCCAGAACGCCGAAAATGTTGAAGCCGACCAGCGCCAGAACGATGATGGCGATGAAGCGCCTGAACCCGCCGCCGGCCCAGAACCGATTGAAAACGCCGGTCAGAAGACCAATGGCAACACCGCCAATGACCGACAGGATCAGCCAGACGACGTCCAGCACATCGGCCCACACAAGCACGCCAAGGCAGGCCAATGACAGAATTATGCCGCCCGCGACATAGAGATAGTTATTGCGGAAATAGCGCTGGCGATTTTCTGTCTCGATCGCCTGGATAAACTTGGATTTGTTCTGCGCAAGAGCCGGCCCAGTGTGCTTGTCGACGGTGACCTCGCCCTTCTGACGAAAATAGGCGTAAAGCACCGCCTCTCCCGGCGGCAGATCGGTGGCAACCTGACCCGTGGCGGCGATGGTGGTGGTTTTTTCCGTCTTTGTGACGCTCAGCAATCCGCGCACGCCGAGATTGATGATGGCGGCGGTGAAGGCGAGCCAACCATCATTGCGCCAGCCATAGCGATGCACGTAATGCAACAGCGCCGGCGAGAAGCCTTCTGGCGGGTGAAAGAGCGGAATGATGGTGCCCTTTTTGGGGTCGCGCCCCACCTTGTCCCAGGCGAAATAGTAGTAGCCGAGCACCAGCAGCACGGCGATGATCGGCAGGATCACGCCACGATTGTCGGAAAGGAAATAGAGCGCGCTCTGGGTGCCCGATGGTTCGGCCAGCACGCCCTTCTGGAAGCTGACCGCGACGCTCATGCCCTCATAGGCGCCGAGCGGGCGTGTTGCGCTTATAGTGGCCGTGTTGCCGGAGGTGCGGGTAATGTCGACCGCCTGCTCAGTGGAGCCGAGCGATCCGGTATAGCCGACAATGTCCTTGATCACCGCACCCTGCGGGAGTGTGATATTGGCAACGGCCTTCTCGATGGGGAAATCCCAGAAATTGCCGGTGGCGTTCCAGTAGAGTTCGTCATGGTCGGCAAAGCGCCGCGCCATGCGGCTCATGGTGTATTCTATCGTGTAGCGATAGGTGCCGGGACTGAGAAAGATATCGGCATCGCCGACATAGACGCGCAGGCCGTTGGTGATGGATTCGGTGTGATACGGCTCGGGCGCGCCATCCCGCGTCACCGACAGGATGTCGAGGCTGGAGCGCAGCTTGGTGCCGTTGTCATTGATCATGACGGTGGGGATGTCGCGGTAGATGCCGCGGCGGATCTTGTCCCCTTCCGCCCGCACCTGGATGGTTTCGGTGACGTGGACCGAAGCGTCAGTACGCAGCTCGATATCGGCCGTGAATGACCTTATGGCCTCTGCCGCCTGCACCGGCAGCGCAAGCACTAAAAGCGCGAGGAGGGCGAACGTCCAGAGCCGGATTGCGTCGCTTATCCTCGCGGTTGCGTTTCCGAACGCCGAACCCGTGCCCACTTCGCCCGGGAGCGTATTTTTATTGGTGGTCGCGCTTCCGGACGGCGAACCGGTATCCACTTCGCCTGGAAGCGTTTCAGAATTTGACATTGGGGACGGCGCGGTCGGCTTCGTTCTCGAGCTCGAAATATTGGGCGGTCTGAAAGCCGAACATGCCGGCGACGACATTGGAGGGAAAGCTCTCCACCGCAATGTTGAGATTGCGGGCCGCGCCGTTGTAATAGCGCCGCGACAGCTGGATCTCGTTCTCGACCGTCTGCAGCGCGCCCTGGAATTCAAGAAATGTCGTGTTGGCCTTGAGGTCGGGATAGGCCTCGGCGACGGCAAACAGCCGCCCCAGGGCTGCCGAGAGCTGCCCTTCGACCTTTGCCCGCTCCTCGGGAGAAGCATTGGAGGCGCCCTGCACCGCGGCACGAGCATTGGTTACGGCTTCGAGCGTTTCGCGCTCATGGGCCATATAGCCCTTCACCGTCTCCATCATGTTCGGGATCAGGTCGGCGCGGCGCTTGAGTTGCACGTCGATGCCGGACCAGGCCTCGCGCGTCATCTGCCGGTTGGAGACGAGGTTGTTGTAAACGTAGATCGCATAGCCGCCGACAAGGACGACGATGGCGATCAGGATCCAAAGGACTGTCATGCCGCACCCCCAAAAAGCTCATGCCCACGGTTTCGGCAATCTCGCATCATGCCGGAGCAAACTCAACAGCCGCGATCTGGCGAAGCTGCGCCCCGCGCGGAGGCCTGAGCGGGCCGACCGCTTAAATTACTCTATTTTCAGCTAATTTACATAAATCAACTTAAAACAAGTTAACTTCTAAAAATTCCCATAATTTCTAGCCGTTAGGTGGACATTGCAGCTCGAATTTGCTGCCTTCGGGACCGACGACGAAAATCTGCCGGATGCCCGTATCGGGGATACCGGAGGTGGTGTAGGCGATGCCTCGCGCATCCAGCCTCTGGCATTGGGCGTCAAACCCGAACGGCCCGAACGCCAGATGGTCCACCCAGCCTGTGGGGCTGGTGGTCGGCGCACGATCGGTGCTCTGCAGGTGAATGATCGGCTGCTCGCCGAGATAGAGCCAATAACCCGGAAAATCGAAGGGCGGGCGGAAGCCCTCTTTGAGCCCGAGAACATCGACCAGAAAATCCCGCATCGCTTCCTGGTCGGCGCAGCGGATATTGACGTGGTCGAGGCCGATCACGCGCCGCCGCCCGCGGTCTGCAGCCAGGCACCGCCGCAGGCCTTGGCCAGTTCGCGGACCCTCAGGATATAGCTCTGGCGTTCGGTGACCGAGATCACGCCGCGCGCATCGAGCAGGTTGAAGACGTGGGAGGCCTTGATGGCCTGCTCGTAGGCAGGAACGGCGAGCGTGTGGCGATTGCCGTTGGCGCCCTTTTCGAGCAGGGAATTGCATTCCTTCTCGGCATCGGCGAAGTGGCGGAACAGCATTTCGGTATCGGCCGCCTCAAAATTGTATTTCGAGAATTCCTGCTCGTCCTGCAAGAACACATCGCCATAAGTGACCTTCTCGTCGCCTTCGAGGCCGTTGAAGTTGAGGTCGTAGACGTTCTCGACGCCCTGCACATACATGGCGAGGCGTTCGAGCCCATAGGTCAATTCACCCGACACAGGGCTGCATTCGAAGCCGGCGACCTGCTGGAAATAGGTGAACTGGCTGACTTCCATGCCGTCGCACCAGACTTCCCATCCCAAACCCCAGGCGCCGAGGGTCGGGCTTTCCCAATCGTCCTCGACAAAGCGCAAATCGTGCAGCCTGGGGTCGATGCCGATGCGATAGAGCGAATTGAGGTAAAGGTCCTGAATGTCCGCCGGCGATGGCTTCATGATCACCTGGAACTGGTAATAATGCTGCAGCCGGTTGGGGTTTTCGCCATAGCGGCCGTCGGTGGGGCGGCGCGAGGGCTGTACATAGGCGGCCTTCCAAGGCTTGGGGCCAAGGGAACGCAAAGTGGTTGCCGGATGAAAGGTGCCCGCGCCCATTTCGAGATCGTAGGGCTGCAGGATGACGCAGCCCTGCTCCGCCCAATAAGTCTGCAAGGTCAGAATGAGGCCCTGAAAGGAGTTCTTCGGGTTCATGTGGGAAGGCGGCGTGTCGGGCATGGGCAGGATCACCAAGGCGGGATTCCGGGGCGTTGGGCAATGCGCGCGGACCCTAGTTGTGGCGTTCGACCCGGTCAAGCTGCATCGCTTCCGGCCGTTCGCACTCTGCGCCGGCGGCGCCCCTGGTCGAGGCATGTTCTATAACTAAACTGCTGGGAACAAAGGACAAGCGTTCGGCATTTCCGCACACCGCCCCGCCAGAGGAGTAAACCCGGTGAGTGATGTGATGTCGAAGACGGACCCCACCGTCGATGCGTTCAAGGATTTTATCCGGGATCAGCAGTTTCCGTGTGTTGGCGCCAAATCGGCGCTGGCCCGCGATGCATTGACGATTTTTCGCGCACCAGCCATCGACCGGGCGGTGCGCGACCTCGACCTTTATAAGGCGCTGGCGGCGTTCGGGGCCGAACTCGACCCGGAAAGCCCGATCGTGCAGTCCTTCGCCGTCATCTTCGACGGACCCGACGACCTTAGCGAGCAGGATTTCGAGCTTGCCCTTTGGGACCGGCTGCAGTGCCTGCACAATATCGACGCTGCCGCTCATACCGAATGGAATCGGGATGTCGATGACGACCCTAATTCGGCGCATTTTTCCATGAGCCTCTCCGGGGTCGCCTATTTCGTCATCGGCCTGCACCCGCAGGCCTCGCGCCCCGCGCGGCGCTTCATGCATCCGGCGCTCGTCTTCAATTCTCACGCCCAGTTCGAGAAGCTGAGGGCAGACGGCCGCTACGGCAAGATGCAGGAAATCATCCGCGAGCGCGACGCGGCGCTGGCCGGCGACATCAATCCGATGCTCGACGATTTCGGCATCAATTCCGAGGCCCGGCAGTATAGCGGCCGTGCGGTCGACAGCGATTGGACACCGCCCTTCGAGCACAAGGAGCCCGTCTGAGCCTTGGCGCAGCGCATCCCTCCCCGCTCCGGCACGAGCTTTCGAGCTGAAAACTGGCCAGTATCTCACGGTGATCGATCCGGAGGGTGAGCAGGTCTCGGACCTGCTTGCCTATAATTCGCGCGCGATATGAAGGAATACATCTCGTCCGGCCGCTCGATCGATTATGCCAGCCGCATGTTCCTGACGACAGGCGACCTGCTCTATTCGAACCGCTCAAATCCCATGCTGGAGATCGTCGCAGATGAAGTGGGGCGCCACGATTTCTCCCTTACCCCCTGCTCGCGCGACACCTTCCGCATCATCTATGGTGAAGAAGAACCCCACCATGGCTGTCAGGGCAATCTCGAGCAGGCGCTGGAGCCGTACGGGCTGACGGGGGACGACATCCCCATCGCCTTCAACGTTTTCATGCATGTGGCGATCGACGGCGAGAGCGGCGAGATCAAGGTGCTGCCGCCGAAGAGCAAGCCGGGGCAACGGGTGGTTTTCGAGGCGAAGATGGACCTCGTTATCGCCATGACGGCGTGCTCAGCCGGGCAGTCGAACAATTTTCGCTACAAACCCATCGACTACGAAATTGGCGAGACGCTCCCGGACTGGGCGCGCGAGACCGAAATCAGCCCGAGCTAGTCCTTGTCTCGGCCGCCTGGCCGGTAGACACCGTCTTCGCCGCGCTTGAGATCGATCACATCCGGGCGCTGGCGCTCCTGCAGGTCGCGCTGATGGCGTTCGCGATCGAGATCCTGAAAGCGGGCCTTCCAGTCGCCAAGGATCCTGCGGACGCCAAAATAAATGCCCCCCACAATCAGCGCATAAACCGCCAGGCGGAGAAGAATCGCGCTCATGGGCTAAAGGCCGAAACGCGACCAGAGCGCGCGGTCTTCTGCTGCCGAGAGCAAATCGCTGGCGAGATTGCTGCCAGGGAGCGCGGCTGCGAGCCCGAGGCGGGGCAGCTGCAGAAGGCCCTTCTTGGGACCGAAAGGTTTGAGCTTGACCTTCTCACCGTAACGCTCGCGGAGCACGGCGTGCAGGTCGCCAAGTCCATCGACCAGTCCGAGCTCAACGCCGCGTTTCGCCGTCCAGAATTCCCCTGTGAACAGCTCATCGTCGGCTTCGGTCAGCTTGCTGCCGCGGCGCGATTTGACGAAATCGATGAAGACTTCATGCACGTCGAGTTCGAGCTGCTTGATGCGGTCCACATCGGCCTTCTTTTCGGGCAGGAAGGGATCGAGCGTCGACTTGTTCTTGCCTGCCGTATGCACGCGGCGCTCGATGCCGAGCTTGGCGATGGCCTCGGTGAAGCCGAAGCCGGCAAAGATGACCCCGATGGAGCCGACTATGGAGGAGGGATCGGCAATGATCTCGTCGCCGCCCGTGGCAATGAAATAGCCGCCCGAAGCGGCCACGTCCTCGACGAAAACCAGCACCTTCTTGTCGTTCTCCTCCGCCAGGTCGCGGATGAGCTTGGCAATCAGCCGCGACTGGACGGGCGATCCGCCGGGTGAATTGACGATGATGGCGACCGCTTCGGCATTTTTGACGGCGAAGGCTTTCTTAAGAACCGGTCCATGCGTTTGCAGATTGATGCGGCCGGGGCGCTGTTCGGCAGCAATGGTGCCGTGAAGACGCACGACCGGGACGATTGGGCGTCCACCGCCGAACGGTCGCGTCAGCCAATTGCCGTTGCGCTTGCTCTTGTCTGCCGTTTTGCGGGGGGCCATGCTGCTCTCCAATGCACTTTCGTCGCCGTCATTTAGGCGGGACGCGGCCCGTTTACCAGATGAGGCGGCTTTCGCCCATAAGGATGGCCTTCACATCGGGGGTAAATGCGTGCCCTTCGGCTGCGTGCAGGACAAGCGGCGGAAGCAGGCTGAGCGGAGCGTTCGATCCCTTGATGCCCCGCAGCAGAATGCGGCCTGCAGGTTCGCCCGGGCGGGAGGCAAGGGGCAAGAGCGTGAGGCTGCCGAAGCGGCGGGAGAAGGCGGCCAGAAGGGCGGGCATGGCATCGGCGCGATGCACAAAGATCACCTCGCCCCCCGGCGCCGCGCAGGATGCGGCGGTCTTTACCCAGCGATCAAGCCCGGACGCCGGCATATGGCGGGCATCCGCCCTGCCCTGCTCAACGGATTTGGTCCCGCCGGCGGCATCGAAAAAGGGCGGATTGCAGATGACGCAGTCGAAGCTGTCGGGGATGAGGCCGGCGGCTCGACGCTCTGGCCCGGAAGCGGTGACGTCACAAAGCTGCGCTTCGGCGCGGGCAGCGAAACCGTTGTGCGCCAGGTTGAAACGGGAAAGCTCGATGTTGTCCGGGTTGTTCTCGCACAATAGCGCGCGGGCGGCGGGATTGTGCATGAGCGCCACGAGCGCCGCGACGCCGACACCGGCTCCGAGGTCAAGAATATGGGCGGCGTTGGTGGCAACCGACGCGCCCAGCAGGACGGAGTCGGTGCCGGCGCGAAAGCCCGATTTCGGTTGATCGACCGTGAGCGCGCCGCCAAGGAAGGCATCGCTTGTGATCTTTTGGCGTTTTACAAATTCGGCGCTGTGGTCTACGGACATCGGCACTCCCGGTTGGGGCTTCGTTGCGAACCTAAAGCCGTTCGCTGCAGCGCCTCAACCCGATTAGGTATGTTAGCGGAACCGGTCATGGCGGTCACGGCAAGCGAAAAACGCGGCGAAGCGGAGGCGGCGAACGCGCTCGACAGGCTTTTGGATGCGACGCGTTCGCGCATGGAAGACGTCAACCGGCTGATCCTCGAGCGGGCCGATTCGCATGTAGACATGGTGCCCGAACTCGCGCGCTATCTGATCGAGGCGGGCGGCAAGAGGTTGCGGCCGATGCTGACGGTGGCGGCAGCCGAGCATTTTGGGGGCGGCAGCGGGCAGGATGTAAAATTCGCCGCAGCGGTCGAATTCATGCACAACGCCACGCTTCTGCACGACGATGTGGTCGATGAAAGCGACATGCGGCGCGGCCGTCCGGCGGCGCGCATCGTCTGGGGCAATCAGGCGAGCGTGCTGGTCGGCGACTATCTGCTCGGGCAGGCGTTCCTGATGATGGTCGAGACCGGCAATCTCGCAGCGCTCGATGTGTTGTCGCGCACGGCGGCAGTGATCGCGGAAGGTGAAGTCTTCCAGCTGGTCAAGGCGCGCGATCTCGACACCACACCGGACGAATACGAGCAGGTTATCCGCGCCAAGACGGCTGCCCTGTTCGAAGCCGCATGCAGGGTCGGCGCCATGGCGGGCGGAGCATCCGAAGCGGATCAGACGGCGCTCTCGGAATACGGGCTTGCGCTCGGCCTCGCCTTCCAGCTCGTCGATGACGTCCTCGACTATGGCGGCGCCTCGGGGACGCTCGGAAAAAATGTCGGGGACGATCTGCGCGAGGGTAAGATGACCCTGCCGATCATCCTGGCGCTGCAAAAGGCAAGCGCCGAGGAGCGTGCGCTGCTGGCGGGCGCGCTTGGCGATGCCAAGACGGGTCCGGAAACGGTCGCAGAGATCGTAGCGATGCTGGAGCGCCATGGCAGCCTCAAGGCGACGCTTGGCAAGGCGCAAGCCTATGCCGAACAGGCGCGGGAGGCGCTTGACGGGCTGCCGCCGAGCGAGATGCGCGATCTCTTGCAGGATGTGGCCATCTTCTGCGTCGAGCGGGCGTTTTAGTTTCAGATATTTTCTGGCTGCACCAGGGGTGCGGCGGCGACCCAATAGTCCGGGAAATTCTTGCGGAGATCCTGTGCTGCCTGGTGGGCGAGCGCGCCGCTCCCGAACAGCCCGAAGACCGTGGCGCCCGACCCGGACATGCGTGCGGCCACGCAGCCCTGGAGACCCTGCAGCTCCTCGATAAGAGCGCCGATCTGCGGCACTACCGCGATCGCCGCCGATTGCAGATCGTTGCGCGTCTCCTTCATCCACAGGCCAAGCATGGCGGCATGGGAAAGCTGGTCGGGCAAGGGCGGCAGGGGCGGGTTCTGGCGCTGGTGCAGGTGCCGGAAAATTTCAGCAGTCGCCACGGCCACAAGCGGATTGACCAGTACGATATGGGCTTGCGGAAATTCGGCGAGTGGCTGCACGACTTCTCCGATGCCGTGCACGAGGCAAGGCCGGGAAAACAGACACACCGGAACGTCCGCGCCAAGACTTACCGCCAGCTCCGCCAGCTCACCGTCAGAAGCTGGAGCGGCGCTCAGCGCATTCATGAGCCGCAGTGCCGCGGCCGCATCCGCCGAACCGCCGCCAATGCCGGACGCGACGGGAAGATTCTTGGCCAGGCGCAATTCAAGCCCGTGCGGAACGGCGTCAGGCCAGGCCCGCCGAAAAGCAGAGACAGCCTTCAACACAAGGTTGGACTGGCCCGGGCTCAGCGCCGACGCAAAAGGGCCGGCAAGCACGAGGCTGTCTTCGTCCGCCGGAAAGGCATCGAGATCATCACCGATTTCGGCAAAGGCGACCAGGCTCTCAAGATCGTGAAAGCCGTCCGGACGCTGACCTGTCACGTGCAGGGCAAGATTGATCTTGGCCGGCGCGGCCTCGCTTGCCAGCAGCGCCCCCAAGGTCAGTTCTTTTCGGGCTGCAGCCCGTTTTCCAGCTTTTGCTGAACCCGCTCGCTTATGCCGGTGTGATCGCGATCCATGTCGGCGGCGATGTTCCACTGGAAGCGCGCTTCCAGTTTGCGGCCGGCACGCCAATAGGCGTCTCCGAGATGATCATTGACCTCTGCGGAGTCCGGACGCAATTGCACGGCCTGCTCGAGGGTCTGAACCGCCTCATCGATGCGGCCCAGCTTGTAGTAAGCCCAGCCGAGACTGTCGACGACATAGCCATCGGAGGGGTCCCAGGAGACGGCATCCTTGATCATCTGGAGGGCCCGCTGCAGATGGGTCCCCTGATCGACCCAGCTATAGCCGAGATAGTTGAGCACCTGCGGCTGCTGCGGGTTGAGCTCGAGCGCCTTCAAGAAGTCCTTCTCCGCCTTCGGCCATTCGCCGGCCCGCTCATAGGAAATGCCGCGCACGTAATAGAAGCGCCAATCGGCGGGATGTTCGCCGCCGACAAGATCGAGGGCTTTCGTATAGGTATCAGCGGCCTTGAGGTACTGTTCGTCATAGCGAAGCATGTCGCCGAGTGAGGACAGGGCGTCGAGATTGTCGGGCGATGTGGCGATGATGTTGTTGAGGCGCCGGATCGCTTCCTTGCGGTCGCCCATGGCATTGGCGTTTTCCGCCATGCGGACGCGCGCCTGCTCGTACATCGGCGCATCGGGCTGCACGGATTTATAGATCTCGTTCGCCAGTTCATGGCGCCCCGCCTTGTCGAGGAGTTCGGCCACCGACATCTGCAGGGCATTGTTCTTCGGATCGAGATAAAGTCCGAGGCGCAGGAACTCGATCGCCGCCTCGTTACTGCCGTCCTGAATCAGGGCCGCACCGATGCTCTGGAACATTTCCGCGGCACCGGCCTGGCTGTCCGGCGCAAGCTTGCCGGGTTTCGTCTTGCTGGCGATGTCGGGGCGCAGCGCGTCGACGAGGGGATGATCGAAACCCTGATCGTCGAAATCATCTATGACCTTCTGTGCATCCTCGAAACGCGACGCCTCGCCAAGCATGCGCACATAGGCTTCCACCAGGCGGGCGACGTTGGGATCGGCCTCATAGGCCTGCTTTGCCAGGTCGATAGCCTGGTCCTGCCGGCCGGCAACATCGGCCATCAGAGCCCGATGGAAGGCGAGAAAATCACCCAAACCCGATTGCTGGAACGGCCCGAGGACCTTCTGAGCCTCATCGTAGTGGTCTTCGCCAACAAGTGCCCAAGCCCGAACGATCGAAGACGTGATAGCGATGAAGGTGTCCGACCCGGCATCCTCCAGCATTTTCGCCGCATCTTCGTACCGGCCCTCCTTGAGCGCGACCGTTCCCAAAACCAGACGTGCCATCGGATGCTTTGTGTCGAGCTCCAGAAGATGCCTGGCGAGGCTCGCCGCATCGTCGATCCGCCCGTCGGCAACAAGGGCCTGAAAAGCGCCGTCGACAACTTCGGGGTTCTTCCACTGCTGCTGAGCCGCATCGAGATAAAAGCTCGCTGCGTCCGCTGTGCGCATGTCGGAGAACGCTTCCCGCCCGGCCAAATAGCTGCCGGTCGAACTCGGCATTCTCAGGCCGAGCAGATCGACTTTCGCCCAGGCCGTTTGCGAGAGCGGCAGAAGCAGGAATGCGGAGAGCGCCAGGCGCAGGACAGGTTTCGATCTGTGGGTCACGGAGTTGCGATTCTCTTTGGAGGTCGGAAGCTTTCAATTTCCCGAAAGATTGGCCATTTTACGGCCTGCCGCAAGGGCGGGCCAGAGCAGAGGGAAAGCTTTTTCATCCCCTTCGCGCCGAACTGACCAGCAGACTTGGCCCCAAGCCGGGGAATGTGGGATAAGGCGACATGGCCGGCAACACATCACATTCTGGCGAGGAGTTCGCCGCGATCCTGGATTGGTATCGCGCGAACGGCGTTGATCTTGCGGTCGGCGAGGCACCCGTCGACCAGTTCGAAGCGCATCGGCAAGCGCGCTTGCCGAACCGGCCGAAAGCGCCGCCCGCCCCTCCTCCACCCGCCCCTTCGGCCGCCGGGCCTGTTTCTCCCGGCCCGGGGCCGAGCGCAGAAGGCGATCCCCGCGAGGCCACGGAGCTGGCCCAAAGCGCCGAAACGCTGGATCAGCTTCGTGACATCCTGGAGCGGTTCGAGGGTTCGCCGCTGAAACTGCGCGCCACGCAACTGGTTTTCGCAGACGGCAACCCGGAAGCCGATATCATGCTGATCGGGGAAGCGCCGGGGCGCGACGAAGATTTGCAGGGCAAGCCGTTCGTTGGCCGCTCGGGCCAATTGCTGGATCGCATGCTCGGGGCAATCGGCCTCGACCGGTCGAAAGTCTATATCGCCAACACAGTGCCCTGGCGGCCGCCGGGCAACCGAACGCCGGCACCCGCGGAGATCGCCGTATGCCTGCCCTTCCTTTACCGGCAGATCGAGCTGGTTGATCCCAGCATCGTCGTCACCCTCGGCGCACCGGCGACGCAAACCCTCTTCGGCGAGCCGGTTTCGATCACCAGAATAAGGGGCCAATGGCGCGAGCTGGAGCTGGGAGGAAAAAAAAGGCGCGCTCTTCCCACCCTGCATCCGGCCTTTTTGTTGCGTCAACCGGCGCAAAAGCAGTTGGCCTGGCGCGATATGCTGTCGCTCAAGAAAGCGCTGTCCAATTAGCTAGCAACCGGTCAGAAACGCCATTTTGCCACAGGGCGGTGGAAATGGTGCATGCCCCACGCTAAGAGGGGCGGGCCAAAATCACGAATTCCCTGAAGTGTCCTCATGTCCGACGTCGTAAAAGTTTCAGCGCTGTTGCTCGGCTCGGCGCTGCTCATGTTCGCGGGCGGGCTGCAGGGGTTGCTGATCAGCATCCGCGGCGCCGACGAAGGCTTTTCTCTTTACGCCCTCGGTTTGATCGGCACGAGCTGGTCTGTCGGCTATGTGGCGGGCACATTGCTGGTGCCGCGGCTGGTGAGCCGGGTCGGGCACATCCGCACCTTCTCGGTAATGGCGGCCTGCGCCTCCATGGTCATTCTGCTCAATCTGGTCTTTGTCGAGCAGACCTGGTGGATCGTGCTCCGGGCCTTCTCCGGCTTCTGCTTTGCCGGCGCGGCGATGGTCGTGGAGAGCTGGCTGAACGAGGTGACGAGCAATACGAGGCGCGGGACTGTCTTTGCCTCCTACATGATGGCAAACCTCGCCTTTTCGACTGCGGGCCAGATGGTCATCGTGGCGACAAGCGTGAAGGGGTTTCTGCCATTCGTCATCGGCGCGATCGGATTCTCGTTGGCCGTTTTGCCCACAGCGCTGACTGTGAGCGCCCAGCCGCGGCCGCTGGCCCGCGCCAAGCTCGATCTCGGACTTTTGATCCGCACCTCTCCGATTGCCGTGCTCGCCGCCCTCGGGGTCGGCATGGCCGGCGGCACGTTCGGCACGCTGGCGCCGGTTTACGGCATAAGGATCGGGCTCGACAGCGGCACGATCGCCTATCTGATGAGCCTGACGATCGTCATCGGAGCGCTTGGACAGCTGCCGATCGGGCGGCTCTCCGACGCCATGGACCGCAGGATCGTCATGATCGGCATCTCGGCGACGGCGGCACTGGCCGGCATTCTGATGCTAGTCGTGCAACCGAGCGGCGGCCCGTTCCTCTGGGCGATGTTCGGCCTTTACGGGCTCGGCGCCTATGCCATTTATCCGGTGGCGGTGGCGCACGCCAATGACGCGGCGAAGGAAGGCGAATTTGCCCGCATCGCCTCCGGCCTGATCCTGGTGTTCGGAATCGGATTGGCCATCGGCCCGATTTTCGGCTCGGTGGCGATGTCCTATTTCTCGCCCGTTGCCATGTTCATGGTCACGGCGGCCGTGCACAGCTGGCTGGCGATCTTTGCCTTCATCCGCATGCGTATGAGCGAACGGCCCGGCAGGCGGGACCGCAATCCCTTCCAGCCGCAGGTGCCCGGCAAGGAAACCACCGTTCAAACCGTGGTACTCGATCCGCGTACCGAAGCCGAAGCCTTCCTCGACGAGATGACCGAGCCGGAAGACGTATATATTCCGCCCGAACGCGAGGATGGCGGCGAGCCGGAGGAAGAGGCCGAAACCGATATCGTGCAGGCGTCGCAACAACAAACCACTGCCGCGGCCGAAGCTTCACCGGAACAGAACGAACCGAAGGAGGGCTCGGACCGGCCTTGAGCCTTTGGCTCCGGGTTTCGGCGCTCCGTCATCCGTCCTTTTGAAGGACGACCCCCCTATCGCACACGCCAGGAGAGCGAAAATTGTTTCCCTCGAAAATTGACGATTCGAAGTTATTCCAACCGCTCGGCATTGCCGTTCTGGCGGTGTCCGACAGCCGCAACCTAGAAACCGACAGTTCAGGCCTTCTGCTCAAGGAACTGATGGAAGCGGACGGCCACACGTGCATGGGCCGCGCCGTGGTGCAGGACGACATCCAGCAGATCCGCGGACAGGTGCAGGACTGGATTTCCGACGACCAGGTCGACGTAATCCTGACGACCGGCGGCACGGGCTTTTCCGGCAGGGACGTAACGCCGGAGGCGCTTGAACCCCTTTTCGACAAGCGCATGGACGGGTTTTCGGTGCTGTTTCACCAGTATTCGGCCACGACCATCGGCACATCGAGCCTGCAGAGCCGCGCGACGGCCGGACTGGTCGGCTCGACATTCGTCTTCTGCCTGCCCGGCTCGCGCGGTGCTTGCCGCGACGCCTGGGAGGGGATTTTGCGCCACCAGTTGGACAGCCGGCACATGCCCTGCAATTTCGTCGAGGTCATGCCGCGCCTGGCCGAGCGCGACGCCGCGCCCGCCTTCCCCTCCTGAGCTTGGAGATCGGCTAGAGCGGCGTCTGCTGGTGCTGCATCAGCTTCCAATTGCCATTCTGCCCGACATAGGTCGACGAGCAGAGCGCTGAATAGGGTGTCCCCTGCCTCTCCGCCTTGGCCTTATAGGCGATGGTGACCGCGCCGCTTTCATCGTGCGTCCATTGGCGCTCAGTCATCTCGACGGTTTCCCAACGCGGCGCGCCCCGTAGCCCCTCGACAATGGCCGCTCCCACCAGAATTCCTGCCGGCTCGGGAAAGACCATGATGCAGCCCTCCGCCAGCACGCGCGTGTAATAGGTTGCGTCGGCGAGCCAGAAGTTCTGCTCCATTTCCCAGATTTCGGCCTCGTTGATCATCTGCCCTCTCCTGTTGTCGGCTCTAGGCGTAAAGCTGGTCGCGGCCGTATGGTTCAGCCGGCGATCAATGTTCTTGTTCTGTTCTCATTTACAACCTATGATCAGGGGAACCGGACAGCTGATTCGCCGGTTGAGCAGAACTCTTTCAAGGACAAGAGAAATGGTGCACGCAGCTCCATCCTTCGAGACATTGGAAAAGCTCTCGCGTTCGGTCGATGCTGATCTGACGCGGCGCTCACTGGTCAATACGGCCCTCAACCGCGGGCGTGGCGCGCAGTCCAACCGCGCCAGCCGCTTCGACAATGAGACGCGCGAAACTTTCGACGACGGGTGGGCGCAGACTGATCCGCTGCCCCTGTTCGAGACGCGCGAACACATGGAGCGCGCCAAATCCGCGCTGACGAAAAACGACAGCCCGGATATCGGCTTCGATCGTTCGGTCAATCCGTATCGCGGCTGCGAGCATGGATGCTCCTACTGTTTTGCCCGCCCGACCCATTCCTATCTCGGACATTCAGCGGGGCTCGATTTCGAGCGCGACATTTATGTGAAAAGGAATGCAGCCGAGCTGTTGCGGGAGGAATTGAGCAATCCGCGCTACAAGGCCAAACCGATAGGCATCGGCACCAATACGGATCCCTATCAACCCGCCGAGCGCAAACACAAGATCATGCGCTCGGTCCTGGAAGTGCTGGTGGAAACGCGCCATCCGGTAACCATTGTCACCAAATCGGCGCTGGTGGTGCGCGATCTCGATCTCCTGACCGACCTAAACCGTGACGGGCTGGTGTCAGTCGGGATTTCGGTGACCTCCATGGATCACAAGCTGAGCCGCGCCATGGAGCCCCGGGCCTCAAGCCCGGCCCGACGGCTGGAAGCGCTGCGGCTGTTGTCGGAAGCGGGCATTCCGACAAGGGTTATGGCTGCCCCCATGATCCCGGCCATCAACGACATGGAGCTTGAGCGCATTCTCGATGCGGCGGCGGCTCAGGGTGTAAAATACGCCTCGATGATCCTGCTGCGGCTGCCCGGCGAGGTGCGCGACATCTTCCGCGAATGGCTGCTGCGTCACTACCCGGACAAACTCCGGCATGTGATGAATTTGGTGCGCGACACCAGGGGCGGCCGCGATAACGATCCGCGTTTCGGCTCACGGATGAAGGGCGAAGGCCCCTATGCGGTCATGCTGCAGCAGCGCTTCGCCAAGGCGGTCGAGCGCCATGGGCTGAAGCGGGAAGGCCCGGTCCTGCGCACCGATCTCTTCCATGGTCCGGCCGTCGAGGAGGCCCAGATGAGCCTGTTCTAGGCACAGCGTGGCCTTTCGTCCCTGCAATTCACAAGCGGCATGACGCCGCGCTCTTCGCACTTGCGCGCCGCGTCGGGAACGGCATGCTTGACGGCATGGCCAAAGCCGATTCGCCCGCTCCCGAAATCATCCCAGGTCCGGACTTCACGCATGAAGACCGGGCGCGCGCCACAGGCTGCAAGATCGTGGCCGGTGTCGACGAGGCGGGCCGCGGTCCGCTCGCGGGGCCGGTTGTCGCGGCGGCCGTCGTGCTCGATCCTTCCACCGTGCCGGACGGGATAGATGATTCCAAGAAGCTGACGGCAGAGGCTCGAAAAGCTCTTTTTGTATCTATCCTCGCTTGCGCGCATGTGTCCGTGGCCGTGGCGCCCCCCTCGATCATCGACAGGCTGAACATTCGCGGGGCAACGCTTTGGGCCATGCGGCACGCGGTGATGGGCCTCTGCTGCGCGCCCGATCACGTGCTGGTCGACGGAAACGTGATCCCGCCCGGCCTGCCCTGTGAGGCCGGCTTCGTGATTGGCGGTGACGCGCTCAGCCTGTCGATCGCAGCGGCGTCCATCGTCGCCAAGGTAACCCGCGACAGCATGTGCCCGGTCATGGACTGCGACCATCCCGGCTACAATTTCGGACAGCACAAGGGCTATTCGACCGCGATGCATCTCGATGCGCTGATGCGGCATGGGCCGACCGTGCATCATCGGCGCAGCTTCGGGCCGGTCGCGCAAGCCTGGCTGGATATTGCCGTCTAGTCCTGTGCGAGCAAGTTAACGTTAACCACCTGGCTTGGTCTCTCGTTAACCTTGCCGCTTAGCCCCGACTTAACCCTGTACCGGTAAAACTGGCGCGTTGGTAATGCGTTAGGGTTAAGTCGATGTTGCGTAACGAGTATCCACCCACCGCCGATTCCGGCGGCGAAACCTCCCTGCCGATCGATACCATTCTGATTGGCGACTGCGTGGAGCAGATGAACGCGCTGCCCGCGGGTTCGGTCGACCTGATTTTCGCAGACCCTCCCTACAATCTGCAACTTTCCGAAGGACTGACGCGACCGGACCAGTCTCGGGTCGATGCGGTCGACGATGATTGGGACAAGTTCGACAGCTTCGCCCACTACGATGCCTTCACCCATGCATGGCTACGGGCGGCGCGCCGGGCGCTGAAGCCGGATGGCGCCATCTGGGTGATCGGCTCCTATCACAACATCTTCCGTGTCGGGACGGCCCTGCAGGATCTCGACTACTGGATGCTCAACGATGTCGTTTGGCGCAAGGCCAACCCGATGCCGAATTTCCGTGGGACGCGCTTCACGAATGCCCATGAGACGCTGATCTGGGCGGCGCGCAGCCAGCGCTCCAAGGTTACCTTCAACTACGAGGCGCTCAAGCAGGCCAATGACGACACGCAGATGCGTTCGGACTGGCTGTTTCCGATCTGCACCGGATCGGAGCGGTTGAAAGACGACAATGATGAGAAGCTGCACCCGACCCAGAAGCCGGAGGCCCTGCTCTATCGCATCCTGACGGCAACGACGCGGCCGGGCGATGTTGTTCTCGATCCTTTTTTCGGCACGGGAACAACCGGCGCGGTGGCAAAAAAATTGGGCCGGCATTTTATTGGAATCGAACGGGAGCCCACCTATATCGATGGGGCGCTGAAGCGCATCTCGGCGATAAAACCACATGATCGGGCTGCGCTGGAAACCGCTGCGCCCAAGCGTTCCGCACCGCGTGTGGCGTTCGGATCGCTGGTGGAACAAGGTCTTATTTCGCCTGGCATGCAACTGTTCGACACAAAGCGTCGTTACAAGGCCATGGTGAGGGCCGACGGGTCACTCGTCGCCGACCGGCACCAGGGTTCGATCCACAGGGTCGGCGCGCTGGTGCAGGGCGCAGAGGCCTGTAACGGCTGGACTTTCTGGCATTTCGAGCGCGAATCCGCGCTTGTGCCGATTGACGAATTGCGCGCGGGGGTGCGCGCCCAGATGGAACGACTTTCTGCCTGATCTTTGACCTCCAACTCAGTCAGGCTTACTGCCGCCGGCACTCTGCCGGCGGCTTTTTTGTTTCCTGAAATCAATCAATTGCGGCAGTTAGCACTTTCCTGAACAGACTCGGCAGAGCTTCGGTTTCATGGTCTTCTGGCGCGCTCCACCAGCCATCGGGAGATGGTTGGGTATCGGAAGCCAGATGCCAGACCTGAAGCTCGAGGCGGAAATGGGTGAAGACATGGGTCACCAAACCCGCATTCCGCCACTTTCCTGGAAGGGGATATTGTGGTGCATAAACTTCAGACTCCCAAGCGGAAACAGGGACTTCGGTCATCTGGGCCAACAGGCCTTTTTCGGGCCTTTTGCGCAGCCAGACGGCGCCGTCGGAGCGGGTGACGACGAAGGCATGGCCGTAGCGGATTGGCTTTTCGGCCTTCACAGATTTCAAAGGGAAATCAGTTGGTTGTCCGGTTGCGGCGCCGGCGCAATCGCCGCTCAGGGGGCAAAGCATGCAGGTGGTGGCGCGGGGGGCGCAAAGGGTGGCGCCAAGATCCATCATCGCCTGGGCGAAGTCGCCGGAGCGCGCGGGGACATTTTGTTGAACCGCCTGCCGCAACAAGGGCTTGGCCTCGCGCACCGGCACGGACAGAGCCATGATCCGAGCCATGACCCGCTCCACATTTCCATCCAGAACGGCGATTTTTTCGTCGAAACAGATGGCTGCAATGGCCGCCGCCGTATAGGGCCCGACGCCCGGAAGCTTCATCAAAGTTTCAGCGGAATTCGGGAAACTTCCATGAAGTTCTGTTGAGACGGTTTTCGCCGCGGCATGCATGTTGCGCGCCCGTGCGTAATACCCCAGACCTGCCCATTCGGAGAGCACATCATCAAGGGGTGCGGCGGCCAGATCTTCAACTTTGGGCCACCGGCGCAGGAAGCGGACAAAATAATCTGTGACGGCGGCGACGGTTGTCTGCTGCAGCATGATCTCGCTGAGCCAGACGCGATAGGGATCAGGCGCTATCCCCCTCTTCCGCGCCCCTGGCAGTACCCGCCAGGGCAAAGGGCGGGCATGCCGGTCGTACCAGGCAAGCAGGGCCTCGGCATCAAGAGTGACATTTGCGGGGTTCAGCGCGGTGTCGGCTTCAGGCATGATGGGCGGTGTTGAACGCCAAGGCTGTTCAAAGCGCAAGCTGGATGCGCGGATTGTTTACAAGGCGGTTGGGATCGAGTGGCCAAGGCTAGCGGCAAGAAGACATCGGCAGGCGGTAGCAGTGGCGGCAAGGAGACAGCCAAAGCGCCAAAGGAGCCGAAACGACTGAACCGGATGACCGGCGCAGGCGAAGCGATCGGCAGCCTTCTCGATCCGGTGTTCAAGAAGCGAGGCTTTGCCAGCCGCGACATCGTCACGCATTGGGAAACGATCGCGCCGGAGCCCTACAACACAACGACAGCGCCGGAAAAGCTCTACTGGCCGCGCGGGCAGGCCGGCGCGGAAGGGGCCATCCTTTATCTCCGCGCTGCGCCCGGCCAGGCGCTGGCTGTGACCCATGACGGCGGCAACATTGCGCGCGCCGTCAACCGCTATTTCGGCTATGTGCTTGTCGGCGCGGTCAAACTGAGTGCCGAACCGTTCAGCCGCGGTTCAGGCGAAAAGGCGCAAAAACCTGCCGAACTCGATGCCGAAAGCCAGGCACGGCTGGACAAACAGACCGAAGGGGTGGGCGATGAGGGTGTGCGCGAGGCGCTTCGGCACCTCGGAAAAGGACTTTTGGGCCGGAAAGGCTGAAGACTTTATTTCGCGGGATTAGTGCGAAAAAGCGCAATACACTTTTTCACATCCCGCTCCGGCGTTCACCGGCAGTTGAGCGTTCCTTCCGGCCGAGGGCCTTGCCCGCGCCTCAATGCCGTGTAGTTTGGCCAAAATTGTTTTATGTCGCGGGTTTAGCGCGAAAAAGCGGAATCCACTTTTTCGCATCCCGCCTTAAGTGGAGATCAGACAAGTGACTTTCAGCCGCCGCCAGCTTCTCGCCCTATCCGCCGCAACCGGCCTTGCCGGAATCGCCGCGACCGCACTACCCGCCTCTGCTGCAGAAGGCGACATGCATGACATCGCCAAACTGATGGCCCCGGCCGGCACCGACAAGGGCTACAAGGACCGGGTGCTGGGCGACGAGAACGCGCCTGTGACGATGATCGAATATGCCTCGCCCACCTGCCCGCATTGTGCGCGCTTTGCCATCAACGTGCTGCCGGATTTCGAAAAGCAGTATGTCGACACGGGCAAGGTGAAGCTGATCGTCAGGCCCTTCGTGCGCAATGTGCTCGATGCAGTGGTGTTCATGCTGGCCGAAACCGCGGATTCGACCGAGCAATACCTCAATATCCTCGACACGTTCTTCAAGACACAGGGCCAGTGGGCGACAAGCGACAAGCCGAAGGACGCCCTGCTCTCCATCGCGCTGCAGCTCGGATTTACCAAGGAAAGCTTCGACGCCGCCTTGACGAATCAGGAGCTGTTCGCCGGGATAAATGCCTTGCGCGACCAAGCGGTCAATGAATTCGGGCTGGAAGGTACGCCGACCTTCTATATCAATGGAAAGCAGATCTCCGGTGAGAAGACGGTTGAGGATCTGGCAAAGGAAATCGACCCGCTGCTTTAGGTCTTTCACCAGGGGCGAAGGGGCGGTTTCTGACGCCCCTGTTTCTGTTCGCTGCTCATTGCCCCCCACCCCAACCCTCCCCGCCCGGGGGAGGGTATCGGGTTCGAGCCCTTGGCAGGCGGATTCATCCCGATGAAGTTCTCGCGGCTCCAGCCTCGTCGGCTTCAAGAGCTTTTGCGATTCGACCGACTTGTTGTTCGAGGCCGGGCTGACCGGCGTTGTCGGACCCAATGGCTGCGGCAAGTCCAACCTCGTCGAGGCGCTGCGCTGGGTGATGGGCGAAAGCTCCTACAAGGCCATGCGCGCCTCGGGCATGGACGACGTGATCTTTTCCGGCTCGGCCAACCGCCCCGCGCGCAACACGGCCGAAGTCACGCTGGTGCTCGACAATGCCGACCGCACCGCCCCTGCCCCCCTCAACACTGCCGACGTGCTGGAAGTCACGCGCCGGATCGAGCGCGAGGCGGGCTCGGTCTATCGGGTCAATGGGCGCGAGGTGCGGGCGCGCGACGTGCAATTGCTGTTCGCCGATGCCTCGACCGGCGCCCATTCGCCCGCGCTGGTGCGGCAGGGACAGATCGGCGAGCTGATCGCCGCCAAGCCGGTGAAACGGCGGGCCCTGCTGGAAGAAGCGGCGGGCATTTCGGGACTGCATTCACGCCGGCACGAAGCGGAATTGCGGCTCAGGGCCGCCGAGCAAAACCTCGAGCGGGTCGACGACATCATCGCCCAGGTCGAGCAGCAGCTCGACACGCTGAAGCGCCAGGCACGGCTTGCCACGCGCTATCGCGGGCTGTCGGGCGATATCCGCAAGGCCGAAGCAACGCTTTTCCATTTGCGCTGGGTGCAGGCGCGCTTCGCCGAAAAGGAAACCGAGGCGCAGCAGGGCCGGCTGGTGACGGCGCTGGCGGACGCCATGCATGTCGAGCGCGAAGCGCGAAGACGCTGGAAACGGCGGAAGCACAAGCTGCAGCCGCTGCGGGATGCCGAGGCCGAGGCTGGCGCCGCGCTGCAACGGCTGACCATTCTGCGCGACCAGCTGGAGGATGAAGTCCGGCGGGCCGACAGCCGACGAGCGGAACTGGAAGAGCGGCAGAAACAGCTCGCCGAGCGACATTGCGCGCGAACAGAATCTGTCGGAAGAAAGCCATGCCGCCCTCGCGCGCTATGAGGAAGAGCGGAAGCAGCCTTGAGGCCGAGGCCGCAAATGCCAGTGCGGATGGCGAGGCTGCGCGGCAGCAGGCCGAGGCGCTGAAAGCTTCGCTCCAGGAGGCGGAAACAAAGGCGCGTGAAGCCGCCGACGCGCTGGCGCAGGTGCGCGCCAACCGCGCGCAAGCGGCTCGGGCGGCGGAGGACGCGGCCCAGCGCGTTGCGCGGCTGCGACAGCAATTGGATGATGTGCGCGAGCAGGCGGCAAGGGTGCAGCAGAACCTCGATGCCGACAGCGAGGTTGCCGACCGCACGACCGAGCTCGAGGCGGCGCAAAAGCAGGCGGCGGCGGCAGAATCCGCGGCTGTCGCCGCGGAAGAAGAGGCCGGCAAGCGCCAGAGCGCCCTTGAAGCTGCGCGGCCGGCGCTGGCGGAGATCGAAGCACGGGCCAGCCGGCTGGAGGCGGAAGCGGACACGCTTGCGCGCATTCTCAATGTCGATGGCAACTCGCTATGGCCAGCCATCGTGGATGCGCTGAAGGTGGCGACCGGCTACGAGACGGCGCTGGGGGCTGCGCTGGGCGATGATCTGGAAGCGTCCTCCGATTCCGGGGCGCCGCTGCACTGGAGCGAACCGGGAGACCCCTCGCGGGACCCCGAACTTCCCGAGGGCGCCGTGCCGCTGACAAGCTATGTCGGGGGGCCGGCGCTGATGACGCGGCGGCTGCAGCAGATCGGGCTTGTCGACGAAATCGCCGGTCCGAAGCTGATGAAGAAGCTCAGGCCCGGGCAAAGGCTGGTGAGCCGTGACGGCGCCTTGTGGCGCTGGGACGGGTTCGTTGCCGCCGCCGATGCGCCAACTGCTGCCGCCCAGAGACTGGCCCAGCGCAACCGGCTGGCCGAACTGGATGGCGAGGTGAGCGCGGCGCGGGCCGAGCGGGCGCGCCTGAAGGCGGAGATCGAGACGCTGGGCGCAGCGCTGCAGACGGCCCGCGCGGAAGAAAAGCAGGGCAATGACGCCTTCCGCCAGGCCCAGCACGACATCTCCCGTGCGCAGAGCCGGCTCGATGCGGCGCAAAAGGCGCTGGGCGATCTGACCCGGCGGCAAAGCGCGCTGGCGGAAGCCGAAGCGCAGCTCCAGGCCAATCTCAGCGAAGCCGAGGCGGTGGAGGCAGAAGCACGCGCGGCACTGGGGGCCGAGGAGGACCAAAGTGCAGCGCTGAAGCAGAGCGAGGCGCGGCAGGCAGAACTGGCCGAGATTCGTGCCAAGGCCGAGGATGCGCGGCTGCGGCTCGCCGGGTTCGAGGATGCGGCACGGCTGCGCGCCAACCGGCTCAGGCAGATCGCCGATGATAGCCAGAGCTGGCAGCGCCGCCGCGACAGCGCCGAGGCGCAGGTGAAGACACTGCAGGCCCGCGCCGCCGATATCGCCGGCCAGATCGACGGGCTGAATGCCACGCCGGACGGCTTTGCGGCCCGGCGCGCGGCGCTGGAAGACCAGATCGAAGAGGCCCAGGCTGTGCACAAGCGCGCGGGCGACCGGCTTGCCGAGGGCGCAGACCGGCTATCGCGAGGCCGACCGCGCCGCGCGCGCCGCGGCCGAAGGTGCATCCAAGGCGCGCGAGGAGTTGGCGCGGGTTGAAGAACGGCTCAAGGGGCTGATCGGCCAGCGCATGCAGATCGAGCGGCTGTGCCAGGAAACGCTCGACATCGCCGCCAGCAAGACCGCTGAAGTGGCGGGCCTGAAGCCGGAGGCGCCGCTGCCGCGCGAGGACGACATCGAGCGCAAGGTGGAGCGGCTAAAGGCCGAGCGCGAGCGGCTGGGCGGGGTCAATCTCGGCGCGGAGCGCGAAGCCGAGGAAGTGGCCGAGAAGCTCGACACCATGGTGACGGATCGCGAGGACCTGATCGCCGCCATCGCCAAGCTGAGAACCGGCATTTCCAACCTCAACCGCGAAGGCCGGGCGCGATTGAACGAGGCTTTCGAGAAGGTCAACGCGCATTTCCAGGACCTCTTCACCACGCTATTCGGCGGCGGCACGGCGGAGCTGACATTCGTCGAGAGCGACGATCCGCTGGAAGCCGGGCTCGAAATCATCGCGCGCCCGCCGGGCAAGAAGCCGCAAACCATGACGCTGCTTTCGGGCGGCGAGCAGGCGCTGACGGCGATGAGCCTGATCTTTGCGGTGTTTCTGACCAATCCCGCCCCGATCTGCGTGCTCGACGAAGTGGACGCCCCGCTCGACGACGCCAATGTCGAACGGTTCTGCACCCTGCTCGATTCCATGCGGGCGCGTACCGAGACGCGGTTCATGGTCATCACCCACAATCCCATCACCATGGCGCGCATGGATCGGCTGTTCGGGGTGACCATGGCAGAGCGCGGTGTGAGCCAGCTGGTTTCGGTGGACCTCCAGACTGCGCATGAAGTGGCGGAGGCGGTTTAACCCCGCCGGAGGTGACGGGGCGACGCCGACTCGGCAACGGCTTCCACAGCTTCGTAAAATGTGTCTTAGATTCAAAGGCTTATGGATCAAACGGGCTGCTTGACACAATTTTACCCTAACACTATGGTGCGCCCGACTTTCAGGGGGCACTTCCCTGATCGCAGCGCGGCGAGACGGAGCGGCAAAGGCGATGGCAAAAGCGCCGAAATCGGACCGTCCTGACGCGGCACGACCCGCGGGCAGCGCCACCAATGATCTGGCGGCGCGGATTGCACGGGCCAGGCAGGAGGGGGCGGAAATTCAATCCGCGCGCTCCGCTCGGCAGAGCGGCATGACGGGGATGGGACGGGGCTTCCGTCTCGCCACCGAATTCATTGCCGCTATTCTTGTGGGCGGCGTGCTGGGTTATGCCCTGGACGTGTGGCTGGGGACCCAGCCGATCGCCCTGGTGGTCCTGCTGCTGATCGGCTTTGCGGCGGGAGTGCTCAATGTGATCCGGGCGGCGTCGGAGATGAATGCCTCTTCGCCGCCACCTGCCGATGCCGGAATTGTGCCGGACGATGAAGACGACGAATAGCTTTGCTATTCGACATTATGATGGGCGCATGTTCGAACCGAAAAAGTGGTACTCACTTTTTCCGAACATGCTCGAAGAGGTTGAGTGGTCGCATGTTCGAACCGGAAAAGTGGTGTCCACTTTTCCTGAACATGCTCCGAGGGTTTATGAGAGGCTGAGGCGTGGCTGGCACCGATCCGATCCACCAGTTCAACATCGTCAATCTGTTTTCGCTGGGCCAGGTGGGCCAGTCCGAGATCGCCTTCACCAATTCGGCGCTGTTCATGGTGCTCAGCGTGGGGCTGATCGCCGGCTATCTGATCCTGTCCACCCGCGGCCGCGGCATGGTGCCGAACCGGGTGCAGTTGGTCTCCGAGCTTGCCTACGAGTTTGTCGCCAGCATGGTGCGCAGTACGGCGGGTACGGAAGGCATGAAGTTCTTCCCGTTCGTGTTCTCGATCTTCGCCTTCGTGCTGGTCGGCAACATGTTCGGCATGTTCCCCTATTTCTTCACGATCACCGCGCACATCATCATTACGGTAGCGCTGGCGCTGCTAGTGATGGCGGTTGTCATCGTCTACGGCTTCATGCGCAACGGGCCGAAATTTCTGAAGCTGTTCGTGCCGGCGGGCGTGCCGGGCTATATCCTGCCGCTCGTGGTGCCGATCGAGATCGTGTCGTTCCTCAGCCGCCCCGTATCCCTTTCCGTCCGACTGTTCGCCAACATGCTGGCCGGTCACATCACGCTCAAGGTTTTCGCCGGCTTCATCGTGTCGCTGGGCGCCTTCGGCTTCCTGGGGTGGATGGGATCGCTGTTGCCGCTGTTCATGGTGGTGGCGCTGACGGCGCTGGAATTCCTGGTCGCGGCGCTGCAGGCCTATGTGTTCGCCGTTCTGACCTCGATGTATCTGAACGACGCCCTTCACCCGTCGCACTGACCGGCGGCTGACGAATTCGCGGCCAGGACCGGCCGCGGCAACCAAACTCGCTAAATGCAAAAGGAGCATGAATAATGGACGCAGAAGCTGCAAAGATGATCGGTGCCGGTATCGCCTGTCTCGGTCTGGGCGGCGCCGCAATCGGCGTGGGCATGATTTTCGGCAACTTCCTGTCGGGCGCCCTTCGCAACCCCTCTGCCGCGCAGAGCCAGTTCGGTAACCTGATCTTCGGCTTCGCCGTGACGGAAGCCCTGGGCATCTTCTCCTTCCTCGTCGCCCTGCTGCTGCTGTTCGCGATCTAGTTTTCGCGACTAACGCACAAAGCACGATAGCGTGAGGCGGCCCCGGTTTCCGGGGCCGGCAGAGGCTCAAAGGACAAAGGCATATGGGTTTCGAAGCGATCCCTAAAGTCATCGTGGTGGCGCAGGCCGAAACCGGCGATACGGCTGTGCATGGCGCCGATGTCGCGGGCGAAACGCATGCGGGTACGGAAGCGGCTGGCGGTGAGCATGGCGGCGCATTTCCGCCGTTCGATCCGACGCATTTTGCTTCGCAGCTCCTGTGGCTGGCGCTCACCTTCGGGGCGCTCTATCTGCTGATGAGCCGCATGGCGCTGCCGCGCATCGGCGAGATCATCGAGGTCCGGCGCGACCGGATCGAGAGCGATCTGGCGGAAGCGGACCGGATGCGTCAGCGCACCGACCAGGCCATCGCCGCCTATGAGGCGGAGCTGGCCGAGGCGCGCAAGAAGGCGCATGGCATCGCCGAGGACACCCGCACGCAGCTGAAGGCGGAAACCGACGCCAGCCGGCAGAAGGTGGAAGCCGAGCTGTCCAAGAAGATGGCGGCGGCGGAAGCCAGCATCCAGGAGACAAAGCGGGCAGCGCTCGCCAATGTCGACGAGATCGCAGCGGACACTGCTCAGGCCATCGTCGCCCAGATCTCGGGCAAGGCGACCGCCAAGCAGGCCAAGGATGCGGTGGCGCAAGTGGTCAAGGGACAGAGCTGATGGAATTCGACAATACATTCTGGGCGGCAGTCGGCTTCTTCATCTTTGTCGGCATCACGCTTTACATCGGGCTGCCCAAGACCATCGCGAAGCAGCTCGACGGCCGGATCAAGAAGATCGAAGACGATCTCAGCGAGGCCAAGCGGCTGCGCGAGGAGGCCCAGGCGCTGCTGGCCGATTATGAGCGCAAGCGCAAGGCGGCGGAATTGGAAGCCGAGGACATCGTCACCGCCGCCCGCGAGGAAGCCCAGCGCATGGCCGAGGACGCCAACAAATCTCTCGAGGAGCTGATCGCGCGGCGCACCAAGGCGGTCGAGGACAAGATCGCCCAGGCCGAAGCACAGGCCGTCGGCGAGGTGCGGGCGCGTTCCGCCGACGTCGCCGTTGAGGCAGCGCGCGTGATTTTGGAAAAGCAGATGGCCAATCAGGGTGATGCTCTGGTCGATCAATCCATCAAGGACGTTGCGGCCAAGCTGAACTGAGATTTGGCAGCGTCACACGTTTCATACGGGCCCTTTTCGGGCCCGTTTTTTTGGTGGTCGCCCTTCATCCGCCTCAGGCCCCGCCCCGATCAGCCTTATGGACAGGCCGGCGCTGCGGCGATGCAGGGGGACTGGCAGCCCGCGGCGCGCATCTTCCGCCAGATGTATTATCGCAGCGTGGGGCTGCGTTAAGCCGGGCGCGATGAGACGCGATCAGGACGGCAGAGTTCCTCCAGTCTCGCGCGGCCTGCCGTAATAGCCGAGAAACATGTCGACACCGCTGGTGACCACGCGTTCGATCTCCTCCGCCGAAACCGGCTCAGGAAGATTGCCGAAAAGCCGGCGCTTGAAGATACCGGCCATGGACAATTCCATGAACTGGCGCACGGCCAATTCAGTGTCCTCTATATACAATTCTCCATCTGCGACCTTCTGATCGAGATAGACGCGCAGCGCGCCCAGCGCTGAGAAGGGATCGGTGTCGAAGAAGCGGCAGGCTGCGTCCGGCAAACGCTCGAGCACGCCAAGCACCATTCGCTGCGCCTTGATGACCTCGTCCGAGGTCAGCTTCGTGACGATGGTGATGGCGAAGCGCTGCAAGGCCTCACGCAGCGGAGCGCCCGTTTCAAGCTCATGGCGGGCGCGCCCGATCAATGCAGTCTTCTCGCGCTCGATAAGAGCCGAGAAAAGCTGCTCCTTGTTCGCGAAATAGACGTAGATCGTGCCCTTGGACACGCCGGCGCGCGCCGTGATGGCGTTCATGCTCGCCGCCTCGAACCCCATTTCCATGAAACAGCGCTTGGCGCCGTCGAGGATTTGTTCGCGTTTCTGCGGATCCTGACCGGCAGGCGCACGTCCTCCGCGAGATTCGGAGGAGTGTCCGGGCTCAATCTTGCTGGTCGGGCTTTCTGTCATCGCCCCTCCTCTCTGGCATTGTCGCCGATTTGGCCCGCCGATGAAAGCGCACCGGCGAGTACTCATCACTTTTCGAACCGGTCGGTTCGATTTCACTTGATATGCGCTCGCTCTTGCCATATGTCAATCGAACCGAACGGTTCAGTTTAATCAGGAGGCCTGAATGGCCACAAGCACCGCCGCAACTGCCAGGAACCTGGCGCCAGAGGACAACCGGCCGGAAGAGCTGCCGGAGCGCTACCCTTCAGCCGAAGTGCGCATGCTCAAGGAAGCCGAGCCGCAGGTGGCCGCGCCAGACGCTTCCGCCGAGGCATCCGAGAAGCAAGAGAAAAAACGCGGACCCGGTCTGCGGCGCCTGCTGCTGCCGATCCTCGGCGTCGCCCTTCTCACCGGCGGCGGCTATTACGGCTATGACTGGTACACCACCGGCCGCTTCATGGTTTCGACAGACGACGCCTATGTTCAGGCCGACATCGCGACCTTGTCGACCAAGGTGTCGGGCTATGTGGACACCGTCAACGTTGCGGCCAATCAGCATGTGCACAAGGGCGACGTGCTGGTGACGCTGGACGATGGGGACTACAAGATCGCGCTCGATCAGGCGGAAGCCCAGATTTCCAATCAGAAGCTTTCCCTCAAGCGGATCGAGGCGCAGATCGCGGGGGCAAAAGCCGCCCTGGCGCAGGCAAGAGCGCAAAAGCAGTCGGCGGAAGCCGTGCAGCAAAACGCCGCCGCCGCGCAGGACCGGGCACAGCAGCTCAACACCAAGGATTTCGCTTCCACAGCCGATCTGGACAAGGCGCAGGCCGCGCTGAGGCAGGCCGATGCCGGCATTGCCGCCGCCGATGCGCAGATCGCGCAGGCCGAGGCCAATGTGGAAACGCTGCAGGCGCAGTATGACGAAGCGCAAGGCGCCATGCGCTCGCTGGAGCTGGCGCGGGCCAAGGCGCAACGCGATTTCGATTTCACCAAGCTGCGGGCGCCATTCGACGGCGTTGTCGGCAATCTGGCGGTGCAGGATGGCGAACTCGTCGCGGCGGGAACGCGGCTGCTGGCGCTGGTGCCCGCAGATGCACTTTATGTAGAGGCCAATTTCAAAGAAACACAGCTAGCTGAGCTGGCGCCGGGTGAGCAGGTGCAGATCGAGGTCGATGCGCTGGGCGGCACTGAGCTGACCGGCACGGTGCAATCCCTCTCCCCCGCTTCGGGCTCGAGCTTTTCGCTATTACCGGCGGAAAACGCCACCGGCAACTTCACCAAGATCGTGCAGCGTGTGCCAGTGCGCATCTCCCTGCCTGCCGATGCGCTGGAGGGCGGCAAGCTCCGCGCCGGGCTGAGCGTTGTCGTGCATGCGGACAGCCGCACCCTGCCCGCCGGCGTCTGAAAGCACGTCCCCATGAGCCTGACAGCCACTTCTGCAGATATGGACCTGCCGCACGACCCGGACGCGCTGCCGGCGCGCACCGTGATCGCCTTCGTCGTCATGGTGTTCGGCATGTTCATGGCCATTCTCGACATTCAGGTGGTTTCGGCCTCGCTGGCAGAGATCCAGGCGGGGCTCGGCGCCGGGGCGGACGAAATCTCCTGGGTGCAGACCTCCTATCTGATCGCCGAGGTGATCATGATCCCGCTGTCGGGCATTCTGGCGCGGATCCTGTCGACGCGCGTGCTGTTCACGATCTCGGCGGCCGGCTTCACACTTGCCAGCGCGCTGTGCGCCACGGCGACCAGCATCGACCAGATGATCATCTACCGCGCCTTCCAGGGCTTTATCGGCGGCGGCATGATTCCTTCGGTGTTCGCGGTGGCCTTTTCGGTCTTCCCCCCATCCAAGCGCAATATCGTCTCGCCCATCGTCGGGCTTGTGGCGACGCTCGCGCCGACGATCGGGCCAACGATCGGCGGGTATCTGACCAGCTCGATGTCCTGGCACTGGCTGTTTTTGATCAATGTCGGACCCGGCATCGCCGTGGCGCTCCTGTCCTGGATGCTGATCGATTTCGACAAGCCGGAGCATCAGCTGATCAAATCCTTCGACTGGTGGGGACTTGCCGGAATGGCCGCCTTTCTGGGGTCGATGGAATATGTGCTGGAGGAAGGCCCGAGCCACGACTGGCTGTCCGACCAATCCATCCTCATGTTCTTCATCACCATGGTGGCCGGCGGGCTGGTCTTCTTCTACCGGGCGTTCAGGGCGGAAGAGCCGGTGGTGGATCTGCGCTCGTTCGGCAATGCGAACTTCGCCTTCGGATCGGTCTTTTCCTTTGCCATGGGGATCGGTCTTTACGGGCTGACCTATCTTTACCCGCTCTATCTGGGCGCCATCCGTGGCTATGATTCGATGATGATCGGGGAGACGCTGTTCCTGTCGGGCCTCTGCATGTTCCTGACGGCGCCGGTTGCCGGAATGCTGTCGAACAAAATCGATCCGCGGCTAATGATGATGGTCGGCTTTCTCGGCTTCGGCGCCGGCACCTGGGTGATGTCGCATTTGACCGCGGACTGGACGTTCGGGGAACTGGTTATTCCGCAGGTGCTGCGCGGCGTATCCATGATGCTGTGCATGGTGCCGATCAATAATATCGCTTTGGGCACGCTGCCGCCGGAACGCATGAAAGGCGCATCGGGCCTGTTCAATTTGACCCGCAATCTCGGCGGAGCGGTGGGGCTGGCACTGATCAACACGGTGCTGACCAACCGGGAAGCGCTTCATGTCGAGCGGCTTTCCGAGCATGTCAATTGGGCCAGTTCGGCCGCCATGTCTCAATACGACGCCCTTGTTGCCAACAATGCAGCTGCGGGGCTGGATGCAGGGGCTGCAGCCCTACGCCAGTTGAGCGGCATGGTGCATCGCCAGGCCTATGTGATGAGCCTGGCGGACGTGTTCGTGCTGCTGTCGGTGCTGTTCGGCGTACTGTCGATCGCAACGATGCTGGTGAAAAAACCCAAGCCTTTGGCCACCGGTGCGGGCGGGCACTAGCGGCCGATCCGTCCGCCTTTTGACGAAGCTCTTATTGCTGTCCGACCGGATCGACTTCTCCGGCCGGGCAGCCGCGCGGTTGGGTGGGCGCTGCGGCAAGCAAGGCGGACAGATCGGGGGTTTCGGAGATATCGCCGCTGAGGGCGATGCGGATTTCGCCGATCAGCGTGCGGGGGCCGTCGCGACTGCAGTCGACTAGAACGCGGCTCCCGGCGCCTTGGCCGAAGGCCTCGTCGAAACTGGCGCGAATGGTGTCTGCGGTGAGTGCGTTGCCGACATTGTCCGCAAAGAGGGCGCGGAGCGATGAGGCGTTGACGGCTTTGACCAGAGCGAGCGTGGCCGCATAGTATTTCTCCGGTGCGCCGCCGGAACAGGTGCCGTGCTTGATCCATTCATGCCGCTCGAGCCCGGATTGCGTGCCCGGCATGACCTTGCGCAGCTCCAGCGCCGTTTCAGCGGATAGTTGCAGGCCGGCCACAGCGTACCAGTCGCCGCGCTCATCGGCCCGGCGTACAGCGGTCGTGACATTGCAATAGACATTGCCTTGCGGCTCTGGCCAGAGGCCGTGCAGGGAGAAATGGCTAGCATCAAAGCGGTCCGGATGTCTGCGAGCGGCATTCAGGCTTGCTCTCATGCGTTTCGCAAAAGGCCGGCTGCCAACTCAGCGCAAGGACGAAATCGCCGGAGAGCAGCGGCTCCTCGGCCTGGGCGGATGGCGGCAGGAACAGCGACGTGAGCAACGTCGCAAAAATCAAGCGGACCACAGATCCGAAAGAGCCCCGAACATCCACCAGTGTGTCCTTCTTCTGCAGCTTATCGGACGCTGACCAAGGCCCCCTCACCCGCCGCTTCGCGGCGACTTCTCCCCCAAAGGGAGAGGTGAAGACCAGTGCAGCGCCTGGCACTTCGCACTATTCCGCGGCCTGCTGGCGTGCGGCCTCCGGCTCCCATTTCAGCTTTGGCGAGCGGGCCGCGCGGGTCTCGTCGAGCCGCCGGCGGGGTGCGTTGATCGGCGCGGCGGTGAAGCGCTCGGCGTTGCCGGATTTCGCCTGTTGCGGCCAGCTCCAGCATGGCGTCGCAGAAGACATCGAGCGTCTGCTTGCTCTCGCTTTCGGTCGGCTCGATCAGCATGGCGCCATGCACGACCAGCGGGAAATACATGGTCATGGGGTGGAAGCCCTCGTCGATCATCGCCTTGGCGAAATCGAGCGTGGTGACGCCGGTGCCCTCGAGGAAGCTGTCGTCGAACAGCACTTCGTGCATGCAGGGCTGGCCGTTGAACGGCGCGCGAAAGTCTTGTCCGAGCCGCGCCTTGACGTAATTGGCGTTGAGCACGGCATCCTTGCGCCGCCTGCGCCAGCCCGTCGCCGCCATGGCTGAGCATGTAGGTCAGTGCGCGCACATACATGCCCATCTGGCCGTGGAAGGCGGTCAGCGCGGCCGAGGCTTTGCGTGCCCTCCCAATGTTCGACCAGGCTCGCATGGCCGTCTCTCGCGGGTGACGAAGGGCACGGGCGCGAAGGGCGCCAGCGCCTCGGACAAGCACCACAGGACCGGCGCCCGGCCCGCCGCCGCCATGCGGGGTCGAGAAGGTCTTGTGCAGATTGATGTGCATGGCGTCGATGCCGAGATCGCCCGGACGCACCACGCCCATGATGGCGTTGAAATTGGCGCCGTCGCAGTAGAAGTAGGCGCCCGCCTCGTGCACGGCTGCGGCGATGTCGATGATCTCGGGCTCGAACAGGCCGCAGGTGTTGGGGTTGGTCAGCATGATGGCGGCAACATCGGGACCGAGCGCCTGCCTTGACCGCATCGGCGTGCAACCGTGCCGTCGTCGCTTGGCCGGGATGGGCTTGACCTGATAGCCGAGGAAGGCGGCGGTCGCCGGATTGGTGCCATGGGCGCTTTCGGGCACCAGCACGATCTTGCGGTGCCCCTCGCCCTTCGCCTCGTGGGCGGCCTTGATGGCCATCATGCCGCACAATTCGCCATGCGCGCCGGCCTTGGGGCTGAGGCGCGACGGCGGCGGTATTGGTCAGGGTCATCAGCCAATGGGCGAGCTGATCCATCAGCTCCAGCGCGCCCTGCACGGTCGAAACCGGCTGCAGCGGGATGGATGTCGGCAAAGCCGGGCAGCCGCGCCATCTTCTCGTTGAGGCGCGGATTGTGCTTCATGGTGCACGAGCCGAGCGGATACATGCCGGAATCGATCGAATAGTTGAGCCGGGAGAGCCGCACATAGTGGCGCATCGCTTCGGGCTCGCTGAGACCGGGCAGATCGATGCGGCGTCTTGCGCACGAAGCCGCCGAGGCGGTTGGTCTTCGAGATCTCGGCGTCGGGCAGATCGACGCCCGATGCCTCGGTGTCGCCGATTCGAAGAGCAGCGGCTCGTCGGGCAGCAGCGCCGAGCCGGATGTTTGTGGCGTCGCGGCCTCGGATACTGGGGGCGGTGGGCCGGCCCTGCGTGTTCATGCTCATGCCAGTTCCTCCTCGAGGGCGGCGGCGAGCGCCGCGATGTCGGCATCGGTGGTGAGTTCGGTCGCGGCGAGGACCATAAGGTCTTCACAGTTCCGGCTTGCCCGGCTCGAGCCGGCTGACCGGCACGCCGGCGAGGATGCCGCGTTCGGCCAGACGCTCGACGACAGGCGCGGCGGGCGCGGACAGGCGGATGGTCATCTCGTTGAAGAAGGTCTGGTTGAGCACCGTCGACGCCCGGCACGGCGGCCAGCGCATCGGCCAGCTCGATGGCGCGGGCGTGGTTGAGGCGGGCCAGCCGGCGCAGGCCGGCTTCGCCCAGCAAGCGACATATGGATGGAAAAGGCCAGCGCACAGAGCCCGGAATTGGTGCAGATGTTGGAGGTCGCCTTTTCGCGGCGGATATGCTGTTCGCGGGTCGAGAGCGTGAGCACGAAGCCGCGCTTGCCTGTCGGCATCGACCGTTTCGCCGCAGAGCGCGGCCGGGCATCTGGCGGACGAACTTCTTGCGCGTCGCCATCAGGCCCACATAGGGGCCGCCGAAATTGAGCGCATTGCCGATCGACTGGCCTTCGCAGACGACGATATCGGCGCCGAGCGCGCCGGGCGCTTCGAGCAGGCCGAGCGAGACGACCTCGGTGACGACGACGATCAGCAGCGCGCCCATGCGCATGGGCGGCTTCGGCGAGGCGGCGTGACATCGCGCAGATGGCCGTAGAAATCGGGCGTCTGGACGATGATGGCGGCGGTCTCGTCGTCGATATGGTCGAGTGATGTCGCCCTGCCCTTCCGGCGAGGCGGCGAGGCAGATCGAGATCGTCGCTCGTCGCCGAGCATAGGTGCGCACGACGTCGCGGTAATGGGGATGCAGGCCGCCCGAGAGGACGATCTTGTTCGCGCCGTGTGACGCCGGCGCGCCATCAGCACGGCCTCGGCGGTGGCGGTCGAGCCGTCATACATGCGAGGCGTTGGCGACCTCCATGCCGGTCAGATTGGCGACCTGGGTCTGGAATTCGAACAGCATCTGCAGCGTGCCCTGCGAGATCTCCGGCTGGTAGGGCGTGTAGGCGGTCAGCCATTCGGAGCGCTGGATCAGGTGATCGACGCGTCGCCGGCACGTGATGGCGATAGGCGCCGGCTCCGACGAAGAACGGCCCGTCGGCGCCGGCGCGGTTCTTGCCGGCCAGCGCCCGCATGTGCGCTTCGACGCTGAATTCGGGCGCGTGGGCGGGCAGGTCGAGCGGGCTGCTATGCAGCGCGCCCGGCGGCACGGCGGCGAACAGCTCGTCGATGCTGTCAACGCCGATGGCGGCCAGCATTTCGGCGCGTTCGGCTTCGGAATGGGGCAGGTAGCGCATTTTGTTCAGCCTTGGGGGTTCTTTGTGCGCTGAATGAAGGCCCCCTCACCCGCCCTTCGACACGCTCAGGGCGACCTCTCCACCCAAAGGGAGAGGTGAAGAGGCAGCGGTGTCGCTAAGCGGTGTGGGCCTTGTAGGCGGTCTCGTCCATGAGATCGTCGAGTTCGGCCGCGTTGGCGATCCTGATCTTGTACATCCAGCCGCCCTGCTCCGGATCGGAATTGATCAGGCCCGGCTCGCCACTCAGCGCCTCATTGACCTCCGTGACGGTGCCGGAGACGGGCGAGTAAATCTCGGACGCAGCCTTTACCGATTCCACCACCGCGACCTCGTCGCCCTTGGTGATCTCATTGCCGATGGTGGGCAGTTCGACGAAGACGATGTCGCCCAACTGCTCCTGCGCATAATTGGTGATGCCGACGATGCCGGTCTCGCCCTCGACGCGGATATATTCATGGTCCTTGGTGAAGCGGGTTGTCATCTCGGGGCCTTTCAACGGGGTTTGCGGAAGTAGTGGTGGGGAACGAAGGGCAGTTCCGCGACTTCGGCCGGCTGCTGGCGGCCGCGCACCAGAACCTTGCAGCATGGTGCCGGGCATGGCAAAGGCGGGCGGCACATAGCCCATGGCGATGGCGCGGCCCAGTGTGGGCGAGAAGCCGCCGCTGGTGACGACGCCGATGGCGGTGCCGTCATCGGCCAGGATTTCGGCGCCCTCGCGGGCAGGAGCGCCGTCGACCAGCAAGCCGACGCGCTTGCGTTCGGGGCCTTCCTCGCGCTCACGCAGGATGCGGTCGGCGCCGGGAAAATCGGCGCGCTCGCGGCGCGCTTTTGACACGGCAAAGCCGAGATCGGCCTCGGTGGGAGAGACGGTTTCGTCGAGGTCGTGACCGTATAGCGGCAGGCCCGCTTCGAGGCGGAGGCTGTCGCGGGCGCCGAGGCCGAGCGGGCTTGACGCGCTCGTCGGACAGAAGCGCATCCCAGAGCGCGCCGGCGCTATCGGCGGGCACGAGGATTTCGAAACCGTCCTCGCCGGTATAGCCGGAGCGGGAGACGAGCAGATCGGCTCCCTGCCAGTCGAACGCGGCGAACTGCATGAAGCCGAGTTCGCCGACACCGGGGATGAGAGCCTCGAGCACGGCGGCGGCTTCCGGACCCTGCAGTGCCAGAAGTCCGCCGGAATCGGCGCGCACCAGCTTGCCCTCTCCGGCGGCGGCGATCTCGATGTGTGCGAAATCGGCCTCCTTGGTGCCGGCATTGACCACCATATAAAGGACGCCGGGATCGTCGGCGGGGCGGGCGACCATGAGGTCGTCGCGAATGCCGCCCTCATCATTGAGCAGAAGCGTGTAGCGGATCTGGCCGGGCTTGAGGCCCGTCACGTCGGCGCAGGTGAGCGATTCCACGATTTTGGCGACGTTGGCGTGATCGGCCTCGGCATCGCCACTGGGGCTATCGAGGCGGACAAAGCACGGGCCCATATGGGAGACGTCGAACAGGCCGGCGTGCTGGCGGGTCCAGTTGTGCTCGGCAACGATGCCTTCGTACTGGACAGGCAGCGCATAGCCGCCAAACTCGACCATGCGGCCGCCCAAAGCGACGTGCCGGTCATAAAGGACGGTGCGATTGAGATCTTGTGGCTGATCGGCCATGGATACTCCCCGGTTGAACAAAGGTTCACGCCCGCGCCTTCGCGCTCGATGCGTGCCCCCTCTGTCCTTAAACCTGAGAGATTTCCCGCTTTCCCTCCTGGGGACCGCGGCTACTCCTTCGGTGTGCCGGATGCGTTTCCGGCAGCTTTCCAGAGTTCAGTCGTAGAACCGCGGTCCTTTTGCCTGAGAGTTTCCGGGGCGGTTGCTCCTTCGGCGCCGGGCGGCTTTCGCCGACCGGGCTCTCCCGCAGTCGAATTCACCATCAGCGAGATTGGGCGCGCCGTCAATGCGGCAAAAGCGAAATTGTCAGCGAATGCGGATCAGGACCGTCTGCTGTCGAAGCCGACCCAGATGGTGATGTCTTCGCCGCCCACATAGGGGATTGCGACACCGTCGACGACCTTGACGAAATCGGCACTCTGGGTGCTGGCGTCGATGGTGACGGGAAGATCGTAGCGCTGCGAGAAGACGGCAAGCCCGTCACGTTCGACCGCGAAGCGGACTGGCACAGTCACGTCAGACTGGTTGCCTGCGGGACCGAGAAGGACGCGGCCAACCACACCCATGTTCACAGTGATGAGGCCGTTGGAGACGACGCAATTTCGCGACTGCTTGTCGATCACGGCCTGGTAGTTGAGCGTGCGGGCGTCTCCGGTCTTGCCGGCATAGGCAAACAGCGCCTCGCCACCGGGACGCACCTTGATTGGGGGACATTCGGTTGCGATGGCGGGTAGCGCACTCTGGGCGGCGAGATTGATCTCGCTCTGGGAGGCGTTGGTGGTCGCCAGATCGGCAGTGGCGGCGGTGTTCCCTCCCCCGCCAAACATCGATCCCATGGAACAGGCGGACAGGGTCGCCGCGATCACAGCCACGCCGCCGATTCGCGCGAAAGCGCCGCGACCGGAAAGAAACCCCGCCATCATTCTTCGTAATCCCCCGAGATCACTGATTCTTATTTGCCCGCAAGCACTGCCAATATGGCGGTCGCACCGGAGGATGTCACCTGTCCCGGCGCGTCTTCGGCATAAACATCCTCGACTTTTCCATTGTCGATCAAGATTGCGGCACGAATAAAGCGCGTGCCCATGCCGCCGCCAGACATGTCCTTGTCGAGGCCCAGGGATTTGGCGAGTGCAGCATTGCCATCGGCGAGAAAATCGATCTTGCCAAGAGCGCCGGAGGCATCGGCCCAGGCCTTGGTGACGTGATGATCATTGACGGTGGCACAAACGATGCGCGATACGCCATGCGCCTTGATCTCGTCGGCCAGTTCAACAAATCCCGGCAAGTGGTTGTTATGGCAAGTAGGCGTGAAGGCGCCTGGCACGGTGAAGAGCACCGATTTGCCTTGTGCAAACGCGCTGGCGGCGTCGGTATCCTCTACGCCTTTCGCTGTGATCAGCTTGACGGGAACGGACGGCATAGCAGCGCCGGGCTGAATCATGGTCGTCTCCATTGGGGAATTTCGGGAAGGGAGTTATGGGCTTGGCACCGGCTGTAGACCAAAGCAGATCAGGGCTCAAGCCGCTGGGTGAATTCGAGAGGTCCGCGTGCGGTCATGAACGAAACGGTCAAATCTGCCCCTTCCAGTGATTCGGCCGGCGTGCGGCCGAGCAGCGGCAGTTGTGCCGTACCGGGGGCCGCCCCATTGCCGGCCGCGCCGAATACGACCGATGGATCCTGCGTGGCAGCAATCAGCGTCGCCGGATCGACGATCGCCGGATCATAGGAAAGCGAGAGGAGCCGCGCTTGCGGATCGAATGCGATGTCATGAACGGGACTTTCGGCGGCATCAATCGGCTCGGGCACCTCTGCCAGCGCCTGATTTATGCGGATGCGACTGCCGGCATCGGGGGCGGTCGGGTCGAGCTCGAGGGAGAAGCTTGCCTGGACCGGCACGCAGATGTCGGAGCAGATGCCCATCAGCACCTCTGCCGATAGAGCACCCTTTTTCGCCGGCACGCGCACCGGCAGAACGAGATCGCCGCGATAGATGTTGTCGACGAAGCCAGCGGTGGTCCCCCCTGGTCGGCAGCGGCCACAAGATTTCCCCATCGAGCGGCTTGCCGTCGAGTTGCAGGTCGATCTGGGTGGGGATGCCGGTCTCGCCGGGGATGCGCCAATAGGTGTTGAGGGTTTCCGGCATGCGCAGGTCGAGGGCGACCAGCGTCGTCCCGTCATTCGTCATACCATTGCTGATCAGCCGCATGCGAGCGCCGGGGGCGACCTCCCGCCAGCCTGTTTCGGCAGAAAAAGCGGCAGTGCCGGGCAGTACGATCATCAGCAGGATCAGAATGAAACGCATCAACACAGGTCTCCTTGCCTCGGGTCTTGCGACCCTTCCGGCGAGTTCTGCCGCGTGGGCCCGCTGCCGTCAAATCGCAACCGTTCGCTGTTGCGTGAGTTCCTTGCGGCAGAGGATTCCTTTCGCGGCAAAGCTGCGCTAGTATGCCGTCAAGAGGTGCCATGATGATAGGCTCGCTCAAAGGGCAGTTTCTGGTAGCCATGCCTGGCATGGAAGATCCCCGCTTTCACGAAAGCGTCGTCTATCTCGTGGGCCATGGCGAAGACGGCGCAATGGGCCTGGTGGTCAACCAGAGCATGCCCGATATGAGCCTCGCCGACATCCTGATCGAGCTGGACCTCAGCCAACCCGACGAGTTGATCAAGCTGCCGGAACGTGTGCTGGACAGCGATGTGTTGCGCGGCGGACCAATGGAAAAGGGCCGCGGCTTCGTTCTGCATACGCCCGATTATTTCCGCGACGGGAATTCCTTCGCCGTCAATGACGAGATCACGCTGACGGCAACGCTCGACGTGCTCAAGGCGATGATGAGCGGCCGACCTCCCAAGGAGGCGCTGCTGGCGCTCGGCTATTGCGGATGGGCGCCCGGCCAGCTCGAAAACGAAATCCTGGAGAATGGCTGGCTGACCGTGCCCTACTCCAAGGATCTCTTGTTCAAGCTGCCGCTTGCCGACCGGTATGATGCCGCGCTTTCCAAGCTAGGCGTTACGCGCGCGTCCCTCAGTTCCGAGGCTGGCCGCGCCTGACGGTTCTGTCTGGGGGGCCGGTTCGGCAACAGGCTTTTTCATCGGCGCGGGGCGCGGTGTCTGAGCCGCCAGCCGCCGCTGCAGTTCCGCGCCCGTCACCGCTTCAGAGAAATAGAAGCCCTGCGCATATTTGCAGTTAAGCTGCTGCAGGCGGTGCACGTCGTCCTCGGTCTCGACGCCTTCGGCGATGACCATCAGGTCGAGCTCGGTGGCCAGGAGCACGATGGAGCGGATGATCGGCACCTGGGTGTGCGCAAAGCCTGATATCGTCGGAAATCTGCACGAAAGGCGCCGCGATCTTGATGGTGTCGAAGGGGAAGCGGTGCAGGTAGCTCAACGAGGAATGGCCGGTGCCGAAATCGTCGAGCGCGAGCCGCAGCCCCATGGCTTTGAGCGCTGCCAGCACATAGGCGGAGTGCTCGGGATTGGTCATCACCTGGCATTCGGTCATCTCGAGCTTGAGGTGGCGGGCGACGTGCTTGTGCTGGCTGACGAGCGCGCGCATGTCGTTGAGCATGGTTTCGGTCGACAGCTGGCGCGGCGACAGATTGACCGAAACGAAGAACTCGTCCTTGAGCTGCAGGGCGCTCTGCCAGGCACGCACCTGGCCGGGCCGCCTGCTCGAAGGCCAGCCGCCCCAGCTTGTCGATCAGCCCGGCGCGCTCGGCCAGCGGGACGAACTCCTCCGGGCTGACGACGCCGCGCTCGGGTGGGTCCAGCGCATCAGCGCCTCGGCCCCGGCGATGCGGTTGTTGACGATGTCCATGATCGGCTGGAACTGCACCCGCAGCTCGCTCGTTGTCGATGGCCTTGGCCAGATCGTCCTCGGAGGCGCGGGCATAGGCAGCGATCGAGCGGGCGGACGCGCGGATAGGCCTCGATGCGGTCGCCGCCATGGCGCTTGGCGTAGTACATGGCCAGTTCGGCATCGCGCAGCACATCCTCGGCACCGGCTGCGGAATTGTCGTAGATGGTGATGCCGATCGAGGCGGTCAGCGCCAGATCGCGCTCGCCGAAATTGAAGGGCGCGCGGATGGCCTTGCGGAGCTGATCGGCGATTTCGGCGATCTTGCCGGCCGCCTGCTCGGACACAAGGATCACGGCGAACTGGTCGCCATTGATGCGGGCCACGGTATCGAGCGGCCGCATGAGACGTGCGATGCGGCGCGAAACGGCAAGCAGCACCGAATCGGCGGCGGCATGGCCGACGCGCTCCTCAAGCTCGGATGAACTTGTCGATGTCGATGAGGAACACGGCCGGCTTGATGCCGCCCTGCTGACGCGAACGCGGATCAGGGCGCGCTCGAGCCGGTCGAGGAACAGCTGCTTGTTGGGCAGGCCGGTGAGGCTGTCATTGACCGCATCGTGCAGCAGGCGCTCGCGGCTGGCGCGTTCCTCGGTGACGTCCTGCAGGGTGCCGACGATGCGGTTGACCTGACCGTCACCGCCGAGCACCGGTTTGACGCGCATGCGGAAGGTGCGATAGCTGCCGTCATGCGTCGGCGATGCGGATATCGGCGATGACCTTGCCGCGGCGCAGTTCGACCAGCGTGTCGAAGGCGGTGCGGAAGCGGTCGCGGTCCTCGGGATGGATGCGGTCGAGCCAGCGCTTGATGGCGCCGCGCAGCGCGCCGCGTCGCTCGCCGAGGCGGGTGGAGAGTTCGTCGGAGACGTTGACGCGGTCGCGGTCGATGTTCCAGTCGAAGACGAAATCGCCCGAGCCGGTGAGCGCAAGCGCCCGGCGCTCGACTTCGGAGAGCGTGCCGATCGAGACCTGCCCTTCGGAGAAGGCGTGCTGGACGGCGGTGAAGCCGAGCAGCATGACGATGAGCACCAGGCCGCCGGCGACGGCGGGCTGGGCGACGTCGTTCGAGACCTGTCCCGGTGACGACCAGCCAGGCGTAGAACAGCCAGGCGATGTAGATGATCCAGGTCGGCACCAGCAGCACGGCGCGGTCATAGCCGCGCAGCGCCAGCAGCAGGATGAGGAAGAAGCCCGATCAGCCCCGAGCAGCGCCAGCACGAGCCGGGCGATGGTCGCGGCGATCTCGGGCTGGAAGAAGGCAAAGCCGAACAGCGCGAGGAACACAGCCGCCAGCGCCAGCGCCAGATGGATGAAGCGCAAATGCCATCGGTGCAGGTTCAGATAGATGAACAGGAAGCCGAACAAGGTGGTGGCGATGGCCGCCTCCGCCGCCGCGCGGAAGGGCTGGACCGAGCCGTTGCCGACGCCGATGCAGGCGGCCGAAGACGCCGAAATCGATGAGCAGGTAGATGAGCACCGCCCAGGCGAAGGCGGCGGTTGCGGGAAAGACCCCCCTGCCCTTGACCACGAACATGATGGTGAGAAAGACGGCGGCCAGCGAGGACGACGCCCAGCACCACGCCGCGGAACAGGGTGAAGGAGTTGACGTAGTCGCGATAGGCGTCGGGCTTCCACAAATAGAGTTCGGGCAGGCTGTCGGTCGCCAGTTCGGCAACGAAGGTGACGGTGGCGCCGGGATCGAGGGTGATCTCGAAGACGTCGGCCTCGCGGATCGGGATGCGGGTCGGGCCGGATGCCGGCGCAGGCGGTGAGCACGGTGATGCGGTTCGTCGCCGAGATCGGGGCGGAAGACGCCCGAACCGGGCAGGCGGAAGAACGGGGCGACCAGCAGGCGCTCGATCTGCGGTCGGTGTCGTTGCTGCAGCGCGAACAGGGCCCAGTTCGGGATCGGTGCCCTCCTCGGCGGCCAGCACCTCGATGCGGCGGATGATGCCGTCCTCGCCTGGAGCGGTGGACAGCTGCACGCGGCCGTTCTCGCCGGCGACGATGTCGATGCCGGCGCGTCAGATTGACCGCGTTGACGTCCTCGGGAACGGTGATGACTTCGAAGGCACTGACCGTCTGCGCAAAGCGGAGCGCGCAGAAAGTACTATCGCGAGGGTCAGAAGATGACGCATTCTGGCAGATTATCCCCTTTATGGCGCCTGCGACCTTCAGACGAGCTCGCAGATCTGGCGAAACGACATAAGCGGGCGGAACGGCCACTGCCATTGCTCCCGGTTTCGCCACATCCCGATGGACGCGCCAACGGCATGAAACCAATTGCGGCCCAATATTGATGGGCTCTGATGATCAAAAACAGGTAAACGGGTTTGTCAGGCCTCACAAGGGCCAGGTCGGTGCGGCGACAAAGCAGTGGACGAGCGTCAGCCGACTTACCGGCTGCACACGCTGTCCGTCATAGCGCTCGCGCGTCAAGCCGCAAGAGCACGTGGTCACGCCAGCGCCATCGATCTGCAGATAGTTCTCGGCATAGCCCTCTTCGCGGAAGCCGTTCTTTTCGAGCACCCGGCGGGAGGCAATGTTGTCGGGCAGGAAGGCGGCGTGAAGGCGGTGCAGAGCCAAGCGTGCTCAAAACGAAGGGGACGACGAGGCCCACCGCTCGGTCATCATACCCTGACCGGCATAATGCTCGCCCATCCAGTAGCCCAGGGTGGCGCACTGGGCGGCGCGGCGGCGAATGTTGGACAGGGTTAGGCCGCCGACAAGCTGCTCGCCGGCCCTGCCGTTCCGAGAAAGATGAAGAAGGCGTATTCGGTGCCCTCGGCGCGCCTCGCGCAGGCCGCGGCGCATGCGGTCGTGAAAGACCTGCCGGCTGAGATCGGCCTCGCTCCAGCGCGGCTCGAAAGGCTTGAGGAATGCGCGGCTTTGCGCGCCGCAGGTGCCCGCCATGCGTCGTAGTCGCCGCGCCGCGCGCTGCGCAGCAGCAGATCGCGCGCTCCACGCAGAACCGGGCGTTCGTCGCGCGGCGAAACCAGGGAACCGATCATCGCGGTGGCTCAGGCCCTGAGCTTGTCCGCGATGGCGTTGGTATCGGGCAGACCGGCCGACCGGGCCGATGCCGGCCAGCGACGATGCGCCGGTGTCGAAAATCTTGGCCGGCGACCTGCTTGACCCGGTCGGCGGTGATGCGGTTGATGCGCTCGACCGTCTCCTGCAGCGGGATGGGGCGGCCCCAGAGGATCTGCTGGCGCGCCAGCTGGCCGGCGCGGGAGGACGGGCTTTCGAGCGACATCAGCAGACCGGCGCGGATCTGGTTGCGCACGCGGATCACCTCTTCGTCGGTGATGGTCTCGGTGGCGCGGCGCAGCTCGTCGAGAATGACGGGCATGAGTTCGTCGACTTCCTCGTCCGCCGGTCGCGGCGGCGACGCCGAAGACGCCGCTGTCGGCGAAGGCCCAGTGGAAGGCATAGACCGAATAGCAAAGGCCGCGCTTCTCGCGCACTTCCTGGAACAGGCGCGAGCTCATGCCGCCGCCGAGGATCGAGGCGAGGATCTGCGCGGCGTAGAAGCCGTCCGAATTGTAGGCGCCGGCCCTCGAAGCCCAGAACGATATGGGCCTGCTCGTGGTCGGATACCAGCCGCTCCTCGCCGCCGACATAGCGGCGCCTCCGCGGGCACGGGCGCGCCGTCGGGCTGCAGGCGGTGGAAGCGGTCGTTCGGCGATGTCGACCAGACCGTCGTGATCGACGTTGCCGGCAGCGCGAGGACCATGCTGGTCGCCCACATAGTTGCGGTCCATATAGCCGCGGATGGCATCCGGACCGAAGCTCTTGACCGACTCGACGGTGCCCAGAATGGTGCGGCCGATCGGCTTGATCGGGATAGGCGGCTTCCTGGAAGAGGTCGAAGACCTGATCGTCGGGATTGTCGCGGGCGGCGCCGATCTCCTGAACGATCACCTGCTGCTCGCGCTGCAGTTCGCTGCTCGTCGAACATGCGAGTTCTGCAGGATGTCGGCGAGAATATCGGCGGCCAGCGGCACGTCCTCCTTGAGGACGCGGGCGAAATAGCCGGTGTGCTCGATGGAGGTGGCGGCGTTCAGATCGCCGCCGACGTTCTCGATGGCCTCGGCGATCTCGCGGGCGCGAGCGGCTCTCGGTGCCCTTGAAGGCCATGTGCTCGAGCAGATGCGAAATGCCGTGTTCGTTCGTCGAACTCGGATCGCGAGCCGGACTTGACCCAGACGCCGAGCGAGGCGCTTTCGAGATGCGGCATGTTGTCGGTCATGACCGATCATGCCGTTGTCCAGGCGTGGTGGTTTGAACGCTCAACTCTACTCCTCCCAAGCGCGCGTGCGCGACTCTGATATAGGCTTCCACGTTCGGCCTGGTCATTGGCCAGTACTGTCATATCGTTCCGGCCGCTCGCCAAATCAGCCAGCCAGGGCGGAAGCTGCCGGTTCAATGCCGGTCGCCCTGGTCACCGCGTCCGGAAACTTGGCCGGATGGGCCGTCGCCAGCGTGACCATGGGCACGCCGCATCGGTCCGATGGGCACGCGCCACATGCACGCCGACGGCAGTATGCGGATCGAGCAGATAGCCGGACTGCTCGTAGGTCGGACTGCATGGCGGCCGCGGTCGCCGCCTCGTCGGCGGTGCCAGCCGCAAAGATCTCGCGAATGTCGCCGAGGGCAGCATCGGGGATGGTGAAGCGGCCCGATTGGGCAAGCGAGCCCATCAGTCCTGTACAGCTGCTCGGCATCGCGGCCCAGCGCCTCGAACAGCAGACGCTCGAAATTGGACGAGACCTGGATGTCCATGGAGGGGCTGGCGGTCGGTGTCACGGCGCCGGTCTCGTAGACGACCGGTGTCGAGGGCGCGGCGCAGGATGTCGTTGGCGTTGGTGGCGATCACCAGCTTGTCGATGGGCAGGCCCATGCGCCGGGCGCAGTAGCCGGCGAAGATGTCGCCGAAATTGCCGGTGGGAACGGTGAAGGAAACCGTGCGATGCGGGGCGCCGAGCGCGACCGCAGCCGTGAAATAGTAGACGATCTGGGCGACGATGCGGCCCCAGTTGATGGAATTGACGCCGCTCAGATGGGCGGACTTGCGCGGAAGGCGCGGTTGTTGAACAGCGCTTTGACGGCGCGCTGGCAGTCGTCGAACGTTGCCGCGACAGAGCGATGTTGTGGACATTGTCGTCGCAGACGCGTCGTCATCTGCCGGCGCTGCACCTCGGAGGTGCGGCCTTCGGGGTGCAGGATGAAGATGTCGATGTTGTCGCGGCCGCGGAACGCCTCGATGGCGGCCGAGCCGGTGTCGCCGGAGGTTGCGCCGACGATGGTGGCGCGGCCGCCGCGGGCGGTCAGGACATGATCCATCACGCGGGCCAGGAACTGCATGGCCACGTCCTTGAAGGCGAGCGTGGGACCGTGGAACAGCTCGAGGATGAAATGGCCCGGCTCCAGTTCGGTGACGGGCGTCGTCGAAGGGTGGGGAAGGTGGCATAGGCGCGGCGATGATTATGTCGCGCAGCGCCGCCTCCTCGATCTCGCCCTCGACGAAACGCGAGATGACCGCGATAGGCGACGTCGGCGAAGGGCTTGTTGGCAAAACCGGCGATCTCGTCAGGCGAGATCTGTGGCCAGCTCTCGGGCAGATAAAGGCCACCATCGGCAGCGAGCCCGGTCAGACAGCGCGTCGGAGAAGCCGAGCGCGGGCGCCTGCCCTCGCGTCGAAATGAATTGCATTGAAATAACCAGGTGTGTCGGTGGGCGCACCCTAAGGCCATTTGGATTTTGATTGATCAAACCTTGGCTCTTAGTCTCGTTGTTCGTGTTCCGAACCGAACAAGTGGTTCCCACTTATCCTGGAACACTCAGGCCGATGACTTTTGAGGTGCAAGTGATGGCGTCGGCGCGCAGCAGAGGTGGCGCCAGCGCAGGCAGGTCAAGGCGTATTGGTCTTGACGTCTTTCGCCAGGCGATCGCGAAAGAACCAGACCACCAGAAGCACCGGCACGAGGATGGCAAGGGAAAACCAGGTGAGCGCATATTCGAGGTGGCGGTTGGGAAATTCCATGCGCGGTCTCGCCGCCCTGCGGCAGCGTGCCGGGCGCACCGGCGGCCTGATCGACATAAAGCGGCGCCACCGGGCCCGGCTCGACACCGGCTAGCGTGGTGAGCCGATCGATGTTGCGCACATAGTCGATGCGGTTGGCGGGCTCGGGCGGAGGCGTGAAGGGATTGGCGGCTTCCGAGGTGCGGGCGATACCGCGGATCTCGATCGTCACCTGCGGGCACATCGCCGCCATCAGCGAAGTTCTGCTTTTGCGCTTCAGGCACGAAGCCGCGATTGACGAAGACGGTGCCGCCGCCGTTCAGGACAAACGGGGTGACCACCCAGTAGCCGGGTCCGCCATACTGGCCGCGCGGTTCGGCGAGGCTGGTGAAGACGAGCACGGTGCCGCTGTCACGAAAATGACCGGTCGAGGCGGACCGGCTGAAAATCCCAGTTCTCCGGCATCGAGCGCCGACCACTCGGTCCGCCGGCGGCAGGGCCACTGGTGCGGAGGCGGCGCGCTGCGCGACGTGGGCGATCAGCGCTTCCTTTCCAGCCGAGCCGCTGCATCTGCCAGATGCCAAGCAGGACGAAGACGACGGCGAGCACCAGCATGAAGACGACAAAGCCGAAACCGCCACGCGACAAGGTACTTGCTGGCGCGGCGGCCCGTACGGGTTCTGCCTTGGGGTCAGTCAGTGCGATGCTGCCTTGCGTCGTTCTGATACTGCAGCGCGATCATGGTCGCCTTGAACGGGCGGAGCAGCACCAGACACAGGATGATGGTGGTCGGAATCCACAAGATGAGATGGACTACGACGGCGGGATGGAACAGGGCATCGACGATGGCCCAGCAGGCTGACGACGATGACGCCGACGAAGAAGATGATGAAGACCGCGGGGCCGTCGCCGCTATCGGCGAAAGCATAGTCGAGGCCGCAGCTTTCGCAGCGCGGAGCGAGCTTGAGGTAGCCGTGAACAGCTGGCCCTGCCGCAGCGCGGGCACCGGCACTTGAGGCCGGCGACGAAGGGGGATGGGAGCTGATCAGGCTGCTGCGGCCATCTTTGCGCTCCAAGATAGGTGCGCGGCGGGGGCGGGCCTGCCGCCCCCTCGACCCGGCTTAGCCGTGTGACCGGCACGCCCCAGCTGCCCCAGACATAGATCGAGGCGAACAGGAACAGCCAGACCACGTCGACGAAGTGCCAGTACCAGGCGGCGAATTCGAAGCCGAGGTGATGGCGTCGGCGTGAACTGGCCGGCTGGGCGCGCACCAGGCAGACGATCAGGAAGATCGTGCCGATGATGACGTGGAAGCCGTGGAAGCCGGTCGCCATGAAGAAGGTGGCGCCATAGATGTTGCCCGAATAGGCGAAGCCGGCGCTGCGAATACTCGATCGCCTGCACGCAGGTGAACAGTGACGCCGAGCAGCGATGGTGAGCACCAGGCCCCATTTCAGGCCCTCGCGGTCGTTGTGCAGCAGCGCGTGGTGCGCCCAGGTCACCGTGGTGCCCGAGGTCAGCAGCAGCAGCGTGTTGAACAGCGGCAGGTGGAAGGGGTCGAACAGCTCGACGCCCGTCGGCGGCCAGACGCCGCCCGTGGCGGCGACGCGGGCCGAGCTGCTCGGGATCGTCGATGACGGAAGAAGGCGTCGAAATAGGCCCAGAACCAGGCGACGAAGAACATCACCTCGGAGGCGATGAACAGCATCATGCCGTAGCGGTGGTGCATCTGCACGACCGGGGTGTGATCGCCCGTTGCTGCGCCTCGTCGATGACGTCGCGCCACCAGGCGTACATGGTGTAGAGCATGCCGGCGAAGCCGACGAGCAGCAGCCAGACCGGCAGTGATGTCGTGCATCCACATGATGCGCGCCGACGGCCGTGACGAAGGCCGAAACCGACCCGACGAACGGCCACGGGCTCGGATTCGACCAGATGGTAGTCGTGGTTGCTTGGCATGCGGCTGCCATGGTCAGCTTCCCTCGTTGTCCGCAGCGTAGAATGTATAGGACAAGGTGATCTCCTTGACCGTCTCGAGATCCTGGTCCTTGTCGATATCGGGATCGACGAAAAAGGTCACCGGCATCTCGACGGTCTCGCCCGGCTTGCAGCGTCTGCTCGGTGAAGCAGAAGCACTGGATCTTGTTGAAATAGGCGCCGGCCAGTTCGGGCGTGACGTTGAAACTGGCCGTCGTCCGGTCACGCGCGTGGTCGAATGTTGGTGGCGATGGAACTCGATGGTCTGCGACCTTGCCGATCTGGTCGGTCGACCGGCTTGGCCGGCGTCACCGCCATGGGCAGGCCGCGGTCGACGTTGGCATCGAAGCGCGTCGTCATCTCGCGGGCGATGACGCCCTTGGGATTGCCGGCGGCGCGCTGGGTGGTGCCGCCATAGCCGGTCGCGGCGCAGAAAAGCGTAATAGAGCGGCACGGCGGCATAGGCCATGCCGAGCATGCCGGCGCACCACAAGGGCAAGCCAGAAGCGCAAGGCGGTTGTTGCGGCGGGCGTCTTGATGGCGGGGCGGCGTCGAACTCATGACAGCCTCACAGGGCGCGTCTGGAAGATGGCGCGCGCCCATCTTGACGATGGTCAGCACGTAGAAGATCAGGGCGACCAGCACCGCCAAGGCCAGCCCCAGAGCGATCGAGCGCCTGCGGCGACGGCCCTGACGGCGCGACTGGTCGTCCGGATCAAGCTGCGGCGGCATCAGCAATGCCCCAGACGCCGTCGGGCGACATAGTCGGTCACCAGGGCGAGAAAGATCACGAACAGATAGCTCAGCGAATAGGTGAAGAGCGACGCGCCACCCGCTTCATGCGCTATCGGCGTTTCCGTGCGCCGACAGCCGCCAGGCCAGCGCGACGAACGACGATGCCGGTCACCAGCGCCACCGACGGTGTAGATGACGCCGGCAAACCCGATGAAGGCCGGTGCCATGGCCGCGGCCGCCAGCATGACCGAATAGACGAGGATCTGCATCTTGGTGGAACGGCTCGCCGGCGACATTGGGCATCATGGGAATGCCGGCGGCGCCGTAGTCGCCGCTGCTTGTAGAGCGCCAGCGCCCAGAAATGCGGCGGCGTCCACAGGAAGATGATGAGGAACAGGACGAGCGCGTCGAGCCGATCGACGGAGCCGGTCACGGCAGCCCAGCCGACCATCGGCGGGAAGGCCCCGGCGGCGCCGCCAATGACGATGTTCTGCGGCGTCGAGCGCTTGAGCCACATGGTGTAGATGACGGCGTAGAAGAAGATGGTGAAGGCCAGAAGGCCGGCAGCGAGCCAGTTGGTCGCAAGCCCGAGCATGCAGACCGAGAACGCACCGACAGCACGAGCCCGAACGCCGAGCGCATCCTCGCGTGACATGCGTCCCGCCGGAATCGGGCGGTTGGCGGTGCGGCTCATCACCGCGTCGATATCGGCATCGTACCACATGTTGAGCGCGCCGGAGGCGCCCGCCCCGACGGCGATGCAGGCGATCGCCAGAGCCGCAAGGAACGGATGCAGACTTCGCCGGGCGCAAGCAACATGCCGACCATGGCCGTGAACACGACCAGCGACATGACGCGCGGCTTCAGCAGCGCAAGGTAGTCTCCTACCCGCGCTTCCGAGAAAGCGGCGTCAAGGCCGTGCTGTTCATGCGCAATCGTCAAGTCGAGTCAGCCTTTCAGTCAATGGGTTGCCGTACTTGCCACGCAGATCGGGAAGCGTCTCGAACTGGTGGAACGGCGGCGGAGAGGAAAGGGTCCACTCCAGCGTGGTGGCGCCCTCGCCCCACGGGTTGTCGCCCGCAACCCGCTTGCGGGCAAAAGCCTCAGCAATACCGGCCAGGAAGACCAACGTCCCGATCGCGGTGATGGCAATAGCCGATGGAGGAGACCATGTTCCAGAACGCATAGGCATCCGGATAGTCGATGTAGCGCCGCGGCATGCCGCTGAGGCCGAGGAAGTGCTGCGGGAAGAAGATCAGGTTCACGCCGATGAAGGTGAGCCAGAAATGGGTCTTGGCCAGCAGCTAGTTGTACATGTAGCCGAACATCTTCGGGTACCAGTAGTACCAGGCCGCAAAGATGGCGAAGACGGCGCCCAGCGACAGCACGTAGTGGAAGTGCGCCACCACGTAATAGGTGTCATGCAGGGACCGGTCGACGCCGGCATTGGCCAGCACCACGCCCGTCACGCCACCGACGGTGAACAGGAAGATGAAGCCGAGCGCCCACAGCATCGGGGTACGGAAGGTGATCGAGCCGCCCCACATGGTGGCGATCCAGGAGAAGATCTTCACGCCGGTCGGCACGGCGATGACCATGGTTGCGGCAACGAAATAGCGCTGCACGTCCAGGCTGAGGCCGGTGGTGTACATGTGGTGGGCCCACACGATGAAGCCGACGAAGCCGATGGCGACCATGGCGTAGACCATGCCGAGATAGCCGAAGATCGGCTTGCGCGAGAAGGTCGACACGATGTGCGAGATGATGCCGAAGCCGGGCAGGATGAGGATGTAGACCTCGGGATGTCCGAAGAACCAGAACAGGTGCTGGAACAGGATCGGATCGCCGCCGCCATCGGGCGCAAAGAAGGTCGTGCCGAAATTGCGGTCGGTCAGCAGCATGGTGATGCCGCCGGCCAGAACGGGCAGCGCCAGCAGCAGCAGGAAGGCCGTCACCAGCACGGACCAGGGAAAGAGCGGCATCTTGTGCAGCGTCATGCCCGGCGCGCGCATGTTGAAGATGGTGGTGATGAAGTTGATGGCGCCCAGAATCGAGGACGCACCGGCAATGTGGAGCGCCAGGATGGCGAAATCCATGGCAGGCCCAGGCTGGCCGACGGTCGAGAAGGGCGGATAGATGGTCCAGCCACCGCCCGCGCCCATGAGGCCGGCGGGCCCTTCGAAGAACATGGACATCAACAGCAGGATGAAGGCCGGAGGAAGCAGCCAGAACGAGATATTGTTCATGCGCGGAAACGCCATGTCCGGCGCACCGATCATGATCGGCACGAAGAAGTTGGCATAGCCGCCGATCATGGCGGGCATGACCATGAAGAAGATCATGATCAGGCCGTGGGCCGTCACGAACACATTGTACATCTGCTTGCCGGCGTCGAGCGCGGCGGCCTCGGGGCTGCCATAGACCATCTGGGCCAGACCCTTGAAGATCTGAATGCCCGGCTCGGCCAGTTCCCAGCGCATGAAGCCCGACAGCGAGCCGCCGACGATGCCGGCGATGATCGCAAAGATCAGGTACATGACGCCGATGTCTTTGTGATTGGTCGAATAGACATAGCGCCGCCAGCCCGTGGGATGGGCCTGGTGGGTGTCGTGAGTGGCAGCGTATGCGTCAGCCATTATTCAGTCCTTTTTTTCCTCTTCCCGCCGTGCCGGTACGCGATCAGGTTACCGGCGCCAGAGTCTTGTTTGCGCTGGCAACGTCTCCGCTCTGAAGCGCTTTCATCCAGGTGGCGAATTCGTCTTTGGAGACGACGCGAATAGCAATGGGCATGAATGCATGATCCTTGCCGCACAATTCAGAACACTGCCCATAATAGATGCCCTGCTTGCGCACATTGAACCAGGTCTCGTTCAAACGACCTGGCACGGCATCGGTCTTGATGCCGAAGGCTGGCATGGCAAAAGAATGGATCACATCGGCGCCGGTCACCAGAACACGCACCGTGGTGTCCACGGGCACGACCAGTTCATTGTCCACGGCGAGCAGACGCGGCTGGTCAGGCTTCAGGGACTGCCTGTCTTGGTCGCTCAGGATGAGAGAATCGAAGCCGACCGGTTCTACGCCCTCCTGATCCGACTGGTATTCATAGCTCCAATACCACTGGCTGCCGGTCACCTTGACGGTTAGTTCGGGCGCAGGCACCTCGACATCGCCCATCGAGAAAATGTCGGAGCCGAGATACTTACGGTGACCATCAGGAATGGTCATCTGGTCAGCCAGCACCGCGAAGGACGGCGCGGCAATCACCAGAAGGATTATGACAGGCACAACGACCCAGACCACCTCGACGATGGTGTTGTGAGAAAAGGTGCGTGGAACGGGGTTGGCGCGGCGGTTGTAGCGCACCATGACCCAGATCATCAAAAGCAGGACGAACAGGGTGATGCCCGAGATGATCCATATCAACAGACCGTTATGGAAAGCGGTGATCGAGTCCATAATCGGCGTAACGGACTCCTGAAAGGCGATCTCGCCGGAGCCGGCGTGACCTTCCTGAGCCAGCGCGGCTGCTGGCAACAACAGGCCTAGTGCCGGCAAAACGCGCATAATGAGGCGGAAAAACGATCCGATCACCTCAATCTCCCCTGAATTCCAGTTTTTCGGGCCTCCGTACCGCGTGTTTTGCGACGAGCAAAGCACGCGGCCGCCCCGACTCATGCCGAGGCGTATTTTGACTGGCAGACCTAAACCACATCGGAAACGATTAGGCAATTGTGCCAGCGCCGCCCGGCGTGCGTCATATTGCGCCTCCCCCATGCCACAATTCAAGAGCGCGGCTTGCCTCATCCTCGCCGTGTTTGTCGCTTTTGTCGGCGGCAGAGAGGCTGTGGCACCGTATGGCGCGGCCGTGGAGTTGACAGCCCGCTCGCTGGCGGGGGACACAAGGGCAAGTCCTCACAGTGGCGGGATTCGCCGGGGAGTTTCGGTTTGACCAAGAAGATCGCGCGCGCGCTCATTGCCTTTGCAATCGCCATCTCGGGACTGCTCGGCTGGAGTGCGATTGCCCAGGGCCAGGGCATCGTCAAAGGGCAATATGGCGATTGGCAGCTGAGCTGCGACACGCCGCCAGGCGCCAGTTCGGAGCAATGCGCCATCATCCAGAACGTTACGGCAGAAGATCAGCCGAATGTGGGGCTGAGCGTGATCGTGCTCAAGACCGCCGATCGGCAGGCGCGACTCCTGCGCGTTCTGGCGCCGCTCGGCGTGCTGCTGCCCAACGGGCTGGGACTCAACGTGGACGGCACGGACATGGGCCGGGTCGCCTTCGTGCGTTGCCTGCCGAATGGCTGCGTCGCCGAAGTCATCATGGACGACGACCTGATCAAGACGCTTTCCAACGGGACGAGTGCCATTTTCGTCGTATTCAAGACGCCGGAGGAAGGCGTCGGCATTCCGGTGTCGCTCAAGGGATTTGGCGAGGGTTTCGACGCCCTGCCCTGAGACGGCCTTGCGTTCGGACCCGCCCGGCGAGGCCGGGCGGGCGCCAGTCGGTTATTCGGCCGCCATGCGGGCCGGCTGAATGTTCTGATTGACCCGGAAGAAGTTCTCAGGGTCGTATTTTGCCTTGATCGCGGCGAGGCGCAGATAGTTCGGCCCGTAGGTCTGCGGCAGGCGGCTCCCCTCTTCGGAGGTCAGGAAGTTGACATAGGCGACATTGAGCGCCAGAGGGCTCAGCGTGCGATGCACGTCACGCGCCCAATTCATGCACATGCCGTCCTTGGCCGGGTCGCGCCAGCGCCCATGTACGTTCATGACAAAGTTGGCGCTTCTTCCCGCATAGGCGGTCGCCTCGTCTGCCACACGTCTGGTGGCGCCGCCGATTCCCCCAAAAAAGATTTCGCACTCGTCGTCAGGAAGTTTTCCGGCCAAGTCGATGGCGCGCTGGCATATCTCCGGCGTGAGCGTCTCGAAGTCGAGCGTCTTCCAATAATTGCGAGCGCCCGGCGCCAGCAGCGGATCGAACGCCTGCTGCCAATTGGTGAAGGGCTGCGGACCCATTGCCTCGGCAATCGGCCGGCCTATCCTCCGCACGGGCTGCATCGGCTTTTCTGCGTCCGCTACCGGTCCTGAATAGCATGAAGCGAGGACGATCACCTCCCTGCCGTGCCATTCCTGAGGCAGGAAAGGCAAAGGCGGCGCCTTTCTCATGACGACCCAGACGCTGAGTTCGTCCGGCGCCTTGACGATCATGTCGCGATACTGCCTGAACACTTCTGTTGCATCTGCCAGCGGATAGACCAACAGCCCCGCCAACACCTCCGGGCCCATTTCATGCAGCTTGAACTTGAAACGGGTGACGATGCCGAAATTGCCGCCACCTCCCCTGATTGCCCAAAACAGGTCCGGATTCTCCGTCTGGCTCGCCCTGACCTTTTCCCCGGTCGCCAGCACGACGTCCGCCTCCAAGAGGTTGTCGACAGTCATGCCGAATTTACGTGAGGTCCAGCCGAAGCCTCCCCCAAGGGTCAGGCCTGCGACGCCCGTAGTCGAGTTGATGCCCAATGGCGTTGTCAGCCCGTGCGCCTGGGTTTCCCGATCGAAATCGGCAAGGGTTGCTCCGGGCTCGACGGTGGCCGTCTTGCCCGCGACATCCACTTCGACCTTGCGCATGCGCGACAGGTCGATGAGCATGCCGCCATCGCAAAGCGCCTTGCCGGCGATGTTGTGACCACCGGCCCGCACGCCGATCTCCAGATCGTTCTGGGCAGCAAAGCGTACAGCAGCCTGAATGTCATCGGCAGTCGCACACCGCACCACCATCGCGGGGCGCCAATCGATCATGGCGTTCCAAATCGTTGTCGCCTCAATGAAACCCGGGGAGCCGGGATAGGCGAGTTCGCCGGTCAGAGTATGGGCAAACCTGTCTATGGCCTCACCCTCGATCCGGCCCGAACTCTCGTGCAGGTGCTTGATCGCGATCGCGCTCATGGAAGCACTCATGGTCATTCTCCAACCTTGCATGATGCGCCGAACGTCCGCCGGCGGCCTGATTTGCCACCGGGTCGCTTCGGCGGCGCGCATTATCGGCAGGCCGATGCAAGCTTCAACTTCACAAAGTGAAGTGCCAACAGGCCGAAGGAAGAGTAGGATGCGAGCCTTGGAATGCGCTGTCCGAACGGCCACCGGAGGATCGCATCATGTCCATTACGCCCTCCTATGGGCAGTATTGCCCCATTGCCATGGCGTCAGAGATCGTCTGCACGCGCTGGACGCCCCTTATCCTGCGGGAACTTCTGGCGGGAAGCGCGCGGTTCAATGAGTTGAAACGCGGCTTGCCGCTCATTTCGCCCGCGCTTTTATCCAAGCGGCTGCGCCAGCTGACCGACGCCGGCCTGGTTCGTCACCTGCCCTCCGACGACAATGGAGCGGGCAGCTACGCGCTGACCGAAGCCGGAGCCGATCTGCGCGATCCGATACTGGCGCTCGGCATGTGGGGGCAGAGATGGATAGAGGCCTCCGTCTCCTTGCGGAATCTCGACCCCTCCGTGCTGATGTGGGACATCAGGCGCCGGACCAATACCAGCGTCTTTCCAGCCGGACGGCGGGTGGTTCAATTCGTGTACCGGGAATTGAAGACGGCGAAGCGCACTTTCTGGCTCGTGGTCGAAGACGGGGCGGCAGATCTCTGCTTCTCCGACCCTGGGCATGAGGTGGACCTTGTCGTGGAGACAAGCGTGAGGACGCTGACAGAGATATGGATGGGACTTACCAGCCTGACCGCCGAGAGGGAGCGCGGGACAATCACGACTTCCGGTGACCGGGGGCTGGCGCACAGCATGCCCCACTGGCTCGGGCTGAGCGTGTTCGCGGCGGAGGGCAAGCGTCCCGATGCGCAGGTCTGGCCTACCTGAACAAGCCAAAAAAGCCGGGCCCGAGGGCCCGGCAGGTCAGGAAACGTCAACACCCAAGGGAGACAGACCGCTACATGCAAAGCGGCAAGTGTCGGGGCGTCAGCGCTTGCCGGGCGGGGTTAGTCACCCGGCAAGTCCATGCGGTGTGTCGCTGACATCAGTCCGGCGGCGCACCGAAACGGTTAGCTCAACCAGCTCATCGCGCGTTCGTTCCGGCGCGCGCTGAGGAAGGCGCTCGCCCGGCTGCCCATGCCGCGGGCACGGGCGATATCGTAGCGGGTGAGACCGAGATCGATGAGACGGCGATCATCCATCGCGTCGAGCCGTTCGAGCGCGTTGGAGCGGAAAAAGGACGTCAGGAAGTTCATGTCGGTATCTCGATCTAAAGGGTGGCGGCGCGACGGGCGCGGTTGGCCTCAAGGTCAAACCGGCGGCCTTCGCGCATGCTGCGGACTGCGTCGTGCAGGTCCTGCCGCTCAAGGCCGATGTCGTGGAGCCGTGCATCGTCCATGGTCAGGAGAACCTTCAGGGTGCGGCGGCGTTTGCGCGCGATCCTTGCAGTGGCTGCCCAATCGAGGACAAGCGCGAACAGGCTGAACCGGGCAGAGGCGGCCAAAGGCCGCCCGCTATCAAGCGAGAGGGCCATGAAAGTTCTCCATGTGGTTTCAAAAGACCGGCGGGAGGGCCGGAAAGCGCAGCGGACGCTGAGCCGATGATCGGGAAAATAGGGCCTTGCCTTCCATCAGTCCAACAAATAGATTTCATCCTCCCGATGAATTTCTGTGATGGAGCGCGGGCCATGGCTATGCCGCTCGACCTCGACCAGCTTCAGACCTTTTGCACCATTGCCGATTGCGGCAGCTTCACAGAGGCGGCCCGGCGCGTGCACAAGACCCAATCTGCCGTCTCCATGCAGATCAAGCGGCTCGAGCAGCGGCTGGGACAGGCCCTCTTTCTGCGCGACGGCCGCAGCGTATCCCTCACCGCGGAAGGCGAAGCGCTTTATGCCCGTGCCCGGCGCATGCTGCGGGTGAATGCGGAGATCATCGATCTGTTCTCCGATGATGATCTGGCGGGGACCATCCGCTTTGGCGTGCCGGACGATTACGCGGTCAAACTGCTGCCGGTGATCCTGTCGAGCTTTCAGCGCACCCACCCCAAGATCATGGTGGATGTACGGTGCGCGCCGTCCGAGGAATTGCTGGAGGGCATGCAGACCGGCAAGTTCGACTTGATCGTCTTCACGCAAGGCACAATGCACGAATTCGGCGAGCTCTTTCGCACCGAGCGCATGTATTGGGTGGCGAGCCATGGCGGGGCGGCGCTGTCCGCCGATCCGATCCCGCTCGCCTGCGGACCGCAATGCTGCATCTGGCGCAACAATGCCATCGAGGCGCTGAACCAGGCGGGGCGGGACTACCGGATCGCCTATACCTCATCCAACGCCATGGCCATCACCTCCGCGGTGCTATCCGATCTCGCAGTGGGCATTCTGCCGGAAAGCGCACTGCAGCCGGGCATGCGGGTGATCGAGGGACAAAAGGACCTGCCGCGGCTGCAGGACGCGCAGATCGCCATCATGCGCGCCAGCCATGCCTATGGCGGCATCTATGATGCATTGGCCAATCACATCGTCTCGTCCATGGGCAATCTCGATCGTGGGCAAAACGCCATGGCCGAGGCCGCGGAATAAGCGCTCAGCCCTTTCTGGCCGGCTTTCGGTCCTCGAGCTTTGCCCGCAGGCGTTTGATCAGGCCGCTCTGATCGCGTTCGAAGCTGCGGGCGCGCTGCAATCGTTCTTCGAGACTGACTGGTTTTGGCGGCACGTGCACGCGCAGGGCCGCCGCCATTTCGCGGCTCATCGCGGCACTGGTCGTGAGGAAATGCATGACGAGGCGCTGTTGCTCGGCACTCATTCCGCCCATTAGCGACCTGCCCAGTTCCATCATGCGCCCATAGATATGGCCGCTGATCTCCCGCGTCTGGTCAGTCACCTCCACCAGGACCTTGCGGCGGTCGGACGGATCGGGCACACGACGCACATAGCCCGCTTTTTCGAGCCGGTCGATGACAGCCGTGATCGTCCCGGTGCTGAGTTCCACGGCCTCGGCCAATTGCCCTGCCGTCATCCGCTCATTCTGGTCGATTATGTCCAGGCAGATGCCGTCCGTGCGGTTGATGCCGAGCAGATCGGCCACCGCCATATCCATCATATCGGTCGCGTTCTGGTGCTGGCGTATGGCCAGCAAAAGATCGTGTGACGGGGGGGCTTGATTTTCGTTCGGCATCCGAGTATCTCGCTTTTCAAGATATTTCTATTCGAGACATCCGGCGGGGTCAAGATGCAGACGGAAGCGCCACAGATTATGATCGAGGCGCGCGGCCTCAAGCGCACCTACAAGAGCCGCGGCAAATCGGTGGAGGCGGTGCAAGGCATCGACCTCGCCGTCAACGCCGGTGAGGTGGTGGGATTTCTCGGCCCCAATGGCGCGGGCAAGACCACCACACTCAAGATGCTGTGCACGCTACTGGAGCCAACGGATGGAACCGCCAAGGTGGCGGGGCTCGATCTCAGAAGTGATGCGGCAGGCGTGCGGCGGCGGATCGGCTATGTCTCGCAATCGGGATCGACAACCCCCGAGGCGCGGGCTGGCGACGAAATCGTCTGGCACGCCGAGCTCTATGGCATCGACAAGAAGACAGCCAAAAGCCGTGGCGAGGCACTGCTCAAGGCCCTCGATCTCGAAGGCATCTGGGACAGAAAATGCAAGTCGCTCTCAGGCGGGCAAAGGCGGCGGCTCGATATCGTGATGGGGTTGATCCACGAACCGCAGCTGGTGTTTCTGGATGAGCCCACCACTGGCCTCGATCCGCAATCGCGCGCCAACCTCTGGAACCACATCCGCAAGCTGCGCGACGATTTCGGCACCACGGTTTTCCTGACGACCCATTATATGGACGAGGCGGATTCGCTCTCCGACCGCATCCTCATCATCGATGGCGGCAAAATCGTTGCCGAGGGCACGCCGAAAGAGCTCAAACAGCAGGTTTCGGGCGATGCAATCACGCTGACGCTGCGCGACAACGAAGATGCAGCCAAGGCGGCCGGCATCGCGGCGGCCCTGGAAGGTGCGGCACAGCCCTTGACCGAGGGCAATGTGGTGCGGGTGCAAGTGCCGAACGGTGCGGCCGCCCTACCCCGCCTGCTGCGCGAACTCGATGCTGCAGGTATTGAAGCCATTGGCGTCGAAGTGGCGCAGCCAACGCTCGATGACGTATTTTTGACCCTCACGGGTCGCTCGCTCAGGGAATAGGAGACGGGCATGACCAAATATCTGCACGACACTTTCGTGATCTTTCGGCGCGCCATGACGCTGGCGCTGCAAAATCCGATCTGGATTTTCGTCTCGATCCTGCAGCCGATCCTTTATCTGTCGCTATTCGGCCCGCTGCTGCAGCGGGTGGCACAGACGCCGGGTTTTCCGCCGGGCGACGCCTGGCAGGTTTTCGTCCCCGGACTTCTCGTGCAGCTGGGCATTTTCGGAGCGTTCTTCGTTGGGTTCGGCATCATCGCCGAATGGCGGTCGGGCGTGATCGACCGCATGATGGTGACGCCTGCGAGCCGCACGGCACTAATCTCGGGTCGTGTCCTGCGCGATGTTGTGCTGATCACCTTCCAGGGCGGCCTTCTGATGAGCGTGGGCTATCTGTTCGGCTTGCGCGTGTCGTGGGATGCGGTGATCGGCGGCCTGATCATGGTGGCGCTTCTGGGCGCTGCCTTTGCCTCGTTCTCCTATGCGGCGGGGCTTGCGCTGAAGAGCGAGGATGCGCTGGCGCCTATGATCAACATGTTCGCCCTGCCGATCCTACTGCTCTCTGGCATTTTGTTGCCCATGACGCTGGCGCCGGGCTGGCTGCAGATCTTGTCCGACATCAACCCGATCAAGCACATTGTGGATGCGCTGCGGGCCATTTTCCGCGGCGACATCTTTTCCGGCACCACGGTGCTGGGGCTGGTGCTGGCAATCATCATACTGTTGATCGCAGGCTTTGTCGGCAATCTGGTGTTCCGCCAGCAAACGAAATGACTGCGATTAGAGGTATGAGGTGATTTCGGGCTGGTGCCACCAATTGTCGTGCAGCCCGTCGAAATAGGTGATGGGCGCGGCGGCAAGCTCTTGGGGATCAGCATCGTCGAGCGCTGCGACGCTGACGCCGATGCGTTCGCCGTCGTTCCAGTCGGTCTTGGGCGTGTGACTATAGATCACCACCCCGCAGACCGAGCAATGAAAGAGATCGACGCCGGACTTGTTCGGGGGAGCCACAAGGGCATCCTCGCCCTGGAGCAGCCGGAAGGCTTCGGGCGGAACTTGGGCTGCCCACCAGCGGTGCTTGCGACACAGCGTGCAATTGCAGCGGCCTGTGCCCTCGGCAAGATCGATGTCGGCCGCGAATTTGACACGGCCGCAATGGCAGCTTCCATGATAGGTTTTGACAGACATGGCGGTCTCTCCAGATTGAGAACGCCTGCATTCTACACTGGCGCCGAGTCAGAATTTGTCAGTAGGGATGTCAGCAGGACCGGCTAGAACGCCGCGTCTGTGAAGATACGAGAAATGTCGCCTTCCCAAGGCCCGCGATAAAGGTCGAGCAGATGTTCGGCGCGGGTCTTTCCTGTGCCGAGCACGTTTTCGAGCGGGGTAAAGAAGACTGTCTCGTCGGCGCCTTCCCAGTTGACATTGTTGCGGGCCTTCAACCCCTCGCGGGCAATATCGAGAACCTGCCGGGCAATGGAGGCGACATTTGTCTTGCGGAAGGATGTGTGGAGCGCCGTCTTTGGCACCTCGCGGCGCAGCGCGTCGCGTTCCTCGGCGGTCCAGTCCTTGCAGAGGTCCCAGGCGGCATCGAGCGCGGTCTGATCGTAGAGCAGGCCGGCCCAGAGCGCTGGCAGGGCGCAGATCTGGTTCCAGGGGCCGCCATCGGCACCGCGCATTTCCAGGAACTGCTTGAGGCGCACTTCGGGGAAGATGGTGGAGAGATGGTCCTCCCAGTCGGATTTGGTCGGCGTTTCGCCGGGAAGTTGGGGCAGCTTGCCGTCCAGGAAGGCGCGGAAGCTTTCTCCCGCTGTATCGATATATTTGCCGTTGCGGCGCACGAAATACATCGGCACGTCGAGCGCATAATCGACATAGCGCTCGAACCCCATGCCGTCTTCGAAGGCGAAGGGCAGCATGCCGGTGCGGTCGTTGTCGGTATCGAGCCAGATCCAGGAGCGGTAGGAGAGATAGCCGGACGGCTTGCCCTCGAGGAAGGGCGAATTGGCAAAGAGCGCGGTGGCAATCGGCTGCAGCGCCAGGCTGACGCGCAGCTTCTTGACCATGTCGGCTTCCGAGGAGAAGTCGAGATTGGCCTGCACGGTGCAGGAGCGGAACATCATGTCGAGACCGCGCGTGCCGACCTTTTGCATGTACGGCTTCATGATCGCATAGCGCGATTTGGGCATGAGCGGCATTTCGGCGCGCGTCCAGGTGGGAGCGACGCCGAGGCCGAGAAATCCAATGCCCAGGGGCTCGGCAACCTCGCGCAGAATGCGCAAATGCTCGTTGGTCTCCGAGCAGGTCTCGTGCACGGTCTTGAGCGGCGCGCCGGAGAGCTCGAACTGGCCGCCCGGCTCAAGCGAAATGGCGCCGCCATGTACCGGGTCCTTGAGCCCGATAGTCCGGCCGGCATCGCGAACCGGCAAAAACCCCTTGGTCTTCGAGTCCCTGCAGAAGCGCGCCAATGCCGGTTTCGCCTTCATAAGGGACGGGCTTCAGGCTTTGCCGGTAGAAGGTGAACTTCTCGTGCTCGGTGCCGATACGCCACTGGTCCTTCGGCTTGCAGCCTCGCGACAGGGCCTCGATCAGGTCCGCCCGCGATTCAATCGGGGCGGACGGCGTGTCATCGGTGGCCATGGACATGAAAAGTCAGCACTTTCGGTCGGAAACAGGCAGGTTTTGCGGCGCGCACCTTAACTGTCCAAAAAATGAAATCAATGGCTTTATCGCCAATCGCCGATGGAAGCCTGAATGACCGCCAGCGCGGCGACGGCGGCGGTGTCGGCACGCAGTATTCGCGGACCGAGCGAGATCGGCAGAGTGAAGTCCTGTTGCCGCAGAAGCGTGCGCTCTTCGTCCGAAAAGCCGCCTTCAGGCCCGATCATGAGGCCAAGCCGGTTTTCCCCTCGCTTGTTCGAGGGCGACCAATGGCGATGCGGAGGCTTCCTCCTCATCGGCAAAGATCAGGACGCGATCCGAATGGATTTGGTTCCAGTTCGCCACAAGCGCAGACAGGCCGGTGTCCGGCAGGATTTCGGGAACGGTGAGGACCTCGCATTGTTCGGCGGCTTCGATGGCGTTGGCCTGCAGGCGATCATGCTTGAGGTTTCGAACCTGGGTGAACTGGGTCATCACGGGCTGGATCTTCGCAGCGCCCATTTCGGTCGCCTTCTGGATCATGTAGTCGAGCCGCCCCGCCTTCAGCGGCGCAAAGCCGTACCAGAGATCTGGCGCTTGCGGCTGTTCGGCCACCTGCTGGACGAGGCTCAGCGTGGCGGCCTTCTTTGACGCATTGGCCAGCGCCGCCAGCCAGGCGCCGTCGGTGCCGTTGAAGAGGATGAGCTCGTCCCCCGGCTGCTTTCTCAGCACATTGACCAGATAGTTCGACTGGTTTTTGTCGAGCGGAATTTCGCCGCCAGCGGTGAGCGCCGACTGCACATAAAGGCGCTGCAGGGTCTTGTGATGACGCGGCATGGGCTTAAGAGTCCTCAAAGCGAATTCACGCGGGATAACGCGGAGGGGCGACAAAGTGCAATCATCGGAAGCCGAAAACGGCGTGGTCGCCGATGCCCAGAAAGGCAATTGGGTCGACCGCTTTGCCCCCGAACCGCTCAAGCCCTATTTGCGCATGGCGCGCTTCGACCGGCCGATCGGGTTCTGGCTCCTGTTCTGGCCCTGCGCCTGGGGGTCGGCCTGGCGGCAGTGGCGCGGCCCATCCTGCTGTTCGATTACCGGGCCGTCGTTCTTTTCCTTATCGGCGCGATTGTCATGCGCGGCGCCGGCTGCACGTTCAACGACATCGTCGACCGCAATATCGACGCCAAAGTGGCGCGCACCCGTTCCCGGCCCATCCCGAGCGGACGCGTGAAGGTGTGGCAGGCAGCGTCATGGATGGTCCTGTTGTCGCTGATCGGGCTTCTGGTGCTCATCCAGTTCAACCTCTTCACCTTATGGACCGGCATCGCTTCGCTGGGGCTGGTGGCGATCTATCCCTTCATGAAACGCATAACCTGGTGGCCCCAGCTTTTTCTCGGACTTGCGTTTTCGTGGGGAGCGCTGGTGGGCTGGACAGGCGAGATGGGCACTCTCGCGCTTCCCGCCTTCCTGCTTTATGCCGGCTCGATTCTCTGGGTCATCGGATATGACACCTTCTATGCGCTGCAGGACGTGGAGGACGATGCGCTGATCGGCGTAAAATCGACGGCCCGGCTGTTCGGAGACAAGGCCCCGCAGATGATTGCGCTTTTCTATGCCGGCGCGTTTGTTCTGTGGCTCTTGGCAGGGCTGGCGGCCGGTGGCGGGCTGATCTTCATCGTTACCGCCCTGCCCTCGGCGGCGCTTCTGGCCTGGCAGGTGCTGACCGTGGACAGCTCCGATCCCGACAACTGCCTGAGGCGGTTTAAAGCAAACCATTACGTTGGTCTGCTGCTACTGGCAGCACTATGGATCGAGTGGTGGCTTTAGACGTCTCTTCTCCAAAGCAGAACATCCCCTCCCTTGCGGGAGAGGATGCTTGCAAAAAAGATCGAGGGAGGTCGATCTTTGGAGTGTTTGATGGTCGCGTATTCGAACCGAAAAAGTGGCAGCCACTTTCTCTGAATACGCTCCGGGTCAGGCAGTTTCCCCAGGCTTGCGGCGATTGAGGAAACGGGCGCGGCGGTTCGCCTCGCCGGCGAATTTGCGCCGGTCATGGTCGTTGCCGACCAGGACGCCGGAAACCTGCTGGCTGTAGGGCAGAAGCTCGCCATCTCCGGAGCGGATGAAGAGCGGCAGCCTGAGCTTGCGGCCCCAGTTCTGCCATTCGGCCACGACATTGGCGTTACCGACTTCCTCGAAAACGCGATAGTTGAGGCCGGGGTCGGTGTGAATGAGTTCGATCGCGCTCGACAGAACGCCTTCGTCTGAAATCGAAGTAGATACGGAAACGCCGACGAATTCGGAGACCGGCACCTTGATCTTGACCGGCACGCCCGACTTGTCGAGCGTACGCCGGACAGTTACCGTCTTGGCTTTGTTGACCATGCCATTGTCGTTGACCGGATGCAGGCGCACTCCACAATTGCGCGCCGCTCCGAACATGACGACCGAGGATGATCCTTCCATCCCGATACCGCGTTCCATTACAAAATTCCCTGTCAACCTTCGAGAGCTTTTGCTTTTGCTGCTCTCTTGTTGCAGCCAATCTAGCGCACCGTCTTCTCCGGCAGCTTAAGGAACTGGGTTAAGTTTTTGTTGTTTTGAAAAGGGTTAGCAGCTTCTGACCGTGTGTAAGAGGCGGTTAACCGGACCGGTTGGCTTGCGCGGCTCTGCAGGCTCGCCTAAGCAGGCGCCAAATCGGGTGGAGACGGCTTGCAAAGAGGCTGCTTTCTTCATCTAGAGTCGTTCTCGTTTTGAGGGAATCAAAACAGCGGCTCTAAATCTTTGTTTGTTGGCGCTTCCCAACCGGAAAACCTTATCCACTTTTCCTGGAAGCGCTCTAGTTCATGTTTCATCAGCAAGGCGAAATGCCGATGGGCAGAGGCCAGGCGGAAGACTTCAACGACGACCTCGACCTGCTGCGCTCGAGCGCTGTGGCAGCGGGCATTATCGCCTCGGGTTATTTCCGCAGAAACATCAAGAGCTGGACCAAGGAGAATGCCTCACCCGTGAGCGAAGCCGACATGGTCGTCGACGGCTATCTGCGCGATACGTTGCTGGCGGCCAGACCCGATTATGGCTGGCTCAGCGAGGAGAGCGTCGACGGCTCCGCACGACTTTCGGCCAAACGGGTATTCATCGTCGACCCTATCGACGGTACGCGGGCGTTCTTGCGCGGCGAAGACCAGTGGAGCCTGTCGCTGGCGGTCATCAGCCGAGGAGAAGCGGTAGCGGGGGTCGTGTACGTCCCGGCGCGCGATGCGCTTTATGCTGCGGTCAAGGGTGGCGGCGCAACGCTGAACGGGCAGAAGCTCGCGCGCAATCCGGAGAAGGCGCGCATGCCGCTCATCCCCGCACCGGGCGCAGTTCACCAGGAGTTCAAGCTCGCCGGTCTCGACTACAGGAAGGGCCCTTACGTCAATTCGCTGGCCTACCGACTGGTTCAGGTCGCGAGCGGGGAGATCGACGGCGCGGTGGCGCGGCGGGGGGCGCAGGACTGGGATATCGCGGCAGCTGCCGTGATCCTGAGCGAAGCCGGCCTTGTGCTCGAGGACGTCTGTTCGGGGGTGCCGGTATTCAACCGGGCCGAAGTGCGCCACGGGGCGCTTGCGGCGCTCACCGATCTGTCGTTAAAACCCGTCGTGCATGGCGCCTTGCGGCGCGTTTACGGATGCCCGGCAGAGGAAGCCGAAGACAAACAGGAGCGGCATATCCCATGAGCGAGACGCAGACCCAACAATTGCTGCATCTGGTGATCGGCGGCGAGTTGTCCGACCTCAAGGGCGTACAGTTCAAGGATCTGGACAAGGTCGACGTCGTCGGCGTCTATCCCAATTACGCGACTGCCTATGACGCCTGGAAGCAGAAAGCGCAGATGACGGTCGACGACGCGCAGACGCGCTACTTTATCGTCCACCTGCATCGCCTGCTCGACCCCGAAAAGGGCGAGCGGAGCTAAACTGTCAGTTCCCTGATCACGGCCTCCAGCGTTCCGGGACCGCCGAGACGCCTGGGACCGATCGCGCCGCGCCTTTGGCGTTCGGCGTCGTCCTGCAAGAGCCGCACCAGGGCATCGGCCAGCGGCTGAATGCCGGGCGGCGTGAGTATGCGCGATTCGCCCATCAGCTTCTGCTCGTCTTGCATGCGCTTGCGGCGATTGTCGGCCCGGTCGAAGGTGATGACAGGCTTGCCGAGGCCGAGCGCCTGCTGGGTAGCGGTGCCGGCCTGCGAGAGAACCAGATCGCTGCCCTCGATCAGATTGCCGAGCACGCCCTGGGCCAGATGCAGATGCAGGCCGTGCCCGACAAGCGCACCGCGATCGGACTTTTCGGTCCCGGTGGGCCCGAACAGCGTCATACCGGTCTCATCGGCGAGGTCGCCGGGGTCAATGCCGCCAGCCAGGGCGACGAAGACATCCGGCCTCAGATTTTGCGGCACGCGCATGATTGCTGAAATCTGCGTTTTGAGGCTTTCGCCGGTGGTGGCACGGCTGCCGGGCAGAAGTGTCACGGCCAGCTTGTGGGACCGTCGGGCCGCCATGTCATAGCTGCCGTGAGGCACGGTATCGAGCATGACGTTACCGGCCGAACGCCCATCGATACCCGCCTGCATCAGCGTTTCGGCCAGCATGTCGTCGCGGCAGAAGACGGTCGTTGCGGTGCGTTTGAGAACGAAGCGTTCAAAGCCGTTATAGGTATGGGCATAGCCCGATTTGAACACATCAAGATAGATGTCGATGGGCAGGCCGGCCAGAAAGCAAAGGAGCGGCGAGACCCCATCGCCGACCGCAACCACCTTGGCATAGCGACCTCGGGCGGACTTCAGGAACCGGATGCCGGGGAGAATGGCGCCAAGAGCGCCGCCCTTCACGTCGCGCTTGAGATTTCCCGAGGTGTGGCGCCAACCTTCGCTCGGTACCATGGCGCGCGGCCCGACAGTGTCGCAGATACCGTCATAGGCCTTTCCCGTGCCGATCATCGGCCAGGCCTCGACAGTTGTTCCGACAGGCAGGCGCTTGATCATCTCGGCGGCGATGGCATCCTCGCCATTGCCGTTGGCCATGACCAGGATCGGCCTGCCGGCTGTGCCTGTGACAGCGGCCGCCCCCGGCTCAGGGAGCTCGTTCATTTGCTATAGCGCTGATAGGCCTCATAAGCCGCTTCGGCATCGGCATAAGCTTCCTGGCGGTCGACGTTCCAGTATTTGAGTTCCTCGACGGGGATCGGCCGACCGGTGATGGCGCAGCGCACGAAGCTACCGGGTTTGACGACGACGAAATCGGCGTCGAGATACCGGATCTTGGCCTCCGAGGGCGAAAAGTTGGGGTCGAGAATGTTCATGGGCGTCGTGCCTGTTGGCTCTATTGAGGCTGATATAGACCCAAATTGTACCGAGTTCAAAACAGTGATGTCTGGCCGCCGGGCTCAGACTGTTTGCGGGGCTTCGGCTCGGATGCCGGGTTGGGCTTTTTGGGTTTGGGTGGCAGTTCGCTTCCCGAGACCACTGCTCCAGCCTTGCCGTCCGCAAATTCGAGCGACAGCGCATCGCCGGGCGCCAACGCGGCGGCGCTGCGCACGAGATGACCGTCGGCATCGGTGACAAGCGCAAAACCGCGCGCGATAACGCTCTTGTAGCTGAGGGCATTGAGCATTTGCTCGAACGCACCGAGCCGCGCGCGATGATCGGTCACAATGCGGCGGATTGCGGGATTTGTCCGCAACGAAAGCGAATCGAGACGCTGGCGCGACTGCGAAGCCGAGGCCTTCAGCGCGTTTGAGAAAACGGTCAGCGTCGGCATCGCCCGCCGGCGGTCCGCAACGTTACGCTGCATGGCGGGCTGCAGGCGGCGCGACAGATCGCCGAGCCGGTCGCGGTGCACGTTTGCGCGCTGCCTGAGCAGGGCCGGAGACAATTGTCCGGCAGCACGGGCGAGGTTTTCGCGCTTGCGGTGCCCCACATTGCGCAATCCACCAGTGAGGCGCTCGCCGGCATGGTCGAGGCGCTGGCGGGCGATGGCCAAAAGCTCGGCGGGACGCGGCAGACCGCCCGATGCGGCGCGCAACCGGTCACGGAGACCAGACAGATTGCGGCGTGAGGCGCCGCGCTGGCGCGCCTGCAAATCCTCGACATAGGCGACAAGCTCGATGCGCACGGGCACGGCGATTTCGGCCGCGCCGGTAGGGGTCGGCGCGCGGCGGTCGGCGACGTAATCCACAAGTGTGGTGTCCGTCTCGTGGCCGACGGCGGAAATGACGGGAATATCGCTGTCCGCCACAGCTCGGACGACATCCTCCTCGTTGAACCCCCACAAATCTTCGATGGAGCCGCCGCCGCGCGCCACGATGATCAGATCGGGACGCGGTATGGGACCATCGGGCGCGAAACTGTTGAAGCCGCGCACCGCCGTAGCGATCTCGTGCGCACAGGTTTCGCCCTGCACACGGCATGGCCAGACGATGACATGACAGGGGAAGCGGTCTTCCAGCCGGTGGATGATGTCGCGGATGACGGCGCCGCTCGGCGAGGTCGCAACCCCGATGATGCGTGGCAGGTAGGGCAGATCCTTCTTCCGTCCGGTATCGAAAAGACCTTCTGCCGCAAGTTTTTTGCGCCGCTCCTCAAGAAGCGCCATGAGTGCGCCGAGCCCGGCCGGTTCGACGGTTTCAACGATGATCTGGTATTTGGACTGGCCAGGAAAGGTCGTCAGCCGCCCGGTAACGATGACCTCGAGCCCCTGTTCGGGCTGGAAGCGCCAGCGGGAGGCCGTGCCTTTCCAGGCCACGGCGGACATGACGGCATTCTCGTCCTTGAGGTCGAAATAGATGTGACCGGAGCCGGGGCGGCTGAGACGCCCGACTTCGCCGCGCACCCGGACATTGCCGAACTGGTCCTCGATGGACCTTTTGACCGCCTGGGAGATTTCCGAGACGGTGAATTCATAGGCATTCGAGCCTTGGGCATTGGACGAAGCGTCGGTCATGGCCAAGAGGTGACCGCTCATGCGCCTAGCGTCAAGGGGCGCGGCGGTGGCGCCCACCGGCATCCCATGCTAGATCGCCGGAGGCTTGAGCAGGGGAGTGGCGGATGCGGGTTCTGGTGATCGGTTCGGGTGGGCGCGAGCATGCCCTGGCATGGAAGATCGCGCAGTCGCCAAAGCTGACCCAGTTGTTCGTCGCACCCGGCAATGGCGGCACCGAAGAGGTGGCGCAGAACATCGCGCTCGATATCGATGACCCCGCAGATGTCGTCGGCTTTTGCAGGGCGGCGGCGGTGGACTTCGTGGTGGTCGGACCAGACGCGCAGGTGGTTGCGGGCTTGGGCGACGCCGTGCGTGCTGCGGGGATCGATTGTTTCTGCCCCTCCAAGGCTGCGGGCCAGCTCGAGGGCTCGAAAAGCTTCACCAAGGAAATCTGTACTGCGACGCGGCATTCCGACTGCCGCTTATGAGCGCTTCGAGGCCGAAGAACCCGCGCTTGCTTACGTGCGGGAAAAAGGTGCGCCCATCGTGATCAAGGCTGATGGGTTGGCGGCCGGCAAGGGCGTGACGGTTGCCGAAAGCACCGAGGCGGCGGAAGCAGCGGTGCGTGACTGCTTTGCCGGAACGTTCGGGGCCGGGCATGCGGTTGTCATAGAGGAGTTCCTGGTGGGCGAGGAAGCCAGCGTCTTCGTGCTTTCGGATGGCAAGGAAACGCTGCTGCTGGAGACGGCGCAGGACCACAAGCGGGCCTTCGACGGCGATACCGGACCGAACACGGGCGGCATGGGCGCCTATTCCCCTGCCCCGGTGATGACTAACGAAATGGTCGCGGCGACGATGGAGAAGATCATCCGCCCCACCATCGCCGAGATGGCGGAACGGGGGATGGCCTACCAGGGCGTGCTCTATGCAGGGCTTATGATTACCGCCGAAGGGCCGAAGCTGATCGAATACAATGCGCGTTTCGGCGACCCGGAAACGCAGGTTCTGATGATGCGGCTCAAATCGGATCTTTTAGAGCTGCTGCAGGCTGCCGCGACCGGGGCCCTCGCCGGCAAGCGCGCCGAATGGCGGAACGAAGCGGCGCTGACCGTGACCATGGCTACCAAGGGCTATCCGGGCTCGTATCCTAAGGGCAGCGAGATTTCCGGCGTCGAAGGGCTCGATAGCGAAGTCATCAAGATCTTTCATGCCGGAACGCGGCGCGAGGGCGGAAGGCTGGTTGCCAATGGCGGACGCATGCTGAACGTGACAGCGCTCGGCAAGGACGTGGCAGAGGCGAAATGGCGCGCCTATGAAGCAGTCGCGAAAATCGGCTGGCCGGAGGGGTTTTACCGCCGGGATATCGGCTGGCGGGCGACCCAGCGCTAGCCTGTCGCTGCCGTTTGCTGCCAAGCGTTCGGCAGATATGGCTTTTCCTTCGTATGCTGCCTACATCCATCGAACGAAATCTGCAGGAAATTTGTTAAGGCAACAGCGCCACAATAGGGCTTTCGGCGTTAGAGAAAATCGAGTTTCGAGGCAAAGGTGTCCACTCTCATCGGGCCACGCATAGGTGTTGCGCTTGGCGGCGGATCGGCCCGCGGCCTAGCCCATATCCCCTATATCGAGGCCATGGACGAACTCGGCCTCAGGCCCTCGGTGATTGCGGGCACCTCCATCGGCGCTTTGATCGGCGCAGGCTGGGCCGCCGGCATGTCGGGCCGCGAGCTGCGCGAACACTCCATCGAGGTGCTCGGTACGATCCGCACGATTACGGGACGGCTTTGGGCCAAGCGGGGCGGCAATTTTCGCGATATGGTGCGCGGCGCAATTTCCATGCAGCTTGACGCAAACCATGTGGTCGAGGCCTTCGTCCCCGATAATTTCCCGTATGAATTCCGCGACTTGCGCATCCCTCTTTATATCATCGCGGCCGATTTCACCTCCTGGCATCAGGTGGTGTTTCACAGCGGGCCGATAAAGCCGGCCATTGCCGGTTCAATCGCCATTCCGAGCCTCTTCCGGCCCGTCAATTTCGAGGGACACCTGCTGGTCGATGGCGGCGTCGTGAACCCCTTGCCGCTCGATGCCGCCTCAGCGGATACCGACATCCTTGTCGGCATTGACGTAAACGGAGACCCAACCGACACCCACCACCCCAAGGGCCCTTCCCCGCTGGAAATGGTGATGGGATCAGCGCAGATCATGATGCATCAGCTGATCGCCAACATGATCGCCGCCTACCCGCCGGATGTCTATTTCCGGCCGCATCTGCACATGTTCGGCGCGCATGAATATTGGCGCGTCAAGGACATCATCGAGGCCAGCGCCCCGCACAAGGAGCGCTTCAAGCGCGAAATCGCCAACAAGCTCGAAGATTTCATCGTTTCGCAGCAAAGAACGATGTGAGCAGAGCCCCGGCTTCGGTTTCCTGCAGGCCGGCAATCACTTCGGGCCGGTGATGACAGGTGGGCGCATCGAAAAAACGCACGCCGTTTTCCACCGCGCCCCCTTTGGGATCTGAGGCCGCATAATAAAGCCGGCGCAAACGGGCATGGGCCATGGCGCCGGCGCACATGGTGCAGGGCTCGAGCGTCACATAGAGATCGCAATCCGAAAGCCTTAACCCCGGGCGCGCGGCCAGCGCCTGACGCAAGGCCAGCATTTCGGCATGGGCGGTGGGGTCGCCCAGCTCGACCATGCTATTCTTCGCCGTTGCGATCACCTCACCATTGCAGACGATGACGGCACCGACCGGCACTTCGCCGGCCTCTGCCGCCGCGCGGGCAAGGCTGAGCGCAATATTCATGGGTTTGAGGGCGGCGGGCATGCATTTTCCTCTAACAAATGCTGCGAGGGGCGGCGAGCCCCCGTGCATCGCAAGGCCATGCCCCTTATCATGGGCTCTCGCAGAATCACCTTTAGCCTATAGTTTTGGCCGCTCATGCCCATCCGCCACCTTCCGGACGATCTGGTCAACCGCATTGCCGCCGGCGAGGTGGTGGAACGGCCTGCGAGCGTGGTCAAGGAAGTCATCGAGAATGCCATCGATGCCGGCGCTACCCGCATCGCCATCACCACGGCGAGCGGCGGCAAAGGACTAATCCGCATCGAAGATGACGGACAGGGTATGGACGAAGCCGATCTCCGGCTCAGTGTCGAACGGCACGCCACTTCGAAACTCGATCTCGACACGCTCGATGACATCCGCACATTGGGTTTTCGCGGCGAAGCGCTGGCCTCGATCGGTGCGGTTTCCGAACTAACGATCTGCTCACGCACCGCGAACGCGGAATCGGGGCTGAAGATCTCGGTGAAGCGTGGGGGCGTGCAGCCAATCGTGCCGGTGCCGATGAACCGCGGGACTGTTGTCGAGATCCGCAATCTTTTCGCCCAAATTCCCGCGCGGCTGAAATTTCTCAAGTCAGACCGAGCCGAGGCCGGCGCCATTACTGACGTCGTCAAGCGCCTGGCGCTGGCCAATCCCGAAATCCATTTCTCGCTTTCCGGCTCCGACCGGCAGGCGATCAACTGGCCGGCACAACCGCGCGAGAACGCCTTAAGGGGCCGTGTAGCGCAGGTCATGGGCTCCGAATTCACCGAGAATGCAGTGGAGCTGGGCTTTGCCCGCCACGGCATGGTGGTGGCGGGGCTGGCGGGGCTGCCGACCTATTCGAGAGCCAACTCCCTTAGCCAATTCTATTTCGTCAACGGGCGGGCCGTGCGTGACAAGGTGCTGCTAGGGGCCGTGCGTGCAGCCTATGCCGATTACGTCTTTCGCGACCGGTTTCCGGTCATTGCGCTGTTTTTGGCGATCGATCCGGCGGAAGTCGACGTCAATGTGCATCCGGCCAAGGCGGAATTGCGCTTCCGCGATGCCGGTGCGGTGCGCGGGGCGGTGATCCGCGCCATCGGCGAAGCACTGACGGCAGCGGGGTTCAAGGCGACGGGCAGCACGGCCGATGCGGCGCTGGCGGCGTTCGCGGCCCCGCAGCATCCGGCGGCGGCACCGGCGCAAGCTGCTGAAACCGGAGCCGCGATTCTTGAGCGCCCTGCGCCCGCCGTGGGCGGCCTCGCCATTGACCGGCCGGCACGGTTGGATGGCTTCGCCGAGCCCAGCGCGCGTTTCGAGGCGATTGTGGCGACTGCAGAGGCCACCGATTTCCCACTCGGGGTTGCGCGGGCGCAGATGTTCGAGAATTTCATCGTGGCGCAAAATGGCGATGCGCTGGTTCTGATCGATCAGCACGCTGCGCATGAACGGCTGGTCTATGAGCGGTTCAAGACCCAGCTCGCCTCGGGGCCGGTGGCGAGCCAGAGCCATCTCATTCCTGCTGTCGTGGAGCTGACGGAAGAGGATTGCGACCGGCTGGAGGAGGCTGCTGCCGTGCTCGAAAAGCTGGGGCTGGTGCTGGAGCGGTTCGGGCCCGCCTCGATTGCCGTGTCGGCAACCCCGGCCCTTCTCGGCCAAACCGACATCGCGCCACTCATCCGCGACCTCAGCGACGGGCTGGCGGAATGGGGTAGCACCGAAGCCCTGGGCGAAAAGATGGACGCCATTATCGCCCGCATGGCCTGTCACGGTTCGGTGCGCTCGGGCCGGCGCCTAAGGGCCGACGAAATGAATGCGCTATTGCGCGACATGGAGGCGACGCCGCATTCGGGACAGTGCATCCATGGGCGCCCCACCTATATCGAACTCAAGAAAAGCGATCTGGAGCGGCTGTTCGGGCGGCGGTGATCAGGTGTTCAGGATCAGCCTGATCGTGGTGTCGCCATAGTCGCGGTTATCCATCAGTTGAAGGCCTTCCGGTAGTTCAACTTCGACGCCCTTGCGTTCCTCGAGCACGATGAGTGCCCCGTCACTGAGCCAGCCGCCCTCCAGCGCCGATAGCAGGGCTTTTTCGCCCAGGCCCTTGCCATAGGGCGGGTCGCAAAACACCAGATCGAAGGGCTTGAAGCGCTCAATGGGCCCAAGGCTGGTGGCGTCGCGCTTCAAAAGCTTTGTCTGGCCGCCGAGCCCGAAGGCTTCGACATGGCCGCGGATCAGGCCGCGCGCGGCGACGCCATTGTCAACGAAGCAGGCAAAGCTCGCTCCGCGCGACAGGGCTTCCAGACCCAGCGCGCCGGTGCCGGCGAAGAGGTCGAGTACACGCGCAGCCGAGAGATCCGGTCCGAGGCGGCTGGCCAGGATGTTGAACAGCGATTCTCGGACGCGGTCCGAGGTTGGCCGGATATCCGCATTTTCGGGCGATTGCAGAGTCTTGCCACGAAAGCGGCCGGCCACGATGCGCATCCGAGACCTCAGCTCCGAGGCTTGCGCGGGCCGCCGGGGCCCTTGCGGGGACCGCCAGGTCCTTTGCGCGGGCCGGATCCCGGACGCCCCGCCGCTCCATTACGCGGAGCGCCGGAAGAAGGCCGGCCACCCGCGGGTCGGCCGGCCGCCGGACGACCGCCAGGTCGAGCTGGTCGCTCGGGTCGTGCGCCATCTCCTGCGGAACGGGCCGGACGGCTGGAGCTTTCGGTGTTGCGATCCCGGAAGGCGGGGCGGGACGCGCCGTCACGGGGCGAACGCGGACGATCGCCAAAATCCCGCTTTGGCCTGTCGCCGAAGTCACGCTTCGGCCTGTCACCGCCCTCGCGGGCCGGCCGCTCTGCGCCTTCGCGCTTCGGGCGATCGGAGAAATTGCGCTTGGGGCGGTCGGTGTCGTTGCGCGGCTTGCGGGGCCGGTCCGGGCGATCGCCTTGAGGCCGTTCGCCACGCTTGAAATCGCCACGTTCCGGTTTGCCCGTGTCACGCGGCTTTTTCGCCGAAGGCACGAATTCCTCTTCGCGGCCATCATCGTGGACAATGCGGCGGGTGGCAGGCGGCTCGCCCTGGGGCTTCTGGCGCATGGGCGGACGGCCGACGCCGGAACCCGCCGGGCGCGGATTGGAGGGTGCGGTGGCGGCGGTTCGCGGGGCGCCAGTGCGGCCGCGCGGCTGCGGCGCCGGCTTGCCGCGGGTGCGGGCCAGCTTTCCGGCGGCTTCCACACCTTCTTCACCCTTTTTGAGGCGCTGATTGGGATTGCGGACGCCAGTCTGGGACACAGGCGCGCCTTCTTCGGGCATGGGCGCATCGAAATCGACGCCGGCCTCGCGCGCCAGACGCGAACCAAGTTGATCGCGCAGGACGCGCGCCTTGACCACGCTGACGGCGCCAATAGGAAGATCGCCGAGCTGGAAGGGACCGAAGGAGACGCGGATGAGGCGGTTGACCGTCAACCCGAGAGCAGCGAGAACGTTCTTGACCTCGCGGTTCTTGCCTTCGCGCAGCGCCACCAGCAGCCAGACGTTGGAGCCTTGGGTGCGCTCGAGCTGGGCCTCGATCGGGCCGTATTTAACGCCCTCCACCTCGATGCCGTTCTTGAGCGTATCCAGCTGCTCCTGGGTGATGGAGCCGTAGGCGCGGACGCGGTAGCGCCTTAGCCAGCCGGTCGCTGGCAGCTCGAGCACGCGCTTCAGGCCGCCATCATTGGTCAGAAGCAGAAGGCCTTCGGTGTTGATATCCAGCCGGCCGATGGAGAGCACGCGCGGGAGCCCGTTTTTCTCCAGCGCTTCATAAATCGTCTCGCGGCCCTCAGGGTCCTTGTCGGTCACAACCAGACCCGCCGGCTTGTGATAGAGCCAGACGCGGGTGCCCTGGCGGGCGGCCAGAGGCTGTCCGTCGACAATGACCGAATCATTTTCAGTGACATTGAAGGCGGGCGTGCGGACCTGCTTGCCGTTGACCGTTACGCGGCCTTCGGCGATCCATTTCTCTGCATCGCGGCGCGAGCAGAGGCCGGCGCGCGCCATGACCTTGGCGAGGCGATCGCCCGCGGGGGCGGAGGCGGAATTGGTTTCAGACATATTTGCTCCATCTCATGGGGTGTGGCGCCTCGCGGCGCGTGGTCGGCATCGTTCTCGGGCAACAGCCGGTAGCTACTGGGCCTGCTGCTTTTGCAGGGCGGCTCGCACATCGGGCGGACAGGCCGGATCGCTTACCGGCACAAGATCGCCGTTCTTTGCCAGGCAGACCATGTTCTGACCGGATGCCGTGGTGGTGAAATATTCGTCGGGCGGCAAAATCAACGAGCGCGGCTTCGTGCTGGCACGGGCTTCGACCCGCGCCTGAGCGATCTGGGCCTTGAGCTTGCGCGTCTCCGTTTCCGTAAGCGGGCGGCCAGAGGCGGTGCGCAAATCGAAGACACGCGCATTGCGCAACCGGCGGAGATCGTCTTCCGTCAGGGCGGACGTGTCGATCTGCACCTTGTCGGAATCCTCCGGAAGCAATTCGGCGACTTTGCTTTCGTGCGGCGGCGGCAGCGCCTTCGTGTCCTTGGGCATCACCAGCGGCGCGCGCGGCGTGTCGATCATCGGTTTTTGTTCCTGCGGGAGAAGCCCGATGCCCTGCAGGGTGGTATCCGCGACCTCACGCTCGAAGGTTCCGGGATCGGTCATGGCGTTGGTGCCCTCGACGGTCGTGCAACCGGAGAGCCCCAGACCGGCCAACATCAAAGCGCCTGCCAAGCCGACCTTAGCCCAATCATACGATCTCATGTAACCCTGCGCCTCTTGATACCCCGACCCCTCGGCGAGGGGTTATAGCCGAGCACCGCCCTTAATGCCAGAATTTGACGTGATTACGGTCAGTTCCCGGCCGGCCGTTTCGGCATCAACAAATCGATCGCCAGCAATATGACCCCGACAGTAATCGCGCTGTCGGAAATGTTGAAGACGTAGAACGACCATGTTCCCCAATGAAAATGGAAGAAGTCGGCGACAGCGCCATAAACCACCCGGTCGACGATGTGCGACAGCGCGCCGCCGAGGCAGAGGGCCAGACCGAGCCGCACCATCGCCGTGTCTGCCGTCCACCACCACCACACGAGTGCGAGCATGGCCACGAGCATTATGGCGAGGAGCAGCGGCAGGGCCAGTCCCGAGAGCAACCCGTAAGATACACCTGGATTCCAGACCAGCATGTAGTCGAAGAAAGGGGTCACCGGCACGATCTCGCCCCCCCGCCAGCCGAAAATCTCGATCTGCAGAAATTTCTGCCCGCGGTCTGCAAAAAAGACCAGCAGGCCAGCCAGGATCGAGGGCCACACAAAGCCGCGATAGTGCATGGGCGTCACAGGCCAGCTTCCGCACGTTCCCGCATCGCCCTGGCATCGCGCGGGCTAAGATCGGGATATTCCGGGTCCGACCCGACTTCGGGGAGAATCTTCCAGGAGCGCGCGCAACGTGCCCCCTCGGCACGGGCGAAGACAACGGAAACGCCGGGGCTTTCGGGGATCCTGAAGGCCTCTGCCGGTCCTTCGGCCTGACGGATATCGATGGACGAGGTGATGCAGATCTCGGCGAAATCCTGCCCGTGCAGGGCGGCGTAAAGATCGGCATCAGCCACATAGACAATCGGCGCCGCCTCCAGCGAGGAGCCAATGTTCTTTTCGCGCCGCTCGATCTCCAGGGCGCCCGTCACGACGCGGCGGACGGCACGGATCTTCTTCCACTTTTGGTCAAGCGCGGTGTCTGCCCAGCCTGAAGGGATCTCGGGGAAGAGCTGCAAATGCACCGAAGACTTATCGCCCGGGTTCCGCTCCAGCCAGACCTCTTCCATCGTAAAGACCAGAATCGGCGCCAGCCAGATCGTCAAGCAATTGAAGAGGTGGTCGAGCACCGTCAGCGCGGCCTTGCGGCGCACAGATGAGAGCGGGTCGCAGTAAAGCGCGTCCTTGCGGATGTCGAAATAAAAGGCCGACAGCTCCAAATTCATGAAGTTCGACAGTGTCGAGACGATGCGCTTGTAGTCGAAATCGCGATAGGCCTGACGCACCAGCTTGTCGAGCTCGGCGAGCCGCGACAGCATCAGCTTTTCAAGCTCCGGCATGTCGGCCAGCTCAACACGCTCCTCGGGCCTGAAGTGGGCCAGGTTGCCCAACATCCAGCGGAAGGAGTTCCTGAGCTTGCGGTAATTGTCGACATTGGTTTTGAGGATCTCATCACCGATGCGGTGATCCTCGGTGTAGTCGACCGATGCCGCCCAGAGCCGCAGGATATCGGCGCCGTACTGCTTGATGATGTCCTGCGGGGCGATGGTGTTGCCCAGCGATTTGGACATCTTCTGCCCGTTATGATCCATCGTAAAGCCGTGGGTGAGCACGGCGTCATAGGGCGCCCGGCCAGTGGTGCCGCAGCTTTCGAGCAGCGACGAATGGAACCAGCCGCGATGCTGGTCGGAGCCTTCGAGATAGAGGGAAGCCGGCCATTTCAGGTATGGCCATTTCTGCTTATTACGCAGGCAGAAGGCGTGGGTTGAGCCGGAATCGAACCAGACATCGAGAATGTCGCGAACCTGGCTCCACTCCTCGGAGCTGTACTCCTTGCCAAGGAAGCGTTCGGCGGCGCCGTCGGCGAACCAGGCGTCGGCGCCTTCATTGGCGAAGGCCGTGACGATGCGCTCGTTGACCGCCTCGTCCTTCAAGATATCGCCAGTCTGGGTGTTCACGAAGACGGCGATCGGCACGCCCCAGGCACGCTGGCGCGAGAGCACCCAATCCGGGCGTTCGGCGATCATCGAGCGCAGCCGATTCTGGCCGGCGGGAGGCACGAAGCGGGTTTGATCGATGGCGTTGAGCGCGCGCGAGCGCAAGGTGGAGCCTGCATGATCGAGCTCCTTGTCCATATAGACGAACCATTGCGGGGTGTTGCGGTAGATGATCGGCTTCTTCGAGCGCCAGGAATGTGCGTATTGGTGCTTGAGGCGGCCGCGCGCGAACATCATCTGCTTTTCGCTCAGGGCCGCGATGACACGCTTGTTGGCATCGCCCTTGTTGCCCTTGTCGTCGAGGACGCGCGCTGCACCGTCTGCGCTGTCGGGGCCGAAGCCGGGCACGTCAGCAGTATAATAGCCTGCGTCGTCGACCGTGAAGGGGATGGTCGGATCGATGCCGAGCTGGCGCAAATGCCTGCCATTGGACATCCAAACTTCGAAGTCATCGGCGCCATGGCCGGGCGCGGTGTGTACGAAGCCGGTGCCGGCATCATCTGTCACATGCTCGCCATCGAGCAACGGTACCTCGAAGTCGTAGCCGCCAGCGAGGCCCCTGAGCGGATGGCTGCAGGAGACGATATGGGCCGGATCGACATCTGCGATGCGGACGAACTTTTCTACCCGGCCCCTGGCAAAGACCTCTTCGGCCAGATTGTCGGCGACGACGAATTTTTCGCCTTCCCTGGCCCAGTTCTCCTCAGCGGCGTCAGTGACCTCGTAAAGGCCATAAGCGATTTTCGAGGAATAGGAAATTGCCCGGTTGGCCGGGATCGTCCAGGGAGTTGTGGTCCAGATCAGCACATAGGCGTTGAGCTTATGGAAATCATTGTCGGCAAAGGCGCCGCCGGCCGAATGGATCGGGAACTTCACCCAGATCGCATCGGATTCGTAGTCCTGATATTCGACCTCGGCCTCGGCCAGGGCGGTGCGTTCGACCACCGACCACATGACCGGTTTTGAGCCGCGATAAAGCTGGCCGGACATCGAGAATTTCATCAGTTCCGCGGCGATGGTCGCCTCGGCCTGATAATCCATGGTCAGATATGGATTGTCCCAATCACCGAGAACGCCGAGCCGCTTGAATTCTTCGCGCTGCACATCGATCCACTTGGCGGCGAAGTCCCGGCATTCCTGCCGGAATTCGTTGATCGGCACCTCGTCCTTGTTGCGCCCCTTGGCGCGATACTGCTCCTCGATCTTCCACTCGATGGGCAGGCCGTGGCAGTCCCAGCCCGGCACGTAAGGGCTGTCATAGCCCAGCATCTGCATGGACCTCGACACCATATCCTTGAGCGTCTTGTTGAGGGCGTGGCCGATATGGATGTTGCCATTGGCGTAGGGGGGGCCGTCATGCAGGACGAATTTTTCGCGTCCCTCGGCCTGCTGGCGCTGCAGGCGGAACATGTCCATGTCCTCCCAACGCTTGAGCCAGTCCGGTTCGCGCTTGGGCAGCCCGGCGCGCATGGGAAATTCGGTTTGCGGCAGAAACAGCGTATCGGAATAGTCTTTTTCCGTCTCGCTCGTGGCGGTGTCGGTCATCAGACGCCTTGAATGCTAGAAGAATTCGAGAAACCGGGGCGCTTTTAGCAAGCGGCGCCCGGCGGTGCCAGTTTTTTGACGGGGCAGCGAACCAGGCCGCTACCCCTTGGTAATGAAGCCCAGCTGCCGGTCGAGCGGCGAAAGTGGCGCGGCCTCAGCCAGCACCTGGCGCGCCTTATGGCAATCTGCATTCATCTGCGCGATCAGCGCATCGAGCCCGTCGAAGGTCATTTGTCCCCGGATATGGTCGATCAAGGCCACTTCAATATGGGCGCCGTAGATGTCTTCGTCAAAGTCGAAAATATGCGCTTCGAAGGGCGGCTGGGTGTTGTCGAACATCGGCTTGCCGAAGCTCGCCACCCCATCGAGCAACCGGTTACCAAGCCTAATGCGGATCGCATAGATCCCCTGGGCGAGCTTGGAATTGGCCGGCAGGGCGAAATTGGCGGTCGGGTAACCGAGCGTGCGACCGCGCTTGTCGCCAGTGATGACTGTGCCTTCGACCACCCAGTGATAGCCGAGCAGACGGTTGGCGAGCGCCGTTTCGCCGGCCGTCAGGGCATCGCGGATGCGCGAGGAGGAAATGACATCGCCGGTATCGCCCAGCAGTTCGAGCTGGGTGACCGTGAAGCCATAGCGCTGGCCGGCCTCGGCAAGGAAAGCGGGCGAGCCGGCTCGGCCCTTGCCGAAATGGAAATCCGCCCCCACCACCACACCGGAGGCCGACAGGGCGTCGACGAGGAAGCGCTTGACGAAATCCTCCGCCTCGACCGCCGCCAGGGCGCGGGAAAAGGGCATCACGACAATACCATCAAAGCCCAGGCCGGCGGCCAGCCGCGCCTTCTGCTCGCCATCGGTGAGGCGGAACATGAAGGGTTCAGGCGCGAAAACGTCGCGCGGATGCGGCTCGAAGGTCAACACAAGGGCAGGCACGCCAGCTTCATCAGCCGCTTTCCGCGCGGCGGAGAAGACATGCTGATGGCCGCGATGGCAGCCATCGAAATTGCCGATGGCAACAACAGCGCTTTTGAGCGCGGCTGGCACTTCCTCCAAGCCGCGCAGCACATGAAAGGCAGACACGCCGTTCCTCGACTTCAATGCTTCAAAGACAAAACGGCGCGAACGTGCCTTTTTCGCCGGAGCATTGCAAGACCCGCTGCGCCACAGCCCCCTCGGCCGTATGCGCATTTTTCCTAGGGCGGGATTTTACCGCGGCTTCAAGGGCCCGTCCTATTTTTGCGACAACCGGCGACGCCTCAGCGATGCCGACCCTCGGGCTTTGGCGTATTTGGAGCACAAACGACAATGGCATTGGACACCTCCATGCAAATACTGGTGGTTGATGACTACGCCACCATGATCCGCATCATCCGCAATCTCTTGAAGCAGCTCGGATTCGAGAATGTCGACGACGCCTCCGATGGCGCCAAGGCGCTCGATATGATCTCCCAGAAGCGATACGGGCTGGTGATATCGGACTGGAACATGGAGCCGATGACCGGCTACGAGCTCCTCAAGCATGTGCGGTCGCGCGATGCGACGGCCCGCCTGCCCTTCATCATGATCACGGCGGAATCCAAGACCGAAAACGTGATCGCGGCCAAGAAGGCCGGCGTCAACAACTACATCGTCAAGCCGTTCAACGCCCAGACGCTCAAGGGCAAGATCGATGCCGTGTTCGGTGAATGAGATGGCACGATCTGCCGACAAAAAGGACAGCCCTTTCCAGCCGCTGATCGATCTCAGCGACAAGCTGAAGGGCACCGAGCATGCGACGCTTTCGCTGAGCGATGTGATCGGCATTGCCGAATTGCTGACAAACTCGCTGCAGCCCCTGCTCCGGCGGATCGATGCGACGCTGCAGAACGAATTGCGCGGCATCCTGGAGCGGATCGAGACCCTGCGAAACGATATCGCACGGGCCCGAGTGGACGACATCTCGACCACACGCATCCCCGAGATGGGGCGGGAGCTTTCGGCGGTGGTGGAATCGACCGAGGAAGCCACCAACACCATCATGGAGGCGGCCGAAGCCGTTCTCAACGCCGACAGCTCGGAGGAAGGCTATGCCGATCTCGTCTCCGACAAGATGATGGCGATCTTCGAGGCCTGCTCGTTCCAGGACCTCACCGGCCAAAGGGTCAACAAGGTGGTCGAAACGGTCGAGATCATTGAGGATCGCATCAACCTCCTCTGCTCCATGCTCGACAAGGACGGGCTCGGCGGCAGCGACGAGGGTGAGCTGACGGACAAGGAAAAGCGCAAGCGTGATCTGATGCTCAATGGCCCGCAGATGAAGGGCGAAGGCGTCAACCAGGCCGAAATCGACGAGATGTTTTGAGCCGGCGAAAGCCGGCTTTTTCTTTGATGATTACCACACCAGCTTTTGAAGAAAGCCGGCAAGCCGGGCTCCGGATGGCTCCACGAGCTTGGCGATCGCTTCTGCATCTTCGTGGCCATCGGCGCCGATTTCCTCGGCGTGGATGGAGCCGGTGATGAACAGAAAGTCGATCCCCTGCCCTGCCGCGCCGGTTGCGTCCGTGCGGACGCTATCGCCGACCGCCAGAAGGCGATCTCTTGGCGGCGTCCTGCAGGTGGTCTTGGTCAACCTGCGCAGGGCTTCTTCGTAGATCGGCGGGTATGGCTTGCCGGCGAGTCCGACCTCGCCGCCCATTTCGGCGTAGATGTCGGCCAGCGCGCCGGCGCAATAGACCATCCTGTCGCCGACCTCGACGATCTTGTCGGGGTTGGAACAGATCATGGGCAGGCCGATCCGGCGCCAGGTTGCGAGGCGCTCCTTGTAGTCTTCCGGCGTCTCGGATGGATGGTCGAGACCGGTAACGACGACCACGGCCGCCTCTTCGGGCGCGGCATCGGTCACATCGATGCCCTTGAACATGGGGCGGTCGGTCTCTGGCCCGACGATATGGACCTTCCGGCCGGAATAGGCGCTCACGAGGTTGCGGGTAACATCGCCGGAGGTGACGACAGCGTCATAGACGTCGGGCGGCACATGTAGCGCCCCCAGCATGGCCTTGATCGGCGCTTCGGTCCGGGAGGCATTGGTCACCAGCACGACGCTGCCGCCGTTGGCGCGGTAATTCTGCAGGGCCTCGACTGCGCGCGGATGCGCTTCAACGCCGTTGTGGACCACACCCCAGATGTCGCAAACCAGCGCGTCGTAATGTGAGGCAAGCCGAGAAAGGCCCGACAGGGCAGGAAAGGCGATTTCGTTCAATGCAGGCTCCGCTGAAGGCGGTCAGGCGCCGCTGGCGCGCTGGGCTTCCGGTTGGGGTTGTCGTCTCACCAGAAGGTCAGACCGGACGGGCGTCGGCTTGGCTATATAGTGTCCTTGCGCAAAACGCACGCCATCTTCGAGCACGGTCAATATCTGCTGCTCGGTCCGGATATCGTCGATGATGAGGTCGATCCCGAAACGGGCGAGGTAGTCGGCCACGTCGGCGCTCAGGAAATCGGTCAAGGTCTCGGGCTGCTCGACGAAACGTGCCGCCTCCGCCCGCACCGACGACACCCCAAGCGCCGAGAGCTGGCTGAAATCGAGCCTGAGCGAGGACGCGTGGGAGAGCGAAATCCGGACGCTCTTGGAATACAGTTCCGCGACACATGCGCGCCCAACAGGCCCAAGGATGCGCCAGTCATGTTCGCTGATCAGCAGCCCCAGATATGAGGCCACCGCGCGATCATCGGTCACCAGGGCGATGATTTCCTGGGACGCCGCCTTATGGGACAGTGTCGCCTTGGAGACCGGCACGAACAGCAGGCTGGGCTGGCCTTTTGCCCGCGCCCGCCGCAAAAGGGTGATCGCCTCTTCGACGGCCTGACGCTCGATCTGGCGCACCAGATCCTCTTCTCCGCGTTGCGGCATGAAGTCTCCGGCCTCGGCCAGTTCTCCGTCTTCCATAGTCAGGCGGGGCAACAGGTCATAGCCATGCGTGCGCCGTTGCGGCAGGGTGATGACCGGCTGCATATGAAAGACCAGCCGATCGTCATCTATTGCCTGCCGCAGCATTTCGGGCGAAATGGCGGCGTGGGACAGGATAGGCTCGCGCGATGCGGGAAGCGCCGGGGATGGCGCCGTCGCCGGCTCTTCGGGTTGCGCATCGTCCTGCCGGCTGGCCGGAGCGGCAGTCTGGATTTCAAGGTCGGCCACCGCTTCGGCAAGCTGGCGCACGACAGTTCCCAGAACAGACAAATCCGCCTCAACAACGTCGAGACGTTCACCGGCATCGATATCGGCAAGGGCGTTGACGCGCTGGCTCAGAGCGTGACCGGCCTGTGCGTCGGTGCTCAAGAGGCGGGAGAGATCGTCGATGCCGCGCTCGAGCCGCGCCTCGTTGCGCCGGCGCAAGCTCCGCTCCAGCAGCAACAGAGCGAACGCCACGGCCAGAAGGCCCAAAAGGGCGGCCTCAATCGGGGTAAAGCTCAAGCCAAAATAGGCTGCAGCAGCGAGCGCAGCCCCACAAATGGCAACAAATATATAGATCAGGCCCTGCACGTCTTGCTGACCGCCCTTCCCGCAACCGGCGGAATCACTGCGAACTCTTCTATCATCCACACGCGATGGGCAAAAGCGCGCCGGCCATACGCTTTGTTTACCCTGTTGATGGAAAGTCCGAGGCGCAACGCGAAAGCCCATGAGGAGCAGAAAATATGCGATCTGCAGCACAATCGCAGATGCAGCCAAGCCTGCTCCTGATCGAGCGCGATCCTGCCGCCAGGCGTCATCTGGCTGAGGAACTGGAACGCCTTGAAGGGCTACCTCATCAGCTAGATTGCGCTGCCTCCGGCCGTGAAGCCGCTGAGAGGTTGCGGCAGCAAACTGCCGATGTGGTCATTGCGGATCTCGCAAGCGTTGCCGACCTCGCCGGAAGCTGCGAGATGGCAGTTGCCCGGCTGGTCCGGCTGGCGCAGGGCGCCCTGGTGATCGCCATCTCCGAAGGCATGTCTGTCTCTGCCGCGGTGGAAGCCATGCGGGCGGGCGCGCATGACTATGTTGCCAAGCCCATCGCCGCGCGGGTGCTGGCAGCCCGGATCGGGGAATTGACCGAGCGGCATGGCAAGCGGCCGGCGCTGACTGCTTCCGCGTCTTCGGCAGAAACGGATGACGACTTTTCCGGCTTCATCGGATGCTCCCCGCAAATGGGGCTGGTGTTCGAGCAGATCGCGCGGATCGCGCCTTCATCGGCGCCGGTTTTCATAACCGGGGAGAGCGGTTCGGGAAAGGAAGTGTGCGCGGAGGCCATACACGCCAAGGGTCCACGCGCCGGAAAGCCGCTGATCGCGATCAATTGCGGGGCCATCCCGCGCGAGCTCATGGAAAGCGAAATTTTCGGGGTCGCACGTGGTGCCTTCACCGGCGCGATGGAAGACCGCAAGGGGGCTGCAGAGCTGGCCGATGGCGGCACACTCTTTCTTGACGAAATCGGCGAGATGGATCTGTCTTTGCAGTCGAAGCTTTTACGCTTCCTGCAAACAGGCACCATCACCCGGGTCGGCGAAGGCATTGCGCGGCCGGTCGATGTGCGGATCGTCTGCGCAACCAATCGCAACCCCATGCAGATGATCGCCGAGAGGACCTTTCGCGAAGATCTGTTCTACCGGTTGCATGTGTTGCCGATCCACCTGCCTCCGCTCCGGCAGCGCCCGGCCGACATCCTGCCATTGACCCAGCATTTTCTAAGACGTTTCTCAGCGGAAGAGCACAAGCATTTCTGCCGCCTGTCGCCGGCCACATCGCAGCTGTTCATGGCCCGCGACTGGCCCGGCAATGTGCGGCAGGTGCAAAACCTGATCCGCCGCATCGTCGTCATGTTCGACGGTGAGGAAATCACCTCAGAAATGGTGCGGGCGGCTGACATCGAGGCGCATGCCGTGCGTGCGCAATCGGTGGCATCATCGGTCCAGCCGGTGCGATGCGAACCCGATATCCTGCCAATGTGGCAGCAGGAGCAGCGGATCATCGAGGACGCTCTGCTGCATTTTGGCGGCAATATCGCACAGGCAGCCGCGGCGCTCGAAATCAGCCCTTCGACCATTTACCGCAAGAAGCAGGCCTGGGAGCAGATGAACGGCGCTGCCTGAGCACCGTCGCGATCTAGCGCTCAGTGACCGAAAGCGTGGTCAGGGACAAGCCATCACTGCTTCCCGCCTCGTCCACGAGCTCGAGCGGCACATCCTCCAGCCCGACGGACCAGCGCGGCTTTTTCACCGGCACGAGGAAATCGGTCGGCCGTCCGGCGAGAACCGAAACCGTGCCGACCTCCCTGCCGCCCAGCATCAGCGAGACCGTGCGCGCATTGCCCTGATTGCCGATCGTTCCGGACAAGCCGGTGATCTTCGTGCGAGGCAGGCGGGTGATGTCGGCGGTCGCGCCGCCATTGGTCGCGATGCTGCGATCCAGATGGAAATTCGTTGCCTTGACGATGTCGAGGTTGTGCAATTCGACGAAGCCGTTGCGGGTGATGTCGAGCCGCGTTACCGGCTCAATGCTGTCAAAGAAGCTGCCGAACTGCGCCTTCACCGCGTCGGCGGGAAAGTCCGGGGCGACGAAATAGGCGGTTCGACCGACCATCTCGCCGATATCGATATTGAAGGCAATATTGCGCGGATCGCGCGCAAAACAGGCCAGCGGCACGCGCCCAGCGAGCGGGGTGTCCATCTGGCCGCACCAGGTCCAGTCGGTCCCGACGACGAAATCGGTCTCGGGCGACAAATTCGCCTGGTCGAAGAACTGACCGAGTTCACGCCATTCAACCACGCCGCCCGTGGGGTCGGCCATGGTTTCGCCATTGGGCAAAACATAACGGAGCCAGCCGGTTGCCGTATGGCTGATCAGCACGCCCCAGATAAGGAAATTTACCACCGCCGCTGCTGTCAGCCAGGTCACGATCAGGCGCTTGTGGCGCGTCCAGGCGGCATCCGCCCAACCCCCTAGCAACACGAACAGCATCATGTAACCCGGCGCCTGCCAGTGAAAATGAAACTGGGTGTCGTTGAAGGCGGCGATAATTGTAAAAAAGGCGATGGGAATGATGCCCATCAGGAACAAAAACCAGGCAAAGCCCGAGCGCGTGAGCGAGGGGAAGATGCCGCTCGGTCCGCGAGAGGCCGCCAGCCCGGCCGCCCATAGCGCGGGAAGGGAAATCCAGGGGGTGATGAAGGCGATCTGGCCGATAATCATGCGGATCAGCCATTCGGGATGAAAGCCGGTGCCGGTGGCCCGGCCGCCCTGGAAAGCGAAGCTCGCCCACTCGTTGCCTGCGTTCCAGCCGAAAACCGGCAGCGAAATAACCGCCGCCAGCAGCACCGCAAGATAAGGCCCAGGATGCCAGAGCCAATGCCGCGCGCGCGCGTTGGTGAGGATGAACAGGCCGGTCCCCGCGACAATGAAGACGGCATGATATTTTGTCAGGAAGGTGAGGCCGAGCCAGAAGCCGGCCCATAGCCAGCGGCTATTCTCCTTGTGCGGATCGGGATCGAAAAAGATGTCCAGCAAGACCCAGCAGGTCATCAGCCAGAACAGCATCAGCGGCGAATCCGGCTGCAGCCACGAGCCGATTGAGATGGTGAAGAGGATGGAAATGTTCATCACCAGCGCCGCGAGGAAGCCGGCCCATTCCGACCGATAGCGGGCGCCGATGCGATAGAGCAGCCAGGTGCTGCCGGAGAACAAGAGGATGAAGGGCAGACGCAGCAGAAGCGGATCTTCGCTGCCGAAAATCGTCTTGGTGGCCCAGATAAGCCACAGCGACAGCGGCGGCTGATCGAAATAGCCGAGATGCAGCTGCCGGGCGGAGCTGAGGTAATAGGCCTCTCCCAATCCCAGGTCGATGACGCCGCCCTCAATCAGCCGCAGCACGGCGGTGACGACGATGAGGAGGATGACGCCGTTGCGCGCCGCACCGGGATGACCGCTGAAAATGCCCTGGCGGGGGATGGGCGAACGTTCGATGTGATCGGGGAGGTCAGCTAGCGCCATGTAAAGATCCGGGTTACGGCATAGTTGAAGACCGAACTCATGAGCGCGCCGCTAAGGCCGGCGAGAAGCGGGGCTGAGCCGAGATTGAAAATCGCCGAGGCGACCGAAATGTTGGCAAGCGCGCCCATTGAGCAGACGGCGTAAAAGCTCAAAAGACCCAGCCAAAGCCGCATACCGTGCAGGCGGCGGTCGGCATAGGTGAGCGAGTTGTTCAAAAAGAAATTCCAGGTCATGGCGACGACCGTCGCCGCAAGCTGGGCATTGGTGAAATTGAAGTCAAACCCGCCGTAAAGCGTTGCAAGCGCCGCCATGTGAATGGCAAGTCCGCTGAGCCCAACCATGATGAACAGCAGGAAGGTCGTCGGCAGCAGGCCGCCGGTCAGCTTGGAAAGCCACAACCCCATGAACTGGATGGCGATCAGCGGGCTCATCTTGCTGTCGCCGGCATGGCGCGAGCGGAAGACATAGGGCACTTCGCTTATGGCCACGCGCCGCCCGGAATGGCGTGTCGTCACCAAAATATCGAGCAGGATCTTGAAGCCCTCGGGCGCCAGCCTGGCGGCCACGGCATCAAAAAGGGTGCGGCGCATGAGGAAGAAGCCGCTCATGGGATCGGTGGTAGAAAATCCGGATACGAGGCCCGAAAGCCAATTGGCGGTACGGCTCGCCCGCAAACGCAGCCCGGACAATCCCTCCCCCGCCGACCCGCCGCCGGCGAACCGCGAGCCGACGACCAGATCGTCGCCGCCTTGCGCTTTTTCGAGCATGAGAGGCAAGATGGTCTCGTCGTGCTGGTGATCGGCGTCGATGACCGCCACATAGGGCGCGGCGCTCGCCGATATACCTTCGATGCAGGCTGAGGACAGGCCGCGCCGACCGACCCGGCGGATGCAGTGGATGTGTGGGTTGAGGCGGGACAGTTCCTTGACCCGATCAGCGGTGCCATCGGGACTGTCGTCGTCGACGACGATCATCTGCCAGGCAATATCCTTGAGCGCGGCCTGCAGCTTTTCGGCCAGCGCGCCCACATTGTCTCGTTCATTGAAAGTGGGCACCACAACGGTCAGAACGGGCGCAATCCAGGGCGCCGGTTCAATGGCGGCAGTGACCTCGGCTGCAGCTTTGGACAAGTCGAACCCTGATACGTTGCCAATACCCGCCCCCGAGCGGATTTGCGATTCCTCGTACAATTTCACCGAGGCGATAGCAACCATGTGGACCGCGCCACACACACCCCATGCAGCCTGCGCGCGCACCGCTTCTTACTCTTATCACATTTGTCTGGCATTGGACTTGTCAGCGGGTTCTCTGGCTCCCCCAGCAGGCGCAAGCGCTTTTTTACCCCTGTCGGCCTTTGCGCCGCCTTGACTCGTCCAAGCCCCCTCACTATATCCCCCGCCAGCTGTTAGCACTCTATAACCGTGAGTGCTAACAGCCCAGTTTCAACCCTGTTTTTGTTTCAGGAATCCAAGGAGCGACCATGAGCTTCCGTCCCCTGCATGACCGCGTGGTCGTTCGGCGCGTCGACAGCGAAGAAAAGACCGCCGGCGGCATCATCATCCCCGACACCGCCAAGGAAAAGCCCTCCGAGGGCGTCATCGTCTCCGTCGGCCCGGGCGCCCGCGACGACAACGGCAAGGTTGCCGCCCTCGACGTCAAGGCCGGCGACCGCGTGCTGTTCGGCAAGTGGAGCGGCACCGAGGTCAAGCTCAACGGCGAAGACCTGCTGATCATGAAGGAAAGCGACATCATGGGCGTGATCGAGGCGTAATCGCCGGCTGCGCTTTTTGAAAAGCGCCCCGATTATCTCCTCTCTCCGCCTTTCTCATTCCCTTTTTCAAGGAGCACTCATATGGCTGCCAAGGACGTAAAGTTCTCGACTGATGCCCGCGACAAGATGCTGCGCGGCGTCAATGTTCTCGCCAACGCCGTCAAGGTGACGCTCGGCCCGAAGGGCCGCAATGTCGTCATCGACAAGTCGTTCGGCGCCCCGCGCATCACCAAGGACGGCGTCACCGTCGCCAAGGAAATCGAACTCGAAGACAAGTTCGAGAACATGGGCGCGCAGATGGTGCGCACCGTGGCCTCCAAGACCAACGACATCGCCGGCGACGGCACCACGACGGCGACCGTCCTGGCGCAGTCCATCGTCAACGAAGGCGTCAAGCTGGTCGCTGCCGGCATGAACCCGATGGATCTGAAGCGCGGCATCGACCTCGCCGTCGACGAAGTCGTCGAGAACCTCGCCAAGGCCAAGAAGGTCATCTCGACCGAAGCCGAGATCGCCCAGGTCGGCACCATTTCCGCCAATGGCGAGAAGGCCATCGGCGACATGATCGCCGACGCCATGCAGAAGGTCGGCAATGAGGGCGTCATCACCGTCGAGGAAGCCAAGATCGCTGGAGACCGAACCGAAGTCGTCGAGGGCATGCAGTTCGACCGTGGCTACCTCTCGCCCTATTTCGTGACCAACACCGAAAAGATGGTCGCCTCGCTCGAGGATCCGGTGATCCTTCTGCACGAGAAGAAGCTCTCCAACCTGCAGGCCATGCTGCCGATCCTTGAATCCGTCGTGCAGTGCCAGCGTCCGCTGCTGATCATCGCCGAGGACATCGAGGGCGAGGCCCTGGCGACGCTGGTCGTCAACCGCCTGCGTGGCGGCCTCAAGGTTGCTGCCGTCAAGGCTCCGGGCTTCGGCGACCGCCGCAAGGCCATGCTCGAGGACATCGCCATCCTGACCGGCGGCCAGGTGATCTCCGAAGATCTCGGCATCAAGCTCGAGAACGTGACCATCGACATGCTCGGCACCGCCAAGCGCGTCGACATCACCAAGGAAAACACCACCATCGTCGATGGTGCGGGCTCCAAGGACGACATCCAGGGCCGCGTTGGCCAGATCAAGGCGCAGATCGAGGAAACCACCTCGGACTACGACCGCGAGAAGCTGCAGGAACGTCTGGCCAAGCTCGCCGGCGGTGTTGCCGTGATCAAGGTCGGCGGCTCCACCGAAGTCGAGGTGAAGGAGCGCAAGGACCGCGTCGACGACGCGCTGAACGCCACCCGCGCCGCGGTTGAGGAAGGCATCGTCGCCGGTGGTGGCGTCGCGCTGCTGCGCGCCTCGGCCGCCCTCAAGGCCAAGGGCGACAATGCCGACCAGCAGGCCGGTATCGGCATCGTCCGCCGTGCCCTGCAGGCGCCGATCCGTCAGATCGCCAGCAATGCGGGCGACGAAGGCTTCGGTCGTCGTGGGCAAGATGCTCGAGAACAAGTCCGAGACCTTCGGCTACAACGCCCAGACCGGCGAATATGGCGACATGATCAAGATGGGCATCGTCGATCCGGTCAAGGTCGTGCGTACCGCGCTGCAGGACGCCGCTTCGGTTGCCTCGCTGCTGATCACCACCGAAGCCATGGTTGCCGAGCTCCCCAAGGACGACGCTCCCGCCATGCCCGGCGGCGGCGGCATGGGCGGCATGGGCGGCATGGGCGGGATGGACTTCTAGTCCATCACCCATCTTCTTGGTGCTTGGGCCGGGCAAGACGGCCCAAGTGGCGGAATGGACTTTTAGTCCAGCCCCTTCCCACATTCTTGTCCGTCTCCTCCCAGTTGCGGACGAAATGGAAAGCGCCGGTGGAAACACCGGCGCTTTTTTGTGCCGCTTTTCCGCTCGATATAGTGCAGGATGCGTAGGACCGCCCGTGCCATCGCCCATGCTGTCCGCGAGGAGTTGCCCTTCATGGCCTATCCGCCCCGACGTTCGACAAGTGCCAAAGACAGGGCCGAAGCCTTGTTCAAGGCTGCAACGACCAAACCGGTGGAAAAGGCAGAGGCGTCGTCCCCCGCTCCGATACCCGTAGGCAAGGAAACCGTGACGCTGAAGCTCGACCGGGACGTGCTGGCCCATTTCCAGGAGGACGGGCCGGGCTGGCAGGAGCGCATCAATGCGGTGCTGCGCGAGGTCGCAAGACTGACATGATCCGCGCCCTGCGGGCCGGCATTCTGCTGGGACTGACGCTGGTTGGGACGCAGCTGTCGATGGCTGAAGATCAGCTTGCCTATCGCGACGACCGCTCCGATGCCAAGGCGTTGATCCGATCCTATTACAACGCCATCAACCGGCACGAATATGCGCGGGCCTGGAGCTATTGGGGCGAAGACGACCCGTCCCGGAGCTATGACGATTTCGTCAAGGGATTTGCCCATACCGATCACGTCGACCTCATCGTCGGTAGGGTGACGGCAGAGGGCGCGGCCGGCAGCACCTATTACAGTGTGCCTGTTGCGCTGTCGGCGACAGCCGGAGACGGTCAAGCTTCCAGCTTTGCCGGATGCTACACGCTCCGGCTTGCGCAGCCGACAATTCAGGAACCGCCCTTTCATCCCCTTCACATCGAGAAGGGGAACCTGAAGAGGGTGAAGGGAGCATTGCCCGCCAACCTGCCCGCCACCTGCGCCGAATAATCGGGCCCTAGCCCGCCAGCAACAGTCGAAGCGCAAGAATGATCGAGACAATCACCACCAAGGGGCGGATGATACGCGCGCCGAAGCGGATGCCGGTGAGCGCGCCGAGATAACCGCCAATGATCTGTCCAGCGGCCATGGCAAGTGCCGCCGGCCAGAGCACATCTCCCGCTATGATGAACAGAATGAGCGCCGCGATGTTCGATGTCAGGTTCAAAAGCTTGGTGTGGCCGGCGGCGCGTGTAAGCCCGAGACCGAACAGTGTGACGAATCCCATTGTGAAAAAGGAGCCGGTACCGGGGCCGAAAATGCCGTCATAATAGCCAACGGCAAATGCCATGATCGGCACGTAGACCGGAAAGCTGAGCCGCGACGCGCGGTCGGCATCGCTCAGACGTGGCGATAAGAGGAAGTAGAGCGCAATAGCGATCAGGGCGATAGGCACCACGACCGAAAGCAGGCTGGTGTCGAGGGATTTGACCGTGAGCGTTCCGAGCCCGCTGCCAATGAACCCCGCAATCACCGCGGGTGCAAGTGCCTGGAGATCGATGAAGCCCTTGCGCCAATAGGTGAAGGTCGCGAGCGTGGTGCCGATCGTGCCCTGCAGCTTGTTGGTGGCCAGGGCTGCCACGGGCGGCACACCCGCCGAAAGAAGCGCCGGCAGGGCGATCAGTCCGCCTCCCCCCGCTATGGCATCGACGAAGCCGGCCAGCATGCCGGCGCCGGCCAGCGCCAGCAGCACCGGTGGTTCGAGCACTCAGACGTCTCCGAAGCGGCGGCGCGGGGCAGGCTCGGCGCCTGAGGGCGCGTCGCCGGCACGCCGCTCATAAAACGGGATGGACATCATCGACGACAGAAATCCGGTCATCATCATCTGCATGCCGCCAACCAAGGCGGTCATCGCGAAGATCATCACGCGCATCAGATCGGCATAGAGCAGCGGCCCGAAATCGGCCGCAGCCCACTGCCCGAACGCCCATATCAACGAGATGGCACCGAACCCTATGGCAATCGCGGCGGCAATCAGGATGCGCTCCAGCGTCAGCGCGTCGAGCACGCGTCCCCAGCTTTCGGAGCGGGGAATGAAACCGTAACGGGTGGCGAACTGCCGGCCGATCAGGGCAAAGGACACCGATTGCAATCCAAGTATGATGCACATGGCGCCAATGAGCAGGGTGTGGATGTCGAGCTCGATCTCGGGGGTCAGGCGTACGGGGCCTGGCACCAGGAGGCCCATCAAGGAAAAACCGAAAAGCAACAGCGCCACGCCAGGATAAAGGAACAGCCAGCGCGGCGAGAACAGCAGCAGGAAGCGCAAATGCCGCCAGCCATCGCGGAAAGAGCGCAAGTGTGGCGCGCGCGAGCGGCCATCGGGCGAAAGAGTGGTCGGGACTTCGGCAATCTTTAGGCCGGAGAGCGTCGCCTTGACCACCATTTCGGACGCGAATTCCATGCCGGTGGTGCGAAGGTTCAGGCCGCGGATGGCATCGCGGCGAAAACCTCGCAAGCCGCAATGAAAATCGCCAATCCGGGAGCCGAAGAAGAGCCTTCCGGCAAAGGAAAGCACCGGATTGCCCAGATACCGATGGAGTGGCGGCATGGCTCCGGGCGCGATGCCGCCGAGAAAGCGATTGCCCATGACCAGATCGAACCCCTGGCGCAGCTTTTCGACAAAGCCATCCAGATGCTCGAAGTCATAGGAATCGTCGGCATCTGCCATGATGACATAGCGGCCCCTTGCAGCAGCGATGCCTCCTGCCAGTGCCGCGCCATAGCCCTTTAGCGCGACGTCGACGACACGGGCGCCATTGTCGCGCGCTATTTGCTGGCTGTCGTCGGTCGAACCGTTGTCCGCTACCAGCACTTCGCCCGCAATCTTGGCGGCGGCAAGATAATGCTGCGCCTTGGCGATGCAGGTTCGAAGCGTCTCCGCCTCGTTCAGGCAGGGCATCAGAATTGTGAGTTCCAGGTCGGGCATGCTCATGCGGGCGGATTTCCGGCGATTCGCGCCTTTTCATCTCCCCACAGCATGGGGCAAGAGCGTTTCCATCCCGTTTACCTTTCTAGCGGCCGCACGTTCGAGGTGCTTAACTCCCGTTAACCGTAATGCTGCACTGTCTGGTCAGCTCATTCCGCCAAAGCCTTCGATTCTGCCGTGGATAAGCCATTTTTGCAGATTTGGAATGCGTCCAAGATGTTTGAGGAAACGCGCCCTGTGCTGACCCGGCTCTATGAAAGCGCCCTTTTGCGGTTCGCGCTGGTCGGCGTGTGCGGGCTTTTTGTCGACATGGGTGTCTTGTGGGTGTGCCTGCCGATAATCGGCCCCTTTGCCGGACGGTTGGTATCGTTCACGGCGGCGGTTGCGACGACATGGGCGCTCAACCGCAGCTTTACCTTCGCCGCGAACGCCCGGAAAACCGGGCTTTTCGGCGAGTTCGGTCGCTATTTCGCCTCGATGGTCGGAGGTGGCGTACTGAACTATGGATCCTATGCGCTACTGGTCGGGTTCGTCGGCCTCTTCACGCGTTATCCGCTCCTTGCGGTCGCGGTGGGTGCGGTGGTCGGCATGGCGGCCAACTTCACGCTGGCGAAGAAATTCGTCTTTGCCGCCAGCGTGTTGGAGCCAGAAGAGATCTAGATTTCGGCGTCGAGGCGCGACAGGATCTCGTCGCGCAAAATCTTGCGCTCCAGCGTCCAGTTTGCTGTGCGAGCCACTATCAGCTGCGCCTGACTTTTGAGGATCACGCCGTCCTCCAGAACCCGTAAACCGTTGGCAGACAATGTGGAACCGGTCGAGGTGATATCGACGATCAGATCAGCGGCGCCGGAGGCAGGGGCGGCTTCGGTTGCGCCCAGACTTTCGACGATCCGGTACTCGGCGATGCCGTGTCTGGCGAAGTAACGCCTTGTCAGATTTACATATTTTGTCGCGATACGGAGCCAGCGGCCGTGGCGGGCGCGGAAATCGGCGGCGACGTCGGAGAGGTCGCGCATGTGAGTGACGTCGCGCCACGCATCGGGCACGGCAATGACGACATCGGCGCCACCGAAGCCCAACCCTTTGGCGAATATGACATTTTCCGGTCCGTATTCGGCCGCCTCGTGGATGAGATCGGTGCCGGTGACGCCGAGATCGACACCGCCACGAATGAGCTCGCGCGCGATCTCACCTGCAGGCAAAAATCTAACGATAACATCGGGTTGACCGGACACTGACCCCTGATAGGTGCGTGCATCCGGTCGCTCGATGGTCAGGCCTGCGGCAGCAAAGAGCTCGCGGGTCGCTTCTTCGAGCCTTCCCTTGGACGGAACGGCGAGGACAAGTTCGCTCATTCGGCCCCCTCCCCGGCCAGCCGATCCACCCAGACGGCGCAGCCGGACGCCGCGATTTCTTCTTCAGCGCCAAGACGTTGCAGCAAGCGATCGTATTGGCCGCCCGAGACCAGAACGGCGTCGTCCGTGCCGGAAAATTCGAAGACGAGACCCGTATAATAGTCGAGGCGCGGGGAGAATCCGGTCTCGAAAACAAGGTCTGATTCGGGTGCGCGGGCCGCCAGATTTTCGGCATGACGCCTTATGGATTTCAGCGAAGCGTTCGTGGAGAGTTCATGAACTTCCGCCAAAGTTCCGATCTGCGCGAGCGCAGCCTCAGGTTCTCCCGCGATAGCGAGATAATCGCGAAGCATGCGTACGGTCTTTTCCGGTACATGCGCACGCGCCAGCGCCTGCTTTTCGTAATAGCGGTCGGCGATCTCTTCGGGGCGACGTCCTTCGGTGATCGAGAGGCCAGCGGCGACCATCTGGCCGGCGATATCCTCGATCATCTCGGCGCGCGAGCGTTTGTCACCATTGCCATTGGCGCCATGCGGATCGTTCAGACCGGTCGAGCAGCAGGGCGAGCGCCTGCGGGTGGCCGAAGCGATGACGCAGGCGCGGACGCCAGACATCTGGCATGTCGGCGGCGGCGAGCACGGCTTCGAACAGCGCTACAGACCCAAGCCGGATTTTCGGTGCGGTCACGCCATAGGCGGCAAGCGCATCGAGCGCGAACCCGAAGACGCGATCGAGCGCCTGGTCCGGATCGGGCTGGGCGATGAGTTCGATCCCGGCCTGGAGGAACTCGGCAGGGCCGGATTCGCGCTGGCGGAAGACGGTGCCGAGATAGCTCAGCGCAGCGGGTGCACCTTGCTGATTGTCGAGCCAGTCCTGCGCCAGCGGCAGGGTGAAATCGGGACGGATGCAATATTCGATGCCGTCGCTGCCGGAAGTCAGCAGGAGACGGCGGCCGAACTCCTCTCCCGCCAGATCGAAATAGGGGTTGGCCGGCAAGAGGATGGGCGGCGTGGCGCGCGTCAGCCCGTCGGCGGAGAGCAGCGCTTCGAGGTTTGCGCGGGGGTTGGTCAATAGAAAATACCCCCACCCTGGCTGCCGCCATCCCTCCCCTCAAGGGTGAGGGAACGGGGTTGGCTCGCGCTGAGTCGTCGCAATAAAGGCCCCCTCACCCGACCGGCCAGAAGGCCGGTCGACCTCTCCCCCTGAGGGAGAGGTGAAGAGGTTGCGAGCTGCGGCGATAGGCTGGCCATCAGCCGTTCCGGGCCAGCCATTGCTGCACCGCCGGAAGCTGCTTGATCCGCTCGACCATTTCGGCGCGCGGACACTCGAACTGGCCGGGCCGCTCGGCCTTCCACTGCTGCGTTGTCTGTGATGGCTTGGCGAGGCTTGCTTGCCGGCGATCAGATCCTTGATCTGCACGATCCCCTGCTCGCGCTCCTGCGTGCCCTCGATGATGACGGCGGGCGCGTTGCGCTGGTCGGCATAGGCGAACTGCTTGCCGAAGTTCTTGGGGTTGCCCAAGATACATTTCGGCGCGGATGCCGGCCTGCGCGCAGCTCGGCGACCATTTTCTGGTAGCCGGCCTTCTGGTCCTTGATCCATGACGCAGCACGACGACCGGGCCGATGGGCGTTTCGGCGCCCGAGATTGCCGGTGAGCTTGAGGGCATGGGCGAGACGCGAGACGCCGATGGAAAAGCCGGTCGCGGGCACAGGCTCTTTGCGGAAGCGCGAGACCAGCCCGTCATAGCGCCCGCCGCCGCCGACCGAGCCGAAGACGACTTCCTGGCCCTTTTCGTTGGTGACGGGGAAGGTCAGTTCGATCTCGAAGACGGGGCCGGTGTAATATTCGAGGCCGCGGACGACGGAGGGGTCGATCTTGATGCGGTCCGTCCATAGCCCGCGGCACTCGTACAGAAGCTGCAATAGCGTCAAGCTCACTGCAAGCTTCTGCTACAAGCTGGGTTGATCGCCGAATTCGTCGCGAATGTTGTCGATTGTAATGCCATCTGACGCACCAGTCGCTGCCGGAAGTGGCGGTCCGTCCAGCCGGTCATATTGAGCAGACGATGTCGATCTGGCTCATCGATCCAGACCGGCGCCCTTGCGTGAAATCGCCGCTCTCGTCTTTGCGGCCAGCGCCCAAGAGCAGCGTGACATCCGTCGACGCCGAACTTGTCGAGCTTGTCGATGGCGCGCAGGACGGTCAGCTTCTGGCGGCTTCGTCGTCAACGCCGAGCGCGTCCAGCACGCCATCCAGCACCTTGCGGTTGTTGACCCGCACCACGTATTTGCCCGGCCAAGCCCAGCGCATCCATGGTGTCGGCCATCATCATGCACATTTCGGCATCGGCCTCGGGGCCGGCGGCGCCGACGGTGTCGGCGTCGAACTGCATGAACTGGCGGAAGCGGCCGGGCCCGGGCTTTTCGTTGCGGAAGACATAGCCCTGCCGGTAGGTGCGGTAGGGCTTGGGCAGGCGTTTCGAAATTCTCGGCGAAATGGCGGGCGAGCGGCGCGGTCAGGTCGTAGCGCAGGCTCATCCACTGCTCGTCATCGTCCTGCAGCGAGAACACGCCCTGCATTGGGCCGGTCGGTAGTCGGGCAGGAATTTGCCGAGCGTCTCGGTATATTCGAAGAACGGGCGTTTCGACCGGATCGAAGCCATAGCGCTCGTAGACCTCGCGGATTTTCGCGATCATGGCGCTGGTCGCGGCGATGTCGGCGGCGGCGCGATCCTCAAAACCGCGCGGCAGGCGCGGCGCGATCAGCGACGGCTTTTGTTTTTTGGACATGGATTGGGTCCGGAAAGTTGAAAGCCAACTTTAAGTTGATTTGGCGCCTTCCCTAACGGATGGCGGGATTTCGGGCAAGCGGAGCAAGCCAAAGCACCATAATCGTATTACAATACGACAATGCCGGCGTGCTTGGCTTTGTTCTCGGGCTCGACGTGGATGGTGATCTGCGCTCCCTCGACTTCCTTGCGAAGGGCACCCTCGATGCGGTCGCAGATGTCGTGCGCCTGATCGACGCTCATGGTGCCGGGGACGACGAGATGGAAATCGATGAAGGTGGCGCGGCCCGCCTGACGCGTGCGCACGTCATGGGCTTCGATGGCGCCCTCGGCATTGGTGCTGATGAGCTCGCGGATCTGCTGCAGGATTGCCTCGGGCACGGCGACATCCATGAGGCCGCCAATGCTCTCATGGGTCAGCCGATAGCCGGACCACAGGATGTTGATCGCGACCAGCGCCGCCAGCAGCGGATCGAGGACCCACCAGCCGGTGAGCGCGGCAAGCCCCACCCCGGCGAGAACACCGATTGACGAAATGACATCGGTCAACAGGTGTCGGCCATCGGCGACGAGCGCCGGAGAGCGGCGGGCGCGGCCCATGCGGATGAGCACCGCGCACCAGACGCCATTGATGACGCTGGCGAGACCGTTGACGCCAAAGCCCCAGATGTCGGGCTGCAAATGGCGGGGCTGGACGAAGGCAAGCCAGGCTTCGCGGAAAATCAGCAGCGCCGCGACGATGATGAAGACGCCCTCGATGACGGCGGAGAAATATTCGACCTTGGAATAGCCATAAGGCATGGCAGCGTTGGCCGGACGCCCGGCCAGCCGCACCGCCACCAAAGCCGCGATGGCCGTTGCGACGTTGACGATGGATTCCAGCGCGTCGGAATAGAGCGCCACGCTGCCCGTCAGCAAATAGGCGACATATTTCAGCGCCAGCACGATCAGGCCGACGAAGACGCTTCCAAGCGCGATCTGTGCGAGGCGGCTGTCCGTCATGTCTTTCCCAGCAGCGGGCGTGAATTATGGGGGTGAAGCCTTAGCGGAGTTGCGTGCGCGGTGAAAGCCTGACATCCCCTCGCCCCCGGTTTTGCCAAAAAAAGATTTCCGAAGGCTTGTTCGGAAGCGCCCTAGGCCTGCCCTTTTTGGCCTTCGGACAGGCGCGACAGAAACATGACCGGCACCAGACCGGCGGCAATGATGAGCATGGCCGGAACCGAGGCCGCCTCAAAACGCTCGATACCCGCCTGCTGATAGACATAGGTGGCGAGGGTTTCGACGCCGAGCGGCCGCAACAGCAGGGTGGCCGGCAGTTCCTTGACCACTTCGACAAAGACCAGGATCGCCGCGCCGACCAGAGCGGGGCGCAAGGTCGGCAGCTCAATACGGAAAAACAGCCGCCAGCGCCGCGCGCCGAGCACGCGGGCGGCATCGAGCATGTTGTCGCCGCGCCGCCTGCGAGCCGCTTCGACCGTGTTGTGGCTGACGGCGAGAAAACGGATGGCATAGGCGTAGAGCAGCGCGGCGAGAGAGCCCGATAGAACCAGACCGACCGGTTGGCCGCCCAGCCCCATGATAGCGCGGTTGATCCAGCCATCGATGAGGCCGAGCGGGACTATGAGACCGAGCGCCAGCACGGTGCCCGGCAGGGCATAGCCGAGGATGGAGAGGCGGATGAGGCCGCGCCCGGTGCGCCCTTCGGCATGGAGCTGGCGGGTGGTGAGATAGCCAAGGCCCATGCAGATGACAGCGCCCATGAGGGCGAGCGACAGCGTTTGCAGCGCGGCAGGCGCAAGGCCGGCGGGAACGGCGCCGCGCGAAAAGCGGCCTATGGCGGTTGAAAGCAGTTCGGCGACCGGCACGCCAAAGCCAAGGCCGATGACAAGCATGCAGAAGAGCACGGCCAGCGCCGCCCCGCCTGCCTGCAGGGGCGCCCGCGGGGCCGGGGTGGCCGTGTCGCGGCGGTTCAGAAAGCGGCGCTGCTTTCTGGCCCATTGTTCGAGCCAGATAAGGGCGAAGATGACGCCGACCAGAGTGAGCGCCAATTGCGCCGCGCCGGCGAGATTGGAGCGGTTGACCCAGGTTGCATAAACGACGGCGGTGAGGCTTTTGACGCCAAAATATTCGACGGCGCCGAGATCGTTGACGACTTCCATCATGGCAAGGGTGGTGCCGACGATGAGGGCCGGGCGCGACAGGGGCAGCACGATCCTGAAAAAGGCACGGCGGGGCGAGGCGCCAAGAGTGCGTGCAGCGGATTCAACATTGCCGGATTGCATGAGGAAGAAGGCCCGGCAGGTCATGTAGACATAAGGGTAGAGCACCAGCGACATGACGAAGGCGGCGCCGGGCACGCCTGCGAGGCTCGGAAACCAATAGTCCTGCAGCGTCTGCGCGCCGGTGACAGCGCGCAGAGCCTCCTGCACCGGACCGGTGAAACCGATGAATTCGACCCAGGCATAGGCCGAGATATAGGTGGGGATGGCGAGCGGCAGCACGAAACCCCATTCGAACAGCGCGCGCCCGGGAAAGTCGAAATGGGAGACCAGCCATGCGGCGACGCAGGCCGAGAATGGCCGTCGACGCCCCCACCAGCACCAGAAGCGATGCGGTCTGCATGAGGGCGGTTGGGAGGATGGCGGCGGTGAGGCCGCCGCCTCCCTCAAATGAGGAGAAGGCGAGAAGCGCCAGGGCGATGAGGGGCAAGCCGGCCAGAAGCGCCAGGGCGAACGCGGCCAGAGGCAGACGGACGCGCCTGGCTTTCGGGTTGAGACCGCGCAGCGGCGCCTCGAGGCCGGCGAGGGTCATGCGGGGGTTCCGGCGTGGGAGGCGCGGGTGCCGCCTGGAAGAAAGGCCCCCTCGCCCGCCCGGCCGCTTCGTTGCGCGGCCGGTCGACCTCTCCCCCTAGGGGCGAGGTGAAACAGCCTGGGGCCTTTTTTCTCATCGCTTTTTCGAACCGGAAAACCGCTCACACTTTTCGCTTGCGCGGACCTTCGGTTCCTGAAAACGATCCTAGTTCTGCGGGCCGGCATCGAAATTGACCTCGTCGACCAGCTGGCTGGCCTGATCGCGCAGTTCGGCGATTTTGGTCAGCGGCGTCTGATCGGGGTGAAGCTCGCCCCAGCTGGCAACGAGCGGCGACGGCTCGACGCCGGGGACAACCGGGTACTCGTAATTGGCGTTGGCGTAGAGCTGTTGGGCCTCGTCGGAGAGGAGGAATTTCAGCAGCTTTTCGGCGTTGTCCTTGTTGGGGGCGTTCTTTGCCAGAACCGCGCCGGAGACATTGACCTGAGTGCCGTCGCCATTGGTATCGGGGAAGACGATGCGGGAGGCGGCGGCCCAGTCCTTCTGCTCGGGCTCCTGCTCATTGTTGAGCATGACACCCATGTAATAGGTGTTGTCGATGGCGAGGTCGCACTCACCGGAATAGATCTTTTTCGCCTGGGCGCGGTCGTCGCCGGAGGGGGCACCGGTCAGGTTGTCGCGCACCTTGGTGAGCCAGTCTTTCGCGCCCTCATAACCGAGATGGGCGATGCGGGTGGCGATCAGCCCGATATTGTAGACGTGCTGGCCGGAGCGGGTGCAGATGCGGCCCTTCCATTCGGGCTTGGCGATATCGTCATAGGTGAGCGCGGTGGCATCGACCCGGTCCTTGGCGACATAGAAAACGCGGGCGCGGAGCGACAGCGCCACCCATTGATTGTCTTCGTCCTTAAAGGCTTTTGGGGCGCGGGCGATCACATCGGGGTCTATGGGCTGGGTGATGCCGAGGGATTTGGCCAGCGCCAGATTGCCGATGTCGACGGTGAGGATGAGGTCGGCGGGCGAATAATCGCCCTCGGCCTTGACCCGTTCGATGAGGCCCTGATTGGCATAGAGCACGACCGTTTCGATGCCGGTCTCCTCGGTGAACCTGTCGAGAATGGGGGCGATGAGATCGGGCGAGCGGTAGGAATAGATGTTGACCTTGCCCTGGGCGAGGGCCGGCGCGGCGGCGAGGGCAAGGGCGAGGAAAGCGGCGAGAAGGCCGCCGAGATGCTTGGTCATGAAAGGCTCCTTTCCACGGGGGTCAAGGTCCCGTGCAAACTGTGGAGCGTTTTTGACCACTCTCCCCTGCCCTGTCAAGAAGCCTTGAGAAAACAAGACTTTAAGAACTGCCGCGCAGTTTTGAAGCGTTCAAAACGGTTTGGCAATTGGCCTTTTGGATCAGGGGGCTAGCAGCCGTCCCCTGCCGGATGGCAGGGCTGAATATCTTGAGGGGGGGTTCGGGATGCGGGGGATCTAGCCGCCTTTTGCAGACAAGTCGGCGGGGATGACCAGGCTCATCAGCGTGCCCATGCCGGCGGTCGGGCCAAGCGACAGCGAGCAGGCATTGACGGCCAGAAGCGAGCGGGTCAGCGCCAGTCCGATGGTCGAGGGGGTCGGCTTACGGGCGCGGCCGTCGGGATCCACGCCGTCGCGGAAGACGACGAAGCGGTCATCGCGTTCAGCCGCCGCTTCTGCGCTGTCGCGGACATGAATGACGACGCTTCCATCGGTCTCGCGATGGGCAGTGAGCACGACCTGGGCTCCTTCCGGCGTCTGATCGATGGCGCTGGCGAGCATGTTGAGGACGCCCTGACGAAGGCTTTGGGCATCGGCCCGGATATGGGGCAAGGTTTCCGATATGGCGCTTCTGAGCAGCACGCGCGCCGCGCCGGCCTGGCTGCGCACGCGGGCAAGGCATTGTTCGAGCAGCAGAGCCAGATCGACGTCCTCGGCCCTCGCGGCATATTCGCCCTGCTTGAGGCGGGCATATTCATCCAGTTCCTCGACCAGGGCGGCGATGTCGAGACCGGCCGCCTCAATGTCGCGCGCATAATCGACATAGCGCTGGTTGGCGAGCGGGCCGAAGGCGGCGGAACGAATGAGCTCGGCAAAGCCGATAATGGTGTTGAGGGGGCGGCGCACGCTGCGGCTGACGCGCCCCAAAAGGACCGGATCGCGTTCGTCTTCAGCCGATTGCGGGGCCGCCTGGGCAGCGCGCAGCACACCGAAATAACCAGAGACGATGCCAGCGGAGCCCTCGGCGAACAGGGTCACCCGGTCGCCGCGGCGGCGGCCGGCGAAGGACTGGCTCGGGCGCTCACCGCCTGCAAAGCGCGCCGGACGTTCGAGGAAGGCCGCGAGGGCGGCGCGCTCGTCGGGCGACACCAGAAGCTGCAGCGACTGCCCCTTGAGCGTGTCGCTGGGCCGGCCGGCGATGCGAGCCACCTGCGGGGTGACGGAGGAGAACATGCCCTGCCGGTCGGTCTCGAAGAAACCGGCGTCGAAGGTTTCGGCAAAGGTGCGGGCAAAGGCGCGCACCGCCTGGTCGATGCCCGCCGGCTCTTCCTCGCGACGGGCCGACAGCATGAGGGCGGGGCGGCCCTGCCAGCTGACCGCCTGCAGACGGGCCGACACGCGCACGCTGCCGCCATCGGCGCGGCGCAGTTCGGCCACCGGACCGACCGGTCCGTCCTCGCCGTCGATTTCGGGAAAGACGGAGGCAAGACCAGCGGCCCTGAGGCTCTGGGTATCCGCATGGCCGGTCATCTCGGCGAGGGCGCGATTGGAGAACAGTATCTTCTGGTCGCGGAAGACCATGAGCCCGATCGGCAGGCGATTGAGGATCAGCGTCTCATCGCTGAGATTGAACAGGGCACCCGTCTGCCCCGTCTCGGCGGCGCCGAAGCGGGAGCGCTCGGGCGCGGCGGACACACGATCCACCAGGATGCGCGACAGCTCGTCGAAATTATAGCGGGAGGCGCGCTCAATAGCGTCCGGGTCGAGGCTGGCGGTTGGATCGTCGAAATCACTGCCAGATTGCGTTTCCGGCTTGTGTTCCGGTTTTTCGGCGTTCGGCTTCCGGTTCGGGCCGATCCTTTGCGCCGTCGGGGAAGTAGCCATCGCTGACCAGCCGCCAGAGAATTTGACGTTCGTCTTCGGCTTGCGGGGATGGCTCCTGCCGCCCTTGTGATTCGGGCTGCTCCTGCGTCTCCTGCCCGGTGGCAGCCGGCTGTCCGGCGGCCAAAAGTTCAGCGGCAAGCTTCTCGGCGCCCGATTTCGCGGCAGCGTCCGTTTCGACCCCGGCACCGGTCTCCTGCCCTTCTGCGGAGGCAGCATTTGCGGCGTCAGCCTCCTCTCTGACCGCCGCTTCGACGGCAGTCAGGAACGCATCGTTACGGGCCTCGGCTTCGGCATCCAGTTCGTCTTCGGGCGCTGGAGCGGGTTCGCCTTCGCCCTCTTCGGACGCCAACGCCTCGCCCGGCTGCTCGAGGGTGTCGTCTTCATCGGACACCGCCGACGCCTCGACGACATGCGGATCGAAAGCGTCGTCCCGTGCGTCGAGCGGCGTGAACAGCTCATCACTGGAGGCAAGCTGATCGAATAGCTGCGACAGGCTCCGGCTGCCGTGCTCATCAGCGCGCCCGACGTCAACATCGCCACGCTCATTGCTCTCGGCCAACTCTTCATCACCTTGCGGGTCGCGCTGATCATCCGCTTCGCCGAGATTGCCTATCTCTGGCTCTGGCGCATCCTGCGCGACCTTCTCCTGCGCCGAGACATCGCCAGGGTCCAGCGTCTGAGCAGCGTGCGCCTCAGCCGGTGCGGCCAGTTGCACCAGAGCGCCATCCGGGCCGGCGGGAATGTCCTGGCGTTCGGCGGGCTGCGGCTCGCCCCTGCCGGCAATAGCGTTACCCTCGGCGTCCAGCAAAGTGTAGGCGATCTCGGAGCCAAACAGACCGGCAAGGCCGGTCCCTTCGGCAGGCCGGCCGGCGACGGTCTCAGGATCGAGAGGATCAACGCCCACGATCAGCAGACCGAGCCCCTTGTCCCTCAACGGCAAGGGCGTGCAGGTGCAGGTAAGCGACAAGGGTTTGCGCCCGGCTTCGAACTGCATGCGCGAGAGGCTGGGCCGCCCCTTGATGCCGAGACGGATGGCCCGCGCAACCTGCCCGCCGATGGGCGTGGCGGGCTGCCCGCCGGGCTTCGCGCCGACAGCCATGGCTGCGGCATTGCTCCAGATCAGCGTGTCGCCATCCTCCGACCAGAACCAGACTGGCCGGGGATCGGTTACATGACCGACCACCAGCCTCACGGTTCGGGAGGCGATCCACTCGGCACTCATGTGCACACCCACTCCAGACGGGACCGGACCGACAGCGTCCTTTGCGGGTCCCGTGGCTACTCAATGCGTCGCTGGCGGCACTCGAAAAAAGAGAACCGGACCGGCTACACCGAATGTCCTAAATCAGGACATTTTTCGGCAACTCGTTAAGAATTGTTACATATCCAATGGCGAGGCGCGGGTCCATAGACGGGAGCCGTAAGCTTCGGTGCAATCCTGCAGATTGGTTAAGCCGCGGCGTGGCACGGCGGTCCTGTCCGCGACCGGGACATGCTTTTGCCGGGGACGCTGATTTTGGAAGGTCGCGCCCGCACCGCAAAACCGGTTCCCATCCCGGATCGTGTTCCGGGACATGCTTTTGCCGGGCACCTTTCAGCAGACCATTGCCATCGGGAAGCAAGGAGGGTATTCGGGCCTTGTCAGGGGCCGGATCACGACTTATGTTCCGCCCCGCTTGGCCCCCATGCCGCCTTAGCTCAGTTGGTTAGAGCGCTAGATTGTGGATCTAGAGGTCCCCCGTTCGATCCGGGGAGGCGGTACCACCCACTCAGATCATCATCATTTTGCCAGACGCAAAGGCGAAAGCTGATTGGCAATGTCGGCGAAGATCGTGTTGAGTTCGTTCGGATCGCTGGGAAACTTGTAAAAGCCCTCACCGCTCGAACAGTTCTTCAGCATGTCCCGCGTGGCGGTGTTGGGCGGGCTGAGGCCGATCGTATAGACTTTGATATTGGCGGCCTTTGCGTTCGTGCAGGTCTCCTCGGTGAGCTTGTTCATCACCGTCGTCATCTGGCCATTGTTGTTGACCGTGTAGCCCAGACGCGTGCCGGCCGCCTTGGTGTAAGCGGTTCCCGATTGCGGCGGCGCATTGTAGAAGTGTCCGTAGGCCTGCAGAAAGCTGCTGCCATTCATATTGCCGGACCCACCGAAGGTATTTTCGCCGTCGGTCATGATGATCATGACCTTGGAGGTCGCGGTGTCGTAAGGACGGCCCTGGGTGAAGGGCTGCGTCGGCGACAACACATGAAATCCCCAGATTGCGCCCTGGTGGATGTTGGTGTTGCCATTGGCCGACATGGCATTGATCTCGTTCAGAACCGATGTCGGATTATTGGTCAGCGGCAGGAGCGGCGTCGAGACGCAATCACTATTGGGTCCGTGCGTTCCCGAGAATGAGGCGCTACCGGTATATTTGCATAGGCGCTCCTGCTTTTCGCGGTCACTCAAGGAACTGCCACTCCAGGTCCACCCGCTCCAGGACCAGGTCCAACTGCCACCCGTACTTGGGCAGGCACCGGGAGAATTGTTGAGGTAGCTGTTGGAATAGCCGCCGGAATCAGGCTCGTCGGGCTGAAAGACGGGATCAAACAAGGTGTCGGGATTGCTCGAGACCGGCGTGGTGTCGTTCACACTGTAGGGGTATTTGCGCGCCTCGACGCAGCCGGCCCAGGAGACGTTGCTCAGCTGGTTGTAGAGCTGAAACCGATTGACCGCGCCCGAGAAGGGCGTGCTGTCATCGTCATCATTATCGAAATTGTCGTTTGCAATGGACGAGGTGCCGGTGGTGTCCATCCATGAGGCATTGGCATTGCCCGTCCCGACATTGACGAAGGTGGTGAACGGCACGACGCTGATCTTCACATTGGTCTCGGCCACGGCGCCCGAAGGCGGTGTGCACGACCCATAGAAGAGTATCTTCGTGGCGCATTTGGCGGCCGACTTGAGATTTGTCAGCCGGTTGTAGCTGCCCATCGAACCGGAATTGTCGAGCACGAAAGCCACCTCGACATAAAGCTGCTTGCGGGTGGCCTGCGAGATTACGTTGACCTTCATGGAATTTATGCCGACCAGACCGACGAAAGCCATCGGCACGGTAACCTGGCCCCGCAGGAAGAGGGTGCCGTCGGTGGTGGACAGATCGACCTCGTCGACCCCAGCGGACAGGGAGCTGTCGGCAAGACGCTCGACGAGGAGTTTTTGAGCCTTGTCCTTGAGATCGGCCTTGAGGGTCGCCAGAGGCTTGGACGTGTCATAGATATCTGGCTGCAAGGCCAGAGCGGCGGCATCGAGCGCCAATTGCGCCTTGTTGCGGGCCTGATCGATGCGCACGAAATCCACCACAGCGCCGGAAACGGCCACCAAAACGATGGCCATGACGCCAAAAAGCGGCAGGAAGACGCCCTTTTCGTCGCTACGGAAGCGTCGCAAAAGGCGGAAGAAATTGCGCATGGCGGCCTGATCGCGGTTCACTGGCGCCATTGTGCAGACAAATCCTAACTAAAGCACAACGACCTTTGCGCCAATTTTAACCCTTCCGTAGAGGTCCACGATGTCATCATTGGTGAGCCTGATGCAGCCGGACGAGACGTTGCCACCAATCGTCCAGGGTTCGTTGGTGCCATGTACCCGGTAAAGGGTGTTGCCGATATAGAGCGCGCGCGCGCCGAGCGGGTTGTCCGGACCGCCATCCATATGGGTTGGGATATCCGGGCGCCGCTCAAGCATTTCGGCGGGTGGGGTCCAATCCGGCCATTCGCGCTTGGCCGTGATGCGGTGAGTGCCCGACCATTCGAAGCCCTCACGCGCAACCCCGATGCCATAGCGCAGCGCCCGACCGCCGGGCAGCACCAAATACAGATGCTTCTCGCCAGTCTTGATGACGATGGTGCCCGGCGCCTCCGAGGTGCGATAGGGCACGATCTGGCGCAGATATTGGGGATTGATGGCATAACTGATGTTGAGGGTCAGGCCGTTGTGGATGGCGCCCCGCGACAGCGTCATGCCAGCGGGAGGCGGCACGACGGGCGGACGACTGGCCGCCATTGACGGCAGGCTGACAAACAGTGTCAGCAGGATCGCAGCGGAGCGGCAAAAGGCTGTACGCGTCAGGTTATGCATGCCAAATGCTCTTTGGGCTTTCATGCGGAACGGGGTTTGCGCATTCTGCGGCCCCAGATTCCAAGATTGCGTGAAAGCGCGTGGTTAAGTCTTGATGACTCCACCCGGTTTCCAAAGGGTAAAGAAGTGGGCACCGACGGCAGTAAAAGTTCGGAAACTGCAGCGAACGCGAAGACGAAATCAGCCGATGACGGCAGAACGCGCTGCCCCTGGCCGGGCAGCGATCCCCTTTATCTTGCCTATCACGATGCGGAATGGGGCCGGCCGGTGACGGAGGACAGGCGACTGTTCGAAAAGATCTGCCTCGAAGGGTTTCAGGCGGGGCTGAGCTGGCTGACCATCCTGCGCAAGCGCGAAAACTTTCGGGCCGCATTCGCTGGTTTCGATTTTCACAAGGTCGCGCTGTTTTCGGATGCAGATGTGGATCGGCTGCTGGGGGACGCCGGAATCGTCAGGCATCGCGGCAAGATCGAATCGACTATCAACAACGCGCAAAGAGCGATCGATCTGGAAAGGGAGTTCGGCTCGCTGGCCGCCTATTTCTGGTCTTTCGAGCCGCATGAGGCGCACCGGCCGAACGAGGTGACCTGGGAGGTGGTGGCGGGGATGCCGCATACCGAGGCGTCGAAGAAACTGTCAAAGGATTTGCGCAAGCGCGGCTGGAGCTTTGTTGGGCCGACCACCTGCTATGCCTTCATGCAGGCCATGGGGCTGGTGAATGACCATATCGAGGGATGCTTCTGCCGCGCGGAGGCAGAGGCGGCGCGCGCCGAACTGGTTCGGCCACGTCACGTGGCGGCCGAGCGCTAGGTTGCGGAGCGGGTGCATATCCGCAGTTGCGCCGGGCGCCAACTTGCAAACAAGGGGCGCCCGGACCTGATGGCGTCGCGGTCGAATTACCCATTCGCCGGCGAAACGCAGAGTTTACGCGGTCCCTTGAGCGGCTGGAAGGTGTCGTCAGAGGTCCGATAGGTCTTGTAGTGGGTCTGGCACCACTGAATGTGGGCGGACTGGGCGGCCGTCCTCATCACACTGGGCGCGCTGGGCGCCTTGGGGGCACTCGGCATGCGGATGACGGGGAGCGTGTCGTGGTCCTCGCCCGCGGCATTGCTCGGATTGACGGTGACGAGAGATCCGCCTGCCGGATCAGCGAAAACGGGGCCGCCCATGCAAACCATGGCGACAGCCGCAGCACCGATAGTCATGAGAAACGGTTTCATCTTTTTACCTCATCGGGAAGGGAATTCTTCCTGCCGCCAAAGATAGAGCAGCCGGTTATTCCGGATGTGTCCGCAGGTATAATTTTTTGACAGGCACCAGCGAATTCGCGGCCACACCAAAAGCGAAAGGCGACGTCAAAAGCCGCCGCCCTTGCAGTTCTTCGAAGACCTCGGGACAGGTCAATGCCCGTCGGTCAATCCAACATGCAGCGCTGACGCGGTCCGACGGAAGGCTGATAGGTATCGTCGGACATGCGGTAGGATGGATAAGCGGCGAGGCAGTCGCGGACGTGCGACTTGCTGTTTCCGACATAGCCGTAGAGGGCAAACCCGCCTCCCGCCCCGTCGCCGCTGGCGCCGTAGAAGGGAATGTCCGTCGACTGCAGGGGATCGTGGTGGTCGTGCAGGCGCTCGCGCTGATGAAAGGCGACGCCTCCCTGAGAAGCCAGCGACTGCTGGGCAAGCGCCGGGAGGCCGGTCAGGCTGAAAACCGCGACAAGCGCGGCGGATGAGAAAGAGGCAAGAGGTTTCATTTCCGTTCTCGCTTTGTGATCGCTCCTCCCATTTCGCAAATCTGCCTATCGCGCTTACTTCCAAGCGCGGCAGATTGTTTCCTCAAGGTAACTTAGTTTCTTTATTATCATTGCGCGACATTGTACTATATTCGCAACTTTCCTCCCACTCCGGAAATATTAAATATTCTTTATTTGACGGCCCGGCTGCCCCGCCGAAGGTCGTGTCCAAATAGTCACACTCGCCCCCTTGCTGCGTCAGCCTGTCGCAGGGGCTATGGTCAAGTGGCAAAGGTTGGGCTAAAGGCATTGCGTCCACTCAACACCGCAACAGGGGAGACGTTACATGGCAGCATGCTCGACCGACCCGATGACCTGCGGTGTATCCATGTGCTGGCGACGCCTCGGCTAAAGCTTTTCTGCTGACGCCCTCGGGCCTCGCTCTCCGGCACCCCGGACACTTCACCCCAAGCTGACATTTCCGTGCCTCACGTCGTGCCGCCTTGTGCGTGCCGATACCGGGCCCGGTCCTGTCTTTCACCCTCGATAAAGGAGCCGTTGGTGCGTCAAGCGCCGGCGGGAGAAACATGTCCGTCATCAGGACTCCAAATGCGCGTGGCGTTTATCGCAGCCACTCGGTCACCTTCGCTGCGCTGCGGCTGCTGGGCCGTGCGATACGCTTCATCTTCGCCTGGCTCAGCGGCCGGCACCGGAAGGCAGCGCGCCCCCCGGATGCGGGAAATCTACCCGATTATCTGCGTCAGGATATCGGGCTGCCGCCGCGTGGGGATGTTCATTCGCCAAGTAGCTGGCACCATATCCGCTAAAAAAGAGCCGGCCCGGGAGACCCGGGCCGGCTTCAGCGTTTGCGGTTTCTTTCCAAATCAGAAGGGCGAGCCCTCCTCCTTGAAATCGGCAGCGTTGTCCGAGGTGATCAGGGTCGATTCCAGAATGTAGCGACCGGCGATCGGGGCGCCCGTGGCAAATTTGAGCGCAGTCAGCTCGATTGCCGTTTCGATCATGGCCGGGTTGTAGGAGACGTCCGCGGGCACGAGCTTGTCGTTATTGGCGACGCGGTCGATCATCTGCTGCATGCCGGCACCGCCCAGGATCCACATCTGATCCTCGCGGCCCGCCTGGCGGATGGCCTCGATGGCGCCAAGGGCGATGTCGTCATCCTGGGCCCAGACGGCATCAATCTCAGGGAAGCGGGTCAAAAAGTCCTGCATCACCTTGAAGCCGTCGTCGCGGTTCCAGTTGGCGTAGTCGGAATCGAGAACTTCGATGCCGGAGCCCTCGATGCCTTTCATGAAGGCGTCATAGCGCTGCTTGTCGATCGGGATCGGCAGGCCGCGCAGGATGACGATCTTGCCGCCATTGGGCATCTTCTGCTTGAAAAATTCAGCCGACGTGGTGCCCAGACCCGGGTTGTCGCCAGCGACATACAGATTTTCGATGCCGTCCTGGGTGAGCTGGCGATCGACCACGGTGACGAACTTGCCGGCGGCCTTGACCCGCTGAATTGGCGAGGTCATGGGATCGGGGTCGGTCGGCAGGATAACGAGTGCGTCGATATTGCGGGTGGAGAGCATGTCCTCCAGATCGGAGGCCTGCTTGCCCGGATCGCCTGCCGAGGCCAGGACAAAGTCAAGATTGGGATAGTTCTTCTTCATCTTGTCGATGGCCTGCTGGGCAAAATAGTTGACGCCACCCGTCCAGCCATGGTCGGCGGCCGGAATGGAGACGCCGATCGTGTAGCTCTGGTCCTGTGCCATTGCCGCGCCGGCCAGACCGAAACCGACCGCCAGGCCGGCTGCCAATGCCAGTTTTTTCGTGAACTTCATTTAGTCCTCCCTCGTGTTGCCCATTCGGGCGGTGATAGTGCCGGGCACCCCCCGATGCCCGGCCAGAGCAAAAACCGCAGAGCCCCCAATGCGGCGCCTTTGCCCTGAACTTGTAGCGGCGTCCTGCGACGCCCTCGTGGTCTCTCCCGCATAGTCCCGACGATAAAAGCCACTTTTTCTGGACTTGCCTTGTCTCTTCGGGTCGCAAGTTCGAACGAAAAACCGATGCCCACTTTTTCTGGACTTGCTCCTAGTCATTGCCGCGCCTGGGTCGTTGCAGCAGAACCGCGATGATGATGATGATCCCCTGAAACGCGCCGTCGAGATAGGGGCTGACGATGTTGGTCAGGTTCAGGATGTTATCGATAAGGCTGAGAATGATGACGCCCACCACCGTGCCCCAGACGCGGCCATAGCCGCCACGCAAGGTGGTGCCGCCGATAATCACCGCAGCGATGGCTTCCAGTTCCCACAGAATGCCGGTGCCGCTGGAGGCGGCGCCAAGGCGTGGCACATAGAGCAGCGTCGCGACCCCGACCAGCAGGCCCTGAAGGACGTAAGTGGCCAAGCGAACGTTGTCGACGCCGATGGCCGAATAGCGCGCCACCTGTTCGGACGAGCCGATGGCGGCGCAATGACGGCCGAAACTGGTACGGCGCATGATGATTTCGCCGCTAACGGCCACCAGCGCAAAAACCACGATGGGCCAGGCAATTCCGGCCAGCCCCCCATAATAGACCGGGCGGTAGAGTTCGCCGATCTTGTAGTCGAGGGTCAACGTGCCGCCATTGGCCAGAAAGGTCACCAGCGAGCGGAAGACGCCCATGGTGCCGAGCGTGACGATGAAGGCTTCGATGCGCCCTCGGGTGATCATCAGCCCGTTGAGCAGGCCCGAGGCGCTGCCGACCAGCAGCCCCGCCGCCATGCCGACCGCAATCAGTTCCCAACCCACGCCCATGGGCGTGACAAGCGAATTCATGATGATGATCATGACACCCGCAATGAAGGCGGCCATGGACCCGACCGAGAGGTCGAGCCCGCCCGCGGTGATCACGAAGGTGGCGCCGACGGCGATGATGCCAATGAAGGACGAACGGGCCAGCACGTTGGAGATATTGCCGGTGCTCAGGAAATTGCCGTTGAGGGCCGCGCCGAGCACCAGCAGCAGGATCAGGGCAAGCAAAGGGCCAAGTACGCCGAGATTGAACTTGAAACCACGGGCGGGTGCACTTGCCGTTCCGGTTACGCTGCTCATGCCGCCGCCGCTCCTTCAAGCCCCATGGCATAGTGCAGGATTGCCTGCTCACCGATTTGCTTGCCGCTGAGTTCTCCAGCCACCCTGCCCGCCCGCATCACGACCACACGATGACAGAGACCGATGATTTCTGCCATCTCCGAAGAGATGACGATGACGGATTTGCCACTGGCGGCAAGCTGGTCGATGAAGCCGTAAATCTGTTGCTTGGTGCCGATGTCGATGCCGCGGGTCGGCTCGTCGATGATGACGATCTCCGGCTCGACCAGCATGGTCTTGGCCAAAAGCAGCTTCTGCTGGTTGCCGCCGGAGAGATTGCCCGCGCGGACGCTACGGCTGGGGGCGCGGATGTCGAATTCGGCAATGGCAGAATCGAGCGCCTTTTCTTCCGCCCTCTCGTCGATCAACCCCCTGTCGAAGCGGGCAAGGCCAAGAAGGGTAAGGTTTTCGCGCATGCCCTTGTCGAGCAACAGCCCATGGCCCTTGCGGTCTTCCGTCAGATAGGCGAGCCCGAGCCGAGCGGCCTGTTTGAGGGATTTGATGCGGACCGGATTGCCATTGACCTCGATCTGGCCATGGGCCGGCCTGAGGCCGACAAGCCCTTCCATCAATTCGGTTCTGCCTGCCCCGACGAGACCGGCAAAGCCGAGGATTTCGCCACGCCTGAGCGCAAAATGGGCATCGCTCACGTAGTGGCCGACAGAGAAACCGGAGACAGAAAGGACGCTTTCCGCATCGGCGGCAAGCGGACGGATCGGCGGGAAAAGGTCTGAGACGTCGCGCCCGACCATTTGGCGCGCCATGTCGTTGACGCTCAGTTCGCCGGCCGAAGCGGTGATGACCTTGTTGCCGTCGCGCAGTACGGTGACCCTGTCGGCGAGTTGCTTGACCTCTTCGAGCTTGTGCGAGGTGTAAAGGATCGCCACGCCTTGTGCCTTCAGCCGCTCGATCTGGCGGAAGAGGACCTCCGATTCCCGATTGGTCAGCACGGCGGTCGGCTCGTCCATGACGAGCACCCGCGCCTCGCGGACCAGCGCCTTGGCAATCTCCACCATCTGCTTTTGCGAGACGGAAAGTTCGGAGACGCGCTGCTGGGGGTCGATGGCGGTTTCGAGTTCGGCCAGCAATTGACGGGAGCGGCTGCGCATGGCGGCGCTGTCGAGCAAGCCGCCCGCGCCATGGATTTCGCGGCCCAGAAAGATATTGGCCTCGACCGTGAGTTGCTCGGCCAGATTGAATTCCTGATGGATGAGCACGACGCCGCGGGCTTCGGCTTCGGCGCTGTCGTGGAAGGAGATTTCCTCTCCGTCGAGCAGAATGCGCCCCGCTGTCGGCTTGAGATAGCCGCAGAGGATTTTCATCAGCGTCGACTTGCCCGCGCCATTCTCCCCGACCAGCGCGTGGACCTCGCCGCCCGCCAGCGACAAATCCACATCGGAGAGGACGCGCACGGCGAAATCCTTCGAGATCGCCTCACCCCGCAAAAGGGGCCGCTCACTGTCCACCTAGCTCCACCCTTCAGGCTTGGCCGCCCAAATCTTGCTTGTTTTGAGGCACGCTACCAAGCAGTGCTCAGAGGCGTCAATGGCGAGAAGAAGCTCGTCCCTCAGGGTGCGGTTTCGCCCGGATGCAGCGCAAGGCGAACGGCGCGGACTTGATATTGGAAATGAACTGACGCCGCCCGCGGACGGACGGCGCCGCATCAGGGCATGAAGCAAAAGTCAGTTTGCCATCGGGCGGCCGCTGTCATCGAAGCGGTGAAACATTTTCTCTCGCGGAGAGAAACTGAGCTTGTCGCCGGCATGGAAATTCGACTTGCCCTCCTGGCGGACGATGACCGGCTCCTCGGCGCCCATATCGATATAGATAAAGCTGTCCGAGCCAAGGTTTTCCGAATAGATGACCTCGCCGGACCAGGCGCCATCTCCATTGCGGATTTCAAGATGCTCGGGCCGCACGCCCACGGTCTTGGCCTTGTATTTGCTCGCTGCGGCGCCCGTGAAGAAGTTCATCTTGGGCGAGCCGATGAACTGGGCCACGAAGAGCGATTGCGGCTTTTCGTAGAGCTCCATCGGCGTTCCCACCTGCTGCACGACACCGTCCTTGAGCACTACGATCCGGTCCGCCATGGTCATGGCCTCGACCTGATCATGGGTCACATAGATCATGGTGGTGTCAGGCAGACTCTCATTGAGCTTGGCGATCTCCATGCGCATCTGCACGCGCAGGGCGGCATCGAGGTTGGACAGCGGCTCGTCGAAGAGGAAGACCTTCGGGTCGCGCACGATTGCGCGTCCGATGGCAACGCGCTGACGCTGGCCGCCCGACAGCGCCTTGGGGAGGCGGTCGAGATAGGCGGTCAATTGCAGCTTGTCGGCAGCGGCGTTGACCTTCTCCTTGATCTCTTCCTTGCTGGCGTGCTTGAGCTTGAGCGAATAGGCCATGTTGTCGAAAACGTTCATATGCGGATAGAGCGCATAGGACTGGAACACCATGGCAATGCCGCGCTTGGAGGGGCCGACGTCGTTTACGACCCGGCCATCGATCTCGAGCGTGCCGTCGGAGATCGATTCCAGCCCGGAGATGCAGCGCAGGAGCGTGGACTTGCCGCAGCCCGAGGGCCCGACGAAGACGACAAACTCCCCGGAATGGATCTCCAGATTGACGTCCTTGAGCACCTCCACGTTGCCGTAGCGCTTGTAGAGATTGGTGATCTTGAGTTCCGACATGTGTTCCCCCTTACCGACGCCGATCCTGGCACAACTTCATAAGATCCACGGCGTTCTTGCCTCCGTTTTTCGCGAAAATCCTCTTCCTCATGCTCGCTAGCCTCCCTTGACCGAGCCGGCCAGCAAGCCGCGGACGAAATAGCGTTGCAGGGCGAAGAAGACGATGAGCGGGACGATGATGGAGATGAAGGCCGAGGAGGTCAGGATCTCCCAATTGTCGCCGCGCGAGCCAATGAGTTCCCGCAAGCGGCCGGTCAGCACCAATTGCTTCTCGTTGTTGTTCAGGAACACCGTGGCGACCAGCAGATCGTTCCACACCCAGAGGAACTGGAAAATGGCAAAGCTGGCGAGCGCGGGAAAGCTCAGAGGCAGCACCATTGTGGTGAAGATGTCGAAATGGGACGCGCCGTCCATGCGGGCGGATTCCATGATTTCCTTGGGCAGGCCGGCCATGTAGTTGCGCAGCAGATAGATGGCGAGCGGCAGACCGAAGGCGGTGTGCGCCAGCCAGATGCCGAGATAGGATTTTGGCTGGGCGCCGACCAGAGGCAGCACCTGGATATAGAGCCGGAGCAGCGGGATCAGCGACATCTGCAGCGGCACGACCAGAAGACCCACTACACATGCCACCAGAAAGGCCCGACCCGGAAAGGTCATCCAGGCAAGCGCATAGGCGGCGAAAGCGGCAATGAGGATCGGAATGATCGTTGCCGGCACGGTGACCGTGAAGGAGTTCACGAAAGACTGGCCGATGCCCGAGGAGGTGAGCACCTCGACATAATTGGCGAGCGTGAACTGGGGCGGAATGCCCGCCGTGTAGAACAGCCGGGCCCGGTCATGGGTGAAGGGCGTCGGCGAGGTCCAGGTGTAATCGCCATTGGCCGCGACCGTGATGGTGCCGCCCTGGCGGGGCTGCAGGGACGCGCCGGCCTTGGCTTCGGACGGATTGTTGATCGAGGTGCCGAAGGCGATGACCTTGTTTTTGGTGTCCTCGAGCACATTGCCGTGAATGACGTACTGGCCGTTCTCCTGGACCTGATCGTCAGCGGTGCCGAGCACGGCGGCCGCCGAGCGTTCGGTGGTCGTCAGCGCGGTCCACCAGCCGGAGATGGAGAGCTGATCCTTGTCGCGGACCGACGAGACCATCAGCCCGATGGTGGGGAAGGTCCAGATGGCAACCAGCAGCAGCAGCGCGAGATTGGCGGCGATCTTGCCGATGCTGATGCGGCTGAGCGCCGAGGTTCCGGCGCGGCTGCCGGCACTGACGGCCGAAGCGTCTGTGGTGGATGCGGTCATCAGCGTGTCCCCTGTTCAGCGTTGGCCTGGCGGATGTTCCAGATCATGATGGGCAGAACCGCGATCATGATGACGATGGCTACGGTGGAGCCGCGGCCGAAATCATTGGCGCGGAACATCTAGTCGAACATGAAGTTCGCCAGCACCTGCGTGTCCCACTGGCCATTGGTCATGGCGAGGACGATGTCGAAGACCTTGAGCACGACGATGGTGATGGTGGTCCACACCACGACGATGGTGGGGATGATCTGCGGGATCATGATGTCGAAGAAGATGCGCACGTCGTTGGCGCCGTCGATGCGCGCCGCTTCCAGTGTCTCCTCGGGAATGCCGCGCAGGGCCGCGCGACAGGATGACCATGGCAAAGCCGGTCTGAATCCAGATCAGGATGACCATCAGGAAGATGTTGTTCCAGAAGGGAACGGTGATCCAGGCCTGCGGATCGCAGCCCGAACGCCTGCACGACGGCGTTGAGGACGCCGATCTGCTCGGCGTCGGGGCCGCGATAGTCATAAACGAACCGCCAGATGACCGATGCGCCGACGAAGGAGATCGCCATGGGCATGAAGATCAGCGATTTGGCGATGTTGCCCCACCACAGCCGATCGGCGAGCACTGCGACGAGCAGGCCGATGGCGGTCGAAGCCGCCGGCACGATCAGCAACCACAGGATGTTGTTGAACACCGATTCCAAAAATTGAGGGTCCTGGAAGGCCCAGACGTAGTTGGTGAAGCCGACCCATGAATTGGCGTTGCGGTCCATGAAGCTGAGACGCAGCGACTCGAACACGGGATAGACCAGATAGATGGAGAGAAAGAACATCGCCGGGAAGATGAACAGCCAGGGGCGGATGGCGCTTCGCATGCGATCGCGCCGAACGGATTCGGGACCGGTGACTCTGGGATCGTCCCTGAGCAGGCGGTCGAGGATCCAGTTGGTCCCCCAAAAGTACAAAACCGCCGCGCCAACGCCGATCACAACCGTCAGCAAAGCGCTCAAAATCTGGCCTACCATCGGATCCCCCTCGCCTTTTCCGGCGCGTTTTCCGATGGACGAAATCAGAAGGCGCCGCCTTGTGCCGGTTTACGGCCGTTGTGCAAAGGTTGCGCCCTTTTGCGTTTTGTATTGGGGCCGAAGCCCAGGTGCCGGACCGCCTCGCAAGGCGGCCCGGCGAAATCGTCACGAGATTACTGCGGTCTAATCCCAGCTGTTCTCGATCTGGGTTGCGACATCTTCTGCGGACGCGCCGCCGACGAAGTCCACCATGCCGGTCCAGAAGCTGCCAGCACCAATCTCACCCGGCATCAGGTCCGAGCCGTCGAAACGGAAGGTGGTTGCGTCGAGCAGGATCTGGCCTTCGCCACGAAGCGTGTCGTTGCCATAGGCAGACGTATCGACACCCTTGAACGGCGTCAGGAAGCCGGACGTTGCCATCCAGATCTCATGGGCCTTCGGGGTCTCGAGATATTTGATGAACGCCTCGGCCGCATCGCTGTCCTTGGTGATGGCGAACAGCGTGCCGGCACCGAGAACCGGCTTGCCGAGATCCTTGCCCGAATAGGCAGGGAAATAGAAGAAGTCGGCATCGGTCCCAAGCTTCGTGCCTTCAGGGAAGAAGGACGGGATGAACGAGGCCTGCTTGAGCATGTAGCACTTCGGCGGCACGCTGAAGAGGCCCTGCGGTGCGTCACGGAAGTCGGTGGAGCCGACCGATGCGGCGCCGCCCGCGACCCATTTGTCGTTCTTGGCAAAGTCGCCAAATGTCTTGATCGCCTCGACGATGCGCGGATCGTTGAAGGGGATCTCGTGGCTCACCCACTGGTCATAGACCTCGGGCGGCTGCTGGCGCAGCAGGATGTCCTCGACCCAGTCGGTGGCCGGCCAGCCGGTGGCTGCGCCCGAACCGAGCCCGATGCACCAGGGGGTTCCGCCGTCGTCGACGATCTGCTGGGAGAGCTTCATCAGGTCTTCCATGGACTTCGGCACTTCATAGCCGGCGTCCTTGAAATTGTCCGGCACATACCAGACGAGCGATTTCAGGTCAGCCTTGTAGGGGAAGGCGAAGAGCTTGGTGTCGCCATTCTGGTCCTTGTAGGACGACAGGGTGACCCAGGAATCGCCAGCCGAGTAATTGTCCTTCAGCCATTGGGCGGTATCTTCGCCCAGCGGGGTGAGCTGGCCCTTGGCCGCAAGATCAGCGGCAAGCCCTGGCTGGGGGAAGACTGCGATGTTGGGGGGCGAGCCCGCCTGGGTGTCGATGACGATCTGCTGTTCGAAGCTGTCCGAGCCCGAATAGTTGACCGTGGCGCCCGTGGCGTCGCGGAAGCCGTCCAGAACCTTCTGGAAATTTTCCTCGTCGGCGGTCAGCCAGGGGCCGAAGATGGTGAGGGTCTGGCCGGACAGATCGGGCAGGTCCATATCCTGCGCAAACGCGCTGGATCCGGCGAGAACCAACGCCGCGGCGGAAAGGCCCGCCATGAGTTTCAGTTTGTGCATAATGTGTCCTCCCATTTGCACGATTATTGCGCTTTGCGCGCTTTTCCGGGTCGCCCGGTAACCGGCATTTTTCTTGCGGCCCCAACAGCTTGGGTCGGCGCCGCGTCGCCATCCGGGCGATGAGCGGATGGTCAAGGTCGCACAATCGCGATGGCTTGCCAAGACGGCACACCCTCTCTGGGGGTTCACGGACGACGCTGTCCGTCGTGCCCGAGACTGGCCGTCGCCTCAGGCGCCTCGAACGCCGGTTTCTCCCCAAAGCGCGGGCAGAACGGCTTCAATGGCATCCACGAAAAGCGGGTTGAGCAGGTTTTCGGAGTGAATGAAGGTCTCGGCCTTCATGTGATCGATGAGGGCGGCGAGCGGATCCCAGAAACCGCCGATATTGGCTATGGCGATGGGCTTTTGATGCCGGCCAAGCTGCGCCCAGGTCAAAATCTCGATCAGTTCCTCGAGCGTGCCGATGCCGCCCGGCAGCGCCACAAAGGCGTCCGCCCGCTCGAACATCGCCCATTTGCGCTCGTGCATGTCCTTAGTGACAACGAGTTCGGTCAGCCCCTGCATGGCGCGCTCGCGATCGACGAGGAATTGCGGAATGATGCCGGTCGCCTCCCCGCCGTTCTCCAGCGTCGCCCGGGCAACGATGCCCATCAGGCCGGTCGAACCGCCACCATAGACGAGCCGGACGCCGGCCCGGGCGAATGCGCGCCCCAGATCGCCGGCAGCTTTCGCATAGGCCGGATCGCGGCCATCGCCGGAGCCGCAATAGACACACACGCTGAAGGAGGAAGCTGACGACATATGCCACGCTGATACGTTGTTGGGAGATTTTGCGAGTGACTATCTGGTATTATGCAACAGGCCCTGGAAGGCGCGATAGCTCGATTTCGGCGTGCGCTTCTGGGTCTGGTAGTCGACATGCACGATGCCGAAGCGCTTGTTGTAGCCTTCCGCCCACTCGTAATTGTCCAGAAGCGACCAAGCGAAATAGCCGCGCATGTCAGCGCCCTGCTCTTTTGCGTCGAGGACTGCCTGCAGGTGCCTGTCGTAATAATCGACGCGGCGGGGATCGTCGGTGCCCTCCGTCTCGGCCATGCCATTCTCGGTGACGTAGAGCGGCAGCGAAGTGTAGTCGGCGGCAATGCGGGTAAGAATCGTCGTCAGGCCTTCAGGGTAGATTTCCCAGCCGATATCGGTCTTTTCCAGCGGGCCCTTGACGCTTTTGGTTTCAAACATCGCCGAGTTTGCATCGTGGGCATAAAGGTTGCGCGTGTAGTAGTTGACGCCGAGCCAGTCGAGCGGCGTCGCCACCGTCTTCATGTCCTCCTCGAAGCCCTTGGGCATGTTGTCGCCGAAGAGCGTCAGGACGTCTTGCGGATACTGGCCCTTGAAGATGCCATCGAGGAACCAGCGGTTGTTGATGCCGTCCCAGAGCTGGGCCGCCTGCTTATCCTTGGGGTCGTCGCTTGCCGGTTCGGAGACCGTGAAATTGAGCACGATGCCGAGATTTTTGGCGCCTTCCGCCCGCATGGCGTCGACGGCGGTCCCATGGGCGAAAAGCACGTGATGCATGGCGCGGGCAGCGGCGCGAATGTCGCGATAGCCCGGGGCGTGGATACCGAGGAAATGGCTGAGGAAGGCGACGCACCAGGGTTCGTTGATGGTTGCCGTAGTCGCGCAGGCGGTCGCCGAATTTCTGGTACACCAGAATGGCGTAGTCGGCGAATATCTTCGCGATGTCCCTGTTCATCCATCCGCCCTTGTCCTGCAGCGGCGAGGGCAGATCCCAGTGATAAAGGGTGGCGAAGGGTTTGAGGCCGCGCTCCAGCATGCCGTCGATCAGCCGGTCGTAGAAATCGATACCGGCCTGGTTGATGGCGCCGGTGCCTTCCGGGATGAGGCGCGGCCAGGCAAAGGAGAACCGATAGGCATCGAAACCGGCGTCGCGCAGCAGATCCAGATCCTCTGCCCAGCGATCATAGTGGTCGCAGGCTTCGGCGCCGGTGTCGCCCTTGAAGACGTTGCCGGGCGTGCGGGCAAAGCTGTCCCAGATGGAGGAGCCGCGGCCATCGGTCTGTCCGCCCTCGATCTGGTAGGCCGCGGTTGCAGCCCCGAAGACGAAATCCCGGCCGAATTGGTCTCTCGAAACCTTGAACATCTGCCTCCTCCTGACGCTTCCTGCGCTCGTGTAATCGATTTCAGCCGGTGCTAGAGGAGCTCGTGAAAGCTGTCAACGCGACACCTATTTGCTGCACCCTTGTGCAAAGGTGCGCCTCGGCCCACCCCATTCAGACTTCGTTAACACTCTTGTCGTGCAATCGTCACCAGAGCCGTTTCCGCCTTCCGAGTTACTCAACGCCACCAAGTCTGCGCGCGGGGTTTTTCGAAGGGCGAGCCGGAGCCAGTTCGCCTGGAACCGCCTGAGGGCGACACCCCATGCCGCCTTGCAGCGCCGAACCCCAATGGAGGTTTGCGATGGGGCAGAATCTCACTCTCGACCTACTTCAAGACCGTCTTTCACCGGCGCCGCTGTCCTGGTGGCTCAGCGGCCGGCGGGCCCTGCAAAAGGCGGCGGGGTTTCGAGACCGCCGAAAGGGCGAATTCGAAATCACGATCATGCGCAAGGACCAGCATCGGCTGCGACGGGCGCTCGCGGGCTGGGATTTCTGGCTGGCCGATGGCGTTGAGCCGCGCCTTTGGGGGCAAACCGAGATTCTTCACGCCGACATGCATATGCTGATCTGCAGACCCTCGCCGGAAGAAGATGCGGTCCTCACGATCAGGATCGAAGAATGCGGGAGTGGGGGCTGGTTCGCCCATTGGTGCCCGCAAATCGGACGCCCGATGGAGGAACTGGGCGAGCCGGACCGGCGGGGCCTGCGCTATCTGGCGCCCGAGTTGCAGCTTTTCCGGCAGGCCGAGACGCCGGATATCCGCGACGAGCGCGATCTGACGCTGCTCGCGCCGGTCTTGAGCGAAGCTCAGCTTACCTGGCTGATCGAGGCGGTGGAGGTTGCTTATGGTTCAGAGCACCCCTGGCGCCCATTGCTCGGCGATCTGCGCCAGTCATTCCAGCAGGCGTCTGCCATCTTCTAGGGCGCAGGGCGACATCCGCTGTCGACGTGCTGCCGGTTGCGACAAATCGCAACTGGACCTTTGAGGCGCCCCTGTTAGGTTCGCCGCCGATGGCTTTCAAAAAAATCCTTTTCGCCGGGCTGGCGCTTAGCCTTCTCCCGGCGCAGGCCTTTGCCCATGGCGGCGAAGACCTGACCAATGCCAACGCACTGGATGCGTGGCACTTTACGCCCGATATCGTCATACCAACGCTTTTGGTGCTTGCAGTTTATGTTGCGGGCATCTGGCGGCGGCGGCATGCACGCAAAACGACGGCGCCATGGCGTCATGCGGTCTTTATTGCCGGTGTGCTCGGCATTTTCCTGAGCCTGCAATCTCCGATCGACCCGATTGCGGAACGGCTGTTCTGGGTGCATCAGATCCAGCACATGCTGCTCAGATTGCTGGGGCCGCTGCTGATCTGCCTGGCATGGCCCCCCGGCACGCTGATTGCCGGCTTGCCTCGCACGGTGCGGCGAACGGTATTGGCGCCCCTGCTCTCCAACGGCCCCTTGCGCGCGGTGTTTCATATCCTCGGGACGCCGGCTGTCGCCACGGCGGTATTCATCGGCACGCTCTATGTCTGGGAATGGCCGGCATTCCATAATGCCGCCGTCCTGAATGACGGGCTGCACTATTTCATGCATGTCACCATGCTGGCCTCAGGCCTGTTATTCTGGGCCCGCATCTTCGACGCTCGTCCGGCGCCCCAAGGCATCAGATATGGCTTCCGCCTGATGATGCTGTGGATCACGGTCTTGTCGAACATCCTGCTCGGTGCGTTGACGACCCTCAAGCCCATGGCGCTCTACACAGCTTATGATGTGCATGGACGGTTGTTCGACATGGCAGCCATGGCCGACGAGCAATTGGGCGGCGTGCTGATCTGGATACCGAGCAGCATGATGGGCCTGTTCGCGGTGATCCTTGTCGTGCATGCGCTGGGCATGCATGAGACCAAACAGGAGATCAAACGCCAGCAGTGGACGCCGTCCAATTACGATGCCATGGCCTGGCCCTCGACCGGGGCGGAACTCATAAGGCAGGCGCGGACCAAGAACCGTCAGATGGCCTTCGGTTTTGCCGGATTCAGCTTTGCGATTTTCGTCGCCGTCCTGCTGATCGGGGTGCTGTCGCTGACGTTTCACACGCAAGGACCGGATCAGACCGGCGACCGGATGCTCCACGCCAGCATTCCCGCAAGCACGCAGGCGTTTTAGCGCACCATTTCAGCCAGTCCGGCAGCGGCTTGTTTGAAAGCCTGGGCTTCCGCACCCTCGGCGTCTGTTGCGACGACGGGCGCGCCCGCATCGGATTTCTCTCGGATCGCCATGTGCAGCGGAACTTCGCCCAGAAACGGAATTCCCAATTCGTCGGCGGCGGCATGGGCGCCGCCATGGCCGAAAATGTCATAGCGCGTGCCGGTATCCGGGGCGACGAAATAGCTCATGTTCTCGACAAGTCCGAGGAGCGGGATCTTGAGGCGGCGGAACATGTCCATCGCCTTGCGCGCATCGATCAGCGCGAGGTCCTGCGGCGTCGAGACGATGACGGCGCCGGTCAATTCGACCTGCTGACAGAGCGAAATCTGGATATCGCCGGTGCCGGGCGGCAGGTCGACGACCAGCACGTCGAGTTCGCCCCAATCGGTTTCCCGCAGCAACTGGCGCAGGGCGGAGGTCGCCATGGGGCCGCGCCAGACCACCGCCTGATCCTTTTCCAGCATGGAGCCGATGGAAATGGCCTTGATGCCGAAGGCCTCGAAGGGTTCGAAAATGCCATCCTCGCGCATGGCGGCCTTGCCTTCGAGCCCGAGCAGCCGGGGAATCGAGGGGCCGTAAAGATCGGCGTCGAGCACGCCGACCTTCAGCCCCTTCGCAGACAGGGCGAGCGCGAGATTGACGGCGCAGGTGGATTTGCCGACGCCGCCCTTGCCGGAGGCGACGGCGATGATGTGTCTGAGGCCCGGGACGGGCGTCTTCTGGTTGTGGGGCTGGCGCTGCTGGGGCGCCTGACCGCCCTGCCCAGCGCCTGACGGGCTGCGGTCGGCGGTCAGCGAGACCAGAACCTTGCGGCCTTCCGCGACGGCTTCGGCGGCCATGTGCGCATCGGCGCGCGCCGGTCCGAACGCCCCCTCCATGCCTGGCTCGACCGAAATGGCGAAGGCGACTGCGCTGGGGGTGACGATGATTTCGGAAAGGCCGGGATAGTCGGCGAGGACGCCGCCGCCGGGAATTTCGACCCGCCGCAGTGCCTGACGAACCGCGGCGGCTATGGGATTGTCTGCCATGCAGGCGGGACCTTGTGGTTAAACGATGGACTGGCCGGTCTCCTTCCAGTCAGCGACGAAGGCGGCGAGCCCCTTGTCGGTCAGCGGATGCTGGGCGAGCTTGCGGATCACGTCGGGCGGGATGGTCGCGACGTCGGCACCGGCGAGCGCGGCCTGGGTAACATGGTTCGTGGAGCGGATGGAGGCCGCCAGGATTTCGGTCGAAAACGCATAGTTGTCGTAAATGGTGCGGATGTCCTCGATCAGTTCCATGCCCGGCAGGTTGATGTCGTCGAGCCGGCCGATGAAGGGCGAGATATAGGTTGCGCCCACCTTGGCGGCGAGCAGCGCCTGATTGGCCGAAAAGCACAGAGTGACGTTGACCTTGATGCCCTCGTCGCGGAAATGCTTGCAGGCCTTGAGGCCATCCATGGTCAGCGGCAGCTTGACCACGACGTTGTCGGCGATCTTTGCGAGGGTCCTGCCCTCGGCCATCATGCCGTCATAGTCGGTGGAGGCAACTTCGGCGCTGAACCGGCCCCGGCACGATCGCGCAGATCTCCTTGATGACTTCCTTGAAGTCGCGGCCGGATTTGGCCACCAGGCTGGGATTGGTGGTGACGCCATCGAGAAGGCCCGTTTCCTGGAGCTCCTTGATATCCTTGACTTCTGCAGTATCGACGAAGAACTTCATGTCGTCCCCTCCAGGATCGTATTTGTTGATTGCCGCTTGCGCTTGCCGTTCTGGCTGATCTCAGGCCGTCTCGCGCACCGCCTCGAGCAGGGCATCGGCAATTTCGCCGATCCGGTCTTCGGGAATGCCGGCAACGTTGATGCGGCTGTCATCTATCATATAGATGCCCTTCTCCGTCTTTAAACGGGTGACCGTCTCCTTATCGAGCCCAAGCAGCGAAAACATGCCCCGATGCTCGGCGACAAAGTCGAAATCATGGGCGTTGGAGCGCTCGCGGATGGCCTCGGCCAGCTTTTCGCGCAGGCGCATCATGCGCTCGCGCATCTCGGTCAGTTCGGCCTGCCATTCGGCCCGCAATTCCGGATCGGTCAGAATGATGCGGACGATCTCGGCGCCGTGGTCGGGCGGCTGCGAGTAGGAGGCGCGGATGACATTGGCCATCTGCGAATAGGCGATGTCGGCATTGGTTGCGTCCTTGGCGACGCAGATGGCGCACCCGGTACGCTCGCGGTAAAGGCCGAAATTCTTCGAGCAGGAGAAGGCGACCATCAACTCGGGCAGTTCGTCAAAGAGCAGGCGCACCGGATAGGCGTCCTCGTCGAGCCCATCGCCAAAGCCGAGATAGGCGAGATCGATGAGCGGAAAGGCGCCGGTGCGCTTGAGGCTCGCCGCAACCTTTTCCCATTGCTCACGGGTCAGGTTGGCGCCGGTGGGGTTGTGGCAGCAGGCGTGCAGCAGGACGACGTCCTCCGAGCCGAGGCCATCGAGGCAGGCCAGCATGGCGTCGAAATCGACCTGGCCGGTCGCCGCATCGAAATAGGGATAGTGATGCGGCTTCAAGCCCGCCAGTTCGCACATGGGCCAGTGGTTGGGCCAGGTGGGGTCGGACATGAAGATGCGGCCGCCGGGGCGCGCGCGGTTCAACAGCTGCAGGAGCACCCAGAGCGAACCAGTGCCGCCCGGCGCCTGTACCGAACGGATGCGGGTGCGATCGGCGGTAAGGCTCGAAGACGAGGTCGACGATGGCGTCGCAAAAGCCGCGATTGCCCGATACGCCGACATAGGTCTTGGTCTTGGCCTGATCGAAGAGACGCTTTTCGGCCTTTTTGACCGATTTCATGATCGGGGTGATGCCGGTCTCGTCCTTGTAGACGCCGACACCGAGGTCGACCTTGTCGGTGCGCGGATCGGCGGCGTATTCGCCCATCAGGGCGAAAATCTTGTCGATGGGCGCCTTTTTGAGAGTCTCGAACATCGGGGGAAATCCAGCCAAGCGATAGACCGCGCCTTTATAGGGCGGCCAGCGCGATTTGCAATCGCGCTTTGGGCTGAGGACGGAAAAGGGCCGGCCCGGAAGCCGGCCGCAATTCAGGCCTTGTGCAGACGCTTGTTGAGGGCGCGCGTCAGCGCGGGCACGAGTTTGAGCGGATCCCCCTCCAATGCGTAGTCCGCGAGCCGCATGATCGGCGCCTCAGGATCGGCGTTGATTGCGATGATACGCCGCGCGCCCTGAATGCCGCCGAGATGCTGATAGGAGCCGGAGACGCCGACCGCCACATAATATTCGGGAGCAATCGAGACACCTTCGCGGCCCACCTGAATCTCCGCCGGGGCCAGGCCTTCGTTCACGGCAGCAGGGGTAGCGCCGACGGCCCCGCCAAGACATTCAGCAAGTTCGTCGAGCAGGGCGAAATTCCTCGCCGACTGCAAGCCGCGCCCGCCGCCTATGACGATGCCGGCCTCTTTCAGCTCACGCGGGCCGGCCCCCTGATAGGCCTTGGCCAGAAGCGCGGTGACAGCGCGCAGATCGGTGGCGTTCGCCGCGACAACCTTGGCAGTGCGTCCGCCGATGCCGACAGGTTCGAAGGATTCGGGATCGACGGTCATCAGCACGATGCGCTTGCCGGGGGAGACCGTCTTGATGGGGGTAGCGGCGCCATTGCGGCGCTCGAAACGATGGGGTCCGTCGACAGCGACGACATTGGTGATCGGCGGCAGTTCGAACCGCGCGGCAAGCCGCCTGACGGCACCGGCTCCCATGGAGGAGGTGGTGGCGATGATGTGCGTATATTTGGGCGCCAGGGTTTTCAAAAGCCCGGAAACGGTTTCGGGCGACTGCGTCTGGTAGGCGGGAGAGTTTGCCAGCCTGACACTGTCGACCCCGTCGAGCCGCGCAACCTGAGCCGCCACATCGGCGACACGGCTGCCGGCGACGAGCACATGCACCTTGCCCTCACAAAGGCGCGCAGCGGCCAAGGCCGATGCAGTGGTCGGGAGCAATTCGCCATCGCGGTGGTCAGCCACCACGAGAATGCTCATGGGACGGGCTTGGGCCTTGGGGGGCGCGGGGCGGCGTTCGGTGCCCGTGTCAGCGGCCGGGCGCTCGCGCACGGTCGGGGCCTTCCTGGCCTGCAAAGCGTTCGACAAGATACTTACCTCGCTTTGAGCGGTGGTTAAGGAGATATGAACAGACATTTAGGACCGCCTTGGCCAAAAGAAAACGGGTGGCTTCGAAATAGGTTAAGGATGACCCGGGTTCCTGTTGTTCACAGCCTCGGTCTCTCACTTACAGTTTAAGCTTGACAGCTTTTTAACGAAAATCGAATCAAATTTTGTCATGGAACCGACTCCCGGCAGGCCGCTGCAACGCAGAAGGCGCTGCGCCTTTGGAGTTGACGCCAGCGGCGTGCGGCGCGAGATACGGTCCACAGCGTTTTCATTTTGGGCGGGCGCTCCGGGAAAAGGATTTGCCGGGGCTCCTGTTCTGATTGCCTCCCATTGGATTTGTCATGCCCGTCATCAATCGCATTGCCGAGTTCCACCGCGAGATCACCGAGTGGAGACAGGATTTTCATACCCATCCCGAGACCCAGTATGACGTGCACCGCACGGCCGGACGCGTAGCGGAGCTGCTCAAGGAATTCGGCGTGGATGAGGTGGTGACCGGGATCGGACGCACCGGTGTGGTCGGCATCATCAAGGGGCGCGGCAATGGCGCTGCGCGCACCATCGGCCTGCGGGCCGACATGGACGCGCTGCCGATTACAGAGAACACCGGCAAGCCTTACGCCTCCCAAACGCCTGGCAAGATGCATGCCTGCGGGCATGACGGGCACACGGCCATGCTGCTGGGTGCCGCGAAATATCTGACCGAGACGCGCAATTTCGATGGCACGGTCGCGGTTATCTTCCAGCCGGCGGAGGAAGGCGGCGCCGGCGGCAAGGCGATGCTCGACGACGGCCTGATGGACCGGTTCGGCATCCAGGAAATCTATGGCATGCACAACTTCCCGGGCTTTGACGTCGGCACCTTCGGCATCCGTCACGGCGGCATCATGGCGGCGACCGACGAGTTCACCATCGACATCGAAGGGGTGGGCGGGCATGCGGCCATTCCGCACAAGGCGGTGGATGCCGTTCTGACCGCAGCGCATGTGATCACCGGGCTGCAAAGCCTTGTCAGCCGGAATGTGGACCCAACCGAATCCGCAGTCCTGTCGGTGACGATGGTGCATGGAGGCGACGCATTCAACGTCATCCCGCGCGTCGTAAAACTCACCGGGACCGTGCGTACGCTCAATGAAAATGTGCGCGCATTGATGGAAGATCGGCTGCGGAAATTCGTCGAGCACACGGTCGCGGCCTTCGGAGCGAAGGCGACGGTTGGATACCGGCATGGTTATCCAGTGACTGTGAACGCGGCCGAACAGGCCGATTTCGCGGCCGATGTGGCGGCCGAAGTCGTGGGCGCCGAGAGAGTGGACCGCAATGTCGCGCCATCCCTGGGCGGCGAGGATTTCTCCTACATGCTGCAGGCACGACCCGGCGCCTATATCATGGTCGGCCAGGGCAATACGGCGGGACTGCACGAAGACAGCTATGACTTCAATGACGAGATCATTCCCATCGGCTGTTCCTTCTGGGTGAAACTGGTCGAGCGGGCCCTGCCGCTCAAGTGACCGACAGCCCCTCCAGAGGCGTTCTGGCGCGACGGCTGGCCGCCACAATGACCGTATCGCTCGGCGGCGGCCTCATCGCCCAGGCCATGCATCTGCCGGCGGGGCTGTTGATGGGCGGAGCGGTCGCTGTGTCGGTCGCGGCGGTCGCCGGCATGCGGCCCTTCCTGCCCAAACCCTGGCGAGACACCGCCTTCGTCATCGTCGGCATGACGCTCGGCACCAATGTCGCCCACGATTCCCTCGACCAGATTTCGCACTGGCCGTGGACGCTTGTGGGACTCGCGGTCTCGCTGGCCATTATCGTCATGGGCTCGGGTGTGCTGCTCTACCGGTTCTTCGGTGTCGACAGGATGAGTTCCTATCTCTCATCCTTTCCGGGCCATTTGTCCTTCGTGCTCGGCATCGCCGAATCCGGCTATGGCGATCCGCAACGCATCGCGGTCATCCAGAGCATTCGCGTACTGCTGCTGTCCGTGCTGGTGCCGGTGGTGGCGCGTTTTTATACCGATCACGACCTCTCGATCCTGCCCGTCCGCCCGGTCATGGATCTGGCGCATTTGTTCTTTCTGGCGATCGCCTGCGCATTGGGCGGTTTTGTGGCCCGGTGGCTGAAGATCCCGGCCGCCTTCGTGCTCGGTTCGATGATCGTGGCGATGGCCGGCAAGCTGATGGGCTTTTACGACGGCATCCTGCCGCCGCCCCTGACCTGGTTCAGCTATATCTCCATGGGGGCACTGATCGGCTCGCGCTTTTCCGGGACGACGCTTTCGGCCTTGTGGCGCGCCAGCCTCGGCGGCGTCCTGGTCACGCTGGTGGCCGTTGTGATGACGACCGCGGCGGCAGCCGCTCTGGCCACGATCACGGGCATGCCTTTCGGTCAAATCTGGCTGGGATTGTCGCCAGGGGCGCTTGAATCGATGGGCGCCCTCGGCATCGCGCTGGGGTTTGATACGGCCTTCATTGCCGCGCACCACACGGCGCGGTTCCTGTTCCTCACGCTGGGCGTACCCGCCGTGATCGCCCTTGCCTCCAAGCCGCCAGCCAGTGATGGCAGCGCGGTGAAGTGAGCCGTGCCAGCGCAGAAAAAGCGCTGCCGGCGACGCCATTGCCGTCCTTAAAGGAGGGCGGCTAGATCTGATAGATCACTGCGCCGCGTCAGTCGTTGGACATAAGCTCCCCGCTTCTCGGCAGAGTGTGCGTCAGTTCGGCCTGGTTTTCGCAAAGGCCGGCAGCTTGTTGGCTTCGGCAGCCAGCCTTGCAAGACGCGGTGCCCGCTGCGTCAGATGCGCGGCGCGCGCGGCGACATAATCGAAAGCGCAAACGGCCACCACATCGGCACCATTTGGCATCTCGCCGCCGAACCATTCGCCTTCCGGCGTCTGGGCGTCGAGAGCCTCCAAGCCGTTCGCGGTCTGGGCCGTCATGCGCTCGACCCAGCCCTCCCATTGATACTCCCTTGGCCGGCGCACGAGTTCGTAGGTGAGCGCCACGGCTTTGTCGGCAACGCCGCTGCCGAGCGCCATGAGTTGCATGCAGACGCGCCTGGCATCGCCGCTCTGCGGGATCAGCTTCTTGTCGGCGGGCGCCTGGTCTTCGAGCGTGTCGATAATGGCCCAGGCCTCGATGAGTGGCGGAGTGTCGGGCAGCTTCAGCGCCGGAATGCGCGACAACGGGTTGTAGTCGCGCATCTGTTCGAAATCGCCCTCGAACAGCTTCATGGGGTGCAGGTCGAAGGCGATCTCGTGCAGATGCAGCCAGGTTGCGACACGGCGGACATAGGGCGACAGCAGGCCGCCATAAAGGATCGGCTTGTCCATTCAGACCACCGGCGTCAGCAGCGGTTCGCCGGCGAAATGGGCGTCGAGATTGGCCACGACCAGTTCGCCCATGGCGTGGCGGGTCTGGTGGGTGGCGCTGCCCTGATGCGGCGAGAGCACGACATTGTCGAGTGCAAAGAGCGCTTCGGGCACGTTGGGCTCGTCGGCGAAGACGTCGAGCGCCGCACCGGCGATGGCATTGTTCTGCAGCATCTCGACCAGAGCCGGCTCGTCGACACAGCGCTGCCGCGGCGCCATGTTGACGAAGAACCCCTTCGGGCCCGAGCGCTTCGAGCACCTCGCGCGAGACGATGCCGTCGGTGGCCTTGCCGCCCGGGGCGATGACGACCAGCCAGTCGACATCGCGGGCCATTTCTGTCAGATCGTCGTAATAGACGTAAGGGGTGTCGGCCTGCTTGCGGCGGCCGTAATAGACCACGCGCATCTTCATGGCCTGGCAGCGCTTGGCGATTTCCTTGCCGATGCGGCCGAGCCCGAGAATGCCGACGGTCTTGCCGTTGAGTTCGGACTGCAGCGGGAATGTGCCGCTCGGCCACTTGCCCGGCGCGGATATAGGCGATCGGCCTGCGGAATGCGGCGGGCCAGCGCGATCATCAGCCCGATGGTCATCTCGGCCATGGCGTCGTTGAGCACGTTCGGGGTGTTGGTGACGCGGATGTTGCGGGCCCTGGCGGCGGCGGTGTCGATGTTGTCATAGCCGACGCCGAAATTGGAGATCATCTCGAGATTGGGCAGCTTGTCCATCAGCGCCGCGTCGACATCGCCGCCGGCAATGGCGCGGATCGCTGGCGCGCATTCGGCAGACAGAAAGCCTCCGTGTCGGCCTGTTCGTAGAGCGATGGCACGGTGTAGCGGTCGTCAAGCGCTTCTTCGCAGCTCTTGAGCAGCTTGTGGGTGATCAGGACGTCGGTCGGACATGGGAGGTCTCCTCGGTTCGCCGGTTCTTCGTTGCCTTGGTCCGCGTCGTGAGAAGCCTAGACCGATCTGAACGGCGGACAGCGAATTGGCCTTGACGCAGTCAGATCAATGACGTGACGGTCCGGCTGGACGCGGAACAGCAAATGTGTTCGCATTGTCACAGGCTGTGGGAAGCCGCAAGCATATGCAGGGAGTTGATGAGCGAACAGCACGCCGTTCAACGAAATGCTCAATGCGGACGGCAGCGTTCGCGAACCCTATCGCGTTCTCGTCCGACTGGCTGGAGGAACAGCCGGCCAAGGCGCTCAGAACCGATGTCAGCCGACGCGGAGGGCATCTTCCGGCGGCTCGGCATCACCTTTGCCGTCTATGGCTCGCAAGAAGGCGACCGAAAAGCTGATCCCGTTCGACGTCATCCCGCGCATCATCTCGGCGGCCGAGTGGCGGCGGCTGTCGCAAGGGCATCGAGCAGCGGGTGCGGGCGCTCAACGCTTTCCTCTACGACATCTACCACCGCCAGGAGATCCTCCGGGCCGGGCGCATTCCCGAAAAGCTGATCCTGCAGAACGCGGCCTTCTGCCCGCAGATGATGGGGCTCGATCCGGCGCGCGGCATCTATTCGCACATCATCGGCGTCGATATCGTGCGGGTGGGGCCGGACGATTTCTACGTGCTCGAGGACAATCTGCGGACGCCGTCCGGCGTCTCCTACATGCTGGAGGACCGCGAGGCGATGATGAACCTGGCGCCGGACCTGTTCCAGCAGCTGCAGCGTGGCGCCGGTCGAGACCTATCCGGAAAATCTGCGGCGCACGCTGGAGAGCGTGGCGCCGGAAGGCGCGCGAGCAGTCGCCGATGATCGCGGTGCTGACGCCGGGCATCCACAACTCGGCCTATTTCGAGCATTCGTTCCTCGCCGACCAGATGGGCGCGCAGCTGTGCGAGGGGCCGGACCTCGTTCGTCGATGGCGGCAAGGTCTATCATGCGCACGACCACGCGGGCCGCGAGCGGGTGGACGTGATCTACCGCCGGATCGACGACGATTATCATCGATCCCCTCACCTTCCGGCCGGATTCCATGCTCGGCGTGCCGGGCCTGTTCGACGCCTATCGCGCCGGCAATGTGACGCTGGTCAATGCGCCGGGCACCGGCATCGCCGACGACAAGGCGGTCTATACCTATGTGCCGCGAGATCATCGAGTTCTATCTCGGCGAAAAGGCCGATCCTCAACAACGTGCCGACCTACAACTGCACCAAGGACGACGAGCGCGCCTATGTGCTCGAGCATCTCGCACGAACTGGTGGTCAAGGAAGTGCACGGCTCGGGCGGCTACGGCATGATGGTGGGGCCGACCTCGACCAAGGCGATGCGCGAGGAGTTCGCCGCAAAAGATCAAGGCGCGGCCGGACAATTACATCGTGCAGCCGACGCTGGCGCTTTCGACCTGCCCGACCTTCGTCAAGCAACGGCATCGCGCCGCGGCATGTCGATCTGCAGGCCCTATCGTGCTGGTGGGCGACCAGATCCGCATCACCCCGGGCGGGCTGACGCGGGTGGCGCTCAAGAAGGGCTCGCTGGTGGTCAATTCCTCGCAAGGGCGGCGGCACCAAGGACACCTGGGTGCTGGAGGACTGACGCATGCTCGGCACGCACTGCAGCAAACCTGTTCTGGCTTTCCCGCTATGTCGAGCGGGCCGAGAACATGGCCCGGCTGCTCGAGGCCGGCTATCGCATGTGCGCTGACCGCGCGCCGCGAGGGCGGCGCCAGCGAGCATCTGATCTCGATGATGCAGGCGGCCGAGGTCGACGAGGATCTTCGCCGAAAAGCACGAGGTCGCCGACGTCGGCACCGTCGCCCATTTCATGCTGTTCGACGACCGACAACCCCTCCTCGGTCGTTCACTGCCTGCAAGCGCGCGCGCACCAATGCGCGCTCGGAGCGCACGGCGCTGACCTCGCGACATGTGGGAGAGCATCAACTCGGCCTGGCTCGAATTCGCGCAGATCCGACCCGCGCAGGTCGGCGGCAAACGGCTGCCGGACCTGTTGCTGTGGGTCAAGCAAGTCGAGCCACCAATTCCGCGGCGCGCTGCTCGGCACGATCCTGCAGCGACGACGGCTTCGCCTTCTCGCAGCTCGGCAATTTCATCGAGCGGGCCGACAATACGGCGCGCATTCTCGACATGAAATACTACGTGCTGCTGCCGCGCGCGACGCTTGGTCGGCGGCGAGATCGACATCCAGCAATGGACGCTGATCCTGCGCGCGGCCTCGGCGCATCGCTCCTACCGGCACGTCTATCATGACCGGCTACAAGGCCTGGAACATCGCCGATTTCCTGATCCTCAGGCCGGAGATGCCGCGCTCGCTCGCTGTTCTGCACGCGCTGGATCCAGCGACACGCTCGACATGCTCGACGAGCATCTATGGCGAACGCACCACGGCGCACGAAGCGGCGGCGAACATGTCGCCAGATGCTCGAGGGCAACGACATGGACCGCATCTTCCAGACACGGGCTGCACGAATTCCTGACCGAGTTCATCGGCCGCAACAACCGCGCTGACCGAGGCCCTCTCCGAAAGCTACAATTTCTACTGAGGCAAAAGGCGCTCAGATGCAGATTTCCATCTCGCACAGACTGCGGATCGAACTTGAAGAGGGGGTGCCGCATGCCGTCGAGCACCTGATGGTGCTGCCAAAACCCGGGCCCGCGCAGGTGATCGAGGATTGGAAAGTCGACATTGCCGGGATAGGCCAGGCCGCTCATTTCACCGATGCATTCGGCAACAATGTGCTGCTGGTCAGCCAGATGCGGCCGCCGACCGACCTCGTTCTGACGATCGACGGGCGGGTTACCACTAAGGCGGGATCGGGTGTCGTGGGGCGGCTGCCGGAGGAGCCGCAACCGGCGCTGTTCAAACGCCCGAGCCCTTTGGCGAAGGCGCCGGCCAGCCTATACGCCCGGTATCGAAATGCGGAGGCGAGCGGCACCCCGATCCTGGACATGCTGCATGGGCTGATGGAGCGGGTCAACGAGCATTTCGCAGCCGGACCCCGATGCCGAAGGGGCGCCCGACGCGCCCGCCACGGCGTCCGAACATGCCCATGTCTTTATTGGCGCCGCGCGGGCGCTCGACATTCCCGCCCGCTATGTGTGGGGGTATTGTCTGGGCGAGACCGATGTCGAGGGCTGCCAGCACGCCTGGGCGGAAGCCTGGGTGGACGGACTGGGCTGGGTCGGGTTCGATGCGATGAACGATCTCTGCCCCAGCGATGCGCATGTCCGCGTTGCGGTGGGGTTCGATGCTCAAACGGCCTTGCCGGTGCGTGTGGTGCCACCGCTTGGCGATGAGGCGATTGTCACGGAGGCGCTGTCAGTAACGGCCGGGCAGGACAGCGGGCCGGGACCGGGCCAAGCGCAGTCCCAAGCGAACGATGGACAAAGCCAGACGCAGAGCCAGCACTAGGATCGATGGGCCCTTCGGTGGCGATCCGCCCTATAATGTCATCACATAGAGCCAGAACGATATTGAGAGGATCGACATGCCGGTCGAGAACAGGACCGTGTTGGCGGCGATGTCCTCGGCTCGCTTGTAGCTGGTAGCAAAGATATAGACGTTGATGCCCGAGGGCATGCCGGCCAGCACCACCGCGAACCGGGCGATATCGTGCTCGACGCCGAGGACCGGCACCAGCAGCAACCACGCTATGGCTGGCTGCAGGAAAAGCTTCAAGCCTGTGAGGACGCTGGGCTGGATCCAGTTGTCGCGCACGCTGTATTCGTTAAGCGCGCCGCCGAGGCCGAACAGGGCCGCAGGGACAACGGCTGCCGCCATCATCTGGGTAAAGGCGTCGATCGGTTCGAGCAGGCCGAAGCCGGAAAAGTTGACGATCAGCCCCATGATGATCCCGACCAGCAGCGGGTTCGAAATAACCCGCCATGCAGCCAGTTTGACGGTCGCCAGAACATGGCCGCCATCGCGGCGGGCAACCTCCATGGTGACGATCGCCGTCGACAGCAGGATAGGCGCGTGCAGGCCGATGATCGTGTAGATGACCAGCAGCGCATCCTGGCCATAGGCGCGCTGGATGATCGGAATGCCGAGCATGCACGGTGTTGGAGAACATGCCTGCCACCGCCGCGGCGACGCGAGGCGCCGGGCCGGTTGCCGAAGAGCGACGCGCGACAGAAAGATGCCGAGCGCAAAGCAGATGAGGCCCGGCGCTGAAGAAGGACAGGATGATGCGCGGGTTGAAGGTCTTGCCGAAATCGACCGCCATCATGGCCCGGAACAACAGGCAGGGCGTGGCGAAATTGTTGACGAAGGTGATCAGACCGCCCACGCCGCCGGCGGGATAGAGCCTGAAGCGGACCGCCAGATAGCCCGGTGGCGACGAGGGCAAAAACCGGGGCAACGACGTAAAAAATGGCAAGCATGGAGAGCCCTGGTCGCGAGGAATGTTCGTCAAAGGACATCAAATGTCTGAGGCGGGTCAACGCCGTCGGGCGCGCAGCCCGCAGGGAAATCGCTGAGCCTTGGTCTTGTGAAAGCGGGTGACGGAAGCGCTTATATAACCGCTTAGTAGAATTTCATCCTTCGCAGTTGCGACTTGTCTGAAGCTCCCTCCCACATGTTCGATCTTTTTGTTATCGGCGGCGGCATCAATGGCTGCGGCATCGCGCGCGACGCCGTCGGGCGCGGCTATTCGGTCATGCTGGCCGAAATGGACGATCTTGCCTCCGGCACGTCGTCGGCAGCGACCAAGCTGGTGCATGGCGGGCTGCGCTATCTCGAACATTATGAATTCAGGCTGGTGCGCGAGAGCCTGGGCGAGCGCGAAGTGCTCTGGGCGATGGCCCCGCATATCATCTGGCCGCTGCGGTTCGTGCTGCCGCATCACAAGGGGTTGCGGCCGGCCTTCGTGCTGCGGCGGGGCTGGCGCTCTACGACCATATCGGCGGGCGCAAGCAGCTGCCGCCGACCCGGACGCTCGACCTGCGGCGGGACGTCGCCGGCAAGCCGCTGCAGCTCGAGCTACAAGCTCGGCTTCGAATATTCGGACTGCTGGGTGGACGATGCGCGGCTGGTGGCGCTCAAGGCAAGGGACGCCGCCGAGCGCGGCGCCGACATCCTCACCCGCACCAAGGTCGATAGCGGCGCGGCGCGAATGACGGCCACTGGGACGATCGATCTGCGAGAACCGCGGCGGGAACAGCGCACGGTTCAGGCGCGCATGCTGGTCAATGCGGCCGGCCCCTGGGTCGACATGGTGCTGCAACGATCGATGGCGCAGAGGGGGCGCACAATGTGCGGCTGGTCAAGGGCAGCCATATCGTGGTGCGCAAGCTCTACGAGCACGACCGCTGCTATTTCTTCCAGAACAGCGACGGGCGGATCATCTTCGCCATTCCCTATGAGGACGACTTCACCCTGATCGGCACGACCGACCGCGACTATTCAGGCGATCCCAGCGGATGTGGCCATCAGCTCGGACGAAATCGGCTATCTCTGCCGATGCCGCCAGCGAATATTTCGCCCATCCGGTGACGCGCGGCGAAGTCGTCTGGGCCTATTCGGGCGTGCGGCCGCTCTTCGACGACGATGCGAGCAAGGCACAGGAAGCCACGCGCGACTATGTGCTCAAGCTCGACATGAAGCCGGCAAGCCGCCTCTGCTCAACGTGTTCGGCGGCAAGCTGACCACCTATCGGCGGCTGGCCGAAGACGCGCTGGAACGGATCGACGGTGCGCTGGAGAAGAAGGGCGCGCCTGGACGGCCCGTCGCACCTGCCCGGCGGCGATTTCGAGTCGACGGGTTTCGCCGCCAGGTGGCGCGGCTGCGGGCCGACTACCCGTTCCTGACCGCAACAGCATGCCGAGCGCCTGATGCGCGCCTATGGCACGCGGGCGCGGCAGGTGCTGGGCGAAGCACAAGGCCTGGCCGATCTCGGGGAGAATTTCGGCGCCGACGCTGACGCAGGCGCGAAGTCGACTATCTGATCGAAGAGGAGTGGGCGCAGACCGCCGAGGACGTGCTGTGGCGGCGCACCAAGCTTGGCCTTCATATCGGCGAGCGGGATACACGGGCGCTGGCGAATTATCTTGAGCCGGACAAGTCGGTGGTCGAAGCAGAGAGCGAGAGCTAGCCGCTCGAGGGGAGGAATTGATGACGGGTTATGTGCTGGCGATCGATCAGGGCACGACCTCGAGCCGGGCGATCGTGTTCGACAAGAACATGCAAGATCGCCGGCCTGGGGCAGAAGGAATTCACCCAGCATTTCCCGGCCTCCGGCTGGGTCGAGCACGACCCCGAGGAGATCTGGGCGAGCGTGGTCTCGACCTGCAAGACGGCTCTGAAGGCCGCCGGCATCGCCGCCGGCGATGTCGCCGCCATCGGCATCACCAACCAGCGCGAGACCGTCGTCGATCTGGGACCGGGCAGACCGGCGAGCCGATCCACAACGCCATCGTCTGGCAGGACCGGCGCACGGCGAGTACTGTGCGCGAGCTGAAGAAGGCGGGCCACGAAAAGCTCTTCACCGCGCAAGACCGGGCTGCTGCTCGACCCCTATTTCTCCGGCACCAAGGTGAACTGGCTGCTCGACAATGTGAAGGGCGCGCGGGCCGCGCGCCAAGGAGGGCGAGCTCGCCTTCGGCACCGTCGACAGCTTTCTGATCTGGCGGCTGACGGGCGGCAAGAAGCACGTCACCGACGCGACCAATGCCGCGCGCACGCTGATGTTCAACATCGAAACCCAAGCACTGGGACGACGAGTTGCTGAAGCTGCTGGACGTGCCGCGAGCGATGCTGCCCGAGGTCAAGGACTGCGCCGACGATTTCGGCGCGACCGAGGAGAAGCTCTTCGGCGCGGCGCATCCCCATCCGGGGCGTCGCGGGCGACCAGCAGGCGGCGACCATCGGCCAGGCCTGCTTTCGAGCCGGGCATGATGAAATCGACCTACGGCACCGGCTGCTTTGCGCTGCTCAATACCGGCAGCGACCTGGTGCGGTCGAAGAACCGGCTGCTGACGACCGTCGCCTATCGGCTCGACGGCAAGACGACCTATGCGCTCGAAGGCTCGATCTTCGTCGCCGGCGCGGCGGTGCAGTGGCTGCGCGACGGGCTCGGGCTGATCCGCAAGGCTGAGGAAAGCGGGCGGCTGGCCGCGGACGCCGATCCCGAACAGGCTGTCTATCTGGTGCCGGCCTTCGTCGGGCTGGGCGCCCCGCAGTGGGATGCCGAGGCGCGCGGCGCGATCTTCGGGCTGACGCGCAATACGGGGCCGCAGGAGCTCGCGCGGGCGGCGCTGGAATCGGTGTGCTACCAGACGCGCGACCTGCTCGATGCCATGCGCAGGGACTGGAAGGGCAATGCCGGACACCGTGCTGCGCGTCGATGGCGGCATGGTCGCCTCGGACTGGACGATGCAGTTCCTGGCCGACATTCTCGATGCGCCGGTCGACCGGCCGACAATTCTCGAGACGACGGCGCTCGGCGCGGCCTGGCTGGCCGGCATGAAGGTGGGCGTGTGGCCGGACCAGGCAGAGTTCGCCAAGAGCTGGGCGCGCGAGGCGCAGTTCACGCCGAAGATGGACGAGAAGACGCGCAAGGCAAAGCTCAAGGGCTGGAAGGATGCGGTGCGGCGGACGCTGAGTGCAAGCTAGACGCCAGACTTGATCCACAGATTGGCGTCACCACCGAAGATGACGGCCCAGTAGATCCGACCCGATTTGGCGGTTGCCGCCGACAGGCCGAATTCGGAGAATTTTGGACTGAGCATGGTGCTGCGGTGGGAGGGCGAATTGAGCCAGCCTTCCAGTGCCTGTTCGAGGGTTTTCTGGCCGCTTGCGACGTTCTCGCCCAGGGCGCCCCGATAGCCCACGCGATTGACGCGCTGGCGCAGAGGTCCGTCAATGGTGTGCGACAGGGTGTCCTTCGAGGCCATTGCCTGTGCCTGGGCACGGGCGGCCTGTTCCAAGCTGGAGCTGTAAGCCAGCGCCTTGCGGCCATTGGCGGCGCGCACGGCGTTGACCTCGCTGACAATGCCGGCGCGGGTCAGCATTCCCGGACCGGTGGCGCCTTCGGGCACGAAATTCGAGCAAGCAGACAGCGCCGCAGCGCTTGCCGCTGCCAGCCCCAGCCCTATAACGGCGCGTCGTCTCACAGCCCCTCCCTTCATCCCAGTTTGTACGCCATGGTCGCTGCGTCGTGGCTCAGCCAGGCGGCTATTTCGCGGGCGCTCTGCAGCGACAGGCGATGTTCGGCAACGAGATTGGCGAGGAAGCGGGCGATTTCGCGGCGCCAGACATCATGGCGAGCGGGAATGGAAAGCAGGGCGCGCGTATCGTCGTTGAAACCTGCGAGATTGAAAAAGCCGGCGGTCTCGAAAGTCTGGTCAAGATAGCGGCGGATGCCCTGCGGGCTGTCGTGGAACCACCAGGGCGGGCCGATGCGCAAGGACGGCCAATAGCCCGCCATGGGCGCCAATTCGCGGGCATAAGTCGATTCATCGAGGGTGAAGAGGATGAGGCGGAAATCCGGCTCATTGCCGTAGCGGCCCAGCAGCGCCTGCAGCCCGTTGACGAAATCGCAGCGCATCGGGATATCGGCGCCGAGGTCGGTTCCGCGCTCGTCCATGAGCATGGGATCGGTATTGCGGCTGGAACCGGCATGGATCTGCATGACCATGCCATCCTCGACCGACAGGCCCGCCATTTCCGTCAGCATCTGAGCGCGGAAGGTCTCCGCGTCGGACGGCGTGAACTCTCCCGTCAGAATGCGCGTGAGCAATTCCTGCTTCTGGCCGGCGGGCAGATCGGCCGTGTTGGCGGTCGGCACGCCATGATCGGTGGCAACAGCGCCGAACTCGCGGAAATAGGCGCGACGCTTGCGGTGGGCCTCGATCAACCCATCCCATTTGTGGACGTCTTCACCGGTCAGATCGGCAAGCTGTTCGATGCGTTCGGCGAAGCCGGGCTTGTCGGGGTCGGTAACGTCGTCAGGACGGTAGGTGGTGCGGATGCGACCGATCAGCCCCTTGTCCTTGAGCTTTTGGTGATGCGGCAGCGTGTCGAGCGCGAACTCGGTCGTGGCCAGCACCTTGACATTGGCCTTGTCGAGCACGGCGAGCGGACGCAGATCTTCGTCTTTGAGCCGCTGGTCGATCAGATCGTAAATCGCATCGGCGTTGTCGGCGCTGAGGGGCTCGTCGGCCCCGAATGCCCAGTTGAGCGCATGGTCGATCCAGGCGCGCGAAGGCGTGGCTGCAAAAAGGTGATAGTTCTTTGCGAACAGCCGCCAGGCGGCGCGGCCATCGGCGACGTGGCCGCCGTCCTTTCGCGGAACGCCCATATCATCGTAACTCAGCCCCTGGCTCCGCAGCATGCGCAGGACGTAATGGTCCGGGGTCAGAAAGAGGGTCGCGGGGTCGGAGAAGGGTTCGTTGTCGGCAAACCATTTCGGCACCACGTGGCCGTGCGGACTGACGATGGGCAGGCCTGCAACGCATTCGTAAAGGTCGCATGCAACCGAGCGAGCCGGGTCGGAAGCAGGAAGCTGCCGGTCGGGATTGAGAAAATCTGTTCCTACCATCGTCTCAGACCAACCCCAGTTCCTGGTGCGTGAAGGCTTTCATGACGCCCCTGAGTTCGGCAAGGCCGCGCATGCGCCCAATGGTTGGATAACCCGGTTGTGCCCTTCGGTTCAAATCATCGAGGATATCCTGCCCGTGGTCGGGGCGCATGGGGATCTCATGGTCCGCCCTGCCCTCGGCCCTGCGCCGTGCCTCCTCGCGAAGGATGACGGCGATGAGCGCGACCATGTCCACGTCCCCGTTCAAATGTTCGGATTCATAAAATGATCCGCGCAGATCGGTCGTGTCGCGACGTACGTTGCGCAAATGCAGAAAATGCACCTTGGGGCCCAGCCGCTGCATCATGCCCGGCAGGTCATTATCCGGCCTTGCGCCCAGCGAGCCGGAGCACAGCGTCATGCCATTGGCAGGGCTGTCGACCGCATCTAGCACGGTCTTGTAGTCGGACTCAGTCGACATGATGCGCGGCAGGCCCATGAGCGCAAAGGGCGGATCATCCGGGTGGCAGCACAGCCGCATGCCGAGGCTTTCGGCCGTAGGGACGACTTCCTCAAGGAAGGCGATGAGGTGGGCGCGGAGCTTTTCTGCGCCAATGGCGCCATATTCTCCGAGGTGATCGCGTACGCCTTCGAGGGTCAGATGTTCGTTGGCCCCCGGCAGGCCGGCGGTGACGTTAGAGGTCAGCCGCTTGACGTGCGCATCGTCCATTTTCTCGAACCGGCGTCCGGCTTCGTCGACGATTTCCTGGGCATAGTCCTGGCGGGCGCCCTGCCGCTCGAGGATGAAGATGTCGAAGGCGGCGAAGTCGTTGAAGTCGAACCGCATGCAGGAGCCGCCATGCGGCAGCTGCCAGACGAGATTGGTGCGGGTCCAGTCGAGCACCGGCATGAAATTGTAGCAGACGGTCTTGATACCCGCATCGGAAAGGTTTTTCAGGCTTTCACGATAATTGGCGTAGTGCGTGCGGTACGCTCCCTTCTGCTTCTTGATGTCTTCGGAAATGGGCAGGCTTTCGACCACCTCCCATTCCAGGCCCGAAGGATTGCCGTCCTTGCGGCGGGCAATCTCCCCCTGGCGTTTTGCGATTTCCCCGGGGCTCCATATCTCGCCATTGGCGATGTGATGGAGAGCGGTGACGACGCCCTCGACGCCCGATTGGACCATGTCGTCGGTGCTGGCAAGATCGTGCGGCCCGAACCACCGCCATGTCTGTCTCATCTGAATTACCTGTAAAGTTTGCGCGTTATCCGCCGCAGGCCAACCGCGGCAGCCACATGACGAGATCGGGGAGCAGCACGATGATCAGCGCGATGACCGTACCGAGGAAGAGTAATACCTCGACACTATATTCCTCGATCTGCACATTCATCAACGCGCCGGCGGTGTCCCTGCCGATCGCTAGGCTGATCGACCAGCATGCGTGGATTGTGGAGGCGGTTGCGGCGCGCGACTGCGGCGGCGGTGAAGGAGCACCTCGCGGAGGTCCTCAAGGCCCTGCCAAAGATCGTCGAGGCGCATCCTGACATGAAACGGCCAAGCTAAAACTTTAGCAAAATCAATGGCTGCGTTCTCATTGTCTGGCAAAGCCGCCCCCTTAGTGTGGCGCATAGGCAATTTTGCGGCCTGAGCTTTCGATGAAGGCGGACTGCAGAGTCACCACCCGGCGTTCGCGGGCTCGTTCTGTGATCGTTCTTTGACCTTCAACTTTCTGGCCCCGCCCCGGCGGGGCTTTTTTTGTGCCGTTTTTAGAGGGGGAATCCGCAGGCGTGCCGCCCTACAGGCGTGATCGGATCAACACCGCAACGGTATATAAACCGTTTTTCAGTTAATATAGGCAGAAACAAGCTATTCAACTGGTTTCGAGTTAAACACCGATCTCACCCAGTTGCGGGCTGGCGCTGGAAGGACTGGACGCGCGCGTGCGCGCCATCTCGCCGACCTGACGCCAGAAGGCAAGATGATGCTGGCGCTCCTCGGGCCGCCATTCCGGGTGCCATTGCACGGCGAAGATTTGCGGAACGGCCTCGCGGCTGGAAACGGCCTCGATGACCCCATCCGGGGCAACGGCTTCGACGCGCAATCCTTCACCCAACTGGCCAATGCGCTGATAATGGACCGAATTGACCTCAATCTCGCCTGGTCCGGTAATGCGGGAAAGCGCCGATCCAGGCGAGACCTCGACCATATGTGTGTGCCCGAACATGCCCGGCAAGTCGGCATCTTCAGGAGCGTGGTGGGAGAAATCGGCCGGCGCGTCGCGCTCGTCAATCAGCGTGCCGCCTAGCGCCACGTTTATTTCCTGCAAGCCACGACAGATGCCGATGACAGGCACGCCGTAGAATTTGGCAGCCTTGACCAGCGCAATCGAGGTGCCGTCGCGGCCCGGATCGCGGGGCCCATGATCATCGGCAGCGGCGCGGTAGCGGGTTGGCTCGACATTGGAGGTGCTGCCGGTCAGAAGGATTGCGTCGAGCCGGCTGACGATACCCGGTGCATCCTCGGGGCGACCCAGGCCCGGGATCACCAGCGGTATGGCATCTGCAAAGCGGGCAACACCTTCAACATAGCGGGCCTTGACGGTAAAGGCGGTTTCGCCGTCGAGCGGTTTGAGGCAGCCGATAATGCCGATGACGGGACGATTCTGCATAAGCTCAGTTGTTGCCGGTTAGAGGCGGTCCCGCAAGGCGAAATAGAGCATGGCAAGCACCAGAAGCGGCCGCCTGAAGGCTGTGCCACCCGGAAAGCCTGGCGTCGGCACCGCAGCCATGGCATCGAAACCGGCAGCATCGCCCAAAACTACATCCGCCATCAGCTTGCCGCAGAGGGTCGCCATGGCCAGCCCGTGCCCGGAATAGCCCGAAGCGCTGAGCACATTGTTCTCGATCCGGGCGAGATGCGGCATACGGTTCATGGTGATGCCGAGCGTGCCGCCCCAGGCGTAGTCGATGCGGGTGTTTTGCAGCTGAGGGTAGATACCGCACATGCGCTTTTTCACCGCCGTCGCGATGTCGGCCGGATAGCGGTAGCCATAGCTCTCGCGGCCGCCAAACAGCATGCGGCGGTCAGCGCTGAGGCGGTAATAGTTCACGACGAAGCGGGAATCGGCGACGGCAACGTCGTCGCGGATCAGCTCGTGGGCAAGATCCTCGCTCAAGGGTTCGGTCGCCACGATGTATGAATTGATCGGCATGACATGGCTGGCGACGTCACGCTGCAGGTCTCCGAGATAGCCATTACAGGCGAGCAGTACGTGATCGGCGGTGATCGTGCCGCGGTCGGTCTCGATGCGTGGGTTCGTTCCAGGCTCGACCCTTTCAGCGCGCGTCATCTCATGGATGCGGACGCCGGCGTCACGGGCGGCGCGAGCCAGGCCGAGGGCAAAATTGAGCGGTTGCAAATGCCCGGCGCCCCAGTCGAGCGAGGCGCCAAAGTAGGCCTCGGTTCCGAGATGCTCGCGCAGTTCCTCACGGTCGAGAAAGCTGATCTTGTCGTAGCCATAGGCTTTTTGCAGATGCTCGACATAGGCACGTGTGTCGTCGACGAAGCGCTGCTTGTGATCGGCATAGATAATGCCGGGTTTGAGGTCGCAGGCGATCTGATGGGCGGCGACCAGATCCTTGACCAGTGCCTTGGATTGCTCGGCCAGCCCCCAGAGCTTTTTGGCATGGTCCATGCCGACCATCTTTTCAAGCGTTTGCTGATCGACCCGCTGGCCAGAGCCGATCTGGCCGCCATTGCGCCCCGAGGCGCCCCAGCCGACGCGCTGGGCATCGATGAGCACCACGTCGACGCCCCGCTCGGCCAGATGCAAAGCTGCCGACAAGCCGGTATAGCCAGCACCAACCACAACGACGTCGCAACGTGTGTCGCCGTCAAGCGGCGGGAAGTCGTCGAGCAGGGTGCGGGTTGCCGCATAATATGAGTGCGGGTAGTCGCCGGGTTTCTCGTTGACGTCGAGCAGGCTCATGCGCCCGGCTTGGCGGCCTCGAACAGGCCTTCCGCCTTCGCTTTTGCCATGGCCTGATCGAGCGATTGGCGGGCCAGATCGATCAACTGATCGATCTCGTCCCTGGTGATGACCAGCGGCGGGGCGATGATCATGCGGTCGCCGACATGGCGCATGACGAGCCCGTTGTTGAAGCAGATCTCGCGGCAGAGATAGCCGACCGTTCCGGTCTTCGGAGGCGAATTTGGCGCGCGCCGCCTTGTCGGGCGTCAGCTGCAGGCCGCCCATCAGCCCGACGATGACCGCCTCGCCGACCATGGGATGGTCGGCCAGCTCGGTCCAGCGCTCTTTGAGATAGGGGGCGATTTCGCTGCCGGCCCGGTCGACGATCTTCTCCTCGCTCATGATCCTGAGGTTTTCGAGCGCGACTGCACAAGCGACCGGATGGGCGGAGAAGGTGTAGCCATGGGCGAATTCACCGGCGCCGATGAGAACGTCCGCAACCCTATCGGAGACCAGCGAGCCGCCGATGGGCAGATAGCCCGAACTCAGGCCCTTGGCGATGGTCATGATGTCGGGCTTGAGACCGTAATACTCGGCGCCGAACCATTTGCCCGTGCGTCCGAAGCCGGTGATGACCTCGTCGAGGATCAACAGGATGTCGCGCTCGCGGCAGATGCGGGCGATTTCCGGCCAATAGGTATCGGGCGGCACGATGACGCCGCCTGCCCCCTGCACCGGTTCGGCGATGAAGGCGGCGACCTTGTCCTCGCCCAGCCGGTCGATCTCCTGCTCAAGCAGGCGGGCGCGGGCGAGGCCGAATTCCTCCGGGCTCATGTCGCCGCCCTCGCCCCACCAATAGGGCTGGTCGATATGGATGATGCCGGGAATCGGCATGCCGCCCTGGGCATGGATGCCGGTCATGCCGCCGAGCGAGCCGCCACCATAGGTCGAGCCGTGATAGGCGTTCTTGCGGGAGATGACGAACTGCTTTTCCGGCTTGCCGAGGCTCGCCCAGTAATGGCGGACCATGCGCAGATTGGTGTCGTTTGCCTCGGACCCCGAGCCGGCAAAGAAGACGTGGTTGAGATCGCCGGGCGCCAGTTCGGCCAGCTTTGCGGCGAGCGCGATGGCCGGCGGATGCGAGGTCTGGAAGAAGGTGTTGTAAAAGGGCAGCTGCTTCATCTGGCGAGCGGCGGCATCGGCCAGTTCGGTGCGCCCATATCCGATATTGACGCACCACAGCCCGGACATGGCGTCGAGCATGCGCTGCCCATCGCTGTCGGTCAGGAACACGCCTTCCGCCCTTGTGATGATGCGCGTGCCCTTCTTGTTCAGCCCCGCCGTGTCGGTGAAGGGATGCAGGTGGTGGGCGGCATCGAGCGCCTGCAATTCGGCGGTCGTGTGATGATTGGCGATGTCGGTCACGATGGGTTCCGCATAAGGGCTAGACGTTCAGCATCAGATGTTCGCGTTCCCACGGGCTGATGACGCGCAGGAACTCGTTATGCTCGGCGCGCTTGATGGCAATGTAGAGCTGAGAAAACTCGACGCCCAGGAGTTGGTGCAGCTTGGCGGCCGTCTCGAACAGGCCGAGCGCTTCAAGCACGTCGTGGGGCAGTTCGTGCGGCAGATCGCCGGCATCCGAGGAGACCGGCCCGCGCGGCTTGAGCTGTTCCTTCATGCCGAGATAGCCGCAGGCAAGGCTGGCCGCGAGGCAAGATAGGGGTTGGCGTCCATGCCGACGACCCGGCATTCGACCCGCCGCGCCTCGGGCCGGGAAACCGGCACGCGCAAGCCGGTCGAACGGTTGTCCGTGCCCCATTCGAGATTGATCGGCGCCGCCGCGCCCGGCACCAGCCGGCGATAGGAATTCACGTAAGGGGCCAGCATGCAGACCACGGAATTGAGATAGGTCTGCTGGCCGGCAAGAAAGCCGTAGAAGAGATCGGTGGCCTCGCCTGTCTCGGAGTTGAAGATGTTCCTGCCGGTCTTGATGTCGACCACCGACTGATGGATGTGCATGGCGCTGCCAGGCTCGTCTTCCATCGGCTTGGCCATGAAGGTGGCATAGCAATCGTGCCTGAGCGCCGCCTCGCGGATGGTGCGCTTGAACATGAAGACCTGGTCGGCAAGATCGACCGGATCGCCGTGGTTGAGGTTGATCTCGAGCTGGCCGGCACCGCCTTCCTGCATGACGGTATCGATCTCGAGACCCTGGGCCTCGGCGAAATCGTAGATGTCGTCGACGACGTCGGCATATTCGTCGACGCCGGAGATCGAATAGGCCTGCCGGCCGACGCCCTGGCGGCCCGTGCGCCCGACTGGCGGCACCACGGGCAAATCGGGATCGACGTTGGGCCGGGTCAGGTAGAATTCCATCTCCGGCGCGACGACCGGCCTCCAGCCCTCTTTCTCATAAAGGACGAGCGATGCGCTTGAGCACATTGCGGGGCGCCAGTTCGGATGGGCGTCGCCATCCTGCTTTTCGACGTCGCAGATCACCTGCATGGTGACATCGGACGTCCAAGGCACCGCGCGGGCAGTGGAGAGATCGGGAACGAAGACCAGATCGGATTCGGCCCAGGCATTGGGAATGTTCGACATCGGCATAGCCGCCGGTGATCGTCTGGAAGAAGATCGAGGTGGGCAGGAACATACGCGGCTGGCTGACGAATTTGCGGGCGGGCATGGCCTTGCCACGTCCGATGCCAACCATATCGGGGACGACGTTCTCGACTTCTTCGGGAATCGCGCCCGTTCAACCAGTCCTGGAGATGACCGGGCAATTCGGTAACGAGAGATTGCAGATTTTCGCGGCTCACGAGGTCGCTTCCAATGGTTTTTGATTGCGGGGCGCAACGAGGTGATTGCGGCGCGTGATTGCACGAACGGCTGCCCCTTTGCCGCATCATTCGTTTAAAACCGCCCGAAAGGCAACTGCCGTCCGCCGCTTACAACAGGCGGCGGGGGGCTTGGCGCAGTCGCGAAAAACGGGCAAGTTCAGGCCCTAATCATTATCAAGCGTGATCCGGGATTGCGCCGGAGAAAACATGTTGGCGCGCGGAAAGTCCGAACAGAAGGCAGTCATCGAGGCGTTTCTTGAAGAGAACGCCGATCTCGAACGGATAGAACTTCTTTTTCCCGACATGAACGGCGTGTTTCGCGGAAAATGGCTGCCGCCCGATAGCGCAGGAAAATTGCTGACCGGCGGCGTCCGACTGCCAATTTCTTCCTATGCGCTCGATATCTGGGGACGCGATGTCGATGAAACCGAGCTGGCGCTAACGACCGGAGACCCCGACGGCGTCGGCGTACCCATTCTTTCGACCCTGAAGCGCCTGCCCTGGTCAGAAACGCCGGTGGCTCAGGTGCTGATGACACTCGAAACGGGCGATGGCGACCCCTGCATTTACGATCCCGCGGCAAAGGCTGTCCCGGGTTGTCGACTGGCTGGCCGAGGAAGGGCTGACGGCGGTGGTTGCCGCTGAAATGGAATTTTACCTGTTCAAGCTCAGAAAGGACCAGTCGGACGCTCCGGAGCCGCCGGAAGCGTCCGCCGGATCACAGCTTTACGACCTCGATGCGATGAGTGAACTCGAGGACGTGCTGCGGGAAATCCGCAATGGCTGCGACGAGATCGGCCTTCCGGCCGACACGGTGACGGCGGAAATCGGCCCGGGTCAGTTCGAGATCAATTTCCGCCACGTGCCAGACGCACTGGCTGCCGCCGACTACGCCACGCTTGTTCAAGCGCGTCGTGTGGGGGTGTGCCACCAAGCACGATCTCGACGCCACCTTCATGGCCAAACCCTATGGCGCAGAAGCCGGCAGCGGCATGCATTTCCATGTCAGCCTGATCGACAAGGATGGCAACAACATCTTTTCCGGCGATGATGGCGTGAGCGAGAACCTGCAACATGCGATCGGCGGGGCGCTGACCACCATGCGAGAGCTGCAGGCGATCTTTGCTCCGCATTTCAACTCCTTCCGGCGCTTCCAGCCCGGCTCCTATGCCCCGGTTCTGCCCAATTGGGGGCTGGACAATCGCAGGGGCGAGCGTGCGCGTGCCGGAGTTCTCCGGTCCTGCCGCGCGGCTCGAACACCGGATTTCCGGCTCCGACGTCAATCCCTATCTCGCGCTGGCGGCCATTCTCGGCGGCATGATGATCGGGCTCAGGGACAAGATTCCGGCCGGCAAACCCATGGACGAAGGCGGCGATACCAATCCGCGGCTCTATACGAACTGGAGCCGGGCGGTCGAAGGGTTTGCACGTTCGCAGGCGGCAGCGGAGATTTTCGGCAAGCCGTACCGCAAGGTCTATTCGGCCTGCCGGCGGTCCGAGATCCGGCAGATGGCCGAAATGGTCACCGACGTCGAATACCGAACCTATCTCACGCGCATCTGACCGTCCGCCATCTGCTTTTTGTGGCGGTCGGCGCTCAAGAGGCGCCCCGTCTCGCTTGCGGCGCGAAATGGTCACCGACGTCGAATACCGAACCTATCTCACGCGCATCTGGCCGGCCGCCATCTGCTATTTGTGGCGGTCGGCGCTCAAGAGGCGCGCCGTCTCGCTTGCGGCGCGAAATGGTCACCGACGTCGAATACCGAACTTATCTCACGCGCATCTGACCGGTTTTTTGGCTGTGCGGGCCGGAGGGGTGCATCGGCATGACGGCGGGGCGGTATTTCGCATTTAAATCACTATTAAGGCTAAACGAGAGAACCCGCCCTCGTTTACCGGACTTAATACCCCCCAAGCCTAGTGTGTCAGCTCGTACCGGCACGGCCGGATTTAGGTTTGGACCCAGGACCGATGGCTACTTTGAGGTTTGGTTTTTTAAGGCGTGGGCTTGCTGCTGCGGCAATAGCGCTTCCGCTCGCAGGATGCGCCACCGGCAGTTTCATCGGCGCCAGCACGTTTGGCAGCAACCATCTTCAGGTTGCAGAGCTACCCAAGAACCAGACCTACACGGCCGAGGGTGCGCGCCTTGAAGCACGAAGCCACTTTAGGAACGGCGATTTCGGCTATTCCACGGCCTTCTACAAGCGCCTGGTCGAGCTGGCGCCCAAGGATCCCGAAGGCTATATCGGCCTTGCGGCCTCCTACGACCAGCTCGGACGCTTCGATCTCTCCGATCGTGTCTATACCGCGCTTTACGCCATCTCGGGCGGCACCGCGCAATATTACAACAATGTCGGCTATTCCTATCTGCTGCGGGGCGATCTTCGCGCCGCGCTGACCAATTTCCGCAAAGCCGAAAAGCTCGATCCCGGCAGCGTCGTCGTTGCCAACAATCTGCAGATCCTGGCTTCTGCAGCCAGGGCCGGGCGCGCGTAAATCTGTTCTTCCCGCAGGACGATCGGACCAACCTTCGGATTTCGGAAGTTGACCCCGATTACATAACGCCGGGCTGAGGTTGAAGCTGAGGCTGAGCCTGGGGCTGCGTTGCAGAAGACACCTCGCCGTTCTTGCCAAGCCCTGATGTGCGGTTCATCGACTTCTTGGACGGGTTCAGCGTTTCCATCTCCAGATTGGCCTTGACCGCATTGCCGGCGCTGAAGGCGACCCGGTCGCTGTGGTTGGCGTAGTCATAGGCGCAGCCGCTGGCCAGCGCAGCTAGCAAGACGATTGCGGCGACCCTTATGGCGGCCCTTTTTGTACCGAAAATGCTCAATTGGTGTCGTCCGATCCCAAATCGATCATATAGCCGTAAGGCCCGATCGCGCCTGCACCCGTGCGGAACCCCTTGATCATCTTCGGGGTCACTTCCATCTGGCCCAGCGCGAAGAATTCCACATCATTGGCCGGCACCGTCTGGTCGAGCGGCGAGGCCAACACTTGTCCCGGAACGCTGGGGCGAACCAGCCGCGGCGTGACGATGACGACCAGTTCGGTGTCGTGTTTCTGAAACTTGGACGATTTAAACAGGGAGCCAAGAACCGGCACGTCGCCAATCCAGGGCAGCTGGTTCTGCGCCATGTTGGTGTCATTTTGCAAAAGGCCGGCAACCGCGAAGCTCTGGCCGTCGCGCAATTCGACGGTCGCGTCCAGCGTACGCGTATTGAATATGGGATCGCCGGAGCCAGTGAAGCCCCCGATGCCGCTGACCTCGGGCTTAAGGTGGATCTGGATTCGGTCATCCTCCAGCACCTGAGGCGTGAAGACCAACCGCACACCGAAATCGCGATAGCTGAGGGTAGTGTTGCCATTGTTGTCGGCAACGCGAATGGGCACCTGTCCACCGGCGAGGAAGCTTGCATCGACACCCGACAGGGTCGTCAGGTTCGGTTCGGCCAGGGTCCGCACAAGGCTCTTGGCCTCCAGCGCATTGATCGTCGCTCTCAGGCTGATGCCGGTGGCGCCGGATATGACGTCGGTGACAAAGGAGGAGAAGGATTTGGCGTCGCTGGCGGGGCTTTGAGGGCCTGAGCCGATGCTCGTCGAGACGCCTCCGATGCTGCCGCCCCACTCGATGCCGAGCTGACGGCCGGCGTCGCGTTGGGCCTCGAGAATGCGCACCTCGAGGTTGACCTGCTGGCCCCCGTTCAACGTCATGGTGTTGATGACGGCGGGGCTGCCATATTGAGCGACGATATCGAGCACCTTTTGCATCGAGACCTGATCGGGAACTGTGCCCCCGACCCGAATGCGGCCGTTGACGGTGTCGACCTTGACCTTGGAACTTGGAAGGGCGTCTCGGATGGACCGCGACATATCGGCGGTGTCGGCGCCGACTTCAACGGCGAGAAGCCCGACAGGGGCGCCCGTGCTTGAATAAAGATTGACCGTTGTCGTGCCGAAGCTGCGCCCTGCAAGATAGAGCGAACTCGCCGTGATCGGCTGGGCGTCAGCAATTGTTGGATCGGCCGAGACCACCTTGCCGACCGGGGCAGAAATAGTGACTGTCACCGCCTGGGAAACCGGCAAATTGATCCGCATCACCGAGGTGGTCGACAGGTCGTAGTTGATCGTCTGCGCGGCCGCCGGTCCTGAAAATGTCAGGACCACACCAATTAGAAATGCCGCCGCGAGCTGGGTAAGCGCCCTGGCGGCAAGTCCGCCGAGCGTTCCAGGAGCCGGTATCATCTTGCTGTTCAATTCGATCTCGTTGTTCGCCGTATCGCTTGCGCGGCCTGCAGGCTAGCAAACGGCTCTCAACAGTGGCTTAACAGGAGATCGGCCGCCTGCGCAGGCAGGCAGCGCCTATTTCAGGCCAGCCTGGCTTACCCCCGTCCAGAATGGGCTCGACAGACGGATCGCCTGATCAAGATCGGCATGTTCGAGCGTTGCTGTCTCGGCGATGTCGGCGGAAGAGCGGAGAACCAGAGACAGCCGCCCCAGCGCCGTGGCGCTGATGACCACCTCGGCACGTGCCGGTTCCAGTTCGAGCGTGGCGATCGCCTGACTGGAAAAGACTTCGGGCTTTGCATTCGCCGGATCCGTCCCCGCGTCCTCAGCGCCGGATTGACCCAGCCGCGCGTCAATGGCGAGCACGCGTACATTGCGCAGAACAGTCTCCGTCGTCTCCGCCCCGCCTACCGTCCGAGTAAGAACGACGTCGACATGATCGTTGGGACTGATGAAGCCCCCAGAAGCAGATTCCGCGCTCACGGCAACCGATACGCCTCGCTTGCCAGGGTCCAGGACTGCGGACAGATAGCCGCCCGACGCCTGCACCAGCTTGGTGCTGCGGATGGGATCGCCCGGCAGTATTTCGGATCGTGCGACGGAACCGGACAATCCGGCAATGGGATCGGTCTCGGCATCGAAGGTAACGTAATCGGCGAGGACGGAGCCTTCCGGCCATTCCTGCCACGAGACGGCGTCCTGGGTCAGATGCTGCCCGATGCCGATAGGTTGCGTGGCGACCAAAACCTTGGCGCGCGCCTCCTGTACCACCTGCACGGCCGGCTGCGGACCGACGCCGGCATTGGCCTCGCCATTTTGTGCTGCCATGTATGCGGCAAGCCCGCCCGATGCCAAGGCGACAAGTAGCAGGGCGACCCGCGACGGCTTCATCTTGCCGCGGACGCCATTCAGCTTGCCGCGCTCGGCGGCATAGACCCACTCTACTTCCGCCCGCAGAGCATCGACGCTTCTGCGGTCGTATTTGCGGCGCTCGACGATCTGCGGTTCGGGCGCGGCGTCCGGTGAGGCGTCGAGCCGCACCCGCGGATGACGGCGACGTTCCACGCCCCCTGGAGCGTCAGCGGCGGCCGGCGCGGCCTGCTGATCCTCCGGATTTGTGGCTTGCGCAGAGATGGGTTGAGTCCGTCGAAGCACGTCTTCCTCGTTGGCTTTCTGGCTGTTCTGCCAAACAGACAGCCGGTCGGGCAAAAATAACCCAAGCCGATGATCGCCGCGTTTCGGAAGCCATTAAGATTGTCGGCATTGGCACAGGAGAACGTTTACTCTTTATGTCCTGCGCCGGCTCACTCCATAACTCTGTAGGTCACATCCGCGTCGCCGCGGCGGATGAGGAGGTGCTGATTGGCCAGGAACCGGTAGTCATGGCTCCATGACCCATCGGGCCATTGGATGCGGACCGAGCCGCGATCAATGAGCCCCAACCCTACATGTACGGCCCCCGAATGGCCGGAAGCATGACCGCCGCCCACCGAAATGGTGCGGTTGGTGGTATAGGTACCCATCTTGACCAGAAGACGCGCTCCGACGGCGCGGCGGTTACCCCCCTCATCCTGAAGATCGATTTCCACCCAATTGCCAAGGCTCGCATGGCCCCATTCGGTCTTGCGACCGAGGTTGCGAAAAAGCGAAACATTGTGCTTGCGGTTGACCACCAAGAGGTCGAGCAGCCCGTCGCAATTGAAATCGGTGACGATGGCGCCGCGGCCGCGGGTGTTGAGGGCGATGCCCGCCCTGTCGCCGGCCTCGACGAACTTTCCGTCCCGATTCTGCAGCAGCAGATCGTCCGGGTCGTATTTGGCGAAATCCGGCATGGCCTCGACATTGCCCTTGGCGATGAAGAGGTCGTTCAGCCCGTCATTGTTGAAGTCGGCGAATTCGGCATGCCAGCCCGTCGAGGGGAGCTTGTCGCCGCCTGTGTAGGGCTGCTGTGCAGTGGCGCCACGCTCGAAGGCGATGTCGGCATAGGCTGGATAGGAGGTGTCGGCAGGATCCTCGAGCGATTGCAGCTTGGTATCGCCCATCGAGGTCAGGGCATATTCGGGCAGGCCATCGGAGTTGAGGTCAGCGGCGGCAATGCCCATGCCCCAGATCTTGAGGTGTGCCCAACCGTCTGAACGGCGATAAAGCCGTGCAGGCTGGCCGGGCGGAACGCGCCACATCTGTTCTTCGCCGTCGCGGTAATATTGCCGGTCATTGGTCACACGCAGGGCCGGTTCTCCGGAGCGGTTCCAGTCGGTGAAAAGCATAGACAACGCGCAATAGCCGGGCGACAGGGTTTGCGGTTCGGAATAGTCAGGTGTCTCAGCGTCCTTGAGCGGGCGCATCAGATAGTTGTCCGAGCAGGTGCCCCAGGGCGAGCCGGGGGCGGCACGATCGACATAATTGCCGAAAGCAAGGGTCGGGTATTTGTTGCCCGGCTCCCATTCGGCAGCGAATGCCGTGGTCCAGGACCGGCCGCCATCGATCTTCCAGGCGCGATCGGCGCGTTCGAAGCGGCATTCGCCAAGCCCGCGCAGGACGATGTTCTCTCCGAGGCGCAGCAGCACCAGATCATCCTCGCCGTCGGCGTCGATATCGAGGGCGTAAATGCCAAGGACATTCCTGGTGAGCTTGTCGCTGAGGCCCAACCCGGTTTTTTCGAAGGACAGGGCGCCGCCGATCTCGCTCTTGTTGATAAAAAGGCTCGCGGGATTGGTGCCGCCGGCGATGGCCATGTCCGGCAAATTATCGTCATTGCAGTCGAACGACGCGCCGCCGCCGCCCACGAAGAACTCCCAGCCACCGTCGTACACCTGGCTAACACCGGCAGCGACCGCCTCCTCAGTGAAATCAGGGACGGTCAGTGCTTCCAGCGCCGCCGCCCGGTCGGGCACCTGTTGGGCAAAAGCAGGAGCGAGGGGCAGCATAAACGCGCCCAGTGCAAGGAGTGCGTGTTTCATTGCGGCATCCTCAGGGTCTCGAGATAGGTCAGGAGGTCGTTGCGCTCATCCTGGGTCAGATCGGCATAGGCGGCGCTCGATTGGCCGGCTTCTCCGCCATGCGCGCGGATGACTTCGTCAAGGGTCGTCAGATCTCCGCGATGGCCATAGGGGCCGGTGTCGGCAACGCCCCAAAGCTCCGAGGTCAGAAAACTGGTTCGCGGCACAAAGCCCTGACTGAGGAGCTCGTTGGCGAAATGGGGGTGTTGGTCATCGGCGATCTCGTGACGCTTGAGGTCGCCAAAAAGCGGGATCAGATAGTTGCCGTCCGCATCGCGATCCAGCGTCTTTGCCCAGTCGAGCAGGGCCAGATCGTAAACGGCTGGATCGGCAACGTCGTGGCCTGCGAGGGTGCCGGCGCTGTCATAGGGGCCGGGATCGGCGAATTCGAGAGATTTCAGCGGCAGCGCCGGCATGTGACAGGCTGCACAGCCGGCAGTGGCGAAGAGAGCTTGCCCGCGGGAGGCGGCTTCATTCCATTGAGCCTTGTCGAAAGGTTGCGCAAGAGGTGGTTCCAGCGAGACCTGCCATGCGACAAGGGCCGAAACGAGCCCCGGCGCGAATTCGTCGCTCATGCCGTCACCGTCGAAATCTGCCATGCCAGTCATCTGGCCCGAAAAGCGCTCCGTCCCCTCCATGCCATGATGGGAGTTCAGCGCGTTGAGCGTGAACATCCGGATCGAGGGGGTGACGCCCTTCTGGCTCATCGGACGGATGATCAGGTCGGCATCGACGCCCTCAACCTTGGAGAGATCAAGCGTGCCGTCGGGATTGACCGTCAGCTTTCCGAAATCGACACCCTTGGCTCACCAGCGCCACAGTTTGCGGTGCGTTGGCAGCGCGCGCCTTTTTGTAGGCCTGACTGCGCAGGGCATGCAGGTCCGCCGTCATCTCCCGCGCCAGCAGTTCCAAGAGACCCGAGCCGAACAGATGATTGGTGCCGCGCTCGTTGGAGAATTGCGGATCGACATTGTCGAAATCGGCGCTTTCGGTGCCCTCGGAGGTAAAGACATTGGAGGAGAAATCGCCAGCGCCGCCCGGCTTGGGATCGTTATGGCAGGAGGTGCAGCGATTGGAATCAGGCCCGGAGGCGCGTTGGAAAAGCTGCTCGCGCATGTGCTTGAACCGGGTCGGTATGACGGCCTGCGTGGCGCCGGGCCGTCCGCCCCCATCGGCGGAGGTGAATTTCGTATCGAAGAGCCGGCGGCCGGCCTCGATCAAATCGGTCAGATCGGCTTTGCTGAGCGTTCCATGCAGTTGATCGATGTCCACGGCCACATCGATGGCATGCGGGTCATAGGGCGGGCGGTCGAGGAACGTCACCGGCCCGGCCAGCGCCGGCGCGACACCGAGCGCGAGCACGCCCAGGGCGCGAATGAGTATGTGCTTGTGCATCAACGTCCTCCCATTGCCGGCAGCGCGGCAAAGTCTGTCTGGTCCATGTCTCTTAAAGTCTTGATCATGAGCCCGCGGAAAATCGGCTCGCTTTCGTCGCGGTGCCGCATGATGTGCGGCGTTCCCTGCACCCGGGCGACGATGGAAGCCGCAATTCCAGCCTCCATTTCCGCCTGCATGAGCGGCAGAGCGTCGGCGCCGGGTCCGACGATGACGATGTGCGAGGGGTCGAAAATGGTCATCAGCCGGTTGATCCCGAAGCCAATGGCGCGACCGGCGAGCTGGAAGGCGCGCAAGACATTGCGTTCTCCCCTCAAACCTCGCTGGATGAGATCGCCATATTGTGCGGCTGGCACGCTGGGGGCGGGCGGGGTTTTATCCGGCACTCCATAGGCGGAGCGCAGCACACCATAATCGGCCGCATATGCTTCGACGCAGCCGCGCATGCCGCAACGACAGAGTGCCCCATCAGGCAGATGGTTCATGTGGCCGAATTCGGTGCCGAGATCGGCGCCGTCGGCGGCATTGGAGATACCCATGGCGACTGTCGAGCCGACGAAGACGGTAGCGACATTGGCATCGTGCAGGTGCGGGTAGATGCCACGCGTTCCTTCCGCCAGGAGGCGGCCGCGCTTGTAGAGCGCCACCGGCACCCGCAGTTCCTCCGCCAAGCGGTCGACGACGGGCGTGCCGGCCAGACCGGGTATTGGCGACCAGATAAGGGTCTTTTCGGCGCGATCCAATATGCCTTGCGAGGAGATGGCAACGCGCAGTATGCGTGCCGCGGCTTCCGGATTGCGCGCACGGATGGCGGCAATCTGCGTGGCAAGAAGTTCAACCGGCCGTGTCTCGACAAACGTCTGCGGCGTGATGCGCATCTCGATGCGATCACTGAGGGTGCCTCCATAATCGACAAGAGAACAGCGCGAGCGGTTTACGTCCAGCTCGATGAGAACGGCAAAACCGGCGAGGCGATTGAAACCGAGCTGAATGCGCGGCCGTCCTCGGGTCTTCTCCGTGGTGTCTGACTGAGCAGTCTCTGACTGATCGCTGAGCAGGTTCTGCGCGATCATGTCGGCAGCGATGGCAGAGATGGTGGCGTTGGACAGGCCCGTTTCGGCGGCCAGCTGGACGCGCGGCAAGGGGCCCTTGCGGCGGAGTACATCCAGCACAAGACCACGATTTTGCCGCCGAATGAAATCGGCGTCGCCAACCGGGCTTCTCACTCCATTCCTCCCGCCTGCGGCCGTTCCGGCTCTCGTTGGGGCGAGAATCGCGACGCCCTCCCCCCGTGGAACTTGCAACGCATATGCAGCGCAGCAAATATCCAAAATCAGGTTGACACAGCTCAGAACGCCGTGCCACTTATTTTTTCGAGCATTGAAATAATTGCTCGGACCGCGGCGGAGCTTTTCGCAGCGGCATTTTTAAATGCGGGCATCCCCGCCCGTCGGGAGGATAGCATGAAGAAACTTTACGTAGCGCTGTTTGGCGCTGCTGTGTCGTTTGCCGCCATCGGCGTGGCCCAGGCACAGGACAACAAGATCGTAGTGGGCGTTTCCTGGTCGAATTTCCAGGAAGAACGCTGGAAGACTGACGAAGCTGCGATCAAAGACGAGTTGAACAAGCTCGGAGCGGAATACATCTCCGCGGACGCCCAGTCCTCTGCGTCCAAGCAGCTGACCGATGTCGAAAGCCTGATCACGCAGGGCGCCAACGCCCTGATCGTTCTGGCGCAGGATTCGGACGCCATCGGGCCGGCCGTGCAGCGCGCCGTGGACGAGGGCATTCCGGTGGTCGGCTATGACCGCCTGATCGAGAACCCCGACGCCTTCTATCTCACCTTCGACAACAAGGAAGTGGGCCGCATGCAGGCGCGCGCCGTGCAGGAAGCCCAGCCCGAAGGCAATTACGTCTTCATCAAGGGTTCGGCCGCTGATCCCAATGCGGACTTCCTGTTCTCCGGGCAGATGGAAGTGCTCAAGGACGCCATCGATTCCGGCAAGATCAAGAATGTCGGCGAAGCCTATACCGATGGCTGGGTCCCGGAAAATGCCCAGCGCAACATGGAGCAGTTCCTGACCGCCAATAACAACAATGTCGATGCCGTCGTCGCCTCCAATGACGGTACCGCCGGCGGCGCCATCGCGGCGCTCGCGGCCCAGGGCATGGCTGGCTCGGTTCCGGTTTCCGGACAGGACGGCGACCACGCCGCTCTGAACCGCATTGCACTCGGCACGCAGACTGTGTCTGTGTGGAAGGATGCGCGCGAACTTGGCAAGGCCGCGGCCGATATCGCCGTCGAACTGGCCAAGGGCACCGCAATGTCCGACATCAAGGACTCCGAGATGTTCTCGGGCGGCCCGAAGGGCGTCGAAATGCACTCGGTCTTCCTCAAGCCCGTGCCCATCACCCGCGACAACCTCAACGTCGTCATCGACGCCGGCTGGGTGAGCAAGGACACGGTCTGCCAGGGCGTTCCCGCCGGCACGGTTGATGTCTGCGGTTAGTCCGCGTCGTTCCTCCAAACCGTGCTAAACTCTGGTGCCGCGGACTCGCGCCGCGGCACCGTTCGACGCCCAGACAGCCGGGACACATAGATGGCCGATTCCCAGACCGCGACGACGACCACACCGGCGGCAACGACGCCCGCCCGCTCTCCGCTTTCGCGCTTCCTTACCGCCACAGAACTCGACACGCGCATGCTCGGCATGATTGGGGCGCTGCTGATCATCTGGATAGGCTTCCACATCTTTTCGGGCGGTATCTTCCTCACCCCGCGCAATTTGTGGAATCTCAGCGTCCAAACCGCCTCGATCGCAGTCATGGCCACGGGCATGGTGCTGGTGATCGTCACCCGCAATATTGACCTTTCCGTTGGGTCGCTCCTTGGCTTCATCGGCATGACCATGGGTGTGGTTCAGGCCGAAATTCTTCCCGATTTCCTCGGCTATGGAAGCCCCTTCATCTGGATACTGACGCTTCTGGCCGGCCTTGGCCTGGGCGCTCTAATCGGCGCATTTCAGGGCGTCATCATTGCCTATCTCGGCGTGCCGGCCTTCATCGTCACCCTCGGCGGGCTGCTGGTCTGGCGCGGCATGGCCTGGTGGGTCACGACCGGCCGCACGGTCGCGCCAATGGACCAGACCTTCGCGCTCATGGGCGGCGGCCCGTTCGGCGCCATCGGCGCGTTCTGGAGCTGGATCGTGGCGCTGCTGGTTTGCGCAGCCATCATCTGGGCGCTTTATTCCGGCCGCCAGCAGCGCCGACGCTTCAACTTCCCGCTCCGCCCGATCTGGGCCGAGGGCGTGCTCGCGGTACTTGGCTGCGGGATCACCTTGCTGGCCGTCGCGGTGGTCAACTCCTACCCCTGGCCGAGCCGGGTTGCGGAACGCTACGCGCAGGAACAGGGCATTCCCATTCCGGAGGGCGGCATCACCATTTCCCATGGCATCGCCATACCCGTTCTGATCGCACTCGGCGTTGCCGTGCTGATGACCTTCATCGCCAACCGCACGCGTTTCGGACGCTATGTGTTCGCCATGGGCGGCAACCCCGAGGCGGCGGAACTGGCGGGCATCAATACGCGGCTCGTCACGGTCTTCATCTTCACGCTGATGGGCATGCTGGCGGCCGTGTCCGCAGCCATTTCCACGGCCCGTCTGAACGCGGCGACCAATGCGCTCGGCACCTATGACGAGCTCTACGTCATCGCCGCAGCGGTTATCGGCGGCACATCGCTTTCAGGCGGCGTCGGTACGGTGGCTGGCGCCGTACTGGGGGCCCTCGTGATGCAGTCGCTGCAATCGGGCATGGTGCTTTTGGGGATCGACACGCCCCTGCAGAGCATTGTGGTCGGCATTGTCCTTGTCTTCGCGGTTTGGCTCGACACGCTCTACCGCCGGCGCGCCAAGTAGGAATTCGATCATGCTGGAGAAAACGCGGCCACTCGTCGAGATGGAGCATATCTCGATCTCCTTTGGCGGCTTGCACGCCGTCGACGACGCTTCCCTTGAACTTTATCCGGGCGAGGTGCTGGGTCTGCTCGGGCACAATGGCGCGGGCAAATCGACGCTGATCAAGATCTTGTCCGGCGCTTACAAGCGCGACACGGGCAAGATCCGTATCGATGGCGAAGAGGCCAATATCAGCAACCCGCGCGATGCCAAGGCCTATGGCATCGAGACGATCTATCAAACGCTTGCGGTCGCCGACAATGTCGATGCGGCGGCCAATTTGTTCCTTGGGCGCGAACTGACCACTGCCCTTGGCACGCTGGACGACGTGGCGATGGAAGCCAAGGCGCGCGAGGTGATGGGGCGGCTCAACCCCAATTTCAAGCGCTTCAAGGAACCGGTGAAATCGCTGTCGGGCGGACAGCGGCAGTCGGTCGCCATCGCACGCGCGATCCTTTTCAATGCCCGCATCCTGATCATGGACGAGCCTACCGCAGCGCTCGGCCCGCAAGAGACGGCGCAGGTCGCCGACCTCATCAAGGAGCTGAAGAAGGAAGGCATCGGCATCTTCCTCATCAGCCATGATATTCACGACGTTTTCGATCTCGCCGACCGGGTCTGCGTGATGAAGAACGGACAGATCGTGGGCACAGCCAAAACCACGGACGTCACCAAGGACGAAGTGCTCGGCATGATCATTCTCGGCAAGGTGCCACCCGGTGCGACGCCGGGACCGGGGGCCATGAAGGAATAGATCAGGGGCGCACCGCGCCCCTTTTCATTTCAGAACAGCGCAATGCCGCCGGGGGCGCGACTGGCGAGCGGCAATCCGGCATCCTGGGCCATCTTGAGCGCCAGCGTTGTGGGAGCCGAAATCGTCGCCAGGCCACCGAGCCCGGCGATCGCCGCCTTTTGCACCAGCTCAAAACTGCAACGGCTGGAGAGAACGGCAAATCCCGAGGCGGGATCGATTTCAGTTCGCATCAAGGCCCCGATGAGCTTGTCGAGGGCGTTGTGGCGCCCGACATCCTCGCGCACCAGAACCACCTCGCCGTCCGGCGTGGCAAACGCGGCGCCATGAACCGAATGGTTGGCCGCCTTCATGGGCTGGTTGGCGGCGAGACCAGCGAATGAGCGGGAAACGGCCTCTGCTGCCAAGGGCGGCCGCTCCCGGCATTCCATGTCGAGGCCGACATCGGTGAGTTCGGTCATGCCACAGAGCCCGCAACCCGACCGCCCCTCTAGCGAACGCGAGGCGATCTGGCGCAGAGGGGCAACGCTCAGCGCGACATCGACGCAGAAACCCTTTTCCGTCGGCAATACGAGAACGCGCCGGACGGCATCCGGCCCGGCGATATAGCCTTCAGCCCGCAAGAAGCCGACGCCAAAATCCTGCAGATCGGCGGGTGTCGCCATCATGACAGCGACAGGTTCGGAGTCGATGAGAATGCCGATGGGCGTCTCCTCTGCAAGCTGCCAGTCGAGAGGTTCCGCTTCGGCCGCCTGTCGAGCACTCCTCCAAAGGGCGCCGCTGGCGGGGGCACTGCCCGATGAGGAAATCCGGGACATATCCATCTGCCCTACTCCGCTGCCACACGCCTCGACGAGGCGTCATCCCGTTCGATTCGCACCGGGATGGATTTGGACGCGGGCGTCTTGGAAAGCTGGTCGTGGTGGGAGATGGGTACGAGCACGTTGCACTCCGGATAATAGGAGGCGACCGTGCCTTTCGGGATGTTGTAGGCGACCAGTTTCAACCCGCCCAATTCGCGGTGCCGGCCATCATCAACGTCGGTGATCAGCTTCATCATCTCGCCGTTCTTAAAGCCCGCGGCTTGGATATCATCGGGGTTCATCAGCAGCACGTCGCGCGTGCCTTCGATGCCGCGGAAGCGATCGGAATAGCCATAGATGGTGGTGTTGAACTGATCGTTCGACCGCAGTGTAATCAGCCGGTAACGGCCGGGCGCATCGCCGAAAGCGAGCGAGGTCAACTGGCTTGGCGTGGTGAACACGGCCTTGCCCTCTTCGGTCTTCCAGACGCGATTGTGCGCGGGATTGCCGCGATAAAAGCCTGATGGCTCAAACATGCGCTTGTTGTAATCTCGGAAATCATCCGGATAGGTCGCCTCGATCAGATCGCGGACGAGGCTGTAATCGCCCGTCCACTCATCCCATTTCACCTTCGGGTTGGTGGGCAGGGTCGCCTTCGCAATGCCGGCGATAATGGCCAGTTCGCTCTTGAGGTGCTCAGAGGCAGGCTTGCGACGGCTGTCGGTGCCGGAAATGTGGGAGAAGCTGTCTTCGGTGGTGACCGCCTGCGGGCCCGTTGCCTGTTCGTCGCGCTCGGCACGTCCGAGACAGGGCAGGATGTAGGCGGCCTTGCCGGGGAAGAGATGGGAGCGGTTGAGCTTGGTGGAGATCATCACGGTCAGCTCCTGCGCCGCCCAGGCCTCTTCCATGTGTTTCTGGTCCGGCACCGCGCGCAACAGATTGCCGCCCAGGCAGATGTGCGCCTTGATCTCGCCCTTGAACAACCCCTCCACGCCCTCGACGATATTGACGCCGTCCTCGGTGGGCGGATCGAAACCGAAGAGCTCTTTGAGCTTGTCCATCGGCACCAGCTTGGCTTTTTCGGCGATGCCGACGGTGCGCTGGCCCTGGACGTTTGAATGGCCGCGCACCGGGCAGCAGCCGGCGCCTTCGCGGCCGATATTGCCGCGCAGGAGCAACAGATTGACCAGCATGGCGATGTTGAGGGCGCCCTGGCTGTGCTGGGTCAGACCCATGCCGTAGACGCCGATGACGTTTTTCGCCTCGATATAGACATTGCCGGCAGCCCTCAGGGCGTCTTCAGTCAGGCCGCTCTCCCGTTCGATGTCGGCCCAGGAAGTCTGCCGGACGCTTGCGAGGAAGCTGTCGAAGCCGGTGGTGTGCTGTTCAATGAAATCGGTGTCGAGGACGCGGCGCTTGCCGTCGGCCCGCGCCTTGTCGTCGGCCTCGATCACGACCTTGCACAGCCCCATGATGGCGGCGACGTCGCCGCCGGATTTGAGCTGGTGGTATTGGTCGGAAATCTGGGTTTCCTTGCCAGTCAGCATGGCGACCGGATCCTGGGGATTGATGAAGGAGACGAGTCCCTGCTCGCGGATCGGGTTAAAGGTGACGATCTTGGCCCCGCGCTGTTTGGCCTGCTGGAGCGGATGAAGGAACCGCGGGCTGTTGGAGCCGGGGTTCTGACCGAAAAAGAAGAACGCGTCGGCTTTGGCGAGATCTTCCCAGACAACGGTGCCGACGGGTGAGCCGATCACCTTCTTGAGCCCAACCGAGGTGGTCTCGTGGCACATGTTGGAACTTTGGGGGAGATTGTTATTGCCGTAGAGGCGCGCGAGCAAAGCGTAGAGATAGGAGGCTTCAAGCCCGGCATGGCCGGAGGAGTAGAAGACCACCTTCTTGGGGTCAACCGCCTGGAGTTTCTTCAGCTTTTCGCCGATCTCGCGAAAGGCGGTCTGCCAATCGATCCGCTCATAGCGATCGGTTTGGGCGTTGTAGCGCATGGGCTCGGTCAGCCGCCCCTGCATCTCCAGGTCGTGGTCCTTCCACTCTCTCAGGCCAGCAACGGTGTGATCTTTCCAGAATTCCGGCGTGCAGCGGTCGCGCGTCAGCTCCCACATGCGTCGCTTTGGCGCCGTTCTCGCAGAATTCGAAGGTATGGTAGTTGGCCGGCTTGGGCCAGGCGCAGGAGACGCACATGAAACCGTGCGGCTTGTTCTGCCGCCAGAGCGTCTCCAGAAATCCTGCCTCCGGATGGGCGTTGGCCATGACCTTCTTCATGCCATTGACCGATCCCCAGCCTCCCGCGGGTCCGGGCGAATGTGGTAAATCCTTGTGATCGGCCATGGCGGCGCCTCCCTGTTGTGCATCTCCCTAAAGCGGCAGATGCAGATCCTTTGGACCGAACGGCATAGCGGAAAAGCTGGTTCCCGGGCCCTCAGCGGCTGTCGAAAATGTCGCATAGTCCGGCGCGGACGCCAAACCGGGCCATCCCGCTAGTCGGGCAGCAGGGGGGCTTCAGGTACCTCCTCTTCAGGCGCGCCGGTCAATGCGATATAGGCGGAGGTCAAGTCCCTCTGGCCGCTCTCTGCGGTCAACTGGGCAGGGGTGCCTTCTGCAATCACCTGCCCCTGGCGCAGAACGACAATACGATCTGCCGCCTCGACCTCATCAACCAGATGGGTCGCCCACAGGATAGCCGTGCCCTCTCGCGCACCGACGGCGCGCATATGAGCCACCAGCTTGCGGCGCGCCGCGGCATCGAGGCCGACCGACGGCTCATCCAGCAGCAGCAATTTCGGTTCGGACAGCAGGGCGCGCGCGATCTCGACGCGGCGTTGATTGCCGCCGGAAAGGGTTCGTACCGTCTTATCGAGGAGTTCCTCGATGTCCATGATGTCGGCAACTTTCGCCAAGCGCGATTTCAGCAATCGGCCGGAAAGCCCGAACAGGCCGCCGTGAAACTTGAGGTTGGCCCGGACGGACATGTCCAGATCAAGCGAGCGGGACTGGAAGACGACACCGAGCCGCGAGAGAATGAAACTGGCGTCGTTCTTGTAGCTTCGCCCGAAAAGCTCGACCTTCCCGGTATCGGGCGCGAAAAGTCCCGCTGCGAGCTGGAAGAGCGTTGATTTTCCGGCGCCATTGGGGCCGAGCAGACCAACCATTTCCCCTTTCTTCACGGCAAACGAGATGTGTTCGAGGGCACGCGTGTGGCCATAGGATTTGCCCAGGTCGCAAAAGTCGAGAACGGGCGGACGAGGTGAGGCGAGTGTCATCTCGCCTCCGTTTGCCGGATCATGATGGCTGCCAAGAGCGGGGCGGTGACGTCGCGCATTTTTCTCCTGTCGGCGCCTGCCGGTGCGGGCGGGTGCAAGCCACTATCTCCTTTGCGGCTTTTTCACTCGCAATGTATGCCAGATACGTTCAGCGGGGGGCCCATTGCCTTGTTTGGACGATCGGCGTTGAGTCCTGCCATCAGCGCTTGAGACGAGGGGAACTTCCTTGCCTGCATCGGGCATTCATTTCGCCAAATATTGCCCGGCGGCACGCTTTGGTCAAAAGGCAGTCTCTTTTACGGTCCGCCGCATACTCGCTGGGTTGGTCCTGCTGCTGGCATTGGGAAGCGCGGCCTGGGCCAAGGATGCAATTTCCATCGGCTATCTATCGCTGAAGGATGACCCGCGCTATTCGCAGGACTGGGGCTATGCGCGCGTGGTCCTGCCGCCGCCGATCAGGACAATGGACGGAGCCCAACTCGCGCTCGACGATCTCAGTTTCACCGCCGATGCGGTCGGGCTCTCATTCACCCTGGACGCGAGACAGGGGGACGACGTTGCCGGCCTGACCGATGCATTGAAGCGGATGGTCGACGAAGGCACACGCTTCGTCGTGCTCGATTTACCGGCCGAGATGGTTCAGGAGTTGGCGAAGACGGCGCGCGACTGGCCGGTTGAGTTGATCAACGCCACGGCAGGCGACGACGCGCTTCGAACTGCCTGCTATGCGGAGCTTTTGCATTCGGGCGCCTCGGACCGGATGGCCGCCGACAGCCTTGTGCAATATCTTCGCGCCCGGGATTGGACGAAGATTCTGGTGCTGATCGGGGAAAATCCTCGCGATGCGATGCTGGCACAGGCTTTTGTGACCTCCGCCCAGCGCATGCGGCTGCAGATCGTCGATCAGCGGGTTTTTACACTTGCAGCCGATCCGGAGCATCGCGAGGAAAACAACATCAGGCTACTGACCGGCGGCACAGATTACGACGCGGTCTATGTTGCGGATACGCGCGGCGAGTTCGCGCGCTACATTCCCTATCAGACGGCCCTGCCCCGCCCCGTTGTCGGATCGGTCGGGTTGAGTGCCGAGGAATGGCATTGGGCCTATGAGCGCAACGGTGCAACTCAGGTCAGTTACAGGTTTGACAAGCGCGCAGGCCGCAAGATGAGCGCGGCCGACTGGTCGGTCTGGATTGCCGTCAAATCCGTCGTCACCGGCTATATCAAGACGCCGAGCCATGTTCTTTCGGATATCGTCTCCTTCATGACTTCGGATCAGATGCGGCTCGACGGCTCGAAAGGCGTGACCATGAGCTATCGCGACTGGGACGGGCAATTGCGCCAGCCCATGCTGCTGGCAACCAGCGATGCCGTGATTGCCGTGGCGCCGCTGGAGGGCTATCTTCACAAGGACAACACGCTCGATACCTTGGGAACCGACCGGGCGGAATTTAAGTGCAAATAACGCTTTGGCGACTGTGGTTGGGCTTTTACGTCACGGCCTCGCGCGAAATCGTCAAGTTCAGCCACCAGCGCGAAAGGCTACTCTCGAGCCTGGTGCGCCCCGCGCTGTGGCTTTTGGTCTTCGCCAATGGTCTGCACGATCTGCTCGGCGTTTCGATCATTGCGCCCTACTCCACCTATACGCCGTATCAGGAATATATCCTGCCAGGGCTGGTGGGCATCGTGGTGCTGTTCCAGTCCATGCAGTCGGCGCTGTCCATGGTCTATGACCGCGAAGCCGGGGTGATGCGGGCGATGCTGGTCACGCCCTTGCCGCGGAGCTTCCTGCTCTTCGCCAAGATCGCGGCAGCGACGGTGCTGGCGCTGCTACAGGCGGGGGTTTTCCTTGCCGTCGCAGCCCTGTTCGGCTTTTCTATGCCAGTGCCTACGGTGGCCCTCATCATCCCCGCGGTTATCCTGTCGGGGCTGATGCTGGGCAGCATCGGCCTGCTGGTGACGGTCTATACGCGGCAGATCGAGAATTTTGCGGGCATGATGAACTTCGTCATCTTCCCCATGTTCTTTCTGTCGCCGGCGCTTTACCCCTTGTGGAAGCTGCGCGAGGCCGGCGCCGACATCGTCTATTACATGTCCGTCGTTAATCCGTTCACCTACGCCGTCGAGCTGCTCCGCTTTGCTGCCTACGGGCAATTCAACGCCGTGGCCTTTGTCGTTGTTGCAGGCGTGGGGATAGTAGCCTTCGCGCTGGCGGCGCGCGGATATAATCCGCTGGCCGGCGCAATCGGGCGCGTCAAACGCGTCTAGTGCCGCGTCATCTCAGGGAAGATTGTGGTGCCCAGGGGCGGATTCGAACCACCGACACGCGGATTTTCAGTCCGCTGCTCTACCAACTGAGCTACCTGGGCCAGAGCGCCTCGAACAGCGCAACGCTGGCGGGTTATAGGGACTGAGTTCGTGGCTGTCCAGCGCCAGAACCGCAAAAAGTTCGGCATATTGTTCGAGCCATTCCTTAGCATCGGATGCGCCCCTTTGAGCCGTCCGGCAGACCTGGGGCACCATGCCGGAAACCCGCCTGCGCTTGTCTCGAAAGGCGCAGGGAAGTATGGCATGGATGGGCGCGCATGGCGTGCATTCCGAGCGATGAGAGAGAAAAACATGCTGGACGATCTGAAAAAGAAACGCGTGCTCATCACCGGGTCCTCGACGGGGATCGGTGCCGCCGTCGCGCTCGAAATGGCGCGGCTCGGCGCATCGGTCGTCGTGCATGGCAATAAGAACGTCTCGGCCGGACAGGCCGTGGTGGAAGGCGTCGAAAAGCAGGGCGTGAAGTCAGGCCTGGTTTTGGGAGATGTGAAGGACCCGCAGGCTTGCGTACAGATCGTCGCGGACGCCGTGGAATTGCTAGGCGGGCTCGATATCCTGATCAACAACGCCGGCAGCCTGATCCGGCGCGTGACCAATGTCGAGTTCGACAACGATGTCTACGACGAGGTCTACGACCTCAATGTGCGTTCGATCCTCAACATCACCAAGGCGGCCTATCCGCATCTGAAGGCATCGGGCAACGGCGTCATTATCAACACCGGCTCGATTGCCGGGCGCGTCGGCGGCACGGCGGGATCAGGCATCTATGCCTCGGCAAAGGCAGCCGTGCATTCGATTTCACGCAACATGGCGCGGGAATTCGGTCCGGACAACATCCGGGTCAATACCGTGGCGCCGGGGGTAATCATCACGCCTTTCCATGACGAAACGCCGCAGGCGGTCTTCGACGGCGCCAAGGCAGCCACGGCACTGAACCGTCTCGGCGAGCCGGAAGAATGCGTCGGGGCCTACGTGTTTTTGGCCAGCCAGAAGATGAGCGGCTACATCACGGGCCAGATCATCGACGTCAATGGCGGGCAATTGATGCCCTAGCCGATGGGGGACGTCTGGCTAGTCCTCATCCGGCAAGCCGGGAATTTCGTCCTCCTCGGTCTCCTCATTGTCGCGCGCTGGAATGACATAGGACCCGCTCAGCCAGCGGTTGAGGTCGATATCGGCGCAACGGGCCGAGCAGAACGGGTGGAATTGCTGCACCGAGGGCTTGCCGCAGATCGGACAAGGCTTTTGCGGCCTCAGGCGGGTGACCTTGGCCGGCCCTTTTCTGCTTTTGGACTTCTTTTCAGACACCGGACAAAGTGGATTGGTTGAGCCAGTTGAAATGGACCGGATAACCCTCGCCGACCAGCAGCGACGTCGTTTCATAAAGCGGCAGGCCGACAACGCTGTGATAGGATCCGGTCAGCTTGACGACGAAGGCGCCAGCGATGCCCTGAATGGCATAGCCGCCTGCCTTGCCGCGCCACTCGGCGCTCGCAAGATAGGATTCGAGCTCCTTGGATGAAAGCCGCTTGAAGCGGATGCGCGTTTCGACCAGCCGGCGGCGCTGCTGGCCCGAAGGCGTGATCAGACACAAGCCGGTATAAACGCGATGTGAGCGGCCCGACAGGAGGCGCAGGCAGGCTGACGCCTCTTCCATCAGTCTCGGCCTTGGGCAGGATCCGCCGCCCGACGGCGACGACGGTGTCAGCCGCCAGCACCAGCGCATTGTCGGAAAGCCCGCCCTGCTGCGCCTTGCGATGCGCGGTCTGAGCCTTGATCACGGCGAGCCGCTGCGCAAGTCTGCGCGGCAGTTCGCCTTTCTCGGGCGTCTCATCGACATGAGCCGGCACGAGATGCTCCGGCTCGATACCGATCTGATTGAGCAAGGCCAGACGGCGCGGCGAGGACGATGCGAGAATGAGATCCGGACGGCGGGCCATCAGCAGCTCCAGGTCACCTTAGACCACAAGACGCGGTACAGCGTCAGGTATCCGCTCAAGAGACGGCGGCGCCGCTTCTTGGGCAACAACCCTATTTGAAACGATAGGTGATGCGACCCTTGGTGAGATCATAAGGGGTCATTTCGACAAGGACCTTGTCGCCTGCCAACACGCGAATGCGGTTCTTGCGCATGCGACCTGCGGTATGGGCGATGATTTCATGCTCGTTTTCGAGTTTGACCCTGAAGGTCGCGTTCGGCAGCAATTCCATCACAACGCCCGGAAACTCGAGCACTTCTTCTTTTGCCATTCTATCTCCTGAAACGGCCTCAGCCGGAAACGGTTGCGGCGCCGGGCAGGCCTTGCCGGCGGTGCAGTTGCCGAGATGAGACGATGCGGCGCGCAACCTATTCGAATTCAACCGTTTTGTGAACCACCGCCAAACCCGCTTTCGACAAGGGCTCGCATGTGGGTATCAAGCTCATCGCGCAGGTGCCGGTAGGCCTCGAGCCGCACCTCGCGATTGCCCTCGACCAGGGTGGGGTCCGGCACATCCCAATGGTCCGTTCCGCCCACCTCCAATTTGCGCCGCGCCACGGCCTCTGGCGCATCTTCGGACAGCGTCACCACGAGGTCGAAGCGGGTGGCTGCGAGTTCGTCCAGCGTATGGGGAGTATGGACGGACATGTCGATGCCGATCTCGTCCATCACCTCATGCACGAAGGGATCGATGCTGCCGCCGCGCACGCCGGCCGAGCGCGAGACCAGTCGACCAGGCGCCGCGCGCCGGGCAAGCGCCGCGGCCATGGGCGAACGCACCGCATTCATGGAGCACACGAAGAGCAGAGACGGCAGGCCGCTTTCGCGCTCGTCGACACGCGCCGCATAAGGCTGCACGGCACACATGAGGGTAAAGAGACGGCGGGCCGTGTCCGGATCCATGACCAGCTTGTTCTTCAGCCGGGTACGCAGCAGTTCGGCAGCATCGTTGTGCATGCCGCGCCGACCCATGTCGACGGCCTCGATCTGGTAGGGAGAGGCGGATTTGATCGCCTCGTAATAGCTTTCGCGGATGCGGAAATAGTCGCGGATGAGACCGCGGAACGGCGTCAGAGACAGGTAATGGGCGGCAATCGGCTCGAAATTTTCGGGATCGCGCACGTCGAGCAGAATGTAGTTGCCGATGATCGAGATATGCAGGGCGAAGGGCCCCCTGGCCGCCACCCGTGCGGGAAAGAAGCGGCTTTCCTCGATCAGATCGTAGATCGCCGCCCGCCGTTCATGCACTTCGTCGGGGTCGACCGAAATGATGGTCGAGGGGTCGAGCGTGACGGTGACGATGCGGTCGGTCTCGGGGTCGAACGCCCGCTCCTCGTTCATCACCCTACCGGTTCAACCTGATCGAGACGGAGCGGCCATGGGCGCTCAGGTTTTCCGCTTCCGCCAGCGCTACGGTTGCCGGTGCAAGTTCGCTCAAGGCTGCCGGATCGCAGGCGAGAACCGAAGTGCGCTTCATGAAGTCGAGCACGCCGAGGCCGGACGCGAAGCGCGCCGAGCGGGCGGTCGGCAGGACGTGGTTGGAACCGCCCACATAGTCGCCGATAGCTTCGGGCGTGTGATGGCCGAGAAAAACCGCACCCGCGTGACGAACCTGCTCGAGATAGGCCTCGGCATTGTCGAGCGCCAGTTCGAGATGTTCCGGTGCAATACGGTTGGCGATGAGGAAAGCGGTCGGGCAGGTCCGGCACTTCGATGATGGCGCCATAGGTCTGCCAACCCTCGCGAGCGATATCGGCGCGCGGCAGCAGCTCCAGTTGGCGGTCCACTTCGGTTTCGACAGCATCAGCCAAAGCCGCATCGGTGGTGACGAGAATCGACTGCGCCCCTGCCCCGTGCTCGGCCTGGGCTAGCAGGTCGGCGGCGACCCATGCGGGATTGGCCGAGCTGTCGGCGATGATGAGGACTTCCGAAGGACCGGCGATCATATCGATGCCGACGACACCGAAAACCTGCCGCTTGGCGGCGGCCACATAGGCATTGCCGGGCCCAACGATCTTGTCCACGGGCGCAATCGTATCGGTTCCAAACGCGAGAGCTGCCACGGCCTGCGCACCGCCGATGCGGTAAATCTCGCTGACACCAGCAATTTCGGCGGCAGCGAGAATGGCGGGATTGACCACGCCATCGGGCGTCGGCACCACCATCGCGATGCGTTCGACACCGGCAACGGCGGCGGGTACGGCATTCATCAGCACCGATGAGGGATAGGAGGCAAGCCCGCCAGGAACATATATGCCGACGGCCTCGACCGGCGTCCACCGCGTGCCGAGTGTGACGCCGAGCTTGTCCTTGTAGATGTGATCTTGAGGCTTCTGTTTTTCGTGGTGCGCCTTGATGCGCTTGTGCGCCAGCTCCAACGCCGCGCGCAGCTCCGCATCGATGTCTGCCGAGGCCGAGGCGATCTCATCCTGTGTGAATCGCAGGCGGTCCGCGCCAATTTCCAACCGGTCCAGCTTCGCCGTTAGTTCCACCAGCGCCTCGTCGCCACGCCGGCGGACATCGGCCAGAATGCCAGCGACCGTTTCGCCGACTTCGGCAGAGGATTCGCGCTTGGCGCCGAGCAGATCGGCAAAGCCGGCGGTGAAGCCCTCGCTGGAGCTGTTAAGACGCTGGACCATGCCGATCAGGCTTTCGGGCTGGGCTGTTGGGCCAGCACGTCGGACAGATCGTGCTGGGGGCGATGCTTTGCCGCCCAGGCACCACCGAGGTCGTGCAGCCGAGCTTCCAAGCATTCGACCCTGAGCCTGATGGTGCCGCCACCGGCAAAGGCCAGTTCAACGATGCCCGACGGAGGATCTGTCGGCTCGAAGGTCACCGTGAGCAATTCCAGCACGCCCTCGCGCGCCTTGAGGTCGATGCCGGTATATTTGACGTCGTCGACATGTTCGAACCGCAAGGCGGACCGCTTGCGCTGGGGCTTCTTGCCTGCCGCGTCCTCTTCCCAGGCGAAGCGGTTCATCAGCAGCGCGAAACGGCGATCCTGCCGTGCCAGACCGACATCCTCGACCTTGAGCACCGCATCCTGAACATGGGCGGAGATGACGCCGAGGTCCTCATCGTCGAGAGCAAGCAATTTCAGGTCGGGCATCGCGGCGGTTTCCAAGCGGGGCGGAGGGGCGCGCCTCATTTGGCCATTTCGGCGCCAAGATGCAAGTGCGGAGGACGCGCCGCGCACCCAAACGCGAGAGCTGAGCCGACGCTTGGACGGCGCTAATGTTTTATGTTTCGCGCGGTCGAACCACAAAAGTGGGAGCCGCTCTTGCTGACAACGCTCCGCTACCCCGCCACGCGCTCAATCTCTGCGCCGCAGCCGCTGAGCTTTTCTTCCAGCCGCTCGAAGCCGCGGTCGAGGTGGTAGATGCGGTTGACGATGGTCTCGCCCCGCGCGGCCAGACCGGCAATTACCAACGATACCGATGCGCGCAGATCGGTCGCCATGACCTGTGCGCCTTTCAGTTCAGGGACGCCCGTCACTCGCGCGATCTGGCCCTCGACCTTTATGTCCGCGCCGAAACGGGCGAGTTCGGCCACGTGCATGAACCGGTTCTCGAAAATTGTCTCGCGTATGACGGAGGTTCCGCTGGAGCGTGGCCATCAGGGCCATGTACTGCGCCTGCAGGTCGGTCGGGAAGCCCGGGAAAGGCTCGGTCGACACATCGACCGGCTGGATACCGTTGCCATTGCGCCGGATGCGCAGGCCCTCGGTCTCCTCACCCACATCGATGCCCGCAGCTTCCATGGCATCGAGCGCCGCGCGCAGATGCTCACCGCGCGCGCCCCGCAACAGCACGTCGCCGCCGGTGATCGCCACCGCCATGGCATAGGTGCCCGTCTCGATGCGGTCAGCAAGGACTTCGTGGGTTGCCCCATGCAGGGCCGGCGACCCCCTCGATGGTCAGAGTGTCGGTATCGATTCCGGAGATCTTCGCTCCCATGGCGACAAGGCAGTGCGCAACATTGGAGACTTCCGGTTCGCGTGCGGCATTCTCGATCACGGTCGTGCCATTCGCGAGCGTCGCCGCCATCATCACCACATGCGTTGCGCCAACCGAAACCTTGGGGAAGCGCACGCGGTTGCCGACGAGTCCACCCTTGGGGGCACGCGCGACGACATAGCCACCCTCGATGTCAATTTCCGCGCCAAGCGCCTGCAGGCCCTGCAGGTAGAAATCGACGGGGCGCGTGCCGATTGCGCAGCCGCCGGGCAAGGAGACACGCGCCTCGCCCATGCGCGCCAGAAGCGGCCCGATAACCCAGAAGCTCGCCCGCATGGTGGAGACAAGCTCATAGGGGGCGCAGGTATCGACGATGTCGGCGGCGGTAAAGGTCATGCGCTGGCCGCTCATCTTGTCGTCGGTACGCCGACGTCCGTGCACGGCAATATCGACACCGTGATTTTCCAGGATGCGCTCGAGCTGCTTGACGTCGGCCAGGCGCGGCACATTGTTGAGCACCAGCGGCTCCTCGGTCAGAAGCGAGGCGATCATCAAGGGCAGCGCTGCATTCTTTGCGCCCGAAATCGGAATGACTCCGTTGAGTTCGTTGCCGCCGACCAGCCTGATGCGATCCATTGCTTTTTTCCTTCGAGGCGCCTGCCGGGCGCGTGCTGATTTGATGGAGCGCGGCGTCCTAGCGCAGCGCAGAAAGACTTAGCAAGGCGCCGCTCGCCTTGCTTTTCGGTTACTTTCCGTCCGGCTTTTGCGCCGCGGATGATGTTTTTTCGCCCCGATCCGCCGTTGCACCGGTCTGCGAACGGGCCTTCGCCTGCGCCTTGCGGCGCTTGAGGTTTTCCTTGAGCTTTGCGGCCAATCTTTGTTGGCGGTCACTCGCTGTGGTCGACTTGCTCATGCAATGCCCGGAATCGCTGGCCGAAGGGATGCCAGATGCCATTTTTTCGGCCTTGCGTCCAGCGACCCGCTATGGCAGTAACGGCGCGATTTTGCCGGGCCGCTTCGGGCTGACATACGGCATCATTGGTTCGCTGCTGTAGCTCAGGGGTAGAGCACTCCCTTGGTAAGGGAGAGGCCGAGAGTTCGAATCTCTCCAGCAGCACCAGTTTTCCTTGATTTTTCTGAGCCACAGCGGCGGGCGCACCAGAAACGTCATCGGGCCCTGACACCGCGATATAGTCCTGCTGATAATCCGGGCCCGTCCGTTGCGCCCGGGGCGCGGTCAGTAATTGCGGCATTTGCGATGACGACACCTCGCGTTTTCTTCGGGGCGATTCTTGCGCGGTCATGCCAGCCGGGGGCGACGCAGGAGGGGCACGCGCCCGCTCGCCAGCAACACGCCGAATATGGCGACACCGACGCCGACGACCTGCATTGCTTCCGGCGGGCGGCCGAAAAGCGTGGCGACAACGAGCGCGGCGACCGGTACCAGGTTGAGCAGAACAGAGGTTGCACCCGCGCCCCGCACCGACACGCCGATCTGCCAGAACATGTAGGCGAGCACCGAACCGATTAGCGCCATGTGGACGATCGCCATCGTCCCGATGGGGCCGGCATGGGCCAGGACGGGCAGCGGGTTCTCGACGGCAAAGGCCATAACGGTGAGTGCCACGGCGCCAAAAGCCATGGTGAAGGCCGATGTCTCGATCGCCGGCGCCTCCTTGACCCAGGACTGGCAGCCGATGGTGTAGACGGCCCAGGCAATGGAACCGGCAAGGATCATCAGGTCGCCCGTCGCAAAATGGGTGCCCGAGAAGGCGCCGACCGTCAGCGCCACGCCAACCAGGGAAATAATCATGCCGGCAATGACGATGCCGCGCGGCAGGCGTCGGCTCAGGAGCGCTCCAAGAAGGTTGGTGGTCAAAGGCGTCGTGCCCATGATCAGGGCTGCCGTAATGGGGCTGGAGGTCTTCATGCCGAGGAACAGCGCCGCGTTGAAGCCGAACACGCCGATGATCCCGAGGGCGGCGAAGGCGAGCGCATTGCGCCGGAGCACGTCGATATCGAGCCGGCGTGTCAGCGCCAGCCAGGCAAGAATTGCGACTGCGGCGAGATCGAAGCGCGCGGCGGCGGCGGTCCAGGGTGTCACATGGTCGAGCACGATGCGCGTCGCCTCGAAATTGGTGCCCCAGAAGATGGCGGCAAACGCGCTGAGGATCAGGCTGCTGCCGTCAGACAGCGCAGGCCTGGTAGATGGGAAGGCGATGGTCGACATAGCGGAGAGCCTCGTCACTGGTTGGTGAGACTTCCGTTTGCTCTTTCATTTTCCGGAAATGTAGAGCAATGATTGGTCGTCGATTTTTCAAAAATGGAAGACTATGCAGCCCCTGAACTGGGACGACATGCGGATCTTTATTGCCTTGGCGAGGGCGGGCACGCTTTCGGGTGCTGCCGAGACACTGAAAAGCGGTGCGGCGACGGTGTCGCGCCGGATCGATCGCCTCGAACGCTCGCTCGGGCTGCCCTTGTTCCTGAGGCACCAGAGCGGTTACCGCCTGACCGATCAGGGCGAGGCATTGCTCGGCCGTGCCGAAGCGGTCGAGATGGCCATGCACGAACTCGGTGCCGAGGCCGGCGCGCAGGACGAGGTCGCTGGGCTGGTGCGGCTCGCAACGATCACCAGCTTCATCACACCCGTCATCGTGCCGGCTCTCAGGCCGCTGCTCGCCGAGAACCCGGGGCTCGACGTCGAAATCCTTTACGGCATCGAAACCGTCAACCTGCATCGGCGCGATGCCGATCTCGCGCTACGGCTGGTTCGTCCGGAGCGCGGCCATCTGCTCGTGCGCCATCTTGGAACCATGGGTTTCGGTCTTTACGGGCCTCCGGATGGGTCGCGTCCGGCGCGCCACGTCACCTGGCTCGATCAGGGTTCGGTGCAGATGGTATTGGCTTGGGCGCGGGCATTCGGCGCCAACACTTCGGCGAAATTCGCCGTCAACACTCCCGACGGGCAGTTGGCGGCCGTCGCGCGGGGTCTCGGCGTCTGTGTGATGCCGCATTTCCTCGCCCGGACGGCGGGGCTCGCTCTCATTGCCGACAAGCTTCCCGATGGCAGCAAGATGACCCGCGACATCTTTCAGGTCACTCACGCTGACCTCGCCGCCTCGCGCCGGGTTCGCCGGGTGGCGGATTGCCTTGCCGACGCCCTGATTGCACACCGGGCGGACCTGGCCGAGCCGTGACGACGCCTTTGTCGTGAAGAGTGCGAACCGGTCTCGAGGCCACACTGCGAGTTGGTGCTGTTTGTCGCGGAGAAGCGCAGGCAGCGACGGTTGAAATAGCGGTGCTAAGCTGCAACCGGATCACGGTCGCTCATGCCGCTTTCCGCACAGAAACGACGGGCCGACCGCGCTCACACAACCCGGTAAACGTCAATCCGAATGCTGCGTCCGGAGGGCGCGAGCGAGGCAACGAACAATGTGTCGTTCAGCCAGGCATGCGGTCCGGGCGGCGCTTCGAAGACCGGAGTGCTGCGGAAATAATACTCTTCGGGCGCAACGGTTTCGCCTGCCCGCAGCCTCTTCATCACCTCCGACGACGACACCCTGAGGCCGCGGTTCCTGACGAGGATCGGCGTGCCGTCTTCGCTCCTGATCGAGTAGGTCGCGGAGATTTCAGACGTGCCGTCAGGGCGTATGAGCGGCCAGTCGGAACCGCCGGGAAGGATGTCGCCCTTCAGGGCTGGCCCCTCGACGCGGCCGCCGGTGATGGCGATGTGCAGGCGCTCGCCGCCCGGCGCTGCGCCTCCGCTCAAAGGCGGGGCGATGTCCGCGATGATGGAGAAAGCGAACTCGAGGCCGGGTGTGACTGGAGCGGGCCGGGCGTCTACCATCACTTCTGCCCGTCGAGCGTCTTCAGCCAGGCCGCCATTGCCTTGAGGCTGTCGCGCGAGGCGGCGCAGTATTCCATGGCGCGCAGATAGCCGTGACACAATCCCTGTCCGCGATCGAGCACGACCGGCACGCCGGCAGCCTCCAGTTTAGCCGCGTAGTCGATGCCGTCGTCACGCAAGGGATCGTGTTCGGCCACTGCAATGTAAGCCGGCGGCAGGCCCGAATGGTCCTTTGCCAGCATGGGCGCGGCCCGGGGATCGCGAAGGTCCTGAGGATCGGGGCAGTACATGGCGTTCACGACCGGCATGCCGGCCGTTGCAATCAGTGGTCCGTTCGCGTTCTCGGTATAGGCGGGACGCTGGCGCTCGAAATCGACCGGCGGATAGATGAGCAATTGCCCTGCAAGACCGACACCGGAACCGCGCAGGCTCAAGGCTACCGCTGCCGCCAAATTGGCGCCCGCACTGTCTCCACCGATCATGATGCGCTGAGGGTCGATACCGAGGTCGGAAGCATTGGCATGCGCCCATTCGACAACTGCCTTTGTCTGATCGAAGGCCGCGGGAAAGGGATGTTCGGGGGCCAGCGCATAGTCGACACTGATCACCGTCTGCGTGTTCCACGATGCAATCCGTGAGGTGATGTCGGCGTGGGTTTCCGGACTTCCCTGCATCCAGGCGCCGCCATGCATGTAGATGAGGCACGGCTGGGCGTTGCCATCGCGATAGCGGAAGAAGCGGACGCGAACCTTGCCTGCCGGGCTTTCAACCCATTCCTCACGATCAGTGTCGACATCCTCCGGCGCGGGCAGGGCCATTTCCCGCGCGATCACTTCGAACCGGGCGCGGCGCTCGGCCGGACCGGCACCGGCAGGCAGCGCCGCCCATTTTTCATCCCAGGCCTTGAGAAATTCGTGGAGCTCCGGATCGAGCATGAGATCCTCCCTTGCGATTTTGTTTTTGTACGAACCGTTCCGTACAATTGCAAGACGGGTAAGAAGGCTGGTCATGTAATGGCGGCGTATGAGCGGCAAGGATGCAATGCTATGCGGCGACCTGCCCGGTCACATATCCAAGCACCATCTCCACCACCTGGCCGCGCCGTTCGGTCTGGGCGGCTAGCGAGCCGAGATTCCGCTGGAAAATCTTTCCGAAGGTCGCTCGATTGGACACGTTAAAGAAGCACAAGGCGCTGATATGCCAGTGCAGATCGAGCGGATCGAGACCGGCCCGGAACACCTTGGCTGCGACGCCGCGTTCGTAGAGCCGCGCAAGGTTCTCTATTGCTGTCCGGTTGAGTTGCTGGATCTTCTCGGACTTGGCGAGATAAGCCCCGTGGTGAATGTTCTCGATCATGACCATGCGGATGAAATCGGCATGGCTGGCATGATGGTCAAAGGTGAATTCAACTAGCCGGCGCAAAGCCTGCACCGGCTGAAGATGATCGAGTTCAAGCTCGACCTCGCCGCTGCGCACCACACGATAGGCTTCCTCCAGGCAATGAAGATAGAGACCTTCCTTGTCCTTGAAATAGTAATAGATCATGCGCTTTGAGGAGGCCGTCTTGGCGGCAATGACGTCAATCCGGGCGCCTGACAGACCGCTTTCCGCGAACTCGCGCATCGCAACGTCGAGGATGTTCCGGCGTGTGTTCTCGGCGTCGTGCTGGCGTGACGCGCGCCGCGGCTTCGCAGCTTCCGGTTCCCCTTGTTCGCCCATCGCCCCTACTCGTTAACCTGCCAGTGCGCCGCATTGCAGCTTGCCTCTGATAGCGGCTGAAGACCAAAATGCAAAGCGCGGGACGCATCAGAGGCCGGCACCTGCTGCACAATGGCATCCAAGGCGAGTTGACAGAACTAACCAGTTCGTACATTTTGACCTTCGAGGACTGAGGCTCGCCAAGAAGCATGTCCCGAGATGCACATGAAGGGGCCGCACGGCTCCGACGGGAGGATGTGAATTGGGTGCAGGCCTTCAAAGGCTTCAAGACCAGGCCCCGGAATTGCCGCGCGATGTGCTGGTCGGTCTTGTCGGCGCCGGTATCGGCCTCTCCCGCACGCCGCGCATGCACGAGATCGAGGGCGCGCGGCTCGGGCTTCGCTACATCTACAAGATCCTTGACGCCGACCGTTTCGGCCCCTCCGGCAAAGGCATTGCCGAAGTGCTGGAGGCTGCGCGCCTTTGCGGCTTCAGGGGGCTCAACGTCACCTTTCCCTTCAAGCAGGAAATCCTGCCTCTCCTCGACGAATTGTCGGAGGATGCCGAAGCGATCGGCGCGGTCAACACGGTGATTTTCTCCAACGGGCGCATGCGGGGCGACAACACTGATCTCTGGGGATTTGCCGAAGGCTTTCGCCGCAGCATGGCCGATGTACCGCGCAAAAGAGTGTTGCAGATCGGCGCGGGCGGCGCCGGGGCCGCCGTGGGCCGGGCGCTTTTACAACTGGGCGTCGAGGAGCTCGTGATCACCGATCTCGAGCTTGGGCGTGCCAAGGCGCTCGCCGATCGGCTCGGCAGCCAGTTCAGGTCCCGGCGGGTGCAAGCGGCCAGCGTCGATGCCATGTCCGAGAGCACTTTCGACGGCATCGTCAATACCACGCCAGTCGGCATGGCCAAGCTGCCCGGGATGCCAATCTCACCTGGCGACCTTCGCCCCGACATGTGGGTTGCCGACATCATTTATTTCCCCCTGGAAACCCAATTGCTGCGCACGGCCCGTCAGTTGGGCTGCCGGACCATGTCCGGCGCGCCGATGGCGGTTTTCCAGGCGGTCAAGGCTTTCGAGCTGTTCAGCGGGATCGTTCCCGACAGCGAGAAAATGAAGGCGGTCTTCGATGCCTTCACCCCGTCCACGCCCGTCTCTGATCCGGCACAAGGTCCGGAGCGGAGCCTTTCGGGGGGCGCGGCCGGCTAGGAACATCAGGTCCCGCAACCGGGACGCGCACAACCATTGGGAGGAGTGCATATGACATCGAAACTCTTGAAAACGGGCCTGGCCTGCGGCCTGACGGCCCTGACCATCGCCCTTTCGCCCGCCGGCGCCTTTGCGCAGGACAAGGTGGAGCTGATCTATTCCGACACCGTGCCGGAATCTGACATCCGCACCACCTTGCTGAAGTCCGAGTTTGGCGATTGCCTCGGTGACCAGTTCGATTTCCAGGATTATCACGGAGCCACCCTGTTCGCGCAGGGCACAGAGTTGACCGCCATGCAGCGCGGAAATCTCGATATGGCGAACTTGGCCGTCTACGATTTCTACAATCAGGTCCCATCGACCTCCATTCTGGGCACGGCCTATCTCTACCGCGACTATGATCACATGCGGAAGGTGACCGATTCCAATGTCTTGGACGGCCTGTGGAAAGAGGTCGAGGACAAGGCCAAGGTCAAGATCCTTGCCAACCCCTATATCGGCACCCGCGAACTCAATCTGCGCGGCGACAAGAAGATCATGACGCCGGACGACCTCAAGGGCGTGAAGCTCAGGATGCCCGGCGGCGAGGGCTGGCAATTCGTGGGACAGGCCATGGGCGCCAATCCCACACCCCTGCCCTTCACCGAGGTCTACACCGCGCTACAGACGGGCGCCATCGACGGGCAGGACAATCCGCTGCCGGCCGACAAGTCCATGAAGTTCTATGAGGTAACCAACCAGATCATCCTCACCGATCACCTGGTGGCCAACAACCAGTTCGCCATCTCGATGTCGAAGTGGAACTCAATGACCGAGGAGCAGCAGGCCAAGGTCAAGGAATGCGCGATGAACTTCCAGGCTGCGCTCGACAAGGTAACGCTCGATCAGGAAGCGGAACTGCAGCAGTTCTTCAAGGACCAGGGGCTCAAGATCTACAGCCCGGACAAGAAGGCTTTCCGCGACCACGTGCTCGAGGAATACAAGAATTCCAAGTTCTCGGCGGACTGGCCTGAAGGGCTGCTCGACAAGATCAGCGCGCTCTAGAGCGCTCCGTCACCCACACGGCCGGCGGCAGCAGCTGCCGGCCTGCTCCCACTCCTGAGGCATAACCGGCATGGCCTTGCTCACCCGCATCGCGACATGGCTGAGACGGCGGGCGGAGAACATCATCGCCCTGCTGCTGGCGAGCATGTTCGCAAGCTTTCTGATCCAGATCGTCTTTCGATATCTGCTTGACCTGCCTTTGGGCTGGACCGTGGAATATGTGGCCATGTCCTGGCTGTGGGGCATCTTGTTTGGCTATGCCTTTGTCGTCCGCATTGATGACGAGATACGCCTCGACATCTTCTACAACGCCTTCCCCTATCCGGTTCGCCGGGTGATGGACATAATCGGCGGGCTGTTCGTTGCCGGCGTGATGATTTGGTCGATGCCGGCCGCCTATGGCTATGTCACCTTCATGGCCATCGAACGTACCGCCTACATGCGCGTGCCCTTCGACTGGGTCTTCTGCATCTATCTGCCCTTTGCCGTCTCGATTATCTGCCGGGCGCTTTATTCGGTCTACCGCGCCATACGCGGCACCGCCCCCCGCCACGAGCCGCTTGCCGAAAGCGATGAATATGCTTGAGCCTTTCACGCTGACGATCGTGATCATCGTCGCGCTGGTCCTGTTCGGCCAGTCGGTCGGCATCTCCATGCTGGTGGGGGCAATCTGCTATCTGGGCTTGCGCGGCTTCGACACTTCGGTTGCCGCCGAAACCATGCTGCAGGGCCTCTTCAACAGCTACACTCTGCTGGCGATCCCGCTCTTCATCCTGGCCGCCGACATCATGAACATCGGCTCTCTGGCCGAACGGCTGCTGCGGTTCTCGCAAGCGCTGGTGGGGCGGTTCAAGGGCGGACTTGGTCATGTGAACGTGGTCTCGAGCCTGATCTTTTCCGGCATGTCGGGCTCTGCGGTCGCGGATGCAGTGGGCATGGGCCGCATCATCATCAATCTGATGACCAAGGACGGGAAATATACGCCGAGCTATGCCGCCGCGATCACCGCGGCTTCGGCGACCATAGGGCCGATCATTCCCCCCTCGATCCCGATGGTGCTCTATGCGCTCGTCTCCGACACTTCTATCGGCTATCTCTTCGCCGCGGGACTGTTGCCAGGCCTGCTCATGGGCCTGGTGCTCATGGTAATGAACACAATCATCGCGCATCGCCGCAATTTCGCGACCGACGATGCCGTGCCGCTCGCGGAGTTGCCGCGCGCCACCTTCCAGGCCTTCCCGGCGCTGTTGCTGCCTGTCATCCTGCTGGGCGGCATCTATGGCGGTGTGATGACGCCGACAGAGGCCGCCGCCGTTGCCGCGTTCTACGCACTGCTGGTGTCGGTGGTGTTCTATCGCTCGGTCAGGGCCGGTCAGTTCTACCATACCCTTCTCAATTCGGCCCGCTCGACGGCGACGGTAGGCATCCTGATCGCCGGAGCGCTGGCCTTTCAATATGTCATCACGCGCGAGAACGTGCCTGTCGCGCTGTCGCATTTCATGGCGCAGTTCGATCTGTCGCCGCTCGGCTTCCTGCTGGCCATCAACCTCCTTTTTTTGGTGCTGGGCTGCATCATGGAGGCCGGCGCCATCCTTCTCATCATCGTGCCGATCTTCATTCCGACGGTGCATGCGCTCGGTATCGATCCGGTGCATTTCGGCGTGGTCGTGGTGGTCAACGGCATGCTGGGGCTGATCACGCCGCCTTATGGCCTGTTGCTATTCATCGTCGCCAACATCACCAAGCAGCCTCTGCGCGCCATCGTGAAGGATCTCGTACCCTTCATTCTGGCGCTCCTGGTCGCGCTGGCGATCATCACGCTGTTCCCCGACTTCGTTCTCTTCCTGCCGCGTCTGCTCGGCTACCAGGGCTGACGCGAGAAATGGAGATCGTCTCATGAAGACATCCATTGCCACCGTCTCGATCGCCGGGGATCTTGGTGAAAAGCTCGACGCCGTTGCGGCCGCCGGGTTCGATGGCGTCGAAATCTTCGAGAACGATTTCCTCGCCTATGACAAGAGCCCGCGCGAGGTCGGACAGATGGTGCGCGACAAGGGGTTGGAGATATCTCTTTTTCAACCCTTCCGCGATTTCGAGGCGATGCCGGAGCCGCTGCGCCATCGCACTTTCGAGCGTGCCGAACGCAAGTTCGATTTGATGGGGGAACTCGGAGCCGATCTGGTGCTCATCTGCTCGAATGTCTCTCCGCTCTGCCTTGGCGGCATCGACCGTGCGGCGGCCGATTTCCACGAACTCGGAGAGCGAGCGGCGAAGCGCGGCATCAGGATCGGCTATGAGGCGCTGGCCTGGGGGCGGTTCATCAACGACCATCGCGATGCGTGGGAGGTCGTGCGACGCGCGGATCATGCCAATGTCGGGCTGATCCTCGACAGCTTCCACACGCTTTCGCGCGGCATCGAGCTCGAATCGATCCGCGCCATACCCGGCGACCGCATCTTCTGCGTTCAGCTGGCTGATGCTCCCAAATACAACATGGATCTGCTGTTCTGGAGCCGGCACTACCGCAACATGCCCGGCCAGGGCGACCTCGACGTTCTCGGCTTCACCTCCGCCGTCGCCGCAACCGGATATGAGGGCGTTTGGTCGCTAGAAATCTTCAACGACCAGTTCCGCTCCGGCTCGACCAAGGCCATCGCCATCGATGGGCACCGCTCGCTGGTCAACCTCATGGATCAGGTGGCGCGCACCGAACCGGCGCTTGCAAAGCCCGAGCCGAGCCTGCCCGCAGTGGTTGGGCTGCTCGGCGTCGAATTCGTCGAGTTCGCGGCAAACACCGAGGAGGCCGCCGAACTTGCGCGTCTGCTGCGCACGCTCGGGTTCCGGCGCGTGGGCCGGCATGTCTCCAAAGCGGTAGATCTGTGGCGCCAGGGTGCGGTGAATATTCTCATCAATACCGAACCGAACAGCTTCGCGCACTCGTCCTATCTGGTGCATGGCACCAATGTCTGCGATCTGGGGCTAAGGGTCTCCAATGCGGCAGCCACCGTCCGGCGCTCGCGGGCTTTGGGCGCGACGGCCTTCGAACAGCCAGTTGGTCCCGGCGAATTGCACATTCCAGCGATACGCGGCGTGGGTGGCGGTGTCGTCCATTTCATCGACGAACAGTCCGAGCTGCGCAATCTGTGGGAAGTGGATTTCAAGCCGGTTGCCGACGATGCCGCGCCGGCCGCGGATGCAGGGCTTGCCGCCACCGACCATGTCGCGCAGACGATGGAAGACGGCGATTTGCTGACCTGGCTCTTGTTCTACACCTCGATCTTCGACATGCAGAAAACGCCCGTGCAGGACGTCGCCGATCCGGGCGGGCTCATCAAAAGCCAGACCCTGGAGAACGGTCGAACGAGCTTCCGCATCGTGCTCAATGCCAGCGACAGCCGGCGGACCCTTGCCGGGCAGTTCGTGGCCGAGAGCGCCGGCTCCGGCGTGCAGCATCTCGCGTTCGCCACCCACGACCTGCTGTCAACGGCAAGGGCCCTGGAGCGAAACGGTTTCGAGGCTCTCGAAGTGTCGCCCAACTACTATGACGACCTAGAGGCACGACTGGGTCTGGAGCCCGACCTTTTGGAAACCCTGCGTCACCACCGCATCCTTTACGACCGCGACGACAATGGCGGCGAATTTCTGCAGCTCTATTCGAAGACCTATGGCGAGCGCTTCTTTTTCGAGATCGTCGAGCGGCGCGGCGGCTATCGCGGAATGGGGGCGATAAATACTCCATTCCGCCTTGCCGCTCAGGCCCGTGAAGCCAGACACCGCAGAATGGCGGAGCTGATCTGACCGTAAACCTTGTGCGCTACCAGTTGGTGACAGAGCCGTCGCGGCGCCGCAAATGCGGGGGCTCGGAATATTCGAAAGCCGAGGCCTTCAGCCGATCCTCGTCGACCTCGACGCCGAGGCCGGGAGTTTCCGGCACCACATAGGCGCCGCCGTCGAGTGCCACCTGCACCGGGAACAGGTCGCGATTGTCGAAGCCAAGCTGCTCGACAGGGCTCGACCGGCATTCCAGCCATGAAAAATTCGGCACGGCCGCGCCCATATGAACCGAGGCGGCGGTGCATACCGGCCCCAGCGGGTTGTGCGGCATCAGGTCGACATAATGAGCCTCGCACCAGCCGGCGACCTTCATGGCCTCGGTAAACCCGCCGACATTGCAGATGTCGATGCGCGCATGCTGCAGGATGTCCCGTTCGACATAGGGCGCGAACTGCCATTTGGAGGAGAATTCCTCGCCGATGGCAAACGGAACGTCGGTCATGCGCCGCAGCGCCTCATAAGCGGTTGGGGATTCATCGCGGATCGGCTCCTCGATGTAATCGATCGTCCCCTGCGGCATCTTCTGGCAGAACGAGGCTGCTTCGGCGACGCTGAGACGGTGATGATATTCCACGCCCATGACCACGCCGTGCCCGACTTCCTGGCGCGCCGCGGTAATCCAGTCGGCGGTCGCCGCGATGGATTCGCGGGGTTCGAAAGTCTCGCGCGCTTCCTGGAAGGCGCCCAGGAAACGGATGCACTGCCAGCCGGCGTCGCGCAGGGTTTTGGCCTTTTCGATCATTTCCTCACCGGGATCGCCCGGCACCGTGCCGAAAGCCGGCACGCGATTGCGGCTCATGCCACCCAGCAGTTGATAGACCGGCACGCCAAGCGCCTTGCCCTTGATGTCGTAAAAGGCGATGTCGAGCGCCGAGATCGCCGCGGACAGCACACGTCCACCTTCGAAATACTGGCTGCGGTACATTTCCTGCCACAACCCGGCGGCATTCATCGGGTCACGGCCGATGAGGAATTCCCGATAGTGCTCGACGGCGCCGGCCACCGCTTTTTCGCGGAAGGACATGCCGGATTCGCCCCAGCCATAGATGCCTTCATCCGTTTCCACCTTGACGAGCATCTGGTTTCGAGAGCCGACCCAGACGGGATAGGCCTTGATGTCGGTAATTTTCATGGGGACGAACTCTCTAAAGGTTGGAGATAGTTAAAGACGCCAGGCGACGAGCAGGTGAGTGCGGGGAAGAACTTTAGACATGCTCCCAGGAGGGGAAAAAGCTGAAAGGATTGCTGTTCGACCGTACTTGATTTCTTCATCTACAGCCGACTTGCGAATTGGCCAAGGCAGCCTCTGCCCTTACACGCAGATCGAAAGCTCGGTGTAGTAGTTGCCATGAGCCAATTTTCATGTTCCCTTCCACCTGCGCCTAACGGCAAAGCCGGGCGCTTGGGAGGAACTGATATTGTCCTTGAGTTTCGGGGCTGCGCGCGCTTATGCCCAGCTGGAGCTTTTTGCTCGGCTTTGCTGTCGTTCATGCAAACGACACAAAACCGAAACGTGCGCGACATATCCCGCCCCTAGCACATGCGCCGGCTCCAATGTCCAATAAGGGAACTAAAAACATGATCAGGGCAATTCTGGGCAGCGCCTTGCTGCTTTCCGCTTCTGCGACGGCCACGATGGCCGCTACCGAAATCAGCTGGTGGCACGCCATGGGCGGCGAACTGGGACAAAAACTCGAGGAAATCGTTCAGAACTACAACGATTCCCAAGATCAGTATCACGTCACCCCAACTTACAAGGGATCGTATGCTGAGACCATGACCGCGGCGATCGCGGCGTTCCGCGCCGGTCAGCAGCCCGATATCGTTCAGGTGTTCGAAGTGGGCACCGGCACCATGATGGCCGCCAAGGGTGCGATCTATCCGGTCTACCAGATGATGGCGGACACCGGCGAGGAATTCGACCCGAAGGGCTTCCTGTCGGCTGTTGTCGGCTACTACACCGACACTGACGGCAACATGCTGTCGATGCCGTTCAACTCGTCGACCCCGATCCTTTATTACAACAAGGACGTGTTCAAAAAGGCCGGGCTCGATCCCGAGCAGCCCCCCAAGACCTGGGGCGAGCTGGAAGCCGACGCCAAGAAAATCATGGATTCTGGCGCAGCAAAATGCGGCTTCACCACGGGCTGGATCTCCTGGGTGCAGCTGGAAAACTTCTCGGCGTGGCACAACCGCCCCATCGGCACCGAGCAGAACGGCTTCGGCGGGGTCGATGCGCGGCTTACGTTTGATGACGACGTGCGCGAAATGCACTGGGCCAATCTGAAGAAGTGGCAGGATTCGGGCGTGTTCGAATATGGCGGCCCGGGCGGCGGCAATGACGCGGCTCCGAAGTTCTACTCTCAGGAATGCGCCATCTACATGAACTCCTCGGCCTCGCGTGCCGGCGTCATCGCCAATTCCAAGGACTTCGAGGTCGGATATGGCATGCTGCCCTATTACGACAGCGTTGACGGGGCTCCGCAGAACACCATCATCGGCGGCGCGACGCTGTGGGTGCTGCAGGGTCACTCGCCCGAGGAATACAAGGGCGTGGCCAATTTCTTCCACTATCTGAGCTCGCCGGAAGTCCAGGCGGAGTGGAGCCAGTTCTCGGGTTATCTGCCGATCACCCAAGCCGCCTACGATCTCGGCAAGGAGCAGGGTTTTTACGAAAAGAATCCCGGCTCGGACGTCGGCATCAAGGAGATCACGCTGAACCCGCCCACCGAGAATTCCAAGGGATTGCGCTTCGGCAATTACGTGCAGATCCGCGACATCATCGACGAGGAGTTCCAGAAGCTTCTGGCCGGTGACGAGGATGCGGCAACCGCACTCAAGAATGTTGACGAACGCGGCAATCAGCTGGTTGAAGAATTCCAGCAGGCGAATCAATAAGTCTCAAGACGGGTGGCCCGGTCCGGGCCACCCGCCATCTCGGAAACGTCCATGAAACGCGCGATCTTCGGTCATCAAGGTCTGCCGTGGCTGCTTCTGGCGCCACAGCTGGCTGTGACACTTGTGTTCTTCATTTGGCCGGCCGCGCAGGCCGTTCGTCAGAGCTTTCTCAGAGAAGACGCCTTCGGCTTCAAGACAACCTTTGTCGGGCTTGCAAACTACACCGCGCTGCTGAACAGCGGCGAATACATGAATTCTCTCAAGGTCACCGTCGTTTTCGGCCTTGCCGTCACGGTCCTGTCGCTCGTCCTCGGCCTCGTGCTGGCGCTTGCAGTCGACCGGATCATTCACGGCCCCAGGACCTACACAACGCTGCTGGTATGGCCCTATGCCGTCGCCCCGGCGGTTGCCGGCATCATGTGGTGGTTCATCTTCAACCCCACGATCGGTATCCTGCCCTACCTGCTCGGCCAGCTCGGCTATGACTGGAACCATAGCCTTCATGGCGGGGACGCGATGATCCTGATTATCGCAGCCGCGGTGTGGCCCCGGGTCTCCTACAGTTTTCTGTTTTTTCTGGCGGGGCTGCAATCGATCCCGGGCTCACTCAACGAAGCCGCTGCGATCGACGGTGCGGGCCCGGTGAAGCGGTTCTTCACCATCACCTTCCCGCTGCTGTCGCCCACGACCTTCTTCCTGATGGTCGTAACCCTCGTTTACACCATGTTCGAAACCTTCGGCGTCGTTCACGCCACGACGCAGGGTGGTCCGAACCAGGCCACGAACATTCTGGTCTACAAAGTCTACGACGACGGCTTTTTGACCCTCAAGCTCGGTTCGTCGGCCGCGCAATCGGTGGTGTTGATGGTGTTCGTGATCGCGCTGACGGTCATCCAGTTCCGGTTTGTCGAACGGCGGGTCAATTACCAGTGATCGAAAAGCGGCCTCTTCTCACCTTTCTGGCGCATCTGATTCTCATCATCGGTGTCGTCACCGTGGCATTTCCCGTGTGGATCGCGCTGGTCGCCTCCACGCACGGGCCGAACGACTTCATGTCCGGCATGATCCCGTTGTGGTTCGGAAGCGAGGGCGCCAATACCTATGGACAAATGATGTCCCAGGGGGTCTCGACATCGGGCGCCCCGCCGCTCGGTGTCGCGCTGACCAATTCGCTGATCATGGCGCTCGGCATTGCCATCGGCAAGATCGTCATATCCATCACCTCGGCCTTCGCCATTGTCTATTTCCGCTTTCCCCTGCGGACGCTGGCTTTCTGGACCATTTTCATCACGCTGATGCTGCCGGTGGAAGTGCGCATCCTGCCGACCTACAAGGTGGTCGCGGATCTGCACCTGCTCAACAGCTATCCGGGCATGATCATCCCGCTGATCGCTTCGGCGACCGCGACGTTCCTGTTCCGGCAGGTCTTTCTGACCATGCCGGACGAACTGGTCGAGGCAGCGCGGATCGACGGCGCCGGCCCAATGAAATTCTTCTGGGATATTCTCATTCCGCTCAGCCGCACCAACATGGCCGCGCTGTTCGTTATCCTGTTCATCTATGGCTGGAACCAGTATCTGTGGCCGCTGCTGGTCACCACGGATGCGCGCTATTACACCATCGTTGCGGGGATCAAGCGCATGGCCGACGTGGCCGATGCGATCCCGCAGTGGAACTTCGTCATGGCTACCGTGGTGTTGGCCATGTTGCCGCCGGTGCTTGTGGTCGTGCTGATGCAGCGCCTTTTCGTCAAGGGTCTCGTGGAAACGGAGAAATAGTCCAATGGCCGGCGTCGTTCTCGACAAGGTGCGCAAGGTTTACCAGGGCGGCGTGGAAGCCGTGAAAGGCATCAGCATCGATATATCCGATGGTGAGTTCATCGTGCTGGTGGGGCCTTCAGGATGCGGGAAGTCGACGCTGCTGCGCATGGTCGCCGGGCTTGAATCCATTACCGAAGGAACGATCCGCATCGGTGAGCGGGTGGTCAATGCGATCGAGCCGGCGGACCGCGACATCGCCATGGTGTTTCAGAACTATGCGCTCTATCCGCATATGAGCGTGCGCCAGAACCTCGAATACGGCTTGAAAAACCGTAGGATGGCCAAGGATGAGATCGCGCGGCGCGTCAAGGACGCCGCCGACATTCTCGAGATCGCGCAACTCCTCGACCGCAGGCCGCGCCAGCTGTCTGGCGGGCAGCGCCAGCGCGTTGCAATGGGACGGGCCATCGTCCGAGAACCGGCGGTGTTTCTGTTCGATGAGCCGCTTTCCAACCTCGACGCCAAACTGCGCGGGCAAATGCGTGGCGAGATCAAGCAATTGCAGCGGCGGTTGGGGACGACGTCCATCTTCGTAACCCACGACCAATTGGAGGCCATGACGCTCGCGGACCGGCTGGTGGTGCTCAATGGCGGCCAGATCGAACAGATCGGCACCCCGCTCGAGGTTTACAGGAGCCCCGCCTCCACCTTCGTTGCCGGTTTCATCGGCTCGCCGGCGATGAATCTGATCACCGTTCCCGTCGAGGGCGGCAAGGCGCAGATCGGCGATATCTCGATCCCGCTTGCTGCAAAAGGTGCAAGCGGAAACACGGCCATTGTAGGCGTTCGCGCCGAAGATCTGACCACGACGGAGACGCCGGGGCATGGTCTTCCGCTCAGCGTCGACTATGTCGAAGAGCTCGGTGCCCACCGGCTGGTGCATGGCCATTGGCGGGATCAGCGGCTGACTGCGAGCGTGCCGGTGGATCATCCTCTCGGCGAGACGCTGCATCTGGCAGCGGCGCCGCAAGCCCTGCATCTGTTCGATTCCCAAACCCAACGCCGGATAGGTTAGCGCCCGCAAGCGCTTAGTGCGCAACTGCCTGTGCGCTCGGAAATCTGAGCGTTTTGCGCCAGTTTTTACAGTCGTTTTCGCACGGAACCGAGGGGGTCACCGTGCATTGATCTTCATGGCCTCGCAGCAATATTGGTTGGCCGGCGAGATGAAAAGGAGACGGCAATGGGAATGCTCAGCGGACTATTTTCTGGCGAACGGAAGCTGACGCCGATGGAGATCGCACATCATGAGTTCTTCACCAGAGGCGAAAAGCTGGATGTGCTGCGTGACTTGAAGGCGGAGGCGACGGGCGCCAAGCCCAACACCGACGATATCGGCTATACGGCCGAGGAAATCGACGAGGCCATCCAGGAAGTCAGCCGAGATGACCATGAGTCCATGCATGAAATCGTGTCGGGACGGGCGGCCGGCCGATGACGGACGACAAGGGCCCGCCGACCAAGCCGGCTTCGGGGAAAAAGCCTGTCCAAGACACTACGCGCCCTGGTGGGCGGCGTGTTGCAACAGAAGAGGTGGTCGACCAATACGGGTCTACAGTTGAGCTGCCCGAGGACAAGGCGGCTGTAAACGCCACCGCCAGCGAGCCGACCGTCGGCGCTACGGGTCCTACCAACTGGTGGCGGATCGGCATTATCGTGCTTGTCGTGCTGGTGGCTATCCTCGTTATCCTTCAGATCGCGACGGGCGGTTCGATGGCTCCGACAGAAGCGCCGCCGCCGAGCTAAACCTCTGAGAAGGCATGAAAAAAGGCGCGTCGAACACGCGCCTTTTGTTTTGTCTGCTACCGGGCTGGGTCAGGCGAAGGCCAATATGCCGAACAGCAGCATCAGGCCGAGGCCGAGCAAGACGATGAAGATCAAAATCTTGGCGGCAGTTCCAGCGGCGCCAGCTACGCCGTGAAAGCCAAGAAGGCCGGCGATCGCGGCGACAATCAGCAGTATGAGAATCCATTTAATCATGAATGAGCCCCTCTATTGTCAGACTGGGGGCAAAACGCCGGCGCCCGGGGAATGGTTGCAGCTGTCTGCGAACCCCTTGAAACAAAACAAAAAGCCGGGCACGAGCCCGGCTTCACGAGATGCGGTATGTATCGCTCAGCCCTGTGCAGGCGGGGCGATGCGGATTTCGACCCGGCGGTTCTGAGCGCGCCCGGATTCCGTCGCATTGGAAGCAATAGGCTCGCTCTCGCCGCGCCCATAGGCATAGAAGCGGCGTGGGTCGACACCCTGCGCGGAGATGGTATTTGCCACCGAAATGGCACGCTCGCGGGAGAGCTGGAGGTTGTAGGATTCGGACCCGGTATTGTCCGTGTGTCCATAAACTTCCACCAGAGTTCTATCGAACTTCTGCAGAACCAACGCGACCGAACGCAGGGTCGGAATGAACTCCGGTTTCACGTTCGACTTGTCGACGTCGAAGGTGATGTTGGAGGGCAGGTTGAGGATGATCTGGTCGCCGACACGGGTCACCGACACGCCGGTGCCCTGCAGTTGTCCCCGAAGTTCGGCTTCCTGCTGGTCCATGTAAGCGCCGATGCCGCCACCGGCCAGCGCGCCAACGCCGGCGCCGATCAAGGCGCCCGTCCCGGCATTGCCGCCCGTCGCGGAGGCGATCAAGGCTCCGCCGATCGCGCCGCCGCCTGCACCGATCAGGGCGCCGCCCGCGGTATTGGAGAGCTTGGGCTGGCCGGTATAGGGATCGGCGGTGCAGGAGGCGAGCGCCAAAGCTGCCAGACCTGCGGTAATCAGTTTGGATTTCATCTTGCGAGCTCCCTGGGAATCACTGTCGCCTTTTGTGTGCCGATTGCGGCAGGAAGTTGTTTTCGCCGCCAGCAGTTTTGACGTGCCGGGTTGTTTACACTCAACTTTGATTCTTGCGAAGCGGGACTTGCGGTGCGGTGTTCAGTGGGCCCAACCGCCATCAACGACAAAATCCTGGGCCGAAATCATGCGGCTGTCGTCAGCGGCGAGGAACAGACACATGCGCGCCACGTCCTGGGGCTCCATCAGCCCCCTTAGCGCCTGGCTCTCGGCGATCAGCTTGAGCTCCTTCTCGCCGACCCAGTTCTTGCGCTGTCGTTCGGTCATGATCCAGCCGGGCACAAGGGTATTGACGCGGATACCGTGCTGGCCGAGTTCGCGCGCCATGGACCGCGACAGGCCGTGGGCGGCGGCCTTGCCTGAGGTGTAGGCCGGCAGCCCGCCCGCGAGGATCATCCAGCTGATCGAACCGAAATTGATGATCGAGCCCTTGCCGGCCTCGATCATGCCGGGCGCTACGGCCTGAATGGCAAAGAAACTGTGCTTGAGATTGACCGCCAGACGGTCGTCCCAATATTCGGGCGTCACTTCCCGCCAGTCGTGGCGCTGGTCATTGGCAGCGTTGTTGACCAGGGCAAGCGCCGGCCCGTGCTCGGCTGCGAAATCGGCAATGGCAGCGCGATAGGCGGCGATCTCGGTGATGTCGCAGGCAATGAAGCGAGCGGTGTGACCTGCATCAACCAGTTCCCGGGCAAGTGCCTCGCCCTGTTCGGTGGCGATATCCACGAACCCCACCTTTGCCCCCTGGGCGGCGAAATGGCGGACAATCTCTTCGCCAATCCCGCTGGCACCCCCGGAGATCACCACGGGCATGCCTTCAAGACTTGGATATCTGGCGAATGATGCGTCGGTCACTTATGTCCTCCTTGCGGCGTGGGCCGTCGGCTTGTCAGTCTGCCGGGCTGGGCCGAGACTGCCTTTTGCGGGCAGATGCTTCAGGCGGCACCTGCTTGATCATAACGTCGCGCTGCGGGAAGGGAATCTCGATGCCGTGTTCCTTAAGCGTATCCCACAGCAGGAGAAAGATGTCGCCCCTGATGTTCGTCAGGCCGTTCTTCGGGTCGCCGATGTAGAAGCGCAGGATGAAATCGATCGATGAATCGCCGAAGCCGGTGATGTGGCAGACGGCGGGGAATCTGGACAACACACGCTTGTGCTTGGCGGCGGCCTCGGCGGCGATCTTTTTGACCAGATGAGGATCTGATTTGTAGCTCACCCCGAAGTGGATATCGAGGCGGACATAAGGGTCCTGGAAAGACCAGTTCTGCACCTGTTGGGTGATCAGATCCTCATTCGGGATGAGGATTTCGCGGCCGTCCCGCATGGTAACGGATGCGTAGCGTGCGTGCAGCGAGGTGATCCAGCCGAATGTGTCGCCGACGGTGATCACGTCGCCCGGCTTGATGGACTTGTCCATCAGCAGGATGACGCCGGAAACGAGATTGGAAATCACTTTTTGCAGGCCGAAGCCAACGCCCAGACCCACCGCTCCCGAGATGAGCGTGAGGGCGGTGAAATCAACGCCGATTGCGCCCAGGCCGAGGATAATGGCCAGAACCATGAGCGAGAAGCGAACAAGCTTTCCCGCCAAAACGCGCATCGACGGCGTGAAATCCTCGAGCGTGGACAGCCGCTGATCGACGATGCGGCTGGCTGTGGATGCAAACCAGATCAAACCGGTGAGCACGACGATGCCCTGCATCAGGGTCAAAACCGATATCCGGACGCTGCTGATGTTCAGGGCCATGGAATTGAGCAGCGCCATGGTCTCGGGCAACAGGCCCAGCAGCGTGAGGGTGACGGTTATCCAGCCGATCCACTCCACCAGGCGCGCAATCGATCGGTTGCGGATGATGCGCGAGGCAATTGAAATCAGCGCGAATGCGGCGACGAGACTGGCCGCAAGCGTGATGAAATAGGAGCGGCTGTTCCATGTCACAGTCCGCATGACGATGACGGCCAGCCACAACAGGGCGGCGAAGTAAACGATCTGCAGGCGGCGCAGGACAACGGCAAAGCCACGTAGCGTACCAGCGCGGAACTTGCGCCCCCTGATCCAGTTCTCGAAGATGGGCGTCGTGACCCGACTGGCGATAACGGCGACAAGGAAGGCGGATAGGAGCAGACCAAGCTGGAGAAGCGTCCAGGGCAGCCGATAGGTGTCGAGCGGCAGTCCGATTTGAGCCAAAAGTCCCTCGACAAGGGATGGCCAGCCGGAAAGCCAAAGGTTGAACGAATGGAAGACGTCCATCAAAACCTCGAATGCGCAGCATTGCGCCGCACCGACCAAAGTGCGAAAGCAGACCGCGATTGTCCAGAGCGGCGAGAGGCACGCCCTGCCGGCTGGAAATTCGGCTCGATGAATGCGCTGGTATCAAGAAGGCTTTTTTCCGGATCGGGACCCGACAATGCGCGACTTTGACGCGCTGGCCTAGGGGCTAAGCGGCTGGTAAGGTATTGTGGAAATTGAACGGATTGACCAAGGTCAATTCGCTTTTTGCGGTCTTGGCGTTTGGTGCCTTCGCCAATCCGGCCAATCAGACTCCAAGGGGAAACCATGGATTATCGTGGAATTTTCGAAGATGCGCTCGACGCCCTGCGGCAGGAAAAGCGCTATCGCGTTTTTGCCGATCTCGAGCGCATCGCCGGGAGATTTCCCCGTGCGCTCTACCGCGACGCAGCCGATAACGCCCGCGAGATCACCATCTGGTGCTCCAACGACTATCTGGGCATGGGCCAGCACCCCAAGGTGATCGCGGCCATGCAGGAGACCGCCGGCAAGCTCGGCGTCGGCGCCGGCGGCACGCGCAACATCTCGGGCACCAACCGCCCGCTGGTCGAGCTGGAGCGGTCGCTCGCCGACCTGCACCGCAAGGAAGCGGCGCTGGTCTTCACCTCCGGCTTCGTTTCCAACGAAGCGGCGATTTCGACCATTGCGCGGCTGCTGCCCGATTGCGTGATCTTTTCCGACCAGCTCAACCATGCCTCGATGATTGCCGGCGTCCGGCAGTCGGGCATGCAAAAGCAGATTTTCCGGCACAACGATGTCGGGCATCTGCGCGAATTGCTGGCTGCTGCCGGCAAGCAACGGCCGAAGCTGATCACCTTCGAGTCGGTCTATTCGATGGATGGCGATGTCGCGCCGATCGCCGAGATCGCGATCTGGCCGAGGAATTCGGCGCGCTCACCTATATCGACGAAGTGCATGCCGTGGGCATGTATGGCCCGCGCGGCGGCGGCATTTGCCGACCGCGACGAGCTGATGGACCGCATCGACATCATCGAGGGCACGCTGGCCAAGGGGTTCGGCGTGATGGGTGGCTATATCGCGGCCAACCAGTCGATCGTCGATGCGGTCCGGTCCTATGCGCCCGAATTCATCTTCACCACCGCCCTGCCCCCGGCGCTTTGCGCCGCGGCCCGTGCGTCGATCGAGCATCTCAAGGTCTCGCAGGATGAGCGGCAAGCCCACCAGCGGCAGGCGCTGCGCAGGTCAAGACTGCGCTCTGCCGATGCGGGCCTGCCGGTAATGCCGACCGAGACCCATATCGTGCCGCTGATCGTGGGCGATGCCGCGCCTGTGCAAGGCGGCCAGCGACATGCTGCTGGAGCGGCACAACATCTACATCCAGCCGATCAACTACCCCACCGTACCCAAGGGCACCGAACGGCTGCGGATCACGCCGACGCCGCTGCATGACGACACCATGATCGCAACGTTGACCGACGCGCTGCTGAATGTGTGGGAAGCGCTGGATATTCCGCGCGATGTGGATGTGGCCGAGATTTCGGCCAATCAGCTCAATTCAGGCGATTTGACCCTGCCGACGATCGGCGGCTAGCGGCCTGCTTGCCGGCAGACATTTGCGCTGGATGGGAAAACGTCTCCAGAGTTGAGCGGGTGGCCGCAGGTTAATGCGCCTGCTTTTCATCGGCGCAGCGCGTCTGTTCGATTTCGACCGTGGTATGGCCGAGATCGAATTTGTTGCTCATTCTCTGCTTTATCGCGTTGATAACGGCCTCGGGCTCCGCTCCCTCGCGCAGACGCGCATGCAGGGTCGCCATTCGCCGCTCCTGGCTGATCGACCAGACATGGACGTGGTGCACATCCTCCAAGCCTTCCAGGTTTTCCACCAGGTCGGAGCTGATGTCGCGGCGATCTATTTCTTCTGGCGCCGCCTCGAGCAGAATGTGACCCGACTCCCGCACCACGACCCAGCCGCTGCGCAGGATCAGCACGGCCACCAGAACCGAGAGCAACGGATCGGCAGGCGTCCAGCCTGTCCAGATGATAATGCCAGCCGCAAGAATTGCGGCAACCGATCCCAGAAGATCGCCGAGAACGTGCAGTGCTGCCCCGCGCACATTGAGATTGGAGCGGTCCGCCCCGTGCAACACCAGGAAAGCCAGAATGTTGACGAGGAGCCCGGTGACGGCGATGCCGAGCATCAGCGGCCCGGCGACCGGCTGGGGTTCGAACAGGCGTCCGATCGCCTCGAAGACGATGAAGGCAGCGATGACGAAAAGGGCCAGACCATTGACGAAGGCGACCAGCACCGCGAAACGGTCGAAACCATAGGTACGCTTCCAGTCTGCCGGCCGGCGAATGAGCCGCGCCGCGAACCACGCCAGGCCGAGCGAGGCGAAATCGGTGAACATGTGACCGGCGTCGGCCAAAAGCGCGAGGGATCCGGAAAAATAGCCGCCAAGGATTTCCGCCAGCATGAACCCGGCCGTCAGCAGCGCAGCCCATCCGAGCCGCGTCTGGTTCAGCTCGGAATGGTCGTGGCCATCATGGGCATGGTGAGAATGGGACATGCAGTTCCGCCTTTGCCAATTGCCTGTCCCGACATTTCGGCCAAGGCCGGAGGCGGCGCAAGAGTGATGTTAGAACGTTTCGGTGCAGAATCGGGCGCGGGCCCGAAGCGCGGCACCAGCCCGCCAAGCTTTGCGTCGGTGGCTGAGCCGGGCAATTACGGCGGGGACGCCGGCTGGTTCAGCTGGTCAGCACAATGCGCATCAGATCGGCGGTGTTGCGGGCGCCAAGCTTTTCCATGACGCGGGCGCGATGCACCTCGATGGTGCGGGGGCTGATGCCAAGCTGCCGGCCAGCCTCCTTGTTGGACTGGCCGTTGGTGATGAGCTGGAGCACTTCCCGCTCGCGCGGGGTGAGCTGGTTGAAGCCGCGTATCTCGACAGGCCGACGGCCCCCCTGCACAGCGCCCAGGTGCACGTCGCGCCGCAGCGCATCCCGTACCGCCCGCACGAAACGCTCGGTATCGATCGGCTTGGAGATGACATCGGTGGCCCCGTATTTCATGGCGGTAACGGCGGCTTCGATGTCGGGATGGTCGGCTATCATGAAGACCGGGGTCCCGGTGCGCATGGCCTTGATGCGGGCCAGAGCGGGAAGCGAGCCGTCGGCTGGGAAATCCAGGCTGAGCACGATCACATCGGGGCGCCGCCGCTCAAGCGAGGAAAAAAAACCTTCCAGGTCCAGCGAGAAGACCGTTTGAAATCCCTCAAGACGGAACAATACGCTTAGAGCCTCACAGGTGTTCGGATCGGAATCCACGACCGAGACGACGCGATCCCTGTTGAGAAATGAATGGTAATAGATTTCGTTATCAACGATTTCTCTTGCCATGTCCCTGCTCCCAATATTCAATTTTCCCAATCACACGTCAGGGGCGGCACATTTTTTATTTCTTCTCGCATCGTATCCCATCGGAGCAACTCGCTGATTGCAGCAATGTTGCCGCCACATCGGTGCGTTGCCGAGCGGATTTGCCCGTACGTGGCATTACTAGGTTCATTTTCCTTTTTGGCCAAACCTGGCGGCCTTTATAGGAATTTTTTCAGGCTATACAGCCAAAGCGCTTCCTGCAAGTCCTAATGCGGGATTTTGAGCCCGCGGCTTAACCGGGGAAAACCGAGCCAGGCGAGCGACGGCGATTCGAAAGCCGGGTATCTTGGAATCTGTCGGATCATCTGATCGGCGCCGACGACGGCTTTCTGGCAAAGCCAAATCGTTCAAATCAGACCTAATTCAGGAGCACTTAACGCGTTCTTTACCATGTTTTCCCACAGTGAGGGTTGCGGTTCTGCGGCGGCAGAGCTGATCCCCAGTGTACTTGGTATTTGGTAATCCCCCATGGCTCGCCCGAATCTTGCACAGCACAGGCGCGATGAACGCGAAGGGCCCTCGGAGGATTGGCAGGCGCTGCGCGCCGATCTTGTCGCCCTTCTCGACCAGGTCGATGGACGGGCATCGGGCCAAGAGACAGACCCCCGGCAACGGGTTCAGCCAGCCATTGCAGAACGCGAAGAAGCCGTCCGTTCCCTGCAGCGCACTCTGGAGCGGCATACCGGACGTCATGTGCCGGCAGGCATGGCCGCCAATCCCCAATCGGTTCTGGATGCAGCCGTCAGGGAAATCCGCTCGCGGACCGGCGGGTCCGCTGCATCCGCCCAACGTCCCGATATCGCGCCGACGCCTCTTAGGCGTTGGGCCGAACCCGTGCGCGGCTATTCGCGCCGTGGCAACGACATGGAGCGGTGGGATGGAGAGCAGGAGGCCGATGGCGCATCGCTGCAGCGCGACGCAAATAATCGGGACCAAAGCCCTGCGCAGGCAATTCCCTCATTCGAAGCCGAAAGCGCCAAGCTACGCGCGGAAATAAACGACAGCCACGAGCAGTCACGCCACCAGATCGAAGATCTTTCACGCGCCGTGGCCGGCATTGCCGGCCGGCTGGAGCGTTTCGAGGCCGAATTGCGCGCGTCCCGGGAAAATGGCGCCGACGTCGCCGAGATCGGGCGGCAGGTCGCGCAATTGACCGGCGTTGTTGAAGTGCTGGCGGGCGCCGTGGGCGAGACCGGCCAGATCAAGCATCTCGAAGACCAGATCACCCGGCTCACCCGGTCGCTGGCCGAGGGGACCAAATCGGATATCTCGGCGCTGACGCTGCGCATCGACGAGGTGGCGGCGAGCGTCGACCGGCTTGCGGAGATGCAGGCACAGCACCTGGAGCGGCCGAGCGACAAGAATTCGGGCGCAACCAAGGACACGCTCGGCGCCATCGAGGAAAGCGTGCGGGCCATCTATGACCGCATCGATACGCTGGAGAGCAGCCTGGCGATTTCGCCTCAGGATGTCGAACGGCTGACAGCCGAACTGGCCTCGTTCACCGAGAATTTGCGCGAGAATGGCGCGGGCGGCATGTCGCCTGATCTGCTCGAGCGGCTCGACAAGCTCGATTCGCGGCTCGACCAGATCGAGCGCGAGGGTGGCAATTCCGCCATTGCCGAGCTGCGGACGGACGTGACGTCGCTGCGCGACCTGCTGGGCGATGGATTTGAGCCGCGCTTTGCAGCCCTTGAATCCCAGATCGATGCCTTGAGCGGCCGGATCGCCTCGGGAAGCGAGGCGGATGGCGGGCAGCTGGAGCAGCAGATCCGCCAGCTCGTGGCGCGGATGGACGAAACCGGCGAGCAGCTCGACGGGCTCACACGGCTTTACATCCAGGACGAGAAGCAGCCGGCGCCGGATCTCGAGAAACTCGCCAACATGGTGGCGCTGCGGACGTCCGAGGAAATGGCCCGCACGCGTGGCAGCGGGCTGAGCGAGGATGGGCTGGCGGCGCTGGAAGACCGGCTGTCGCGCCTGTTCGAGGTCAGCAGCAAACCACGCTCCGAGCAGGAGCTTGCCGATGTGCATGAGGGCATCAAGCAGGTCGATGCCCGGCTCGACAGGCTCGAAGCCGCATTGAGCGGGCGCCCGTCGGCACAAGAAAGCGAAACCTACGGCGCTGACGCGCCCACGCCGACCCGAGCAGCCGAGGCTTTTGCCTCGCTCAAGGCAAAGGGTGATTTCGCCGGCGAGGCATACGCCGCTTCCGCTGGCAAAAAACGACAGCCGAAAAGAGACACCCGCCGGGACTCCATGCCGGCCAACCCCTCCCTCGAAGCGCCGCTCGTCGATATGGGTTTCTCGGCCTCACTGCCGGTCGATCTCCCTTCCTCGCAAGAAAAGGGGTTGGATAGAGAGGCGATTGCCACGGACCTGCCGGCAGAACCAGAGGCGGAAGCCGAAGCGGAAGCTTGGGACCGGCCGGTTCCCACGATCGATCCGGAAAACGTGGAGCGGCCGGCAAAGCCGAAATCGCGCTTCGCCGAAGAGGAAACCGAGAGTTTCGCGGCGCCACAGGCGCAGGCGATGCCGGTTTCTCCGGCGCAGCCGGAGCCGGTGCGGCGGGCCGGCTCAGATCGGGACACATTCATTGCCGCAGCAAGGCGGGCGGTCCAGAAGCAGGCCGAAGCGGTGCCGGATGCAGACACCGGCACCCTGATTGGCCGTGCGTTTGCGCGGCTACAGAGGAAAGAAACCGAGGCCGCGGAAGACCAGAGGCAAGACGGAGCCGATCCCCGATTGGGCAGCGGCCGGCATTCCTATGACACTTCCGATGCCTTCGACACCGGTCAGACCGAGAGTGGCGAAAACTTTTTCAAGCGGCATCGGCGTCCGCTGGTGCTCGCCGCCGCACTCGTTGCCGTATCGCTTCTGGCGCTGAACCTCGTCAATCAAAGGCTCAATGCGCCGGCAGCCGACGGGGTCCTGGCCGAACCGGCCACGAGCGTGGAGCAGCCGGCGCCCGAAGCGCAGCCGGCTACCGAGGACGTCTCCTCGCTCGAGAGCAGCCCGGGAACCTCCCCCATCCGCATGATCGACCCGCAGCCGACCGGCTCTATCGATCCCTTCGCCAAGGTGGACCTCAGTTCAAAGGCAGAGACAACGCAGACCATGCCCGTGCCCTTGCAGCAATTCGCTGCCAGCGGGACGAGCACGGCGCCTGCAGCCAGCCCGGCCCCGGGAACGGTGGACCAGATGCCTACCGCCTCGATCGCGCCGCAAACGCATCAAGGCCCGGTAAAGCTCGATCTGCCGCCGGAAAACGTTGGTCCTCTGGGTCTGAGGCAGGCTGCTGCGGACGGCGACGCTCGCGCGCAGTTCGAGATCGCCGCCATCTATACCGAAGGCCGTACGGTCGAACAGGACTACAAGCAGGCTGCGGCCTGGTACGAGCGTAGCGGCGCGCAAGGCTTTGCGCCGGCCGAATACCGGCTGGGAACGCTTTATGAGAATGGACGAGGCGTCGAAAAGGACCTGCAACTGGCGCGGCTCTGGTATCAGCGGGCCGCCGAGGCTGGCAATCGCATGGCCATGCACAATCTGGCGGCGCTTTACGCCGGCGGGGGCCTGGGCACGCAGGACTTCGCGCAGGCCGCGCAATGGTTCACCAGCGCTGCACAGCGCGGGATGACGGACAGCCAGTTCAATCTCGGCATGCTTTATGCGCGCGGGCTCGGCGTGCCGCAAAGCCTGACGGATTCCTACAAGTGGTTCTCTCTGGCGGCGGCACAGGGCGACAAGGACGCCGGCAAGGCACGCGACGACGTGGCGCGCTCTCTGAGCGCCGACCAGATCCAGGATCTGCAGCAGGAGATCGCGTCCTGGAGGATGGCGCCCATCGATATCGCGGCAAATTTCGCGCCCCTGGGCACCTGGGCAAAGGATTTCGATCCCGGCAAGCCAATCGGCGATCCCGCGCTGGTCAAGAAGGTGCAGGCGGCGTTGAGCAAGCTCGGATATGATGTTGGCATTCCCGATGGGCTGATCGGGCCTCAGACTGAACAGGCCATCAAGGATTTTGAACACGCCGCAGGCATGACGCAGGTCGGAAAGGTCAATCCGCGCCTTCTCGCCGTGCTCGGGAGCCAACCCGTTTAGGTTACCTGCAGCGGGGCGTTGACACAGGCGGAAGGCGGGCCGAAACCTGCCTTCGATCATTTTACAGCTGGACGTTCCCTCGTCGTGCAAATCTACCTGCCGATCGCCGAACTTTCGCTCAATGTCTTCTTTCTTGCGGGCATTGGGGGCGCAGTAGGTTTCCTTTCCGGCCTGTTCGGAGTGGGCGGGGGCTTCCTTCTCACCCCGCTCCTCATCTTCACCGGCATTCCCGCGCCCGTGGCGGTGGCGTCCGTCACCGGACAGGTCGTCGCGGCGTCGACCTCCGGCGCCCTCTCCTATTGGCGGCGCGGCGGTATCGACCTGCATCTGGCGCTCTATCTGGTGTTATCGGGCGTTATCGGCGCCTCGGCGGGCGTTGCCGCCTTCGCGGCGCTGCGCAGTGCCGGCCAGCTCGATATCGTCATTTCGCTCGGCTATCTCGTGTTCCTGGGGTCGGTGGGCTCGCTGATGCTTGTCGAGGCGGTGCGCACGCTTTTGCGCCATCGCCGCGGTCTGGTCGTGCGCGAGCACCTGCCCCGCCAGCACAATTGGGCGCATGGCCTGCCGCTGCGCCTGCGCTTCAAACGGTCCGGGCTCTATGTCAGCGTGCTGCCCGTGCTGGCCATAGGCGCAACCATCGGGTTCCTGGGCTCGCTGCTGGGCATAGGCGGCGGCTTCATTCTCGTGCCGGCTCTCATCTATATCCTGCGCGTTCCGGGCAATGTCGTCATCGGCACATCGCTTCTGCACGTGCTCGCGATCATGGCGGCCTCGACGCTGTTGCACGCCGTCAACAGCCAGAGCGTCGACATTCTTCTCGCCTTCTGCCTGATGGTCGGCGGGGTGATCGGGGCGCAGTTCGGTGCGTCGGCCAGCCAATATCTGCGTGGCGATCAGTTGCGCGCCTTGTTGGCGCTGCTGGTGCTGGGTGTCGCCATTCGCTTCGGCATCTCGCTGGTAATCCCGCCCCTCGATACGTTTTCGATGAGTTCTTTCGGGGAAGGCGGCTAATGAGGGCACACCGTCTCATGGGCGCCTTCGCGATGACCGCCCTGCTGCTGGCCGCCGCGCCCGCGAGCGCGCAAAGACTGGTGGGGACGCTGTCCGACCGAACCATCTCCATCACCTCGTCCTTTGCCGGCGAAACCCTGACCCTGTTCGGCAATGTCGAGCCAAATATCGGTTCGGAGGGCATCACCCCCGCAGGACCGTTCAATGTCATTGTCGTGGTGCGGGGGCCGGCAATCGACCGGGTGGTACGGCGCAAGACACCCGTATTCGGCATCTGGCTGAACACCGAGCAGGTTCTGTTCCGGAACTACCCTTCCTTTCACTGGGTGCTCGCCAATGACGCGCTGACCGACATCACCTCGCCGCAGGTGCTCAGGGATTTGCACATTCTGCCCGGCAGCGAGGCGGACCAATTGTCGAACTCCGGCAATGGTAATCCCGAAGCGTTCGGACGGGAGCTCAGCCGGCTGATGACGGACAAGTTCCTGTTCGGAGTGGACGAGCATGGCGTGCAGTTCCAGTCCCGGACGCTGTTTTCTGCGCAAATTTCGCTGCCGGCGAATGTGCCGAACGGCAATTTTCTGGCGCAGACCTATCTGTTCAAGAATGGCGAACTGATCGGATCGAAGTCGGAAGGTTTCGCTGTGCGCAAGACCGGTTTCGAGCGCTTCGTGGGCGAGGCGGCAACCCGGTGGCCCTATGCCTATGGCCTCGTCGCCGTCAGCCTCGCCATCTTTACCGGCTGGTTGGGCGGGGTCATCTTCAAGCGCTAGGGGCCAGCCCTGTCGACAAAAAAGGGCGCCCCCGGCGCCCTTTTCCTCTGATTGAACTGCTCCCAGGCCGAGATCAGAACTCTTCCCAATCCTTGTCGACAGCGGCATTGCCGTTGCTGAGATAGGATCTGGCGGCGGAGGCAACCTTTTGCTGCAGCCCCTTGATGCCGCCCGGACGTTGCCGGCAGAAGGTGCGACTTCTGCGGTTCGGCAGCGCGACCATTTGGCGCGCCTCGCCCGGCCTCGCCGCCGGCGATGCGGAAGATCTCGACGATGCGGTCGAGCTCGCTGGCCTGGCCTTCGGTCTGCTCGATGGCGGCGTTGGTCTCTTCGACCAGCGCCGCATTGTGCTGGGTCATCTCGTCCATCTGCCGGACGGCGATGTTGACCTCCTCGATGGCCGAGGCCTGCTCGCGGCTGTCCTTGGCGATCTCGCTCCATCAGGGTGGCGTTCTCGCTGACAGCAGTCGAGCATGGCCTGCGAGCTTGTCGGCGGCCTCGGCCACCAGCTTGGAGCCGCCCGCCACCTCTTCGGCCGACTCTGCTCGATCAGCACCTTGACCTCGGAGGAGGCCTCGGCCGCCGACTGCGCCAGACGCCGGACCTCCACGGCGACCACGGCAAAGCCCTTGCCGGCCTCGCCGGCCCGCGCCGCTTCGACCGAGGCGTTGAGCGCCAGCAGATTGGTCTGGAAGGCGATGTCGTCGATCATGCCGATGATGTTGGAGATCTTGGCCGAGGAGGTGGTGATCCGCTCCATGGCGCCTGGTTGGCCTGGCCCATCACCTCGCCGCCCTCTTCGGCGGTCTGCGACTTGCCTGCTCGGCCTTGCCGGTGGCGCTCTCCGCCTTCTTGGCGTTCTCCATCACCGTGTGCGCCAGCTGCTCCATGGCCGCCGAGGTTTCCTCGATGGTCGCCGCCTGCTTGGTGGTGCGTTCGGACAGATCGTTGGCGCCCGACAGGATCTCGCCGGTCGCCGTCTTCAGGCCGCGCGAGGTGTCGCGCATCTGCCCGACGACCTCGGTCAGCTTGTCGGCCACCGCATTGGTGTCGGTCTTCAGCCGGTCGAAGGCGCCCTGATAGTCGCCCGTTCACCCGCCGGGTCAGGTCGGTCTCGGCCAGCGCCGCCAGCACCTCGCCGGTCTCGCCCAGCCCCGTCCACCGTCTCGACCAGATTGTTGACGCTCCGGCCAGGGCATTGAGCTCGGCATCGGGGAACTCGGCGCTCGACCCGCCTGGAGAAATCGCCGGCAATCGCCGCGTCGACCACCTCGCCGAAACCCGTTCTGCAGCTCCTGCATCATCGCGCACGTTCGGCTGCGCCGCTGCTCGGCAGACGCCGTCTGCTCCTCGGTCATCGCCGCAACCTTCAGCCCGTTCTCGCGGAACACCTCGACCGCCCGCGCCATCTCGCCGATCTCGTCGCCGCGCGAGGTGTGCGGGACCTCGGTATCATATTCCCGGTTGGCAAGACGCGTCGCGGTCTCGGTCAACTGTACCAGCGGCCTTGTCACCAAGGCGCGCAATAAAAAGGCCAGTCCAATGGCTGCCGCGATGGCGGTGCCGAAAGAGATCAGGCCACTTCGTGTTGCCGCACCGATTGCGTTGGCCGTGTTGGCGGACAGGTCCCATGCGACCACAAGTGCGCCCACAGTGGCGTTGTCCTTGCCGAAATGGGCAGGCGTCGCGACGATGTGTATGGAGCCGGAAACCGTTGCTTGCGGGACATCCTTGGCCATCGCTTCGCCTGCAAGGGCAGCAACGTCGATCCCGGACGGCTCGGTGCCCTGCTGGAACATCGAACTTGCGTCGGGCTTGAAGGCCTGGGCAAAGGCAAAGTTGAAATCGGGATCGGCACTCATCCGATCGAATACTTCGGCAAGCCCATCCTGCTTGTCGAACTTGATATTGCCAGCCTGCTGGGTCGTCAGCAATTGTGCAAACTGCACATGAGAAGACTTGCTTGACTCGTTAAGCTGCGAAATCGCCGAGACGGCACTGATGCCGATGGCCAGACCGGCGATGATGGCGATGGCCAGACATACAACGGTCAGCAGCTTGAAGTTGATGGACATTTTTTTCATCTAGGACTCCGCAGGCAAAACGGGCGGGGCCGAAGCGGCACCGCCCAAACCAGGTTCAATGACTAAAGCTGCTCGACGTTCACGCCGAAGGTGATGGCGCCAATCGGCTTGCCATCATCACCCACGACCGGAACGCTGACCTGACTCTGGTAGGTCTGGGTCGAGTCATCGAGTTCGACATCGCCGATGTCCACGGCGTCGGCGCCCACGCTGTAGGTGTTCTGCCATTTGCCTTCGTCGCCCTGCCAATAGTCGGACGTGACGCCGCTCTGGCCTACATTCAGGCCCTTGGCATCCATGGCAAATATCTCGGTAAACAGGCCCTGGCTGTCGTCGAGTACGCTCTTGAGGTACTCGGAGGCAGAATTGCCCAGCACACCATCGATCATAGGATGGGACGAGGCATCTACCTCGGTGCGCCATTGCTGATCGAGACTGTCAATCTTGGCCTGGTCGTAGCCGGCGGTTTCTTCGTTCTGTGCCTTGATCGCCGCAACGATTTCGGGGCTCTGGGCGATTTCGTGGATCTTGCCTTTCGCCAATTCGGTGAGGGCATCGGTATATTCGTCGGCCATGACTGGCGCGGACAGGACAGCTAGCGCCCCGAAGAGGGCGGCAGTTTTGACGTTCATTGGTGGTTTCCTCCAGGTAGTAGGTATTTCTACGAGGAGGAGTGTCAGGCAGTTGTATTAAAGAAGACTTTAACTTCCGTCGACTTGCGTATCTTGCTATGTTGCTGAAAGTCTTTGGCTTATTTCAATACGTGTCGACTTCAGGGCCAGTCGACGCGCACTTTTTGCAATACCCAAGGCGCACGGCCAGCCGTGGCACTACACGAGGGCGGCGGCCTAGCCCGACATCAGCCGCCGGGGGTTGACCGGGTAGACCCGGTCGCGGCCAAGCATGGTCACCTGCAGGCGGGCCCAGTCGAACAGACCGGCAAAGGCCGGGCTCAGGATGTTGAGATTGCCGGTCGAGGCGCCATAGGCGGGCAGGATCATCAGCCTTTCGTCGTGCACAAAACAGGCGCGGCGGGCCGAGCGGCCATTGATGGCGATGCGCGCAGCAGGATGCAGGTGCCCGGCGATCTGTCCGATCAAATCGCGGGCGGGCTCGTGCACGAAATGCAGATCGGCCTCGCCATGCCGATTGTCGCAGCGGCCGCCGAGCAGATGCGGGCGCGGATCGTGATTGCCTGCGAGCCAGAGGAATTCGGTACGCGCCATCATGGTGGCAAGGCGCGCCTGATCGGCCGGCTGCAGCGAGTGGACGCCTTCGTCGCGATGAAAACTGTCGCCGAGAGCGATGAGCCGTTTGGCGCGGGTCGCCGCCAGATCGGCCTGCAGACGGCGCAATGTCAGCCCCGTGTCGTAAGGCGGCAGCAATTGTCCCCTGCGGGCAAAGGAGGACATCTTTTCAAGATGCAGATCCGCGACCAGCAAGGTCTCGGCGCCAGGCCAGAACAGGGCGCCCGACGCCATAGGCTCGAAATTTTCGCCGCGGAACCGGATCACCGGGGTGTCATCCTCTGCTCGGGGCACAGGCCTGCGTAGCGCTGCGGTCATGCGTTCAGCCGCAAGCGGTAATTGACGACGCGTCCCGTCTCCTCGAAGCCGAGCGCCTCATGCGCCCTTTGGCCCGGAAGGTTCCTGAGCGGGGTGTCGGACGCGAACCAGGCATAGCCTTCCGACCGCGCCCAGCCCATAGCCGCCCTGACCAGCGCCGTGCCGATGCCCTGCCGGCGCATGGCCGCCTCGACATACCAGCCTTCTATATAGGCGACCGGACCGTCATTGCAGCCATCGGCGACGCTGCGCTCGGATATCTCGACAAAGCCCACAGCGCGGGCGCCGACGAAGGCGAGATAAACCATGCGCAAAGGGCTGCGCCCCTCGCGGAGAGCAGCAATGTCGGCGGCATTGTCGGCCGGGGTGCAGTCGGGCCAGAGCCGCAGGCGCATGGCCGCCCAGAGCGGTATTTCCGCGCTCCCCATCTCGCCGATTTCGATCGCTGTCGCCGTCACCGGCCCATCGCTTCCTTGATCAGTTCGTCCGCGGCCTCGGCCATGGCGCTTTCGCGGCCCTCGCCGAAGATCGGCTCCTTGCCGATTTCGAGCATGACAGGTACCGCAAGCGGGGAGATTCGGTCGAGAGGTTTGTGCACGATATGTTTGCGTATGCGCGCCAGGCACTGGCCGAGCCGCTCGATATCGAGCAGGCCGCGGGCGGCGTCGCGCCGGGTCGCCTGGATGAGAATGTGATCGGGCTCGTGCTGGTAGAGCACGTCGTAGATGAGGTCGGCCGACATGGTCATCTGCCGCCCGGTCTTCTCCTTGCCCGGATGCCGGCGCTCGATCAGGCCGGAGATGATGGCGCAGTTGCGGAAGGTGCGGCGCATCAGGCTCGATTCGTCGAGCCAGGCTTCGAGATCGTCGCCCAGCATGTCCTCGTCGAACAGTTCGTCCAGCGACAGCCGGTCGGTGCGGATCAGCGCGGAGAGATCGCCGACGCCCCAGACGGCGAGCGCATAGTCGGAGGCAACGAAGCCGAGCGGCCGGGCGCGGGCGCGCTCCAGCCTTCGGGTCAGCAGCATGCCGAGCGTCTGGTGCGCCAGCCGCCCCTCGAAGGGGTAGCAGACGAGGAAATTGTTGTTCTCGTGCGGGAAGGTCTCGACCAGCAGGCTCTCCTGGCCCGGCAGCACGGACGCCTCGCGCTGGAGCCGGAGCCAGTCGCTGCACCTGTTCGGGCAGGCGATGCCAGCTCGCGGGGTCGGCCAGCATGCGCCGTACGCGGTCGGCGAGAAAGGTCGAGAGCGGGAAAGCGGCCGCCCATATAGGAGGGGATCTTGGGGTTGGTGGCAAAGCTGCGCGACACATAGGCCTCGTTGTCGCGCATGGCCTCGAAGGCGACGATCTCGCCGCCGAAAAGGAAGGTGTCGCCCTGGGCGAGCTGGGTGAAGAAATATTCCTCCATCTCGCCGAGCACGCGCCCGCCCCGGCCGATCGGGCCGGTGACGGCGCCACGCTTCTGGCCGCGCCCGCGCACCAGGCGCACCTTGACCATCGGCTCCTCGACGATGGTGCCGACATTGAGCCGATATTGCTGGGCGACGTAGGGGTTGGCGATGCGCCAGAGCCCGTCGCCGGTGTGGCGCAACCGGGCATAGCGCTCATAGGCGCGTAGCGCGTAGCCGCCGGTGGCGACGAAATCGATCACTCGGTCGAAGAGCGGCCGCGGCAGATCGCGATAGGGCCAGGCGCGGCGTGATTTCGGCATAAAGGTCGTCGGCGTCGAAGGGGGCGGCGCAGGCGCATGCCGAGAACGTGCTGGGCCAGAACGTCGAGCCCGCCCGACACCGGGTCCTCGCTATCCTGCTCGCCGGCCTCAACGGCTTCCAGCGCCGCCTCGCATTCGAGCACCTCGAAGCGGTTGGCCGGGCACGAACAGCGCCTCGGGACGGCTCGTCCAGCCGGTGATTGGCGCGGCCGATGCGCTGCAGCATGCGCGAGGCGCCCTTCGGCGCGCCGACCTGGATGACGAGATCGACATCGCCCCAGTCGATGCCGAGATCGAGGGTCGAGGTGCAGACGACGGCGCGCAGCCGATTGGCGACCATGGCGCTTTCGACCTTGCGGCGCTGCTCGACATCGAGCGAGCCGTGGTGGAGCGCGATGGGCAGATTGTCCTCATTGATCTCCCAGAGGCCCTGGAACAGCATCTCGGCCTGGCTGCGGGTGTTGACGAAGAGCAGCGTCGTGCCGTGTCTGCTTGATGACCTCGTAGAGGTCGGGGAAGGCGTAAGAGGCCGAGTGGCCCGCCCAGGGAACGCGCACCTCGGTCTGAAGGATGGAGAGTTCGGGCTGCGCGCCGCCCTGCATGTGGATGCAGCCGTGCCGGCTGCGGCGCGACAGGGGCGGCGATCCAGTCGCGCAGCAGGTCCGGCTGGGCGACGGTGGCGCTGAGGGCGCGTGATCTGCACATGCGGCGCGATCCTAGCGAGCCGGGCGATGGCCAGCGACAGCAATTCGCCGCGCTTGGAGGTGACCAGCGCGTGCAGTTCGTCGAGCACGATGCGCTTCAGGGAGCCAAAGAGCTTTGCGCTGTCGCCGTGGCTGAGCAGCAGCGCCATCTGCTCGGGCGTCGTCATCAGGATGTGGGGCGGATCGTAGCGCTGGCGCTGGCGCTTGTGAGGCGGGCGTGTCGCCGGTGCGGGTCTCGACGCGGATGGGCAGATCCATCTCGTGCGATGGGGATGGTGAGGTTGCGGGCGACGTCGACCGCAAGCGCCTTGAGCGGAGAGATATAAAGCGTATGCAAGCCGTCATGGCCGCCCCCGGCCAGATCCTCAAGGCTGGGCAAAAAGCCCGCCAAGGTCTTGCCGGCGCCGGTCGGAGCGATCAAAAGCGCAGACAGGCCCTCACGATGCGCCTCCAGCATGTCGAGCTGGTGGGTGCGGGGCTGCCAGCCGCGCGCGGCGAACCAATCTGCTATCTGAGGGGTTAGCCGCATCGGCGGGGGCTTCTTGTCCGTGCTATCGGATAATCCATATTCGGCATAACCTTTTGATATCCTGTCGGCGAGTCGCAGCTGGAGCAAAGCCATTGTCGGGCGGAACGGACAACATCGACAAGAAGCAGACCCATTTGAGCCTGGCGCCCGACGCCGCTGTCAATGTCATTTGCAAGCACGCCATCCTCGTGGCCTCCGAGCGTGGACGGCGGGTCATATTGGGGCTGGCCGGGGGACCGGGTTCGGGAAAATCGACACTGGCGGCCGCTGTTGTGGGGCAGCTCAACAAGCGCATCGACGGCAGCGCGGCGCGGGTGCCCATGGACGGCTTTCACAAGAAGCATGACGATCTGGTGGCTCAAGGCATCGAGGAGCAGAAAGGCGCGCCTCACACCTTCGATGCGCAGGGCTATGTCGATTTCCTGATGCGGCTGAAGACGGCGCGCGGGCCGGTGCAGGCGCCCTCCTATTCCCGTCGCATCGAAGACGTGGTCCCGGACGCCTTCACCATTGCCGGCAATGTGCCGATCCTGGTGGCGGAAGGCAACTATCTGCTGCTCGACACCGCGCCCTGGAACCGGATCAAGCACATTCTCGATCTCTCCTTCTTTCTGCAGGTGGACCGCGATCTGGTGCGCGCGCGGCTGCTGAAGCGTCACGCGGAGCATGGACTGTTCACCGAGGAGGAGATCGTCAAGCATGTCGACGAAGTCGACATGCCCAATTACGATCTTGTGGCGAAGACGCGACGGCGTGCCGACGTGGTGATCGATCTTCTGACCGAAGACTAGGCCTTCTGTTCACTGCCTCAGCGCCCTGACCACTTCGGCTTCCGCAGGATCCTTGACGAACTTGGACAGCTTGTCGGCCAGACGAGTGGGTTCGGGCAGCCGAAACCGGGTCAGGAAATGCAGAACCAGCTCCAGGGCGGTATCGTGATCGACGCGATTGCCGGGGGACACGAAAAGAGGCCGGCAGTTCTCTCGACTGCGCAGCACGGCGCCGATCGGCTCGTCTCCATCCATCAGAACAGCGTGATCTCCCTTTCGTGGCCCCGGCTCGTCATAGGTGCCGCAAAGCCTTGATTTGGCGACGCCGACACTGGGCAGGCCGGTGACGAGCCCCAGATGAGCCCCAATACCGAGGCGGCGAGGATGGGCGATCCCCTGCCCATCCACCATAAGCAGGTCCGGCGTTTGCGGGAGTTTTTCCAGCGCGTCGAGGATGACCGGGATTTCACGGAACGACAACAGGCCGGGGACATAAGGGAAATCGGTGTCGCGAAAGGCGATCACCTCGTGCTGGATTTCCAGCGTCTCATATGCGAGGACGACGATCGAAGCGCGGCTGAGATTATCCTTCGGCGAATAGCCCACATCCACACCGGCGACCGTATCGATCGTGCCAAGATCACGCACGATGTTGACGCGTTCGCGCAGTTTGTCCTGGATGGCGCGGGCCTCGGCGACGGAGTTGGGATGAAGGTCGAAGGCTTCGGTCATTGTTTTCTCTCGTGCGGTGCTTCTTTGGGTGGCCAAGTGTATGAACCGGAATTCCGGTTCCACTTTTTTCGCTCCAGTGGCACGCCGGATCGGACATACCAATAGAGATGAAACCCTCCTACCCCTTCGAAGTTCGACACCGCGACATCTGGAAGATCGCGTTACCCGCCACCCTCGCCTTCATTACCGAACCGCTAGCCGGCATCGTCGACATGACGGTTATCGGCCGATTGGGCGATGCGGACCTGCTGGGCGGCCTAGTTCTGGGAGCGTTGGCGTTCGATGTCATCTTCTCCATGGCCTTTTTTTTAAGGCTCGGCACGGCCGGATTGGTGGCGCAGGCGGTGGGTGCACGCGAGGCTGATGGTGGCTTGATTCATTTCCTGCGCGCGAGCCTGCTCGGTATCGTCATCGGTCTCATGCTGCTGGCACTGACGCCATTGCTGCTGATGGGTGCGCTTTACATTCTCGGACCGGGTCCGGCAGTGGCGCCGGCCTTTGCCGACTATCTGCACGTGCGCATGTGGTCCGCGCCAATGGTGCTGATAAATTTCGCGCTTCTGGGATGGTTCTATGGCCGGGCGGAAGCGACCACCGGCATGGCGCTGCAAATGCTGGTGCATGGCGCCAATATCGTTTTCAGCATTCTCTTCGTTTACGGCTTCGGCTGGGGTATCCCCGGCGTGGCGGCGGGAACAGTCCTGGCGCAGGCGCTGGCCGCTTTCACCGGCCTTGCCATTGTGACGCATCGCGCCGGAGGCTGGCGGGCCATCGCCGCGGCGCTCAGTTGGCCGGCTCTGTTCGATGCCGCCGCCCTCAAGCGCCTGTTCTCGCTCAGCCGCGATCTGATGATCCGTTCGATCGCGCTGCAGGGGGCCTTCACCTTCTTTTCTGCCCAGACCGCAAGAGAGGGCGCGGTGGTGCTCGCGGCAAGCGCCGTCGTTCTCAACTTCCAGATGGTGACCGCCTTTTTCCTCGACGGGCAGGCGCAGGCGGCCGAACAGATTTGCGGTAAAGCCGTCGGCGCCAACTATCGGCCGGCGTTCGAGCGGGCCGTGCGGCTGGCCCATCTCTGGGCCTTCGGTATCGGGGCTGCCCTATTCGTGTTCTGGGTGCTGACGGGACCGCTGCTGATCGATGTGATGACGACAGCGCCGGAGGTGCGGCAGATGGCGCGCGACTATCTCTTCATCGGCGCATTCACCGCGGTGACCGGTGTCATGCCCTTCGTGATGGACGGGGTGATGACGGGTGCAACGCTCAACACTGTCATCCGCAACGGCATGGTGGCCGCATTCTTCATTTTCCTTGCAGCGGCGCTGATCCTTCAACCTCTGCTCGGCCTGAACGGGCTCTGGCTGGCGCTGCACGCGTTCTTCTTGTCGCGCGGGATCATTTTCTGGCTGGCGGTCAGATGGAAAATGCCGCAGCTGTTTCCGGCGATGGCCTGACGCTCAAACACCCCTTCCCTTGCCAGCAGCCCAGTCGCCCACCCTTGTCCCCTTGAGACCGGCGACAGAGGTTTTGCCGGCTGCTCTGACGGCCACGGCCAATCCGGATTTGATCTCGTCGAGCAGGCCAAGCCCGCCATAGATGAGCGCCGAATAGAGCTGGATGGCGTCGGCGCCCGCCTCGAATTTTGCCAGCGCAGAGGCGGCAGAATGGATGCCACCGACACCGATGATCGGCAGGTCGGGGCCGACACGCTGGCGCATCTGGGCCAGTCTTTGCGTCGCCATATCGAACAGCGGCTTGCCCGAGAGCCCGCCTGCCTCATCGGCATGCTCCATGCCCTTGACCCTATCGCGGGAGACGGTGGTGTTGGACACGATGAGCCCATCGAGATCGGTAGCCCTGACCACGCGAGCGATATCATCCATCGCCTTTTCATCGAGATCGGGCGCGAGCTTGAGAAAGACCGGCACCCGGCGGGCGGCGCGGGCGCGCTCGGCCAAAATCTCTTCCAGCAGCCGTTTGAGCGCTTCATCAGTCTGCAGATCGCGCAATCCGGGCGTGTTGGGAGAGGAAATGTTGGCCGTCAGATAGGATCGCCAGCCCCGCGAAGCGCTTCACGCCCAGAACATAATCGGCAACGAAATCTGCGCTGTCTTTGTTGGCGCCGATATTGACCCCGAGCACGCCGGCCCCCTTCCACCCATCGAGCCTGCGCAGAGCAGCATCATGGCCTTCATTGTTGAAGCCCATGCGATTGATGACGCCTTGCGCTGCGGGCAAACGAAACAGGCGCGGTTTCGGGTTGCCCGGCTGGGGGCGCGGCGTAATGGTGCCGATTTCCACCATTCCGAAGCCCATCCGCGCCAAAGGTTCCGGCACTTCGGCGTTCTTGTCGAAGCCGGCGGCCATGCCGACGGGATTGGTGAAGGGCAGTCCTGCCAGCTCGGTCCGCAATTCCGGGGGATCGGGTGTCTCCTGGGCGGGAACCAGTCCCGTGCGCAGCGCCATAATGGTCGCGGCATGCGCCTGCTCGGGGTCCAGGGTGAGGAGCAGGTCACGCGACAGGCCGCGTGCGGTTGTGGAGCGCAGCAGCGGCGACAGTCTTTGAAGAATCATTCTGGCAGATTGGCCAAGTCGACGCTCCCATCAGGCGCCACATCTATGGAGATCGTGTCCTCGACGGCAGTGAAAGCTAAGGGACCGTAAAGATGGGGAAAGAGATCGCCGCCGCGGGACGGCTCCCATTTCAGCATGGCGCCCAGACTGTGGGTGCGGACGGCCAAGATGACCAGATCCTGCTGCCCCGGGAAGTGCAGACGCAGCGTTTCGGGCAGTTGCTCGCGCGTGGACAGGTGGACATAGCCATCCCTTGCATCCAGCTCGTTATCCGGGAGGTTGCCTGTCTGCTGTGCCTGCGCCCACAGCGCTGGCGAAGTAATCTTGTATACAAGATTGGGAATCTGGTTCATCATGATATAAGCATACCTTGCAGTGCCCGCCGGTCAAACCGATATGCAGTGAGCAGGCTTTACAGGCTGCGGCACGGCGCGGTATAGGACTTTTGTCCGCATCGTGGGACTTGTATCCTTTTGGGCGACGAACCGGGGGCACGCGCGAGGAGATGGTTTCGCACAGCACGATCTGGCAGGCGATCGACGATGCCGCGCGCCGGCACGGGCTCACGCCCTCGGGTCTGGCGCGGCTGGCGGGCCTCGATTCGACCGCGTTCAACAAGTCCAAGCGGGTGAGCAAGGACGGGCGCGAGCGCTGGCCGTCCACGGAAAGTCTGGCCAAAGTGGCCGAAGCGATCGACGAGGATTTTGCCTCCATACTCGGCGGTGGGGGCGTTTACGAACAGTTTGCCGGCGGCTTGGCGGCAGCTGAGCGGTCGGTGCCGTTGCTCGGTTTCGCCCAGGCCGGTGCCGGCGGCTATTTCGACAGCGGCGGATTCCCGGTCGGACAGGGCTGGGACGAGGTGCGGCTGCCCAATGCGAGGGAGCCGGGCACTTATGCGCTGGAGGTCACCGGCGATTCCATGCTGCCGCTCTATCGCGATGGCGACAGGCTGATCGTGTCGGCAGCAGAACAGGTGCGGCGCGGCGACCGGGTTGTGGTGCGCACGGTGGATGGCGAGGTCATGGCCAAGGTTCTGCATCGGCAGACCGCCAAGCAGGTCGAACTGCACTCGCTCAACCCGGAACACAAGCCACGCACGCTGAGCGTCAAGGACATAGACTGGATTGCCCGTATTCTCTGGGCCAGCCAGTAGGCCTTACGCCTCCACCAAGTCTCCAGCCAGTGCCTTGCCGATGAGGCTGCGGGTTTCCTCGACGCCATAAAGGGCGATGAAGGAGCCGAAACGCGGCCCCTGATCCTGCCCCAGCAGCACCTGGTAAAGCGCCTTGAACCAGTCGCGCAAATTCTCGAAACCCGAACTCTTGCCGATTTCGTAAACCAGGTTCTGGATGGCTTCGGCGTCGTGGCTGTCACCGATACCCTGAAGTTGATCGGACAGCGCCCGCAGGGCGGTCCGCTCCTGATCGGTGGGGGCCCGGAAGGTCTTGGTCGGCTTCACGAAATCATCGAAATAGCGGATGGCGAAGCCGGCGAGATTGTCGAGCTCGGGGTGGGTCTCGGGCGTGGCGCCGGGCGCATAGCGGGAAATGAAGCCCCAGAGCACAGCCTTGTCCTCTGCATTGGCCGCGGAGACCAAATTCATCAGCAGCGCGAAGCCTACCGGCAGGTCATAGGAGGGCGGCGGGCCGGAATGGATATGAAAGGCGGGGTTTTCCAGACGCGCAGCCTCATCCTCGCCCGCATACTTGCCCGCAAAGGTGTAGTAGTCGTCGACCGCGCGCGGAATGACGTCGAAATAGAGCCGCTTAGCGGCCCTCGGCTTTTGGAACATGAACAGCGACAGGCTTTGGGGGCTGGCATAACTCAGCCAATCCTCGATGGTCAGCCCATTGCCCTTGGACTTGGAGATCTTCTGGCCTCCCTCGTCGAGGAAGAGCTCGTAGTTGAAACCCTCGGGCGGGTTGCCTCCGAGGGTGCGGACGATACGGCTCGACAGGCGTACGCTGTCGATCAGATCCTTGCCCGACATTTCATAGTCGACGCCGAGCGCGAACCATCGCAGGGCCCAATCCGCCTTCCACTGGCACTTGACGGCGCCGCCGGTGACCTTGGTCTCGGTCTTCTCGCCGGTATCGGGATCGAGATAAACGATCGTGCCGCGCTTGGGATCGCGCTCGATCATGGGGCACCTGCAGCACCTTGCCGGTGGCCGGCGAGATCGGCAGAAAGGGCGAGTAGGTCGCCTGACGCTCCTTGCCGAGGGTCGGCAGGATGATCTGCATCACATCGTCATAGACCTCCAGCATGCGCAGCAGCGCCTCGTCGAAACGGCCGGTGCTATAATAGTCCGTGGCACTGGCAAATTCGTAGTTGAAGCCGAAATCGTCGAGGAACTTCATCAGGCGCGCATTGTTTGCCGCGCCGAACGACGGGTATTCGTTCGAAAACGGGTCCGGCACACGGCTGAGAGGAAGGCCGAGATTGGCCGCCATCATCTCCTGATTGGGCACGTTGGAGGGTACCTTGCGCAGCCCGTCCATGTCATCGGAAAAACAGACCAGGCGCGTTTCTACCTGGTCGCGGGTGAGCAGGCGGAATGCCGTGCGCACCATGGTCGTGCGCGCGACCTCGCCAAAGGTACCGATATGCGGCAGCCCGGAGGGGCCGTAACCGGTCTCGAACAGAGCCACGTCCTTGCCGGTCTTTTCGAGCCGTTCAACGACTTTCCGCGCTTCCTCGAAGGGCCATGCGCGCGCCGAGGGCGCGAGATCGAAAAGAGCAGGATCGAGGGGTGGCAAAGGTGCAGACACTTGCGGAGGACCTTGGACTTAGCAAAGTTATCGAAGCCGGCAGGTCTTGCACCACCGGCAGGTCAAGGTCAATGCCGCTGCGCATCCGAAGCACCGACGCGACTTGCCAAGAGAGCGACAGCTTCTTAAAGCTTCGCGCAGTCACGCCAAGAGAACAGGTTCATGCACATGTCGCCGCAGGATGCGCTGGTTTACGTCATGGTCATCAGTTCGGCCGCCGACGCCTCGATCACCGACAAGGAGTTGGCACGTATCGGCGCGCTGGTCGAACGGCTGCCGATCTTCGAGGGATATGAAGCGGACCGTCTGCCGCAAGTGGCCACCGGTTGCATCGACCTGATGAAGTCCTCCTCGGATCTCGACGAAGTTCTCGACGTGGTGCTGGCGGCACTGCCCGAGCGCCTTGAGGACACCGCCTATGCCCTGGCCGTGGAACTGGTCGCGGTCGATCTCGATCTCGGACAGGAAGAATTGCGCTGGCTTGAAATCCTGCGCGACCGGCTACGGACGGACCGGCTCGTCACCGCAGCGATCGAGCGGGCGGCGCGAGCGCGCTACCGGCGCGCCTGACAGGGATTTCAGTAAAAGCCTACCGGGAACCAGCGCAGATAGAGTTCTTCGAGCTTGCCATCACGCAGCAGGCGGTCGAGCCCCTTGTCGAGGGCGGAGCGCATGGTGTCGTGACCAGCCGGAACGGCGATGGCCATTCCCTCGCCAAACAGGTCGGGGCGGAAATAGGGTTCGCCAGCAAAGCCGCAGCAGTCGGGATGCGCGTTCAGCCAGAACGAAGCGCGCATGGCGTCGCCGAAATAAACATCCGCGTCACCCTTCTCGACAGCTTCGAGCGCCTTGATCTCGGTCTCAAACGCGACAGCTTCGGCCTGCGGCAGAAAACGGTTTACGAGTTGAGCCTGGGCAGAGCCGTCCCTGACGGCGATCTTCAGGCCCGGCTTGAAGGGATCAAATGCATCGGCACCGGATTTGGAAGCGACGAAACGCGCCGGCAGGGCCATGTAAACCGACGTGAAGTCGAAAGACTCCACTGATTGCGGGGTAATGGCGAGGCCGCCAATGAATGCATCGCCCTGATTGTCCAGAAGCGCATTGCGCGCCTGATCCCATGGCCAAGCCTGTATCGTACAAACCGCCTTGAGTTCAGTACAAAGGGCGCGTGCTAGATCGACATTGAAACCCACCAGCGCGCCATCGCCGCCGCGATAATTGAAGGGCGGGAAATCCGCAGTGGTCAGGAAGCGAATGGCCGGTATCGTCACTTCCTCTCCCAAGGCCTGGCGTTGATTGGGATCGGTATAGGCAGGAAAACCCTTGGCAGACGCGGTTGTGCCGGCAAGCAGAACAGCAAGCAGCGCCAAGCTCAGGTGTGCTTTCCAAGGTGTCAGGCGAGAGAGAATCCGCAACAGGTTCATTCCTCTCCTATGCCGCAGGCGCGGCCATTTCGCCAAGGAAAAAGCCAAAATTAGCAAGCGAGGGGCGTGGCGAAACGAAGCTTCATGAGCGCTATTGTCATGTTGAGACATGTCTGCCATTATGCGTATAAATGCCTATATTCGAGTATGCAGCGCTCGAAAACCCCGCCCCGCTGTACACAAACAACCCTCATGCCTGCGTCTACAAGCAAAAATATTTAGCCGGGCGGGGCTTTCCTAACATTTGATTTGCTCTTGATTATATCTGTTCTCTGTGCATATTTTTTGTGCAGGGAGTTATTTAGATTGTACATATTAGCACTATTTATTTGCCTGTCCGCCAATGATATTGGCGGCGCAGAGCGCCTTCGGACCGAAATCCGTGTTCGATGAGCTGGCGCTGATCACAGCCCTCCTCGCACTGCCCGACGCCAGCCTGGACCAATTGGCTGCTCTTCTTCGCGCGGCGCAAGCCAGCTGCACGGACCTTTTAAGCTACGTTACCAAGCGCGGCCTCGTCGGCGAGATAGACGCCTTCGCCCGCGCTGCTGCGTTCGGCGGATTTGCATTTGCCCCGCGGATACCCGACAGCGTCGCTGCCTCGAACGATCATTCGGGCCATCTGGACCGTCTTGGTACGCTCAACAGCTTTCGCGGCCTGCTGCTCGACCGCGAGGTCGTCTTTGTCGCGCCCACGAGCGCGCAACTGCTCTCGCTTGCCGCGCACCGGCAGTCAAATCCGGACATCGCGCGGCGCGTCTGCATTGTGCCGCCGCGGGCACTACAGGAGGCGCTCCGCCGGCATCACAGCATCGCCTTGTTCGAGCAGGCGCGACAAAGGTTGCTCAGAAAATGGCCTTTCTCCAGTTCGCATATCGAGCTGACGCTCTTCTGGCGGGCAAGTTTCGTGCTGCTGCTGGGCGCAATCGTGGGCGTTCTGCTTTCAACGCCGTTTGGAGCGCATGTTTTCCTGCTGCCTCTGCTCGTTGCATTGCTCCTGGCACCTTCCTGCCTTCGAATTGCAGCGATTGCGGAAACGTGGTCGCGCGGCGATGCGAGCGATCCGCCGCGCGATCCAATTGCAGACTCCGAACTGCCCGACTACACGATCCTCGTCCCTTTGCGGGACGAGGCCAACATGGTGCCACAACTGGTGCGCGCGCTCGGCGCCCTCGACTATCCGCCCGAAAGACTCGACATCAAATTCGTGGTCGAGGCCACGAGCGCGCCCACGATCGCCGCAGTCGAAAAGGCCTTGCCCGGTGCGCAATTTTCGCTGGTCGTGGTCCCGGACGGCCCACCTCACACCAAACCGAAAGCGCTCAACTACGCCTTGCCGCTGGCACGCGGCGAGTTTCTCGTGATCTACGATGCGGAAGACATTCCAGCAGTCGACCAGCTGCGCCGGACCGCCTCGATCTTTCTCAACGAACCGGCAACCGATTGCGTCCAGGCGGAGCTCGCTATCGACAATGCTCGGGAAAACTGGCTAACGGCACTGTTCGCGGCTGAATATGCCGGCCTTTTCGGCGTCGTGCTGCCAGCTTTCGGTCGCTGGCAGGTTCCCATGCCGCTCGGCGGCACCTCCAACCATTTCCGCTGCCAGAGTCTCAGGGAAGTAGGCGGCTGGGACGCCTTCAACGTGACCGAGGACGCCGATCTGGGCGTACGTCTGTCTCGACTGCGTTACCGTACGCGCACCGTCCATTCCCAGACATGGGAAGAAGCGCCCTCGACGCTCGGGGCGTGGCTGCGCCAGCGCACCCGGTGGATGAAGGGGTGGATGCAAACCTTCATGGTGCACAACCGGCACCCGCGCGCATTTGCCCGCGACATGGGCTGGCGAAATTTTCTTGTCTTTCAAATCTATGTAGGCGGTCTGATTGTCAGTGCGCCCCTGCACGCCCTGTTTCTGCCGGCCCTGCTGCTGCAACTGGCTCTAGGGCACGGCTTCCAGTTGGCACCCCTCAGCCCCTGGCTTGCCATCCAGTACATGGTGCTGATTGTCGGCTACTCGAGCGCCTTCGTGCTCTGCATACAGGGCTTGCGCCACACCGGCCGCATCGACCTGCTGCGCTACCAATTGCTGTTGCCTGTCTACTGGGCGCTGATGGGCGTCGCGGCTTTCCTGGCGGCGATCGAGTTGGTGCGCCACCCGCATTTCTGGGCCAAGACCACGCATGGCACGTCTCGCCTGCCGCGCAATGCGCCGCTACGCTCTTCCAGCTCTGCGCGCCCCGTCCGGCGTCTCAAGCGGCGCAAGAAGGCTGCGCGGAAACCTGCAAGCGCCGACGGCGCAGCATAGACCCGACGGGACCGAGCTATGGCTGAGCCTAGACGAGGCGCCCGCGCGCAGCGACCGGCTTTGTCGCAATGATCTCATCGCCTTCGGCCAGGTTGACCTCGTCGAAGAGGTTCGAGACCACGCAGACATGATTGGGAATGATCCGGACCCTCTCCCCGATCTTCGGCTTCGGGGCACATGCGGAGAGATCGGCGACGGCATGCTCTTCGCTAAGCGCCGTGATCACGGCTTCGGGGTATTCGACGATATGCCCGTAGCCGGGCGCCGCGCATGTGTCCGCGGCGAGCGCCTTGGAGCCGGTATCGAGAACTGCCCGGGTTTCGGTGGGACGGCTGACCACCGTCGCCAGCACCGTCAGGGCGCAATCCTCGAGCGTGCCGAGACCAAAGGCGACCTGCATGCGATCGGAATAGATATAGGTCCCGGGCCGGTGTTCGGTGGCACTCTTGACCTCATGGGCCAAATAGAGATCCGGCGAGCCGCCATTTGAGACGATCTCAGCCTTGAGCCCGTTCTCCTCCAGCAGCGCGATGGCGTTCGACAGAAAGGTCTCGGTGCTTTTGGTCCCTCCACGCGGTGGATAGGTCATCAACCCCTTGAAGACCAGACCCGGCGCTTCGGCGATCCTTTTGGCCAGCGCCAGCGCTTCCTGCGGCGATTGTACTCCGCACCGTCCGGCGCCCGTATCGCATTCGACCAGCACGGCCAGCGGGCGACCCGCAGCAGCGAAGGCCTCTGCATAGCCAGCAATTGTTTCGGCGCTATCGGCCGTGACCGAAAGCGTGATGCGCTCGTTCAGAGCGCGCAGGCGGTCGAGCTTGCTTTTGCCCAAAATGTTATAGGGCAGGAAGATGTCGCCTAGCCCGGCATCAGCCATTACCTCCGCCTCGCCGAGCTTTTGGCAGGTGATTCCAATGGCGCCCAACTCAAGCTGCCGCTTGGCATAATCGGGCAGTTTGTGCGTCTTGATGTGAGGCCTCAGCTTCAGCCCGTGGCCGTCCGCGTAGTCCTGCGCGCGCTTGAGATTGGCCTCTACCTTGGCGGTGTCGATGATGACTGCCGGCGTCTGCAGATCTTCGATACGCAATTCCGCTCTCCTTTGGCGAAGACACATACCAAAAAGAACCAATTTCCACCGCCGCGCAACCCCACTTGCGCGATGGACCTCAATTGGTATTCAATTGCCGCCGGGACAGTCCTGTGGCTGTCCGGGGGAGATATATGACACGCTTCGACGATATCGTGGCAGTCATGAGCGAGCAGATGCTTGCAAGCGAGCGCAGCTATATCCCGCTTTACCATCGGGTGCAGCGAGCGATCCGCTTCATCATCGACGACGGACATCTCGGCGCCGACGATGCCCTTCCCCCCGAACGCGACCTCGCCCAGGCGCTCGGTGTTTCCCGCGTCACCATCCGCAACGCGGTGCGCGATCTGGCAGAGGAAGGCCTGCTGGTGCAAAAGCGCGGTGCCGGCACCTTCGTTTCCCGCCGCATCGAGATGTCGCTGAAAAAGCCCACCAGCTTTTCCGAGGACATCATCGCCAGGGGAATGGAGCCGGAATACCGGATGCTCGACCGGCATACCGGGCCCGCAACCCCCATCGAATGCGACATGCTTGAAGTCGGGCCGGGCACGCCAGTGACCCGGCTCTATCGTTTGCGGCTGGCGTCGAAGAAACCGATGTGCCTCGAGTTGACGAGCCTGCCCGCCGCCATGCTGCCCGACGACGTCGAGGTGGGCCACTCGCTCTATTCGCGGCTCGCCGAGAGCCAGTTGCGCCCGAGCCGCGCCGTGCAGCGCCTGCGCGCCGAACTCCTCGATCCCGAGCATGCCCGGCTTCTGGGCGTTCCAACAGGTTCGGCGGGGCTTGCCATCGAACAGCAATCCTTCCTGCCCGATGGCAGGCCGGTCGAATATGTCCGCTCCCATTATCGCGGCGACAGCTATGATTTCGTCGTCGAGTTGAAGATGTGAGTGTACCCGCCGTGACCCTTTGCTTCGACATCGGCGGCTCCTTCATCAAGTACGGGCGTGTGCGGGACGACGGGCTGGTGCCCGAACTGGGGCGTGTGCCAACGCCGGTGCATGATTTCAATGCGGCGGTTGCGGCCATGAGAGAGGCGATCGCCGAGATGGGCGGCGCCGGGGCCGTCTCCTGCTCGATCACCGGTATCGTCGATCCGGCGAACGGCCGCTCGGTCATAGCCAACGTACCCTGCTTTGACGGCATCGCACTCGAGGACGCGCTGGGCGCAGCGCTCGATCGGCCGGTTCGTGTGACCAACGATGCCGACTGTTTCGCCCTTGCCGAAGCCAGGCTCGGAAGGGGGCGCGGACACCGCAACGTCTTTGCCATCATCCTTGGGACCGGCGTCGGCGGCGGGCTGGTGCTGAACGGAACGCTGGTGCAGGGCAAATCCGGGGTCAGTGGCGAGTGGGGACATGGTCCGATCGTCGATCCCACCGCCGGCGGACTGGTCGAGGGCATCCCCGCCTTTCCTTGCGGCTGCGGGCGGGTGGGCTGTCTGGACACCGTTGGCGGCGCGCGCGGCATGGAGCGCCTGCATGCTGCCATTCATAATGAGCGACGCACCAGCAGCGACATCATCTCAGGCTGGCGGGCGGGCGATGCCCGCGCTGCCCGCACCGTCGATATCTTCATCGAACATATCGCCCGCCTGCTCGGTGTCATGCTCAACACTCTGGGCGCGACAATTGTCCCGGTCGGTGGCGGCCTCGCCGCCTCGGAGGATCTGATCGCGAAACTCGATACGCGTGTGCGCGAACTCGCGCTGGCGCGATATGAGACCGCGGTCGTCGTGCCGGCCACACGGCGCGAGGATGGCGGCCTGGTTGGCGCCGGGCTCGTTGCCAGTCAGCAGGGAGCGAGGGCCGCATGATCTCGAAAATGACCGGCCGCGCCCTGTTGGAAGTCTGCGTCGAGGATGCAGCCGGTCTGGCCGCCGCCCAGGCAGGCGGAGCCGACCGCGTGGAGCTCTGTTCAGCGCTCATGGTGGGAGGGCTGACGCCAAGTGCAGGGCTCATGCGCCTCGCGGCAAACGCCGGCATCCCCACGGTTGCCCTGATCCGCCCGCGCGCCGGTAATTTCGTCTTCTCGCCCGAGGAGATCGAGGTGATGCTGGCCGATATCGGCACGGCGCGCGACATCGGCCTCGCCGGGGTCGTGCTGGGTGCGGCCCAGCCGGACGGGACGCTCGACAGCGAAGTGCTTGCCCGCCTTTGCGAAGCTGCCGGCCAGCTCGAAACCTGCCTGCATCGCGTGTTCGATCTCGTGCCGGACCCGTTCGCTGCCATCGACACTGCCATCGAGCTCGGCTTTTCGCGCATCCTCACCTCCGGCCAGCAAACCTCCGTGCCGGAGGGGCTCGATCTGCTGGCGGAACTGGTGGACTACGCGGACGGGCGCATTTCCATTCTCCCCGGCGGCGGCATCAACCGCGGCAATGTCGGCGAGATCGTGCGGCGTGTCGGCATTCGTGAAGTCCACACCTCCTGCAGCCTCATGCAGCCGCCTGAAGCCGAGAGCCTGGTCGCCTTCGGCTTTGCGCCTGCCGGTTCGCGCAAGACTGCCGATGCGGAAACCGTTGGCGAGATGCGGCGCATGCTGGCGCTAATCGCCACCCCGGCGCCCGGCAGCGAGACCGACAAACCGAAACGCAGCAACAACCGCGGCAATGGAATGACAAGATGAAAACGGATTTCACAATATGATGGAACAATCTGCCGATCTGCTTGACGCTCCCTGGTTTACCTCGCAGGATGTGAAAAAACTTTACATCTCTAACACTGCAAAGCAGGAAGTTTTGACGTCATGAAGATCGGTATCGTCGGGCTGGGATTTCGCCTCGGCTATCTCGGCCGCATTATCAGGGAGACCATTCCGGACGCAGAGTTCGTCGGCTATGTCGACCCCGCTCCAGCTGGCCTGCCGCCCATGCCCGACACGGTCGGCGGCGTGAACGCGGACGGCACGCCCAAAATGGGCAATCCGCTCTTTTCACAGCCCTTCGAGCCCGGCCCCGCTTATGAAAGCATCGAGGCGATGGCAAAGGCGGGGCAACCCGAATTGTTGCTGGTCGGCTCGCCCAACCATTTGCACCTGGAGCACATCCGGGCGGGGCTGGAATTGGGCATGCGCGTCTTCAGCGAAAAGCCGGTCGTCACCTCGGAGGCCCAGACCTTCGAGCTGCTCGACCTGCTTGCGCGCCATGGCGGCGCCGACCGCGTGATGATCGGCCTCGTGCTGCGCTATGCGCCCTTGTACCGGGACCTGGTTTCCGCGCTGGCCGACGGCACGCTGGGCAAGATCACCTCGATCGAGGCCTCCGAGCATATTGCGCCCTATCACGGCGCCTTCTTCATGCGCGACTGGCGGCGCGAAAGCGGCTGGTCGGGCGGCTTCATGCTGGAAAAATGCTGCCACGACATCGACCTCTACCAGGGGCTCGTCGGCAGCCGTCCGCATTCGGGTCGCCAGCTTCGGCGGCCGCAAGACCTTCGTTCCGGAGAATGCGCCCGCCAAATCAGGCATCAACGACATGCAAGATCTACCACCGCAAGCCGAGCGGCTGGATGGGTTCGGACAAGGTGTTCGACAGCGAGGGCGACATCATCGACTACCAGACCGCCCTTGCAGAATTCCCCGGTGGCGAGAATTTGTGCTTTCACACCAATCTCAACGTCCCCGATGAATTCCGGCGCTTCTGCGTGATCGGCTCACAAGGCATGGCCGAGGGCGACTTCGTGCGCAATTTCTTCAGGCTGCATGATGCCCGGACCGCCCAGAAGCTCGTGGACAAATCTTATCAGGGTACGTCGCTGTCCGTGCATTACGGCGCCGACGAGCAGATGATCGGCGACATCTTCGCACATCTGCTCGAGGGCAAGCCCTTGCCCGTCTCCATTCTCGACGGATTGGCGGCCGGCCTGACGGCGATCAAGATGGACGAGGCGCGGGCCAAACGGCAGGTGATCGATTTGACCGAGACCTGGCAGCATTTCGACAGTTTCGGGCTCGAGCGCAAGCAGGTGGCCTGATGGGAGCGGGGACAGAGCAATGACATCGAGCCGCAGCGCCATCTTCTTTGCGTTCCTGTTCCTGCTGCCGGCACTGGCCTACATCCTGGTGATCGTCGCCTATCCGCTGGCCGATACCGTCAATCTCTCCTTCACCGACGCGGCGCTGCGGCCGGTCAGCCATTGGGTGGGCTGGGAAAACTACCAGAAGATCTTCAAGCCGAGCTTCGGCGAGATCATCATCCGCACCTTCATCTGGACCTTCTGCTCGGTCGGGCTGAAAATGGTCATTGGCACCTTCGGGGCCTCTATGCTCAATGCCGCCGTTCCCGGCCGCACGACTTTCCGCATCCTGACCATGCCGCCCTGGATCATCCCCATGGCCATCGGCATCTTCATGTGGGGCTGGATGTATAACGGCCAGTTCGGCATGATTTCCGGCCTGCTGCAGAATTTCGGGCTGATCGACAAGCCGATCCCGTTCCTTGCCTGGGGCAACACCGCCTTCTGGGCCACCATCGTCACCGATGTGTGGATCGGCGTGCCGATGGTCACGATCTACCTGCTCGCCGCCATGCAGTCCGTGCCGACCGATCTTTACGAGGCTGCGTGGACCGACGGCGCCGGCCGCTGGTACCGCTTCCGCCGCATCACCCTGCCGATGATCGCGCCGGCGATGGTGACCATGTCGATCCTCTCCCTGATCGCCACCTTCAACTCCTTCGACATCATCTGGATCCTGACGCAAGGCGGTCCGAGCGGGCAGACGACCACGATGATCATCGACACCTACAAGACCGGCATCGGCAAGTACCATTACGGCGAAGGCGCCGCGCGGGCCGTGATGATCTGCCTGTTCCTTTCGGCCTTCACCTTCTTTTATTTCCGCGTCGCCACCCGCCTTGCTTCGGGAGAAGCCCGATGAAGACCACTCCGATGATCTACCGCTACCGCTGGTGGGAAACGGCGCTCGTTTATTGCGGCATACTGGTCTTTCTCGCCTTCCTGCTGGCGCCGTTCATCGAGGGGTTCCTGGTTTCGCTCAAGCCGCTCTCCCATCTGTTCTCGACGCCTTACAATTTCTGGCCGGAAGAGGGCTCGTTCGACGCCTATTTCACCATGTGGGATCACGTGCCCCTTCTGGCGCGCTACATCTTCAACTCCATCTTCATCTCGACCATCATCACCTTCCTCGTGCTGCTGATGGTGGTCCCCGCCGCCTATGCCTTTGCCCGCTTCCAGTTCCGGGGCAATGGCGCGCTGCTCGGCGCATTTCTGGCGGTGAACATGTTTTCGGGTGCCGTTCTGATCATCCCGCTTTATCGGCTGCTGCGGGGCGTCGGTCTGCTCAACACCTATTACGCCATGATCGTGCCGGGGGTCGCCTTCCTGATCCCCACCGGCATCTGGCTGTTGCGCACCTACATGCTGCGCATCCCGCGCGAGCTGGACGAGGCGGCCTGGGTGGACGGCGCCAGCCGCTTCTACATCTTCAGGCGGGTCATCCTGCCGCTGGCGCTGCCGGGAATTTCGGTGGTGGCCATCGCCACCTTCATCGGGGCCTATGCCCAGCAATTCATCTTCGCTTTGACGTTCAACGCAAAGCAAGAGTTCATGCCGCTAGCCGTAGGGCTATTCGCCTTCTTTGGTCGCGAGCAGGTGGTGTGGAATGAACTTATGGCGGCCAGCTTCGTGGGCATCCTGCCGGTGCTCATCGTGTTCACCTTCCTACAACGATATCTCGTCGCCGGCATCACCGCCGGCGCCGTGAAACAATAATCCAAGGGACGCAACCAAAAGGGACCAAGACTATGAAATTGCATTCAAAGATTATGGTCGGCGCGCTCGCCGCCCTGGCCATGTCGCCGGCGGCGGCCATGGCACAGGACAAGACCGTCAGCATGATCCAGTGCGGCGACGCCCTGGCAGAGACCTATCCCGACCTGATCAAGGAATGGGAAGCCAACAATCCCGGCTACAAGGTCGACGTGCAGCTGATCGGCTGGGCCCAGTGCCAGGACAAGGCCACCACGCTCGCCGCAGCCGGCGACCCGGTGGCGCTCGCCTATATGGGCTCGCGCGTGCTCAAGCAGCTCGCCGAGAACGATCTGATCGTTCCCATTCCCGATGACCGACGAGGAAAAGGCCGCATATTATCCGCACATCGTCGATACCGTGACCTTCGACGGGCAGCAGTGGGGCATTCCGACCGCCTTCTCCACCAAGGCGCTGTTCTACAACAAGGACCTCTTCGAAAAGGCCGGACTCGATCCGAACAGCCCGCCCAAGACGTGGGACGAACTTTACAATGATGCCAAGGCCATCACGGAAAAGACGGATGCCAAGGGCTTCGGTCTTGCCGCCAAGACCATGGACAACACCGAGCACCAGTTCCTGCATTTCGTTTACACGAACAATGGGCAGGTCGTGGATGCCGATGGCAATGTCGTGCTCGACAGCCCGCAGAACCTTGAAGCACTCAAGTTCTACAAAAAGCTGGTCGACGTGTCCGAGGAAGGCCCGACGGCTTATGAGCAGAACGATCTGACCCAGTTGTTCAATGACGGCCAGGTCGCCATGATCGAGCAGGGTCCGTGGGTCCGCGTGCAGGCCAACAAGGATCTCAACATCGGCGTCGCTCCGCTGCCGACCGGTCCGGAAGCCAAGGGCCCCGGCACGCTGCTGATCACCGACAGCCTCGCGGTCTTCAAGGGTTCGGGCGTCGAGGACAAGGCGATCGATCTCGCCAAGTTCCTGACCAACCCCGAGAACCAGTTCGCCTATGAGAAGACCCATGGTCTGACCCCGGTTCGTCCGGTCGAAGGCGTCAAGGACCTGGTTTCCGAGGATGCCACCTGGAAGCCGTTCCTCGATGGCATCTCCAATGGCGGCCCGGAGCCTCTGTTCACCGACTACAAGGGTGCGCAGGACGCCTTCATCCAGATGGTGCAGTCGGTCGTCACCGGCCAGGCCGAGCCTGAAGCAGCACTCAAGCAGGCCGATCAGGCCCTGAAGGACCTCTAGGCGTCACATACAACGCCGCCCGGGAAGTATCCCGGGCGGCATCTATCCAACAACAGGCCGGGAGCAGTCGCGTGGGTCAGCTGGTTTTATCCAACGTCAGCAAATCGTTTGGCGAGCTCAATGTCGTCAGGGACATCAACCTCGACGTACACGACCGCGAATTCGTGGTTTTCGTCGGCCCATCGGGCTGCGGAAAATCGACACTTTTGCGCATGATCGCCGGCCTCGAGGACACGACCTCCGGCGACATCATCATCAACGAGCAAAGAGTGAACGATTTGCCGCCTGTGAAACGCGGCATCGCCATGGTCTTCCAATCCTACGCGCTCTATCCGCATATGAGCGTTTACGAAAACATTGCCTTTCCCCTGCGGGTCGAGCGCATGGCCTCGGAGGCGCTAGATGCCAAGGTTCATGAAGCGGCGCGCATCCTGCAACTGGAGGAACGCCTGCAGCAGAAGCCCGGCACGCTTTCAGGCGGCCAGCGTCAGCGCGTCGCCATTGGCCGCGCCATCGTGCGCGAGCCCAAGATTTTTCTGTTCGACGAGCCGCTCTCCAATCTCGACGCCGCCTTGCGCGCGGAGATGCGGATCGAGCTCAGCAATCTGCACAAGCAATTGCAGGCGACGATGATTTACGTGACCCACGACCAGGTCGAAGCCATGACGATGGCCGACCGGATCGTCGTGCTGTCGGGAGGCGATATCGAGCAGGTCGGTGCGCCGCTCGAACTCTACCACAAGCCCGCCAACCTGTTTGTTGCCGGCTTCATCGGCAATCCGCGCATGAATTTCCTGGAAGCCGACTGCACCGCTGCCGATGCCAACGGTGTGACGGTCAAGCTTGCAAATGGTGCGACGGCAACGGTTCCCGTTACCTCCCGGCCCGATGTCGCCGGCACACGCCTGACCCTCGGCATCCGGCCCGAACACACCTTGATTGGCGCGGGCGATTTCCAGATCGACTTCAAGCCCGATGTGATCGAGCGACTTGGCATCCATTCGGTTGCCTATGGAAAGATTGGCAGCACCGACCACGCTTATTGCGGACTGTTTCCGGGGGCGGCTGCGCTCAATGAAGACCAACCGATGACCATTGGCTTCAATGCCGAGGATTGCCATCTGTTCGACCAGAAGGGCCAGGCGCTGACACGCAACGTCGCCCTGACAGAGATCGATCCCACCGTGCTGATAGCGAGCGAACAGCGCCCGGTCTAGCCAAACTCAGCCGGCCCGCTTCAGCCCGTGCGGGTCGTCGATCATGGGCCAGATGTCGCGCCGCGCCTTCCTGTAATCCGTCTTTGCCGGATCGTTGGGATAGGGCGTTCCAGCTGAACAATAGATGATGCGGGAGGCGATGCGGCTGAAGCTGGCATGGAAGTGATTGGTCGATTTGACCACAAGGATCCGGCGCAGCGTAGGGTCGATCCCCATTTCGGAGAACATCGAAGGGTCGAAGCATTGCGCCCGGGTGGAGTTGAGGATCACTTCCACGCCGTTAAGGGCGATGACGGCACTGTCCCCGAAGGGCACGACGCTTTGTCCGAACCGCATTTCCGCCTGGCGCCTGAGCTTTTGCACCGTCACCCGCGCATCGATCGGCGCACCAGTCCCCGGTGCGGATTTGGCGCCGAAGCGCAAAGCGATTTCGGCGCCCTCGCCCGCCGCCATGCAGATCTGCACCGCAATCGGGTCCCAGATGCTGCCGAACGCCACGTCACGCACCCCGCGGCGCAGGATCTCCGCCAGTAGCACCGTTGCGTCGCCGGCCGTGCCGCCGCCCGGGTTGTCCCACATATCCGCGATGACAACTGGCCGCCCTTCGGTCGCAAGCGCCTGCTCGACCGCCTCGCGTTCGTCGACCGATTGCATGCGCACCTTGCCGCGCAAGCCGAAGAGCTCCATGCCGAGCTGACGGGCCAGCGCATCGCCTTTTTCGGACGCGTTGTCGGTCACAACGACCAGTTTCGTCCCCATTTCCGGCACGTCGCCGGCCATGAAGCCGTGCACGACAGAGATGGAGAGGATGTCCGGATCGTCGCGTTCGAGCGCCATGATCTTGTCGACAAAGCCGCGCATCGGCTGCTGGGAGGTGGGGAAGACGTCGATCATCCTGCAATCGAAGACCGAAGTTACGGGCCATGCCCTGCCCTCCAGCCGCGCTGCTGCGATCGTCCACAGATCCTCCGCCCTGTCGACGAAATCGGTGTGGGGAAATTCCTTGAAGTAGACCAGGAAATCGAGCGCCTGCCGGCGCTTTGCCGTCAAATGGCTGTGCGGATCGAACTCGGCACACAACAGGGCATCCGGGCCGATCATCTCGCGCATGCGCGTTAGCAAATCGCCTTCCGGATCATCATAGCCATCGGCCACCATCGCCCCGTGAAGGCCGAGCACCACGCCATCGACCGGCAGTGCGTCCCTGAGCTGGTCGAGAATTTCGTCCCGAAGCTCCTCATAGGCCTGCTTGTTGATCAGACCGGCCGGGTCGGCCCAGGCCGCCGTTCCCTCGACAAGTTCCCAGCCCTTTTCGCGGCAGACGCGGCGCCCGACCGTGATCGGCGCCGAACACAGGGTCGGCGTTTCCGGATGCTGGCCGGGCCCGGCATAAAGGGACGCCTCGAAAGCTCGCTTGTCGATTGCGATGGGCGAAAAGGTGTTGGTTTCGGTGGCGAGCGTTGCGGTAAACAGCTTCAAGGTTCAGGCCTTTCGCTTGCCCAAGGATAAGCAGATTTCCAGGACGGCCAGATTTCGCCCGGACGGATCGGGAAGAGGCCACCCATCGAAATCTTTTACATATTTGGCAATTCAATCTGGAAAAATGCCGCCCGCCATGCTGGATTGTCAATTCCAAACGAAAATGATTTACATGACAAAGGGAGGCGACACCATCCATGCCTGCACTGAAACGCTACGGCGCCGACAAGGCCGGAGCCGGCGGCCAGAACCTGCCCTTCGCCCGTGCGGTCGAGGCCGATGGATGGCTCTATGTCTCCGGCCAGGTGGCCATGAAGGATGGCGAGATCGTCGGCACGGGCATTGTCGAACAGTCCCATATCGCGATCCAGAACATGCTCGCCATTCTAGATGAAGCCGGCTATGGGCGCGACACCATCGTGCGCGTCGGCGTGTGGCTCGACGATCCGCGCGATTTCTGGTCCTTCAATGGCGTTTACAAGGAATATTTCGGCGAGCACCCGCCGGCCCGGGCCTGCGTGCAGTCGCGCCTGATGGTCGATGGCAAGATCGAGATCGACTGCGTCTGCTACAAGGACGCCAACGCCTGATGGACATATTGGCGGCATTGCAGGGGGAACTGGACGGGCTGTCGCGATCCGAGCGGCGGATCGCCAACATCCTGTTCTCCGACATCGACTTTGCCGTCAATGCCTCCATCATCGAACTCGCCGCCCGCGCCGAGGTTTCCCCCCGACGGTCACGCGGTTCTGCCGCCGGCTCAATTGCCAGAGCTTTTCCGATTTCAAGGTGCGACTGGCGCAATCGACCTTCGTCGGCAGCCGGTACCTCAAACCCGACACCACGGCCCTCTCTCCGGCCGAGGTCGCCGAGAACATCGTCATGCGCGCGCAATCGGCCCTTTACGCCCTGCATGAAGGGCTCAATCTGGGCGCCGTCGAGGAGGCCGCAAAGCGGCTGGCGGATGCCGGGATGATCTATGCCTTCGGCTCGGGCGGCAATTCGGCGCTGATGGCCGAGGAAGTACAGAACCGGCTGTTCCGGCTCGGGCTGCGGGTCGCCGCCAGCAGCGACCACCAGATGCAGCTGATGCTGGCCGCCGCCGCCAAGCCCGAAGACCTGGTGGTGGCCTCTTCGGTCTCGGGACGCAACGCGCCTCTCGCGCGGGCGCTGGAGGCCGCCGCTGATTACAAGGTGTTCACCATTGCCATTACCCGCCCGGAAACGCCGGTCGCGAACGCCGCGCGGCTGGTCTTGCCCATCGATCTCGACGAAGGCGTGAACATCTTCAAGCCGACCGCCGTACGCTATGCCTATCTCGCCATGCTCGACATTCTGGCGACGCTGATCGCCATGCGCATCGAAAAGCCGGCGACCGAGACCTTGCGGCGGATCAAGCACCAGGTGGTCGCCTATCGCGACGAAGACGACAGCGAGGCGCTCGGTGACTGATTCATCTTCGCAAATTGCCATCGTGACCGGGGCTGGTGGGGATATCGGCCGCGCCATCGCTTTTGCACTCTGCGCTGCGGATCATCATGTCGTCGCAGTCGACCTCAACGCCGAAACGGTCGAGGCGACGGCCGAAGCGCTGCAGGCGGAAGGCTATGCGGCCTCTGCCATTCAATGCGACGTGACCGATCCGGGTGCAGTTGCGGAGATGGCCGACAAGGCGCGGCAGTTTGGCGGCATTTGTGTCCTGATCAACAATGCCGGCGGCATCACCGCCGCCTCGCTGCAGGAAGCGGATGCGCAAAGCTTCCGCCGCGATCTGGCGCTCAATCTCGAAGCCGGTTTTTCCTGCTTCAAGACTGTCGAAAGCGATCTCAAGCGGTCGAAAGGGTGCGTGGTCAACATCGCCTCGGTCAATGGGATCGGCGCCTTCGGGCATCCCGGCTACAGCTCTGCCAAGGCCGGTCTCATCCACCTCACCCGCATGATTGCCGTCGAATATGGCAGGTTCGGCATTCGCGCCAACGCCGTCGCGCCCGGAACCGTGCGCACGCGAGCCTGGGAAGACCGGCTGGCGCAGAACCCCGACCTGCTGGAGGACGTGAAGCGCTGGTATCCGCTGCAGCGCATCGCCACCGCCGAGGACGTCGCCAACACCGTCGCCTTTCTCGTCAGCGAGCAGGCACAGGCCATCTCAGGCGTCTGCCTCGAAGTCGATTGCGGGCTGACCGCGGGTCAAACCGAACTTGCCCGCGCCTTCAGCCTTTCCCCCGATTACTGATCTCTTTTTTAATGGAGTTTTGAATGGCCCAGCCGCTCTGCCGTCTCGAATGCCAATGGACTGCCGCCCCCGACGGCAATGGCAGGCTCGATTTCACCCTGGTCAATCTGGCGCCCACCCCGCTTGAGAATTTCCGCCTGACCTACACCACGCTGACCCGCGCCAATGATCTGTCACAGACGGAGAATTGCCGGCTGATTTCCCGCACGGCCAACAATCATCAAGTCGAGCCGCCAAAGGGCCTGACGTTGAACCGCGGCGAAAGCTGGCGCTTCGCCGTCACCTCGCTGACCCGCAAAGCCGTCCACCGCACGGACGGCGTCAGCACGGCCTTCATCACGCTTGGGGACGGGCAGTCCTTCGATATCGATCTCGGCGACATCCTGCTTGGCGGCACCACGCCCGACATGCCGCCAGAACTCATTCCCGAAGGCCGGGTGGAGCTGCCGGTATCCCTCATTCCCTGGCCACGAAAAGTTGAGCTGAAAAGCTTCGATACGCCGCCCGTGGCACTGTTTCCTGCCGGAGAGGATGCCGATCTCACCGTCGCCATGGGCGACGTCGCAGCGCTTGCCAAGCGGCTCTTTGCCAATGCCATACCCCCCTTCGCGCTGACTCAATGCGCCGGCGGGCGCGCCCTGACCGCCACCCATGACAAAACCCTTTCGGCGGAAGCCTATGGCCTCGACTTCACCGCACACGAGGTCACGCTGGCCTATGGCGATGGAGCGGGGCTGTTCTATGGCCTCATCACCCTCGCCCAGCTTCTGCAGGGCGCGCATGAGAAGCCAAAGCTATTTCAGTTTCCCACCAGCGGCAGCATCAACGACAGCCCACGCTATTCATGGCGCGGCTGCCACCTCGATGTCTCCCGCCAGGTCTATCCGCTCGCCGATGTGAAGCGCTTTATCGACATTCTCGCCTGGAACAAGATGAACATCTTCCACTGGCACCTGACAGATGACGAGGGCTGGCGCCTTGAGATCAAGGGCTATCCCGAGCTGACCGCAGCAGGTGCGCGGCAGGGGCCGGGCGAGAAGATGATCGCGCAGTTGGGCACCGGAGCGAAGGGACGCGGCGGTTATTACACCCAGGACGAGGTGCGCGAGCTGATCGGGAATGCGCGGCGGCTGAACATCGACATCGTCCCCGAGTTCGACATTCCGGGCCATTGTACGGCGGTGCTTGCCGCCCTTCCCCAGCTTCGCGACCCGGAAGAGGAAAACGACAGCTACCGCTCGGTGCAAGGCTATTACAACAATGCGCTGAATCCGGCGGTCGAGGGCACCTATGAGTTCCTTGAAACCGTGTTCAAGGAAGTCGCCGACCTCTTCCCCTCCCCTTATGTGCATATTGGCGGCGACGAGGTGGCACAGGGCGCCTGGCTGAAATCGCCCAAGGCGCAGGCGCTGATGAAGGAGGTCAAGCTCGACGACACGCCGCAATTGCAGGCCTATTTGCTTGGCCAGGCCAAATCCATGCTGACGGCCAAGGGCAAGAAGCTCGCCGGCTGGAACGAGGTCTCGCATGGCGGCGGCGTGGTACCGGAGGACAGCCTGTTGATGGCCTGGGAGAACCCGGAGGTCGGCATCGCGCTGGCCGAGGAAGGCTATGACGTCGTCATGTGCCCCGGCCAGGCCTATTACCTCGACATGGTTCAGGACGACGCGTTTCTCGAGCCCGGGCTGAGCTGGGCGGGAACCGTGCCGCCAAAGCATACCTATGACTACGAGGCCGAGGGCGAATTTCCGGACCAGTTGCGGCACAAGATGAAGGGTGTCGAGGGCTGCATCTGGAGCGAGAACCTGACCTCGAAGGCGCGCTTCAACCACATGGTGTTCCCGCGCCTCAGCGCCATTGCCGAGGCCGGCTGGACGCCGAAGGAGAATAAGGATTGGCTGCGCTTCGCCGCCATCTCCCGGCTCATGCCGACACTTTGAGGGGTGACGCCATGCGCATCGCCGTCGCCGGTCTTCATATCGAATGTTCGAGCTACAATCCGGCGCTGAGCCGGGCCGAAGATTTCGTCATCCTTCGCGGCCCGGCTTTGCTGGAAGCGCCGAGCTTCAGGTTCTTGAAGGCGTTTGATGCGGAATTCCTGCCGGCTTTCCATGCACGCGCGGTGCCGGGGGCACCGATCGCCCGGGCTGACTATGAAGCCTTCCGCGACGAGACAGTGCAACGCATAAGCGAAATGGAGGCGCCGGATGGTGTCTATCTTGCCATGCATGGCGCGGCCTATGTCGAGGGGATGGAGGACGCCGAGGCCGATTTCATTTCCGCGGTCCGCAAATGCGTTGGCCCGGATATGCCGATCAGCACCAGCTATGATCTGCATGGCAATCTCAGCCAGACCATCATCGACCAGATCGATGCCTTCTCCGCCTACCGCACCGCCCCCCATATCGATGTGGAGGACACCATGCGCCGCGCCGTGACGCTTCTGGTGCGGATGCTGGAAGCAGGCGAGCGGCCCTGCGTCTGCTGGTGCCCTATTCCCGTAGTCGAACCGGGCGAACGCAGCTCCACCGAGGACGAACCGGCCAAAGGCCTTTATGCACGGCTTGGGCCGATCGAAGAGGACGAAGGCATCTGGGATGCCGCCTTGATGGTCGGCTATGTCTGGGCCGACGAGCCGCGCGTGACTGCCGCCGCGGTGATGACCGGCACGGACCGCGCAGCGATGACGCATGCGGCCGAAAAGCTGGCGCAAGCCTATTGGGATGCGCGCGAGGAATTCCAGTTCGGCACCACGACCGGCACGACAAATGAGTGCATAAGGCTGGCGATGGAAGCCACGACAAAGCCGGTGGTGCTGGCGGATTCCGGCGACAATCCAACCGCCGGCGGTGCGGGCGATCGCTCTGACATGCTCAAGGCGCTGATCGATGCCGGCGCACAGGACGTCATCCTCGCCGGTATTGCCGACCGTCCAGCGACCGATGCCGCCTATGCAGTCGGCGTCGGGGCAGAGATCACCCTCTCCGTCGGCGCCACCATCGACACGATCAACAGCCAGCCGCTGCAGCTGAAGGCAAAGGTCAAATATCTGCTCGAGACCGGCGAGCGGCCGGAGCGCCAGGCGGTGCTATCGGTTGACGGGATCGATTTCGTGGTGACGGCGCGGCGACGGCCTTTCCACGATCTCGCGGATTTCCGCAAGCTCGGCGTGGAGCCGACGGAAAGAGCCATTATCGTGGTCAAGTCGGGCTATCTGTCTCCGGAACTGGCCCCCATCGCCAATCCCTCGCTGATGGCACTGTCGCCCGGCATTGTCGATCAGGATGTCGAACGCCTACCGCGCCACCGCACCAGGCGGCCGACCTTCCCTTTCGACAAGGACTTTTCCTATACGCCAAACGTCTTCTGGTCGGCGCGGGCAGAATAGCTATTTCGGGAAGAGGCTGGAGCGGGTGAAGGGAATCGAACCCTCGTCGTAAGCTTGGGAAGCTTCTGCTCTACCATTGAGCTACACCCGCAGCGCGCTCCATATCTGAGGCAAAGGCGTTTGGCCGTCAAGCCGATTTCCGGCGGGGTCAAGGGTCGGCGCTACGGCCAGGATTTGAAATGCTTGGACAGCTTCAGACTCTGCGCCTGGTAGTTGGAGCCAAGATCGGCGCCATAGAGCTGGGCGGGCCGTTCGGCCATACGTTCATAGATCAGCCGGCCGATGGTCTGGCCGTGACCGAGCAAGAACGGCACTTCCCGGCTTCTCACCTCAAGCACGGCGCGACTGCCGGTGCCGCCGGCCTCCGAATGGCCGAAACCGGGATCGAAGAAGCCGGCATAGTGCACGCGGAATTCGCCGACCAGCGGGTCGAACGGCACCATCTCGGCGGCATAATCGGGCGGCACATGCACCGATTCCCGCGACACCAGAATGTAGAATTCATCCGGATCGAGGATGAGGTCAGCGCTGCCGCGGTTATAGAGCGGTTCCCAGAAATCAAGAACCTCGAGCGCTGCCTTCTTGTCGACGTCGACAACCGCCGTATGGCGCTTTGAGCGAAAGCCGACCAATCCGTCGCGCCCTGCCCCTTCGAGATCGATGGACAGCGCCACCCCCTCGCCGACCGCGTCGTCGGCGTCATAGACGAGGGTTTCGGCGCGGTGCAGCGCACGGTGTTCCTCTACGCTCAGCCGCGGATGGCCCACGCTCAGGCGCAATTGGCTAAGGCGCGAGCCGGTGCGGACGAGAACGGGGAAGGTGCGCGGGCTTATTTCGAGGAATAGCGGGCCACTATAGCCGGCGGGGATGGTATCGAAGCCGCGCGCATGGTCGCAAATGACGCGTGTGAAGACGTCGAGCCGACCGGTGGAGGATTTGGGGTTGGCGGCCGCGCTGATCGCATCCGGCAGGTCCAGGCTTTCCAGCAGCGGCACGAGATACACGCAGCCGCGCTCCAGCACCGCGCCTTCACGCAGATCGATCTGATGGAGCTTGAGGCTGTCAATACGCTGCTGGACAGTGCTGGATGGGCCGGGCAGGAAGCTTGCGCGCACGCGATAGGCCGTTTCGCCGAGCCGCAGATCGAGACTGGCCGGCTGGATCTGATCCTTGGCCGGGGGCTCTGCCAGCACCAGCGCACCATCGTCGATCAGCTGGGCAATCAGCCGCGCCGAAAATATGCCCTCCGGCCAATTCCATTTGTCGATCATCCCATCCCCCGGTGCGCGCTGACCTTGGTTAGCAAGGGTGGCGATTGACGCCAAGCGCGCTTTGCCTCTAAAAAGCGTTTGTGCGCGGGAAACGAACCCCGTTCACGGTGGTGATTTGGCCGGTCGATTGCAGCCACCTAAAAGAAGTCGCTAAAGCACCGTTTTGCAACCGGCCGCGCAAGCGCCGGTTTTTTTGTTTTTCGGAGATGTTGTCCATGTCAGCCCGTGACGCCAATCCTCTCGCCGACCCCAACAAGCGCCAGGCCCAGACCCAGCTGGTGCATGGTGGCACCCAGCGCAGCCAGTTCGGCGAGACGTCCGAGGCCATCTTCATGAATTCGGGCTTCATCTATGAAGACTCGGCGGCTGCCGATGCAGCGGTTCAAGGGCGAACAGCCGGGGCACATCTATTCGCGCTTTTCCAACCCCACCGTCGACATGTTCCAAAAGCGCATGGCGGCGCTGGAGGGCGCAGAGGCCGCGCGCGGCACGGCCAGCGGCATGGCGGCTGTGACAACCGCGCGTGATGGCGCAAGTTCGGGCGGGCGATCATGTCGTCGCGTCGCGCGCGCTGTTCGGCGGTTGCCGTTTCGTGGTCGAGGACTATCTGCCGCGCTGGGGCGTGGCATCCACGCTGGTCGATGGACGCGACCTTAATGCATTCGAGGCGGCGATGCGCGACAACACCAGGCTGGTGTTTCTCGAAACGCCGACCAATCCGGCACTCGATCTGGTCGATATCAAGGGGGTTGCCGAAATCGCGCATGCGCATGGGGCGCTGCTGGTGGTGGACAACGTGTTCGCCACGCCCGTCTGGCAGAAGCCGCTGGAGCTGGGGGCCGACCTCGTCGTTTATTCGGCCACCAAGCACATCGATGGACAGGGGCGGGCGCTGGGCGGCGTGATCCTGGGGTCCGAGGAATTGATCAGCGGCGACATCCACACCATCATCCGGCAGACTGGCCCCTCGATGAGCCCGTTCAATGCCTGGGTAATGCTCAAGGGCTGGAAACCCTCGCATTTGCGCGTCAGGCAGATGACCGAGAGCGCGGGCAAGATCGCCGATTTCCTTGCCGGACATCCCAAGATCGGGCGCCTGCTCTATCCAGGGCACAAATCGCACCCGCAATACGAGCTGGCGCAGCGGCAGATGAAAGCCGGTTCGACGCTTCTGGCATTCGAGATGGCGGGCGGGCAGGAGGCTGCCTTCAAGCTGGCGGATGCGCTGGCCATCATCCTGATTTCCAACAATCTGGGCGATGCCAAATCGATCATCTCGCATCCGGCGACGACCACGCACCAACGGCTCAGCGATGAGGCGCGGGCGGAACTCGGCATCACCGGCGGCCTGCTGCGCCTTTCCGTCGGGCTGGAGGATGCCGACGATCTGATTGCCGATCTCGATTACGGTCTCGCGCAAGTCTAGCCCTCTCGACGGGTCGCCGATGCGGGTCTAGGCTTCGGTCTCTCGCAGCGGCAGTCGAGGAGTTTTTAGGCCAATGACCAAGTTCCCGGTCGATATTCCCGTCACACGCGTTACCCGCAAAATTGCGGCGCCGGCATCGGCGATTTTCGAGGCCTGTACCGATCCAAACCTTCTGGTGAAATGGCGGGTGCCAGACAGTATGCGCGCGAAAATCCACCGCTTCGATGCCCGGCCGGGGGGCCGGTTTCGAATGAGCCTGACCTACACCGACGGCGACAGGACGGGTGGAGGCAAGAGCACGGCCCTCAGTGACATTTTTGAAGGACGGTTTGCGGAACTGGTGCCCGATGAGCGGGTCGTCGAACTGGTCGAGTTCGAGGCCGGCGACATAAGGTTCACAGGCGAGATGCGCGTCACGACCAGCCTTGTCAGTGCGGAAGGCGGTACGGAGGTGACCATCGCCTGCGAAGACATTCCGCCCGGCATCAGCCTTGCGGACAACGAACTCGGCACCCGCCAATCGCTCGAAAAGCTGGCGGCACTTCTGGAGCACGTGCGGGCCCGCTGAAGCCCGGGCCGCGCTGCCCACCCAAATGGCCTGCCCGGGCTTGCCTGCCGTCGCAGTGACGACCTGAACTGCCGTTCATACCCAGTTCAGCCGGCAGCCGCTATCTGTCTTGGCTAAAGCAATCAACAGCCAGCGTTTTTCGCGTAGGTCCTTTCCGGATCGCCTGCGAGCTGAAGACTATTCAGTGGGTCGAAATTCGGGGCGGGAGGTCTCAATGTCTCGCGATCAGTCCGAAACCATTGCCGTCATATGCCGCCACTGCAGCAGTCTCAACGAGATCATTGCGTCATATCTTCCGGAAAACCCGGAAGTCCTCTGCTCCAGATGCCGGGAGCCGATCGGCCGCTGGCGCGATCTCAAGCAGGCCTGCGGATTGCGGTGGGCGCTGCCCGCAGAAGCACCAGGTGTCAGCCCACCGCCCCTCATGCGCCGCTTTTGCCGAACACCTGCCAGGCCAGCACCATGCGCGAGATGGCAGTGACATAGCACAGGGCGCCAAAGACGAAGGCGAGCGGCGTGAACAGGTCCGGCCACAGGCAGAGCACGCAGAAAAAGCCGATGGTCTCGGTCCCTTCGAGCAACCCTCCCGTAAAATAGAGCGATTTGCTGCCACGACCGCAGGTGGTCATCTTGCGCCTGTCGGCCATGAGCGCATAGCCGAGAAAGGTTGTGCCGTTGAAATAGAAGGAGGCCAGAAGAAACGCGCCCGCCAAACCGTTTTCGCCCGGCGACGCCAAGGCGAAGGCCAACGGAACGGCGCCGTAAAACAAGAAGTCGGCCGCGATATCGAGATAGCCGCCGAAATCGGTCGTTTGCGTTGCGCGGGCGATGGCGCCATCCAATCCGTCGGCGATCCGGGAGATGAGGATCAGCAGGAGAGCCGGCAGGTAATGTCCAAAGGCAATGGCACCCGCTGCGGCAAGGCCGAGGGCCAATCCGATCAGGCTGATTGCATTGGCGCCGATCCCGGTTCGAGCCATCACCCGACCCAGCCTGTCGAGTGGAGGGTCGATGAGCCTGCGCATGGCGCCGTCGAACATGTTGCCCCCTTTGAACTTTCCTTCGCCTAACATCAGCGTTGCGGATATGGCAGTCAAAGGTTCGCGAGTGGCCCCAATGCGGAACGGCTTCCCGTCTTCGCTGGTCCCCTAGTGCTCGGTTTCGAATTGGTTTGGATTGAAGTGATAAGCGGTCGAGCAGAATTCGCACACGACTTCGATCTCGCCATTTACCGCCATCTCCTCGCGCTCCTCCGATGAGAAGGAGTTCTGCAGCATCTCCTCGATACGATCGGCCGAGCAGGTGCAGCGCTCCACGAGCCGATCGGGATTGAACACCCTGACGCCAGTCTCGTGGTAGAGCCGGAACAGCAGTCTTTCAGGCGAGATGTCGGGATCGACGAGTTCGGCGTCGGTGATGGTGCCAAGCAGCGATTTGCGCTTCGACCCAGTGATCGGCCTCGACGAAATCTGGATCGGCGGTCTCTTCATTGGCGAAATCGCCATCGCCAGGCAGATCGGCCATAACCTGCTTGCCGCCATCGGGCAGATACTGCACCAGCATGCCGCCAGCGCGCCAATGGGCACGGCCGCGACCGCGTTCGGAATGCTCGGCCACCGCCAGCCGCACCAGGGTCGGGATCTGTTCGGATTGCGGTGAAATAGGTGTGCGCGACTTCTTCGAGGCCGCTGCCCTCAAGGGCGACGATGCCCTGATAGCGATCCATGTGCGTGCCCTGATCGACGGTCATGGCCAGATGACCGGTGCCGAGAAGTTCGCCGGGCCGCGTCTTGCCGGCGGCCATGGCGACGTCCAGCGCCTCCTGGTCGAAGCGGGCATAGCCGCGCAGCCCGTCAGGCGCGTCGAGGTCGACAATGATCATCGAAACCGGCCCGTCGGTCTGGGTCTGCAGGATGAAGCGCCCCTCGAATTTCAGCGAGGAGCCGACCAGCGCCGTCAGCACCACGGCCTCGCCGAGAAGGCGGGCAACGGGCGCGGGATAAGTCGTGCCGGGTCAGGATGGGGTCGAGCGCGTCGCCAAGCCGCACGCTACGGCCGCGGCAATCGAGATTCTCCAGCGTGAAGGGGACGACCACATCGTCGCCGCTTTCGGGGCGGTCGAGCCCATAGCTCGACAGCAGGTTTTCCGTCATTGCAATGCCTTAATGCCGAACGCCCAGCACAGGATCGCCTTCTGGACGTGCAGGCGGTTTTCCGCTTCGTCAAACACCACCGACTGCGGCCCGTCGATCACCTCGTCGGTGACCTCGTCCCCGCGATGGGCGGGAAGACAATGCATGAACAGAGCCTGGGGGTGCGCTTTGGCCATCAGATGGGCATCGACCCGGTAGGGTTTCAAGACCCGCCGGCGTTCCTTGGCATCCGTGTCGCCCATGGAAACCCAGGTATCGGTGATGACCAGATCGGCGCCTTCGACGGCCTCCTGGGGCGTCTTCGACCATTTCCACGGCACCGCCGGCGGCCGCGATGTCGGCCAAAGCGCCCTGATCCGGACCATATTCATCGGGCACGCGATAGTCCGCAGTGCATTGCCGAAGATGCGGTGTCGCGTGCACCCAGGAGGCGAGCACATTGTTGCTGTCGCCGACCCAGGCCACCTTCTTGCCGGCGATCGTGCCGCGCTGTTCCTCATAGGTCATGATGTCGGCCATGACCTGGCAGGGATGCGAGCGGCGCGTCAGCCCGTTGATGACCGGCACGGTCGCGGCCCCGGCCAGTTCCAGCAGGTCGTCATGGCTGAGGATGCGGATCATGATCGCATCGACATAACGCGACATGACGCGCGCGGTATCGGCCAGGTTTCCTCGCCGGCTGAGCTGCATCTCCGAGCCCGTCAGCATCAGGGTCTCGCCGCCGAGCTGGCGCATGCCGACGTCGAAGGAGACGCGGGTGCGGGTCTACTCGCGCTCGAAGATCATGGCCAGCACCTTGTCCTTGAGCAGCAGGCGGACGCTCGCCTGCCTTGAGGCGGGTCTTGAGGTCGTCCGCCAGATCGAGGATGCCGCGCAGCTCGCGGGCGGTGAAATCGTTGAGGTCGAGGAAATGCCGGGGCGTTTCCGTTGCGGAATGTGTCATGGTCTCGGCCTTTGCCGGTAGAATCGATTAAGGACGCAGAAACAGTTCAGGCGCCCGATCGTTCGGTTTCGGCCTCATAGGCCTCGAAAGCATCGGCAATCTTGCCCATTGCCTCCTCGATGTCGGCTTCGGTGACGATGAGCGGCGGCAACAGCCGCAGCACATTATCACCTGCGGCCACGGCCAGCAGGTGATGGTCGCGCAGGCGCGCCACGAAATCGCGGACCGGCGGCGTGATCTTGATGCCGGCGATCAGCCCCTTGCCGCGCAGTTCGACCACATATTGCGGGAAGCGTCTGAGCCAGCTGCTGCAGATGCCAGGCGCAGACTTCTGCCCCATCTTTTCGGCATGTTCGATGAAGCCAGGCTCCAGCACCCGGTCGAGCACGGCATTGCCGATCGAACAGGCCAGCGGATTGCCGCCATAGGTCGAGCCATGCGTGCCCGGCACCATGGCCTTGGCCACTTCCGCCGTCGCAAGACAGGCGCCGAGCGGGAAGCCGCCGCCGATGCCCTTGGCGACCGCCATGATGTCGGGCGTGATCCCGGCCCATTCATGGGCAAAGAACCGGCCGGTGCGGCCATAACCGCACTGCACCTCATCGAAGATCAGCAGCAGCGCCGTGCCGGTCGCAGATCTCACGCAGCCCCTGTAGGAAATCGGTGGGCATGGCGGTGACACCGCCCTCGCCCTGCACCGGCTCGATCAGGATGGCGGCAGGTTTGCGGCGTCATCGCCGCTTCGACGGCCTTCAAGATCGCCGGGAGCGAGATGGGTGAAGCCTTCGAGCGGGGGGCCGAAGCCCTCGAGATAGCTCGGATTGCCGCCCGCCGCGATGGCGCCCATGGTGCGGCCATGGAAAGAGCCGGTGAAGGCGATGATCTCGTAGCGGTCCTTTTCGCCCTTGTCATAGAAATAGCGCCGCGCCGTCTTGATGCGCGCATTCGATCGCCTCGGTGCCCGAATTGGTGAAGAACACGGCATCCGCGAAGGTATTGTCGACCAGGCGCTGGGCGAGCCTTTCCTGCTCGGGAATGGTGAAGACGTTGGAGACGTGCCAGACCTTGTCCGCCTGGCGTCTTCAGCGTTTCGACCAGATGCGCATCATGATGACCGAGCGCATTGACCCCGATCCCTGAGTTGAAATCGAGGTAGGCGTCGCCTTCCGCCGTGAAAAGGCGCATGCCCTCGCCCCGCTCGAAAGCGAGATTGGCGCGAGCATAGGTGCCGTAGATGGCGGACATGGCGATCCCTTTCAGTATGGGGTGGCAAAACTGTTGCAAAAAAACCAAAAACGCGCCGCTTTTTGGCGGCACGTTGTGTCAAACTTATGCCGCTCAGCCCCGATAAAGTCAACGTTTCCGGCGCAAGTGACTGATTTGACTCAGTCTTCGGCGGCGAAAAACAGCGCCTGCCATTAACCCGGAATTAACGGGGAAACTCCGGCCGAACTCTGCGCCCGATTCCGCGCGCCGTGTAATGTGCATGTTATTGGGAAAACACGACATCTCGTGTTGCGGACCCATTCAATGTACGACCAGTAGCGTCTTTGTGCTGGTGCCAACAGCATCAGCAGGTGGAAGGATTCTATGCAGAAAAAGAGGCCGGGAGCTTATCGATGAGCTGGACTGACGAGCGTGTCGAGCGCCTGAAGAAACTCTGGATGGATGGTTTGAGCGCCAGCCAGATCGCCAATGAACTCGGTGAAGGGGTGACGCGCAATGCCGTGATCGGCAAGGTGCACCGGCTGAAGCTTTCCGCGCGCGCCAAGCCGCAGAATTCCACCCCCCGTCCGCGGGTGGCCAACCGGCCCAGCGCGCCACGCCGCGCCTCCTCCGGCGGCGGCTCACTCGGCGGTTCTTCCGGTTCGTCCGGCGGCGCGATGCGACGCCGCGTGATGACTTCGGCGCCGACGCTGGGCGCAACCGCCCTCAAGCCTTCCGAGGATATGGAGATCGAGATCGAGCTTCCCAGCGCCCAGGTGCAGGAATTGTTCATCCCCGAATCCGAGCGTCTGGATTTGCTTTCACTTAGCGAAAACACCTGCAAATGGCCGATCGGCGACCCGATGAGCCCGGACTTTTATTTCTGTGGCCGCCACTCCGAGGAAAGCCGCCCCTATTGCGAATTTCATTCGCGCCGCGCCTATCACCAGATCGAGCGCAAGAAGCGCTGACCTGCGCTAGCCGCCCGATTTTCCCTATGAGTGAAATCGCCGGCTGAGATGGCAGCACTGCATCTGATGGTGGGGCTACCCTGTTCGGGTAAGACGACACTGGCGCGGCGGCTTGAGCACGAGCTGCCGGCCCTTCGGCTCACACCGGATGAGTGGCATGTCGCCTTGTTCGGACAGGATGCCGACGATCCCGCCCATGACCACCGCCACGCCGTGGTCGAAGGCCTGATGTGGGGCGTAGCCGAGCAAGCGCTGCGGCTGGACACAAATGTCATCCTCGATTTCGGCTTTTGGACGAGGAAAGAACGCGAGGTCTTTCGGGACCGTGCCGCCCGGCTTGGGGCGACATTTTCCATCCACTACACCGGCTGTCCTCCGGAGGACCTGCTGCTGCGGCTGGCCGCGCGCAATGCGGCCCGGCCGCCGGGTGCATTTGCCATCTCCGAAGATGCACTCAGGGCTTGGATAGGCGAGTTTGAGCCGCCGGATACCGAGGAACTGTCGCGCTAACGACGGCCCGCAGCCTTGCGAAAAACAATTATCGAAGCGCTCTATGCGGAACAGTCATCGCCCCTGAATGCTTTTGAGCCCAAGATGCCAATCGGCTAAATTCTGAAGAACAAGCGAGGCGACGAATGGACGAGACCATCCTTTACGAAGGCCACCCCCCGATGTTCCGCAACCAGCCCTTGCTGTTCATCCTCTTCGTCGTGCTGATCGCCGCCTTCGGCCTTGGCATTGTGCTCCTTCTGGGCTGGTACGCGATCTCCCGCTCGCACAAGCTCACCATCACCGATCATGAGCTTCGCTATGAGAAGGGCATCCTGAACAAGCAACACTCCGAGATACAGCTTTCTGCGGTGCGCTCGGTACGGGTCAACCAGAATTTGTGGCAGCGCATGTTCGGCGTCGGCGACGTCGAAATCTACTCGGCGGGCGACAATCCCGAAATCGTGGCGCATGGCATGCCCGATCCCGCCAGGATCAGGGAAATCACCTGACGATGCCCTCGAAAGAGGATATCGCCGACCGGCGGTTGTCGATCAGCCTGTTCCTCGGACTGGTCGGCGTACTGGTTATTGGCGGCGGATTGCTGTTCTGGCTGATCGGCCCCGCCTTCATGGCGGCGGTTTCGCCCGGCATCGGATTGCGGGACGCCGCGCTGATCGCCTTTGGCGTCTCGCTTGTCACCATTCTCATTATGGCTTTGGTCGCCGGAGACGGACTGATCGGCGAGCTGCAATTCATGCTGCTCGGCTTTGCCGGATTCTTCGTGGTCTGCTGGCTGATGGTGGCGTGGATTTTTTGACGGCGCCGGTCGTGCAGCCGAACCACAAAGCCGGTTCCACTTTTGCTGGCCGCGCTGCGCTCAAGATCGCGTGGCCGAACCGAAAAACCGGTGCCCACTTTTTGCTGGCCACGCTCGGCTAGGCCGTCGCGGCGAACCGTTCGTCGAAGGCATAACCGGTGCCGCGCACAGTGCGGATCGGATCGGCACTGCGGCCGCGGTTGAGCGCCTTGCGCAGGCGTCCCACATGCACATCGACCGTACGCTCGTCCACATACACATCCGTGCCCCAGACCGCATCGAGCAGTTGCTCGCGCGAATAGACGCGGCCCGGCGATCGCATCAGATATTCGAGCAGCCGGTACTCGGTGGGGCCGAGATGTATTTCACGGCCGGCGCGATAGACGCGATGGCTGGTGCGGTCCATCTCCAGGTCGCCAGCCTTCAGCGTCGAGGCCAAAAGCTGCGGGCTGGAGCGGCGCAGAAGCGCGTTGATGCGCGCCAGCAGCTCGGGGATCGAGAAGGGTTTGACCACGTAGTCGTCAGCGCCCGTTTCGAGGCCACGCACCCGCTCCTCCTCTTCGCCCCGTGCGGTCAGCATGATGATCGGGATGCCGGCTGTCTCCTCCCGGGCGCGCCAGCGCCGGCAAAGCTCAATCCCGGACAGCCCCGGCAGCATCCAGTCGAGCAGGATGAGGTCGGGCAAGGTCTCCCGCATGCTCTCGGCAGCTTCGTCTCCGCTGAGGGCCGTCAGAACCCGAAATCCTTCCGCCTCGAGATTGTAGCGAAGCATCAGGGAAAGATCGGCTTCGTCCTCGACAACGAGAATAGTCGCGCTCATTTCAAAGTTTCCGCTAGATCTTGACCTGGGTGCGAGCCTGGTCTTCGCCGGTTGAGGCCATGCTCTTGCCGGTGGCGAGATAATAGGCCGCCTCGGCAATGTTGGTGGCGTGGTCCCCTGCCCGTTCCAGGCTCTTGCCGATGAACAACAGGTTGGTGCAAGGGGTGATGTTGCGCGGGTCTTCCATCATGTAGGTCAGCAATTCGCGGAAGAGGGAAACGTAGAGCGCATCCACCTCTTCGTCGTGCACGCACACAGCGCGAGCAGACTCCGCATCCTGCGCAGCGAAGGCATCGAGCGCCTCCTTGATCTGTTTCAGCGTCAGATCGTTCATGTGGCGCACGCCGTTGTAGAATTGCGGCCCGAGCTTGATGCCCTCGATTTTGGTAGCGCGACGCGCGACCTGCTTGGCCATGTCGCCGAGCCGTTCAAGGTCGTTTGCAACGTGGATCGAGGAAATGATCATGCGCAGATCGCTCGCCATTGGCTGGCGGCGCGCGATCATGGACACTGCCATCTCGTCGATCTCGTGCTGCATGGCGTCGATCTTCTTGTCGTCCTCGACGACGATGCGCGCCCGCTCATGATCGAGCTTGAGAAGAGCCTCCACCGCGCTCGACATGGCGGCTTCCACCATGCCGCCCATCTCGGAGATGGTTGAGGCGAGATGGGTCAATTCGTCCTCGTAGGAGGAAATGATGTGCTCTGATTGCGTGCCGCGCATGACGTGTTCTCCTCGGGGACCTAGCCGAACCGGCCGGTTACGTAATCCTGCGTCCTTTGCATTTTGGGCGCGGTGAAAATCTGGTCCGTGCGATCGAATTCGATCAACTCGCCCAAATACATGAAGGCAGTGTAGCGCGAGGCGCGGGCGGCCTGCTGCATGTTGTGTGTGACGATGGCGATGCAGAAATCCGAACTCAACTCCTCGATGAGTTCCTCGACCTTGGCCGTGGATATGGGATCGAGTGCAGAGGCCGGCTCGTCCAGCAGCAGAACCTCGGGGCGGACTGCCACCGCGCGGGCGATACAGAGGCGCTGCTGCTGGCCGCCGGAGAGGCCCAGGCCGCTCTGGTTGAGCTTGTCTTTCACCTCTTCCCACAACGCGGCCTTGCGCAGGGCAGCCTCGACACGCCCGTCCATCTCGGATTTGGACATTTTCTCGTAGAGCCGGATACCGAAAGCGATGTTCTCGTAAATCGACATGGGAAAGGGCGTCGGCTTTTGGAAGACCATGCCGACCTTGGCCCGCAGCATGTTGAGATCTTCATTGCGGCCGAGGATATTTCGGCCGTCCAGCAGGACTTCGCCGGTGACCTTCTGGCCCGGATAAAGGTCGTAGATGCGGTTGAGCACGCGCAACAGGGTGGATTTACCGCAGCCCGACGGGCCGATAAAGGCCGTTACCGTCTTGTCGCGCAGGGTCAGGTCAATGCCCTTCAAGGCCTCGAACCCGTTGGCATAATAAAAGCGCAAATCCTTGATCTCGACCTTTGCCGGCTGCTCGGCCGGTTCTGCGGCGTGCCGTCGTGCCGCGTCCCTCAGATCTTCAGCCTTGGCGGGGATCGAATTGGTCATGTCCATCGTCGGCTTTCCTTAGTTCGAGCGGCTGGCGCCGGCCAAGGACCGGGCAATGATGTTAAGCAGGAGGATAGCCGCCGTCACAATCAGCGCCCCGCCCCAGGCCAGGCGCTGCCAGCCATCGTAGGGGCTGAGGGCGTACTGGAAAATAATGGCCGGCAGGCTCGCCATCGGGTTGCTCATGTCGGTCGACCAGAACTGGTTGCTGAGCGCGGTGAACAGCAGCGGCGCCGTCTCGCCGCTGATGCGGGCAATCGCCAGCAGCACACCAGTCATGATGCCGCTGCGGGCGGCGCGATAGATCACGAAAGTCATGACCTTCCAGCGCGGGGCCCCAAGCGCCGCCGCAGCCTCGCGGAGCGTGTTCGGCACCAGGGCCAGCATGTCCTGCGTGGTGCGGTTGATCACCGGCAGGGCGATCAGCCCGAGCGCCGCCGCTCCGGCCCAGGCGGAAAAATGGCCAAATGGCACAACGAGAACGGTATAAATGAACAGGCCGACGATGATCGAGGGCGCGCTCAGGAGCACGTCATTGATGAACTTGGCGGCTTCGCCCAGTCTCGATTCGCCGGCATATTCGGACAAATAGGTTCCGGCCAGAATGCCGATCGGGTGTCGCTACGAGAATAGCAACAAGCGTCATGGCGACCGAGCCGAAAATGGCGTTGGCCAGCCCGCCCCCGTCGCCCGGCGGCGGCGGCGTCATCTCCACGAAGATGGCAGGAGAGAGTGCGGGCAAACCTTCGGCGAGCAGGGTCCACAAGATCGCGGCGAGAAAGAACAGGCCGACGAGCGATGCGAGCGTGGAGAGCACCATGGCGATCTGATTGCCGAGCCGGCGATTGCCGTAAATGGACATGCTCGCCTCCCTAGTATGTGCTCACGCGGCCGACCAGCCATCTTGGCGACGGCCAGCACGATGAAGGTGATGAAGAACAGGATCAGCCCGAGCGCGATAAGGCTTGAGGTGTAAAGCGGGGTCGTTGCCTCGGTGAATTCGTTGGCAATCGCCGCCGAGATCGTCGTAGCCGGCGCCAGCAGCGAGGCGCTGATCCGATGCGCATTGCCGATGACGAAGGTGACGGCCATGGTCTCACCGAGAGCGCGTCCGAGGCCGAGCATGATGCCGCCGATCAGCCCGACCCGGGTATAGGGTATGACGATCTTCCAGATAACTTCCCATGTGGTCATCCCCATGCCGTAGGCGCTCTCGCGAAGCAGAACCGGCACGGTCAGAAAGACGTCGCGGGTGATGGACGGTGATGAAGGGCAGCACCATGATGGCAAGGACGATGCCGGCCGTCAAAAGGCCGATGCCATAAGGCGGGCCCTGGAACAGAAAGCCGATCAGCGGCGCATGGCCGATCGTGTCGATCAGGAAGGGCTGCACCGTGTGCTGCAGGAACGGCGCCAGCACGAAGAAGCCCCAAAGGCCGTAGATGATGCTAGGGATGCCCGCCAGCAGCTCGATGGCGATGCCGATCGGGCGGCGCAGGGGTTCGGGGCAGATTTCGGTGAGGAAGATGGCGATGCCGAAGCTGATGGGAATGCCGATCAGCATGGCGATGATCGAGGTGACGATGGTGCCGTAGATCGGGTGCCGCCGCCCCGAAGATGCCCTTGGCCGGGCTCCAGCGCTCGGTCCACAGGAAAGGCGAGCCCGAATTCGCGAATTGCGTCCCAGGACCCTTCGAACAAGGCGGCGATGACGCCGAGCAACAGGATGACGACGAAGGCCGCCGACAGCCACGTTGCGCCGACGAAGATCCGGTCCTGATGCTGGCCGCGGTTGGTTGCCTGGCGCATGCCGGACTCTGCGCTTTGACAGTTGCCAGGTCGGTCTGCGGCCATCGTGGCATCTCCCTGCCGATCGCGACCTGATCACCGGCTTCGATCGCCGAGGTGGGCGGAGAGAGCTCCGCCCGTCCGCATCGCGTGTTGCGCCGTGAGCGCACGATTACATGGCGGCGAGTAAACCGGCCTTGCCGTCAGCCTTGACTGTCGTTCTCCCAGGTCTGGTGGACCATGTCGACGACGTTGTCCGGCATCGGGATGTAGTCGAGCTCTGCAGCCATGTCGTCACCCTTGGCATAGGCCCAGTCGAAGAACTTCAGCGCTTCGGCAACAGCCTGCGGGTCATCGGGGTCCTGGCATGGACCAGGATGAAGGTCGCGGCCGTGATCGGCCAGCTCTCATCGCCCGGCTGGTTGGTCAGGATCAGGTGATAGCCGGGAGCGTTCTCCCAGTCGGCATTGGAGGCGGCAGCCTGGAAGGTCTCGATCTTGGGCTCGACGGTCTTGCCGGCCGGTTCTTCATGTCGGCATAGGCGAGCTTGTTCTGCTCGGCATAGGCGAACTCGACATAGCCGATGGCGCCAGCGGTCTGCTGGACGGTGTTGGCAACGCCTTCATTGCCCTTGGCGCCGATGCCCACCGGCCATTCGACGGATTTGTCGACACCGATCTGGTCCTGCCAGTCGGCGGAAACGTTGCCGAGATAGTTGGTGAAGTTGAAGGTCGTGCCCGACCCATCCGAGCGGTGCACCACGGCGATGGCGGTGTCGGGCAGATCGACGTCGGGGTTCAACGCCTTGATGGCGTCGTCATTCCACTTGGTGATGTTGCCGAGGTAGATGTTGGCCAGCGTCTCGCCATCGAGGGTGATCGCGCCGGCATCGATGCCTTCGAGGTTGTAGATCGGCACGATGCCGCCCATGACCATCGGGAACTGCACGAGCCCATTGGCGTCGAGCTCTTCCTTGGTCAGCGGCGCGTCGGTGGCGCCGAACGTCACGGTCTTGGCTTCGATCTGGGCGATGCCGCCACCGGAACCGATGGACTGGTAGTTGAGGCCATTGCCGGTCTCGGTCTTATAGGCGTCTGCCCATTTGGCGTAGATCGGGTACGGGAAGGTCGCGCCAGCGCCGGAAATGTCGGCGGCAAAGGCGGAGGTGGACAGCACTGCCGAGAGTGCAACCGCAGCCGTTGCGGCAAGGTATGAGAATTTCATGGTATCTCCCTTTCAGAGCATTTCGGGCTCAAGGCCCTATCGGGAGCCGCCGCATTCCTGCTGGCCGCTGCGGCTCGTGACGGGGCGCAACCTATGAGCCGGCGCTGAACGTTCTATGACAGGGAAATGACACTTATGTGACGCGTCAAGCGTCTGTTTTTCTTCGTTTTTTTCATCCCTAAAGTGCAAATGGAGCGCCTTCTTGACATCTATTTCTGTCAACGAGGCAGCAGCACTTCGACACTGGTGCCCTTGCCAAGCTCCGAGCGGATCAGCAGCTGGCCGCGGTGGCGGTTGACGATGTGCTTGACGATGGCCAGACCCAGCCCCGTCCCCTTCTTCTTGCGGCTCGATTCCGCATCCACCCGATAGAAGCGCTCGGTCAGGCGCGGCACGTGTTCGCTTGCGATGCCGGGGCCGCGATCGGTCACTGTCAGCGACCAGTGGTAGGCAGGCCGCCCCTCCGCTGGACGTAGCGCGAGATCTATCGTCTTGCCGCTCGCCGCCATATTTGATGGCGTTGTCGAGCAGGTTCTCGATGACTTCGTAGAGTTCGTCGCGGTCACCGGTAATCTCGGCAGGCAGTTCGGGCAGGTCCAGGACCAGTTCAACGCCGGCTTCCGCTGCCTGCATCTGCAGGCCCTCGGCCACCTCGCGCACAAGCCCGCCTAGATCGACCCGCCCGCTGGGCAGCAGATGCTGGCGCTGTTCGATGCGCGACAGCGACAGCAAATCGTCGATGAGCTTGGACATGCGTTCGGCCTGGGCCCGCATGATGCCGAGGAACTTGGTCCGGTTGCCTGCATCATTGGCTGCCGGCCCGAGCAGCGTATCAATGAAGCCGATCAGCGAGGTGAGCGGGGTCCGCAGCTCGTGGCTCGCATTGGCGATGAAATCGGCTCGCATGGCTTCGACACGCTTCTGCTCGGTCAGATCGCGCATGGTAATGACGCTGAGGTTGCGCCGCACCGGCGTCGTTTCGCCCACATGCAAAGGAGAAATGGTCACGTGCCACCAGGTATTCGGTCGGGACTGTCTGGCGCAGTTCGACGGTACGCGGCCGCGTCCGCGTTCCTGCTGTCCTCTATCGCCGCAAGAAGTGCGGGATATCGGAGGGAAAAGGCAAGCGGGCTGCCGGCCTGCATGTTGGGAAACTGGCGGCGTGCAATGGGATTGACATGCACGACCATCGCGCGTTCGGAAATCAGGATGCAGGGGCTTTCCAGCGCGTCGGCGAAAGCGTTCAGCGTTTCATCCCGGGTTTCCCGCGACTGTACGGTCACTTCACGGTCCTGCGCAACCGAGCGGCGGCGCGATGGCAGCAGCAGGGTGATGCCGGCGACGACCGCCAGAAGCGCCAGTGCCTCAAGCGCGTTCAGCCGCTCTGTCAGCGCCAGGAGGAACAGCAGCAGCGCGCCGACGAGCAGTACCCAGCGCGCATCCAATAGCCTGGCCACCCGGCGACCCAGCCCTGCAGACGCTGAGGTTTGGGTCCTGTTTTGCGTGGTGTGGTCTGCCATTTGAGGTGTGCGGCTCTATCCAAGGTATGTGACGGGGCGGTGACACCCATGCAACCGTCCCCAGCCATTGCGCCTTTCATGATACATGTGACGGCGCCGTCTGTATCCGCGCGTAACCGAGGAACGAGAATGACCCACAACAATAAGGCCAAGGCGTTCGATATCGAAGACCCCGAACTGCCGGACTGGATAGAGGAAGAAGCGCTCGGCTCGGGAGATTTCCCTTACGACAAGAAAATGCGCAACCGGGTCTATCGGCCGCATCTGCATGCGCTGCAGGTGGAGCTGGTAAAGCTGCAAACGCATCTTCAAACGCGTGGCGAGCGGGTCGTCATCGTCTTCGAAGGCCGGGATGCGGCCGGCAAAGGCGGCGCCATCAAATCCTATACGCAGTTTCTCAACCCCCGCTACAACCGCATCACGGCGCTGCCCAAGCCGAACGACCGACAAAGCACGGAATGGTATTTTCAGCGTTATATCACCCACATGCCGGCGGGCGGTGAGACGGTATTGTTCGACCGCTCCTGGTACAATCGCGGCGTGGTCGAACCGGTCATGGGCTTTTGCTCACCGGAGGACACCGTCCGTTTTCTGGCGGAAGCGCCGCGCTTCGAACAGATGCTGGTCAATGACGGCATCCATCTGTTCAAGTTCTGGCTCGATATCGGGCAGGAAATGCAACTCAAGCGCTTTCATGCCCGTCGCCACAATCCTTTGAAGGTTTGGAAACTGTCGCCGGTCGACATCAAGGCGCTCAAGCACTGGGACGACTACACGAGCGCGCGCGATCAGATGCTCTTGTCGACGCACAGCGACTATGCGCCTTGGGTCGTCGTGCGCTTCAACGACAAGAAGCGCGGGCGCCTGGCGCTGATCCAGACGGTTCTGGGCGCGCTCGACTATGAGGGCAAGAAGTTCGACAAGATCGGCACACCCGACCCGCTGATCGCGCGAAGCGCGACGGCGTTTTTGGCCGAAAAGCACGCAATGTCGGAATGAATTCGCAGGCCGAGGAGCGGTTGCGGCCTGGCCGCGAGGCGGCGTAAGAACGAAGTAAACGATCAACCCGCAGGTGCCTCATGACCGAAACGGTCAAACTCATTTCCCCCGTGGACGGAAGCGTTTACGCCGAGCGTCCCCTTGCCTCCGATGCAGCCGTGGAGACGGCCCTCACCCGGGCCCGTGCCGCCCAAGCCGAATGGCGGACAACGCCGATCGCCGAGCGCAACCGCTACGTCGCCGGTTTCCTCGAGGCGCTGGTGGGAATGAATGACGAGATCACCACCGAACTTGCCTGGCAGATGGGGCGGCCGGTCCGTTATGGCGGAGAAAGTGGTGGGGTGATCGAGCGCACCAACTACATGATGGGCATCGCGGGGGAGGCGCTGAAGCCCATCGAGCGCACCGACAAGCCCGGATTCCGGCGCTATCTGACCCATGAACCCATGGGCATCGTCATGGTGATCGCGCCCTGGAACTACCCCTATCTGACAGCGGTCAACACGATCGTGCCGGCGCTGATCGCCGGAAATGCGGTTATCCTCAAACATGCAAGCCAAACGCTGCTGGCCGGCGAGCGGTTCGCTCAGGCGTTCGAGCAGGCAGGATTACCTAAGGGCTTGTTTCAGAACCTGGTTCTGGGTCATGCCCAGACCGAAAAGCTGCTGGGATCGGGGGAAATCGACCACGTCAATTTCACCGGGTCGGTGGAAGGGGGCCGGCGGATCGAGAAGGCGCTGGCCGGAACGTTCGCGACGCTGGGGCTGGAACTCGGCGGAAAGGACCCGGCCTATGTAAGGGCGGACGCCAAACTCGATTTTTCCATAGAGAACATAGTCGACGGCGCCTTTTACAATGCCGGACAATGCTGCTGCGGGATCGAGCGCATCTACGCGCATGAAGACGTCTACGACCAAGTCGTTGAAGGCGTTACGGAACTGACGAAGAAATATGTCGTCGGCAATCCGCTGGACCGGACGACGACGATGGGACCGATGGCGCAGGCGCGCTTTGCCGATGCGATCCGCGAGCAGAAGGCGGAAGCGCTGCGCAAGGGCGCGACGGCGACCGTCAACATGCTGATCGACAAGGACAAAGAAGGCTCTCCCTATCTGGCGCCGGAGATTCTGGTGAATGTGAACCACCAGATGTCGGTGATGCGTGAGGAGAGTTTCGGACCGATCGTCGGGATCATGAAGGTGCATGATGACGAGGAGGCGATCGGGCTGATGAATGACAGCCCCTATGGCCTGACGGCCAGCATATGGACCCAAGATACTGATGCGGCAGCACAAATCGGCGACCGCATCGAGACGGGGACGGTCTATATGAACCGCTGCGATTATCTCGACCCGGCGCTGGTGTGGACCGGCGTGAAAGACACCGGCAAGGGCGCGGCGCTGAGCGAGATCGGCTTTCACAACCTCACCCGCCCCAAGAGCTTCCATCTCAGGGAAGTCGAATAAGAACAAGGATTTCAGATATATGGCCAAGCGCGACATCACCATCAAGACGACCGACGGAGAAGCAGCCGCGGGGCTTTTTGCGCCGCAGGACAGTGACGGAAAAGGGTTGCCCGGGGTGGTGATCTATATGGATGCCTTCGGGCCGCGGGCGTCGCTGGATAGCATGGGGCAAAGGCTGGCGGATGAAGGTTATCTCGTTCTGATTCCTGATCTTTTCTATCGCTTTGCGCCCTATGGCCCGTTCGATCCGAAGACGGCATTTTCCAATGAGGAGACGGGCAAGCAGATCCGTTCGATGATGGCGGGCACGCCGCAGGATAAGGGCGTTGAGGATTCCGCCTTTTATCTCAATGCCTTGGAGGAAGCGGGCGCGACCGGAAAGATGGGTGCCGTCGGCTATTGCATGGGGGGTGCGCGGGCGCTGAATGCGGCTGCGGCGTATCCGGACCGAATTGGGGCCGCAGCGAGCTTTCATGGCGGCAATCTGGCGGCGGATAACGCGGATAGCCCCCATAAAAAGGCCAATGATATCAAGGCAAAAGTCTATGTCGGCACGGCAGGCGTGGATAAGAGCTTTCCGCCGGAGCAATCAGCGCTCCTGGCGCAGGCGCTGCGCGAGGCGGAAGTCGACTATGTCCTTGAAAACTATGTCGGTTGCGCGCATGGCTGGACCATTTCCGATCATGGCGTTTTCAACCCGGAAGGCGCCGAACGGCATTGGAAAAGGCTGACGACGCTGTTCTCAGAAGCGCTCGGATAGGCCGTGACGGGCATGGATTCCCACGCAAAGATCCATGAAGTTTTGCGCAGAATCTGTGAAATTCTGCTGGTCGTCTGTCTGTGCGTTCCGGCGGCCGCCCAATCGCTGCAAAACGCACCCGCGACCGAGGCCAGTCCTGCTCCCTCTGTCAGCGTTGTCCCCGCTGCCAACGACAGCGAAATCGCGAGTAGACTGAAGCGCATCCTGACCTCGACGGGATGGTTCACCGAGCCGGCGGTGTCCGTACGCGAGGGCGTGGTGTTTCTCGATGGCACCACGGACACGGCGGAGCATCGGAGCTGGGCGGGAACGCTCGCGGGCAACACCGAGGGCACGGTGGCGGTGGTCAACCGCATCGCGCTTTCCGGGGATGTCGGCGCTACTTTCGAGCGAGCCGGTGCTGAAATCGGCCAGTTCACCCGTCAGGCGGTGGCGGCCTGGCCACTGGTGGTGCTGGCGCTGGTCATCCTGGCGGCGACCTGGCTGATCGCGAGGCTGGTCGGCATCGTGGCGCGCCGGCTGCTGGAGGGGCGTATCCCCTCCCCGCTGCTGCTGTCGGTGGTGGTCAGAACCCTGACGATCCCGATCTTCCTGCTCGGGCTCTATTTCGTCCTGCAGGTCGCCGGGCTGACGCGGCTGGCACTGACCGTGCTCGGCGGCACCGGCCTCGTCGGCATCATCATCGGCTTTGCCTTCCGCGACATAGCCGAGAACTTCCTGGCGAGCCTATTGCTTTCCATGCGCAACCCCTTCCGCAGCGGCGATCTGATCGCGGTGGCGGACCAGACCGGGATCGTGCAGAGCCTCAACACCCGCGCGACGATCCTGCTGACGCTGGACGGCAATCACGTGCAGATCCCGAATGCGACGATCTACAAATCGACCATCAAGAACTACTCGTCCATTCCGAGCCGGCGCGCCGAATATCTGGTCGGCATCGGCTATGACAGTTCGGCGGCCAAGGCGCAGAGCCTGATTGCGAACGTCCTGAAGGCGCATCCGGCGGTACTTGACCAGCCCGAGCCGCTGGTGCTGGTGGACGAGCTGGGCGCGGCGACGGTCAACCTTCGCGTGCAATACTGGTTCGACAGCGCGACTTATTCCCCGGCCAAGATCAATTCGGCGCTCTTGCGCCTGACCAAGAACGCGCTGACCCGGGGCGGCATCGAAATGCCCGACCCGGCGCGCGAGGTGGTGTTTCCGCGCGGCGTGCCGATGGTGCCGTTCGAGGGCGGCAAGGAATTGGCGGCAGGGGCGCCGAAGCAAAAGCCGCAGCCTGCCCCTGAAGAAGACACGGCGTCTGCAACGGAAGCGGAGGGCAACCTCGAGAGCGAAACCGTCGAGATGCGCGAGCAGCAGGACACGCCAGTGCCCGAGGCGGGCGAGAATTTGCTGAAGCCGCAATAGGGCTGGAATTCAAGCCTGCCAAGGCCCCCCTCACCCGCTGCCTCGCATAAACCTCTCCCCGACGGGGCGAGGTAAAGGTGGGCGCGTCCTCTGCGGCTTTCGGGCGCAGGCCGGACTAAATAGCCAATCTCGCCTGTAAGTGGAGGTGCAAACACAGTGGCGCCTTCACATCATGACAAAGAGCCTGCAAACCATCTGGACGACCGGGACTTCGCATATTTGCCGAAGCCGTGAAGGAACGCCCGTCCCAATCGGGCGTTTGGCAAAAGGTCCAGCGTCAGCGTCACAGCGTCGGGCAAACCAGCGATCCGCAATCTGGCGGGTTCTTTCAGAAAAGATTGGTAGCCAAACGTGAGACCCGACAGCCCCTCCCCCGCCCGCCTTGCCGGGCTGGGCACAGCCGTGCCGCCGCATGAACTGCCCCAGGACATGGTGAAGATCACCGCCTCGCGGATTCTGGGCGCGCGCTATCCCGAATTCGAACGCCTGTCGAAAAGTTTTGAAAATTCCGGCATTCGCCAGCGCTATTCGGTCGTGCCGTTCGACTGGTTCGAAACCGAGCATGACTGGCCGGCGCGCACCGCGGCCTTCGTCGAGGGTGCGGGCAAGCTTTTTATCGATGCGGCGCGGCAGGCGCTGGACGATGCCGGCTGGGTCGGCGGAGGAGGTCGACACCATCGTCACCGTATCCTCGACCGGCATTTCGACGCCGACGCTGGAAGCGCGTGCCATGCTGGAGATGGGGTTTCGCGAGGATGTCAAACGGGTGCCGGTGTTCGGGCTCGGCTGCGCCGGGGGTGTGACCGGCTTGTCGCTAGCGGCGCGGCTGGCGGCTGTTGCGCCCGGCGAAAAAGTGCTGCTGGTGTCGGTCGAGACCTGTACCCTGTCCTTCCGGGCCGACCGCATGCAGAAGGCCGACATCATCGCGACCGTACTGTTCGGGGACGGTGCGGCCGCGGCCTGCCTGACGACAGAGAGCGATGGCGCGGAATTCGGCGCCGGGCAGGAGCACACCTGGCCGGACACGCTGAAGATCATGGGCTGGGATGTCGATCCGGACGGGTTCGGCGTCATTTTCGACCGCTCCATTCCCGAATTCGTCAAACGCCATTTCGCCGATGCGGTGCAGGGCGGGCTCGAGCGCATGGGCCTGGAACAGGGCGATCTCAGCCGGCTGGTCTGCCATCCGGGCGGAGCCAAGGTGGTGGAAGCCATCGAAGGCGCGCTGCATCTCGACCAGGGCGTGCTCGACCATGAGCGGAACGTGCTGCGCGATTTCGGCAACATGTCCGCGCCGACGGCGCTGTTCGTGCTCAAGCGCGTGGCCGAGGCCAAGCAGAAGGGCCAGATGATGCTGGCGGCGCTGGGGCCGGGATTTACGGCGTCGATGCTGCCGATCCGGTTTGCGTAGGCTTGGCGCACGCGCGTTTTAACAGGGGATTGTCGCGCCGCCGCCCCCACCCGACCCCGTTATGCGGGGCCACCCTCCCCACAAGGGGGAGGGAGACCAAACTGTGGACGTTGATCGAAAACAAAGGTCCAGAATGCCCGAACCTTCTCTTCCCGCGCTGCTGTTCATCGGCTTCGTCATCTGCCAGAGGCTGGGGGAACTGGTGCTGGCGCGGCGGAATACGCAAAGACTGCTGGCGCGGGGCGGGCATGAGGTCGGCGCAGGCCATTATCCGCTGATCGTGGCGCTGCACACAGCCTGGATCCTCTGCCTCGTGTTTTTCGGCTGGCAGGCGGAGGTGTCGCTCGGTTGGCTGGCGGCCTATGCCGTGCTGCAGGGGTTCCGCGTGTGGATCTTATGGAGCCTCGGGACGCGCTGGACGACACGGATCATCATACTCGATGAGCCGCTGGTCAGACGCGGGCCTTATCGCTTTTCTCCCCCACCCCAATTATCTGCTGGTCGCCGCCGAAATTATCGTAACGCCCATGGTTTTAGGGCTCATCTGGGTGGCGCTGGTGTTCACCGTGCTGAACGCGGCGATGATGGTGGTGCGGATCGGGGCGGAGGGCAAAGCGCTGGCGGGGGTCGAGTGATCCTAGATGCGCAATCGACGGTATGGCACCGTCCACATTCGTGGATTGAGGCAATTGTCGTCCGCGAGTTAAGCGGTGCTTTGAAACAACTTCGCCCCTATCGCATCTGCCAGGTTCACCTAGTCAGTCGGATTGATAGTTGGTTATTGAACAAGAGCACCACCTGACAAGACATTGGCGACGTTTTGTTGCTGCGTGCCATCAGTTCTGGAAGACGCCGCTGGGTCGACATGTTCTTGCAGTAGGCCGACAAACGTTCGAATGTTGCGGGCTCAATCGTAGTCATGGAATTCGGACTATACCGAAAGCCGGAGCAAATGAAGGCGATATCACCGGCAATTTGCATGCGGATTACTCTCCAGATTTCGCGACTGAAGGCGAGGCAAATTTGGAGCCGCTTGGTAAAATGCTGGCGGATGCGAAAGTGAAACCCATCGTGCCTAATCGCCGAAGGGCTTGAAGACTAGGCGTTGTCGACATCGTGTCAGCAAGCTGAAGCTCTTCATGGCACAACTGTGGTAGACGATGAGAGAGATCCGAGGATGAGTAACGTCCGATATCCTGTACTGTCATAGACGGTGAGTGGCGTTTGGCTGGTAAGCCATATCACTAAAAGCGATTTGTGGATTGATGACGTCCATCTCGTTCGACGTGAATTCTGAGGCGGAACTACGATCGAGATGATACGTCGGCGTTGAAAACTTAACGGGACTGTGGAAGGCCATTGCATGAGTCGCATCGCTGCCAATAAGACGATTGACATCCAAACGAGATCGATCAGTTCGTCCACACGAATGGATCAAGACGTCAGGCGGACTTGCTGCATGCTACTCGTTGAATTTCACAACCGTAGACCCGTCTGGGAGAAGATCACAGTCCACAACTCCATGGTCCAGCCGATATTGCCTTTCGATTGCGCTTTATCCAGCGATGTGGCGCAGCCGGAAGGCTACAGAATATCGGTAGAACTGCGATCGTAGACGATAGAGAACTTGCGTTCGAGCATTCGACGATCCGTCGGACGATGACTTCGCTTGCGCAAGCACGATCTGCAGCTGGCAACTCGTTGCACGCAGTACGCAGTTCTCAATTAGCCTCTGAACATCGATAGGACTCAACTGTGCGTTAGAGCAATATCGCTCACAGCGACATCGGCAGCCCCGAAGGCTTCGGCGCGGCCCGAGTGCGCTCCTATCAGGCACATGTGCCCTGCACAATGCTGAGAAGCCGTCGCAACGTGCTCCGCTTCGCGGCCGACATTTCCCCTCTCTTCTTGCTTCGACGCGCGCTCAACAGGCCCAGGATGAGGGAGAGGTGAAGGACAGCTGCCATGCGCAAGAAAAGGCCGGCGGGGAAATCCCACGCCGGCCGGTCGTCGCTCACGGGTGAAGGCGAAGCTTTAGTTGCTTGAGCTGGACGAAGCGCCGCTCGCGCCGGCGTCCCAGGGCTTCAAGAGGTCGATCTTTTCCTGACGCCTCTGGTCCTCGGACTTGGAATAATCGCCGCCAAAGGCCGCCGACTCCCACGAGCCATATTCGGGATTGGGGAACATGATCCAGTCATGGCCCCAATGGTCGGAGGACGCCTGAAGGAAGCTTTCGCGCTCGTCGAGCGTGCCGGAGGCCTTGTCGGTGAAATCACCGAGATTGTCGCCCATCACCAGCACGACGCGGTAATCCTTGGCGACGTATTGCAGGCGGCTTTCCTTGGCGCCGGTCCATTCTTCCTTCTCGTTCTGCAGCAGCACGGTGTCGGTGTTGCCGCCCATGGGGAAGCCGAGCTTTTCCATGTTGGCGCGGGTCGCCTCTTCCTGATCGCCCTTGCGGTTGGAGACGTAGAAGACCTTCACGCCCTTGCTGTCGGCGTAGTTGAGGAAATCGACCGCGCCGGGGATGGCGCCGGTCACCTGGGCGTTGACGTAATTGTTGTAATCCTTGGAGGAATAGGAGGTGCCGCGCGTGACCAGCGAGGATTCATAAGGGTCGTTGTCGAGCACGGTCTCATCGAGATCGGTGATGATGGCGAGCGGCTTGTCGGCCATGTCGCTGGCAGATTGCATGTCGGGCAGCGCCGTCCAGTCTTTGGATTGGAGCGCCTGGTCGAGGCGGAGCTTGGCGAGCGCGAAGAGGCTTTCGACCGAAGCCTTGTATTCAACGGAATTATCCATCCAGAGGGTGGCGTTGAGCAGATCGTTCTGGGGGACAGCCTTGGCGCCGGAGGCGGCGTCTTCGGCATAGGCGTTGGTGGCGCCCCAGCCGGCCGCGAAGGCGGCGAAGGTGAAGGCTGCGGTTCTCAGCAACAGGGCATGCGGAATCGATGGCATAGCTTGTTCAGCTCCTCATACTACCGATTGCCCGCCCCTACCCTAAGAAGGTGAGGCGGGTACGGTCAATGCGGCCAAAGATGATAATTTGAAGGCAGTTTTGTCCGCTGCCGCACAGGCAAGGTGCGGGGCGGTGTCAGGTTTCCGGCCCGTTGACCACCAGTTCCACCGTCTGCGCGGCGCCCTGGTGCAGCAGATGGCCGAGATGGGTGACCACCTGCTGGCGGAAGGAGACGACATTGGGCAGGTCTTCGCCAAAAATCTCCGTCAGCCCGAGATAGGCCGTGGCCATGGCGTCGGGATTGGTGCGGGCCTGCTGGCCGAGGAAGAGGAGGCGGTCGGCGAGCGGATCGCGCACGTCGATCTCCTCGCCCTTCTCGTCGAGGCCGGAGACATAGCGCATCCAGCCGGCGACCCCGAGGCAGAGGCGGATGGAGGGTTCGCCCATTTCGTTGCGGTCGCGGATGGTGCCCGAGCAGGCGCTGGGGCAGTTTCTGGCTGCCGTCCATGGCGATCTGCCAGGTGCGGTGGCGGAGGGCGGGGTTCTCGAAGCGCTCCAGCAGGGCGTCGCGATAGGCCTCGAGCTCGTCGCGCGGGCGGTCGAGGGTCGGGATGATCTCGCGCGTCATCATGTCGGAGATGAGCTGGCGGAAGGCGGGGTCCGACATGGCGCCCGATACCGTTTCATGCCCGGCGAGATAGCCGAGATAGGCAAGGGTCGAGTGCGACCCGTTGAGCATGCGCAGTTTCATCAGCTCGAAGGGCTCGACATCTTCGACCAGCTGCGCGCCGGCCTTTTCGAAGGCTGGGCGGCCTTGGGGGAAATTGTCCTCGATCACCCATTGGATGAAGGGTTCGGTCACCAGCGGCCAGGCATCTTCGGCGCCGAGCCTGCCGGCGACGAGCTTGCGGTCATCGTCGGTGGTGGCGGGCACGATGCGGTCGACCATGGTGGAGGGGAAGGCGATTTTTTCAGCCACGTAGCGGCCGAGTTCTGCGTCACGCAGCTCGGCAAGGCGGGTGACGATGCGGGCGGCGGTCTTGCCGTTGGCAGGGAGATTGTCGCAGCTCATCACGGTGAAGGGCGCAATGCCGGCGGCGCGGCGGCGGGCCAGCGCCTCCACGATGAGGCCGGGGGCGGAAACCGGGTTTTGCGGGTCCTTGAGATCGTGGACGATGTCGGGGTGCTTCTCGTCGAGCTTTCCGGTTGCGGGATCGTGGCAATAGCCCTTTTCGGTGACGGTCAGCGAGACGATGCGGATTTCGGCGCTCGACATCAGGTCGATGAGGCGGTGGCGCTCCTCATTGGCGTCGATGACTTCGATCACCGAACCGATGACGCGCAGTTTTGTCTCCCCGGCATCGCCGATTGCGATGGTGAAGAGTCCGTCCTGCGGAGCGAGCGCCTGCTTTGTGTCGGGCCGGCGGAGGCTGGCGCCGACAATGCCCCAGCTGGGGTCTTCGGCCAGCAGATCGTCGACATAGATCGCCATATGGGCGCGGTGGAAGGCGCCGATCCCCAGATGCACAATGCCGGGGGTGACGGTGTTGCGGTCATAGGCGGGTTTCTGAACGGAGTGCGGGAGGTCGGGCAGCAGGGCGTTCGAGAGACGCTTTGTCATTGTGGTGATGAGCCGGGTTTGAAAATATCTGGCCAGACCATATCCAAGCGCAAAGCAGGCTGCTACCACCGGGGCCGCAGAAAAATGCGAGAGGCAAGAAGATGGGGGGACGGTTCGTCAGCATTGGCGAATGCATGATCGAGATGTCGGGGGGCGACGACGACATCTACAAGCTCGGCTTTGCCGGCGATACGCTCAACACCGCCTGGTATGCGCGGGCGATGCTTGGGACCGACTGGTCGGTCGATTATGTGACGGCGGTCGGCGACGACACTTATTCTTCGCGCATGCTGGAGTTTTTCGAGCAGCACGGGATCGGCACCTCGGCGATCCGGCGCATTCCGGGCAAGAGGCCGGGGCTCTATCTCATCCATCAGGAGCATGGGGACCGCCAGTTCACCTATTGGCGCGAAAATTCCGCGGCGCGGATGGTGGCGGACGATGCGGCGGCGCTGGAGGCGAGCCTTGCAGGCGCAGATCTCATCTATTTCTCCGGCATCACGCTTGCCATTCTGGCGCCGGAGGCGCGGCAGCGGCTTTTCGGCGTGCTATCGGATCTGCGGGGCAAGGGCAGCAAGATCGCCTTCGATCCGAACATCCGCCCGGTGCTGTGGCCGGACAATGACGTGCTGAAACGCAATCTCTATGCGGCGGCGGAAATTTCGGATTTCCTGTTGCCGACACATCCGGACGAAATCCCCTATTTCCACGACCGGACGCCGCTCGAGACCGCCATGCGCTATGTCGCGGAGGGCGCGGTGGAGGTGGCGGCCAAGAATGGCGGCGGCGAAGCTGTGATCGCGCATGAAGGCGAGACGCATTCGGTGCCGGCGATGAATGCCGAAATGATCGACGCGACCGGCGCCGGTGACAGCTTTAACGGCGCTTATCTGGCCGCCCGCCTCAATGGCGCCGGCATAGAGGAAGCGGCGCAAAAGGCGCATGCACTCGCTGCACAGGTGATCGGGCACAAGGGGGCGCTGGTCGATCCGGAGCTGCTGAAAGTTTAAACCAGCAGCGACTGGGCGCCGTCTATCCAGACCGGCGTGCCGGTGATGTGGCTGGCGCGGGGCGAGGACAGGAACAGCACCAGTTCGGCCACCTGCTCGGCGGTGCCCTTCTTATCGCCGGTCAGGGGGATCTTGCCTTTGGGGTATTCGGCTTCGACCCCGGCCTCTTCGGCCTTGCGCTGTTTGGTGTTGTCGGAAATCTCGGACTCGATGGCGCCGGGGCAGATGATGTTCACCCTGATACCGTATTTGGCCAGCTCCATCGCCGCCATCTGCCCGAGCGCGAGCTGGCCGGCCTTGGTGGTGGCATAGGCGCTGGCGCCCGGCGTGGTGAAGGTGCGCGTGCCGTTGATCGAGGCGGTGATGACGATGGAGCCGCCCTTCTGCTTCATCAGGGGCACGGCGTGGTGCAGGGTCAGAAAGGCACCACGCAGATTGATGTGGTTGGTCTGGTCCCACTCCTCGACCGTCAACTCGTCGATCGGCGCCCATGTGCCATTGATGCCGGCATTGGCGAAGACAATATCGAGTTGCCCGAACTCGTCCTTGAGCCTTGCGAAGGCCTTCTTCATGTCGTCGGGATCGGCCACATCGGTGGTCAGGCCGAGCGCGCGCCTGCCCTTTTCCTTGATCTCGGAGACCGTTTGCTCGACCTCTTCCGCGGTGTGGCTGAGCACGGCGATATGGGCGCCCTCATCGGCAAGCCGCAGCGCCGCCGCCTTGCCCAAACCCGATCCTGCCCCCGTGACGAGCGCGGTTTTTCCAGAAAGCTCCATGCCCCTCTGCCTTTGTTCCGTTGGCTTTGTTGGCGATAACGGCAGGCGGGAGGGCGAGTTCCTGAGGTGGGGCCGGGCACGATACCCCCACCCGGTCTCGCGACGGACTTGAGCTTCGGCCAAGTCCTGCTCGACATCCCTCCCCTCAAGGGGGAGGGAGAAGGCCCGAGCGTTCCGCTACACACGACGACTTAGAAGACGGTGTCGCTGGTGGCCTCGATATAAGCCTGTTCTTCGGGCGTGGTGGTGCGCCCAAGGGCGGCGTTGCGTTTGGGGAAGCGGCCGAATTGGGCGATGACGTCGCGGTGGCGCTTTTCGAAGTCGAACATTTCCTCGCTGAGGGTGGCGAAGAGGCGCATCCCCTCCTCGTGCACGGCAAGCGATTCCGAATGCATGTAGGGCATATAGGCGAAGAGCTTTTCGTCGGTGCTCAGTTCAGCATCGAGGCCTTGCGCCACCAGTTCCTGAGCGAGGACAATGGCCATGCCGTCCTGCGCAAAGGCGCGGGCCTGGCCGCGATGAAGCTGGCGGGAGAACTGGTCGAGCACGATGATCTCGGCCAGCCGTCCGCGCGCACTCTGGCGCCAGACAAATCCTTCGCCGCGTGCGATCTTCTCATGGGTTTCTGCGAAACGTCCGGCAAGCTTGCGGTCAAACTCTAAGCTGGTGGTGAACCAGTCATCCTTGCCGTGTTCGACGAACCAGAAATCCAGAACTTGCTGATAGTTGCGCATGCCTTGCCCCTCTTTTGGAGACAATCTGCCCGCATCAGCGGTCAAGGGCAATCCTGAGGCGATTGCCGGAAGGATCGGCGGTTTCGATGCCATCGCCATTGCGCTCAAAGGTGTGACCTGCGGATTTCAGCCTCGCTTCGATAGCGCCAAGGGCCGCCTCGTCCGGCACCAGCAGGGTGAACCAGCGCAGACCGGCGCTGCCTCGAGGCGAGCGCGGGGCGTTGCGGCCGGCCCAGATGTTGAAGGCAATGGCGTGCGGCATGTAGTCGAGACCGGCGTCGCCCATGCCCCAGTCGCGCATCAGCATGAGCCCGCCAAAGCCGATGACGTCGCGATAAAAGCGCATGGCATCATCGAGATCGTTCACATGGACGTGCACATGGCCGATGCGGGTCGCCGCGGGGAGCGGACCGGCGACGGGCGCGGCGGGATCGAGTTCGGACAGCAGATCGTCGAGGTCGATAGGCTCGCGCCCGGAATGGGGGCGGCCGTCTGTGGTGACGCCATAAGAGCCCGTGCCCGGATCGGCCAGATGCCCGCGCCAAGGCGTTTCGAAAGTCATCTCGATGCCGTTGCCATCGCTATCCCAGGCATAGACGGCTTCGGTGACCAGATGGTCGGTGGGCGCGACCCGCAGGCCCGCTTGCGCGGCGCGCAGTACGAAACGCGCCAGATCGGCGCGGGCCGGAACGTGCAGGGCGACGTGATAAAGGCCGGTGGTATTTGGCGCCACCGGCGTTTGCGCTGTCGTTTCGAGTTCGATCAGCTCGCGGCCTGCAGTGCCCAGCCGAAGCAGGTTCGCATCCTCGCCGATCAACTCCAGACCGACGATGTCGCGCCAGACGGCCAGAGCCCGGTCGCGATCGGTCACGGCGAGCCGCATGGGTCCGTAGCGGCTCGTCAGGGGCAAAAGCGGCTCGGTGCGGATTTTCTCGGCAGGGATGCGTTCGGCAGTCATGGTCATGGCCGTTGTCCTCGCGGTTGTCACAGATGCATATGGACCTTCTCAGCGCGAAAATTAGCGGCCAGACCGGAACCGGAGTGTTCACCCAATCGCAACGGCGGGTCGTAACGCGGGCGTGATGGCGGCTGCCCTTGTTGGCCGAGGCAACTTCTGCGTATGGTCCGCGTTTATTTTTTGCGTCCTACCTCCTGCCCAGTGTTTCTATCGGTTAAACGCAGGTTCCGGACATCGTCATCATCCATCAAATGCCGTCGCACCTCCCTGCATAGGCATCACGGTTGCCTATGTCCCTGCCCCTGCCCGCGCCTGAAAAAGATCAAGCCCTGCCAAACCGGCGCTTCCAGCTCAGAACCCTGACATCGGCTGCGCACGTGGATCTGGAGGCCCTGGTAGGGCCAATGGACTCGTTTGCCGGATATGTGCGCTATCTGCGCGGCATGCAGGGTTTTCGCGCTGCGGCTGAGACGGCTCTTCATGAGGTGAACGTACCGCCCCTTCTTGCGGAATGGCAGCCCGTGTTCATCGCCGGAGAAATGGCGAAGGATTTGGGCGATCTGGACCAGAAACCGGTGCAGGCGATTTCGATGACTATGTCAAATGATATAGCCGACCTGCTGGGACTCGCCTATGTGCTGGAAGGATCTTCGCTCGGCGCGCGACTTTTGTCGAAACGAGCCCAGGTATTGGGCTTCACCGAGATTTATGGCGCGAGACATCTCGCAGCGCAGACAGCATCCCCCGAAGGGTGGATGCATATCGTCGGCCTCCTGAACCAGTCCAAGGATATCGATATCCAACGTATCGCTGACTTCGCCAACGCCCATTTCGCTGCCGCGCAGAGCGCCATGATACGGGCCGCAAATGACCTCTGACCGCCAAGTCGATCTGACCAATTGCGACCGGGAACCGATCCATATTCCTGGCAGCATTCAACCGTTCGGATGCCTTCTGGCGTGCGATGCGAGCGGCGGCGTGGTGCGTCGGCACTCGCTGAACGCGCGCGAGATGCTGGGGATTTCGTCGACGGAGATCAACGGCAAGAAGCTGGACGAATTGCTGGGCAAGGAGGCCGCAGCTTCCATACGCGAGGCGCTGGCGCGGTCCGAGGATTCGGCGCGGGCGGGGCTGCTGACCGGCCTGCGCATCGGCAAACAAGCCTTCAACGTCGCCGTGCACCGGCACAAGGGCGTCGCCATCATCGAATTGGAGCCACTGGCTGGCGGCGAGGCCAAATCGCCCCTGGAGCTGGCGCGCACCCTGATCGGGAAAATCTCGCCGATCGATGACATCGACGTCCTGCTGGCCAAGGGCGTGAAGCTGGTGCGCAATCTGCTCGGCTACGACCGGGTGATGATCTATCGCTTCGCCCATGACGGGTCCGGGCGCGTGGAGCAGGAAGCCAAGCGCTCCGATCTCGAAGGATTTCTGGGCCAGCATTTTCCGGCCAGCGACATTCCCCAGCAGGCGCGCGCGCTCTATCTGAAGAATACCATTCGCTCGATCTCCGACGCTTCAGGCCAACGCGTCGCCATCGAGCCGGAGCTCGATGCATCGGGCGAGCCGCTCGATCTCAGCTATGCCAATTTGCGCAGCGTGTCACCGATCCACCTCGAATATCTGCGCAATATGGGCGTTGGCGCCTCGATGTCGATCTCGATCATCGTGGAGGGCAAGTTCTGGGGTTTGATCGCCTGCCACCATTACGGGCCGCGCGTGCTGCCCATGGCGGAGAGAGTGGCAGCCGAAATGTTCGGCGAGTTCTTTTCGCTCCATCTCGAGGCTCTGACGCAGAAGCAGAAGCTCAATTCGGCCACCGAAGCGCGCAAGGCGCTGGACCGGACGCTGCAGCAGATCTCGCACCAGACCGATATGGCGCAGCTGCTGCGCGACAATATCGAGGATTTTCGCAAGCTGATGCCGTGCGACGGCGTCGGCATCTTCATGGACGACAAATGGACCGGCACCGGCCTGACCCCGCCGGAAAGCGCCATCCCGCGGCTGGTGCGCTTCGTCAACTCGGTCGCCGACGGACAGGTGTGGGCCAGCCATGCGCTGTCTGAACAAATGCCTGCGGCGGCCGAATATGCCGAGCAGGTATCCGGCGCGCTGGTCATCCCGCTCAGCCAGTTGCCACGCGATTATCTGTTCTTTTTCCGCCAGGAGGTAGAGCAGACCATCGACTGGGCGGGCAATCCGGAAAAGACCTATGAAACGGGTCCGATGGGCGACCGGCTGACGCCGCGCAAGAGCTTCGATATCTGGCGCGAGACGGTCGAGCGGCAATCGATGCCGTTCACCCAGAGCGACCGCGACATCGCCGAGGCCGCACGGGCGGCGCTTGTCGAGATCGTGCTGAGGCACAACGAGCTTTTGAGCGAAGAGCGCCAGCGCGGCGAGCTTCGACAGAAAATGCTCAACGAGGAGCTCAACCACCGGGTCAAGAACATCCTTGCGCTGATCAAGTCGCTGGTCTCGCATCCGGTTGCGGGGGACCGCTCCATCGAGGACTATGCGAGCTCGCTGAGAGGGCGCATTCAGGCCCTCGCCTTCGCCCACGATCAAGTGGTGCGCGGGGCGGGTGGCGGCGGCCTCGAAGACCTTTTGAAGGCGGAGCTGTCGCCCTATCGCGACCGGGCGGGCGAGATCGCGCTCGAAGGGCCGGAAGTGGCGCTCGATGGCCGAGCCTTCTCGGTCATGGCGCTGATCCTGCATGAGATGGCTACCAATGCCGCCAAATATGGCGCGCTGTCTGCCGATACCGGCCGGCTCGAAGTCTCCTGGCGTTTCGTCGAGAATGGCGGGTGCGAGATCAACTGGAACGAGAGCGGCGGTCCGCGGGTCAGCCCGCCGAGCCGGCAGGGCTTCGGGACGGTGATCGTCAAAAGGTCCGTGCCGTTCGACCTCAGCGGCGAGAGCAGCATCGATTATGCGCCCGAGGGCGTGAAGGCGCGCTTCCTCATCCCGGCGAAGTTCGTTTCCCAAGCGGGTGGCGAGGGAAAGACAGCGGGCGCGGCGTCCTTGGCCTCCGCTGCCGTCTCGCGGCCGCTGCAGGGTCTGAGCGTGCTGGTGGTGGAAGACCAATTGCTGATCGCGATGGACGTGGAGGCCATGCTGGCCGAAGAGGGCGTAGCCAACATCATGACGGCGGCCTCGGCCAGCGAAGCTCTAAGGCTGATCGGCAGCAATGCGATGGATGCTGCGGTGCTGGACGTCAATCTTGGCCGCGAAACCTCGATGGAAGTTGCCGAGAAGCTGACCGAGCTGGAGGTGCCTTTCGTCTTTGCCACCGGCTATGGCGACAGCGCCACCATCCCAATGCACATGTCGCACATCCCGGTGGTGCGAAAGCCCTACGATTCCGGGACGGTCGCCGATGCGGTGACGAAGGTACTGACGGGCCGGCCTTCGGAGGACTAGGCGGGCCGGTCAGAGCCGGTGCTGCTCGCCGTCCGGCAAATCTTCCTGCTCGTCGGGGGCGACGGCATCGCTGCGTTCGTCGGCGTCGCGATCCACGGATTCAGCGGGCATGAACTCTCCCGCCTGCTGGCCCTTGAGATCGGCGATGGCCTGATCGAGGGAGAGCATGAGGGCGTCCATGTCGTTGGTGGTGTCGGCGGTCGAGCGGGAATAGACGCGGTCGCGCAATTCCTGCAGGCGCATCAGCCGTTCCTCGCGCGGACGGTCGACATCGAGCAGGATGTCATCGACCTCGTCCTGGCTGATCGGCTGGCTGTTGCCCGGCTGGTCGGCATCGCCGCCCAGATCGGTATCGATGGGCAGGACCTTGCCTTCGTGGATTTCATCAACCATTGCGCTTTCTCCTGTCTGGTTTTGCCAGACCAACGAGAGCGCTTCTTATTAGGTTGCAATGGCAGGCGAGCCTGCATGGCGCGGAGCGGAAAAGTCCCCCTATTCGCCGGCCTCGACGGGCGCCTCGTCGGGGGCGAAATCGAATTCGGCCGCCTCGGACGCACCATTGCGCGAATTGCCGCTCCTGTCGGGCAGCGCGGCCGGCCCCACCTCCCCGCTCTGCCAGGTCTCGGGGATCTGCTTGGCGTTCTTGGCCCCCAATTCGCTCAGCATCTCCACCTGGCGCACCACATTGCCCGGCCCGCTGGCGAGCTGGCTGCGGGCGGTGTCGAAGCTCGAACGGGCGCGCTCGAGGTCCTTGTCGAGCTTGTCCATCGTGCCGAGGAAACCCGCGACCTTGTCGTAGAGCTGGCCGGCGCGCTGGGCGATCTTTTCGGCGTTCTCGTGGCGCTTTTCGATATCCCAGACATTACGCACGGCCCTGAGCGCGCTCATCAGGCTCATTGGCGTGGCGATCTGCACGCCCTGGCGGTGGGCGAAAGCAAGCAATTCGCGGTCGGCCGACATGGCGCAGGAGACCGCGCCCTCGATGGGCACGAACATGATGACGAAGTCGAGATCGCTGCCGGCATGGCGATGATATTCCTTGGACGACAGCGTCTTGACGTGGGTACGCACCGAGTGGACATGGGCCTTGAGATGATCGGCCTGTTCCTCCTCGGCGGCGTTCACATAGGCATCGAAGGCGGTCAGCGAGACCTTGGAATCGATGACGAGACGGCCGTTGTTCGGCATCAGCACTTCGACGTCGGTGCGCAGGCGCGCACCATCGGCCGAATGGTGCTGCTGGACGAAATAATGTTCGCCCTCGCGCAGGCCCGAGCCTTCGAGAATGGAGGAGAGGATCATCTCGCCCCATGCCCCTTGCGCTTGGGAATTGTGCTTGAGCGCGCGGGTGAGGTTGTTGGCCTCTGTGCTCATCCTGAGGCTTTCCTCGCTTAGCGTGCGGATGCGCTCGGCCATCTGGGCGCGATCCTCGATCAACCCCTTGTGAAATTCGCCGATACGCTCGTTGAGCGGCTTTAGAAGCTGGTCGACCTGTTCGCGGTTCTGCCTGGTGAAGGTTTCCGAATGCACCTTCATGATGTCGGTGGCGACGAGCTTGAATTCGTCGGTCATCTGCTGGCGCGCGTTCTGGAAGCGGGCGATGTTTTCCTCGGCGCTGCGCTTTTGCTCTTCGAGACGCACGCGCAGCCCTTCGTTCTCGGCTTGCAGCCGCGCATTGACCTTCTGCTCGGATTGCAGGCGGGCGTCGGTTTCGCGCAAGCGGGAATCGCGCTCAGCCAGTTGCTGGACGAAATTGGACCTGAGGCTTTCGGCAGCCTGCTGGGCGGCCTCCTCGATGCGCTCGCGATTGGAGCGCAGCAGGACAAGCATGACCGCGCCCATCACCAGAACGCACAGAAACGCGGCCGCCAGAAGCGCCATGAAGAGGGTGACGGGCGTGCCGCCGAGCATGAAAAGCGTTGTGTCCATGCGCCCAACCTAATCTGATTCGCCTGTTCGCCGAATGTTCCAGTTCAGCGGTCGTCGGACGGGTCCCGCCGGTGCTGAGTGGCGCCGGGGATGGGCGGCATCCAGGGTTCGCGGCGGATGATCCAGCCTTCCTGCTGAGGGGCGAGGCCGGCGGGGGCGTCGTCGAGCGAGCCCAGTTCGATCTCCACCCATTCGGGGCCGAGGTGGAAGAGCCGCGAGCCACATTTCGGGCAGAAGCTGCGGCCTTCATAGGTTGCGTAATTCCCTTCGACGCTGAAGGCGCCGGCCGGCCAATCGCCATAGTAGAGAAAGGCGGTTCCGGAGAATTTACGGCAGTCGGCGCAATGGCAGGTGCCGGTCTTGGCAGGTTCGCCGAAAACTTCGTAGCGCACCGCGCGGCATTTGCACCCGCCGGCCCGTCTCGTTGCATCCGCCATGCCCCAAATCTCCTTTAAAACCGGGGAAGTGTTGACCCTTGCAGCTTAAATGGCCATATCGGAGCCGCAAGGTTGAAAGGACGCTCAAACATGGCCATTCGCCCCATTCTCGTCATTCCCGATCCCCGGCTCAAGCAGGTTGCGGAGCCGGTCACAGAGGTGACGGCGGAGACCAAAAAGCTGATCTCCGACATGTTCGAGACCATGTATGACGCGCCCGGAATCGGGCTGGCGGCGACCCAACTCGGGATCATGCAGCGGATCGTGGTCATCGACGTGGTCAAGGACGAGGAGACGGCGCCCCACCCCATCGCCATGATCAATCCCGAAATCCTCTGGCACTCCGAGGAAAGCCGGGTGCATGAGGAAGGCTGCCTGTCGATCCCCGACTATTACGAAGAGGTCGAGCGGCCCGACCGCATCCGCATCCGCTATACGACGCCGGAAGGCGAGACGGTGGAGCAGGAGGCTGCCGGCATTCTTTCCACCTGCATGCAGCACGAGGTGGACCATCTCGATGGGCGGCTGTTCATCGACTATCTGTCGCGGCTGAAGCGCGAGCGCGTGGTCAAGAAATTCCAGAAAGCCGCCAAGCGGGCGAGCTGACGCGAATTGGCCCTCTCCATCGTCTTCATGGGCACGCCCGATTTTTCGGTGCCCACCCTGACCGAACTGGTGGCGCGGGGCCATGATGTGCGCGCGGTCTACACGCAGCCGCCGCGCCCGGCGGGACGCGGACAGGCCGAGCGCAAATCGCCCGTGCATGCGGCTGCCGAAGGGTTCGGTATCCCCGTCTTCACGCCGCGCAATTTCAAGGCAGAGGAAGACCGGGCGACATTCGCCGCGCATGACGCCGATGTGGGTGTTGTGGTGGCTTATGGATTGTTATTGCCCAAGCCCATTCTGGAGGCGCCGCGGCTGGGGTGCCTCAACCTGCACGGTTCGCTGCTGCCGCGCTGGCGAGGGGCTGCGCCCATCCAGCGAGCGATCATGGCGGGCGATACGCGCACCGGCGCCATGGTCATGCAAATGGATGAGGGGCTCGACACCGGACCGGTCGGTCTGGTGGAAGAAATCCCCATCGGGCCAGACATGACCGCCGGCGAACTGCACGACGAGATGATGCGGCGCGGTGCCGATCTGATGGGGCGGGCGCTGGCCGCGCTCGTGCGGGGCTCCCTCACCTTCACCCCGCAATCGGAAGACGGAGTGACCTACGCAAAAAAGATCGACAAGGCCGAGGCGCAGATCGACTGGTCGCTGCCGGCGGTGGAGGTGCACAACCTCATCCGTGGTCTCTCGCCATTCCCCGGCGCCTTTTTCACCTTCGAGCAGAACGGCAAGCCGGTACGCGTGAAGGTGCTGCGGTCACGGGTCGCTGAGGGACGCGGCGCGCCGGGCACTGTGCTCGACGGGCTGACGGTTGCATGCGCGCACGGTGCGGTCGAACTCGTCACCGTGCAGCGTGAAGGACGCGGCGTGATGCCGGCCGCCGATTTCCTTAGGGGGTCCGGCGCGCTCGTCGGCACCTCCTTAATGGGGCGTTAACCCTTTAGAAGCCGAAGCGCATTACACTTCCAAACCTGATAGGCGCACATTGCCAAGCTTCTGATTTTGCTTGGCCCACGCGAATCAATCTTGTTCTGGAGGAGGATCGACGGCCCGTGTCTCGCCTGCTTGCATCGCTGCAAAGGGCGCCGGAGCGTTCAGCCAAAGTGGCGCCAGCGCCGCAATATGGCGTTATCCCCTACAGGATTGTCGAGGAGAAGGTGGTTTTCCTGCTGATCACCTCGCGGCGGAGCGCCAATTGGGTCTTCCCCAAGGGATCACCGATGAAAGGGTTGTCCCCGACGGAGACAGCTGCGCAGGAGGCTTTCGAGGAGGCCGGCATTCGCGGCGAGGTCGCGCCCGACCCGATAGGCTCCTACCTGAATGAAGGCAACAACCGGTCAAAGCCGCTTTTGGAGATCCAGCTCTTTCCCATGCTTGTCACCAAGCAGGTCGACGAGTGGCCGGAAGAAGAACAGCGTTTTCGCCATTGGGTGCTGCTGCCCGAGGCGCGCAAGCTTTTGGCCAACAAGCAGGCGGCCGAGCTTGCGGTGAAGCTGCAGCGCCGGCTCATTTTCGGGAACGACTGAGACAGTTCCCCTCACCTGGCCGTCAGCGCCGTCAGTCCGAGATAGAGCCCAGCAGAGAGCAGCGCCGCCGCGGGCACCGTGATGACCCAGGCCGCCGCGATGGAATAGGCATGCTGGCGCCTGACCAGCCGGCGCTTCATGCGGCTTTCCATATTGGCGACCGCTTCCTCCGCCGTCGCATTGAAAAGGGACTGGCGGCCTTCCGGTGCCTCGGCCGGTATCGAGGGGTTGCGGACATTGATGTTCCAGTGGAACTCGCGCAGCAGCCCCACCCCGAACACAGCGCCGACCGCGATGTGGGTCGAGGAGACCGGCAGACCAAGCGCCGAGGCGACAAGCACCGTGATGGCCGCGCTCAAGGCCACGCAATAGGCGCGCAACTCGTTCATGCGGGTGATCCGTTCGCCGACGGTGCGAATGAGACGCGGGCCGAAAAGCGCCAACCCCACCGCAATGCCGATCGCGCCGATGGCGAGCACCCAGATCGGCAGCGTGACCTTGTCGGCATCGAGATGGCCGTTCTGCGCGGTCGAGACGATTGCGGCGAGCGGGCCCACGGCGTTGGCCACGTCGTTTGCTCCATGAGCGAAGGAGAGCACGCCGGTTGCCAGGATCAGCGGCAGGCGGAAGAGCTTGGCGACCTGGCGGGGCCGGTTCTCGACCTGTGGTGCGCGCCCCGCAATCCATGGACGCGCCAGAAAATAACCGGCGAGCGCTGCGACGAGGCCGAGGAGCAGCATCACTGGCAGCCCCGGCGCCCAGATGTGCTTCAAACCCTTCATGGCGATGTAGAGGGCGAAAACCCCTGTCATCAGCGCCACGAAGACCGGCACCCAGCGCCGCGCCGCTGCAATCTTGTCGTGCTTGCGCAGGATGAGGAGTTCCGCGACGGCGAGCAGGAGGGCGGCCAGGATACCGCCCATGACGGGCGAAATCACCCAGCTGGCGACGATGGTGCCGATGGCGCCCCATGAGACCACAGAGAAACCGGCGGCTACGATTCCTGCCCCGACAACGCCGCCCACTACCGCATGGGTGGTGGAAACGGGTGCGTTGAGGAAGGTGGCCAGGTGTATCCACATGGCGGCGGCGAGGGAGGCCGCGATCATGATGAGGATAAAGGCGTGGCCCGACAAAATCGTGCCCGGGGTAATGAGGTCGCGCGAAACGGTGGTCACCACGTCGCCGCCCGCGAGCAGCGCCCCGGCCGCCTCGCACACCGCCGCGATGGCAAGGGCGCCGGCCATGGTGAGCGCCCTGCCCCCGACGGCCGGACCCATATTGTTCGCTACATCATTGGCACCGACATTGAGCGCCATATAGGCGGAGATCACCGAGGCGATGACGACGAGGTAAACGAAGGGGCCGCCGGCGAAGAAAAAGATGGCCCATATGCAGGCGGCCAGCATGAAAACCGCGGCAAGGCCCGGCGCGGCATAGGAGGCAGAGGCATCATGCAGAGCCGCTTCGAGGCGCGAGACCTTCTTGAGGTCCTTGTCGAGAGGCGGTTTCGGCATGGACGGCTCGTTCAGGCGCTTTTTCGAACAGAGGGCTTGCGGCCCGGCGGGGATTTTGTGACAGGCTTCTAGACTATCGGGATAGCGCGGCCAAGGCGCTGTCATTTCTTTGTCACAAGAGGACATGCCGCGCGTCGGCATGCGGTTCCAACTCCCGTGCCACGCTATCGCCTGACGCTCGAATATGACGGCACGCCATTCTGCGGCTGGCAGCGGCAAGCCGGCCAACCCTCCGTGCAGCAGGCGCTGGAGGAGGCGATCGCAGGGTTCTCGGGGGAAGAGGTGAGTGTTCAGGCGGCGGGGCGCACGGATTCAGGCGTGCATGCGCTGGGGCAGGTGGTGCATTTCGATCTCTTGAAGGATTGGGACCCGTTCCGCATTTCCGAAGCGCTGAACTACCATCTCAAGCCCCAGCCGGTTGCGGTGCTGAGCGCAGAGGCGGTCGGCGAGGATTTTGAGGCGCGGTTTTCAGCCAGGGCCCGGCACTATGAGTACCGCATTCTCAACCGGCGGGCGCGGCCGGCGCTGGAGGCCAACCATGTGTGGCATGTCGCCGTGCCGCTCGATGCGGACGCCATGCACGCGGCGGCGCAGATGATTTTGGGCCGGCACGACTTCACGACTTTTCGCGCAGCGGAGTGCCAGGCGAAATCGCCGGTCAGAACGCTGGACCGCCTCGATGTGCGACGCGAGGGGAGCCATGTGGTGGTGACGGCCGGCGCCCGCTCCTTCCTGCATCACCAGGTGCGATCAATGGTGGGGTCGCTGAAGCTGGTTGGGGAAGGCAAGTGGGAGGTGCCGGCCGTACGCGAGGCGCTCGATGCACGCGACCGCGCGCGGTGCGCAGCGCTGGCGCCGTCGGCGGGGCTTTATCTGACCAAAGTGGATTACTGAACCGCCTGTGCGGTCATTGTTCCGCACCGCTTTTTGGTGGCGCGCTTCCGAACCGAAGAACCGTAAACACTTCTTCTGGAAGCGCGCGGTGCGCGGCGCTGGCGCCGTCGGCGGGGCTTTATCTGACCAAAGTGGATTACTGAACCGCCTGTGCGGTCATTGTTCCGCACCGCTTTTTGGTGGCGCGCTTCCGAACCGAAGAACCGTAAACACTTCTTCTGGAAGCGCGCGGTGCGCAGCGCTGGCGCCGTCGGCGGGGCTTTATCTGACGCGCGTTGACTATTAGCTCACCGCGCCGGGCGGGGCCGGCAGCACCAGGCCGAGCACGAGCAGCCCGACGGCAACGCCGACGAGCTGGGCCACCAGAAAGCCGGCGATCTGCCAGGGCGAGAGCGTGACAATCAGCCGGGCGATGTTGACCTCGATGACGAGCACCACAACACCTGTGGCAAAGAGCATGAAGGTCCCATCCAGACCCAGCAGGCCGAAAACCACGGAAATCAGGGTGACAAAGAAGGTCGCCCAATTGTCGGCAACCAGATAGGGCACGAGCCCGTCGAGGCGGCCGAATTGCTTGAGGATGATCGCCGAGGCGCCGACCTGCAGCCCAAACAGGAGCAGCACCATCAAAATCGCCTGCCAGGCATGGCCGGATCGCTCGGTCGTGGTCATGCCCATGAGGAGGGGCAAATAGGCGTTTATGGCGGTGGCGGTGAGAAACGCAACGAAACTGCCGGCGAGTCCGCGCGGCCCCAGGTCGAAATAGTCGGAGGCATTGCGCCGCCCGGCCAAAAGAGCGCCAAGGCCTCTGGCGGCCTGAACCATTTCTTCAATCAAGGTCATGGCCGCGCCGCGGAGGTTGGTGGGGACATCGCCCCGCATGTGTGGTGGTTCGGGCAGGAAAAATCAAGGCGTGCGAACGGTTAGGTGGCGGACAATCAGGCGCTGAGATAACGGGAGATGAACGTCCGATAAAGCTCGGTCAGCTTTTCAAGATCGGCCAGCGGTACGCGTTCGTCGGTTTCGTGCATGGTATCGCCGACCAGACCACATTCGGCAACCGGGCAGTATTGCGCGACAAAACGCGCATCGGAGGTGCCGCCGGTGGTGGAATGCTCTGGGGTGATGCCGAACAGGTCGCTTATGGTCCGATCGAGCAACCCGACCGCCTCGCCGACGGGAAAGACGAAACTTTCAGCGACGGTCGAGCGGCGGGCATAGGAGATTTCGCAGCCGCGCGCATCGACTTCCGAGAGCCGCTCTTCCACCCATGCTTCGAGCTTGTCGGCTGTCCAGTTGTCATTGAAGCGGATGTTGAAGCCCAACCTCGCCTCGCCGGGAATGACATTGGTGGCGGTGTTGCCGACATCCATGGTGACGATCTCGAGGTTGGAGGGCTGGAAGGCGTCCGTGCCCTCATCGAGCGGGGTGGCGTTCAGCCTGACCGCGATATCGGCCAGGACGGGGATGGGATTGCGGGCCTTTTCGGGATAGGCGGAATGGCCCTGCTTGCCGGTGACGGTTATGGTGCCATTGATCGAGCCGCGCCTTCCCGTCTTCAGCCGGTCCCCGACCTGTTGAGCGGAACTGGGTTCGCCGACAATGGCGAAGTCGAATTTGTGGCCCTGTTCGGTCGCCCATTGCATCAGCTTGGCCGTGCCGTTGACGGCATCCGATTCCTCGTCATTGGTGATGGCGAGCGAAATGCGCCCCTGCCCCAGCCGGCCATCGCGGTCGAGCCGCGCCAGCGCCGCGCAGAATGCGGCAACCCCTGATTTCATGTCCACGGCGCCGCGGCCCCACATCATGCCGTTGGCCTCCTCGGCGGCGAAGGGCGGATGGGTCCAGCGGGACTTGTCGCCCGGCGGGACGACATCGGTATGGCCGTTGAAGAGCAGGTGTCGGCCGTCATCGCCGCGGGTGGCGAAAAGATTGTCGACCGCATAAGAGCCGCCGCCCTCGAAGCGCAGCCTCTTGCAGGCAAAGCCAAGCCGGGTGAGGAAGGTTTGCAGCACGCCGAGCACACCAGCTTCCTCGGGAGTGACCGAGGCGCAGGCGATCAGGGACCGCAACAGGGATGCGGGATCCCCCATGTTTTCATCTGTATGGGCCATGGCGGCAAAATAGGCCCGCCCTCAATCCGATTGCAATGGATGACGAGCAGGTTTGCGAAGAATGCCGCCGCGACCGGTATCAGCCGAAGCGGTTGTGGCCGTCATTGCCGCGCAGGATGAAGAAGATGATCAGCACGATCCAGCCAATCACCGGGACCAGCCAGAGCAGCAACCACCAGGCCGTGCGGTCGATGTCGTGCAGGCGCCGGGCACTGACAGCAAGGCTCGGCAGCAGCAGCGCCAGCGTTGCCAATGCGTTGAGCACGGAATTTTCGTTGCCGAACAGCACGCTGTCCAGAATGCCCGCGGCGATCGACACCAGAATATTGAACAGCGCGAACCACCAGTATTCGGAGCGCGAAGCGCGGCCGCGGAAGACGGCGTATTTGTTCAGGGCGCGTCTGATGGCTTCCTGAAAGCCGACGGACTTGGGCTGCAAGTCCTCGGCGCCGGGCCCGTCCTGGGTATTTATTGCTGTCATTTATTCCCCCTCTTGCTTTGGCACACCAGACGCTGGCCGCAACGCGCGCAGGCGCACGCGCGCAGCGGCAACATCTCGTCGCCGGAGACTATCCGTTACCAACAATGGGAGTTCGTCAATTGCCCAGGCGCAAATACCAAAAGAATTCGTCGCCGGCTTTATTGCCGATCAGGTACGCAACAAATCGTTGATCGAGGTCTTCGAACGGGTTTGTGCATCGACGCGCTTGACGATGACGGCGCAGTAAAGGCTCGGGCCGGGCGTGCCGTCGGGCAGCGGCTTGCCGGGCATGGAACCGGAGACGACGACGGAGAAGGGCGGCACCTTGCCGACATGGATCTCGCCGGTGGTGCGGTCGACGATCTTGGTCGACATGCCGATGAAGACGCCCATGGAAATGACCGAGCCCTCGCCCACGATGACGCCCTCAACGACTTCGGAGCGGGCGCCGATGAAACAATTGTCCTCGATGACGACGGGGCCGGCCTGCAGCGGCTCGAGCACGCCGCCAATGCCGACGCCACCCGACAAATGCACGTTCTTGCCGATCTGGGCGCAGGAGCCGACCGTTGCCCAGGTGTCGACCATTGTCCCCTCGCCCACATAGGCGCCGAGATTGACGAAGGAAGGCATCAAGACGACGTTGCGGCCGATGAAGGCGGAATGGCGGACGATGGCGCCGGGCACGGCGCGGAAACCCGCCTCGCGGAAGCGGTTATCGCTCCAGCCGGAGAATTTGGAGGGCACCTTGTCCCACCAATGTGCACCGCCGGGGCCGCCGGGGATCATTTCCATGTCATTGAGGCGGAAGCTCAGGAGCACTGCCTTTTTCAGCCATTGATTGACGACCCACTCGCCGTTTGCGCCCTTTTCGGCGACGCGCGCCTCGCCGCTGTCGAGCAGGGCCAGCGCTTCGTTGACCGCCTGCGCACCTCGCCGGTGGTGGTGGAGGAGACGCTGTCGCGGTCCTCGAAGGCGGCTTCGATGGTTTGGGCGAGATCGGAATGGGACATCAAACGCTTCTTTTTTGCTGACCGGGCGAAATTTCGCTTGGCTTTAGCCCATGAATAGCGGCTTGGAAACCCGCGGGTGAGGGGTACGGCGCCTTAACCACTTGCTGGCAGCATGACAAAACGGAATCGGAAGGAGCTTTTCATGGCAAGGCGGGTCCACACACCTTTGCGCACCTCATCGCAGGATATCGACGTCACCCGCCGGATACCGAAGACGCCGCAGACGGAATCCGAGGCCTATCGGCTGGCGTTTTCCGACGAAGACTTCATGACCTCGGAAGCCCTCAGGGGCGTGCGGTTTCAGCTCGAATACATGAAGGCCGAGATGTGGCTGCGCGAGCGGGGGATCAATTCGACCGTGGTGCTGTTCGGCGGCGCCCGCATTCCCGCCCCCGGAACCGAACCCTGGGCGGCCAAGACCGAAGAGGCGGCGCGCAACCTCAAGGCCAATTCGCGCTATTACAACGAGGCGCGGCGGTTCGCACAATATTGCTCGCTGGCATCCAGGGCGCTTGACCACAAGGAATTCGTCATCGTCACCGGCGGCGGGCCGGGTGTGATGGAGGCGGGCAATCTGGGCGCGCATGAGGTCGACTGCCCCTCGATCGCCTTCAATATCGTGCTGCCGCACGAGCAGGCGCCAAACCTCTATGTGACGCCGGAGCTCTGCTTCAACTTCCACTATTTCGCCACGCGCAAAATCCACTTCCTGCTGCGCGCGCAGGCCGTCGCCATCTTTCCGGGCGGGTTCGGCACGCTGGACGAGTTCTTCGAGACCCTCACCCTGATCCAGACAGGCCGGATGGAGCGCATCCCGCTTCTGATGTTCGGCAAGAGCTTCTGGGACCGGGCCCTCAACCTCGAAGTGCTCGAGGAGGAAGGCACGATATCGCCGGGCGACACCGATCTCTTCACCCTCGTCGACACGGCCGAGGAAGGCTGGGAAGTGATCCGGGAATTCTACGGGTTGCCGCAGGTCGATCCTGCCCTGCTGAAATGAAAAAGCCCGGCCAAGGGCCGGGCTCCTGATCGCCATTCACACCGTCATTGATTGGCGGTGATGGTGAGGTTCAACATCTTTGTCACCTCGCCCGGCGTCTCGGCCGCGGCAGCCAGATCCTTGAACGGCACTGGCTCCGCGGGCGCGGCGCGGATTTCAAGATTTTGCGGATCCGCCATGAAGGTGGCGGCGGCCTGGGAGATTTGCTTCTGCAAATCGGCGGGGGCACCGAACTGCTTGGCGAAGGCCGGCGCCATGGCCGCAAACCCCATGGCCATGACCTCCGGCGTGGCGCCGTTCTGCGCCGCCAGCATTTCCAGCGCCTTCTTGGTCACGGAGTCGTCGTCGAAGCGCAGACTGGCGCCGGCCAGGGCCAGATTGTCGAGCATCAACTGCCCGACCTTTTCGTTGGCCGCCTCCTGCTCGTCCGGCGTCGTCTGGGTCTTGTCGCCGAGGTCCGCCTGGATCTGCTGCATCTGGGAAATCAGATCGAGATCATAGCCGCGCAAATGGACCGAGCTGTCGAGCTTGCCGACATTATCGATCTGCAAGGCCGCTTGCGTCACCTCCAGATCACCGCTCCCCAAATCCCATTTATAGGCGCTGTGCAGATTGCCGTGCAGGGTCTCAAGACCGAACTGGGTGAGCACGGGCTTGACCTCTTCGTCCGCCTTCGAGGCCAGATCGGCGGTAATCTCGCTGACGTCGAAGGTACCCGAGATGGTCTTGTCATTGTCGCCGGGGGCATTGTTGATGCTGATGGAACCGATGGAGACAATCTCGCCGCTGTCATCGTGCACCGTGACGGGGCCGACCGACACCTTTTCGTAAAGGTGCATGTTCTCGAGCGGATCGGCAAAAGGCTTGGGCGGCACATGGAGATTTTCGACCACGAGATTGGCGAAGGTGACGTCTGCATCCTCTCCGGGGATGGTGAAATCATCCATCGTGCCCCGCTGGGCGGTGTAGCCGCCATCGCCGGCTTCCGACACGCCGGTGAAAACCAGGTCGCCCGGGACCTGAACCGGGTCCTCGTCGGGCGGGGTCAGGGTCACACCCGAGATGGTGACCGTATCGCCAGACACGGAAGCGTCGGCATAAGATATGTCGAGCCGTCCGGCCGAGAACATACCGAACATCTTGTCGGCAAAATCCGCGCCATCGAGGGCGAATGCGGAAGGCGTGAAGGCAACGACGACCAGCGCCGGGGCAATCAATCTAGAAAAAAGCTCAACTCTCATCCGTCCCAACCTTTTCGTTCGGGTTGACTGTACATTGTGCGCACGGGGCATCTTTGTCCTTCGACATAGTCGGCAGCCGACACCAGGACAGCACGCTCCCAAGGTCGCATCGTCGGGCTGAGCTTTTCAGAAAATGGGTCGGGACACCAGTCACTTCGTGGTCAGCACGGCCTCGATCCGCGGCGTCAGAAAACCGACGAGATCGCCGGTGACGTGGTGGATGTGCGCCATGCCATCCACTCTCGTCAGCTCCCAATGGTCGACCTGCTCGTGAGCGAAATCCTCGTCCGGCACCACATGCACGGTAGCCATGCCGAGTTCGTGCGGCACTTTCAAATTCTTTTCCAGATCATCGAACATGACGGCTGTGCCCGGAGCAATGCCGAATTTATCGAGGCACATCTCATAGGCTTCCCGAACAGGCTTCGGACGCCAGCCGGCGGCGCGGATGTCGAACATGCCGTCGAAAAGCTCACCGCCGCCGAGGCGCGCCAGAACGGCTTCGGCGTGCGGAATATCGGCGTTGGTGAAAATGAATTTGCGGCCCGGCAGCGCCTTGATCGCCGCTATCAGTTCCGGATGCGGGGCGACCGACGAATAATCGATTGCGTGGACCACGGACAGATAGTGATCAGGATCAACGCCGTGATGCAGCATCAGCCCGTTCAGCGTGGTGCCGTGGTCGCGATAAAAGAGCTTCTGCTTGTCGCGGGCCGCCTCGAATTCGAGCCCCGTGCACTCCATCACATAGCGGGTAATGCGGCTGTCGATCTGTGCGAACAGATTGCAGGTGCGCGGATAAAGCGTGTTGTCGAGATCGAAGATCCAGTCGGTGACGTGGGAGAGGGCAGACAGGGACAAGGCAAAAACTTTCGGATCGTTGAACCGCATGAATATAGCAATTCCGCCCCAGTTGCGAACCGGCACTTCCGACCGGGGCAGAGGTATGCGCAAGGCGCATGACAGCTTCTCAATCAAGTGATTGACGGACCCGGTCCAGCGGTTCTAACAGGAGCCCTTTGAGACGGGCGGCCTCGCCCGATGCGGTTTCTCATGACCAAAGACACCAGACTTGCCTTCGCGGAGACTGCTTGCGCGCGCCGCGCCTGCACCGAAGACCGACGCGCCGCCATTGCGGGCGCAGCGCGTCAGCTGATCGCCGAAAAGGGCTTCGAGGGCTTGCGCACGCGCGACATAGCGGAGCGTGTCGGCATCAACATTGCGACCCTTCACTATCACGTGCCCTCCAAGGAGGCGCTGATCGGGCTGGTGGTCCAATCCGTAGAAGCCGAGTTTGCCGAACAGACAAGGGCGCATCCGCGCGACCGGATGACGCCGCCAAAGGAACTGGAGCAGGAGATCGATGATTTCGTCGACATGGTCGAGAACCGGCCGCAATTGCTGACGGTCCTCTCCGAACTCAACGAACGCGGGCGCCGCGACGCCTTCATCGCCGACCGAGTGCGCGACATGCATGCGGACTGGATCGAACAGGTCGCCGGCATCATGGAACGTGGCGCCAAGGACGGAAGCCTGGCGGAGCATTCCGATCCGCGCGCCGCAGCCGTGATCTTTCTGGGGGGCCTTTTGGGCGCACTCAAACTGGCGCGGGCAGGAAATGTCGAATTGCGGGTCGCGCTGGCGACACTGCAGCAGCTTTTCAATTCGAAGAATAACAAGAAAGACATCTCATGACGCACACTGCAACCGATCAGCAAGAGCCCGATCCGCGGCGCTGGATTGCCCTTGTCTGCCTGCTGATCGCGGGCTTCATGAATCTGATCGACATCACGATCGTCAATGTGGCGCTGCCCAGCCTGCAGGAGAGCTTCAACGCCAATTCGAGCCAGATCGAATGGATCGTCGCGGCCTATGTGCTGGCCTTTGCGCTGGGGCTGCTGCCGTTCGGGCGGCTCGGAGACATTATCGGGCGCCGCCGCATGTTCGTGCTCGGCGTGGCAGCCTTCACCACCGTCTCCGCGCTTTGCGGCATGGCTCCCAATATCGGGTTCCTGGTGGTGGGGCGTATCCTGCAGGGCTTTGCCGGCTCGATGATGATGCCGCAGGTCATGGCGATCATGCAGAACATCTTTCCACCCGAGGAGCGCCCGACGGCCTTTTCGATGTTCGGACTTCTGACCAGCATCGCAGCGGTCAGCGGGCCGGTGCTGGGCGGTTTCCTGATCACCCTTAACATTGCCGGGCTGGACTGGCGGCCGATCTTTTTGATCAATGTCCCCATCGGCATCTTCGCGGTGCTGGCGGCGCTGAAATTCATTCCCGACCTCAAGGGGAATCCGCGCCTTTCCAATGACTGGGTGGGGATCGCGATTGCGGCCGCCACTCTGTTCTGCCTGATCTTTCCGCTGGTCGAGGGGCGTACCCTTGGTTGGCCGATCTGGTCGTTCGGCATGATGGCGCTCAGCCTTGTCATCGGCATCATCTTCATCGCCTGGGAGCGGCGGCGCGAACGCACCAATTCTTCGCAATTGCTGCCCATGAATCTGATGCGCAACCGCGCCTACGGGCTCGGCGTCTTCACCGTCATGACCTTCTTTTCAGGCATGCCGGGCTTTTTCCTGATCTTTGCGCTGTTCCTGCAGACCGGATTCGGGCTGACGCCGCTGCAATCGGGCCTGACCACCACGCCCTTCCCGGCCGGTATTTTCGTCGCCTCGCTGATCTCGGGGCGGCTTGGACCGCGCTTCATCAAGGTTCGGCTAGTGCTTGGCGCATTGATGGCGGCATCGGGCATGACCTGGATCCGCATGACGGCGCTCGGCCTCGATACGAGCCAGACGATCGTCTATACGACCTTCCTGGTGCCCTTGTTCTGGTCCGGGCTCGGGATCGGCACCTCGATCGCGGTGCTGTTCCAGTCGGTTCTTGCGGGCGTGCCCAACCAGGATGCGGGCTCCGGCTCGGGCGCCCTGCAGGCCTTCCAGCAGATCGGGGTCGCGATCGGCGTCGCCTTCATGGGCGAGATCTTCTTTGCCAGCCTTGAAGGCTTCGGCCATCAACCGGGGCGGGCGGAGTTCGTCGCCTCGCTCGGCAACGCGATGTATTTCAACATCTCGATCTTTTGCACCGTCGTGGTGCTGGCGCTGATCCTGAACTCGCTGACCGGAAAGGTGCGGGGCGGGCAGTCGGTGCCGGTCGAGGTCTAGCGAGAAATCCGGCCGGCCTTCACTCCTCCTGAAGGCCGGTCGGCAGACCGTCCAGCGAGGTGCGGTTCTTCTGGGCCCGATAGGCTTTGAGACCGTCCTCGCCCTTGGCTTCGGCCCATTGGCGCATGGTGTCGCGATGGCCCTCGAAACGCATCAGCGGCACGCCAAAACCACAGCTGGTCTGCACCATCTCGATGTCGAGGAAGACCATCTGCCGGGCTCCGGTGAAGCTGTCGAACAGGTGTTCGTGCGTCTTCCACTCCGACGTGCCGCGGGCGGCGACATGACCCTGGCCAAACAGCCTCAAAATACGCGGGTTGCGGGCGAAGGAGTTGAACATCACCGTCATCCTGCCGTTCTCGAGCAGATGTGCCGCCGTCTCGTTGCCCGAGCCGGTGAAATCGAGATAACAGGCGCTGTTCGGCCCGAGCACGCGGAAGCTGTCGCTCCCCTTTGGGCTGAGATTGACGTGACCATCCCTTGCGGCGGTGGCCACGAAGAACATCGGCTGTTCCGCGATGAAGGCGGTCAGCTTGTCGTCGAGCGCTTCGTAGAAACTCGCCATTGCAGTTCTCCAGGATCAAGCGGGGCCGGTCCGCTCTCCGCTGCTACCGGCAAATTCGGCGAGTATCCAGTCCCTGAAGGCCCGAATATGGGGGGCGGCCCTGCGCGACTGGGGGTAGACGAGCCAGTAGGTGCTGTCATCCTTGCAGACAAGGTCGAAGGGCTGCACCAGCTGGCCGCTGGTCAATTCCAGCTCGAACAGGGCCGGCGTCAGGATCGCAACGCCCTGCCCCGCAAGCGCGAGATTGGCAACCATGGCCTGTGAATCGAGATGCAGGCGCGGCTCGTCCGGGGCGGGTGCATAGTCGATCCCACAGCGCGAAAACCATTGCGGCCACCAGGCATCCTGGGCGTCGAGGATCTTGAGGTCCAGCAGGTCCGAGGGCTGTTTGACGCGCGCAGCCAGCTCCGGGGAAAGCATGGGCGTGAACTGGACCTGCAGCAATTCATGCGCAACCAGGCCCGGCCAATTGCCACGGCCCGCCCTAATCCCGACATCGACGCCATCGGAATGGAAATCCGCCAGCTTGTTGCTGACGTCGAACCTGACGGCGATCCCCGGATTGCTCACCTGGAAGCTGCCGATGTGGCGCACCAGCCAATGCGAGGCAAAGGTCTGCATGGTGCTGATGGTCAGGGTCGCGGTGGCCTGGTTTCGCGTGGCGGCCACGCTCGTGCGCATCAAGGCGAAAGCCTCGATGATTCCGGGGGCCAGCCGCTCGCCCACCTCGCTCAACAGCACCTGCCGGGGCTGGCGCACGAAAAGCGGCGAGCCGATCCGCTCCTCGAGCAGCCTGATCTGGTAGCTCACCGCCGCCTGGGTCATCCCCAGTTCCTCGCCGGCGCGGGTGAAATTGAGATGCCGGGCCGCGGCCTCGAAGGCCCGCAAGGCCTGCAATGGCGGCAATGCCTCCACCATGATTGCGCCTCTCATCATAAAGACAGCTTATGCCTTTATCAGACAATTTGTTGGCGCGAAAGCTTGGGCGGCGCGACTATCCGGGCATGGAAATCTCTCGGAGGCGGCCTTGGACGGGCCGGGAACGGAATGGCAATATCCCTGTTTGAGAGCTTGCTGAACAAGCTCTTTACATATCGCAGCCTTATGTCTCTGGGGGAAACGCCGCGCCCGAGGCGGTCGCCTCAGGCGCTGGATCGGCATGGCGTGTCCGAACATCTCTTGCGCGATGTCGGGCTCATGGACGGAAACGACCCCCGCGGACGGCGGCGCTGAGGCCGGCGGCTAGGGCACGATCAGCGTGCCGGCGCCATATTCGGTGAAAAGCTCGATCAGCACCGCATGTGGCGTCTTGCCGTTGAGGATGACGACGCCCTCCACACCGCGCTCGAGCGCCTCGAAGCAGGTTTCGACCTTGGGGATCATGCCGCCGGTGATGACGCCATCGCGGATGAGCGCCCTGGCCTCGCTGACCGACAGTTCGGGCATCAGATTCTTGTCCTTGTCGAGGACGCCAGGCACGTCGGTGAGGAACAGCAGGCGCTTGGCCTTTTGCGAGCCGGCAATGGCGCCGGCAAAGGTATCGGCATTGATGTTGTAGGTGTGGCCGTCGCGGCCGGGCGCAACGGGAGCGATCACCGGGATCATCTCGGAGCGGGCGAGCAGGTCGATCAGGGTGCGGTCGACCTCGACGGGTTCGCCGACGAAACCGAGATCGAGCACGCGCTCGATATGGGAATCTGGATCGATGATGGTCTTTTTCGCCTTTTCGGCGAAGACCATGTTGCCGTCCTTGCCGCAAAGGCCGATGGCCCACTCGCCCTCGGCGTTGATCAGGGCGACGATCTCCTTGTTGATGGAGCCGGCCAGGACCATTTCCACAATCTCGACCGTCTTGGCGTCCGTGACGCGCAATCCGCCCTCGAATTTGGATTCGATGCCCATTTTTTCGAGCATGGAGCCGATCTGCGGACCACCGCCATGCACGACGATGGGATTGACCTTGGATTGCTTGAGCAAGGCGATGTCGCGGGCAAAGGCCTGACCGAGCGCCGGATCGCCCATGGCATGGCCGCCGTATTTGACCACGACGGTCTTGCCCTCATAGCGCTGCATATAGGGAAGCGCCTGGGCCAGCACCGCCGCATCATTGTCTGGATCGAAATTATCGGTCATTGCGCGGCCATTCTCCCTCTTGCGCCATGAAACGGGTGCCGGACGACGCCGGACAGTCTTTTGACAAAGCGTCTAACGCGAATACGCGCAAATGTCTCCGGTGGAGTTGGCGCAACCCTTACGTCTTGAAACACGGGGAGCGGCGATTACCCCTCTCGCGAGCGTGATGGCGTTGTGAAGGCTCTGGACCAAACCAAGCGGAAAATCCGTCCGTAGAACTGGCTGTCACACGAAAACGTGGACAACAGGAAGGAACACGACATGAAGACCTCTCACCTCAAGGCTTTTGCTCTTGCCGCCGTGCTGGGGGCTTCGGCTCTCTCCGCCGCACCTGCTTTCGCCGAGAACCCCATGGTCGGCGGTGCCGCCATGTATGAGGACAAGAACATCGTCGAGAACGCCGCCAATTCGGCCGACCATACGACGCTGGTCGCCGCCGTGAAGGCCGCAGGCCTTGTGGATACGCTGAGCGGCGAAGGTCCGTTCACGGTCTTTGCGCCGACCAATGCGGCTTTCGACAAACTGCCGGACGGCACGGTGGAATCCCTGCTCAAACCCGAGAACAAGGACCAGCTGGTCAAGATCCTGACCTGTCATGTGGTGGCCGCCGATGCCATGTCGGGCGACATCATGGGCATGATCAAGGATGATGGCGGCAGCCATGACGTCAAGACTGTCGGCGGCTGCGTGCTGAAGGCCGGCATGGATGGCGACCAGATCACGCTGACCGACGAGCAGGGCAATGTCGCCCACGTCACCATCGCCGACGTCAAGCAGTCCAACGGCGTCATTCACGTCATCGATACCGTGATGCTGCCGGCGAAATAAGCCTGGTCTCCCCGCGTCCCCATTGCCGGGACGCGCGAAAGCCTGCATCCGGCGCGGTACCCTCCTCGTGCCGGATGCGGGTTCGATTGGTTCAGGAGGAGACTACTGCTCGCGAACCGCTCACTTTTCGGACAGGCCATTGCAGTCGACCCTGCGGAGCCTGTCTAATAAGGCAAAACCTCCAGGAGGCTCCGATGATGACACGCCGCAAATTTCTCCTGAGCACAGCCCTCGGCGGGCTTGCCGTAGCCGGCTTTGGATTTCTGCGTCCCGATGGCAACATGACGGCCGAGGCCGCGGAAGGCAATTTCGAGGTCTCCTTCAGCGAAGCGGAATGGCGCAAGAAACTGACGCCCGACCAGTTCGCCGTTCTGCGCCAGGCGGCTACCGAGCGCCCCTTTACCTCGCCGCTCAATGACGAGCACCGCGCCGGAACTTTCGCCTGCGCGGGCTGCGATCTGCCCGTATTCTCCTCGGAGACCAAATTCGACAGCGGCACGGGCTGGCCAAGCTTTTACGCGCCCATAAAGGGCAATGTGGAGACCGAGGCCGACAATTCACTGTTCATGCAACGCACCGAATGCCATTGCCGCCGCTGCGGCGGGCATTTGGGCCATGTTTTCGACGATGGCCCACAGCCGACCGGCCAGCGCTGGTGCATCAATGGGGTGGCGCTGAACTTCGAGCCTTCAGGGGCCTGAGCTCGACAAGAATCCAGATTGCATTTGGCTGCATCGGGACGATATCTCGATGCAGCCATTTCTTTGCGCCCGATTCGAGATGAAGCTCACCATCATTCAGACCGGCGAAGTCCCCGAGCCGCTGCGCGGAACGCACGGGCTTTATCCGCCCATGTTCAAGCGCATGTTCGACAGCGTAGGCGCCGATTTCGAATACGAAACCGTGCCCGTCTTTGCGGGCGCGCCCTTTCCCGATCCGGAAGAGCTGGAGGCGATCGTCCTGCCCGGCTCGGCGGCAGGGGTTTACGATCCGTTCGACTGGATGGTCCCGCTGCGGGGTTTCATCCGGCGCGCCTATGCGGCCGGAAAACCCATGCTCGGCATCTGCTTCGGCCATCAGATCATGGCCGATGCGCTGGGCGGGGATGTGCGCAAATCGGAAAAGGGCTGGGGGCTGGGGCGGCATCTTTACCGCACAACCCACAGGCCGGCCTATATGAACGGGTCGCCTGATCTCGTGGCCATCTCCTGCTCACATCAGGATCAGGTGATCGAGCCGCCTCAAGAAGCAGAGGTGATCCTTGCTTCCGAATTCACCCCCAATGCGGGGCTCGCCTACAGGAACGGCGCGGCGCTGAGCTTTCAGCCGCATCCCGAATTCGACGATCCTTATACGCTGGCACTGGCCGAGATGCGGCGCGGTAAGGCGCCCGACCTGGTGGTCGACACGGCGGTGCAGTCGGTCGAAACGCCATCGCATCATGACGAGATGGCTGGATATATCGCTGAATTCTTCAAGCAGGCGGGGCGCTGACCCAGAGCGTAAATCCCAAGGGGCAACGACATGGCTATTGTCCGCTACGCAATGATGATGTCGCTCGATGGCTATGTCGCCGGGCTCGAAGGCGGGCCCGGACTGCCCGTGCCCGATGCGGCCCTGCACCAGCATTTCAACGAATTGGTGGACGCATCATCGCTTCAGGTCTATGGCCGCAAAATGTATGAGGTCATGTCCTATTGGGACCAGGATATGCCGGACGCGCATCCTGTCGAAGCCGCGTTCGCCAGAATATGGCGGAAGACCCCGAAACTCGTCGCCTCGACAACGCTGAACGAAGTCGGGCCAAATGCCCGGTTGATCGGCTCCGGCATAGAAGCAGAAATCGGAAGGCTCAAATCGGTGGATGCGGGCCCCATAGATGTGTCTGGGCCGACACTGGCCGCCAGCCTTGCCCGTGCCAATTTGATTGACGAATTCCGGCTCTATCAGTTGCCGGTCGTGCTTGGCGGCGGCAAGCCCTACTTCGCCAAGGGCCTTGGCCTCGAGCTCGACCATAGCTCGACCGACACAATGCCGGGAGGTATCGTTCTGACGACCTACCGCCCATCAGGACGATCCTAGAGCGTTTCCGCAGGGGCGGCTCTACACGAATGCAGCGATCTCGGCCCGCAACTCGGGAATACCCTCGCCCTTTTGCGATGATGTCACGATCAGGTTCGGATGCGCTGCAGGGCGTTTGGCGATGGCCTTGCGCGTCGCTTCGATCGCCTTCTCAAGCTCCTTTGCCGGCGGTTTGTCGGCCTTGGTCAGCACGCACCTATAGCTGACGGCGGCGGAATCGAGTTCGTTCATCACCGTTAGATCATTGGCCTTGGGGCCGTGGCGTCCGTCGATCAGCACATAGACGCGCCGCAGGTTCGGGCGGCCGATCAGATAGGAATGGATGAGCTTGTTCCAGGCCGCAACCTTTGGCTTGGGCGCCTGGGCGAAGCCATAGCCGGGCATGTCGACGATGCGGAGCGGGGCCTGCTCGGCCTCGAAGATGTTGAGTTCCTGGGTGCGGCCCGGCGTGTTGGAGGTGCGCGCCAGCGCCCTCATCTCGACCAAGGCGTTGATCAGCGACGACTTGCCGACATTGGAGCGGCCCGCAAAGGCCACCTCAACCCGGTCGGACGGCGGCAGATCGTCCACGCGCACGCAGCCCTTGATGAAAACGAAAGGCCGGGCGAACAGCAGCCGCCCGGCCTCGATCTGCATCGATCTGCCCGTTTTCGGGATCCATCTATTCGCCCGGTTTTGCGCCGGCTTGCGCGCCGAAGCTCTGCGCAATATTGCCCAGAATAGTCCGGCCTGACGCCATGGCGCCGCATGATGATGTATTGCTGGGTGATCGACAGCGTGTTGTTCCAAGCCCAGTAGATCACCAGGCCCGCCGGGAAGGTGCCGAGCATGAAGGTGAAGATGATCGGCATCAAGTTGAAGATCATCGCCTGGGTCGGGTCGGGCGGGGGCGGGTTCAGCTTCATCTGCACCCACATGGTGATGCCCATGATCAGCGGCCAGACGCCCAGCGCGAGGAAGTGCGCCGAAGATCGGCACGGCCGTCGGATCCCACGGGATCAGCCCGAACAGGGTGAAGACATTGGTGGGATCGGGCGCGGCCAGATCCTGAATCCAGCCGAAGAACGGCGCGTGCCGCATCTCGAGGCGATGAAGATGCACCGTATAGAGCGAGAAGAAGACCGGGATCTGGATCAGCATGGGCCAGCAGCCGGAGAGCGGATTGATCTTTTCGCGCTTGTAAAGCTCCATCATCGCCTGCTGCTGGGCGGCGCGGTCGTCCTTGTGGCGCTCCTGGATGGCCTTCATCTCCGGCTGCACGCGCCGCATGCTGGCCATTGAGGCATAGGAGCGGCTGGCGAGCGGGAAGAAGACCGCCTTGACGATGATGGTCACGCACAGGATGGCGAGGCCGAAATTGCCCAGAATGCCATAGAGGAAGCGCAGGAAGTAAAAGAGCGGCTTGGTGAAGAAGTGGAACCAGCCCCAGTCGATCAGCAGTTCGAGCCGGTCGAAGCCGTACTGCTTCTCATAGGAGGCGATGACGGCCTCTTCCTTGGCGCCGGCGAAGACATAGCTGTCGTTCGAGGCGGTGGCGCCGGCGGCGACGGTCAGCGGCTTGGTCTCGACAAAGCTCGTCTGGTACTCGTCGAAGCCCTGGCTGTCGCGCCAGGAAAAGAGCGCATTGATCTCTTCGCCCGGCTTGGCGACGACGGCGGTCGCCCAGTATTTGTCGGTGAAGCCAAGCCAGCCGCTGGTATCCTCGAAGCCGGATCTGCTGGTCCTTCTGCATGTCGGAGTATTTCTTGGACACCAGATTGTTCGACCCCAGCACGCCGAGCGGCCCTTCGTGCTGAACGAAGAAATTCTGCACCTTGGGCGTGCCGTAGCGGGCAACGCGGGAATAGGGGTAAAGCGAAACCTCTGCCCCGGTGTTGTTGGTCACGCTCTGGGTGACGGTGAACAGGTACTGCTTGTCGACCGAAAAGGTGCGCTTGAAAATGAGCCCGTTGCCATTGTCGTAGGAGATGGTCACCGGCGTCGACGGGGTCAGCGTCTGGCTGTCGCCCTCGACCTGCCATTGGGTGCGGCTGGTTGGCAGGCCCGAGGTGTCGCCAGTTGTCGCGACCCAGCCTTGTTCGACGAAATAGGGTGCGGGTGCGCCGGCGGGCGAGAGCAGCGTGATGATCGGCGAGGATTGGTCGACCGTCTCGTGGTACTGCTTGAGTTCGAGATCGTCGATGCGTCCGCCGACGAGATTGATCGACCCGGCGAGATCGGGCGTGTCGATGGCGACGCGCGGTGTGGCGGCAATGGCCGCGGCGCGGTCCGGATAGGTGTTGATGCCGCCCGCCGCCGAGGGCGCGGCTGCCGGCACGTTGGCGGCGCCTGTCGTTGCATCGGCACTTGGTGTCGGCAGGTTCTGCTGGTCGGCGGCGGCGGGATTTTGCGTTTGCTTTTGTTGCTGCTGCAGTTCCGCCTGGCGCTGCGCGCGCTCCATCTGCGGTCCGGCTACAAAATACTGCCACCCGAACAGCACGGCGATGCTGAGCACGATGGCAATGATCATGTTGCGGGAGTCTTGCATGGGTTTATCTGGTCCGCTGGGCCGCATCGCGGCTGGAATGTATGCGCCTGAGCGAGCCGGCAAGGCCGGCCACCAGGTCTGCAAAAGGTTCGGTGAGCGCTTCGGGCCGACCGATCACGACGTAGTCATGTTGGGGTTCGAAGCCCTCAGCACAAGCGGCCACCGCCGCGCGCAACCGTCTTTTGATGCGGTTGCGTGCCGGGGCACTGCCGTTTTTCTTGGTGACGGTGAACCCTATGCCGGCGTTTTCATCCGGCACGGGAACCATCTGCAGGGTGAAACCGCGGCGGCTTATGCGCTTGCCGCGGGCCGCCCTCAAGAACTGGGCGCGACGCGTCAGCCGGCGCAAAGGCACGTCGGGGCCCGCCACCGCCGCCGCCCGGAAGCCGGGATCAGGCCGACAGCTTCTTGCGGCCGCGGGCGCGGCGGGCATTCAAAATCTTGCGGCCGTTCTTGGTTGCCATGCGGGCACGGAAACCATGACGGCGGGCACGCACCAGGCGGCTAGGCTGGAAAGTACGCTTCATTGCATCAAACCGCGCCCAGCACGGTTCCTCTATTCATCTTCTGCGCTAGATTGCCGCCGCAAAGGCACGGGACAGGCACGGCTCGCAGCCTGCGGCAAGGTTGGGCGGCTTATAGAAAAAACGTCCCGCCAAGTCAACGCAGGCGTCGCCCTGTCACGCCATCTCACATCGCGGTGAAATCGCAACGACTTCTTGGTGCATCGGCTTTAATAGATTGGGAAGGGGAGAATAGGGATTTCCGACATGAATGCCAGGGATGGCACGGTCGCTTCAGGGACGAGCGAATTCACGCTCAAAAGGCTGATACCGCTCGGCATTCTCGTGATCGCCATCGCCATCTTCTTTCTGACCGGACTTAATCGGCAAATCACCTTCGATGCCATCGCTCTGCGCTATGGGGCGCTTGCGAACTGGGTCGCGGGGGAGCCCGTGCTTGCGGTGCTGGCGGTTATTCTCGCCTATGCGCTCGCCACGGCCCTTTCCTTTCCGGCCGCGTGGCTGCTGACGGTGATAGCCGGTCTTCTGCTGGGTTGGGCACTGGCGAGCCTTGCCGTCACGATCGGAGCAACGCTCGGCGCATGCGCACTCTATTTCGCAACACGATTGGCGCTCGCCGGTTTCTTCCGTGCCAAAGCGGGCAACGTGCTGAACAAAATGGCGGAAGGGTTTCGGCGTGACGCCGTCAGCTATATGCTGTTCCTCAGGCTGGCGCCGGTCTTCCCGTTCACGCTGATCAATGTCGTGCCCGCCATATTGGGCGTCAGCTTTCCGGTATTCGCTGCAACCACGGCAATCGGCATCGTCCCCGGCGTCGTCGCCTACGCCTTTGCGGGCGAGGGCCTGCGCTCAATCGTCGCGGCACGCGCCGAGGCCTGCACGGCGGGCGGATTGCCCTGCGGAACCGGCCTTAACCCCTCGAACCTCGTCACCCCGCAAATCCTGATTGCCTTTGCGCTCCTGGCCCTGGTGTCGCTCATCCCCGTGGTCTTCAGGTGGCTCAGGTCGGCAAGAGCCTGAGCGCGGCTTTCTCAATTTCGTGAATATGGTAACGGTGAACCCCCCCCTGCTTTGAAGAAGGATTGCAGATGGCAGACATGCTCAAACCCGATCTCTGCGTCATCGGCGCCGGGTCCGGCGGACTGACGGTGGCGGCGGCGGCTCGGACCTTCGGCGCCAGCGTGGTGCTGATCGAGCAGGGGGAAATGGGGGGCGACTGCCTCAATACCGGGTGCGTGCCATCCAAATCGCTGATTGCGGCGGCCGGGTTCGCCAAGGCGGCCCAGCGCGGACAGGGGTTTGGCGTCTCCTTCGGCTCCCCGCGGGTCGATTTCGGGCAGGTGCACGATCACATCTCCGGCGTCATCAGCGCCATCGCCCCGAATGACAGCGTGGAACGGTTCGAGGCGCTGGGGGCACGGGTGATCAAGGCACGGGCGCAGTTCGTCGACAAGCGGACAGTGGAGGCCGGCGGGCAGCAGATCAGGGCGCGGCGGTTCGTGATCGCGACCGGCTCGCGTCCGGCCATCCCGCCGATCGAGGGGTTGGACGACACCCCCTTTCTGACCAATGAAACCGTGTTCGGCCTCAGGGAGAAGCCGGAGCATCTGATCATCATCGGCGGCGGCCCCATCGGCATCGAGCTGGCCCAGGCCTTTGCCCAGCTCGGCAGCGCGGTCACGGTGCTGGAGGCGGATGAGTTGCTGTCCCGCGACGATCCGGAACTCACGGAATTCGTGCTGCGGCGCGTGGCCGAGGACGGCGTGGATTTGAGGCCACAAACCAAGATCGTCGCGACCAAGCGTCAGGATGGCGGGGTGGCCGTAACGGTGAAGGGTGCCGAAGGCGAGGAGGTCATCAAGGGCAGCCATCTGCTCGTCGCCGCCGGGCGCGTGCCCAATATTGCCGATATGGGGCTCGAGGCGGCGGACGTAAAATCTTCCGATGCCGGCATTACGGCCAACACGCACCTCAGGACCTCGAACCGGCGCATCTATGCGATCGGCGATGTGGTGGCGGGCGGGCTGAAATTCACCCATGTCTCGAGCTATCACGCAGGCCTTGTCGTGCGCTCCGCCCTGTTCGGGCTGCCGGCGCGTGAGAAGCGCGACATCATTCCGTGGGCCACTTTTACCGATCCGGAAATCGCCAATGTGGGGCTGACCGAGCCGATGGCGCGCGAGCAATTGGGTGACAAGTTCAAGGTGGTCCGCTGGTCGTTCGCCGAGAACGACAGGGCGCAGACCGAGCGGCGGCCCGAAGGCGCGATCAAGATGATCACCGACCGGGGCGGGCGCATCGTCGGCTGCGGGATCGTGGGCGCGCAGGCAGGCGAACTGATTTCGCTGTTCTCCTATGCCATCGCCAACGGCATGAAGGCGTCCAGCCTGACAAAATATGTCGCGCCCTACCCCACTCTCGCCGAGATCGCCAAGCGCATGGGCACCGAATATTATCGCGACAAGCTTGGCTCGCCCTGGATCGGCCGCTGGCTTGGGCTGATACGGCGCCTGCCCTGATACATTAGCATTGCGCAATATCGGTTCATCCTGTCGCCAAATCTGCTAGAAGCTTGCGCCATGGCAGTGCAACCCACGGATATGCCGAGAGCTTTTTCTGGCCTGTCAGTCAGGCTGATCTCGGTCATCGTCTTCGTCATTCTGGCGGTGGAAGTGGTGATCTATCTGCCGTCGGCCGCAAATTTCCGAGCCAACTGGCTCGAGGACAAGGTGGACGCAGCAGCGGTCGCCACCCAGGTGCTCGACCTCGTTCCCAATGTCATGGAGCTGCCGGAGGGCCTGACCGACCAGCTGCTGCGCTCGACGGGCGCGACCGCCATCGCCTACCGTCGCGCAGGGCAGAGCCAGCTGATCGCGCTTTCCGACGAGCCCATGCCCAAGGCGGCGGTGACCGCCGATCTGCGTATTCGCGATCCCATGACGCTCATCGCCGGGGCGCTGAACACGCTGTTTTACGGCTCGGGCCGGATGATGCGCATCGTGGGGGATATGCCGGGCATGCCGGACGCCACCATAGAGGTCGTGACGGCAGAGTCCCCGTTGCGGACGGATCTGCTGATCTATTCGCGCAACATCTTCATCCTGTCCTTGATCGTGGCGTCGATGACTTCGCTGGTCATCTTCGTTTTCGTCAATTTCGTCCTGATCCGCCCGATCAAGCGCATCGTGGCCAATATGATGGCCTATAGGGAGGCGCCGGAGAACGCGGCGCTGATCATCGCGCCGGGGCGGCGGCATGACGAGGTGGGGGCAATGGAGCGCGAGCTCGCCGCCATGCAATCGGAGCTGTTTTCGATCCTGAGGCAACGCCGGCACCTGGCCGATCTCGGGCTGGCGGTCGCCAAGATCAACCACGATCTCAGAAACACGCTAACCTCGGCGCAATTGCTGTCGGACCAGGTGGCAACGCTCGATGACCCGAAAGTGCAAAGACTGGCGCCCCGTCTGGTCAACACGCTCAACCGCGCAACAGGCTTTGCCCAGGCCGTGCTCGACTATGGACGCGAGGCGGCACAGCCGCCGCGCCCGCAGCCGGTCGATCTGAGAGCGCTGATCGCGGAATCGGCATTGGAGGCGGGGCTGAGCGGGCATCCCGACATTGATTTTGCCAATCAGGTTCCCGATGCGGTCACCCTCAGGATCGATCCCGACCAGATGGCGCGGGTTTTCATCAACCTGATCAAGAACGCGCGCGAGGCGCTGGAGGCGGCACGCGAGCAGGTGGCAGAGCCCGAGGTCACGGCCGCGTTCGCCACCGTGGGGGAGCGGCTGGTGATCTCGGTAAGCGATAATGGGCCGGGCCTGCCGCCGCGGGCAAAGGAGAAACTGTTCGTTGCGTTCGAAGGCTCCGCCCGCTCCGGGGGCACCGGACTTGGCCTGGCCATTGCGCGCGAACTGACCGAGGCGCATGGGGGAAGGCTGACCTATGAAGCGCTGACGCCAGGGACACGGTTTTCGGTGGAGCTGCCAGCCAGTCTGCGGCTCGCCTAGGGGGTGACGAATTTGTCGGCCGGACAGCCTTGCAATGGCATTTGTGCCGGTATAAGTGTCTGCCCCTGTTCGCTAGGCCTTGAGCCTTGGCGCGGGCGCCCGTAGCTCAGCTGGATAGAGCACCAGACTACGAATCTGGGGGTCAGAGGTTCGAATCCTTTCGGGCGCGCCATTTCTTTTTCGAAGAACATCAAAGCGTGAGAAGCATCGCAGCCGGTTCGTGCGCGACGCCCATTTCCGTTCGGGCAAGCCCTGGACGACGAGCTCGGCACGCAACGCGACCTAGAGGATGATCGGCTCCTGAACGAGTTCGACGCCGAAACGGGACTTGACGGTTGTCGTGATCGTCGACGCCAGACGGGCGACGTCTTGAAAGGTCGCGTCGCCAAGATTGACAAGAACCAGGGCATGACCTTCATCGACGCCGACGCGGCCGTCTCGAAACCCCTTGAGCCCGCACGCCTCTATCAGCCAAGCCGCAGACAGCTTCACCCGCCCATCGGCCTGCGGGTAACGCGGCGCCCCCGCGATTTCTTCGGCGATTTCCGTGGAAACGATCGGATTGTGGAAAAAGGATCCTGCGTTCCCCCGCACATGCCAATCGGGAAGTTTTCTTCGCCGGATGGCAAGGACGTGCTGCATGATGTCGTGCGCATCGGCATCCTTGGGGATCGCATCGAGACCTTGATATTCGAGCACCGGCCGCCATGGCCTTGGCAGGCCGAGCGTAACATCGAGAATGACGTAGCGATCAGTGGTCTTGAAGACGCTCTGCCTGTAGCCGAAGGCGCAGTCTCCAGGGGCAAAATGGCGAACCGTCCCATCCTTCAGGTCGAAGGCCTTAAGCGAGACGAAGCGGTCTTTCAGTTCGAGGCCATAGGCGCCGATGTTCTGGACCGGGGTCGCTCCGACAGTGCCGGGTATACCGGCCAGGTTCTCGAGCCCTGCATGCCCCTGTGCCACGGTCCATTCGACGAAAGCGGGCCAATCTTCCCCGGCCTGCACCTTGACGAGTGTCTGCCCTTCCGTAGCGTCGGCGATCTCAGTTCCCTTCATCGCCATCTGAGCGACGACAGCGTCGACCCGCTCGCGCAGGAGGATGTTGCTTCCCCCGCCGATGACCCGAAGGGGCAGGTCTTGCGAGAGGGCGAAGCTGGTCAGTTCCTCAAGCTCGGAAACGGATCTTACACGCGCACCGTACCTGGCGTGTGAGCTCAGGCCAAAAGTGTTGAAGGGGGTAAGGTCGAAGTCGGATATGATCTGCATGAATTGCCGGAAGCCGCTTGTCTTTCTGATGAACCGCCTTGTTGCAGATTGCAATCGGCTTCGCCTAAGCAGCCCTGCACCCTGCTGCGCCTTCCTTAGAGCATGCACCGCAGACCATCGCCAATAAGCCACCAAGAGAAAGTGCCGCCCCTGAGGGCGGCACCGTGCACCAAGGTCATCTCGCGTCCGCGGCCGCGTATTTCTCCAATTGCTGAACCTTTTGCTGCATCTGGAGGATCTCGGCTTCCTGCTCGGTGATGATATGCCGGGCAAAAGCCTTGACCTGCGGGTCGTCTCCATACTTGAGGAGGACCTCGGCCATGTCGACTGCTCCCTGGTGGTGCGGAATCATCCCCTTGAGGAAGGCCATGTCGGGATCCGGCGCCTGCATGCCTTTCATCATCGGTCCCTGCATGGTGTTCATCGTTTCGATGTAGGCGTCTTTTGCCCCCGCCGCATCGGGCGAGACATCGGCATGCGGGCTCTCCGCATTCGGCCTGTGCGTGCTGCGCTCGACGGCGGCCGGCGCTCCGGCAGGGCCGGGGCCGTAGAAAGTCATATGCAGGCCCCAATATGCCGCAACGAATATGATGATCGCGGTCGCAAGGCTTACAGGAACCGCCTTCAACGCACTCCTCAGTTTCGGCAGGAAGTGCAACTCCCTGGTGTGATCCACGGCAATCGCCACGATGATGGCCATGATCAGGGCATGTCCGATCAGATCGATGCGGCCGAAGGGATACACGGCGGCGTTGAAGATGATGAAGAGCGCCACCGCCGACAGCCGCCGCACCAGCGGGGTCCAGAGAAGGCCGAAGCCCATGGTGAACTCAGCCACGCCCGCCATCGGGATGAATACGTCGCGCGGCATGCCGAATGTGAGGAATGGCTTTTCAACGACAAGCGGATAGAACCACTCCGGATAGGCAAACTTTTCAAGGCTCGACCACATCAGAGCAATGGCCACACCCCAGCGCAGCACCTCGAAACGATGCTTGCGCCATTCGGGATTGTCCGAGGCTGCCAGCACCAGATAGCCGGCGACCGCGACCCCAAGCGCGAGATAGTCGAGCAGGTGGAAAAACTGATAGTCCCTGAGCGCCAGCACCCACAAGAGGATGATACCCGCAGCCGATAGCGGCATTGTGCGGCGGGAAAAGACACCAAACGCAATCAGCAATTGCAGCCACGACACCCACTCCGCCGGCGTTTGCAGATCGGGGGTGAGATAGATGCCGCCAACCGCGAAGATGGCGATGAAAAAGGCGCCGATGACGGCGCGCACGAAGTCGTCGAGCCGATTCCACAGTGGCCCCGTCAGCCGGTCCATACCGTCAAGTGCCAGCGCCCCGATCCGCTGGGTCTCCAGCGCACGCGTCGCAATAAAAAAGAAGAGGACGAGCCCGATGCCGAGCCAGAACCACATATTGGTCAAGGTGTCGGTTATCGGCGCCGGCGTCGCCTGCACGATGTAGGGAGCAAACCATTTTACGTGCGCCTCCGCGGAACCGGACCACAAGGTGAGTGCCATTGCCGGAAGGAGGGTGAGGCCTCCCCTGATCGCGAATTTTCTGCCTGGCCGGTTCGTGCCGGCCCCGCTTTTCTTGTCGTTGATAGTCATTTTGGCCTCTCGAGTTTGAGCACCAAGGTTGGCGAGCGGCCATGAGGGCTGCACACCAACTGGTTCGGAGGCGGCCTAAACTTTACTCGCAGAGGCAACTTTGACTGAGATCAAGCAAGCTCGGTGGCGGACACACGAGTTGCAGCAGCCTTCTCCTTCTGGAGGAACGAAGGGACGATGCAGCCTTGGCGAGGCAATTGCGGCGCTCACAATGGGCAGAGCCGCGTTCAAGTGATGCAGTCGACCAGATGCAATTGCTGCGTCTGCCAGGCGAATCCAACCTTCGCCCTCAGGCGGCGAAGGTCCTGGACTGCTCGAACAGATAGGTCACAAGCTCGCGGGTTGCGTCTTCCGCGGCTGCGGCGTCCGAGGCGATGATGGCCGCGCAGACATGGGCATGCAGATCGGCCGCGGCCATGAGGCCCTCGCTGCCGTGATACTGATACCAGAAGCGCCGGCTGTGGATTTGCAGCGGGGCGAGGATGCGCGGCAGGAACGGGTTTGCCGCGGCATTGGAGATGGCTTCGTCGATGGCCTTGTCCTGTTCGAGATATTCGAGAACATCGCTTGCTGCGGCAGCATCGAGCATGCCCTGCATGGCGGTTTGCAGCGCGATCCGGTCGCGCGGCCCGGCAAAGCGGGCGGCAGAGCGCACCAATAGCGGCTCGAGGGTCAGGCGCGGCTCGACGGCGCGCGGATAATCCTCCGGCCTGATCTGGGCAATCCTGATCCCCAGCCGGGGTTGAATTTCGACCAGACCTTCGAGGTTGAGGCGCTGCAAGGCCTCGCGCACCGGCGTGCGCCCATACCCCACCGCCTCGATGATGGCCTTTTCCGTCAACAGGCTGTTCGGCGCAAACTGCAGAGTGACGATGCGTTTCTCGATTTCGAGATAAGCACCGTGAACCTGGGAAGGGACTGCTGATTTTGGAGCGGGATCGGTCATGGGCACGATGGCACGTTGAAATGAAGACGGTCCGCGCGGCCGCAGATTTGCATATCACAAATATATCTACTGGTCAGCCTTTTGCGGGTGACAGTGTGCCGGGGACCGGCCTCAATCCGCAGCGGATTCCCACAGCGGCAGGATGCTAACACAAAAGACGGCTTGATATATCTTAAATGCACCAATAATGTTCAAGCCATTCGCTGGCTCGAATTCAACACCTTCAAGCCCGGCAAAAATCCTTCTGCGCATAGGCATATCAGCCTGCGGCAGGGGATTGTTCAACGACTAGCGCCGGTGCGAAACAGCGTGCGGGCGCAAAAGGGCTGGAGGTCATCCGGCCCGCGTGGTGCGGTTGCCGAGACGGGAGCAAACCCCGTCCTGCACCTCACCGGGAGGCATGTCAGCCGGAGACCTTCCGGCGCGCCATGCCAAGGGATGTCAAAAAGACAAAGAGGAACAATCATGCGCATGTTTACAAAGGCAGCACTTGCAGGAGCGGTCCTGGCTCTTGCCGGCGCCTCCGCGACGCTCGCTCAGGACACGATCCTGATCGGCGTGCAGGTGCCGACGACGGGATCCGAAGCCACATACGGCCAGGACATGGCCAATGCGGTCAAGATCGCCCAGGAAGAGATCAACGCCAAGGGCGGCGTTCTGGGCAAGAAGCTCGACATGGTGATCGGCGACAGTGCCTGCGATCCGCAGCAATCGGTCAACGCGGCTTCCAAGCTGGTCTCCCAGAAGGTGGTCGGCGTGGTCGGCGGCTATTGCTCCGGCGCCACCCTGCCGACGCTGAAAATCTATGGCGACGCCAACGTGCCGTTCGTCATTACCGCGTCGAACTCGACCAAGCTCATTCCCGCCAATCCGGGCAACGCCTTCATGATCAACTCAACCGGCGACGAACAGGCGACCAAGGCCGTCGAGTTCCTCTCCGGCAAGGGCGCCAACTCCATCGCCATCGTCAATCAGGGCGACGCCTATTCGCAGGATCTCGCCGACCTGACCAAGAAGGCCTGGACAAAGGCCGGACATGAGGTGGTCGCCGAGGAGACGGTCAACAAGGGCGAGCAGGACTATTCCGCCGTTGTCACCAACATCAAGTCGGCCAATCCCGACGCAGTGTTCTGGACCGCCTATTATGCCGATGGCGGGCTCTTCATCCGCCAGCTCCGCCAGTCCGGCTATCAGGGCATCATCGCGGTGGGCGACGGTTCGAACTCGCCGCAGCTGTTCGACATTGCCGGCAAGGCGGCGGACGGCGTCTTTGCCTTCTCCAACCCGACAGCGGAATTCCTGCCGGCGGCGAAGGACTTCATCGACAGCTACAAGAAGGAATTCAGCAACGCGCCTGGCCCCTATGCGCCGCTGACCTATGACGGCATGCAGCTTCTTGCCTGGGCCATCGACAAGGCCGGCTCCACCGAGCCCGACGCCGTCATCAAGGCCCTGAAGTCGGCCGATGGCAATGAGTGGCTGGCCGGTCCGATTTCCTTCACCGACCAGAATACCCTCGCCCGCTCGAACTTCATCGTGCTCGAGGGCAAGAACGGCGCCTGGGCCCGCGCCGCAGAGTAAGTCTTCACTCATCAGGATCGGCGCCCTTGGGCGCCGGTCCATTCGTTAGCAGGCAGATACCGGGCAGGCGGAGCGGTCATGAGCCTTTTCGACATCTTCACCCATCAGCTGGTCAACGGGCTGGTCCTGGGCTCGTTCTACGCCCTGGTGGCGCTCGGCTACACGATGATCTTCGGGGTCATCAAGCTTTTGAATTTCGCCCATGGCGATCTCTACATGGTCGGCGGCTTTCTCGGGTTTCTTGCCCTGTCGGCCATCTCAAGCGTCGTCGGCGGCGACTGGTTCGGCATCTTCACCGCCATGCTTTTATCGATGATCGCGGTGGGGTGCCTCGGCGTTCTGATCGAGCGTGTCGCCTATCATCCGATGCTCGATGCACCACGGCTTTCCATCCTGATCACCGCGCTCGCCGTTTCGCTCGTCTTGCAGAACTCGGTGCTGACCCTCACCCACGGGCAGTATCAGCCCTTCCCCACCGATCTCGGCTTCGGCGGCATCAATCTGGGCAATCTCTTCATCACCTATAACCAGATGGTGCTGGTCGGCACGGCAGCGGTCCTGATGATCGCGCTCGAACTCTTCGTCACCCGCACCCAGTATGGCCGCGCCATGCGCGCCGTCGCCATCGACAAGGACATGTGCCAGCTCATGGGCATCAATGTTCCGGCGATCATCGGGGTGACCTTCTTCATCGGCTCGGCCTTGGCCGCCGCCGCGGGCACCATGGCCGGCGCCTATTACGGGTCGGTCTGGTATTTCATGGGCTTTCTCATCGGGCTCAAGGCCTTCACCGCCGCCGTGATCGGGGGCATCGGCTCCATTCCGGGCGCCATGCTGGGCGGCCTTGTGCTGGGGCTCCTGGAAGCCTTCGGTACACAAATTCCTGGCGTCGGTTCGGAGTGGAAGGACGTGTTCTCTTTTGCCGTCCTCATCCTGGTGCTGGTGTTCAAGCCGACCGGACTTCTGGGCAAATCGGAACAGGAGCGGATGTGATGGCCCGCCCCGACGCAGAAACCGATCGCCTGCTCGGCCCGCTGGCGCCGCTCTTTGCCAATCCCGCCACGCGCTGGGCCGCGATCGGCATTATTCTGGTGCTTCTGGTTGCAGCGCCCTTCCTCTTTGGCAGCTATGCGACGGTCATTCTCACCAATGCGCTGCTCTATGTGGTGCTGGCGCTCGGGCTTAACATCGTCGTCGGCTATGCCGGCCTGCTCGATCTCGGCTATGCAGCCTTTTTTGCCGTCGGCGCCTATACGGTCGGCATCTTCACCCAGCATTTCGGGTTCAACTTCTGGATCGCCCTGCCGATCGCGCTCGCGGCGGCGGCCGTGGCCGGCATCATCATCGGCGGCCCGACGCTGAGGCTGCGCTCCGATTATCTGGCCATCGTGACGCTCGGCTTTGGCGAGATCGTCCGGCTGTCGGCGCGCAACCTGCCGATCACCGGCAAGGCCAGCGGGCTCTCGGGCATCCAGCAACCCTGGCTCTTCGGCTGGCACATCGATAGCCAGCTCGACTTCTATTACGTCTTCTGCGTTCTCGCGGTGCTCGCCGTGATCATATCGGTGCGGCTAGCGAATTCGCGGCTGGGACGCGCCTGGCTCTATGTCCGCCATGACGAAGATGTGGCCGAGGCGATGGGCATCGACCGGGTAAGGGTGAAACTCGCCGCCTATGTGATCGGCGCGATGTTTGGGGCGATGGGCGGCGCCTTCTTTGCCGCCAATCTCGGTGCGATTTCGCCGGAGAGCTTCTCTTTCACCCAATCGGTCCTCATCCTTATGGCAGTGATCCTTGGCGGCATGGGCAAGATTCCCGGCGTTATTCTCGGCGCTTTCATCGTCATTCTCGGGCCTGAATTGCTGCGCGACCTCGGCGAATTGCGCCTCCTGGTCTTCGCGGTCGGGCTATTGCTGATCATGTTGTTCCGCCCCTCGGGCATCTGGCCGAACAGGAGCGTGCAGAAATGACCGACGCGCTTTTGTCCCTCCAAGAGGTCAACCTGGCCTTCGCCGGCAACACGGTGCTCGACAATGTCAGTTTCTCGGTGGCTTCCAATGCCATTGTCAGCCTGATCGGGCCGAACGGGGCGGGCAAGACCTCGCTCTTCAACTGCATCACCGGTTTCTACAAGCCGCAATCGGGCGAGATCCGCTTCGATGGCGAGGAGATGCTCAAGCTCAAGCCGCACAAGGTGACGCAGGCCGGCATCTCCCGCACCTTTCAGAATCTGAGGCTCTTCCGCGAGATGACGGTTCTGGAAAACGTCATGTCGGGCATGCATTGCCGCTCGAGCGCGGGCGCGGTCGCCGCAATTCTGGGGCTGCCCTCGCAGCGCCGGGAGGAAGAAGAGATCAAGACCTTCGCCGAGGAATGTCTCACCTTCGTCGACGTCAATCCTGAGGATTGGGATCGGGTGGCCACGACGCTGGCTTACGGGCATCAACGGCGCGTGGAGATAGCGCGGGCCTTGGCGACCAAGCCAAAGCTTTTGCTGCTGGACGAGCCGGCGGCGGGCCTTAACAGCGGCGAAAAGCAGGAATTGATCGCGCTCATTTCGCGTATTCGCGACGAGCGCGGGATTTCCGTTCTGCTGATCGAGCACGATACCGGCCTCGTCATGAAGGTCTCGGAGCGCATCTCCGTGCTCGACCACGGCGTGATGATCGCGGAAGGCGGGCCGAAGGACATCCAGTCCAATGCGCGTGTGATCGAAGCCTATCTTGGACAGGAAGGCGGGGAGGACGATCTTGAGCTCTGAACCGCAAACCGGCGAAACCGTCCTCAAGCTCACCGGCGTCGAGGCCGGCTATGGACGCATCCGCGCGCTCAACGGCATCGATCTCGAAGTCAGGCGCGGGCAGATCGTCACGCTTTTGGGCGCGAATGGCGCGGGCAAGACGACGACGCTCAAAACCATCTCGGGACTGGTGCGCGCCAGCGCCGGAAGCATTGAACTCGAAGGCGAAGACATCTCCGGCATGCGCGCCTCCGACATTGCACGGCTTGGGCTGGTGCATGTCCCGGAGGGACGGCACATCCTGCGCGGGCTGAGCGTGAAGGAAAATCTCGAACTCGGCGCGTTCACCGTGAAGGAGACCAATCTCCGGCGCGAGCGCATGGACGAGGTCTTCCGGCTCTTTCCCATTCTCAAGCAGCGCCAGAACCAGGATGGCTCCCTACTGTCCGGCGGCGAACAGCAAATGCTCGCCATCGGGCGGGCCCTGATGCATGGGCCCAAGGTGCTGCTTTTGGACGAGCCCTCAATGGGTCTGGCGCCGAAGCTGGTGCTCGACACCATGCGCATCGTCAAACGGCTGAATCAGGAAGGCACGACCATCCTGCTGGTGGAGCAGAACGCCAGGCTGGCGCTCAAGCTCGCCCATTACGGCTATGTGCTGGAATCCGGACATATCCGCATGCGTAACGACGCCGCGGTGCTGCGTGAAGACGCATCGATCGTGCAGGCCTATCTCGGAGACTGACCCGGCCGCCGCACGATACCGCGCCAAGGACACCATTATCTTGAACCGGCGGCCGACCGCGAGGCGGCGGCGCCCAATGTGAAGGACGACTGACATGAGCTTGAACTGGACTGGGGTCATTCCCGCCCTGATGACCGAAATGAAGCAGGATGGCGCGCTCGATCTGCCCGCCACCCAACGCCATATCGAGAAGTGCCTGGATGCCGGCAGCGAAGGCTTCGTCATGCTCGGCACGCTGGGCGAAAATTCTTCGCTGAGCGTCGATGAAAAGGAACAGGTGGTGCGGGCCGCGGTGGAAGCCGTCAATGGCCGCGTTCCGGTCATTGCAGGTATTGCAGAATACACCACCAAGCTCGCTATCGAGACCTCGAAGCGCATGCAGGCCGCCGGCGCTGCGGGCCTGATGACGCTGCCGACCATGGTCTATGAGCAGGACCAGCGCGAGGGCGTGCACCACTTCAAGACCTTGGCGCAAAATGTCGATCTGCCGATCATGATCTACAACAACCGCCCGGCCTACAAGCTCGACCTCACCCCCCAGAGTTTTGCCGAACTGGCCTCCGAACCGAATATCGAGGCGGTCAAGGAATCCAGCCATGACAGCCGCCGCATGACCGACATGTTCAACGTGGTGGGCGACCGCTACAAGATGTTGTGCGGGGTGGACGATCTGGCGCTCGAGAACATTTTGTTCGGCGCGGTCGGCTGGGTGTCGGGCATGGCCAATTGCTTCCCGAGCGAAGCCGTGCAGCTTTTCAAGCTGGCCAAGGCCGGCAAGGTGGATGAGGCTGTGGCGCTTTACCGCTGGTTCATGCCGCTTCTGCATCTCGACGTCGCCGTCAAGCTGGTTCAGTACATCAAGCTCGCCAACCAGATGACGGGCATGGGCAGCGAATATGTGCGTGCGCCGCGCCTGACGCTGGAAGGCGAGGAGCGCAAGCGGATTGAAAAGATCGTGCAGACGGCGATCGACAACCGCCCGCAGATCAAGGCAGCAGCCTGAGGCTATTTGGATCAGTGAATGTGTGCAAAGCGTGTGTCCGCCAAGAAGGACGGGCATGATGTGATCATTGTCGGCGCCGGTATCATCGGACTCGCTGCTGCGCATAAGCTGCAGCGGGCCGGGCGCCGCGTCACTCTGATCGATCCCGATGGCATGGCCAAACGCACCAGCACGGGCAATGCCGGCGGGTCTCGCCTTTTCCGACATCATTCCGCTTGCGTCCAAGGGAATGTGGCGCAAGGTGCCGAAATGGCTGGCCGATCCCTTGGGACCGCTTTCCATTCCGCCGGCCTATTTCCGCCAGATCCTGCCCTGGATGGTGCGGTTCTGGCGCGCCGGCTGGCCGGACAGGGTGGAAAAAAGCATTGCCGCGCAGGCAGCGCTGATGAAGGTCGCCGAAGCCGAAATGCACGCGCTGGTGGCCGAGCTGAAGCTCGACCATCTGGTGATGAGCGACGGATCGCTGGAGCTTTATGAAAGCGAGGCGGAGTTCCGGGCAGCCGGACCCGGCTGGGCGCAGCGCACGGCACACGGCATCGATTTCGAGCATGTGCGGGGCGAGCGGCTGGCTGAATTGCAGCCGGGGCTCAGCCAAAAGATCGTCGCCGGAACCTTCGTGCCGTCATGGCAAGCGGTAACCGAGCCGTTCCACTTTGCCAGCGCCATTGGCGAGGCAGTGCTGGCCGCAGGGGCAACGCTGATCACGGGCGAGGTCGCCACTCTGCGTCCGCTTGAGGATGGCGTGTCGGTGATCCTTGAGGACGGGCGGACGCTTGCGGCGAACCATGTCGTGCTTGCCGCGGGCATCTGGTCGCGCAAACTGGCCGAGAGCCTGGGCGACCGCATTCCGCTCGAAACCGAGCGCGGCTACAACACCACCCTGCCGCGGCCCAATTTCGATCTGAAACGCCAGCTGATCTTCGGCGGGCATGGCTTCGTCGTTTCCAATCTCTCAACCGGCATCCGTGTCGGCGGGGCGGTGGAACTGGGCGGGCTCGACCTGCCGCCGAACTACGCGCGCGCCGACGCCATGCTGAAAAAGGCCGCGAGCTTCATGCCGGGGCTCAAAACCGAGGGCGGCACACAGTGGATGGGGTTCCGCCCCTCCCTGCCCGACAGCCTGCCGGTGATCGGCAAGTCGCGCGCTTCGGACCATATCGTTTATGCGTTCGGCCACGGACATCTGGGGCTGACGCAATCGGCTGGCACCGGGCAGCTGGTGGCCGAGCTGGTTGCCGGCAAGCCAACACAAACCGACATTTCTCCGTTCAGCGCACAAAGGTTTTGAGTCCAAAATGGCGCGTTACACTTTCTCCTGCATCGACGGGCATACCTGCGGCAATCCCGTGCGCCTCGTCTCTGGCGGCGCGCCCCTGCTCACCGGCAACACCATGCTCGAGCGGCGGGCGCATTTTCTGGCGGAATTCGACTGGATCCGCACCGGGCTGATGTTCGAGCCGCGCGGGCACGACATGATGTCGGGCTCGATCCTGTTTCCGCCGACGCGCGAGGATTGCGATATCGGCATCCTCTTCATCGAGACGTCGGGGTGCCTTTACATGTGCGGGCACGGCACCATCGGCACCGTGACCATGGCCATCGAGAACGGGCTGATCCGTCCCAAGACGCCCGGCATCGTCAAGCTCGACACGCCCGCAGGCGTCGTCACCGCGACCTATCGGCAGGAAGGGCCTTTCGTCGAGGAGGTGCGCATCACCAATGTGCCCTCCTTCCTTTATGCCCGCGGGCTCGAGACCGAAGTCGAAGGCCTCGGGCGGGTGAGCGTCGATGTCGCCTATGGCGGCAATTTCTACGCCATCGTCGACCGCCAAGAGAACTTTTCGGACATCGCCGAGTACACGGCGGCGGACCTCATTCGCTTCAGCCCCCAGCTGCAGGCAGGCGCTCAACGCCACCCACCATTTCGTGCATCCGGACAATCCGGCGATCAACCATCTCAGCCATGTGTTGTGGACGGGCAGGCCGACCGTGGAGGGCGCGACGGCGCGCAATGCGGTGTTTTACGGCGACAAAGCCATCGACCGCTCGCCCTGCGGCACCGGCACCTCCGCGCGCATGGCGCAATGGGCGGCGCTCGGCAAGCTGCAGCCGGGCGATGAATTCGTGCATGAGAGCATCATCGGCTCGCTGTTCCACGGCAAGGTCGAAGACACTGCAAAGGTTGGCGATCTGGACGCCATCATCCCCTCCATTGGCGGCTGGGCGCGCCAGACCGGCATCAACACCATTTTCATCGACGACCGGGATCCGTTCGCACACGGCTTCCAGGTCATCTAGCAGGACCTTTTTCACATGAAGATTACCGCAATCCGCGCCTGGCAGATCGATCTGCCGCTGAAGGAAGGCCGCTATTCCTGGTCCAACGGCAATTTCGTCGAGGTGTTCGACGCCACCGTCGTCGCCATCGAAACCGATGAAGGGCTGACCGGCTATGCCGAATGCACGCCGCTCGGCTCGGCCTATCTGCCCTCCTATGCGGCGGGCGTGCGGGCCGGGCTGAAGGAACTGGGGCCGAAACTCGTCGGTGCCAATCCGCTCAATCTCGGCGAAATCAACCGGCTGATGGATGCAACGCTGCGCGGCCACCCTTATGTCAAATCGCCTATCGATATCGCCTGCTGGGACCTTCTGGGCAAGAAAGCCGGCATGCCGGTCTACCAGCTCCTCGGCGGCGCGGCGCAGGACAAGATTGCGCTTTATCGCGCCATCTCGCAGCAGGCGGCCGAAAAGATGGCGGAGAACATCGCCGGCTATTCGGCCGAGGGATACACGAAATTCCAGCTCAAGGTGGGCGGCGACGCCGATGACGATATCGCCCGCATCCGCGCCTGCCGCGAGATCCTGAAGCCCTCCGACATTCTGGTGGCCGACGCCAATACGGGCTGGACGCGGGCGGAAGCGGCGCGGGTGGTCGCGGCAACCGGCGACCTCGACGTCTATATCGAACAGCCCTGCCCGACCTATGAGGAGTGCTTGTCGGTGCGCAAGCGCACAGCGCGTCCCTTCGTGCTCGACGAGGTGATCACCGGCCCCGACATGTTGGTGCGCGGGCTGAGCGATGACGCCATGGACGTGATCAATCTCAAGATTTCCAAGGTCGGGGGCCTGACCAAGGCGAAGCTGATGCGCGATCTCTGCGTCGCGTCGGGCATTCCGATGACCATCGAGGACACTTGGGGCGGCGATATCGTCACCGCGGCCATTGCGCATCTGGCGCGCTCGACGCCGGAAGAATTCTGCTTCTCGGCGACCGACTTCAATTCCTATGGCACCCGCGACATCGCCAGCGGGGCCCCGAAGCGCGTGAACGGCTTCATGACCGCGTCCGATGCGCCGGGACTTGGCGTGGAGCCAATGCTCGACACTTACGGTGCGCCGGCGCTGGAGATCATGTGATGCGGACGTCCCGCGCCATCGAGATCATCTCCTGCCATGCCGAGGGCGAGGTGGGCGATGTGATCGTTGGCGGCGTCGCCCCGCCGCCCGGCGAGACGCTCTGGGAACAGTCGCGCTTCATCGCCAGGGACCAGAATTTGCGGCGGTTCGTCCTCAACGAACCGCGCGGGGGCGTCTTTCGGCACGTCAATCTGCTGGTGCCGCCGAAGAACCCGCAAGGCGCAGATGGGCTTCATCATCATGGAGCCTGAGGACACGCCGCCCATGTCGGGCTCCAATTCAATCTGCGTGAGCACTGTTCTTCTGGATGCCGGCATCGTTCCGATGACCGAGCCGGAAACCCATCTCGTACTCGAGGCGCCGGGCGGGCTGGTCGAGGTCACAGCCCACTGCCGGAACGGCAAGGCCGAGCGCATCACCGTGACCAATGTGCCGAGCTTTGCGCAAAAGCTCGGTGCGACAATCGAGGTCGAAGGGATCGGCACGCTCACGGTCGACACCGCTTATGGCGGCGATAGCTTCGTTATTGCCGACGCCAAGGCGCTCGGGTTTTCCATCGCGCCCGACGAGGCGCGGGAGATTGCCGAGACCGGCGTGAAGATCACCCGCGCGGCGAACGAGCAGCTCGGCTTTTCCCACCCGACCAAGGATTGGGACCATATCTCCTTCTGCCAGATCGCCGCACCGCTGACGCGAAACGGCAACGAACTTTCAGGCGCCAATGCCGTGGTCATCCAGCCGGGCAAGATCGACCGCTGCCCCACCGGCACCGGCTGTTCGGCCCGCATGGCGGTGCTGCATGCGCGGGGCGAGATGAGTCCCGACGATATCTATCGCGCCCGCTCGATCATCGGTTCGGAGTTTTCCTGTTCGATCGCCGGTACGACCGACCTCGCCGGCACGCCGGCCATTACCCCCAAGATCACCGGGCGCGGCTGGATCAGCGGCAAGCGCACCGAATTTCTCGACCCCGACGATCCCTGGCCGGAGGGCTATCGTTTGTCCGACACCTGGCCGAAAGTTTATTGATGCAAGACGAGACCACCCGTATTTCCTATGACGATCTGCGCACCCTGCTGGAGAGTATCTTCACCCGGCATGGCTGCAGCGAAGAGGTCGCCGCTCTGCTGGCGGCCAATTGCGCCGGGGCCGAGCGGGACGGTGCGCTCAGCCACGGCATCTTCCGGGTCGATGGCAATATCGCAACTTTGAAATCGGGCTGGATCGACGGCAAGGCGATACCCGTGATCGAAGACGTGGCGCCGGGCATGGTGCGTGCCGACGGCAAGAACGGCTTCGCGCTGCTGGCGCTCGACAAGGCCACGCCGCTTCTCATCGAAAAGGCCCGCGCAAACGGCGTCGCCATGCTGGCGACCCGCAACTCCCAGCATTTTGGCGCGCTCTGGCCGGATGTCGAGCCCTTTGCCCGAGAAGGGTTCGTGGCGCTCTCCATGGTCAATTCCATGGCTTTCGTTACCGCCTTCGATGGCACCAAGCCGGTTTTCGGCACCAATCCGATCGCCTTTGCCGCCCCACGCGCGAACGAAGATCCTGTGGTGTTCGACCTCGCCTCCTCGGCCATGTCGAATGGCGATGTGCAGATCGCGGCGCGCGAGGGAAGGCAGCTGCCGCCCGGTTCCGGCATCGACAAGAACGGCCAGCCGACCACCGATCCGAAGGCGGTGCTGGAGGGCGGTGCCCTCAATACCTTCGGCGGCTACAAGGGGTCTTCCATCTCCATGATGATCGAGATCATGGGGGCGGCGCTGACCGGCGGAAAATTCTCCTTCGAGGTCGACTGGAGCCAGCATCCGGGCGCGGTCATTCCGCATACCGGACAGTTCATCCTTTTGATCGATCCGGCGCAGGGCGCCGTGCGTTCCTTTGCCGAACGCGTGGAGGTGCTGATCGCCGAGATGCACGACGCCGGCGTCAGCCGCTTGCCCGGCGACCGGCGCTATGCCAATCGCCGCAAGGCCGAGGCGGGGGGCATTCCGATCAGCCGCGCCAATCTTGAAAAACTGCAGAGACTGGCCGCGGCCTGAAACTCTGGAGCATCGAGCGAAAAAGTGGACACCGGTTTTTTCGCACCTAACGATGCGACCACACGAAGATAGGACACGCCGGGAGGCGACATGACTAATCCCTTCGCAAATTTCACCGCACCGCAAGCGGAGCGGAACGGGCTGCGCCGCGCGATCACGGCGGCGACCTTCCGGCCGGAGCCGGACTGCCTGCCGCCGCTTTTGGAGCAGGCAGAGGTGGCGCCGGCCGCAGCCGAGGCGATCAGCGCCAAGGCAAAGTCCATCGTCGAGACGCTGCGCTCGCGCACGCCAGCCGCCGGCATGAGCGCGCTGATGCACGAATATTCGCTGTCGACGGCGGAGGGCATAGCGCTGATGGCGCTTGCCGAGGCGCTTTTGCGTACACCGGACCGGGAGACGCGCGATGCGCTGATCCGCGACAAGATCTCCAAGGGCGACTGGGGTGCGCACCTCGGCACCGACCGCTCGCTGTTCGTCAATGCCTCCAGTCTCGGGCTTCTGCTCACGGGAAAGCTGACGGCGGAGAGCGACGAAAGGGGCCTTGCCCGCGCCCTCAGCGGCCTGGTGGCGCGCGGCGGCGAGCCCTTCATACGCACCGGTGTCGATACGGCCATGCGGCTTCTTGGCGATCAGTTCGTCGCCGGCGAAACCATCCAGAAGGCGCTCGACCGCGCACGCCGCTCGGCCGAGAAAGGCTTCCGCTATTCCTATGACATGCTCGGCGAAGCGGCGATGACGGCTGAAGATGCCGCCCGCTATTTCGCCGATTACGAGCAGGCGATCGCCGCCATCGGACAGAGCGCCAGAGGCGATAGCGTTTACGACCGCCCCGGCATCTCCATCAAGCTTTCGGCGCTGCATCCGCGCTATGAGCGCAGCCAGCGCGACCGGGTGCTCGGCGAGTTGCTGCCAGACGTGCTCAAACTCTGCGTCGCGGCCAAATCCCATAATATCGGGCTGAATATCGACGCAGAGGAAGCAGCCCGGCTGGAGCTTTCGCTCGATCTTCTCGAAGACCTCGCCTTCGCACCCGAGCTTCAAGGCTGGGAGGGTCTCGGTTTCGTGGTGCAGGCCTATGGCAAGCGCTGCCCCTTCGTCATCGACTATCTGGTCGACCTCGCCAAACGCTCGAAACGGCGGTTGATGGTGCGGCTGGTCAAGGGCGCTTATTGGGACAGCGAGATCAAGCATTCGCAGGTGAACGGGCATCGCGATTATCCCGTTTTCACGCGCAAGGTGCATACCGACGTGTCCTATCAGGCCTGCGTGCGAAAGCTGCTGGCGGCCCCTGACACCATCTATCCGCAGTTCGCCACCCATAATGCGCAGACGGTCGCCTATGTGCTGGAGACGGCGGGCAAATGGCAGCCGGGCGCCTATGAGTTCCAGTGCCTTTATGGCATGGGCGAGCCGCTTTACGAGCCGCTGATGAAGTCGGAAGGCGTTCCCTGCCGCGTCTATGCGCCAGTCGGCCCGCACACGTCGCTGCTCGCCTATCTGGTGCGGCGGCTCTTGGAGAACGGGGCCAATTCCTCTTTCGTCAATCAGGTCGCCGATCCCAAGGCCGATCTCTCTGCGCTGAGCGCCGACCCGCTTGAAGAGGCCAGAAAGATTTCGCCGCTCGGCACGCCACACACCGGCATCACCTTGCCCAAGGACATTCTGGCCCCGCGCATCAGCCCCACCGTGCCGGTCCTGACCGACGAGGCCGATCTGGAGGCATTGCAGACGGAGTTTTCAAAAAGCGCAAATATGACGTGGCGGGCTGCGCCGCCGGACGGCATTGAGACGCAAGACGAGTTTGCGGTCCGCAATCCGGCCGATCCGGACGATCCGGTGGGACACGCGCTGTTCGCGGCGCCAGAAGCGGTCGACACGGTCGTGTCGAAAGCGCAGGCCGCGCATCCGGGTTGGGCGGGCTTGTCCGCCGATGAACGCGCGCGAAAGCTCGAAGGCGCTGCCGATCTCCTGCAGGCGCGCATGTCGCTCTTTTCCGGCCTCATCATGCGCGAGGCGGGCAAGACGGCGGCCAATGCGCTGGGCGATGTGCGCGAGGCCATCGACTTTTTGCGCTATTATGCCAGCGAAATCCGCCGCCGCCCCGATGCCGAACCCTTGGGCGTTATCGCCTGCATCAGCCCGTGGAATTTTCCGCTCGCCATCTTTCTCGGCCAGGTTTCGGCAGCGCTTGCAGGCGGCAATTGCGTTATTGCCAAGCCGGCAGAAGAAACGCCGCTGATCGCGGCCGCGGGCGTGTCGCTTCTGCATGAGGCAGGCATACCGGAAGACGTGGTGCAGCTTTTGCCCGGCGCGGGCGATGTCGGCGGTGCGCTGACCGCCCATCGCGGCGTTTGCGGCGTGGTCTTTACCGGCTCGACCGAAGTCGGGCGGCTGATCAACCAGACGCTGGCCAGACGGGTCGGACCCGACGGCAGGCCCGTGCCCTTGATCGCGGAGACGGGCGGGCTTAATGCCATGCTCGTCGATTCCTCAGCGCTGGCCGAACAGGTGGTGGCCGACGTCCTCACCTCGGCCTTCGACAGCGCCGGACAGCGCTGCTCGGCGCTGCGTCTGTTGTGCCTGCAGGAAGACGTGGCCGACCGGCTGCTGGCGATGATCAAGGGCGCCATGGCTGAACTACGCCTCGGCAATCCCGTGCAGCTCAAGACCGATATCGGCCCCGTCATTGGCGAAGAAGCGCGCGCCCGCATTGCCGCCTATATCGAACGGCGGCGCGGCAATGGCTTTGCCGTAACCGCACCCTCTCCCCTGCCCGCTCAAGGAACCTTCATCCCCCCGACGCTGATCGAACTCAACTCCGTGGACGACATGGAGGAAGAGATCTTCGGGCCGGTGCTGCACGTGGTGCGCTATGCCCGCAAGGACAGGCTGGCGCTTGTCGATGCGATCAACGCGCTCGGCTATGGACTGACCTTCGGTGTGCATTCGAGGCTCGACAGCGAGGTTGCACGGCTGACCGCGCGCGCCCATTGCGGCAACGTCTATGTCAACCGCAACATCATCGGCGCGGTGGTCGGCGTGCAGCCCTTCGGCGGGCACGGGCTTTCGGGTACGGGCCCCAAGGCCGGTGGCCCGATCTATCTGGACCGGTTGATGCGCGAGGCTCACACGCGGGCCGAACCGGGCAGCATGCACGCTTTGCCCGGTCCGGTGGGCGAAAGCAATGTCTATGCGCTCGAACCCAAGGGGCGGGTTCTCATCATTCCGGAAACGGAAGACGGATTGATCTGCCAGGTCGCGGCGGTTGCTGCCACTGGCAATCTCGCGCTGATCGATGCCGCTTCACCCTTCGCCAACCATGCTGCGATTGCATCGCCGCGCGTGCCAATCAAACGGGAAGAGCATGCGCTGGAAACAAGCGCCTTCTCTGCCTGCCTCGTAGAAGGACAAGGTGAAGCGCTGTTGGAGAGATTGGGCGCCCTCGCGGCGCGGCCCGGACCGCTGGTGACCGTGCAAGCTGCCTCATCCGCCGAGGTCGCCAATGGCGGTGCGCCCTACAATCTGGCGCTGCTGGTCAATGAAAAAGTGGTCAGCACCAACACAGCGGCGGCAGGGGGCAATGCCAGTTTGATGACGCTCGACCCGAAGGGGATGTGAAGCGTCCTGACTTGGCGTGGATATCGGGCTGCCTCTCCCTCCCCTCGATGGGGAGGGAAGCCGCGAAGCGGCAGCGTGAGGTGAAGTTCCGTTACCCCCACCCGACCCGACTGCGCCGGCCCACCCTCCCCACGAAGGGGGAGGGAGAAGACTGCCACTCTAGCCGGCCCTAAATTCCTGGCCGCCGATAAAGGTCTTTTTTGGCATCAGGTCGTCGCCGAGCCAGACGAGATTGGCCGGCGCACCCTTTTCGATCGTGCCGCCATGGGGCAGGCCGCCGGCGCGGGCGGGATAAAGGCTTGCCATGCGCAATGCCTCGCCCAGTTCCACGCCGACCTTCTGGGTGAGCACGCGCACTGCGGTCGCAAGCTCCAGGTCGGCCCCTGCCAGGGTGCCGTCCTCCAGCGTCAAGCGGCCTCCGGCGCGCTTGATGACGCGGTCATTGAGCACGATTTCGGTGACATCCGTGCCAACCGTCGACATGGCGTCGGAAACGAGGAACACCTTGCCCGGCCCCTGCTTGGCGCGCACGGCCAGCGCCATTGACTGCACATCGACATGAAAGCCGTCGCAGATCAGCCCCACATCGAGGCTGCCGATATTGAGAGCTGCGCCCACCACACCCGGCTCGCGTCCGGTAAAGGGACTCATGGCGTTGAAGAGGTGGGTGATCAGCGTCGCGCCTGCGTCCGCCAGAGCGGCGACGTCGGCGGCGGTCGAATTGGTATGGCCGATGGAAACCTTCACCCCACCCGCGACCAGTTTCTTCACCTGCTCGGGCGTGGCGGATTCCGGGGCGACCGTGACGACCAGCATCGGCAGAGTCTTGCGCGCCGAAATCAGCAGCGCCACATCGTCGTCATTCATGGCGCGGATGAGCTTGGGGTCGTGCGCGCCCTTTTTCGGCAGCGACAAATGCGGGCCTTCGAGATGCAGCCCGGCAAAACCCGGCACGTTCTGGCGCGCCGCCTCTGCGCCCGCAGCGATCGCTGCCACACGCACTGCATCGGTGTCGGTGATCAGGGTCGGCAATAACGCGGTGACGCCATAGGCCGCGTGGGCGGCGCAGATCTTTCTGATGCCCTCGACGCTGGGGTCGTTGTTGAACAACGCCCCACCGCCGCCATTGACCTGCAGATCGACGAAGCCGGGCGCGACAAAGCCGTCATCGAGGCGTTCAAGCTTCAGTCCGGATGGCACTTCGCCAGCCGGAACCACGTCCGTTATCCTGCCTTCGGTGTCGAGCAGCAGGGCTTTGTCGGTCTGCCAGTTCTGGCCGTCGAAAAGCTTTTTGGCGATAAGTGCGCGTTCTGTTGTCATCTTGTCTCGGTCACCTTGCGCAAGCGCGGCGGCTGGTCGGGATTGAGCCCGAGATGGCGGGCATAGCTCTCGACAAATTTGTAAAAGGGCACCACCAGACACAATGCGTCCGTCAACGGATGGCCGGTGGCGACGAAATCAAGTTTGCGGGCCTTTTTGGCGCCCGCGGCCGTCACGAAGGCATCGGCCCCGGAGTCGGCCAGGTTTTCCGCCGCCGTCAGGCAGACGCTTTCCGCCTTGTCACGCGCCGCGAGGGTCAGCACCGGAAATCCGTTTTCCACCAGCGCTACCGGCCCATGCATGACCTCGGCCGCAGAATAGGCTTCGGCGTGCACGCCGCACGTTTCCTTGAATTTCAGCGCCACCTCGCTGGCGATTGCCATGGATGGGCCGCGTCCCAGCACATAAAGCGAGCTTTCGCGGTCGAAGGTCTCGGTCATTTGCGACCAGTCGCATTGGAGTGCTTCGTCGAGTTTTTCGGGCAGGGCTTTGAGGGCACTGCGTAGCGCCTCATCCTCTTGCCATTCCGCCAGCAGGCAGAGGCCGGCGACAATCGAATTGGTGAAGGTCTTGGTCGCGGCGACGCTGAGTTCGGGACCCGCGGCAATATCGATCGCATGCGCGGCGGTCTGCGCAAGGGGCGATTTGGGGTTGTTGGTAAAAGCGATCGTCGTTGCCCCGCCCTCGCGGGCCGCGCGCGACATGGCCAGAATGTCCGGGCTCTCACCCGACTGGGAGATCGCGATCGAAGCGCCCTGCGCCATTCGCATTTTCGTCTCATAGATCGAGGCGACGGAAGGCGCCAGCGAGGCGACGGGGATGCCGGTCGTCAGCTCGACAGCGTATTTGAGAAAGCTCGCGGCATGGTCGGACGAGCCGCGGGCGATGGTGGCGAGGAAGTGCGGGTTCTGAACCCGGAGCGCTTCTGCCGCAGCGGCGATCGCGTCATTGCCGTCCAGCAGCCGGCGCGCGGCTTCGGGGATCTCCCTCACCTCGGCCATCATATGCGTCATGTTCTTTGTCATGCGACGCTCCCGATGCGTTTCCCGCTCTTTTTGTCGAAGAGATGTATCTGGCTGGTGTCGATGGCTATCCCTGAATGGCTGCCCGCTTGGAACCGGCGCGCGGGGTCCTCGCGCACGACGATGTCCTCGCCACTGTCGAGTGTGACATGCACATAGGTGGCGTCGCCGAGATATTCCTCGATCTGCACCTCGCCCCTCAGCCCGTCATCGGATGACGTCTCCGTCAACGCGCAGCCGCCGGGGCGGATGCCGAGCACGGCGGCGCCGTGGCTGTGCGGTGCGCCCGATCCGAGCGCGATCGTTGCGCCGCTCTTGAGCTTGGCCTTGCCGGCCTCGATGGCCTCGACTTCGAGAAAGTTCATCGCCGGCGAGCCGATGAAGCCGGCCACGAAGAGGTTCTCCGGTTTTTCGTAGAGATCGCGCGGCGTGCCGATCTGCTGGATTTCGCCGGCGCTCAGAACCACGATGCGGTCGGCGAGCGTCATCGCCTCCACCTGGTCATGGGTCACATAGACCATGGTGGCGGAAAGCCTTTGGTGAAGCTTGGCGATTTCGAGCCGCACCGAGCCGCGCAGGGCCGCATCGAGGTTGCTGAGGGGCTCGTCGAACAGAAACACTTTTGGATCGCGCACGATGGCCCGGCCGATGGCGACGCGCTGGCGCTGGCCGCCGGAGAGTTCGAACGGTTTGCGCTCCATGAGCGGTTCGAGCTCCAGGGCCCGGGCGCTTTCTGCCACGCGCTGCTCGATCTCCTGCTTGGAATAACCGGCCTGCTTGAGTACCAGCGCCATGTTGCCGCGCGTCGTCAGGTGCGGATAGAGCGCATAGGTCTGGAACACCATGGCGATGCCGCGCTTGGCGGGCGGCAGGTGGGTGATCGACTGCCCATCGAGCAGGATGTCGCCCGAGGTTTCGTCCTCGAGCCCGGCAATGATGCGCAACAGGGTGGACTTGCCGCAGCCCGAGGGGCCGAGCAGCACGACGAACTCCCCCGAGGCGATGTCGAGGTCGATGCCCTCCATCACCTTGGTTGCCCCGAAGCTCTTGTGCAGATTATCGATTTTCAGGCTGGCCATATTGTTTCAAAGATCCAGTTTCTGAGGGGTTCCGGTGCGAACCGACCGGTCGGCAGCCAGCACCACGGCAAGTGAATTGACGGCGTCGGCCATGTGGGCATCGAGATCGAGGTCTTCGATGATGGCCTTGAGCACGAAGGCCTGCTCACGTTCGCAAAGCTCCTGATGGCCCGGCTCGTCCGCCATGCTCAACAGCTGGTCCGGGGCAGCGAAAGCGCCGTCCGGGCCGGTCTTTGCGCCATGTACGCGAATGGTCGAGGTTTTTGTGTGGGCGTCGATGTCGTCGGATTTCGCGTTTTGGTCGACGACGATGGAGACCGCGCCATTGGGGCTCATCACGTCTTTGACGAAGAAGGCGCTCTCCGAGATCATCGGACCCCAGGCCGCTTCGTACCAGCCGACCGAGCCGTCTTCGAAAAGCACCTGCAGGTGCCCGTAATTGTACATGTCGGGCGCGACTTCGTCGCTGAGGCGCACGCCCATGCCCCGCACCTCGACCGGCCTGGCATCGGTGATCTGGCACATGACATCGAGATAGTGCACGCCGCAATCGACTATGGGCGAAGTCGTCTCCATCAGCTGCTTGTGGGTCTTCCAGGTCTCGCCGGAGGATTGCTGATTGAGGTTCATGCGGAAAACGTACGGCCCGCCGAGCCTGCGCGCCTCCTCGATCAGCCGCATCCATGAGGGGTGGTGCCTGAGGATATAACCGACCACCAGCTTGCGGTTATGCTTCTTTGCGGCGGCAACGACACGTCGAGCGTCCTCCACCGTCGTCGCCAGCGGCTTTTCCACGAAGACATGCGCGCCCGCTTGCATCGCCGCGATGGCGAACTCTGCATGGCTGTCCGAATAGGTATTGATCGAGACGAGGTCCGGCTTCAGCTCGGCCAGCGCCTTTTTGAAGTCTGTGAAGAGCGGGTAGTCGTTCAATTCGCCAAGGCCCTCGGCCGGCGTGCGCTTGACCAGACCGACGATGTCGAAGCCGGGATTGCGGTGGTAGGCCAGCGCGTGACTGAACCCCATATTGCCGAGCCCCGCGACGAGAACCCTGACGCGTCCGTTGGCGGTCGCAAGTCCGGACGAAAAACCGGCGTCCACTTTTTCTGGACTTGCTCCGGTCATTTCACCGCTCCCGAGGTCAGGCCGCGGATCAATTGGCGCGAGAAGATCAGATAGAGGATCAGCACCGGAATGATGGCGATGGCCATGGCGGCGAGAATGGCGTTCCAGTTGTTGACGAACTGGCCGACAAAGACCTGCGCGCCGAGGGTCAATGTCTTGGTCTTTTCCGCCGGCGCCAGGATCAGCGGAAACCACAGATCGTTCCAGATGGGAATCATGGTGAAAACGGCGACCGTCGCCATTGCGGGCCGGACAAGCGGCAGCACCAGGCGAAAGAAGATCGCATATTCTGAAAGCCCGTCGATGCGTCCGGCGGCCTTCAAATCCTTGGATACCACCCGCATGAATTCGGAAAGAATGAAGATGCAGAGCGGCAGCCCTTGCGCGGTATAGACCAGGATCAGCGCCCAATGGGTATTGACCAGTCCGGTCGCCACCATCAAGCGCAGAATGCCGACCGTGCCGAGCCGGATCGGGATCATGATGCCGAGCGCCAGATAAAGCCCCATCCAGCGATTGCCGGGGAAGCGGTATTCGGAAAGGGCAAAGGCCGCCATCGCCCCGAACAGCAGAACGAAGAACAGGCTGCCGATGGTGACGATCAGAGAGTTCAGAAAATAGAGCGGGAAGTTGCCTTGCGTGAAGACGGTTACATAGCCCACAAGGTCGAAGGTTTCCGGCCCGGGCAGCGCCAGGGGTTCGCGAAAGATCGCCTTTTTCGACTTCATCGAATTGATGATGACCAGGATCACCGGGAACAGGGCGATCAGGGTGAAGGCGAGCAGGATCAGATGGGCGCCGATCTCGGCGGGGATGTTGCGGCGGGCGCGGGCAATACTCATCGGTCAGCGCCTCACATCTCGTAGCGGACCAGCTTGCGCTGGATGAAGAACAGATAGACGGCGACGCCGGCGAGGATGATGAAGAACATCACGGTTGCAATCGCCGCGCCCATGAAGGGATCACCCGGCTGGGTCTGCTGGCCGTAAAAGGTGCGGTAGAGCAAAGTGCCCAGAAGGTCGGTCGAGAAATTCGGACCCGCCAATGGCCCCTGCGTCGTGTAAACGAGGTCGAAGGCGTTGAAATTGCCGACAAAGGTCAGGATCGAGATGATCCCGATGGTCGGCAGGATGAGGATCAGCTTGACCTTGAAGAATTGGGCGAAGCCGGTCACCCCGTCCATCTCGGCGGCCTCGATCACCTCATCCGGGATAGACAGCAGCGCTGCGTAGATCAACATCATCGGGATACCGATGAACTGCCAGACCGAAATCAGCGCGACGGTCGTGAGCGCGGTGTCCTCACGCCCGAGATAGGGCAGGAACAGCGATTTGAGCCCGACGCTGCCGAGCATGCCGGAGGCGACGCCCCAGAGCGGGGACAGCATCAGCTTGAAGATGAAGCCGACGATGACGAAGCTCAACAGCGTCGGCATGAAAATCGAGGTGCGGTAGAAGCGCTTGCCCGGCAGATGCGGCATGGACAACAGCGCTGCGATCAGAATGCCGATCGGGTTCTGCACGCACATATGGATGATGAAAAAGTAGAAATTATTCCACAGCGCGTTGAAGAACGGGCCGACGAAATAAGGGTCGTTAAAGAGCTTGAAGTAATTGCCCCAACCGACGAAATCGATCGCCTGTGAGACACGGTCCTGCTGGAAGGCGGAGAGCCGCAGGGTTTCGGCAAGCGGCAGGATCATGATGGCGGTATAAACGAGAACCGCGGGTGCCAGGAAGACGGCGATATGCCAGGGAAACGGCTTGCGCTTCTTCTGCGGCGCGGTCACGTCGCTCATTGTCAGCCCCCTGCCCTCGGCCTCAAGAATTGGGGGAAGGGCGCGGTGGCCGCGCCCTTCCCAAGATTATAGCCTTACTTGCCCTGCTGGGGCTTGTACCAGGATTCCAGACCCTTCTGGAGCTGCTGGGTCGCCTCTTCAGGTGTCTGCGTGCCGTTCATGACGTTGGCGGAAACCACCCACATCTCGCTCCACAAATTCGGCGTGCCGCGCGACAGGATCTGTGCGGCCGAACGGATGGTCGACTTGCAGTCCTTGCGCCAGGAGATAAATTCCTGAGCGAGCGGATCCTTGAGGTCGATCTCGTGGTTCGAAAGCGAGAAGAAGCCCGGCAGCGCGTTGGAATAGAGCTCGGCGAATTCCTTTGTGCCCATCCAGTTGAGGAATTCCAGCGCCGCATCCTTGTTGTCGGAATTGGCGTTGAGACCCATGGCGATGTCGTTGTGATCGGAGATGTAGCAGGTGTCGCCTTCCTTTGGGAGCGGCGGCGGGAAAGCGCCCATCTCGAAATCGGCCTGCGCGCGGAACGGCGCGATTTCCCAGGAACCAGCCGGATAGATGGCCGCACGCCCGAGGGTGAACATGGTCTGGCTGTCCGGATAGGTCTGGGCCTGGTAGCCGTCAGGCATATAGTCGGCCCACTGCGCGATCACCCGATAGGGCTCCACCCAGTCCTCGTCCGTCAGCTTCTGGGTGCCGTCGATGATGGCCTTGCGACCCTCTTCGCCATGCCAGTACATCGGACCGATGTTCTGGTAGGCCATGGTCGCGGATTCCCACTGGTCCTGGGTGCCCATGGCGAGCGGCACATAGGTGCCGTCATCCTTAATCTTCTTCAGCACGTCCATGAATTCGGCCTGGGTCTTGGGCGGGGTCAGGCCAAGTTCGTCGAAGATGTCCTTGTTGTAGATGAAGCCGTGGATCACGGCCGCCATCGGCACGCAGAAGGTCGAACTGCCATCATCGGTCGTCCAGGCCGCCTTGGCGACGTCGGAGAAGTTCGACATGGCGTCGATATCGCTCAGATCGGCGAGATAGCCCTTGTTGTAGAGGTCGAGCGATGCATCGAAGGGACGGCAGGTGATCAGGTCGCCCGCGGTGCCACCTTCCAGCTTGGCGTTCAGCGCCGCATTGTACTGGGTCGGCGCGGTCGGCGAGAAGGTGACGTGAATGTCGGGATGGCTCTTCTCGAAGGCCGGAATGATCGAATCCTGCCAGAAGGCGAGATCGTCATTGCGCCAGCTTTCGATCGTCAGATCGACGGCAAAGGCACTGCCGGCCGTGGAGAGCATGAGAGCGGCTGCCAAACCGCCGACGAGAGAATATTTCATGGTAGTCCTCCTGTTTAAGTCTGTCGTTTGTTGAGCCGACCGTACCATCTCGGACGGCTTGGGGTTTTCAGGCACCCGGTGTCTGAGCTGCAGCGATGGCCGCCCCCAGATTGCCCTGATGGCGCGCCAGTACGTCACGCGCCTTCTGCTTGTCCATGCCGCCCACCAGCAGCACGGCAAGCTTGGTGTGGTAGTCCGCCTCCCTGAGCGCCCGGCGCGCCGCCTCGGCATCGCAGCCGGTCAGTTCGCGCACCATGCGTTCGGCGCGCAACACCAGCTTTTCATTGCTGGCCTGCATGTCCACCATATAGCCGTGATAGACCTTGTGAAGGCCGATCATCAGCGCGGTCGAAAACAGGTTGAGGGCGATCTTCTGGCTGGTGCCGGCGGCTAGCCGGGTCGAGCCGGCCAGAACCTCGGGTCCGGAGCGCAGCAGAACGGCAATGTCGGCATCCCCCAAGAGTGGACTGCCGGGATTGTTGGCGAGGGCGATGGTCAGCGCACCAGCCTGGCGCGCCGCCTGCAGCGCCGCGCGCGTATAAGGCGTGGTGCCGCTGGCCGCGAGCCCGATAACGACGTCGTGCGCGCCGACGGTGGTGGCCTCAATGGATGCGCGGGCCTTGTCGACGTCGTCTTCGGCGCCCTCTTCGGCGTTACGCAACCCCGCTTCGCCGCCGGCGAACAGATAGACCACGCGGTTTTCCGGCCAGCCGAAAGTCGGGATAAGTTCGATGCCGTCAAGCACTCCGAGCCGGCCGGAAGTCCCGGCCCCGGCATAGATCAGCCGGCCATCCTCATGGCGAAGCCTTTCGACGGCGGCCACCACTGCTTGCTCGATTTCCGGAAGCGCGCCCCATACCGCGTGCAGTGCGTTTTGCTGTCCGCCCAGCAGAGCCGCCAGCACCTCCGACATGGGCCAGCTTTCCAGCTCGCGGTAGCGCGCGCTGCGCAGTTCGGTCTCACGCCATTCTTGCGGCCGTTCGTTCGGTCCGTCGCCTGAGATGGTCGCGGGATCGGTCATCGGGCCTCCTTGGAATACCAAAACGCTACCAAATGCCTTACGGCCTCGCAACGGCGTTTTTGTCCGGACCGAACAATTTCTTTAACACCCTGATTCTGCTAGTTATAATATCGCGCTCTTGCATCCCGCCATTAGTTGTGCGCATCATCGAATTGGTATCTGTGTGGCGATATTCTGCGACGGGATGACGCGGATCGGAATGCACTTTTTCTGCCTCGACATCGGTGGCACCGAAACCCGCGGCGCCATCTTCACCAAAGACGGCGGCCTGATCGGTCGGGCAAAGGGCGCAGGCGGGGCCTTGTCGCTGGGCGTCGAACAGGCAGAGGCGGCAATCCGCGCTGTCTGGGAAGAGATCGCGGCATCCGCTGCCGACCTGTCAGCGCACTCCACAGAGATTTGCGCCGGTGTTGCCGGCTTCAGCCTGCCCGGGCGCGCAGCCGCCCTCTCTGATCGCTTGCATGATTTTGCCGGCGTGAGCTGCGTCGGCGATGGATATGCCGCCCTACTGGCGGCGACTGAGGGTCGCCCGGGCGCGCTCATCTCGGTCGGTACCGGCGTCACGGCGCTGCGGCTCGACGAGGACGGCGAGACGCTGGCGCTTGGCGGCTGGGGGTTTCCTGCCGGGGATCTCGGCAGCGGAGCCTGGCTCGGCCTGCAGCTTGTGGGGCTGCTGACCAAGCATCTTGACGGCGTTCCCCTGCAGCCTCCCTTCCCTGCCGGGTTGCAGCAGGAGCTGCAACAGATCGCGGGCACAACAGCCGCAGACCTCATCCAATGGCAGACCACGGCGCGGCCGCGTCAGTTCGGCAGCCTCGTTCCGCCTCTTGTGACCAGCGCGGAGGCGGGTGACGAATTCTCTGAACATCTTTTGGCGATGGCGGGGCGCGAAATCGCCGATCTCGCACGCGCGCTTTACCGGGGTAGGCCCGGCGAGGTGGTTCTTAGCGGCGGCCTCGGCGCCATTCTCGCACCCTATTGCCGGGTTGCGGCCCCGCAGATGGACTGGCTGACGAAAGCCATCGACCCTGTCGCGGGCCTCTTTCTGCTGGCGACCGGAAAAGCGCCACAGCAACGCCTCAAACCCCGGCCCGGTTTTGCCACCGCTACGGTGGCGGTATCGTGAGCGATCTTGTCGCGGGGAGCGATCTTGTGCTGGTCAATTGGTATTGCTCTGGTATGACTAGAGCGAACCACATTACGTCAGGACGGGCCGGGCACCGGCTTTGGGAGCGACAATGGTAGCGGTGGAAACCGGCCTCAAGCGTATCGAGGATTTTCGGGCCAATGACCGGGACCCGACGCCGCTCTATCTGCAGCTGGCCTATGCCTTGCGCATGCTGATCGAAGCCGATCTGCTACGCGAGGGTGAAGCACTGCCCTCCGAACGCCGCATCAAGGACGAGACGGCGCTGTCGCGTGTCACCATCCGCAAGGCCATCGAGCTTTTGGTCGGCGAAGGCCTTTTGCACCAGAAGCGCGGCTCGGGCACGTTCGTTGCGCGGCGCGTCCCCAAGATCGAGCAGCCGCTGACGCGCCTTTCGAGCTTCACCGAGGAAATGCTCAATCGCGGCCGCACGCCGTCGGTGCACTGGCTGGAAAAACGGCGGGCCTATCCCACCTCCGAAGAGGTCATGCTGTTCGGGCTGTCCCCCGGCGATCAGGTCCTGCACCTGCACCGCTTGCGGCTGGGCGATGGCGTACCGCTGGCGGTGGAATTCGCCACCGTGCCGGCAAGGCTGTTGCCCGATCCCGCTCTGATCGGACATTCGCTCTATGAGGCCCTCGGCAAGGTCGGCGCCATGCCGGTCAGGGCAACCCAAAGGCTGCGTGCCAGGCCGCTGCCGGCGCGCGAAGCCGAATTGCTGCAGGCGCAGGCCGGCGAGCCGGCGCTCTACATCGAACGCGCTTCACGGCTCGGCGATGGTGCGCTCGTCGAATTCGTGCGCTCCTTTTACCGCGGCGACACCTATGACTTCGTCGCCGAGCTGACTATTTCCTCCAAGCTCTGAGCACGGGCAGCAGGGCAATCCCTTTGCGCACGCCGCTCGCGGGCCGGATCGTTTGCCCCGCCGGGGAGTTTCGTGTTGACTGCGCGTATTCCGGGGGCTCTTCGTGGACTATATCCGAAACATACTGAACCGGCTGAAGGCGAGCCTGTGGCTGGTCCCGGCGCTGATGAGCGGCGTTGCCGCTCTGGCGGCCTGGTTCCTGCTGACCTCGGGCTGGGGCTGGAAGCTCGGAGACAACACGCAATGGTGGCTGTTCTCCGGCAGTGCCGGCACCGCGCGCGACCTGTTGTCGACTCTTTTGTCCGGCATCATCACCATGACGGCGCTGGTGGTGTCGATCACCATGGTCGTCCTGTCGCTTGCCGCCGGCCAGCTCGGGCCGCGCCTTATCCGCAACTTCATCGCGGACCGCCAGATCCAGACCGTGCTCGGGCTGTTCTCGGCCACCGTCATCTACTGCCTGCTGGTGCTCAGGAGCATCAATGACGAGCTCGGCGCCAACTACGTCCCGCATTTCGCGGTCACCATCGCCAGCGTCCTGGCCCTGCTCTGCCTTTTCTCCCTGTTGTTCTACGTGCACAAGATCGCGCGCTCGATCATTGCCGACACCGTCGTCACGCAGGTGGCGGATGATCTGGAATCGGCGATCATTCATGCCTCCCACCAGCGGGAACGGCGCGACCATCGACACGAGGAGAGCGAGGAGCCGCCCACGGTCCCCGAACATGACTTCCGTCAGAGCGTGTCGGTCGGGCGCAGCGGCTATCTGCAGCTCATCGACTATGACCGGCTCGTGCATGAGGCGGAAAAGCGGGAGCTGGTGATACGCCTGAATGTGCGCGCCGGACATTTCCTGTTGCGCGGCGGTCCGCACATGGATGTCTATTCAAGCCAAGAGCAGAACCCCGACGAGCTGAAACAGGCGCTCAATCACGTTTTTATCCTGGGTCCCGAGCGCAGCCAGACCCAGGACCTCGAATATTCGGTCCGCCAATTGGTCGAGATCGCGATCCGCGCGCTGTCCCCCGGCATAAACGACACCTTTACCGCCATCGCGGTGATCAATCGGCTCGGCGCTGCCATGGAGAGTGCCAGCACCGCAGCGCACCCGCCGAAGCGCTATTTCGACGAAAACGACGTCTTGCGCGTCATCTCGCCGACGCAGGATTTTTCCGGACTGCTCGATGCGGGCTTCAACCAAATCCGCCAGGCCGCCTTCACCAATCCGGCCGTGCTCATCCAGATGATGAGCACCTTCCAGCAATTGGCGGCGGCGATCGATGTGACAATCCATCGCGAAGCCTTGCGGCGGCATGTGGAAAAACTGGTCCGGGCAGCTGAGCGTAATGTCGTTGACCCGGCCGATCTCGCCGATTTCAATGCCGTGGCCGAGCCGACGCTCGAGGCGCTCAAGGAAGATCAGTAGCCGCCGCCTCACCGTTGCAACGACGTTCAACAGGCGTGGCGGCCTGGAACATCGGCACCGCGCGCGGGTTGAGCGATTAACCACTGTAAAGGAGAAGGCCAATGACCGCTGAAAAGTCAGGAACGTTCAGGATTGGCGGAGACCTCGCGGTCAACCGCCTCGGCTATGGCGCCATGCGCGTGACCGGCAAAGGGATCTGGGGCGAGCCGGAAGACCGCGAAGAATGCCTCAGAACGCTGAGACGCCTGCGGGAGCTCGGCGTCAATTTCATCGACACCGCCGATGCCTATGGCCCCAATATCTCCGAGGAACTGATCAAGGAGGCGCTGCACCCCTATGGCGACATCGTGGTGGCGACAAAGGGCGGCAACACCCGCACCGGCCCGCAGCAATGGGTGCAGGTGGGGCGGCCGGAATATCTCATCCAGCAGGCCTATACGAGCTCCTGGCGGCTGGGGGTCGAGCGTATCGATTTGTGGCAATTGCACAGGATCGACGCCAAGGTGCCGCGCGAGGAGCAGTTCGATGCCATCAAGCAACTCCTCGACAAGGGCGTCATCCGCCATGCGGGCCTGAGCGAGGTCTCAATCGAGGAGATCGAGGCGGCGCAGAAATACTTCCCCGTTTCCACGGTGCAGAACCGCTACAATCTCGTCGACCGCGGCAGCGAGGACGTTCTCGATTATTGCGAGAAGAACAATATCGGCTTCATCCCGTGGTTCCCGCTGGCGGCCGGCGAGCTGGCTCGTCCGGGCTCGGTGCTCGATGATATCGCCAAAAAGCACGATGCCGCTCCGAGCCAGATCGCGCTGGCCTGGGTTCTGAAGCGCAGCCCCGTCATGCTGCCCATTCCCGGCACATCCAAAGTCGCCCATCTGGAAGAAAACGTCGCGGCCGCCGAGATCGAACTGAGCGATGAGGATTTCGCCGCGCTCGACAGGGAAGGCAAGACACAGTTCAAGAAGGCCTCCTGACGCCCGCGCAGGTTGTCATCTCGCAGCTGAATTGACCAAATAGCGCGGGGCATCTTGCTCGGCGCTATTTTTGTCCCTACCAGCGTGAAAAGCAGGGTTCGCGATGACAACCACCATCCTCTTCGTTCAGGGCGCCGGCGCCGGCGTGCACGACCAATGGGACCACAAGCTGGTCGAGAGCCTCACGCGCGAACTCGGCGATGGCTATTCTATCTCCTACCCCTACATGCCGAATGAGGCTGAACCCTCCTATGCAGCCTGGAAGCCTGCCTTGATTGATCAGTTCGACAGGCTGGAGGATGGCGCTTTTCTCGTCGGTCACTCGGTCGGCGGCACGATCCTGGTCAACCTGCTTGCCGAGACGGTGCCGGCTTTCCGGCCCGCCGGTCTCATCCTGATCGCCGCGCCCTTTGTCGGAGCGGGCGGCTGGCCCAGCGGCGACATCACGCCCCGCTCCGATCTTGGCGGTGGCTTGCCGCCCGGCATGCCCGTTCACCTGTTTCACGGAATGGCGGACGAAACCGTGCCGGTGGCACATGCCAAGCTTTATGCCGACGCCATTCCACTGGGCGTCGTGCATCTTCTGCCGGATCGCGACCACCAGTTGAACAATGATCTCGGCGAGGTGGCCGAACTCATCCGTTCGCTCTCGCGGGAATAGCTTTCTTAAAGCGCCGTACGCGCCTTCAAGGCCTGGGACAGCGTGCCTTCGTCGAGATAGTCGAGTTCGCCGCCCACCGGCACGCCATGCGCGAGCCGCGTGACCTTCACGCCCGTCCCGGCCAGCCGGTCGGTGATGTAATGGGCCGTCGTCTGCCCCTCGACCGTCGCGTTGACGGCGATCACCAGTTCGGAGAATTCGCCGGCACGCCCTATCAACGCATCGATCGAGAGATCGTCCGGCCCGATCCCGTCGAGCGGGGAGAGTACCCCGCCCAGCACATGATAGCGCACCGGCCCGACGCCGGCCCGCTCCAGCGCCCAGAGATCGGCCACGTCCTCTACCACGATCAAAAGTCCCGATTCCGCCCGGCGCGGATCCGCGCAGATCGAGCAGGGCGAGCGGGTGTCGATATTGCCGCAGACCTCGCACACCTTCACCGCCTCGACGGCGCGGTCGAGCGCGGCCGACAGCGGCACCATCAGGCTTTCCTTCTTCTTGATCAGATGCAGCACGGCGCGCCGGGCCGAACGCGGCCCGAGCCCCGGCAGGCGCGCCAGCAGCTGGATCAATTGCTCGATTTCGGGTCCGCCGGACTGCGCCATCATGATCCTGTTGACGGGAAAAGCTTGGGCTTACAGCGCCGGCGCGCAGCCTACAAGAGGCACAGCGTTCGCCAGCGGCTCCCGCAGGGCAGGGCCCAAATCAGAGAGGCTGAGGCGCGGGTGCCGGGGAACGACTGTTCTCGCCGGGAAGTCTTTGGCCCAGCCATCGCCGAACGGGTGCATCAAAATAGTAATGAGCCGTGAGACTCAAACCAACCAGCAGCACGATATAGACATTGCCCAGCCAAGGGATGGCCGCAGCCGGGCTCGGCCCTGTGAGCAAGGACGCAAACCCGTGTACAGCGACAGCCAGTCCAACATGCAGCGTATATGCAGGATAGGAGATCGCACCCAGCACCGCACAAATGGTGTTGATCTTGTCTGGCAGACGCACTCTCGTGGCAACAAGCACCAGAAGCGGCAGCACAAAGCCTGCCGCGACGAGATCGTAGATCCATCGCCCGCCGGGAAGACCGGCGACCATGACAACCAGGATGCCTGCCAGGCAGGCCGCCCCGGTTCCAACTCCGAATTCGGGCAAGCGGTGATACATGCGCTCGATCAGCACGCCGGCGAAAAAACCGTAGAAGGCTCGGGGCAGGCCCGCCGCGAAAGCGTCCCAGGTGAAACCGACATCGAGACCGCCATAGGCGCGTGCGATCAAGAACAGCGTCAGCCCGCTGGCGCCGAGAATGACCAGAAGGAATACGGTTGTGAGACGGCTGACAACCGCTGCGAAGACCGCATTGACCACCAGTTCGTCGAACAGGCTCCAGCCCGGATTGTCCACGTAGACGCCGATCGTGTTGAGCGACATGAACGGCGGTATGGGCAGGAAAAACAGATTGAGCAGCACGCCAAACGCCAGAACGATAGCGGGGCTATCGGCCCGGTTCTCCGGCGGAAAGGCCAGAAGTGCGGCCACAACGAGTGCGGTGCCAAGGAAATAGAGCGGATAAAGCCGCAATAGCCGCGCCTTCATGAAGCCGAGTACACCCATCCCCCCGGTCAGGCGGTTCTTGTAGGCATGGGCGACCACAACGCCGCTCATAATGAAGAAGACATCCACCGCGAGATGGCTCGAAGCCAGTTTGCTTGAGCCGAACAGGCTTGCGGTATGCCGCTGCACCACGAGCAGTGCCGCGAGGCCGCGTATGGCGTCGAGCAGATCGAATCGATGAGCGGTGACACCACTCGAAACGGGGCTGGGTCTGCCGAGCATCCGCGACCCTCCGGCGACAGTCGCCCCGAGACTGCCGCAAAAGGATTAAGCGAGAGCTAGGAAATTGTATTCAGAACGGCAGCTTCATGCCCGGCGGGATGGGCATGCCGGCGGTCATCTCGCTCATCTTTTCCTGCATCTGCGCCTCGGCCTTGCCGCGCGCATCGGCATGGGCGGCTATGATCAAATCCTCGATGATTTCCACATCGCCATCGCTGACGAGCGAGGGATCGATCTTTACGCCTTTCATGTCGCCCTTGCCGTTGAGGGTGACGGACACCATGCCGCCGCCGGAGGTGCCGGTGACTTCGAGGGCCTGCAGCTCTTCCTGCATCTGGCCCATCTTGGCCTGAAGTTCCTGGGCCTTCTTCATCATGCCCATGATGTCTTTCATAGCGCGTCCCTTCGCTTTTCCGTTTGCGAAGAGGGCTAACCCAGCTTCATGCCCTTCTCAAGGCCAATCGTTTAAGATGCCAGCCCATGGGCTTGCGGAGCAGAAAATAGCCGGCGATGACCAGAGCCGCCCAACCGGCAAAGAACAGCAGTGAGCCGAGCGGATCGGCGCCGCCTTCGCCGAACAGGACGCGGTTCATGATGCGGCCCGGCATGAAGGTGAAAAAGCCGGCGATCACCAGCGCGCCGATATAGAGCTGCTGCATCAGCTTCTTGTGCGCCATGATGTTGCGGGCGCGGGCATGGCGGATCGCCTGCCAGAGCGTCACCAGGACCACTATGGAGAGCAGGTGGATGGGCGAGAACAGCCCGACCATGCGCAACTCCCAGACGAAAAACGAGCTCAGCGCTGTGACCACCATCAGCAGCGCCCAGACCCGGCCCAGGGTCTTGTGTGTGCGGGTGCCCTTCTTGCGAAACAGCACCACGCCGCCGATCGCGAAGGCGGCTATCGCGGCAATGGCGTGAATCTGGATGACCGGCGAGGCCTGAAGCAGCGGGTCGAGCGACATGGAAGTTCTCCGGTTGGCAAATACTTGCGCCTTGTCCTGAAGGCGCACTTGTTCGCGCTGCTATGGCTGTCCTATTGAACAAGACCAACCGCATTTGCGCCAAACGCCCGATCGACTTCGTGAACGACACACCCCTGCAATCGACGCTTCGCGAACTGCATCGCCTTGCGCGCACGCCGCGCGCTCTGGGCCTGATCGGACTTGTCGGCATCGTGCTGGGAGTATCGGGACCGTTCGACACCTATGCCGAGTTTCCGCTCGGCGGCCGGGTGGCCTATTGGCTCATCATCGTCTTCGCCACGTTCTTCATCGGCTATGGCGCGGCCCGGTTCATCGACAAGAGCCTGACCCGCTTGCCCTTCGCACTGCGGTTCGCGGTCTCGGCGCTGATTGTCGGGGGCCTGGCCGAATTGACCGTTTTCACGGTCGAGATGATCGCCATGGGGCATAGCATCAAAGGGCCGGCGGCGGCGGTAGAGCTCTATATATATTGCGTGCTCATCTCCGCCGCGGTGGTTGCCGGAATTGTTGCCATGACGTCACGCGCGCCAGCGCCGCCAACGGGCCTGGCGCCAACCGCGCCACCCGAGGTGCAACCGCCCCGGCTCATGGATCGGCTGCCGCCGGCCATTCGCGGCCCCCTGATCCGGCTGTCGGTGCAGGACCATTATGTCGAGGTGGAAACCACGCGCGGCAAGACGCTTGTCCTGATGCGGTTGTCCGATGCGATCAAGGAGACGGAGGGCGTGGCCGGCCTTCAGATCCACCGCTCCCATTGGGTCGCCGAGGCGGCCATCGCGGCGACGGCGCGGGCGGATGGACGATTGTGGATATGCCTGACGACGGGCGAAAAGCTTCCGGTGAGCCGTAGTTTCGCTGGCGACGTCATCGCTGCAGCGGCGCGGGCGCAGAACAGAGCCTAGAGTTCGTCGTCCTCATCGGCGTCCGGGTCGAGCGGCACATCCTCGGGAGCGGGCAGCGGCGGTTCCTCGTCCCTGACGCGGACATTTACCACCTTGGCGCCGGGGAAGGTTTCGAGCACCGCCTGCACCAGCGGGTCATCATGGGCGGCATCGAGCCGCGCCTTTTCCGCCGCCTCGCGGGTCTGGCGCAGGGTCGGGGCGGGCGGTGCCTTGGTCGAGACGATCACCATCCATGGCCGCCCCGTCCAGGTCTTCAGCCGGGCGGAAAGGGTCGAGATGATCGCCTGGTCGGCATCCTCTGTCAGCGCCACCTCGATCCGCCCCTCGGCGAAACTGACGGGACTGATGAAGGCCTCAAGCGCATGCTTGACCACGAGGTCGCGCTTTTCGCCGGCCAGCGCCACCAGTTCGGCATAGTTTTGCGGATTGGGGTTCGCCGCTATTTGGGGCGCGGGCGGGGTTTCCGGTGCAGGTGCGGAGCGTTCCTCGCGCTGGGGCGCAGAAGCCAGGCGCGCACGCGCAGGCGCTCCACCGCCGCTATTGCCGGCGGGTGCATAGGCGCCCCCGCCATCGGAAGGTAGCGCCGCCGGGGCCGGCTGGTTCTTCAGCTTTTCAATGAGTTCGTCTGGGGTCGGCAGATCGGCGGCATGGGCCAGCCGGATCAGCACCATTTCGGCGGCCTGAATGGCATTTCCGGCCCGCGACACCTCCTCGATCGCCCTTGGTCAGAATCTGCCAGGTCCGGGTGAGGCTGCGCATGCCGAGCCCATTGGCCAGCTCCGCGCCGCGCGTGCGCTCGTCGGGCGTCAGGCTCAGATCGTCGGCAGCGGCCGGCACGACCTTGAAGCGGGTGACGAGGTGGGTGAAATCGGCAAGGTCTGCCAGAATTGTCCCGGGGTCGGCGCCGGCGTCATAAAGGTTGCGGTTGATCTCCAGCGCCCTGGCGATATCCCCGCGCATCAGGGTTTCGAAGAGGTCGATGCCGACCGCCCGGTCCGCCAGCCCCAGCATGGCCCGCACCGTCTGTTCGGTCACCGTACCGTCGCCATGGGCGATGGCCTGATCGAGCAGGGACAGGCAGTCGCGCGCCGAGCCTTCGCCAGCGCGCACGATCATGGCCAGTGCTTCCGGTTCGGCGGTGATGCCCTCGCGCTCGAGCAAGGTATTGAGGTAGTCGGTCATCACGTCGGGCGCGATGCGGCGCAAATCAAAGCGCATGCAGCGGGAAAGGATCGTCACCGGCACCTTGCGGATCTCGGTCGTGGCGAAGATGAATTTGACGTAGGGCGGCGGCTCTTCCAGCGTCTTCAGCAGCCCGTTGAAGGCCGCCGTCGACAGCATGTGCACCTCGTCGATGATATAGACCTTGTAGGGCGCGGACACCGGGCCGTACTTCACCGAGTCGATGATCTCGCGGATATTGTCGATGCCGGTGTTCGAGGCGGCGTCCATTTCCACCACATCGACATGCCGGCCCTCGATGATGGCGCGGCAGTGCTCCCCCTCCTCCGTCAAATCGAGGCTCGGATGCGGCCCGGTCTCGTCGACATAGTTGAAGGCGCGGGCGAGAATACGCGCGGTCGTGGTCTTTCCCACGCCGCGCACACCGGTAAGGATGAAGGCGTGATGGATGCGGCCCGTCCTGAACGCGTTTTCCAGCGTCTGGACCATGGCGTCCTGCCCGACCAGACTGTCGAAGCTCGACGGGCGATATTTGCGCGCAAGCACGAGATAGGGCGAGGATGAGGTCTGATCTGCCATAAGCCGCCTGTCGGGCCGGCCCTCGGGGGCGCCGGCGCAAGTTGCCGCCCGCCTTTTGCGGCGAGTCTCTCATTCCAAGCTTAGGGGATTGAGCAGGAGGCTGACAACGACCCAAGTCGAAACTCGTTAGGGCTGCTTCCTTCCGGACCTGACCCGGTTGGCGAGGGACATGTCCGCGCCAACCTCCCGAGGGCCTATTTGGGGGAAAGGGACCTCGATTGCAAGGGCCCTCTCCTATCTCTCTTACGCCAGATGCTGGCGGACCCACCCGACGATCTGACCCGCCGGCATGGCCCCCGAGGTGCGGGCGATCTCCCTGCCCTTGTGCATCAGGATCATGGTGGGGATGCCGCGTATGCCAAGGCGCGCCGCGATCTGCTGCTCATTGTCGGAATTGAGCTTGATGACGCGAACATCCGGCTCGAGTTTTTTCGCCGCTTCCTCATAGGCCGGAGCCATGGCCCGGCACGGTCCGCACCAGGGCGCCCAGACATCTACCAGCACCGGCACATCGCTTTTTTGTACCTGCTTGTCGAAGGCGCTGCCGTTCACATCGGCCGGATGGCCGTCGAAAAGAGCCTTTCCACAGGCTCCGCATTTCGCATCGGCCGCGGCCTTGCCCTCGGCGATGCGGTTGGTCTTGGCGCAATGCGGGCACACCACATGCCGTTCAGCCATTGCTGCCTCTCCTTATCCCAGGTGAGCATTGTTGACCGGTATATGGTTATGCCGGGGGTAAGTATGCAAGGATAGCGGCGCTGCGCGCGCTCCGTTAAAACCAACTCGGCAGCGGACGGGACACGCTTTGTCGCACCTGCGGCAAACCCGGTTGCACCCCAGGCGTTCAAACTATATCTTCCGCGCGCGTCGGCCAGACCCGGGAATCATCTCCGGCCGCCTCATCGCAAAATTTCCTTGGAATTCCGATGATTTTCGGACAAGGGGCAGGAAACGGTACGGAGAGACCGCATTATGGATTCTTTCGAGCTGAACAAAATCATCGGTGCCATTCTGGGCACGCTTTTGTTCGTCATGGGCGCAGGTTTCGTCGCGGAGGCGATCTACGCGCCGATCGAGGACCGGGGGGTCGGATACGCTCTGCCCGAGCCTGAAGGAACCGCCACTGCCGCCGTAGCGACCACGGAAGCGCCGGCCACGCCGCTGCCTGTCCTGCTTGCCAATGCCGATCCCACCGCCGGCGCCAACGTTGCCAAGAAGTGCCATGCCTGCCACGACCTCACCGAAGGTGGCCCCAACAAGACCGGTCCGAACCTTTGGGGCGTGGTCGGCCGTCCGATCGCCAGCCATCCCGGCTTCAACTATTCGGATGCGCTCCACAAGCTTGCGGAAGCGGAAGGCAAGTGGACCTACGCCAACCTCAATGATTTCCTGACCTCGCCCAAGGCCGCGGCGCCGGGCACCAAGATGACGTTCCCGGGCGTGAAGAAGGATCAGGACCGCGCCGATCTTCTGGCCTATCTGCAGACGCTGTCGAGCGATCCCGTGCCCTTCCCGGCGGTCGAGGCACCAGCCGACGTCCCCGCCGCGCCTTCCGATCAGAAGGTCGTCGAGGGCGCCACCACCAAGCCGGACGTCACCGCGCCGTCCTCCTCGGAAGCCAATCCGTCGACCGAGCCCGGCATGACCGAAGGCAAGCCGACGCAGGAAACCAACCTCGGACCGGGACCCGGCAATTCGCAGGCCGCGCCTGGTTCGACCGGCACGCCGCTGCAGGCTCAGCCGCAGACGGGCGGGAGCGCTGCGCCGAGCGATCAGAGCACGACTTCAGGTTCGACCACTTCTCCAGATTCGACTACTTCTTCGGGTTCGACCACCTCTTCGGGTTCGACTTCGGGCTCGGCTCCAGCCGCGAACTAGAATTGGCGTCATAGCTGTTATCTAAAGGGCTGCACCCCTTCAGGGCGCAGCCCTTCGTTTTGGGAGGATCACATGCTGCTCTTGCATCTCAGCGATGTGGACGAGGCCCGCTGGGCACAAAATTTGTCAGCGGCGCTCGGTGGCTATCCGGTTGTTCGGCGCGGCGATGACTACGACCCGGCCGACATCCGCTACATCTTCGTGTGGAAGCCCAAGGCGGATGCCTTTGACGGGCTCGACAATCTCAAGGCGGTGCTGTCGCTGGGCGCCGGCGTCGATGCGCTGATGCGCCATCCGCACCTGCCGCAAGATATCCCCGTGGTACGGTTCGTGGACGAGGAACTCAGCCAGTGCATGAGCGACTATGTCGTCGCCCATGTCACCATGCATCACCGGCTCTATACCCGCTACCGGCACGATCAGCATGCGCATGAATGGACGCAGCTTTATCCGCCGCCCGCCTGGGATGTTTGTGTTGGCGTCATGGGGCTCGGCGTGCTCGGCCAGCATGCGCTGTCGCGCCTCAAGCCGCTCGGCTTCAAATTGCGCGGCTGGAGCCGCTCGCCCAAGCAGATCGATGGCGTGGAAACCTTTGCTGGTCCCGACGATTTCGACGCCTTCCTTGGCGGAACGGATATCCTGGTCGATCTTCTGCCGCTGACGCCTGAGACCGAGGGCATTCTCAACTACAAGACCTTCTCAAAGCTAAGGCGCGACAGACTCAATGGCGGCCCTGCCATCGTCAATGCAGCGCGCGGCGGCCATCAGGTCGAAGCCGATATCGTCAAGGCCCTGCAGGACGGCACTCTGGGCGCAGCCAGTCTCGACGTGTTCCAGACCGAGCCGCTGCCGAAGGACAGCCCGCTCTGGGATCTGACGAATTGCTATATCACCCCGCATATCGCGGCGATTTCCAATCCCGAGACCGGCGTTCGCTATTTCTCGCAGGTCATCAAGGATCACGAGGCCGGCAAACCGCTGGTCAATGTGGTGGACACCGAACGCGGGTATTAGAGCTTCATCGCCCAGATCTGGCCGTTGAGCTCATGACCGAAGGAATGGTGACGCTTTTCCTCGGCCAGATCGAATCCGACAGCCTGATAGATCTTGCGGGCTGAGGTCAGGCAGTCCTGCGTCCACAGCATGATGTCGCCATAGCCGGCCTCGCGGGCAAAATTCACCGCCGCGTCCACCAGTCTGGTGCCAACGCCCTTGCCCCGCGCCACCGGCTCTACATAGAGCATGCGCAATTGCGCGGTTTCCGGCGCGTCCTGTTTCGACACCACGAATACCGAACCGGCGACGATGCCGCGCATCTCGGCGATCCACAGTTTTTTCGGCGGGGTTTCGGGCGCGGTTTCGAAGTCGGCATAAAGCCGCGCGATGAGCGCCTCGAACTCGGCGTTCCAGCCAAAATTCTCATGATAGATCAGCGCCTGGCGGTGGATCAGCCAGCCCAACTCTCCCAAGTGATGATCGCGCAGCTCCACATCGGCTTCGCCGAAGCTCGGATCGAACAGGCTGGCGATGGTGTGCATGGACTGGGTGAGGGCCATCTGAGCGCATTCGTGGTGCCGGCCCAGCAGGCGCTCGATCTGAGCGTTGGAGCGGGTGTCCAGCTCTGCGGCGGCAGCCCGCCCCTCTTCCGTCAGCCCGACGGTCCGTGTCCGGCGGTCATAGGCGCCGGGGTTCACCTCAATCATGCCGTTGTCGCTCAATCGCTGCACGATGCGGCTGATCTGGGCGGGATCCATGGCAAGCTGTCGCGAGAGATCGGTCGCGCGGAACTCCCCATTGTGGAAAAGCTCGAAGAGAATGCGTGCCTCGGCCAGGGTGAAGGGGCTCTCCAAAAGCCCTTCGTTCAGCACCCCGATCAGCGCTGTATAGAACCTGTTGAAGGCGCGCACCTCGGCGATGCGCGCGGCCAGCGCAGTGTCAGCCATTCGCCCCCTCCACATTGCTTTTGGGCGAGTTTAACGATTTAGTTGACTTCGTCAACTAAATCGCCATCACTTCGCATAGCGCTTTTTCAGCGTGTGATAGACTGCCCTTATACCCTGATCGGTGCCGCCGAAGGGCCGCCCGGGACGGGGCTCAGGCGCCCAGCCAAAGATGTCGAGATGCACCCAGGCGCCCGCGTTTTTGACGAACCGCTTGAGGAACAACGCCGCCGTTATCGAGCCAGCGAAACCGCCGGGACTGATGTGATTGACATCGCCGATCTTGGAGGCAAGCAGCTTGTCGTAAGGTTGCCAGAGCGGCATGGGCCAAAGCGGGTCGCCGCTCGCCAGCCCGTTTTCAGCGAGGCTGTCGGCCAGTTCGGTGTCGGTGGCATAAAGCGGTGGCAGGTCCGGCCCAAGGGCCACCCGTGCCGCGCCGGTGAGCGTCGCCATATCGACGATCAGTTCGGGGCTTTCCTCGTCGGCCAGCGCCAGCGCGTCGGCAAGGATCAGGCGCCCCTCGGCATCCGTGTTGCCGATCTCGACGTTCAAACCGGCGCGCGAGGGTAAGATGTCGCCGGGACGGAAGGAACTGGCGGAAATGGCGTTCTCGACCACGGGGATCAGCACGCGCAGCCGGACCGGCAGATTGGCCGAGACGATCGCGTGCGCCAGGCCCAGAATATTGGCCGCGCCGCCCATGTCCTTTTTCATCAGGAGCATGGACGATGGCGGCTTGATGTCGAGGCCACCGGTGTCGAAGGTCACGCCCTTGCCGACCAGAGTGATCTTGGGATCGCCCTTTTTCCCCCAGCTCATATCCATGAGCCTCGGCGCCTCGGCGCTTGCCCTTCCCACAGCGTGGATCATGGGGAAATTCTGCTTCAAGAGATCATCCCCGACGATCGCCTTGACGGTCATTTTGCGCTTGGCAGCGAAATCGCGGATGGCCGCCTCGAATGCATCCGGACCGAGATCATTGGCTGGTATGTTGATCAGGTCCCGCGCCAGAAACGCCGCCCCCTTGAGGCGCAGCACTTCCGCTTCATCCGCCCCATCAAGCTTTTCGCGCGTCACCTCGCCCTCGGATTTCTTGTAGCGGGCGAAGCGATAGGCGCCGAGGTCGAAGCCGAGAGCTGCCAGCGCTGGATCACCCAGATCGCCTTGAAGCCGGAAGGCACCCGGCTGCAGTCCGGCGGACGCCAAGCCCCACACCAGTTCGGGGCGATCCTGCTCGCCCCCCAGTCCGAAGAGGTAGCCGGCCCTGCCGCCATCTTCGCCGGGCAGCGCCAGCAGCCGCCCGGACTGTCCGGTAAAGCCATTGGCTTCGGCCCATCTGAGGTGCGGCTCGGAGAGGCCGGCGGCGGAAAGCCCGCCCTCCTTGATCCCGATGACATCGATTGGCGCTGTCGGAGAATCGCCTGATTTTCTGGCGGCCATGCCTCTGTTCCCTTTGCTGATTTCTGAACCCGGGCGCAATGGACCGCATCTCCGGTCCGAAGAGCGGCCAGCTTAACCGGCTATTAGGGTTAATGTTTTATTGCTTAGCGCGAGGCGGCGCGTGCCGCCAGTGCAAGTTTCGCGGATGTTTCAATTGTTTTCTGCCCGTCCCCTGAAGACCGGTCTCATGCGCACGGCCCTGATGGCGGCCTTGACGGCGCTGGTGCTTTGCGCCTGCGCCTCCAACCGCACCTCGACCATGCGCTCGCCCGACTATTCGGGCCTGTCGCGCGCGCAGACCCAGGAAACGTTGAGCCAGCTCGGCGCCCGCTACCAGTCCAACCCTTACGACAAGGCGATTGTCATCCACTATTCGGCCGCGCTGCGCGCCGCGGGGCAGTCGGACCAGGCCATGGCTGTCATCGAGACCGCCCTTGCCCATTATGGCGATGATGCCGATCTGCAGATCGCTTATGCCAAGGCGCTCGCCGCCAATGGCAATTTCCAGCAGGCGCTGACAGTGATCGACAACACCATCCGTCCCGACCGGCCGGACTGGAACGCGCTGTCGGTCAAGGGCGCCATTCTGGACCAGACCGGGCAGAACGAGGCGGCGCGGGCGCTCTACCGCCAGGCGCAGCTGATCGCGCCGCAGGAGGCCTCGATCGAAGCCAATCTTGGCCTCTCCTTTGCCATGACCAATGATCTCAATTCGGCAGAACAGCATTTGCGCGTCGCGGTCTCCATGCCGACCGCGACCAGCCAGATCCGCCAGAATCTGGCGCTGATCGTGGGGCTGCAGGGCCGGTTCGGGGAAGCCGAGGCCATCTATCAGCGCGAACTGCCGCCCGAGCAGGTCCAGTCCAACATGGCCTACATAAGAGCCCTGATCACCCAGCAGAACCGCTGGGACGCGATCAAAAAGGACAGCTGAGCTTCCTTTCCATGCCTGACATCGTGCTGCGCCGAGCGGAGCTCATTGAGGCCGACGCTGTACGCAACCTGGTGCGGCGCGCCTATGCCAAATGGGTGCCAGTGATCGGGCGAGAGCCGATGCCCATGCAAGCGGACCATGCCGCGGCGATCCGCGATCACCTCGTTTTCGTTCTCGACGGACCTGATGGTATCGTCGCGCTGAGCGAGCTTAAACCTGCCGCCGATCACCTGCTCATCGTCAACCTCGCCGTCGATGAGACGCTGCAGGGCAAGGGAATCGGGCGCGCCCTTCTGGCCCATGCCGAAGATTTAGCGCGCGCCGAAGGGCTGAACGAATTGCGCCTTTACACCAACGAAAAGATGGAAACCAACCGGGCCTTCTATGGCCGCCACGGCTATGAGCAAACCGGGCGCGATCCGATTGCCGGAATAGGCGTGCGGGTGAACATGCGCAAACGGCTCCGAGGCACCTGACCTGCCGGCTTGCGGCCGCTGGATCGCGATTTCCTCATTAAATGCGTCGCGCTGCCGTACAGATAAAGTGCCGAGCACTTTTTCTGGCAACGCTCCTAGAACCCGAAATTGAAGTTCTGCGAGAATATCTTGATCATGGCCGGCGCCATGATGACGATGAACAGCACCGGCAGGAAGAACAGGATCAGCGGCACGGTCAGCTTCGGCGGCAGGGCGGCGGCCTTCTTTTCGGCTTCCATCATGCGCTGCTCGCGGCCTTCCTCGGCCATGACGCGCAGCGACTGGGCCGACCGAGGTGCCGTAGCGGTCGGCCTGGATGAGCGCGGTCATCACCGAGCGGACATTGTCGAGCCCGGTGCGCGTGCCGAGATTTTCGTAGGCACGGGTGCGGTCCTCGAGGAAGCTCAGCTCGGCGGTGGTAAGGGTCAGTTCCTCGGCCAGTTCGGCACGCTCTGCTCGGCCGATCTCCCTCGCCGACGCGCTTGAAGGCGTGTTCGATGGACATGCCGCTTTCAACGCAGAGCAGCATCAGATCGAGGCAATCCGGCCAGGCGCGGCGGATGGAGGCCTGGCGCTTCTGGATCGGGTTCTTGCAGCAGCAGCAGCGGCAGATAGGAGCCGAGCAGGCCGACGCCGACGCGAATAGAGCACCGTTCAGCTAGAGCGGCTGGTCGGACATGACCACAAAGCCGAGATAGATCACGGCAAGGGCAAACAGGCATGAAGGGGGTGACGAAGCGCAGGAACACGATAGGTCGTCAGCGTGCCCCTGGCCGCGATAGCCGGCCTGCAGCAAGCGCTCTCGACCGTCTTGTCGTCGACGAAGGCCTTCTTGCAGATGAAGCGCTCGACGACCTTGTTCACGAAGCTGCGCGCCTCGTCGCCGGTGCCGGATGGATGCGCTGCCACCGCCGGTCTCCCGGCCTCGGCCGCCGCGCAGCCGCGCCATCTCCTCGGCGCGCAGCTTCTCGCGCTCCAGCGCCACGCGGCTTGATGCGCTGCTTCATGTCGCGAGCGGTCGAAGAACTGGGCGCCGAAGGTGAAGACCACGGCTGCCGGCGGAAATCGCCGCGAAGACGGCGATGAGGAAACTGCGATCGGTCAGGGTGTCGACAAGGCTCATCGCCACCCTCCGATCAGATGTCGAACTGGATCATGCGGTTCATCACGAAGACGCCCGTCGCCATCAGCACGGCCGCGACGCCGAGCCAGATGATCGCCGATCTGGGTGCCGATAGAGCGGCTGCGAGGTAGCCGGGGCTGACAAGGCGACACCAGGGTGGCGACGATGAAAGGCAGCGAGCCGATGATCATCGGCCGAGGCCTTGGCTTCCGAGGACATGGCCTTGACCTTGGCCTTCATCTTCTTGCGGTTGCGCAGGACGCGGGCGAGGTTGCCCAGCGCTTCGGAGAGATTGCCGCCGGCCTGCTGCTGCACGGTGATGACGACGACGAAGAAATTGACCTCGGGCAGCGGCACGCGGTCATAGAGCACCTGCACGGCCTCGGTCATGGACTTGCCGAAGGCCTGCTGGTCCAGCACGCGCTGCGAACTCGGACTTGACCGGCTCCTTGACCTCCTTGGCGACGATGCGCATGGAATCGTTGAGCGGCATGCCCGACTTGACGCCGCGCACGATGGCTTCGACGGCATTGGGCAGTTCGTCGAGGAACTTGGCCTGGTAGCGCTTGCGGCGGTGGCCCAGATAGAAGCGCGGCAGCACATAGCCGCCGCCGACCCCGAAGACGACGGCGAAGAGCAGCGGCACCTCGAACAGGAAGCACAGAACGAAGACGACGGCGCCGAGGATGACCTGATTGCGGATGAAGGCCTGCTTCTTGATCTTCATGCCGGCCTGGAAGATCTGGGTCTGCAGCGGCACGCGCTTTCTTGCGCTTGCCCAGCTCGGCGGTCTGCGACTTGAGGGCCTGCTGCACGGATTTGCGCGCGGTTCTCGCGCTGGCGCTCGGCCGCGAGGTTCTGCGCGATTGACCTGGATAGTCGCCCTGCAGGGCCTTGCGGCGCTTGTCGGCGCGGCTGGAGCCGGCGAGCATCGGGCACAAGGCAAGCCCGGCTGCGCCGAGGCTGAATACTGCCAAGAATGCCGAGCACTGAGCGGTGACATGCGGCTCTAGCACTCCAGCATCTCGCTGGTGCTCGACATTCGAGCGCTTCGAGCGCCTGCGACCAGGTTGGGCTCCTCGTTGAAATAGCGGGCGCGCTCGGCGAACTGCGGCTTGGTGATGCCGGTCGAGCGGTGCCGGCCGATCAGATTGCCGCCCGCGTCCTCGCCGATGATGTCGTAGAGGAAGATGTCCTGGGTCACGATGACATCGCCTTCCATGCCCAGCACCTCGGAGATGTGGGTGATGCGGCGCGAACCGTCGCGCAGGCGCGCGGCCTGCACGATGACATCGATCGAGGAGACGATCATCTCGCGGATGGTGCGCGAGGGCAGCGAGTAGCCGCCCATGGTGATCATCGATTCAAGGCGGCGAGAGCGCCTCGCGCGGCGAGTTGGCGTGCAGCGTGCCCATCGAGCCGTCATGGCCGGTGTTCATGGCCTGCAGCAGGTCGAACGCCTCGGGGCCACGGACTTCGCCGACGATGATGCGTTCGGGACGCATGCGCAGGCAGTTCTTGACCAGGTCGCGCATGGTGATCTCGCCCTCGCCCTCGAGATTGGGCGGGCGCGTTTCGAGGCGCACCACATGCGGCTGCTGCAGCTGGAGTTCGGCCGAGTCCTCGCAGGTGATGACGCGCTCGTCGCGTTCGATGAAGGCGGTCAGGCAGTTGAGAAGCGTCGTCTTGCCCGAGCCGGTACCGCCGGAGATCAGGACGTTGGCGCGGACTCGGCCGAGGATGCGCAGCACTTCGGCGCCTTCGGGCGAGATCGAGCCGAACTTGACCAGCTGGGCGAGGGTCAGCTTGTCCTTCTTGAACTTGCGGATGGTGAGCGCGGCGCCGTCGATGGCCAGCGGCGGCGCGATGACGTTGACGCGGGAGCCGTCGGGCAGGCGGGCGTCGCAGATCGGCGAGCTTTCGTCGACGCGGCGGCCGACCTGGCTGACGATGCGCTGGCAGACATTCATCAGGTGCGCTTCGTCGCGGAAGCGCACATTGGTCAGCTTCACCTTGCCGTTGACTTCGATGTAGCACTTCTGGGACCCGTTCACCATGATGTCGGCGATGTCGTCGCGGGCCAGAAGCGGCTCGAGCGGGCCATAGCCGAGCACGTCGTTGCAGATGTCCTCGAGCAGATCCTCCTGCTCGGAAATCGACATGACGATGGATTTGAGCGCGATGATCTCGGCGACGATGTCGCGGATTTCCTCGCGCGCGGCATCGGTATCCATCGTCGCGAGCTGGCTGAGATCGATGGAATCGATCAGCGCGTTGAAGATCGTCGACTTGGTCTGGAAATAGCTGTCGGCGCGGGCGGCAGGGTTCTGTCCGCCGACATCGAGCACTTCTTCGGTGCGCGGCGGTTTGGGCGGGCGCCGGGATATCGCCCGACAGGCGCCGCTGCCGCCTCGATCGCGGGCCGCGGCGATGGCTGCGGCTGCGGCGCTTCCGCCTGGCTCGCGCGTATTGCCTCCGAAACTGGTGCGTTTTCCGAACATCTAGGGGCCCTTACTGCCTTACGCCCGCTTCAGCAGACGCCGAGGCCGCGCGGAAGCTTGAGCCCGCTTCCGCGTCCGGCGACGCTCCTGGCTCGCCCGGCCGGTGACCTGCAGGCCGATGGTCTTGAAGATCTCATTGGCACTTGTGGCCGGCGGAGACCTCGGCAGATCATCTGGCCGTTATTGGCGGCGGTGCCGAAAATGCGCCGCATCGAAGCCGATCTGGCCGATCAGCCGGCATTCGACCGAGGTGGCGAATTCGGACGGCGCGATCTCGGGACGCCGGGGCACGCCGGTCTTGTTGACCACCAGCAGCGGCTCGGACTCGGCCGGGCGCAGCGCCTTGATGGTGTCGGCGAGGTTCTTGGCATTGCGCAGATTGGCGAGGTCCGGCTCGGCGACGATGACGATCTCGTCGATGGTCGCCAGGGTATGGCGCACCCAGGCCGTTCCAGCCATGCGGGATGTCGAGGATGACCACCGGCATGGTCTTCTGGCGAGAGCTCGACGATCTGCTCGAAATCGCGCTCCTCGAAATCATAGGTGCGGTCGAGCGTACCCGGCGCGGTCAGCAGGTTGATGTGGTCGGCGGCCTTGGACATCAGCCGGTCGAGCATGACCGCGTCCATCTTCTTGCATGCGCGAACACGGCGTCGGCCAAGCCGTGCGGCGGGTCCTGGTTGAAGTTGAGGCCGGCGGTGCCGAAGCCGAGGTCCATGTCGATGACCAGCACGTCCTGGCGCACGAGCTGGGAGATCGCCCAGGCGACGTTGTGGGCGATGGTCGAGCCGACCCGGCGCCGCCCTTGGCGGCAACGAAGCCGATGGTGCGGCCGATGGGCGCCGCGCCTTCGGCGACGAACAGTTCGGTGATGGCGGACGACCAGGTCTGCGCACTGGCCGGCAGCACGAGTATTCGGAGACGCCCGAACGGATCAGTTCGCGATAGAGCACGATGTCGTTGACATGGCCCAGCACGATCAGGCGGGTGCGCGGCATCGCAGACCTCGGCCAGCCGTTCGAGCTGGCGCAGCAGCTCCTCGGGCGTCTGCGTGCGTCTCGATGATGATCAGGTTGGGCGTGGGGTTGGACTTGATAGGTCTCGACCGCCGCCTCGATGCCCGCCATTGTGGGTGGTCAGCGCGACCTTGGACATGCGCCGGTCGTGAACGGCCGGTCTCGACCAGCTGGGCGGTCTGCGAGTGTTCGCAGAAGGCCTGGATGGTGATGCGGGGCAGCAGGCGCGCACCAGCGGCCACATCGCCCGTCGGTTCGTCCGCTTGCATGCCGTTCCGGTTCATATCCATTCTATTCTCCCTGGCTCGCCGCGCGGGCGGGCCCATTCACCTAGTCGAGCACGAAGCCGATCGAGCCGCGGAAGCCGCCGCCCTTATTGTCGCAATTGCAGTTGCCGACGCCGTAGAGTTTTTCCATGTGCCCCAGGAAGATCGCCTCGGCGTCCCCGGCAAACACCATGTGGTCGGTCGGCAGGTCGACCGGTCCCGGCGTCGGCAAGGCTCGGCGTCACGAGGATGACCAGTTCGGTTTGCGAGTGCATGAAGTCGCGCGAGCGGAACAGCGCTCCAAGGATCGGCAGCTTGTCGAGCCCCGGGATCGAGTTGAACTGCTGGCGCACCTGGTCCTGGATCAGACCGGCAATGGCGAGGGTTGCGCCCGAACGCAGTTCGCACGGAGGTCTTGGCCTGGCGTTCCTTGGTGGCGGGGATGGTCACGCCGTCGAGGCTGAAGCCGCCCTCGGTGGTCGGCTCGGAGACCGAGGTGTCGACGGTCAGGCCGATGATGCCACCCGACATCACGACCGGCGTGAAGTTCAGCTTGACGCCGAATTCCTTGAAGCTGAACGACACCTTGCCGTTGTCGACGCCGGTTGGCACCGGGAATTCGCCGCCGGCGAGGAAATTCGGCTTCCTGTCCGGAAAGGGCCGTCAGTGTCGGTTCGGCGAGCGTGCGCATGGCGCCCGCGGCGCTCGAGCGCCCTGAGGGTCGCATCGAGCTGGACACCGCCTATGCCGCCGCTCACGCCGAGCGAGCCGCTCGGAAGCACGTTGGAGGCGCCGCCGAGACCCGGATTATTGGTGAAGGATGTCGACATGCCGCCGGCATTGACGGAGGCCGAGAAGTTGATGCCCAGTTGCTTGACCGCCTCGCGCGCCACCTCGGCGATCGTGACCTTGAGAGCGACCTGCTGGGCGCCGTCGACCGCAATGACATTGGCAACATTGGCATCGCCGCCGGCGAACTGGGCCGCAACGGCAACCGCCTTGGCGGCGTCGTCGCTGGACCTCGCGGTACCGGACAGAACGATGCGCGCGCCGCCGCCGGCCGCGATCGTTTCCACGCGAATGTGCGATCCGGGCAACAGCCGGGCGATGATCGATTCAAGACCGGAGGAATCCTGGGTCACGGATACTTCCATGACCGAAATGCGATTCCCGTTGGCATCGAGGAAGAAGATATTGGTTTCGCCGACCGCCATGCCCTGGACGATGGCGCGGCGCTTGGAGCGCATGATGGCAGTCGCTATGGTCGGGCTGGACACGATGACTTCCCGCGAATCGATAGGAAGGTCGACGATCAGCGACTTGTTGAGACCGACTTCGACGTGCTGGGTTGCGCCCATGGCCTGCCGCGAAATCTGGATGTGGTTGGGCGTGGCCTGCGCGGCGGTGGGCAGCCAGGCGCCTGCCAGCGCGACCAGACAGGCGAGCGCCAGTGCATGAGCCTTGCGGCTGCGATGGCTCTTTCGGGCAGTCTTTTGTGGCGTGTGCATCGGGTTACTCCTCACCTGAGCTGTACCGGCTCGGAGGCCGAGGACGGCACTGATGCGCCAGGCTGCACATTTGCGGGTTGTGCGGTGAAAATGGACTGACCGGGGGTCGGAGCCGCTTCTGCCGTCTGGCCGACACCCGGTGCAACAGACGGCGCGGCGCCCGGCATGTCGGTCGGAAGAATGGTGGATTCCGTGCCGTATCTGATGACGCGCACAGAGCCGTCATTGCGCCCCTTGCGCTCAATCTTTTCGGAAAAATCGGTCACGGAACGCAGGGCCAGAGACAATTGTCCGCTATTGGCTGCGGCAAGCAGCGTCTCGGCCTGCAGGGGGTCGAGCTCGAGGGTCGCGATGGTGGCACCCTGGAAGACCTGGGATTTGGGGTCCTGCTGGTCGGCGTCGCCGGCGGTCTGGCCCCGTTCGCCCAGACGCTGGCCGATCGCCAGCACCTTGACGTTCTCCAGAATGGTCTGCGACTGCTCGCCGGCGGCGGTGTTGCGGGTCTGGACCACATCGACCCGATCGTTGGGAACGATGAAGCCGCCGGCGCCCGATTCCGGGGTGACCTGTATGGAAACGCCGCGCTTGCCCTTGGCCAGGACGGCCGAAAGATAACCCTGGTCAGAGCGGACAAGCTTGGAATCATAGATCGGCTCGCCGGCAAAGATTTCGAAGCGGGCAAGCGTGCCATCGAGCTGCGCCGGCGCATCCGGCACCTGGGCGCTTGTGATGAATTCATTGCGCAGAGCGGATTCGGGCCATTGCTGCCAGGTAACCAAATCCGGCGTCAGGCGCTGGCCGACGCCGATATTTTGCGTTGCCACCAGAACCATGGTCGTTTTCGCCTCAACCACGACCTGCTCGGCCGGGGGCTGGGGCGCATTGCCTCGGGTTGCCAGGTAGGCGGCGAGGCCGCCGGCAACTATCGCCACTACCAACAGCAGAATACGCGCTGGTTTCATTACACAACTCCGCTCGGTCCGGGACGCATCACGTCCAGGTTTTGCCAGGGCCAGTCTGCGGGGAAAGCGTCAAAACTTGGTTAAGCGGCGGTTTTTGATGACAGTTAACGTCAAGTAACCGTGCAATTTTCTCGGCGTTTCAGCCAAGCAATTGCTGAAAAAGCGATGTGTCCGAGTAGATCAGAAGACCGGAGGCAGCGAGCGCGATGCCATAGGGAACCCCGGCATTGGGATTGTGCAGACGCCTGATCCATTCAACTTCGGTCAGGGATAGCGGCAGCGGCCATTTGCGCAGGACAAGGATGGCAAGCGTAAGCGCGCCGCCCATCAGCGTGGCGTAAACGAGATAGGGCAAGGTGTCGGCAAAGCCGACCCAGAGCGCGGTTGCCGCCGCGAGCTTGGCGTCGCCGCCGCCGATCCAGCCAAAGCCGAAAAAGGCGAAAGCGAAGACCAGAACGATGGCTGCCGCGGCAAAATGCCATCCAAGAACGGCCAGGGGCATGCCCAGCAGCAGCGCAACCAGCGCGAATCCGGCAATCAGCGCCAGGATGATCTTGTTGGAAATCCGCATGGTCAACAGATCGGACGATGCGGCATAGGCCATGAGCACGGGGAAAATCAGCACGGTCAGATAGTTGATCATCGCGATCTCTCCTCAGCTCCGCATCGGCGGTCGACAGGAGCGCCGGGGCAGTCTTGCTGGCTCATGCTTAACAAATGCAAAACAAAAGGGGGGCTGCTGCCCCCCTTCTTGGCCAGGAGCGCTCATGGCGCCCGGAGGCCTTATTTTATTGCAGGGCGTTGGACTGCGACGCGGTGTTCAGCTTGCCGCCGATACCGTTGAAGAGGTTGCTCAGGCCAGTGCCAAGGGTGGTCGCCGCGGCGATGATCCCGACGCTGATGAGGGCGGCAATCAGGCCGTACTCGATCGCGGTCGCGCCGGACTCGTCTTTGACGAAACGGGTCACGATATTCATTTTTAGCTCCTTGTTCCACGTCACCGATGTGACGGCACAGCTCGCTACGCAGATGTACCGAACTGCCCGGAAGCCTAGGCATCAGCTCTTGAAATTACGTTAATCGAAAGGGCTCAATACCATGTAGTGCGCAATAATCGCGGCGCCCCGCCGACGCCAATTCTGATGAAGCCGTCTTTATAATTGCGGCACAGGTTCTTTCGCAGACGATTGGCGGGCATTTGCCAATTGTTCACCATTGGGAGCGAGACTGCAGTCATGAGTTCAATGTGCCGAGTACCCATCATGCGCGCCGCCAATGGCTGGCTGTTGCCCGCCCTCGCCCTTCTCATCGCCGCGTTGTCCGCGCTGCCCGCTTATGCGGCGGATGGCGCCGTCACCGTCAATGTCAACATGGCGCGTATCCTCAGGATCAATTCTCCGGCGGCAACCGTCATCATCGGCAATCCGGGCATCGCCGATGTCACCATTCAGGATCCCACCACCCTGATCCTGACCGGCAAGAGCTATGGGCAGACGAACCTCATCATCCTCGATAGCGTCGGCAATCCGGTGGCTGACACCATAGTCGATGTCGTGCAGACCCAGGCGGATGTGATGACCGTTTACATGGGCACCTCGCGCACAACGCTCAGTTGCTCGCCCACCTGCCAGCCCACCATCATGCTGGGCGACGACACCGGCTTCACCTCGCAGAATATTTCTTCCTCGCAGCTGATTGCCGGCGCGGCCAGGTGAGCAGCCGCGTTAACGGGCTATTCACCCTTTCGGCAAAGACAGCGTGACGAAAGCGCCCGGCTAACTTCCGGTTAGGCTCAAGGTCTCTAGATATTCGTCTTTGCGAAGATGAGGTGAGACGTTGACGCGTGTCCCGCCGAAAAGAACTGGTCTGTTTGCACGATCGCTGCGCCGCCGCTTCCTGCGGGACGAGGCAGGCGTGACGGCAATCGAGTTCGCCATATTGGCGGTGCCGTTCTTTTCGCTGATCGGCGCCATCCTTGAAACGGCGCTGGTGTTCCTTGCGTCTCAGGTGCTCGACAGTGCGGTCGACACCAGCGTTCGCCTCATCCGCACAGGCCAGGCACAAACCAGCTCCATGAATGCGGCGGGTTTTCGCAATGTCATTTGCGACAATCTTTTCGGCCTTTTCGACTGCAACGGGCTGCAGATCACGGTGCGGTCGCTGACCGATTTCAACGCAGCCGCGTTCAGCGTGCCCATCGATCCCGTGACCGGCGCATGGAAATCCGCCGAGACCTACAATGCCGGGGCCGGCTCCGGCATCGAGATGGTCGAGGTCTATTACAAATGGCCGACGCTGCTCAATTTCGCGGGCTTCAACCTGGCCAACACGCCGGACAACAAGCGGCTTTTGGGGGCGGTAAGGGTGTTCAAGAATGAACCGTTCTAGAGCCCGGCATTCCCTTGCGCGGATCGGGCGCGCGCTGCACCGCTTCCGCATGGCCGAGCGGGGTGTCGCAGCGGTCGAGTTCGCACTGATCCTGCCTTTCCTTCTGACCCTTTATATCGGCTCGGTGGAAGTCAGCTCGGCGATCACGGTCGACAAGCGGATATCTACCGTTGCCGGCGCGCTGGGCGATCTGGTGGCCCGCACCGATGGTCAGCTGACCAATTCCGCGCTCAACGACTATTTCATCGCCGCCAAGGCCACCATGGCGCCCTATCCAAGCACCGGCGTCCGCCAGATCGTCAGCTGCGTCCAAGTGAAGACAGACGGCAGTACCAATGTGGTCTGGAGCCGGTCGACGGACGCCACCATGGCTCATACGGTCGGGCAGCCCTATCCAAATATCAAGAGCACCGACGCCATCGTTGCTGTGGCAAAGGGGCAATTTGTGATCGTGTCGGAGGCCAGCTACACCTACACGCCGCTCTTCGGCTACGTCTTCCCCTCGGACTTCAATCTCTACCACGAATATTTTCACCTGCCGCGCAACGGCGGACAGATCACCATCGAGGCGCAGAGCTAGTCAGGCGAAGACGCTGGCGCCTCTGTCGGCGGCGCCGACGATGGCGCGGAAACCGGCGAAGAGTTCGCGGCCCATGCCGTAGTGCTCGGGGCGCAGATCCTCGGTCGCCGGGGTGCGCGACATGAACTCCTGCTCGTCGCCGAGGAATGTCAAGCGTGCCCGCCTCGGCAGTCGAGCCGGATCAGGTCGCCGTCGCGGATCTTGGAGATCGGGCCGCCATCGCATGGCTTCGGGGGTCATGTGGATGGCGGCCGGCACCTTGCCGGAGGCGCCAGACATGCGCCCGTCGGTCACCAGCGCCACCTTGAAGCCCGCGGTCCTGCAGCACGCCGAGCGCCGGGGTCAGCTTGTGCAGTTCGGGCATGCCGATGGCCTTGGGGCCCGGAGAAGCGCACGACGGCGATGACGATCGCCGGTCAGTTCGCCGCGCCTTGAAGGCCTCCTGCAGCCCTGCCTGCGAGTGGAACACCCGCGCCGGCGCCTCGACGACGCGGTGCTCGGGCTTGACGGCCGAAACCTTGATGACCGACTTGCCGAGATTGCCCTTCAGCAGCTTGAGCCCGCCGGTTCTGGCGAAGGGCGTCGGCGGCCGGCGCCAGCACCTTGGGCTTGCCGATTTGCTTGGGCGCCGGCTCGAAGCTGAGCTTGTCCTCGATCAGCTTCGCCTCGACCGTGTAGGCGCGACAGCCCGTTGCCCCAGACGGTCTTGACGTCCTCGTGCAGATAGCCCGCATCGAGCAGTTCGCGGATCAGAAAGCCCATGCCGCCGGCGGCGTGGAAATGGTTCACGTCGGCGATGCCGTTGGGATAGACGCGGGCCAGCAGCGGCACGGCGTCGGAGAGATCGGACATGTCGTCCCAGGTCACCTGCAGGCCGGCCGCGCTGGCGATGGCGACCAGATGCAGGTGTGGTTGGTCGAGCCGCCGGTGGCGTGCAGGCCGACGAGGCCGTTGACGATGGCCTTCTCGTCGATGATGTGGCCGATGGGGGTATAATCGTTGCCCTCGGCGGTCAGCGACAGCGCGCGCTTGGCCGCCTCGCGGGTCAGCGCATCGCGCAGCGGGCGTGCCGGGATTGACGAAGCTGGCGCCGGGCAGGTGCAGGCCCATGATCTCCATCAGCATCTGGTTGGAATTGGCGGTGCCGTAGAAGGTGCAGGTGCCGGGCGAGTGATAGGATTTGGCCTCCGCCTCGAGCAGTTCGGCGCGGCCGACCTTGCCTTCCATGTAGAGCTGGCGGACCTTGGCCTTCTCGTCATTGGGCAGGCCCGACGGCATCGGCCCGGCGGGCACGAAGACGGCCGGCAGATGGCCGAAGGTCAGCGCCCCGATCAGCAGGCCCGGCACGATCTTGTCGCAGATGCCGAGATAGACGGCGGCGTCGAACATGTTGTGGCTGAAGCGCGATCGGCGGTCGCCATGGCGATGACGTCGCGCGAAAAGAGCGACAGGTCCATGCCCGGCTGGCCCTGGGTGACGCCATCGCACATGGCCGGCACGCCGCCGGCAACCTGCGCCGTGGCGCCGATTTCGCGGGCCGCCTCCTTGATGATGTCGGGATAGGCGCCGATAGGGCTGATGGGCGCTCAGCATGTCGTTGTAGGAGGTGACGATGCCGAGGTTGAGCGCGCTGTCGCCGGCGAGCTTGGCCTTGTCGGCAGGCGCGCAGGCGGCAAAGCCGTGGGCGAGATTGCCGCAGCTCAGAGCGTGTCGCGATTCACGCCCTGGCATTTCGTGCTGCTCGATGCGGTCGAGATAGGCTTCGCGCGTCAGCTCGCTGCGGGCGGCGATCCGGTCGGTGACGTCCTTGACGGTCGAATTTATCGACATCACTGCTTCCTTTGGCCCTTGCGGCGCATGCCGCTGGCCTGTTCGTGAAAACCGGGGCCTCGCAGGCCGACCCCTCACGCAGTCGCGGTCAGGGACACCAGAAGATGTCGACCGGCATCATCGGTTCTGGCGCAGCACGCGCCGCTGACCGGCATGTCCTCAACGGGGCCATCGGCTCGAGCGCCGTTTCGAGCGCCTGCTGCCTTTTCGTCCCCCTCGATATGCAGATAGAGCGCGCGCGTGTGGCCAGAAGACGCGGCAGGGTCAGGGTGATCGCGCGGCTCGCCGGCGCCCGGCGCCCTGATGGCGAGCGCGGGACCAGGCTCGGTCAGCGCCGCTCGAGCGCATCGCCGCCGGGAAAGAACGAGGCCGTATGCCCATCATTCCCATGCCGAGAATCACGGCATCGAAAGGATGCGGCGACCTGCTCCTGCAGATCGTTGGAGGCCTCGACCATGGCGCAGCGTCGGCTCCGTCGCCGCCCGAATAGAGCGGCACGAAACGTGGCTGCGGCGGCCGGCCCCTGCAGGAGGTTGTCGTCGACCAGCCGCGCATTGGAGCGGTCGGAGTTGTCATCGACCCAGCGCTCGTCGACCAGGGTGACGGTGACGTTGTTCCAGTCGACATCCTTGCGCGCGCGCCAGGGCCGTGAAGAATCGCGCCGGCGTCGAGCCGCCGGAGACCGCGAGCGACGCCGGTGCCGCGCTCGGCCGATACCGGCCTTGAGATTGGTCGGCCACGGCCTCGGCGAGGGCGGCGGCCAGCTTGTCCTTGCTCGGCAAAGTTCGCGCCGACTCCGACCATCAGAATTCGCCGTCTTCGTGCCAGGTGCGGCCGTCGCGCTCGATCAGCGCGATCGGCGCCGGTCGGGCCCCAGGTGCCGGCCGTATAGGCCTGCGGCGCATCGGAGGAGTCGTCCCAGGCTTCGCGGATGGGGTCGACCCAGGACCAGGCGGCCTCGAGTTCGTCGCGGCGCATGAACAGCGTCTGGTTGCCGCGGATGACGTCGAGCAGCAGGCGCTCATAGGCCTCGGGCGTGCGCTCGGTGAAGGTCTGCGGCAAAGCTGAGGTTGAGCGGCACTTCGCGCAGGCGCATGCCGCCGGGCCCCGGATCCTTGATCATCATGAAGAGCTTGACGCCCTCGTCGGGCTGCAGGCGGATGACCAGCGTGTTGGGCTTGCGGCGCGCCCTCGGCATGATCGAAGATCGAGTGCGGGATGTGGCGGAACTGGATGACGATCTCGGAGACGCGGCTGCGCCATGCGCTTGCCGGTGCGCATGTAGAACGGCACGCCGGACCAGCGCCAGTTCTCGATCTCGGCCTTGAGCGCCACGAAGGTCTCGGTGTGCGAGCCCTTTTTGTCCTCGGGCAGTTCGTCCTGATAGGATTTGACCGAGGCCGTCTCGGAACTGACGCCGCGATACTGGCCGCGCACGGTGCAGCGGGACACAGCGTCGCCGATGATCGGCTTGAGCGAGCGCAGCACCTTGAGCTTTTCGTCGCGCAGCGCATTGGCATCGTCGGAGGCCGGCGGCTCCATGGCGACGAGGCAGAGCAGCTGCAGCATGTGGTTCTGGATCATGTCGCGCAGCGCGCCGCTTTCGTCGTAATAGCCGCGCGTGCCGGCACCGACGGTTTCGGCCACCGTGATCTGCACGTGGTCGATATGGGCGGAGTTCCAGATCGGCTCGAACAGGGTGTTGGCAAAGCGCAGCGCCAGAAGGTTCTGCACCGTCTCCTTTCCGAGATAGTGATCGATGCGGTAGACCTGATCCTCGGTGAAGACCTTGGCCACGGCGTCGTTGATCTCGCTGGGACGAGGCCAGATCGTGCCCGAGCGGCTTTTCGATCACCACGCGGGCGCTCGGCGCCAGTAGCATTGCGTTCTTGGATAGATACTCGCAGATCGGCTCGAAGAGGTCGGGCGCGACGGCAAGATAGAAGGCGCGGACGATCTTCGGGTCGTCGCGCAGGGCTGTGCTTGAGGTCCGCCCAGCCGTCCTCGTCGGTCACATCGTTGGCGACATAGGAGAAGCATCGAGACGAAGCGGTCGATGGTCGCCTTGTCCTGATACTCGGCCTCGACGAACTCGGTGACGGCCTTGCGCGCCACCTTCTGGAAATCCGCGTCGGACCATTGCGTGCGCGACACGCCGATGATGCGCGAGCTGCTCGTCGAACTGGCCATCCATGAAAGCGGTAGTAGAGCGCCGGGATCAGCTTGCGCTTGGTCAGGTCGCCGGTGGCGCCGAACACCACGTAGTCGAAGGGCTGGACCGGAATGATGCGGCTGGACACGTTAGGCATCTCCTTGGGGTTAGGCTTGGCCGGGAAGATCTGGCGCGCCAGGATGAGCGCGCCAGTCAGCGGCTCGCGCCTTCGGCTCGAACGATGATAGTCGCCATAGCGCTCGACGAGCAGCGGATCAGCCGCTGTCCGAAGCCGCCGACGACGGCGATTGATCTGGCGCCCGCGCGCTTTGAACCAGTTCACGTAGTTGTCGATGTAGCCGAAGTTCGAGTTCCATCAGTTTGAGCGCCACCGGATCGCCCTTGTCGAGATGTCGAAGAACAGCGGGACGAATTCGCCGTAATCGGCCGGACGGGCTGGGCGGCCGATGCCCGGCCCCTGAAACGACCAGTGCCATCACGGCTTGTTGGGATCGCCGCCGAATTTTGACATCACCGCCTCGGTCAGAGGCGAGCGACGGCACCAGCCCGTCCTCCGCCTCGAGGCTACAGCGCGACCAGTTCGCGGCCGAGAATGGCGCCCGACATCTGGTCGCCGATAAAGAAGCCCCAGCCGCCGACCTGTAACGCTTGCCGTCGACCACGGCCATGGCCGCCGAGCCGGTGCCGATGATGATAACGGCGCCGTCCCGCCGCCATGGGCGCCGGCGCGGGCGATGTCGATATCGTCGAAGACCTTGACGTCGGCAAAGGGCCAGGGGCGCTCTTCGAAGGCGTCGCGCGCGGACACCAGCCGGGCGCCGGCCATGCCGAAGCAGGCGGAGGCGGCAGCGGCTTCGCGAAACATTCAGGCCCGCCTCGGCGAAAACACGCGGCATGCAATCGACAATCGCCTCATAGGCGGCGTCGCCATCGCGTACCTGCAGATTGGAGGGCTTTTCGGTCACCACCTCGGCGAGCGTCTTAAGCTGCGCATCCGCCAGGCGCATGCGGCATTTGGTGCCGCCGCCATCGACCCCGATAAAAAGCTGTGCCAAGCCCTTGTTCTCCTTGGTCCCGCAATGGACGAACCAGTTTGCGCGCCCTTCATAAGGCCAAAGTTTTGACTGTGAAAGGCCCCGGCCGCTCCGCATGCGTATGCATTTGGACGGGAACGTTATTTTGACGCATATCTTGTGCCGGCACCCGTTGTTGCCCGCTTTGCGGGACAGGTGGAAAGCGGCTAGAGTGCCCCAGCGAGGAGGCGGCAAATGTCACATGTGCTGATCCTGGGCGGCGCGCGCTCGGGCAAGACGGCGCTGGCGGAGCGGCTGGCGACGACGATGGGCGAGGCGCCTGTCTATCTGGCGACAGCGGAAGCGCTCGATGCGGAAATGATCGAGCGGGTCAGCACCCACCAGCGCCAGCGGGCCGGGCCGGTTCGCCACCATCGAGGAGCCGCTCGAACTTGCCGAGGCACTCGAGCAGGCGGGCATGGATCACGACGTGGTGCTGGTCGATTGCCTGACCCTGTGGATCACCAATCTCCTTGGCGCGGAACGCGACGTGGCCGAGGCGGTCGAAGACCTGGCAGATGCCCTCGAGGCGATGGAACTGACGCGGGTGATCCTGGTCTCCAACGAAGTGGGCCTCGGCATCGTGCCGGACAATCCGCTGGCCCGCACCTTCCGCGATCTCGCCGGGTGGGCGCATCAGCGCCTCGCCGAGATCTGCCCCGATGTCTATTTCGTCGCCGCCGGCCTTCCGATGGCGCTGAAGGGCAAGCTGCCAGATGATGTCTGGCAATAGCTGAACGCTCTACAGCCTGACCACCCACAGCAGGACCAGTAGCGCCAGGGTCAGCCAGCAGGACGCCGAAAAGAGCCTCAGCGCGCGGCGGATATCGCGTCTGTCGAGATCGCCGCGGCCATCGCCCATTTTGGGCAGATCGAGCGTTTCGCCTTCATAGGAGCGTGGCCCGCCGAGTGCGAGGCCGAGCGCGCCGGCCATCGCCGCTTCCGGCCAGCCGGCATTGAGCGAATGATGTTTCGGCCCGTCGCGCCGCGCCGCTTCCCATGACGCCTTGGCATCCATGCGGGGCAGGAAGGACGCGGCGCCGGCAAACAGAAGCGCGGTCAGCCGCGCGGGAATGTAATTCGCCACATCGTCGAGCCGCGCCGCCGCCCAGCCGAAATCGCGATATTTTTCGTCGAGATGTCCGATCATGGAGTCGGCGGTGTTGATCGCCTTGTAGAGCGCGATGCCCGGCAATCCGAAGACCAGCAGATAGAACAGTGGCGCGAAGACGCCGTCGGAGGCATTTTCGGCCAGGGTTTCGACGGCGGCGCGGGCGACGCCGGATTCGTCGAGCCGCGTTGTGTCGCGTCCCACGATGTGGCTGACCGCCTGCCGCGCCTCGGGCAGGGAGCGATCGAGTGCGTCGGCGACCGCGCGCACGGCTTTCGCCAAATGGTGTTGTGCGAGAAGCGCGGAAGCAACGACCCCCTCGAGCAGCCAGCCGAGCGGGCCGAATGCCAGGGCGAAATGCACAAAGCGCGCCGCAAGCAAGGTCACGATAAGCAGGACGGCCAGCGCGCCCATACCGGCAAGGCGCTTCTGCATCGAATCAAGACGCGGGCGATTGAGGGCTTTGTCGAGCCAGTCGAGCAGCGCCCCCATCCACTGCACGGGATGCCTGATCTGCTGATAGACAACATCGGGATAGCCGAAGAGCTTGTCTATCAGAAACGCGATGATGGCGACGCTGGTGAACATTTATGTCGCCTCCGGCGCGCGGGCGAGGCCAAGAATCCGGTCGAGATCGAGATGGGTCTCCAGATGGTTCGCCAACCGGTCGAGCACGGCATCGACTTCCGCCTCATAGGCGAGTTTGGCATCCGCCCGCGCACCGATTTGGCTCAGAAAATTCGCGGCGGAAGCCGTCACGGCGAAAAGAGCCCGTGCAGATAGGTGCCCATGACGCGCCCATTTCGGCTGCGGGCGCCATCGTCTTCACCCGACAGGCGGCGAAGGGCCGCGCGGCATCCGGGCCAAAACTTCTGCCCATATGCATGTGATAGCCGGTCAGATGCTCGCCGGAAATCTCGTCCACCGCATCGCCAATCCTCAACGCTTTGACCGGTTCGAGGACTGTCTCGACATCGAGCAGGCCCAGCCCCTCGCTGGTCCCGGGTCGCCCTCGACGCCGTCGGGATCGGCAATCGTTCTGCCCAGCATCTGGTAGCCGCCGCAAAGGCCGAGCACCGCTCCGCCCGCCCGCACATGGGCGACGGATGTCGATGTCCCAGCCCTCCTGCCGCAGCGCGGCGAGATCGGCGCGGGTCGCCTTGGAGCCGGGCAGGATGATCGAGATCGGCATCGCGCGGCATCGGCTGGCCGGGCTGCACCATGATCAGCTCGACGCCCGGCTCGGCGCGCAAGGGATCGAGATCGTCGAAATTGGCGATGCGCGGCAGGCGCGGCACGGCGATGCTGGAACGCCCCGCCGCTCGGCGTCGCGCTGCTGATCGAGCGCCAGCGCGTCCTCGGCCGGCAGCTTCGCCGCTTCGGCGAAATACGGGCACCGGCCCGAGGCAGGGCACGCCGGTTTTTTCGGCGATGCAGTTTCATCCCCGCCTCGAACAGGCTCGGGTCGCCATGGAACTGGTTGACGAGCGTGCCGCGATCAGCTCCGCATCCTCGGGATCGATGACGGCGAAGGTCCCGACAAGCGAGGCGATGACGCCGCCGCGATGGATATCGCCGATCAGCACCACCGGGCATGTCGGCGGCGCGGGCAAAGCCGAAATTGGCGATGTCGTTGTGCCCGCAGATTGACCTCGGAGGCGCTGCCCGCCCCTTCGACCAGCACCAGGTCGGCATCGTCTGCAAGTTCGTGAAATGCGGCCAGCACGTCGGGCAGCAATTCGCCTCGTTCGCGCGAAATAGTCGCGCGCCGTCATCGAGCCGACGCGCTGTGCCGCGCACGATCACCTGCGCGCCGGTTTCGTGCTCGGGCTTGAGCAGAACCGGGTTCATCGCGGTCACCGGCGCGCGCCTCGCAGCCCGCGCCTGCAGGGCCTGCGCGCGTCCGATCTCGCCGCCATCCGCGGTGACGGCGGCGTTGTTGGACATGTTCTGCGGCTTGAACGGCGCGACCCTCAGCCCGCGATTGGTGAAGGCGCGGCAAAGGCCGGCGACGATCAGCGACTTGCCGACATCGGACCCCGTGCCCATGAACATCAGCGTCTTGCGGTCATCGCCGCATCCACATCGATGACATGGGCATAGGAGCCCATCACCCGCCCCTCGATCGCCCCCATCGGCGCGAGCCCCTCGCCCAGCGCATCGGTGGCGGTGAACAGCGGCGTCAGATGGCTCGGCGAGGCGCTGGAATAGTGGAATTCGTGGCCGGTCAAGAGCTCCGGCCAGGGCAGCGGTCCGGCGTGCCGCAGACGGCGGTAGCCGAGCATGCGGCGCGGGCCGGTCGATGCGGGTTTCGACCGGGCAGAAGGCCCGTCATCTCGTGGGTTTCGCCGTCGCGGTCGGTCAAGCGCTCGCCCAGACCATAAAGCCGCCGCACTCGCCATAGATCAGCGCGCCGCGGTCGCGCGCGCGCCTTGAGCCCGGCCTTGAAGTGGTTGGCGGCGCTCAGCTTTGCGCCATGCAGTTCGGGATAGCCGCCGGGCAGGATAGACCGCGTCGGCGTCGGGCGGCGGGGCCTCGTCGGCGAGCGGCGAGAAAAAGCTGAGCTCCGCGCCGGCGCGCCGCCAGTCCATCAGCCAGTGCGGATAGAGAAGGCGAAGGCGGCGTCGCGGGCAATGGCGATGCGCTGGCCGAGCGGCGGCAGGCCGCGGCGTGTTCTGAGCATCCGGCAGGGGCGCTGCCAGCGCCAGCAGCGCGTCGAGATCGACGTGCTCGCGCACTCGCCTGTGCGCTCTTTCCATGAAGGCATCGACGCCCTCGATTTCGCCGGGCAGCACCAGACCGAGATGGCGTTCGGGCACTGCCAGATCGTCATTGCGGGGCACCGTCCCCGAGGCAGGGGATGCCGTGCGCTCCAGCGCCTCGCTCAGCATCTCGTCATGGCGCGTCAGACGCCGACGCGATTGAAGATCACGCCCGCTGATCTTCACGTCGGCCGCCAATGCGCAAAGCCGGCCACAAGCGGCGCGACCGACTGCGCCTGCCGCGCGGCATCGACGACCAGCACCACCGGCAGTTCGAGCATCGCCGCCAGATCGCCGGTCGAGCCGTCCCGTCCGCCGCGCCATCGAAGAGGCCCATCACGCCTTCGACCACCAGCAGGTCGGCGCCGCCGGCATGGGCGCGCGCTTGCGCTCAAAAGGCGCTTGTGGCTCATCGCCCAGGGATCGAGATTGACGCATGGCGCTCGGCGGCGCGGGCGAGAAATAGCGGATCGATATAGTCGGGCCCGGTCTTGGCCGGCGCGAGCGCCAGCCCCGCGCGCGCAGCGCCGCCAGCAGGCCGAGCGTGACCACGGTCTTGCCGGACCCCGAGCTGCGGCGCGGCGATGACCAGGCCCTTGGGGTCAGCCAAACGCATTCTCCCGCAGCGCGCCAGTATACCAGTCGAGCGTATCGCGGTACCGGCTGACCGGCCCGAGGACGAAGAGCGCCGGTGTGGGGATATCGCCGCGCACGGCCAGCGTTTCGGCGTCGCCGAGCGTCGATTCAACAACGCTCTGCTCGGTCGTGGCGGCATTGGAGACGATGGCCAGCCGGTCGGCCGGGTCGCGGCCGGCAGCGATCAGTTTTTGCGCAATCGCGCCCAGATGCTTGACGGCCATGAACATGACGATGACCGGCGCGGCAGTGGCAATCGCCTGCCAGTCGACCGATTGCGGCACGGTGCCGTTCTCGTCGTGGCCGGTCAGGAAGATCACCGCGTGGTTGGTGTCGCGATGGGTCACCGGAATGCCGGCATAGGCCAGCCCGCCGATGCCGGAGGAGATGCCGGGCACGATGCGGAAGGGGATGCCGGCGGCATGCAGGGCCAGCGCTTCCTCGCCGCCGCGCCCGAACATGAACGGATCGCCCCCCTTGAGCCGCAGTACCCGTTTGCCCGCGCGGGCCAGTTCGATGATCTTGAGCGAAATATCGGCCTGCTTGGGGGACGGCTTGCCGCCGCGCTTGCCGGCATGGATCTTCTCCGCTTCCGGATTGGCGAAGTCCAGAATGCCGGGCGAAACCAGCGCGTCATGGACGACGACATCCGCCTCGCCCAGCGCATGATAGGCGAGCAAGCGTCATCAATCCCGGCGCGCCGGGGCCGGCGCCGACGAGCCACACGCTGCCGGGCGCGAAGGAAGGCAGCTCTGCACCGTCGAGCCGGGCGAAATGGCGCTTCATGCGCGCCCCCTATGCCGCAAGGGCACAGCCCCATATAGAGCTTTGGCGATGAACCGCTCCGCCGAAAGCGACAGACAGGACGCCAGCGCGCTCAGGCGCGGCTGGACGACGGGCGCCTGCGCGACGGCTGCAACCAAATCGGCCCTGGGCGCCCTGCTGACCGGCGCCTTCGAAGACCCGGTGACGATCACCCTGCCGGGCGGGCAGACGACCGGGCTTTGCACTGGCGCATGAGGCACGCGGCGAGGGCTGGGCCGAGGCCGGCATCATCAAGGATGCCGGCGATGATCCGGACGTCACCCATGGCGCCACTATCATTGCCCGGGTCAGCCGATCTGGCGCCGGGAAGCGGCATCAGCTTTCATGCCGGCTCCGGCGTCGGCACCATCACCAAGCCCGGCCTGCCGCTGCCGGTCGGCGAGCCGGCGATCAACCCGGTGCCCCGGACAGATGATGCGCGGCGTGGTGGAAGCACTCTGCGCACAACATGGCATTGCTCCCGACATCGCCATCACGATTTCGGTGCCGGATGGCGAAGCGATCGCGCAAAAAACCTGGAACCCGCGGCTCGGCATTATCGGCGGGCTCTCGATTCTCGGCACGACGGGGATCGTCATCCCCTATTCCTGCTCGGCCTGGATCCATTCCATCCACCGCGGCATCGATGTCGCCCGCGCCATGGGGCTGACCCATGTGGTCGGCGCCACCGGCGATGCTTCGGAAAAGGCGGCGCGCGAAAAACTCGGCCTGCCCGAGGAAGCCTATATCGACATGGGCGATTTCGTCGGCGGCATGCTCAAATATCTGCGCGCCAATCCCAGTCCCGTCGGTCACCATCGCGGGCGGCTTCGGCAAGCTTTCCAAGCTGGCGCAGGGGGCGCTCGACCTGCATTCGGCGCGCTCCAGCGTCGAAATCGCCGCTTTGGCCGAAACGCTCCGTGCGCTCGGGGCGAAGTCCGGACTGGTGGAACAGGCGCAGGCTGCAAACACGGCGAACGAGGTACTCGGCCTTGCAATTCAAGCCCATTTGCCGCTTGCCGATGCAATCGCCGACCGGGCGCGCTGGGTGGCGATGGAGGCGGTGCGGAACCGCGGCATCGAGATGTCCATTCTCATCGTGGACAGGCAACGCCGGATCGTAGGCAGCGCGGGGCTCCAAGAGATGAAGATATTGATCCTTGGCGGCACGGGAGAAGCCCGCAGGCTGGCCGAAGAGCTGGTGGATCTCGGCCATGACGTCACCACTTCGCTTGCCGGAAGGACCGAAGAGGTCGAACCGCACAAGGGTGCGGTGCGCTCGGGCGGCTATGGCGGCATCGAGGGGCTGACGGAATATCTTCTGGCCGAGGACATCGACTATCTGATCGATGCCACTCATCCCTTTGCCGCGCGCATGTCGGCCAATGCGGTTGGCGCCGCCGAGACCGCGGGCATTCCGCTCTTGCGGCTCAACCGGCCGGCCTGGAAAAAGCCGGAAAAAGGCGGCTGGACACATGCCGAGCGGGCGGAACTGGCCGCCGACCTTCTGCCGGAAGGCGCGCGGGTGCTTTTGACCACCGGTCACCGGGACCTCGAAATCTTTGCGGCGCGGGTCGATTGCATCTTCGTCATCCGCCTGATCGGCAAGCCGGCATTCGATCTGCCCAGGCACTGCACGCTGATCACCGACCGGCCGCCGTATGACGTGCCGCAGGAAGTCGCCTTGATGCGCGAGCATTCCATCACGCATCTGGTGAGCAAGAATTCCGGAGGCAAGCAGACCGCCGCCAAGCTGACGGCCGCGGAGGCGTTGGGGGTCGCGGTCATCATGATCGACCGCCCGCCCCTGCCGGAGGCACCGGAGGTCGAGAGCGTCGAGGACGTGGTGGCAGCGCTTCAAGAGGCGGTCTCCTGAGGCTTTTTCTTCTTGCCCTTGTTCCTCAGGACGTGGGCGAAGCTCTCGTCATAGAGCCGGCTATCGCGGAACTTCGCTTCTCCGAAGACCGGACCAACAAAGATCAGCGCCGTGCGGGTGATCTTGTGCTCACGCACCTGGCGGCGCATGTCCCTGAGCGTCGTGAAGATGATCTCCTCGTCAGGCCAGGTGGCGCGATAGATGATTACGACCGGGCAGTCCGCGCCGTAATGCGGGGTAAGCGCCTCCTCGACATAGGCGAGGTTGCGGATGGAGAGATGGATGGCGAGGGTCGCTTTCGATTGCCCGAGCACTTCCAGCCGCTCGGTTTCTGGCATGGAGGATGCCTTGCCCGAGGTGCGGGTAAGGATCACCGTCTGAGCGATCTCCGGCAGGGTCAGCTCGGTCTGCAGTCGCGCCGCCGCACCGGCAAAAGCGGGAACGCCGGGGACAATTTCATAGGGGATGTCGAGGGCGTCGAGCCGGCGCATCTGCTCGGCGATGGCGCCATAAAGCGAGGGGTCGCCGGAATGCACCCGCGCCACGTCCTGCCCCGCCTCATGCGCCTTTTGCATCTCCCCGATAATCGCATCGAGGTGCATGGGCGCGGTGTCCAGCACCAGCGCATCATCGGGCGCAGCGGCAACGATCTCCTCGGGCACCAGCGAGCCGGCATAAAGACAGACAGGGCAGCGCTCGATCAGCTTCAGGCCGCGCACCGTGATCAGGTCGGGTGCGCCGGGCCCGGCGCCGATGAAATAGACGGTCATGGCGCACCCTTTTCTCGAGTGGTCGGGTTTTCGAACCGGCGAACCGGTACCCACTTCGCCTGAAAACCCTCCTCTGCGCCCGGCCCTGCGCCGATGAAATAGACGGTCATGGCGCCACCTTCCGTTCATAGCCGCGTGGCGTATAGGCAATGCTCTGTCCATCGCCACGCTTGAATACCCGCGACTGCGACGAGCCGATCAGGACGATCGTCAGCATGTCGATCTTTTCCGGATCGAACTCGGCCAGGGTCAGCACCTCGACCTTCTCCTCTGGCCGACCGAGATTGCTGGCGACGATGACAGGCGTTTCCGCCGGCCGGTGCCGCAGGAACATATCCTTGGCCACCTCGATCAGTTCGGTGCGGCGCTGCGAGCGGGGATTGTAAAGCGCGGTGACGAAATCGCCCTCGGCTGCCGCCTGCAGGCGCTTCAAGATGTCTTCGCGCGGGGTCAACAGGTCGGAGAGCGAGATGCAGCAGAAATCGTGCCCGATCAGCGCTCCGGCGCGGGCCGAAGCCATCTGGAAAGCCGAAATGCCGGGATGGCTCTCGAGCACCACGCGCCGCGCCGCATCGGAGATCGCCCGCGATGCCTTCGGCTTCCAGCAATTCGTAGGCCAGCGCCGCCATGGCGTAGATCTGCGCATCGCCGGAACAGACCAGCGCCACGCGTTTGCCGGAAGCTGCGAGTTCGAGCGCATGGCGCACCCGCGGCTCCTCGTCACCGAGGCCGAAGCGATGCTCCTTCTGGTCGGTCTTCAGGTCGCCGATCAGATCGAGATAGAGCCCGTAGCCAACCCAATCGCTGGTCTGTTCCAGCGCCGCTATAGCGGAGGCGGTGCGCTGGATGGCCTCGCCGGGGCCGATGCCGACGAGATGCAGTTCGCCGCGCGATCGGCCGAATTTCTCCGTGTCGAGCGGCTTGGCAGATCGGCCGATGGCGCAGGTGGCGCTGGCCGTCTTCTGCTTTTCGACCAGCAGGGTCCCGGCCTTGAGGGCCGCCGCTTCGGCAACGCCAGGCGTGCCGACTTCGGCCAGAACCACCTCTGACGGATTGGGCAGGCGGTCGCTCTCGGCGGCGAGTTGTTCGGCGGTGAACAGGCAGAGCGGCACGCCGAGTTGCGCGGCGGCCTGGTTCAGCCCCGCCTCGTCGGCCTTGAGGTCGATGCTCGCCAGCGCGGCAAGGCTCTTTTCGCTCAACCCCGCCTCTTCCAGGGTCCTGCGCACAAGCGTGACGATGTCCTCGGCGTTCGTGCCACGCGCGCAGCCGACGCCAGCCACGAGCGTCTTTGGGTGGTAGGCAAGCAGCCCTTCTTCCACTGCGCGCTCGGTGATCTCGACACTCACCGTGCCAAATTCCGATATGGCGTAGCCGGCCTCGGCCAGAAAGGCGCCGCCCCCTTTGACCCGCAATTCATCGCCGTCCAGCACCGCCGCCATGGCCGGTTTGGCCGCGGTGCGATCGGCGATCACATAGCCCATGGGCGGTTCGTCCAGCGCAAAGGCGAAGCGGGAATCGGAGGCGGTGGTGATGGCGGCAATGCCATGAAGCTCGTCGGCCAAGCTGCGCGCCAAGCGGTTGGCGCCCCGATGGCCGCCGAGAAGCGGCACGACATGATGGCCATTGGCGGAGACGGCAATGACCGGCGGTTCCTGTGTCTTGTCGCTCAGATGGGCCGCCAGCAGGCGCACCAGAATGCCCGAAGCGCAAATGCCGATAATGGGGATGTCGGCCTTGAACAGGGTCGCCAGCACATCCCGTGCGTCGGCGTGGCCGCTGCCGCAGCGATAGAGCGGCCCGCCGGTCAGGTCCGCGATACGATGCGCAATCTCCTCGCCGGCCGAGGTGAAGCAGATGATGGCAGGTTTCACGGTTTCGCCCATGCCTCGCCTCCCTCATAGCAAAGGATGGTCGCAAAATAGGGCCTGGCGTCGGATGCGAAATCCCTGAGCGCAGTGATGCGCTCGTTTTCGCCGGTGGCATGTTCGATGATCATGGCGCTTTCCGCATGGCCCGTCTCTTCGAGCAAGGCGCGGACTCGGTCGAAATGCCGCCCCAGCTTGATCAGAGCAATCGCTTCAGTGCCCCTCAGTTCCGCACGCAGTCTTTCATCATCCAGCGTTGCCGGGAGCACTTTGAGCACGTCGTTGCGTGCGGCAAGCGGGCGTCCGATTGCGGCTGCTGTCGCGGTGAGAGAGGTGATTCCCGGGATGACGGCGATTTCGGCGGCTTCCCCGACACGTTCGACCAGATACATGGCCGAGCCATAAAATAACGGGTCTCCCTCGCAGAGATAGGCGACCGACTTTCCATCTTCGAGCCGCCCCAACAGCATCTCGGCCAAACCGTCATAGGCGGCCTGGGCGGGTTCACGCTCGACCGCCATGGGAATCTCGACCGGAAGCAATTCGGCTTGCCGGTTGAGGTGGCTCTCGGCGATGCGGAAGCTGAGAGAGGGTTCGCCCTGCTTTTGCGGATAGGCGATCACATCCGCCGAACCCAGAATGCGCGCCGCCTTGAGCGTCAAAAGCTCGGGGTCGCCGGGACCGGTGCCGACGAGATAAAGCGTGCCGCTCATCGGGCCTGCCCCTTGATCGCCAGCCATTGCGTCACCGCCATGCGCGGGCGCAGCACGCGCTCGCTGCCGATGCGGTCGAGCACGGAGATCTCGATGCGCGCCAGCTCCCCACCAAGGCGCTCCTGCCGCGCGTAGAGCGCCTGCTCGCCATCGAGCGTCACTGCATTGGCGACCAACCGACCGCCCGGTCTGAGGGCATCGCCAGCAGACGTCGAAGAGCGCCGCGTCGGCGACAGCGCCGCCGAGAAAGACCGCGTCGGGGGCCGAGCGTCCAAGCAAGGGTTTCCGGCGCTTCGCCCTCAACGATCTCGAGTGTTGGCACGCCGAGCGCGGCTTTGTTCGCCGCGATCATCCCGCAGCGCTTTTCGTCGCGTTCGAAGGCGATGGCGCGCGCGCCACGGGCGGCGCGCATCCATTCAATGCCGACCGAGCCGCAGCCGGCCCCCACATCCCAGAGCAGCGCCTCCGGGTAAGGCGCGAGCTTTGCCAGCGTCGCCGCGCGCACCTCGCGTTTGGTCAGCTGTCCGTCCGAGACAAAGGCTTGATCCGGCAGGCCCGACACCGGCGGCAGGAGTGGCGCGTCGGCATCAGCGACACAATCGATGGCGAGCACGTAGAAATCGCCGATCTCCACCTCGCGCGCGGCTGCTGCCGGAAAGGCCCGGATCTTTTCATCAGCGCCGCCGAGAGTTTCCAGAACGGTCAGGCGGCTTTGGCCATAACCTCGCGCAGCCAGAAGATCGGCGATTGCGGGTAGTGTGGTGCGGTCGCCGGTCAACGCCAGGATGCGGTTTTGCGGCAGGATATGCGGGTGCAGATTTTCCACCGGCCTTCCGTGCAAAGAGAGCGTTTTGACCTCCTGCAACGGCCAGTGCAGGCGCGCCGCCGCCAGCTGGAACGAGGACGGCACGGGGTGAATGGCGAACTCTTCTGCCGACAGCCGGCGCGACAAGGTTGCGGCAATGCCGAACCAGTTGGGGTCGCCCGAGGCCAGCAGTACCGTTCGCTTGTGCTGCGCCTGCATGATCTTTTCGACCATTTCAGTCAGGTTACCGTCCCACTGGATGATCTCCTTGCCGCTGGTCTTGAACCCGTCGAGCCGACGGCCGACGCCGATGACCACCTCGGCCCCTTCCAGAAGGGCAAGGGGTTCTGCCGGCAGACTGGCTACGCCCGCCTCGCTCACGCCGACAATGTCGAGCCAATGGGTCATCGAACAGCCAGCCCCGCCAATGCATTGACCGCCGCCGCGGCAAGCGCACTGCCGCCGCGCCGTCCGGTGATGGTCATGAAAGCGATGCCGCGAGCGCCTTCAATCAGCGCCTGTTTGGATTCCACTGCGCCGACAAAGCCGACGGGCATGCCGATGATCAGCGCCGGTCTGGGCGCGCCGTCCTCCAGCCGTTCGAGCAGGCGAAACAGGGCCGTCGGCGCATTGCCGATCGCAACGACAGCGTCCTTCAGCCGCTCGTCCCAGAGATCCACGGCCGCGGCAGACCGGGTGGTTTGTCGCGCGCTGGCCAAATCCGCTACGCGGCCATCGGCAAGTGTGCACATGATCTCATTGGCTTTGGGCAGGCGTTTGCGGATGATCCCCTTGTCGACCATTTCCACATCGCAGAAGACCGGTGCCCCGGATTGCAAAGCCGTCACCCCCACCTTCGCCGCGCCGGGCGAAGCAACGACATCGGCGGCCAGGTCCACCATGCCGCAGGCGTGGATCAATCGCACCACCACCTCGGCCTCATCGGCATCAAAGCGCGACAGGTCGGCTTCCCTTCGTATCGTTGCGAAGGATTGCCGATAGATATCTTCGGGGTCGCGCAGATAGGCAAAGCCCATTTCACGACCGCTTCTTCAGCGTCACCGGCCCCAACGGATGGCCGGCATGCGGATAGGGATGATGGTGATGATCATGGCCGTGGCCGCCGTCATGATCGTGATGGTGGTGATGCACCTCGCCGTCATGATGATGATGCGCATGGTCGTGCCCATGCGGTTCGTGCGCGTGCAGCGGCGTGAAGGGCAGGCCGTGCTCGCGGCAGAATGCCTCGTCGCGGCAGGAGGCATCGCAATCGCCGCCGCAGGGGCAGTTCTCCAGCCCGCCGCCGATGCCCTCGACATGATGGTGATGGCTTTCCTGCGCCGCGCCAAGCTCGGCCTCGAAGCCGAGCACCTGCTCGCGATATTTGCACATCGCACAGTTCATCAGATTCTCGCCCTGAACCGTCTCGCGGATGCGGTCGACGAAGGTCTCGACCACCATGTCGTGGTCGTTGAGATAGGGCGCCTTGACGATCTCGATGTCGGGGAATTTCTCTGCCGCTTCATCGGCGGCGGCATAGATGCGCTTCACCAGAACGCCGGTGAAGAGGAAATAGGGAAAGACGATGATCCGCTTGTAGCCGAGCCGGGCTGCATGCTCGAGCGCGGGCGCGACGAGCGGGAAGGTGACGCCGGAATAAGCAGACCTCGCCCCAGCCATAGCCCATGCCCTCCCAGAGCATGCGCATGACCTTGGCGACGTTGGAATTGGCATCGGGGTCCGAGGCGCCGCGTCCGACCACCATCAGCAGCGTTTCGTGGCGCGGACGTTCGGCGAGGCCCGCCTCGGCTTCGGCGATGCGATCGCCGGCGGCGCGCAGCATCTTTGGGTCGACGCCGAGTTCGCGCCCATAGGTGATGGAGATGCCGTGCTTTGCGGCATAGGTGTTGAGCACGGACGGGATGTCGTTCTTGGCGTGGCCGGCGGCAAACAGCATGCCCGGCACGGCCAGAACATTGGTCACGCCCTTTTCCCTCAGGGCGTCCAGCCCCTTGTGGATCACCGGATTGGCGAATTCGAGATAGCCATATTCCACCGGCACGCCGGGCAGGCGCTGTTTCAGCCGCGCGGCGAGATTGGCGAATTCGCCGACGGCGAGCTGGTTGCGGCTGCCATGGCCGCAAAGCATGACGCCTGTGCCCTGGGGAAGATCGAGTTCGGTTGGCATGGGTTTCCACCTCTTTGGTCCATGGGGCGACAAGAGGCAGAGTTCGCATCAAGACGATTTGCAGCTTCGGGTTTGGCCCCCGATTTGGGTCGGCCGCACCGAAATAGCTTCCAGTCCCTTAGGGAACGCTGCGCAGGGGACCGCTTGTAGGCAGTCCCTTGGTGCGGGTCAATGCGCTGCGGGAACGTCTTGGCGGGCGGGAGCAGAAACGCTCATCCGCGCGACCAATTCCACTTCCAGTTCGACGGCATGCTGAGCGGCGGCATGCGGCGGGTGCAGCAATTCGAGCAACAATTCCATGGCCGTCGCGCCGATCTCCTTGCGGGGCTGCCGAACCGTCGTCAGCGGCGGCGAGTAGCAATCTGCCAGGACGATATCATCGAAGCCGACAATCGAAATATCATCCGGCACGCAGATGCCGTGGCTGCCCAATTCGGACATCAGCCCCATCGCCGATTTATCATTGGCGCAAAACAGCGCTGTCGGTCGATCATTTGCGGCGGCGAGGGAGCGGGCCACCTCGCGGCCGCCCTGCTGGCGGAAGCCGCAGGCGAAAACATCTTCCTCGCGCACATTGAGGCCCGCCTCCTCCATGGCGTCGCGAAAGCCGAGCAGGCGCTCTTCGGTGGCGGCGTAGAGCGGCGGACCGAGCGTATGGCCGATGCGCCGGTGGCCGGCCGCAATCAGGTGACGCGTCGCCTGGCGCGCCGCTGCCCGATTGTCGATGAAGACATGCGGATAGCGTAAATCTCCCGGCCTTTCGCCGAACCCGACAATGGGCGGCGTGCCCTGATAGAGTTCGACCAGCCGGTCATAATCGGCGTCGCTGACCCTATATCCGTCGAGCACCACGACGCCGTCCACGCGGCCGTTGCGCAGGCGTTCAATGACGACGTCATGGCCGTCTTCGGCCTCGGCGTTGGTAATCATGAGGTTGTAGGCATTGGCCTCGGCCCGCTGGCACAATCCCTCAAAGATTTCCGAGAAGAAGATGTTGCCGACATTGCCGACCACGACCATGACATTGCCCGATTGCTGGGTCTTCAGCGACAGGCCGGTAGCGCTCTTGACGAAGTTGAGTTCGTCGATCGCCTCAAAGACGCGGTTGCGCGTCGCCTCGGCAACACGCTCGGGCGCGTTCAGCACGCGGCTGACGGTGGCGGTAGACACGCCGGCCAGCCGCGAGACATCGGAAACCCGCGCCCTCTTCATTGTCCTCCCTCGCACCGTAGCGTCTGCCGCGCCCAGATCACTGCATCGCGGCAGAATTGGCAAGTCCACTCAGTGTTTATCGGAAACGTCCTTTTCGTCCGAACCACCTTTGACCGGACCGCCCGCACGCGTCCATGCGCCGAAACCGCCGCCGATATGGCAAACATTTTCGCGTCCCATCTCCTGCAGCGTCCTGGTGGCAAGCGCCGAGCGCCAACCGGCTGCGCAGAACAGTACCAGTTTTCTGTCTTCCGAGAGTTCCGGCTTGTAGTAGGGGCTCTCGGGATCGGCCCAGAATTCCAGCATGCCGCGGGGCGCATGCACGGCACCGGGAATTTCGCCGTCGCGGCGCAATTCCCCCCTCTCGCGCAGATCGACGAACTGCACACCCTCGCTGCCGAGTAGGGTGATCGCCTGCTCGACCGGCAGGGTCTCGATTAAGGCCTCGGCCTCCTCAACCAATTGGCGCGACGTCTTTTTCACCTTGCTGCCTCCTTTTCACCGATATCATGCGTCACCAGAACGCATGCTTGCAAACAAACACATCACCCGACCTCTGGTCTTCAGTCTCGGTCTGCTGCTGGCCGCGCCCGTCCTTGCCGCCGGCTGGAACAGCTATGCCAATGCGCGCTATGGCGCGACGGCAGATATTCCGCCCGGCTTCGAACAGATGGGCCCCGGGGCCGCCAATAGCGACGGCCTGATCTTTCGCTCCCACACCGGCGGCGTCCTCACCATCTACGGCGCCGACGTACCCGGCAGCCGGTTCGAAGCCTATGTGCAAGGGCAGATGGCGCATGAGGCGGATTACAATGGCTGGAATATCGCCGCCAGCACGGTCACGCCCAGCTGGGCGGAATATTCCGGGACACTTGGTGGCCGACATCTGCAGGTCCGCGTGCTATCGTCCTGCAATGGGCGGCAGGCGGTGACGGCAAAGTTCGAATTCAATGGGGCACCCGGCGCAGAGGTCGACCGTGCATTGCGCTCCCTCAAGGCTGGATCAGCGAGGTCCTGCTAATGCGCCTTCTTATTGTTATTCTCGCTGCGCTGTTTTTCGCCGTGCCGGCCATGGCGCAGGACCGCTATGTCAATGAGCGCTACGGGTTCAGCTTCGACATCCCCGCGGGCTTCAAGGCCAGCGGCCCGGAAGCTGCAAATGGAGACGGCCGCGCCTTCGTGTCGTCGGTCGGGCATGCCCAACTCGTCGCGTTTGCCGGCAACGTCACAACCGGCAGCTTTGCCGAAGAGGTGAGCCAGTACAAGGATTTCACCCGCGACGATGGCTGGACACTTACCTATGAGGCCGGCGGCAAGAGCTGGGCGGTCTATTCCGGCACTCGGGGCGAGAAGATACTTTATTCCCGTTTTGAGCGCCAATGCGACGGCAGCCAATTCGCCGCCGTGCAGGTGACCTATGATGCCGAAGCCAAGAAGAGGCTCGACCCGCTTATCGAAAATCTGGCGCGGAGCCTTGAGCCCGGCGGCTGCGGTTAGGCCCCTAAAGGCTGCGAAGCGCGCCGGTCCTCTCAGCCGGCCGGATCGAAAACCACCACCGCCAGGCGCCAGGCGCGGTCCGGATCGCCGGGCCAGAATTCCCTGGCCTTGGCGTGCTGCGGTGGCGACTTGGCGCCATGCACTTCCGCCACGATATAGCGGCCGGTCTCGCGCAGCCGGATGTTGGCCTCCGGGTAACGCTCGTTGAGCGTCTTTCGTACCGCGTCGGCGTCCTCGGCCAGTTTGTCGCTGCCGAGCTTGCGCGGCACGCCGTCGATCAGCTCGGCGATGGCGATTTTGAGCGCACGCACGCCGTCATGGGCGATGTCAAAGGCGATCAGGATGGCGGCCACCGAATCCGCCCACCACAGGCCGAAGCCAACGCCAAGAATGCCGAACACCGCGGCCACACCCGTCATCCAGTCGGCCTTCTGCATCAGAGCGTCCGTGTGCAGCACCTTGTCCGCGAGTGTTTCGGCCACAGGCTGCTTGATCCGGCCGAGAATGACCGGCGGGATAACCGAATAGATCAGCGCCGCGATCATCACCCAACCCATCCAGATTTCATGACCGAACAGCGAAAAGGTGCCGATGGTCGGATGCTCCATGTGAACGAGCTTCATGCCGGAATCATAGATGAGGTAGAGCGCCAACAGCACCAGCGCCGCGGCTGAGACGGCAAAGGCGACGCTGTTCATGCGCACGAAGCCGAAGGGATATTTCTGCGTCGGGCTCTTTTTCTCGAAATGCACCGACAGCAGGAACACGGCGGCCGGAACGAGACCCAGAATGTCCTCGATCCAGGCCGATTTCATTGCTTCGCTGGAGCCCATGACCAGCGCCATCACCACCACAATGGTGGCCTGCCAGAACAGCGTCCACCATTCCAGGTGCACGGCCTTTTTCATCGGCTTGTGCAGGATGTCAGGTATCTGGCTCATTGTTCACCTCCCGCAAGGGCCTGTTCGACGGTCATCAGCCAACGGTTTTCGCCCAGCGGCACGGCGGCGCGCAGCACCGGTTCGTCGCTTTTCGGCTTGTCAGCTTGATAGGGTTTGGACAGAGCTGCTTCCGACCCCCAAGGCGTGTCCTTGGCAAAAAGTCCGATTACGATGTCGAGGTCGCCATGCTTCATGCTCCGCATCAGCACTTCAGCGCTTCCCGCATGGTATTCGGGCTGCGCGTTGACGCTGGAGGCGATCTTTCCGGCCATTTGCTCTTCGGTCCCGCGATCGGCATCGGCAACCACAAGACCGGTCCGCATGACCTGGCGGTTCATCACTTCTTGCGTCGTGCCCTCGGGGTCGCGGGGGTAACCGTTGCAGGCGCTCAGGCCCAGAAGGGCGGCTATTACAATGAGAAAACGCGATGCGCCTCTATGGCTCATTGCTCATCTCCCGTTCTCAAAAGAATGTTTTTGAGCCGCAATCCGAGCAGATCGCCGGCGCCAGCTCTCATAGTCGTGAACGGTTAGCCGGCAAGGTTGTTCCTGCCGCTCCTGCAGCAGGCAGGGCATCGCCCGGTAAGCTTTGCTATTGCTTGCTGTTTTCGCCGCTGCGCGTGCGGGCGGGCGAGTGCCCGTCGCGAAGATTGAGGGCGGAATTGATCAGCGCGAGATGCGACAGCGCCTGGGGGAAATTGCCGAGCTGCCGGCCGTTGTTGGTGTCGAATTCCTCGGACAGCAGGCCGACATCGTTGCACAGGCTCATCAGGTGTTCGAACAGTTTTTCCGCATCGTCCTTGCGTTTCAGCAAGACGAGATTGTCGACCATCCAGAAGCTGCAGGCGAGAAAGACCCCTTCGTCGCCGGACAGGCCATCGGTGCCCGAGGAGGTGCGATAGCGCAGTACAAGTCCATCGCGCATCAAATGTTTCTCGATCGCCTCCACGGTGCCGACGATGCGCGGGTCTTCGGGCGGCAGGAAGCCGACGATCGGGATGAGCAGGCAGGACGCGTCGAGTTCCTTGGAGCCATAGGACTGGACGAACGCCCCCATATCCTTATCGAAGCCCTTTTCGCAGATTTCGGCATGCAGGTCGTCGCGCAGCCGCCGCCATTTGTCGACCGGGCCATCGAGATCGAAATCCTCGACCGCGGAAACGGCGCGATCGAAGGCGACCCAGATCATCACCTTGGAGTGGGTAAAATGCCGCTTTGGCCCGCGCATTTCCCAAATGCCGCTGTCCTTCTCGTCGCGGATCTTCTCCAGATAGCCGAGAAGCTCCTTCTGCAGCTCCCAGGCGTCGTGATCGCGCGCCAGATCGAGTTTGCGGGCGTGGTGCAGGGCATCGAGGATTTCGCCGAAGCTATCGAGCTGCAATTGCGAAAAGGCGGCGTTGCCGATGCGCACGGGGCGCGCGTCTCCAAATCCCATCAGCCAATCCGCCTCCCATTCGAGCGTGCGGTTCTCACCGAGAATGGTATAGAGCGGCTGCAGCTGCTCGGCATTGCCGGCAATGGCGCGCACCAGCCATTTGCGCCATTCCTGAGCTTCGGACCGATAACCCGCGCCCATCAGCGACAGCAGGGTGAAGGTGGCATCCCTAAGCCAGCAGAAGCGATAGTCCCAGTTGCGGTCGCCGCCCCATTGTTCGGGCAAGGAGGTCGTCGGGGCGCCGACTATGCCGCCCGTGGGTGAAAAGGTCAGCGCCTTGAGCGTGATCAGGGAGCGGACAACCAGATTGCGCCAAGGGCCGTCATAGGTACATTTCGCGGCCCATTCACTCCAGAACCGTGTCGTTTTTTCGAACGCAGCCTCGGGATCGATGGCCTGGGGAACCCCTTGGAAGGATTTCCCATAGCTCATGGTGAAGCTGCGGGTCTCGCCCTCTCGCACGGTGAAATCGGCAGCGGTCGAATGATCCTCGCCATGGGTTTCGACCGGAGAGCGGAAGGCAAGGCAATGGGGCCCCGAGACCGCCAAAAGCGCGCCGTCATCGTGCCGGCTCACCCAGGGGACGCGCTGGCCGTAGTCGAAGCGGATGGTGAGGTCCATGCGCATGTCGACTTCGCCTGAAAGCCCGGTCACCCGCCGCACCACGACCGAGCGCCCCAGTTCCACCGCCATGAAATCGGTCAGGCGTACGGTGCCGGTCGCAGTACTGAATTCTGTCTCCAACACCAGCGTATCGTCGTGGTAGCGTCTTTTGCTCGTGGCTTTCTCGTCCGCGGGCGCGATTTTCCAGCGGCCATTGTGCTCGTGGCCCAAAAGCGCTGCGAAGCAGGCGGGGGAATCGAACTGCGGCAGGCACATCCAGTCGATCGACCCCTCCCGGCTGACGAGAGCCGAGGTGAGTGTGTCGCCAATCAGGGCATAGTCTTCGATCGCCGGAGTGTCGGACATGGTACGCTCGTAACTTATCGCTGAGACAACAAGGAATTACCCCTGGTCGGGGTTTCGGTGCAAGCCGCGGGCAAGCAGCTCGGCGACATGAAGGGTTTGCCGGCCGCTCAGCTGCTCGATCTGCTCGCGGCAGCTGAAGCCGTTCGCAAGGACGATGGCCTCTTTGTCCTCATCGAGCGTGGGCAGCAGCTTCTGGCCGGCGATCGTTCGGGACAGCTCGTATTTGCTCGCCTCGAACCCGAAGCTGCCGGCCATGCCGCAACAGCCCGTCTTCATCACGTCGAAATCGAGCCCTGCCTTCTCGAGCATATGACGCTCACCCTCCATGCCGATGACCGCGTGATGGTGGCAGTGCATTTGCACCAGCGCCTTTGTCTTGTCATCGAGCTTGCCGATCTCGACACGTTCGTCATCCAGGAATTCGGTCAGAAAGAAGGTGTTCTTTTCGATCCAGGCGGCCGTTTCGTGGCCGGGGAAAAGACCCGGCAGCTCATCGCGGAAGGCGGAGACGCAGGCCGGTTCCAGCCCCACTATCGGCGTGCCTTCCTCGATGGCGGCAGCGAGCGCCTCGAAATTCCTGCCCCAGAGCTTCTTGGCCATGTCGAGCCGGCCCCAGTCATAGAGCGGGCGCCCGCAACAGACATGTCCTTCAGGCAGCACCACCTCATACCCCAGCCCTTCCAGCAGCTCGACAGCCGCCTTTGCCGTTTCGGGACGGAAATAATTGTTGAAGGTATCGGGCCAGAGCAGCACCTTCTTGCCGGTCTTTTTGCCCTGGCGCTTCGAGAACCATGACGTGAAGGTTTCACCGGCGAAGGGCGGCATCTTGCGCTCCTGCGCGATGCCGCCGGCCCATTTGACCAGGGAGGAAATGCCGGGCGTCTGGGTGGCGAAATTGGCAAGTCCGGGAATTTTCGCAGCGATCCGCGCCCAGATGTGGATCAGGCCCATCGCGTAGGAAGAGATCGGGCGCAGGCGGCCCTCGTAATGGTGCGCGCGGAATTCAGCCTTGTAGGTCGCCATGTCGGTATTGACCGGGCAATCGGACTTGCAGCCCTTGCAGGCAAGGCAGAGATCGAGCGCCTCCTCTACTTCGCGGCTCTTGAACCCGTCCTTGATGGCACCGCCATGCAGCATTTCGAACAGCAGGCGCGCCCGCCCGCGGGTGACGTCCTTTTCCTCTCTGGTGCCGCGGTAGCTGGGGCACATGACATGGTCGTAATTGTCCGGCTGACGGCAGGCGCCGACGCCGACGCAGCGGCGGGTGGCCCGGGCGAAGCTGCCGCCGTCTTCGGGAAACGAAAACCAGGTTTTCGGTTCGGGCGGCTGGTATTCCGGCCCGACGCGAAGGTTCGAGGTGATCGGATAGGGGTCGATGGCCTTGCCGGGGTTCATATGGGCGGCGGGGTCCCAGATGCGCTTGAACTCCTCAAAGGCGGCCAGCATTTCAGGGGGATACATCTCGGCCAGCAATTCGGCCCGGGCCTGCCCGTCGCCATGTTCGCCGGAGAGCGTGCCGCCATGGCGGGTCACCAGATCGGCAGCCTTGCTCATGAAATCCCGCCAGACCTTCACCCCGTCCTCGGTGCGCAGGTCGAAGGGGATGCGGCAATGGATGAGACCATCGCCGAAATGGCCGTAAACGGAGGCCTCATAACCATAGCCGGCAAAGAGGCCCTTCAATTCACGCAGATAGTCGCCGAGGTTGTCGGGGTGCACGGCGCTATCTTCCCAGCCGGGATGGCTTTCGGGCTTGTGGGGCACATGGGCGGTCGCAGCCAGCGCGTCCTCGCGCAATTCCCAGATCTTGGCCTGGCTGAACGCGTCATCGACGAGCTCAGTGTCACAGCCCTTGGCCTTGAAATCGTCCAGCAGTTTTTGCGCCTTGCGGCGGACCTCCTCCTCGGTGTCCCCGCCGAATTCGGTCACGAGCCAGCCATCGCCTTCGGGCAGCAGGCTGCGCGGATGATCGTACAGGTCCTTGTTCTTGATGAACTCGATCAGCAGGCGGTCGACACCCTCGATGGCGATCGGGCCATGCGCACGCACGTCCGGCACGGCATCGGCGGCGAGATAGATGTCATCGAAACCGATGATGGCCAGCATTCTGTGGTGCGGGCTCTTCATCAAATTGAGCGTTGCGCCGAGCACGGTCACGCAACTGGCCTCCGTGCCGACGAGCGCGCGGGCAACGTTGAAGCCGTTTTCGGGCAAGAGCTGGTCGAGGTTTTCAAAGCCCGACACGCGGCGCGGGATCTGCGGGTAGTCGTGGCGCAAAATATGGGCGTGCCTGTTCCTGAACGCGTCCAGCGCCTTGTAGATTTCCGCCTTGCGCCCGCCCGCCTCGACGATCGTTTTGAATTCTTCGTCGCTCGTTGGACCAACGGTCATTCGTTCGCCGTCGTAGGTAACGACATCGAGCGTATGCGTGTTGTCCGAGGTGCGGCCGGCCATGACGGAATGCACGCCGCAGGAATTGTTGCCGATCATGCCGCCAATGGTGTTCTGGCGGTGAGTGGCGGGGTCGGGACCAAAGGTCAGGGTGTGCTTTTCTGCTTCACCCCGCAGTGTGTCGAGAATGCAGCCCGGCTCCACCTCGGCCAGCTTCTTGTCGGGGTCCAGATGCTTCAGCCGGTGCATGTATTTGGAAAAATCGATGATCACGGCGGCGTTGCAGGCAGCACCCGCAAGACCCGTGCCGCCGCCACGCGGCGTGACGACCGCGCCCGCCTCGCGGCAAAGGCGGATGGCGGCAACCACATCATCCGGACTTTTGGGCAGGATGACGCCGAGGGGCACCTGCCGGTAATTTGAAGCATCGGTGGCATAAAGGGCGCGGCTGCCCCCGTCGAAGCGCACCTCCCCCTCGACATGCTCGGACAGCTTGCGTCCCAGCGCCTCGCGCTTATCGTCGTCGTAGGCGACATATTCCTCCGCGATACGGCCGGTCGGCGATTTTCGGGTGACGCGCCGGGGCGCATCGATATCGAGCTCATAGGCCATTTTCAGCCTCTTGTTGTTATGCGGCGTAGGCTTCGGCGTCCTTCGCCTTGAAGATGAGGCCGAGACCTGCGCGGTCCCGGTCCGGTGCGATGGTCCCGAACTGCGGTTGGGGTGCGCCGTCGAACAGCATGTGTTCGATACGCACGTGATCGTGGAACCATTCGATGTTGCGGAAACGCGGCGCTGCCGCGCCCAAATGACAATGCAGCGCCGGCGCTGTGTGCGCGGAGAGCGGGGTCATGAAGCTGTCGGCGATATCGGCGGCCTTCATGAAGCCGGTGACCCCTCCACAGCGGGTGGCGTCGGCCTGCAGCACATCGACAGCGCCCGCCTCTAGCATGTGCCGGAAATAGAAAGGCTGGTAGCCATATTCGCCGGCGGCGATGTCCATTGTGTCGGGGGCGCCGTCGCGGACGCGCGTCAGCCCGTCGAGGTCGTCGCTCGACACCGGCTCCTCGAACCAGGTGACGTCAAACTCTTCGGCGGTCGCTGCCATGGAGAGCGCCTGGCGTGGGGTGAAGGCGCCATTGGCGTCGATATAGAGATCGGCCGTGCCGATGGCGGCGCGCGCGGTCTCCATGCGGGTCGGATCGCGCGCGGGCTCGGAACCGATCTTCATCTTGACGGCCCGGCAGCCATCGTCGTCGACCCAGCCTCCAAGCTGCTCGACGAGGCGCCTGTCACTATAGGAGGTGAAGCCGCCGCTGCCATAGATGTCGACCCTGTCGCGGCGGATGCCCAACAGTTCGGCAAGGCTCACGCCAAGCAGCTTGGCTTTCAGGTCCCACAACGCCACGTCGACTGCCGAGATGGCGCCGGCGGCAATGCCGGGCCAGCCCATGTTGCGGACCGCGCGGACCATCTTGTCCCATGCCGCTTCGGGCGCAAAAGCATCGAGACCGTCCACCAGCGGGGCGAGGGTTTCGTTGATCACGGTGACAGCCGAGCCGTGCGCATAGGCGTAACCCAGCCCTGTCTCCCCACCGCCATCGATGTCGACGACGATCAGCGTGGTCCTGTCCCAGCTCAGGGTGCCGTCGGCTTCGGGCGCATCGGTCGGAATGGTGAAGGCGCGCGCCTGCGGCGCCTTCAGCTTAACGTCGGGCTTGGTGGACATGATGTGTCCTAGACCAGTTCGCGCACCGTATCGGAGGCGATCGTCAGCGCGATCTTTTCGCGCGCCGGCGTGCCCTTGGCCAAGGCTTCGGCCAGATGCTCAGCCTGCTTGAGCTTGATCTTGGGCGGCATGGGCGGCTCATGCGGATCGACGGTGGCTTCCACCAGAACCGGCCCCTTGGTCGCCAGCGCCTGCTGCAGCGTGCCGGCACATTGCGCCGGATCGTCGATGGCGAAGCTCGAAAGCCCGAAGCCCTTGGCGACTGCCGGGAAATCGATGGCCTGCAATTCGCAGCCATATTCGGGGTTACCCAGGAACACCATCTGCTCCCATTTGATCTGGCCGAGCGCGTTGTTCTTGATGACCACGATCTTGATGTTGAGATCGTATTTGCGGACCGTCGCCAGTTCGCCCATCAGCATGGCGAGCCCGCCATCGCCGACGAAACAGATGATCTGCCGGTCCGGATAGGCCATGGCCGCGCCGATGGCATAGGGCAGCGAGCAGGCCATGGTGGCGAGGTTCCCCGAGCAGGAGAATTTCATGTCGCCGCGGATCTTGATGTACCGCGCCGCCCAGGTGGTGATCGTGCCCGAATCCGTGGTGAGAATGGCGTTGTCGTCGATCAGCTTGTCCAGTTCGTGCGCGACGACCTGCGGCTTCATCGGCTTGTCCTGACGGGTACCGCGCTCTTCGAGCAGCTTGTACCAGTCGCGCGTCGTCTCCTGCGCCTTGTCGAGGAAACTCCGATCCTCATGCTGCGCCAGTTTCGGCAGCAATGCCTCCATCACGCGGCGCGCATCGCCGACCAGCCCGGCTTCCACCGGATAGCGAAGCCCGATCTGTTGGGGATCGATGTCGATCTGCACCGCCCGCGCCTGCCCCGGTTTGGGATAGAATTCGATATAGGGGAAACAGGAGCCGGCGATGAGCAGGGTGTCACACTCTTCGAGCGCCTCTTGCGAGGCGCGCGTACCCAGAAGGCCGATGCCGCCGGTCGTATAGGGGTTATCATCGCGCAAGGCGCCCTTGCCGAGCAGTGCCTTGATCACCGGCGCGCCGAGGCGCTCCGCGAGCGCGGTCAGTTCCTTCTCGCAGCCAATGGCGCCCTGGCCGGCGAGTATGGCGATCTTCTTGCCTTCGTTCAGAAGGCCGGCGGCCCGCGCCAGCTCGTCTTCCGCCGGCAGTTGCGCAGAACGGGCCATGTGGTCGGAGACATGGTTGGGAATGTTACGCTTGGAGCGCTGCTTGGGGCTCGCCTCCTGCGACTGCATATCCACCGGCATTGTAATATGGGCAACGCCGCGATAGCCGAGCGCGGTGCGGCAGGCGAGTTCGGTGACGTTCTCCACGTGGTTGGGTCCCATGACGCGCGTGTTGTAGACGCACACATCCATATAGAGCTTGTCGAGTTCGACATCCTGCTGGGTGTGGGTGTGCAGCAGATCGTGGAACTGCAAACCGGTGATCGCCAGGACCGGCTGGTGATCCAGCTTTGCGTCGTAAAGCCCGTTCAACAGATGGATGCCGCCCGGGCCGGAGGTGGCGAGGCATACGCCCAGCCTGCCAGTGAACTTGGCATAGGCGCAGGCGGCGAAGGCGGCTGCTTCTTCATGCCGCACCTGCACGAAACGGATCTGCTCCTGACGGGTGCGCAGGGCCTCCATGATGCCGTTGATGCCGTCGCCGGGGATGCCGAAGATGGTATCAACCCCCCAATCGATCAGCGTTTCGACGAGAATATCGGCTGCGGTTGGCTTGGCCATGGCGCGCGCTCCTTCGAACATGAATAGGAATTTGTCGCTCCGTTCGGGGCGGCCTTTGCCAAGCTAACCTCCTGGCAGTCGGAACAGTTCCTCCATTGAGTAGATTTAACATTTGAAGACACGGCATGGTCTGCCGCCCGTCATTTCACGCATGGAGGGACAAATGGCACACAGCACTTGGGCTGAAGAAGTCGTGGTGATCACCGGGGCGAGCGCCGGGGTCGGCCGCGCAACAGCCAAACGTTTTGCCAAGGCCGGCGCACGGCTCGGTCTGATCGCACGCGACCGCGAGGCGCTTGAAACGCTCCGGGACGAGCTGGCCGGCAAAACCGCCGCAGTACACGTGGTCGCCGCGGACGTATCCGACGCTGAGGCGCTTTTTGCGGCGGCCGATGAGATCGCGAACACGCTCGGCCCCATCGATGTCTGGGTCAACGACGCCATGGTGACGGTGTTCTCGCCAATCTGGGAGATGACGCCGGAGGAATTTCGCGCCGTTACCGAGACCACCTATCTTGGGCAGGTGCACGGGACGATGGCGGCGCTCAAGCACATGCGCCCACGCAACAAGGGCCGCATCGTGCAGGTGGGGTCGTCGCTCGCCTATCGCGGCATTCCGCTGCAATCGGCCTATTGCGGCGCCAAGCACGCCATTCGCGGCTTCACCGATGCCGTGCGTGCCGAGCTTTTGCACGACAACTCCAATGTCACCATCACCATGGTGCAGCTCCCGGCGGTCAATACGCCGCAATTCGACTGGGCGCGCACTCATCTCGATCATCAGCCGCGGCCCGTGGCGCCCGTTTTCGAGCCAGAAGTGCCGGCCAACGCCATTTTCGATGCTGCACATGGCATGGGCCGCGAATACTGGCTCGATACCTCCACCGCCAAGATCATTCTTGGCAATATGGTGATGCCGAGCATCCTCGATAAACTGCTGGCGAAAAAGGCCATTCCCGGCCAGGAGCGTTCGACGCCGGTGCTGCCGGGACGACGCGACAATCTCGAGCATCCGGTCCACGATCTGCACCGCACGCACGGCGCATTCGGGCAGGAAGCCCGCAATTCGGCGCCCCTGTTCACCGCAGATCAGGTGCGACTGGGCGTTCTCGGTGTCGGTCTTGCGGTTGCTGCTGCAGCCATTGCGGGGGTGGCGCAGGCGGCGCGGCACAGCCGCTGAGCCAAGCCGAGCGGTTTTTGCCTTTCGGCCAATCCGCGCTAGGGTTGGCCGCCCCTTCGCGTCTGCCGCATGCGCAGACCTTCCAACCCACCATTCAGGAGGAGAGCGCACTCATGAGCGCGCATGACACCATTCCGCGTCTTGGCTTCGGCACCTATGGACGCACCGGCGATGCCGGCGTTGCCGCCATGCTCTACGCGCTGGAGACGGGATACCGCCATCTCGACACTGCGCAGGACTACAACACTGAAAAACAGGTCGGCACGGCCCTGCAGCGCTCGGGGCTCAGCCGTGACGAGGTGTTCGTGACGACCAAGGTGTCGACGCAGAACTATGCCAAGGGAGCGCTGCTTCCATCCCTTGAGCAGAGCCGTGACAATCTGCAGGTCGATCAGATCGATCTTACGCTCCTGCATTGGCCGGCGCCGAACGGCGAATATCCGCTCGCTCAATACCTCGAACCGCTGATCGAAGCGCAGGAGAAGGGGCTGACCCGGCTCATCGGAGTATCGAATTTCACCATTGCTCTTCTGGAAGAAGCGTTCGGCATTCTTGGCGGCAAGCCGCTGGCCACCAATCAAGTCGAGCTGCATCCCTTTCTGCAGAACCGCCAACTGGCAAACTATTGCGGGCAGAAGGATATCCTCGTCACCTGCTACCAGCCCATCGCCCATGGCGGCGTGAGCGGCGACAAGGTGCTCGAAGATATCGCACGAGCACATGATGCGACGGCGGCGCAGATTGCGCTCGCCTGGGAGCTGTCCAAAGGCTATTCGGCCATCCCTACTTCCAGCAAGAATGACCGCATTGCCGAGAATTTCGGGGCGCTGAAGGTCAAGCTGTCCGACGAGGAAATGGCGCGGATCGACGGCCTCGATCGCGGCGAACGCCATATCGATCCGGCCTGGGGGCCCGACTGGGACTAGCTCCCCCTGCTTCGAAGAGGATGCGGCGGCGCCACGGCAGGCGCCGCCGCTTTTTTGTCAGATCACCAGAATGGGCGAGCCGTCCGGCACCCGGCCATATAGATCGATCACATCCTGCTGCAGCAGTCTGACGCAGCCGCTGGAAACGGCCTTGCCGATGGAAGTCACATCGGGATTGCCGTGCAGGCGATAGAGCGTGTCCTTGCCATCCTGGAAGATGTAGAGCGCGCGGGCGCCCAAGGGGTTGAGCGGCCCCGGAGGCATGCCATGTCGCCATTCCTCCAGTTCGGGCTGACGGTCGATCATTTCGGAGGGTGGCGTCCAGGTCGGCCATTGCCGCTTATAGGCAATTTTGGCGCGGCCCGACCACGCAAAGCCCTGCCGTCCGATGCCCACCCCGTAACGCATCGCCGTACCGTCGTCGCGCACCAGGTAAAGAAAGCGGCCGGCGGTATCGACGACGATCGTGCCCGGCTTCTCGCCGGTCGGGTCGGAGACGATCTGGCGGTAATATTTGGGTTCGAGCACCTCGATGGGCACGGCGGGAATGGGAAATTCCTCATCCGGCATGGCGGCATACATCGCCGCCACGGGTGCAGGCGTGTTCGGGGCCGGTGCTGCATAAGCGAGCGCAACTTGTGCCGTGGAGCTTGCACCCGTGCTGGCGCAGCCGGTCAGCGCAAGGGCGGACAGTCCGGCGGTACCGGCGAGAAACCGGCGCCGGTCGATTGAAGTTCTGGTCATGAATATCACTTTCCTCGCGGCGAAAACCGCTTGTCGATTTCGAGTCTGAATGGCCAGGCGCCGCGGACAGGTCCGCCGGCGCCAAGGATCAGCTCCGAAGCCGTGGAGGTCTGAGGAAAGTATCGAAGTTGGACGCACGCATGCGCGGCAGCTTTTGGTGCTCTACATCCTGGCGGATATCGGGGGGCAAGCGGAGGTTGGCTTCGGCCAGCACCCCACGCACCGGATCGCACGGCAGCATTCCATGCTTGGCCTGCCCCTTGGCGCATTGTTTGTAGGCAAGGCTTGCGGGCTTGGGCGGACTCGAAACTTCGCACACCGCGTCCGCCATCTGCGCACCCGCGGCAAGAACGGTCTGGGCGGGCGAGAAGTCGTCCTCATGCATGGCCGCGGCCGGCAGGCTTTGGGCCGCGGCAATGACAAGGGCCAGCAGGAGGGTGAGCGCGAATCTCATGGTTTGGTTCTTCTAGCACAGCGTGGCCAAAGCATGACGATGCGAAATCGTCGCGCCCAGAAAATTGCAAAACTATGCTTGCAAAAAATTGCAACCTTTACTAGGTACGCGTCAACACCAAGGCTGGCTCCCTCGCCGGTTCTCAGCAAACAAAGGATTTTCACCTTGAAACAGATCAGCGAGAAACTCTGGATTTCCGGTCAGCCCAGCGATGCGGAAATGCAGCAGGCCAAGCAAGCCGGCGTCGTCCGCGTCATCAACAATCGCCCCGAAAGCGAGGAGGCCGCGCAGCCGTCCAGTGCCGAGGAGCAAGCCGCGGCGGCCGGGGTCGGCATGGACTATGTTCACATTCCCGTGCGGTCCGGGCAAATCACCCAGAGGGAAGTCGACGCCTTCCATAGCGCGCTGGCCGAGGCCAAGGGACCGGTCATGGCCCATTGTAAATCGGGCACCCGCTCACTGACGCTCTACGCCATCGGCGAAGCGCAGGCAGGGCGTCTCAACACTGCGGGCATCGACGAGCTGGGCGCTCGCGCCGGCCTTGATCTCGCCGGTGCCAAGGCATGGCTCAACGCCCACTGATGGAGACAAGCATGCTCGATCAAAATATTAGCGCATCTAACCAGGCTGGCGTCTCGACCTTGAAGGGGCAACCCGTGGTCAAGGGTTTCTTCGACCCCCGCACCTTCTCCATTCAATATGTCGTTGCCGACCCGGCCACGAAGAAATGCGCCATCGTCGACCCGGTTTTGGATTTCGACGAAAAGTCGGGTGCAACCGCCACGAAAAATGCCGACGCCATTCTCGACCATGTCGCCGAACAGGGTCTGACGGTCGAATGGATTTTGGACACCCACCCGCATGCCGATCATTTCTCGGCCGCCCATTACCTAAAGGACAAGACCGGCGCGCCGACTGCCATCGGCGAACATGTCACCGAGGTTCAGGGCCTGTGGAAGAAGATCTATAACTGGCCGGATTTTCCTGCGGACGGCAGGCAATGGGACAAGCTGTTCGCCGAGGGCGAGAACTTCAAGGTCGGCGATCTGGACGCCAAGGTTTTGTTCTCGCCGGGCCACACGCTGGCTTCGATCACCTATCTGATCGGCGATGCCGCCTTCGTACACGACACCCTGTTCCAGCCCGACAGCGGCACGGCCCGCGCCGACTTCCCCGGCGGCAGCGCGGAGCGGCTCTGGCAGTCTATCCAGGAGATTCTGGCCATGCCCGATTCAACAAGGGTCTTTACCGGCCACGACTACCAGCCGGATGGGCGCGAGCCGCAATGGGAGAGCACGGTCGGCGAGCAGAAGGCGAAGAACACCCACATGTCGAAATGCAAGACGATGGAAGAGTTCAAGCAGGTCCGCGAGGCGCGCGACAAGACCCTGCCCATGCCCAAGCTCATCCTGCATGCGCTGCAGATCAACACCAATGGCGGCCGGCTGCCCGAACCGGAAAGCAACGGAATGCGCTATCTGAAGTTTCCGCTGGACGCGCTCGAAGGCGCGGCGTGGGAGTAGCCGCCATGTCGCTCGATGCCAGCCCCGCCGTAGGGGAAATGCTCGACAATGTGAATGCCGCGTCGGTTTTTCTCAAACGGCTCGCGCATCCGACCCGACTGATGGTCGTTTGTGCGCTGGTGGATGGCGAGCGCTCCGTGCGCGAGCTGGAGGACGGACTCGGCTTGCGCCAGCCGGCGCTCTCCCAACAGCTGGCGGAGTTGCGCGAGAACGGATTCATAAGCTCCCGCAAGGATTCGCGCTCCGTCTATTACCGGCTCGCCGACGAAAGGATCGCCGGCTTCGTCGGCGTTCTTCATGATATGTTCTGCGAAGGCGGCCGGGACTGACGCGGCCGCCCCCCTTCCTTCATACGAGGATCAAATGACTTCATTTACCCCGCTCGCCTCCGCATTCGGAGGTGCGCTGATCGGACTCGCGTCCGTGCTGCTCATGGCTTTCGAAGGCCGCATCGCCGGCATCTCCGGAATTGCGGGCCGCATTCTGCCGCCTTATCGCGACAACGCCCTGCTGTCGCGCCTCGGTTTCGTCATCGGGCTCATTGCCGCGCCGCTGGTCCTGGTGGCCATTTCCGGCGCGCCTGTTATCCAGACCATGTCGTCCAACCTCCCGCTCATGGGCCTCGCTGGCCTGCTCGTTGGGTTCGGTGCGGTCTACGGCAATGGCTGCACCAGCGGGCATGGCGTTTGCGGGCTCGCGCGGCTGTCGCCGCGTTCGCTCGTCGCCACGCTGGTTTTCATGGCCGCCGGCATCGCCACTGTGTTTGTCACCCGCCATGTGATGGGGGCCTGAATGAAGCGCTTTCTCGGCAATCTCGTCATCGGCCTGGTCTTCGGCATCGGCCTGGTGATCTCCGGAATGGCCAATCCGGCAAAAGTGCTGAACTTCCTCGACCTGTTCGGCAATTGGGACCCGTCCCTGATTTTTGTCATGGGCAGCGCGGTGCTGGTCACCGCACTCGGCTACCGGTTCGTTCTCAGGCGCCCGCGCCCGATGATCGAGGGAACGTTCCGCGTACCGCCGTCCTTGCCGGTCGAGCCGAATCTCATCGTGGGGCCGGCCATTTTCGGGATCGGCTGGGGCCTCGGCGGGTTCTGCCCCGGTCCGGCGCTCACCGCGACCGGCCTTTTGGCAGCGGGCACGCTGGTCTTCGTGCCCATGATGTTCATCGGCATGTGGCTGGCGCGCGCCGCTGCACAGGCGCGTGTGATGGCAAACAGACCGGCAATGGGATAGGCGCATGCTCGATCTCGCTCAATATCTGCTCGGGGCGCTCTCGGGTGCCCTGGTCGGCTTCAGCCTCGGGCTTTTCGGCGGCGGCGGCTCCATCCTCGCCGTACCGTTGATGGTCTATGTCGTCGGCGTGCCAAGCGCCCATATGGCCATCGGCACCAGCGCCATAGCGGTTGCGGCAAATGCCGCAACCAGCCTCCTGTCGCACGCCCGCATGGGCAATGTGAAATGGCGCTGCGCCGCGATCTATTCGGTTGCCGGTATCGTCGGCGCGTTCGTCGGCTCCTCCGTCGGCAAGATCGTCAACGGCCAGCAATTGCTGGTCCTGTTCGCGCTGCTGATGATCGTGGTCGGCGCGCTGATGTTCCGCAGCCGCCGCAATGCTGGCCATCCGGGCGCCCAGTGCAATCGCGAGAACGCGCCCAAGGTCGTCGGCTATGGGGGCGTGACCGGGGCCTTTGCCGGATTTTTCGGCATTGGCGGCGGCTTTCTGATCGTGCCCGGCCTGATTGCCTCGACCGGCATGCCAATCATCAATGCCATCGGCTCCTCGCTCGTCGCGGTGACTGCATTCGGGGCGACGACCGCCGCAAACTACGCCTTTTCCGGTTATGTCGACTGGCCTCTGGCGGCGGTGTTCGTTCTGGGCGGCCTGCTTGGCGGGACCAGCGGCTCGCTGGTCGGCAGAAGACTTGCGGCGCAGAAATCGACGTTGAACCTGCTTTTTGCCGGGCTGATCTTCGTCGTCGCGATCTACATGCTTGTCCGCAGCCTGGCCGCGGTACTCGGCTGACCGGCGACGCGCTTTCTCAGGAGGCGCTGCGCCAGGCCTGCGACCGGGCGAAGTGTGCGAACTCCCGGGCTGCCATAGGCTTTGCGAAGGCATAGCCCTGCAGGGCGTGACAGCCGAAACTGCGCAGCATGCGCGCATGCTCCATGGTCTCGACACCCTCCGCCACGACCTTGATGTCGAGGTTTCGCCCGATGTCGATAATGGTTTCCACCAGCTTGCGGCGATGGGGTGAGGCGATCATCGGCATGACAAGCTGCCGATCGATCTTGAGCTTTGACGGGCGCAATTGAAGAAGGCTGACGATGGAGGCATGGCCGGTGCCGAAATCGTCGACCTCGATGTCGATGCCGAGTTCGCGGATCTGGTCGAGGTTGAAGGCGACCACCTCCTCGCTCTCATCGAGGAAGATCGATTCCACCAGCTCGAACGACAAGACGCCCTTCGGAATGTCGAGGCTGCGCAAGCCCGACAGAAGGTCCTCGTCGTTGAGCCGCCGGGCCGAAACATTGACCGACAGGCGCGGCACGCCGAACCCCTGTTCCTGCCACTGCCTGAAATCGGCCAGCGCACGCTTGAGGACCAGACCATCGATGCTGGCGACGACGTTGAGGTCCTCGGCGACATCGAGAAACTGATCCGGCGTCAGCAGCCCCTCGCAGGGATGGTTCCAGCGCACCAGCGCCTCCATGCCCACGATATCGAGGTTTTCCGCGTCGAATTGCGGTTGGTAATAGGGCTCGAACTGTCCTGTCTCCAGTCCCTTGAGGATTTCATCGGCAAGCCGCTTGGTGTTGACGATTTCGGCCTGCAGTGCAGCGTTGAAGAATTCGTAGCGGTTGCGGCCGCGGCTCTTGGCCTTGTAAAGCGCGATGTCGGCATTCACCAGGAGCTGGCGCGGGTCGACCTCGCCGCCGAGGCAGGTGGCGATGCCGACGCTGACGCCGCAACGGCATTCATGCCCCTCATGGGTGATCGGCTGGCGCATGCGGTTCACGATGCGCGCGGCGAGCGATGCGAGATCGACGTGGCCGGCGCCGGGCATGCAGACGATGACGAATTCATCGCCACCTATTCGCGCCACCACGTCGTCTCGCCTGACATTTGATTTGAGCACCTTGGCGGCATGAACCAGCGTTGCGTCTCCGGCCGCATGGCCAAGCGTGTCGTTGATCTGTTTGAACCGGTCGAGATCGATGTGCAAAAGGGCGAGTCCGCCGGCACCCTCCTTTGTCCGCGCCGCCGCCTCGGCAAGGCAGCGGTCAAGGAAGCGGCGGTTGGGCAGCCCGGTCAGGGCATCGTGCAGGGCGCTGTGTTCGATCTGCGCCTTGGCCTTTTCCAGTTCTGCGTTGTGCGCCTCGGCCAGTTCCTTGGCGCGCCGCAGGTCGAGATTGCGCAGCATGTCTGCGGTGACGTCCCAATTCGCACCAACTATTTTGAAGCTTTGCCCAGGCTGCTCGAAAATGCCGCCGATGGCCCGCAAATGCCGGATGGAGCCGTCCTTGAGCACGACGCGAAAATTGGAATCGTAGCGGGTTTTGGTGGCGATGGCCTGGTCGAAATCGGCTTCCGCCCTTTCCTTGTCCTGGCGGTGCAGGGCGTTCGCCCAATCCTCATAGCTGCGCTGCTCGCCTGGATTGAGCCCGTAAAGCTCATTCATGCGGTCGTCCCAGTGCAGCTCGCCGGTTTCGATATCGCATTCCCACACCCCGACCTTGGAGGCGTCGAGCGCGAGTTCGAGACGCTGGGAAACGCGCGCCAGATCTGCCTCGCGGCTTGCCAGCTGATCGATATGGCTCTGACGCTCCTCGAACAGGCGGGAGGTGACAACCGCCGGGATGAGCACGAAAAGGCCCGCCGCCATAATGCAAAGCCCGACGAGCCAGGCCTTGTCGTCATGGCTCTGCCAGCCGCCCACCGGCACGGCCGCGATCTGCCAGGAACCGCCGGGAAGCTTGACTTCGGCGGAAACCGGATCGTTCTGCAGGATTTTGGGATCGCCGTAGAAGAGGTCGCCTTTGGCGCCGAGACCATCCTTGCCGACAAGCGCAAAATTCACATGCTCATCGCTATCCAGGCCGCTGGCCGCATAGAGCTTTTTGAGGTCGATCACCGCGGCGACGATGCCCCAGAAGCTGCGCCTGCCCGGCTGGTCATAGCGATAGACCGGGAAACGGGCGATCAGCCCTTGTCCGCCCTGCACCAGATCGACCGGTCCGGCAAGGACCATGTCGCCGGTGTCCCGCGCCCTCAGTGCCGCATCACGCTGATCGGGGGTGTTGCGGTAGTCGAGGCCGAGCGCCTTTTCGTTCCCCTTGAGCGGATAGACCATCCTGACCACGAGATCGGGCGCGACCGCGATGTGGCGCAGCTGGGATTCCTCCCCCATCAAATGGGCAACAAAGCCCTGCAGCTCCACATCGTCCATGTCCGGTTCCGTCGACAATCCGGCGACGAGGCCGCGCACAAGCTGGACATTTGATCCGACGAGACCTTCGAGGCGCGCACGGACCAATCCGACATGATCGAGGACAAATGCCCGTGACTGCTCCCGGAAGAGCTGGTGCTGCTGGTTCTCCGCAAAGACGAGTGCCACCAGCAGGGCGACGATGACCACCGCGGCTGGGATGTTTGACGGTCGGAGTATGCTCCGGATCACGCGCCGGGGCAGGCTTTGGGGATCACTCACTGGGAACTTCCGAACGCAACTAGAATTGGCAAGCTAGGGGACGCCCCCTAACTTGCGGTTAACCCGGGCAATCGTTTTCGGTCTGACATGAGGCGACGGGGCGCCCGCGCTTTTCTCGCGCCCGGAAAACAGCTAAGAGCCGCCTCTCCTCCTCCCCGGTGCCAGATTCATGCCGACGCCTCTTTTATCCTTGCAAGACATCCATCTCACCTTTGGCGGCACGCCGCTGCTCGAGGGCGCGGAAATATCAGTAACGGCCGGCGAGAAGATCGCCCTGGTCGGCCGTAACGGATCGGGCAAGTCAACGCTTTTGAAAATAGCGGCCGGCATGGTCGAAGCCGATGCGGGTGCTCGTTTCGTGCAGCCCGGCGCGACCCTGCGCTATCTGGCGCAGGAGCCCGATCTGTCCGGCTTCGACACGGTGTTGGCCTTCGTTGAAGCGGGACTGGCGCCCGGCGACGATCACTGGCGGGCGCAATATCTTCTCGAACATCTGGGCTTGAGCGGCCAGGCGCAGCCGCGCACCCTTTCCGGCGGAGAGGCGCGACGGGCAGCGCTGGCGCGCGTGCTGGCGCCGGAGCCGGACATCGTGCTGCTCGACGAACCGACAAACCATCTCGACCTGCCCGCCATCGAATGGCTGGGCGAGGAACTGGCCGGCCTGAAATCCGCGTTGATCCTGATCAGCCACGACCGGCGGTTTCTCTCCGATCTCACCAGATCGACGGTGTGGCTCGACCGGGGTCAGACACGCCATCTCAATGCCGGGTTCGCCGGTTTCGAGGCCTGGCGCGACCAGGTGCTCGAAGAAGAGGAGCAGGCAGCCCACAAGCTCGACCGGCAGATCGCACGCGAGGAGCATTGGGTGCGCTACGGCGTCACCGCCCGGCGCAAGCGCAATGTGCGGCGAATGTCCGAGCTGGCTGCGCTGCGCGAGAAAAAGCGTGATCTGCGCAAGAGCGAGGGCCAGGTGCAGATGCAGGCCACCCAGGCGCAAAGCTCGGGCGCCATTGTCATCGACGCCAAGTCAATCTCGAAAAGCTATGATGATCGCCCCATCGTCAGCGATCTCACGCTTCGCATAACGCGCGGCGACCGGCTCGGCATCGTGGGGCCGAACGGGGCCGGCAAGACCACCCTGATCAATCTGCTCACCGGGCAGATCAACCCGGACAGCGGAAACGTCACGCTCGGCGCCAATCTGCAACTGGCAACGCTCGATCAGCGGCGCGCAAGCCTTGCACCGGAGACGAGTTTGAAGCAGGCGCTGACGGGCGGGGGGTCGGACTTCATCGAGGTTGGCGGGCAACGAAAGCATTTCGCCAGCTATATGAAGGACTTCCTCTTCTCGCCCGAACAGGCCGGCACGCCGGTCGGCCGGCTTTCCGGCGGCGAGCGGGCGCGGGTCATGCTGGCGCGGGCGCTGTCGCAGCCGTCCAACGTGCTGGTGCTCGACGAGCCCACCAACGATCTCGACCTCGAGACGCTGGACCTCTTGCAGGAAACGGTCTCCGACTATCCGGGCACCGTCATCGTGGTCAGCCACGACCGCGACTTTCTCGACCGGGTGGCGACTTCAACCCTGGCGGCCGAGGGCGAGGGCAGATGGGTCGAATATGCCGGCGGCTATTCCGACATGCAGGCGCAGCGGGCTGAAGGGGCTCCCGTCACAAGCGCGTCCAAGCCGGCGCCCAAACCCAAGTCCACGCCCCCATCGCCTGCCTCAACGACATCCCCGCGCAAGAAATTGTCCTTCAATCAGCAGCACGCGCTAAAGACCCTGCCGGACAGGATTGGCAAGCTCGCCACCCAACTGGAGCAGGCCGAGGCCAAGCTTGCCGATGCCGGCCTTTACGCGCGCGATCCGGATGAGTTCGTCAGGATCTCGAAGGCTGCCGAGGCATTGCGCAGCGAACTTCGCATGCTCGAAGACGAATGGCTGGAGTTGGAACTTTTGCGGGAAGAAGTCGAGCAGGACTAAGCTAAACTGTTCAGACTGCCTGGCATACTATTTCGCCGTTTCGCGACCAGGACCAACCTCGCACGCAGCGGTGAGGGTGAAAACACTTGCCGTCCTCCCAGCGCGGCCGACGGGAGATTTCCTGATACTTCGGTACGCGGTCGAACTATGTAAAAATTAGCTTTTGCTTGTATAACTCCTCAAATGTCGTCTATCCAAGTAAGGATATGGGACGCGAGCTTCTGGAGGAAGTGAGCATGCGGCTGACGCGGCAATCGAGCTATGCCATGCGCACCCTGATGTATTGCGCGCTTAATGAGCCCGATCTCAGCCGCGTGTCCGACATTGCCGTGTCCTTTGGAATGTCGGAGGCCTTCCTGTTCAAGCTGATCAAGCCGCTGGTCCAGCACGGATTGCTGCGAACCGTACGCGGCCGCAAGGGCGGGCTGAGGCTGGCCAAGCCGGCGGACGAGATCACGCTTTTGTCCGTCGTGCGGATAACGGAAGACAGTTTCTCCATGGCCGAGTGCTTTGACGGGGCAACCGAATGTCCGCTGGTGGGCGCGTGTGATCTCAACAGCGCGCTGGACGACGCCCTGCAGCACTTCTTCGGAGTGTTGGAGAGCTACACCATCGGCCAGCTTGTGGCCCGCCGGCAGATGCTGGTGGACAGACTTGGAATGCCGGCCAGCGCAGCCCCAATTCAGGTGGCGCCACCTCCCGATTGAGCCGAATGTCTTCCCGGCGTCGCAACAAGTGCGAGGGGCGTCCCTTAGCGGGCGCGGAAAGACTGCCAGGCCAGAACCAGCGCAAAGAGCGTGAAGGCAGCGGTGATCAGAGCAACGGGCAGAACAACATCAGCAGGCATTTCAGGTCCCTCATTGGTAACAACCTGATGATGATGGCGTAATGCCTTCCGGAGCGATTTGACCGGCATCAATCCCGAAGCGGTCCGATCAGGTTCCATTGCGTCATCGCGCCGATCTGCGTCATCGAACTCCTCCGTGTTTGACCGATGCCGTCCTAAGTTCCGCTGTCGGCACCGACCCCCTGCGATCACCGGTTGACCAATTGGTCAAATAGCGGTTGCACCGCGCCCCAAAAAACGCTTTTCTGCGCGCCAAGCCCCGGCGCCAAAGCCCGGTGGCATAATGTCTAAGGGAGACAGACCATCATGAAATTGATGAAAACCTTGCTCGCTGCAACGGCGGCCGTCGCGCTGATGGCCGGTGCGGCTGAAGCAAAGACTTTCGTTTATTGCTCGGAAGGTTCGCCCGAAGGGTTCGACCCCGGCCTTTACACCTCCGGCACCACCTTCGATGCCGCCGCCCGCACCATCTACAACCGTCTGGTGGAATTCAAGATCGGCACCACCGAGACCGAGCCGGGCCTGGCCGAGAGCTGGGACGTGTCCGATGACGGCACCGAGTACACCTTCCATCTCAGGTCCGGTGTGAAGTTCCAGACCACCGACTACTTCACCCCCACCCGCGATTTCAACGCTGACGATGTGCTGTTCTCGTTCGATCGGCAGCTGAACCCGGACAATCCGTGGAACACTTATGTCGATGGCGCGAGCTGGGAATATGCCGCCGGCATGGGCTTCCCCGATCTGATCAAGAGCGTCGAAAAAGTCGACGACATGACGGTCAAGTTCACGCTCAACCATCCTGAAGCCCCGTTCCTTGCCGATCTGGCGATGGACTTCGCCTCCATCGCGTCCAAGGAATATGCCGATCAGCTGGAAGCCTCCGGCAATCAGGCGCAGCTCAACCAGAAGCCCGTCGGCACCGGCCCGTTCACCTTCGTGGACTACCAGCCGGACGCGGTCATCCGCTACCACTCCTTCAATGACTACTGGAAGGGCAAGCAGCCGATCGACGATCTGATCTTCGCGATCACCACCGATGCTTCGGTGCGGGCGCAAAAGCTCAAGGCGGGCGAGTGCCAGCTGATGCCGTACCCGAACGCAGCCGACGTCGCCGACCTGAAGGCCGATCCGAACCTCACCGTTCTTGAACAGCCGGGCCTGAACGTCGCCTATCTCGCCTACAACACCACGCAGCCGCCCTTCGACAAGGCCGAGGTGCGTCACGCGATCAACATGGCCGTCAACAAGCAGGCCATTGTCGATGCGGTGTTCCAGGGTGCGGCCCAGGTTGCCAAGGCGCCGATCCCGCCCACCATGTGGTCGTACAATGACAGCCTGAAGGACGACGAGTACGATCCGGAAGCGGCCAAGAAGATGCTTCAGGACGCAGGCGTGACCGATCTTTCCATGAAGATCTGGGCGATGCCGGTGTCGCGTCCCTACATGCTCAACGCCCGCCGCGCCGCCGAGCTGATGCAGGCCGACCTCAAGGAGATCGGCGTCAATGCCGAGATCGTTTCCTATGAGTGGGGCGAGTATCTCTCCCGTTCGAAGGAAAAGGATCGCGACGGTGCCGTAATCCTGGGCTGGACCGGCGACAATGGCGACCCGGACAACTTCCTTGACACCCTGCTCGGCTGCGACGCCGTGGGCGGCAACAACCGCGCCCAGTGGTGCAACAAGGAGTTCGACGATCTGGTGACAAAGGCCAAGACCGTTTCGGATCAGGCCCAGCGCGCCGACCTCTACAAAAAGGCCCAGGAAGTCTTCAAGAAAGAAGCGCCCTGGATGACCATCGACCATTCGGTCGAGGTCGTGCCGATGAGCAACAAGGTGACTGGCTACAAGATTCACCCGCTCGGCACGCACATCTTTGAAGGCGTCGACCTCAAAGAGTAGACATCGATACGGCACCGGGGCGCCCTGAGGGCGCCCCGGACCTTTTACGGCCCACCATGATGTGCGGCCCCAAGCGGCTTTCGTTTCCATGCTCCGATTTCTGTTCAGCCGGCTGCTGATCCTGATTCCGACCTTTATCGGCGTCACCATCGTTGCTTTCGCCTTCATTCGCGTTCTGCCGGGCGATCCCGTGGCGCTGATGTCGGGCGAACGCGTGATGTCACCCGCACGGCATGCCCAGATCATGCACCAGCTCGGCTATGACCGGCCGTCTGGTCATCCAGTATCTCGATTACCTCTGGGGCATCCTGCACGGCGATCTCGGAACCTCCATCGTCACCAAGCGCCCCATTGTGCAGGAATTCTTCACGCTCTTTCCCGCAACGCTGGAACTCAGCGTCTGCGCGATCATCATCGCCGTCGTGCTCGGCCTGCCGGCAGGCGTGATCGCCGGGGTCAAGCGCGGCTCCTTCTTCGATCAGGCGGTTATGAGTTCGGCGCTCGCCGGCTATTCGATGCCGATCTTCTGGTGGGGCCTGCTGCTGATCATCTTCTTCTCCGGCGTCCTGCACCTGACCCCCGTCTCGGGGCGTATCGACCTGTTGTACTTCTTCCCGCACGGCACCGGCTTCATGCTTTGGGATGCCGCGACCTCCGGACAGAAAGGTGCGCTCAGCTCAGCGCTCAGCCATCTGATCCTGCCTTCGGTTGTGCTCGCCACCATTCCGCTCGCGGTGATCGCGCGCCAAACCCGTTCGGCCATGCTGGAAGTTCTCGGCGAGGACTATGTGCGCACTGCCCGCGCCAAGGGTCTGCCGCCCTCGCGCGTGATCGGCCTGCATGCGCTCAGAAACGCCATGACGCCGGTGATCACCACCATCGGATTGCAGGTCGGCGTGCTGATGGCAGGCGCCATCCTGACCGAAACCATCTTTTCCTGGCCGGGCATCGGCAAATGGATGGTGGATTCGGTTTTCCGCCGCGACTATCCGGTGATCCAGGGCGGCCTGCTGATCATTGCGGCCATCATCATGCTGGTCAATCTGGGCGTCGATCTGCTTTACGGCCTGATCAACCCCCGCATCCGGCATCAATGAGGGAGGCCCCATAGTGGAACGCGAATTTCCCTCGCGCCGAATGAGCAACCAGAGTGAGGTCCGAAAAGCATGTCCCGGACACCGATCCGGGATGGACACCGGTTTTCGGACAAACCGAACGGCAATCAAATGACCGACCGCCTCGAAGCCGACAGCCACGAACCAGGGGGCATGGTGCCCGCGCCGATGAGCGCGATGCAGACGCGCCTGCAGGTCTTGGGCGAGTTCTGGCACTATTTCCGCCAGAGCCGCGGCGCCATGATCGGGCTTGGGGTGTTCGTGGCCCTGATCCTTGTCGCGCTTTTTGCGCCCATGCTGGTGACCCACAATCCTGACCAGCAATATCGCGACGCCTTTTTGACACCGCCCTTCTGGCAGGAGGGCGGCACTTCGACGTTCATCCTCGGCACCGATGCCGTCGGGCGCGACATCCTCTCCCGGCTGATCATGGGCTCGCGTTATTCGCTGTTCATCGGCCTGGTGGTCGTCACCATCGCCCTGACCGGCGGTATTCTGATCGGCCTCATCGCCGGCTATTTCCGCGGCTGGGTGGACATCGTCATCATGCGCATCATGGACGTGATCCTGGCCTTCCCGTCCCTGCTTCTGGCGCTGGTCATGGTCGCCATTCTGGGCCCGGGCCTGCTCAATGCCATGATTGCGATCGCCATCGTGCAGCAGCCGCATTTTGCCCGGCTCACGAGAGCCGCGGTGATGGGCGAGAAGAACCGTGAATACGTCATCTCCTCACGGGTCGCGGGCGCGGGTCACCTCAGGCAGATGTTCGTGACCATCCTGCCCAATTGTCTTGCGCCGCTGATCGTGCAGGCGACCCTGAGCTTTTCCAACGCCATTCTCGACGTCGCGGCGCTCGGCTTTCTCGGCATGGGCGCGCAGCCGCCCACGCCGGAATGGGGCACCATGCTGGCCGAGGCGCGCGAATTCATCCTGCGCGCCTGGTGGGTCGTGACCTTCCCCGGCATCGCCATCCTGGTCACGGTTCTGGCCATCAATCTCGTCGGCGACGGGTTGCGCGATGCGCTCGATCCGCGATTGAAGCGGAGCTGATCGCTATGCCGCTGCTTGAAATCGAAAATCTCTCGGTCGTCTTCGATACCTCCGCCGGCCCGTTCAAGGCGCTGGACAAGGTCTCCTACGCCGTCGACAAGGGCGAGGTTCTGGCGATCGTCGGAGAATCCGGGTCGGGCAAATCGGTCGCCATGCTGGCGGTGATGGGCCTTTTGCCGGACGTCGCGACTGTCACCGCCGACGCCATGCGCTTCGAGGGGCGCGACCTCACCACCCTTTCGCCGGCGGAACGGCGCAAGATCATCGGCAAGGACATCGCCATGATCTTTCAAGAGCCGGTGGCGAGCCTCAATCCCAGTTTCACCGTGGGCTTCCAGATAGAGGAAGTGCTGGCCGAGCATCTCGACCTCGATGCCAAGGCGCGCCGCCTGCGCGCCATTGAGCTGCTCACTCAGGTTGGCATCCCCGAGCCCGAGGAGCGGCTGAAATCCTATCCGCACCAGATGTCGGGCGGGCAGTGCCAGCGCGTCATGATCGCCATAGCCATAGCCTGCGAGCCCAAGCTGCTGATCGCGGACGAGCCGACGACCGCGCTCGACGTCACCATCCAGAAGCAGATCCTCGACCTCCTGATGCGGCTGCAGCAGGAGCGCGGCATGGCGCTGATCATGATCACCCACGACATGGGGGTGGTGGCCGAAACGGCCGACCGCGTCATCGTGCAATACAAGGGCCGCAAGATGGAGGAGGCCGGGGTGCTCGAATTGTTCGAAGCGCCGAAGAGCCGCTACACAAGCGCTCTGCTCGCCGCGCTGCCCGAGAACGCTACCGGCGGCCGGTTGCCGACCATTGCCGACTACGACCTCACCGAGCTGATGGCGGAGGATGTGAAATGAGTACGCCTGTCGTTGAGACGCGCAACATCACCCGCGACTATATTTCGGGCGGCAGCTTCTTTGCCAAACCGCGCACCGTGCATGCGCTCAAGGGGATCGATCTCAAACTCGACAAAGGCAAAACGCTGGCCATTGTCGGGGAGTCGGGGTGCGGCAAGTCAACGCTTGCCCGCATCATCACCATGATCGATCCGGCAACTTCGGGCGATCTGCTGATCGAGGGCGAAACCGTCGACATCGCCAGCAAGGCGCCGAGCCACGAACTGCGTGCGAAGGTCCAGATCGTCTTCCAGAACCCTTATGGCTCGCTCAATCCGCGACAGAAGATCGGCGACATCCTCACCGAGCCGCTCAAGCTCAACACGAGGCTTGGCGCCAGCGCCCGGCGCGATGCGGCGATGGCCATGCTGCAAAAGGTCAATATGGGCCCCGAGCACTACAACCGCTATCCGCACATGTTCTCGGGCGGGCAACGCCAACGCATCGCCATCGCCCGCGCGCTCATGCTCAACCCGTCCCTTCTGGTGCTGGACGAACCGGTCTCCGCGCTCGATCTCAGCGTGCAGGCGCAGATCCTCAACCTGCTCTCGGATCTGCAGGAGGAGTTCGACCTGACATACATCTTCGTGTCGCACGATCTTTCCGTGGTCAAATACATCGCCGACGAGGTGATGGTGATGTATTTCGGCGAGGTGGTCGAATACCGGTCGCGCGACGAGATTTTCGCCAACCCCAAGCACGAGTATACCAAGACGCTCTTCGCGGCGACGCCGCGAGCCGATGTCGAGAGCATCAGGCGGCGCCTTGCTGCAAAGGCTGCCTAAGCGCCTGCTTGTGGGCGTTGCCGAATTGTGGCGTAAATCTGGAGCCTTTGCCAAAGCCCGGACGTTAGAATCGCCATGACGGATCACACCCAGGACATCCGTGTGGCACAAAAAAACCGGGGCCGCGAAGCGAAATCGCCGCTCGCCATACCGCCCAAAGGCTGGAAGGACATTGCCTATCGGGTCGGCATAGGCATCTTCGAGAACCGTATTCTGCTGACGGCTGCGGGCGTCACCTTCTACATGCTTTTGGGCATGGTCCCCTCGCTCAGCCTCTTCGTCACGCTCTATGGCCTTTTCACGGATGCGAGTTCGGTCATCGGCCAGCTCGATCTGTTGCGCGGCTTCGTGCCGGCGAGCGGCATGGGCATTATCGAAGATCAGCTCATGCGGCTGACCGAGCAGAACAACAACTCGCTCGGCATAACCCTGATCGTTTCCTTCATAGGCATCATCTGGGGTGCAGGCAGCGGCATCCGCGCGCTGTTCGAGGCCATGAACGTGGTCTATGGGGAAAAGGAAAAACGGAATTTCTTCCAGATCAACCTGCTGGCGCTCGGCTTCATTTTCGGCGGCGTGATCATGATCAGCCTCATGCTCACCACCGTACTGGTCATCCCGATCATCCTCAGCGCCTTCTACATCGGCTTTGGGTGGCTGGTGCAGCTTGGATCTTATGTTGTCATGATCCTGGCGCTCATCGTGGGGCTGGCGGCGCTCTACCGCTGGGGCCCGAGCCGGCGCGAGGCGAAATGGCGCTGGATCACGCCGGGCAGCATCTTCGCCATTGTCTTTGTCGGCCTCATCTCGCTGCTGTTTTCCTGGTATGTGGCAAATTTCGGCAATTACAACGCCACCTATGGCTCTCTGGGCGCCCTGATCGCGCTTCTGACGTGGATTTGGATTTCGATGACGATCGTCATCCTGGGTGGTTCGATCAATTCCGAGATCGAGCACCAGACGGCGCGCGACTCGACGACCGGCAAGTTCGAAAAGCCGCTCGGCAGGCGCGGCGCCTATGTGGCCGACACGGTCGGCGGCCGCTGGCCGGCCAGCGGTGGCTCGACGCCCGATCCGCATGAGGGCGAGCAAGATCCGCCTGAAAATCAGGATTGACTATCTGACCCGTTTTGCCAGCCCCGCAACCCAGTCGGAGGCTTCGTGGCCATGCACGAGGGCGGCCCGCACCAGATCGTCGAAATGGCGCGCCATGAGCTGGATATAGCGGGTGGCGGTGAAGGCGAGATAGCGCTGGCCGATATAGATCGCCACCCGCCTGTGGCCATAGACCGAGAACGGCACGGAGTAGCGCTGTCTCAGGTCGAAGGCATAGAGCCGGGCGGAAGGGTAAAGCTCGGCGAGCGTCTCGGCCATCTCGGTCAGCTGCCGCCGCCGCACGCCGGCAGACAGGCCCTGCCACTGTCCCTGCCCCAGCGCGAATGCCTCGAAATTCTGCAAGGGCACGGCAATCTCCATGTCCGTCTCGGGGCGCTTCAGCAGGCTCATCTGCGCCGCCGCATCGGTGATCGCCTGCTGGGCCGTGCGGCGCACCGCATCCTCATATTCGAAAGTGAACACTTCCTCGTTCTTGAAGATGTCGGGAAGCCCGGCAGGGACATGCCGGATCTTGGCCCCCGCCACCTCCTGCGACCAGGCGAGCACCTGCTCGTCGACCGGATGGCGCACCGCCTCGGTCATCTGCACGGCCTGCTCCAAAATCTCGCTGGCGGCACCCCGATGCGCCGTCAGTCCCAACAGCCAATCGGCCGAGACCTGCAAGGCGAAGGCGATCTGCCCCAGAGCCTGAGCGCTCGGCAGGCGCGGCTCGTCGCCGCCCAAAAGCTGGGAGACGGTCGAGCGGTCCAGTTCGGCCGCCTCAGCCAATTGCCCCTGTGTCCAGCCCTGCCGCGTCAGGGCGTCCGCAAGCCGGTTACGGAATTGCGCGGCACGTTCACGTTTGTCCATTTGATGATTTCTCGCACAATTTGTGCGCGTCGTAAACTTATGTGGCGTTCTGTTGATATTGGTCGCGAGAGGTCACCAATCCCTCGTTGCGGCTCAGCGCGTCCAGTGGCACCTGATGGTCACAAGAACAAAAACGAATTCGAGATCATCACCAATGGACACAAGGAAACGAACCATCGCCAAGGCCGTCAGCTGGCAAGCCCTCGGTCTCGTCACCATGACCCTTCTCGCCCTTATTTTTACCGGCAGCATTGCTTCGGCCGGAGGCCTCGCCCTGGGGGGCGCACTGAGCGGTTTTGTCTGCTTCATCATTCATGAGCGCGTCTGGGCACGCATCCCCTGGGGGCGGCTCTAGAGCATCGTGCGAAAAAGTGGATACCGGTTTTTCGCAAAAAACGATGTGACCAAAAACAGCGAGAGCATGCGTTCTTGTTCAAGCAGAACGCATTTTTGCTCTAGCGCCTGAGCCTTTCTCGCATTGTCGGCTTCGCCCGACCTGCTAGGATATTGATCGGGGGCTCGGTCGGGGAGAGTTTTCACCATGCGGTTGGTCTATTTGCTGTCGGCGCTGATCCTGGCGCTGGGGATCACTGCTGGCGGGTTTGTCGCCGGGCAGGCGCTGATCGAAAGCCGCCAGCCGATCCGCACGGTCACCGTCAAGGGTCTGGCCGAACGGCCGGTCAAGGCGGACCTCGGCTTCTGGCCTATCCGCTTCACCGCCACCGGCCCGGACCTCGCGACCGCCCGCGCAGGCATCGAATCCTCCGAGCAGGCCGTACGCGCCTATCTCGCCGGCAAGGGGTTCGGTGACGACGCCATTCAGGTGCAAAATATCCAGGTCGAGGACCGCTATGCCGGCTACAATGCCAGCAACACCCCGGACGACGCGCGCTTCGTTCTGACCGAGGACATGCTGGTGACCTCCAAGGATGTGGATGCGGTGGGCGAGGCGGCGCGCGGCATCGCCGATCTGCTGCGGCAGGGGGTGGTGTTTTCCGCAGATGCCTATTCGGCCGGCCCGAGTTTCGTTTTCACCGATCTCAATTCGCTCAAGGGCGACATGCTGACCGAGGCGACCCAGCGAGCGCGCGAGGCCGCGCAGCAATTCGCGCAAGAATCCGATTCCAAGGTCGGCGACATCCAGACCGCTAACCAAGGCGTGTTCGAAATCCTGCCTGCGGTCGATATCCCCAACGACCGGCCGGAAAAGCAGGTCGACAAGAAGGTGCGCGTGGTCACAACGATCACCTATTTCCTGGTCGACTAGAGCGCTTCCGACACCACCTCCCCACGGCGCGCCTTGCCGCGGCCAATGCGCTGCTTTAAGCAGGCGGCACCCCTTCCGTCTTCGGATCCGCTTGCCCCATGCCGCTTCCCGCCGAAATCGCCATTGTCTGCGTCTGCCTGTTCATGGGCGGCCTGCTGAAGGGCGCGACCGGGGCCGGCGCGCCGGTGCTCGCCGTACCGGCGCTGGCGACCTTCTTCGACGTGCGCTTTGCGGTTGTGACGATGCTGGTTGCCAACCTTTCGACCAATAGCTGGCAGGGCTGGCGTTTCCGGCGCCACCTGCCCGACAAGCGGTTCGTGCTGCCCTTCATCATTGGCGGCGGCATCGGCGTCATTGCCGGATCGCTGCTGCTGGTCAGCCTGCCGCAGCGTTGGCTGGCGCTGGCCGTTGCTCTTGCCGTTTTCGCCTATATCGGCATGCGCCTTGCCAAGCCGCACTGGCAGCTGGACCTTGCGACCGGCACCCGCCTCGCGCTGCCCGCAGGCGCGTTGTCCGGTCTGCTGCAGGGCGCATCGGGACTGTCGGCGCCTGCCAGCCTCAGCTTTCTCAACGCGCTGCGCTTCGACCGCCCCACCTTCATCGCCGCCATTTCGGCGCTGTTCACCACTTTCACCGCCATCCAGTTTGTCACCCTGGTGCTGGCGGGGCTGGTGACCCCTTATGGCTTTATGATCAGTGTCGGTGCACTCATTCCGGTGTCGCTGGCCATGCCGGTGGGGGCGTGGCTGGCGCGACATCTGTCGCCGGTCGTGTTCGACCGCATCATCCTGGCTTTCCTGGGGGTGCTGGCGCTCAAGCTTTTCATGGACGCGGTTTTGGGCTGAGCCCGGAGCGTGTCCAGGAAAAGTGGGACCGGTTATCTGGTCCGGACACGCGACCGAAAAAATCAGACCATGTCCATCGCTTTAGATGGTGAAGACATGTCTAGGCTGACAGATCGGTGATGACCCGTTCCAGCACGGCCACCCGCTTGGCGTCCTTGCTGGGCAATTGCAGCTTGAACCCGGCCAGCTTGTTGATCGCCTCGGCCATCTTGTCATAGTCCTTGATTTCCGAAGGCGAGAGCTGACTGACTTTCCGCAGAGGGGCGATCTTTGCCAGCGTGCTGACCACGATCTGATACCGCCCCTTGAGCACCGGGCTGTCGGGACGGTCGTTCAGTTGCTCTTCGAGGCTGATCTGTATCTTCTCGAGGACATCGACGCGCTGCTTTACCGCGGGGCTGAGCCTGGGCTTCATCAGAGCCGCGAGCCCGGTTGCCAACTCCTTCATGGCCGGATCGTCCGACTGTTCCTGGGTCAGCGTTTTCTTTCCGACAATCTTGTTGGCCTCGGCATAAGCCTTGGTGCGGTCCTCATAATCCTTGGCGTTCGCCGTGCCGCGCTGGGCTTTTTCCTGGACCTGCAGGATCTTTTCCTGCAGCTGGTCCAGCCGCTTGTTGTCGGCCGGCGTCAACTGCACCTTATAGCCCTTGATGCGGTTGATCTCGCGCGTTTCCGCGGCAATGATGGCGCTGTTGTCGGCTTGCGGACCGGCGGCAATGGCTTCGATGACCTGGGTGCCGGCGTTCACGATAGGGGCGCTCTTCCCTGCGCTCGACGATCCGATCCCCAGTAAACTCATGGCTCAGCCCTGTTGGTCATTGAGGCCGATAGTGCGATTCCGGTCGTTAATATCCCGCTAAGTTTGATTAAGAACCTCGCCTCTGCCGCCCCCGATCAGTCGAGCCGCTTTGAGCCGACATGGCCTTCATATTGCGGCAGGCCATCCGCGATCACGTCCCACGCCGCCTTGGAGCCGACAAAGATATGTTCGCTGGGGCGAATGGCGGGCGCCTCGATCAGCGTGCCCATGGTGACATGGGCATATTGGCCATCGCGCACCTGCGAAAAAAGCAGCGATCCGCATATGGCGCAATGCATGTCATGGGTCGTGCTCGTCGCCATAAAAATGCACGCCCGCCTGCCCTTCGGTCACCCGCAGCTTGTCGCGCCTTATCCCTGCAAAGGGTTTCGACGCCGCCCCCGTGGCGCGCCGACAGTTCGAGCAATGGCAGTAGGCGGCATATTCGAAGGCGTCCTCGACCTCATATTCGACCGCGCCACAGAGGCACCGGCCTTTCAAGATCGCTGCCATTGCTAGAACTCGATCCCGGCCTGCGCCTTCACGCCGGCGCGGAAGGGGTGCTTGATCATGGTCATCTCGGTCACGAGGTCGGCGATTTCCAGCAGCTCGTCCTTGGCGTTGCGGCCGGTGACGATGACATGGGTGTCGCGGGGCTTCTGCTTCAGGAAGTCCACCACCTCGGCGATGTCGAGATAATCATAGCGCAGGCAGATGTTGAGCTCGTCGAGCAGCACCATCTTGTAGCTCTCGTCCATGATCATTTCTTTGGCCGTCTCCCAGGCCTTTTTCGCCGCGGCGATGTCGCGCTGGCGGTCCTGGGTATCCCAGGTGAAGCCCTCGCCCATGGCGGTGATCGTCACCTGGTCGGGAAATTTTTCCAGAATGTCGCGCTCGCCGGTGCCCCATTTGCCTTTGACGAACTGCACCACGCCGATCCTGAAGCCGTGCCCGAGCGCGCGGAACACCATGCCGAAGGCTGCCGTCGACTTGCCCTTGCCCTTGCCGGTATGCACGATCAAAAGCCCGCGCTCCTCGGTCTTGGTGGCGATGATCTTGTCGCGCGCTTCCTTCTTCTTGCGCATCTTTTCGGCGTGATAGGCGTCGCGCTCCGCCTCTGTCATGCTGTCGGTTTTCTTGGACATTGTTTTCACGCTCCGAATTTTTGGGCACAGTATAATTGGAGTCGAGGTTCAAAGGCGAGCAGGGGGGAAACGACATGCCCGGCTATGTAGGGGCGGAACACCAGTTTCATGACCCCGATTTCGTACGCGGATGGGCCGAGCGTTTCGTGCCTACACCTGAACGCATCGCGTTGTTCGATCTCATCCTGCGCACGCTGGACGCGATCCCCGCAAAGAAGCCGCATGTGGTCGAACTGGGCATCGGTCCGGGCTTCATGGCGCGCCACATTCTGTCGCGGCGGCCGGCGCTTTCCTATGAAGGCGTTGATTTTTCGACGGCGATGTTCGACGTGGCGCGAGACGTTCTCGGTCCGCTGTCGCGCCAGGTAACCCTCACTCAGGCCGACCTTACCACCCCCGACTGGCCCGAAAAGCTGGTGCGCAGGCCGGATGCGATCATCTCGACCTGGGCGCTGCACGATCTTGGCAGCCGCAAGGCGGTCGCCGATGTCTATGCCCGCAGCCATGAAGCGCTGGTGCCCGGCGGCGCGCTGATCAATGGCGATTTCATCAAGCCCGACGCCATTGATCTCGACTATGAGCCGGGACGGTACGAGATCGACAAGCACATCGCAGATCTCAAGGCGGCGGGCTTCGATCAACCGGCCTGCCTCGAACGGTTTGAAACCACCCTCATCGCGCCGACCGCGGCGCAAAATTATGCCTGTCTTGCAGGCTGGCGACGCTAGAGCCTTTTCCGTCAAAGGAGGGCATGCGCAAGGTTGGATTTCGGCTGCCAGAAGCCGCGTTCCCGCGCTTGGCGGAAGTTGGCCAAAAGCTCATCATAGCCATATCTGTTGTTGGTCTCGATGAATTCACGCACCCGATCGTCGAGCACGAAGGCGTCGAAGGCCAGATCGAAATGGTGTGTCTTCACCGCCCCAGTGGTGGCGGCGAAGGCGAACATGTAATCGACCGTGGCGATGATTTCGAACGCGCCCTTGTAGCCATGACGCATGACGCCCGAAATCCATTTCGGGTTGACCACGCGTGAGCGCATGACCAGCGAAATCTCTTCCTCCAGCGTCCGTGTCAGCGGCCGTTCCGGGCGGGAATGATCGTTGTGATAATTGAGGGGCTTGTGGCCCGTCAGCGTTTCGGCGGTCGCGGTCAGCCCGCCTTCGAACTGATAATAGTCGTCGCTGTCCAGCAAATCGTGTTCGCGATTGTCCTGGTTGTGCACAACGGCCTCGATGGCGGACAGACGCTTCTTGAAATGCTCGCGCTCTGGCGTGCCGGAAGATTTCGCGCCATAGGCGTAATGCCCCCAATTGGTGAAGGCCTCGGCGAGATCGGATTTGGTCTGCCATTGCCCCGAATCCATCAGCCCCTGCAGGCCCGCCCCGTATGCACCGGGCTTGGAGCCGAAGATGCGATGCCCGGCCTGAAGCGCCGCCTCTTCTTCCGACTTGCCGTCCTTCATCAGCCCCAGTGCTTCTGAGCGCATCCGGGCGGCAATCGGGTTCTGGTCCTCCGGCTCGTCCAGCGCCCCGATGGCCCGCACCGCCCGGTCGAACAGCGCGATCAATTGCGGGAAGGCATCGCGGAAGAGGCCCGAGATGCGCAAGGTCACATCGACCCGCGGCCGTCCCAGTTTGGCCAGCGGGATGATCTCGTAACCGGAGACACGCAGGCTCGCCGGATCCCATTTCGGCCTGGCGCCGATAAAGGCCAGCGCCTGGGCAATGTCGTCGCCGCCGGTGCGCATGTTCGCCGTGCCCCAGACCGACAAGGCGAGCGATTGCAGATAAACGCCCTGATCCTGAAAATGCCGCTGCAACAGATTCTCCGCCGATTTTCTGCCCAGCTCCCAGGCGGTCGGCGTCGGCACGGCGCGGTTGTCGACCGAATAGAAATTGCGCCCCGTCGGCAGCACATCGAGCCGCCCGCGCGACGGCGCGCCCGATGGCCCCGGCGCGACGAACTTGCCGTCGAGCCCATCCAGCAGGGCCTTGATCTCGCTCGGCCCCGATTGCGCCAGTTTCGGTTTGATGACGGTCTCGATGGTCTCGAACACTGCTTTTGTAGCAATCCAGTCGGCAGGCGCCACGCCGCCCTTCACTAGTTCGGCGGCAAGCGTTTCCAGATATTCGACCACATCGCCATTGGTGCGGATGGTGGAAGGCGTCTCGATCTTCGGCCCAGTCCACGCCTCGCCCAGTTTCGCCGTCAGCGGGTCGAAGCCGAGTTTCAGATCATCCGCCAGCGCGCGGATCAGCGAGGCCTCGCCCGGCTCTTCGCCGCGCGGCACCCGCGCCAGCGCAACGGTCAGATCGCGTTTCGAGTCCGCCCTCCGGCGACTGTCCGAAGACATGCAGCCCGTCGCGGATCTGGGCTTCCTTCAGTTCGCACAGGAAATTGTCGATCGCCTGCAAGGCCTCCATGCCGTCTTCGGGCAGGCCGATGTCGCGGTCGAGCGCGGTGTCGCGGGTAAAATCGAGGATGCGCTTCTGCAGATCCTTGAGGCGCCGTTTGTCCATGCCCGAGGCGGCGTAATATTCGTCGAGCAGCGCCTCGAGGTCCTTGAGCGGCCCATAGGTCTCGGCCCGGGTCAGCGGCGGCACCAGATGGTCGATGATCACCGCGCCGGTGCGGCGCTTGGCCTGCGTGCCCTTCGCCCGGATCGTTGACGATGAAGGGATAAAGATGCGGCAGCGTCGCCCCACAGCGCCAGCGGATAGCTCGCCGCGTCGAGCGCGGTCGCCTTGCCCGGCAGCCATTCGAGATTGCCGTGCTTGCCATTGTGGATGACCGCATGCGCGCCGAATTCGATGCTTGCAGCCACAGATAGGCGGCGCAATAGGCGTGCGGCGGCACCAGATCGGGATCGTGATAGGTCGCCGTCTCGTCGAGGTCATAGCCGCGCGCGGGCTGCAGCAGGATCGGCGATTTGCCGAACAGCAGGACGGGCAGATGGAAGCCATCCGCCCGGCAGAACGGATCATCCTCAGGATCGCCCCAGCGGGTCGTCACCTCCTCCCGGATCTTCGCCGGCAGTGTGCGCGAACAGCCGCCCATAGCTCGCGAGCGGCAGCACCGCCGGCGACGTCCCGCGTCCAGGATGCGCGTTGGTCGGCCCCTGCTGCAGCGCCTCGATCAGCGCATTGCCGGACGCAGGCACATCGGCCAGATCGTAGTCCGCCCCTTCGAGTGCCCTCAAAATCTCCACGGTTGATTGCGGCGCGTCGTAGCCGACGCCATTGGCCAGCCGCCCGTCGCGGATGGGATAGTTGGCCAGAACGATGCCGATTTTGCGGTCCGACCGCTCGGTCTGTCGCAGCTGCACCCAATTCGCCGCAAGCTCGGCGGCGCGGACCACGCCGCCGGCATCGGGTGCATAGGCGGTTAGCGGACACTCCGTCGCCTCATGCCAGACGGCCTCCGATTTGTGCCCGACCAGCAGCGCGCCAATACGCCCGTCGAGTTCGGGCAACACCACCTGCATGGCCAGATCCTTGGCGGACAAGCCCTGCATGTCCTCGGCCCATTGCGCTTCCGGCCGCCCGGACTGCACCAGCTGGACCACCGGCGCATCAGTTTCCGCGAAGGGGTTCTGCTTGTCCTCGAGCCCGTCCACGCCGAGCGCAAAACCGGTCAGATTGAGGATGACCTGAGGCGGGTATTGCGCGAAGACGGATTTGACGAAGCGCAGACAAGCGCCTTCCTTGAGAGACGAGACGACGAGCGGCAGCGGCGTCAGCCCCTTTGCTTCCAGCGCGCCGATCAACGCCTCGATGGTGGCCGTCCCCGCCCCTTCCAGCGCGGCGCGGTAAAAGAGGATGGGGGCGTAAGGGCCGCTTTGGTCGTCCAATCGCAACTCCAGCATCCCCTTGCCGGGCCACCAGCAGCCGAAGCGGGCAAAGGGTTTTGGCGCGATGCCTCGTCAGCGGTCTGCCCCATCGGCCAGAGCGTCCGAACGCGGTCAGCACCGCATCGAAATTGTCCGGCCCGCCGGCGGTGAACAGGCCATGCAGCGCGCGCCATTCCGCCTCGCTGATCGTCGAGCGCTCCAGCAGCAGCGGATCGGGATTGGCGTCGCCCGGCAGCAGCGCGAGCTTCAGGCCCCTGCTCGCGGCAAGCGCGCAGAGTTCGTCGACGCCATAGGGCCAATAGCTCGGCCCGCCGAGCAGCCGCACGACAACAAGATCGGCATGGCGCACCGTCTGTTCGAGCCAAAGATCGACCGAGAGATTATTGGAAAGGCGCAGAAAATTGGCCAGCCGGACATCCCTGCCCCCGGCCCGGTCGACGGCGCCGGCCATGGCCGAAAGCTCACTGTCGGCCGCAGACACGAAGACGATCTTTCCCGGCGTTTGGCCGAGATCGATGGCCTCGCCTTCCTGCTGATGTTGCCCAGCTTGAGCCGACAACAAATGCATCAGGGTGTCTCCGTGGCCATCGGTTTCCTGCACATGGCCTTATCCAAAAACCGGTGCCCACTTTTCGGGGCCATGCGGTGGGCCTCGCGTTCCTGCTGATGTTGCCCGGCCTGGGCCGAAAGCAGGTGCATTTGTTATGCCGCTTCGCGCGCGGTCAGGCTCTCAGAAATCGCCTCGCGGGCCAGCGGGCTTTCGCCGATCACGACCAGCTTCGTCTCGCGCGCTTCGCCCTCGCCCCAGGGCCGGTCGAACCACGCGTTCACCCGCGGGCCGACCGCCTGAATGGCCAGCCGCGCCGGCGCGCCGGCAATCGCGGCAAAGCCTTTCAGACGCAGCACGTCATGGCTGCGAATGGTCTGCTCGATGGTCTTGAGCAGTTCATCCTTGCTGGCGCTGGCCGGCAAGGTGATCGAAAAGCTGTCGAAATCGTCATGCTCGTGCGGCTCGCCATTATGCTCAAGCTCGTGATGGCTGTCGCGGCCCTCGAGATTGTCCTCACTGGCCAATCCCAGCCCCAGCAATGCCGTCATGTCGACATGGCCGTTATGGGCCCGGATCAGCCCCGTGCCGGGCCGCATCTCCTCGCGCAGCCGCGCTTCGACCTTTTCCAGCGCTGCCTGATCCACGAGGTCGGTCTTGTTGACCAGAACCAGATCGGCGCAGACCAGTTGGTCCTCGAACAATTCGCCAAGCGGGGTTTCATGATCGAGCATGTCGTCGGCCCTGCGCTGGGCGTCGACAGCGCTCTCGTCGCTGGCAAAGCGCCCTTCGGCGAGAGCCGCCGCATCGACCACGGTCACCACGCCGTCGATCGTCACCTGCGATTTGATCTCCGGCCAGTTGAAGGCGCGCACCAGCGGCTGCGGCAGCGCCAGCCCGGACGTCTCGATGATGATGTGGTCGGGCTTTTGCTCGCGCTCCAGCAAGCCGAGCATGGCGGGCACGAAATCTTCCGCCACGGTGCAGCAGATGCAGCCATTGGCCAGCTCAACCATGTCGTCAGCCGAACAAGTCTCCTCGCCGCAGCCGGCCAGCACATCCTTGTCGACGCCGATATCGCCGAACTCGTTGATGATCAGGGCGATGCGCTTGCCCTTGGCGTGGCCGAGCACGTGACGGATGAGCGTGGTCTTGCCCGAGCCGAGAAAGCCGGTAACGATGGTTGTGGGGATCTTCGTGCTCATGCGGCACCTTTGGAAAAGCGTTGAAAGAGATAACCGGTCAGCGGTCCGGCAATCAGCCAGAAAATCAACGCCGCGCCGAGCGATGCCGCGACGAAGTGCGCAGCCAGTTCGGCGGGCACTGCTGATCCCGTCTCCGCGGGAATTGGAGCGCCGTAAAGATGCGGCAGGGCGATCAGCGCCAGCCCCACCGCAATCGCCAGTGGCGTGCGGAACTTGGCCATGCTGAGGAGCGCGCCGCCTGTCAGAAGCACCGTTGCCCCCCACCAGAGCTGGCGCGCGCCCAAGGCGGCTTCCGCCATGCCCGGCAATTGCGGCGGCAGACCGAAGGCAGGCGCGAGCGAGAAGGCGGCAAAGCCGCACAGCCCCCAGACGATGCCGGTTTCAGGCGTCAGCCTGATATCGGCCAGCAGCGCCACACCGCCCATGACCAGCGCGAACCCCATGCCGGCCAGCGTCGTGGCCAGCACGGTATAGGCCGTGCGCTCCAGCCCCTCGGCGGGCGCCCAGGCACCCGCGTCCTCCTGCTCATGCGTATGCACGGGCGTGCCCGCCGCATGATCATGCACTTGTGCTGTCTCGAAGGTCTCGGCCGCCAGGATCAAGGGCACCAGCCGCCATTGCTGGACGGCCGCGAGCATAAGCCCGGCCACGGCGCCGGCCAGCGCCGCGGCGAGAAAGATTCGCCGGAAAACAGCCATGTTGTCGTCCCGCCTGTTAGTGGCAGGGAAATCCGATGGCGTGGCGCGTGTCATGGGCGCCATTGTGGACCGCCATATCGGAGGCAAAGCCGATGCCGCCGATCAGCGTCAGTCCGAAGACCAGCGTCAGCGCGCCAGCGAGCAGCCGCGCCGACAGGGAAAGGGACTGAGTTTGAACCAGTGTAGTCATGTGCGATCACCCTCCGTGTGCACGTGAAAATCCAATCATGCGCCGGCAGGTCTCCTGGCTCGCGAAGTTGCTTTTCGGGTCGGGCTTCCGAACCGAAAAACCGGCTTCCACTTTTTCTGGAAGCCCTCTTGCGTCTTCTCCGCCTTCCCGGCTTTTTCAGCCAGTGGCACAGTGGAGAAAACTCTTCACTTACAGTTGCGGGGGCAGCCACGGATTTGGTCCCTGATGGGTACGCCGCACCGTGTTCCCTTTTGATCCCGCGCCTTGTTGAAGGCTTGGGAACCAGCAGGCCCAAACTCGCATGGGCGGAACCGGGACGCAAGGGCTTGCGCGCCGGGAAGATTGAGCGGCCAATGCGACATCCCGCCCCGATTCCCTCAGGTGCCCCCATGCCGCCCGGTTTTGCCGCCTACGCGCCCGTTCTCATGCTTTTGTGCTCGAACATCTTCATGACCACCGCCTGGTACGGGCACCTGAAATTCCCGCACGCCGCCATCTGGACGGCCGTGCTTTTGAGCTGGGGGCTGGCCTTTTTCGAATATTGGCTGGCGGTGCCGGCCAACCGCATCGGCTATGGTTTTTATACCGCCGCCGAACTCAAGGTCATGCAGGAGGTGATCAGCCTCGCCGTCTTCGTCGGTTTCGCTGTCATCGTCTTGGGCGAAAAGCTGACGCTCAACCACGCTCTTGGCTTCGGCTTGATCGGCTTGGGCGCTTTCGTCATCTTCAAGGGCCCGTTCGCCACCTAGGAAGCCCGCATGCAGAAAATCGAATTCTCGAAAGAAGAACGGGACGCCATCGTTTCGCGCATCAGGGATTATTTCGACACCGAGCTCGAGCAGGAAATCGGCGCCATTCCCGCTGAACTCCTGCTGCAGTTCTTCACCGAGGAAATCGGCCCGTTCTTTTACAATCGCGGGCTCAACGATGCGCAGGCGGTGTTCCGCGCCAAGCTCGACGATATCGACGATACCATCTATGCGCTCGAACAGCGTCGAGGCACGGACGCGCTAGGTCTGGGGCTGCAGGCAGTCCGCCAGGTTTTGCGCGAGCTTGCGCATCAAGGTGAAGTAGAGGTCCGGTCCCTCGGCAAGGCCTGCTCCGAGCGGATCGAGCACCCCGATGCGGGCGTTTACCCCCTCGGTGACGACATCGGCGAGTTGCGGCTTGAATTGCGGTTCGGTGAACACGCAGCTTGCGCCCAGCGAGGCGATCTTGTCGTGCATTGCGGCCAGGCGTTTAGCGCCGGGCAGGCTTTCCGGGTTGACGGTGATCGATCCTGCCGCCGGTATGTCGAAGCTCTTCTCGAAATACTGATAGGCGTCGTGAAAAACGATATAGCTGCCGCCCCGCACCGGAGCGAGCATCGACTGAATCTCGGCCGTCAGATCATCCAGCGAGGCCAGGGCTTCTGCGGCGTTGCGGTCGTAGGAGGTGGCATTTGTGGGGTCGATCCTGTCGAGCGCATCGGCAATGGCCATGACCATGTCCTTTGCGTTCTGTGGATCGAGCCACAGATGGGGGTCCATCAGCTCTTTGGCTGCTCCGCCATTGCCATGATCGTCCTGGGCATCCGGTTCGAAAGAATCGTCGGTCCTGACAGGCAGGTGCACGAGGCCGGAGACCGCGCCAAGAGCGACAATCTTCGCCTTGCTTGGCAGCGTCTTGAGCGGATCGACCAGGAAGGGCTCCAGCTCCGGCCCGATCCAGAAAGATCAGATCGGCGTTCTGAAGCGCGGAAGCGTCCGAGGGTCGCAGCGAATAGGTGTGGGGGGAGGCCCCGCCCTTGACCAGCACCTGCGGTTCGCCCACTCCCTTCATGACATTGGCGACCAGCGACTGGATGGGCAGGATATCCGTCACCACTCTTGGCGCGTCCGCCGCTTCTCCCGCTGCAGCGCAAAGGCTTAGTACGAGGGCCAGGCTCAGGCGGGCGACGATTTTCATTGGCACATCCTGCGATGTTATATTATTACATCCGCCGGCTTGATAGACCAGTGTCCGCGGGCCGGCAAGTAAGAAACGATCGAAGGCAAGTTTGTGATCCAGACCTCCAAACCGGCGGACCGGCAAAATCTGGTCAGCATGCAGGACATGGGCGTCAAAACCAGCGACCGCTGGCTGGTTCGGGGCGTCGATCTTTCCGTGTCTCGCGGAGAAATCGTTACGCTGATCGGTCCCAACGGCTCGGGTAAATCGACCACGGCCAAGGTGGTGACGGGCGTCCTGAAACCCAGCACTGGGCATGTCGAGCGCTTGCCCGGCCTTAAGATCGGATACGTGCCGCAAAAGCTGACGATCGACTGGACGCTGCCGCTCAGCGTGAAGCGCTTGATGACGCTGACCGGGCGCTTCTCCTCTGCAGAGATCACGGATGCGCTGGAAACCGTCGGCGCAGCTCATCTCGCCCAGGCCGAAGTGCAGCATCTCTCAGGCGGAGAATTCCAGCGCGTGCTTCTGGCCCGGGCGCTGATCCGCAAACCCGATTTGCTGGTGCTGGACGAGCCGGTGCAGGGGGTGGATTTTGCCGGCGAGGTCGCCATCTACGATCTCATCCGATCCATCCGCGACGCCCAGCATTGCGGTGTGCTGATGATCAGTCACGATCTGCATGTCGTCATGGCCGATACCGACACGGTGATCTGCCTCAACGGACATGTGTGCTGCCGCGGCACGCCGGAAAGCGTGGCCAGAAGTCCCGAATATCTCAAGCTTTTCGGTACGCGCGCCGCCGATACGCTCGCCATCTACCAGCACCACCATGACCACACCCACCTTCCCGACGGCAGCGTCAGGGATGCGCATGGTCACACCCATGCCGCCGGAGCCCATGACCATGCTTGACGACTTCTTCATCCGCGCGCTCCTCGCCGGCGTCGGGCTGGCGCTGGTGGCCGGCCCCTTGGGATGTTTCGTCGTCTGGCGGCGCATGGCCTATTTCGGCGACACCATGGCCCATTCGGCCCTGCTGGGGGTGGCGCTCAGCTTTCTCATGGGCATCGATCTCATGCTCGGCGTGTTCATGGTGGGCGCGCTCGTCGCAATAGCGTTGCTATTGCTGCAGCGCCAGCAATCGCTCTCGACCGATGCGGTTCTCGGCATCCTGTCGCATTCGACCCTTGCCGTGGGTCTGGTGCTGGTCGCCTTCATGGCCTGGGTACGCATTGATTTGATGGGATTTCTGTTCGGCGACATCCTGGCCGTCTCGCGTGCGGACATCGCGGTCATCTGGCTGGGCGGGGCCCTCATTCTCGCGCTGCTGGTTTGGTTCTGGCGGCCGCTTCTGGCCGGCACGGTCAGCTCCGAGCTCGCCGCCGCGGAGGGCCAGCGTCCGGAAGCGGCGCGGGTCCTGTTGATGATCCTCATTGCCTCGGTCATCGCCATCGCCATGAAACTGGTGGGCGTTCTGCTCATTACCTCCTTGTTGATCATCCCTGCCGCCACGGCGCGCCGGCTGAGCTTCACGCCAGAACAGATGGGGGTTTTCGCCTCTGGTCTCGGCATGCTGGCCGTCGTCGGCGGGCTGTTCGGCTCCCGGCAATGGGATACGCCGTCAGGTCCGTCCATTGTCGTCGCGGCGCTGATGCTGTTCTTGTTGTCCATGACGTTGCCGCGCCGTCTTCTCCGCCCGAAAGGAGGGGCCAATGACCATGTCTGACCTCACGCGCAACCAGTCCCTGGTGCTCGGCAAGCTTGCGTCCGCGGACGTTCCGATGAGTGCCTATGATCTGCTCGATCTGCTGCGTCCCGACGGCATCAAGGCGCCGCTTCAGGTCTATCGTGCCCTCGACAAGCTCGTGGACAAGGGTCTGGCGCACCGACTGGAGAGCCTTAACGCCTTCGTTGCCTGCGCGGAGCCACATTGCCACCGCGCCGGGCTCATTGCCTTCGCCATTTGCGAGAAATGCGGCAGCGTCGCCGAGTTCGCAGACGATGTCGTGCGCGAGCGGCTGGAAAGCTGGGCTGGCACCGAAGGGTTCACCCCGCGCCTGACCACGCTCGAAATCCGGGGCGATTGCCGGCGCTGCGCCTGACGGCGCCGGATCACCCAGCGTCCCTGAGCGGACAGTCTTTCCGGGTGGCGGAACGATCCGCAAAAACAGGCCGTTGCTGCTGAAGCCCGGTCGCACACTTCCGGGCGTGACCACCAATTCTGACCTGTTCGCGGCGGTCCCTCGTGGTCCAGCCGCTCCCGCCACAGACAAGGGCAGCGCCTTTTGGGCACTTGTCCGGGATCGTGCGATGAATGAATTCAACCTTGCCCTGACCATTGCCAGCGGCACGGTGCTGGGTTTGGGACTGATCGCCGGATACATCGCCAACAAGCTCTGGATCGCGGAAACGGCCATCTGCCTCATGATAGGAGTTCTGGTGGGACCGGCCGTTCTCGGGCTCGCCACACCGGACAACCTCGGCATGGAGCCCGATTTGCTGCTCAAGGAGGTTGCGCGGGTCACGCTGGGTCTAGCCGTGATGGGTGCCGCCCTGAGGCTGCCCGCTCGCTTCGAGCAGACCCATTGGAAAGGTCTTGTCGTCTCGGTTGGCCTTGGCATGCCGCTCATGTGGCTGACCGCGGCCGTTTTGTGCATGTGGATTTTAGGGCAGCCGCTTCTGGTCTCGCTGCTGATCGGCGCCGTTCTTGCCCCGACCGACCCGGTCGTCGCGGGATCCATCGCCAGCGGAAAACTGGCCGAGACCAAACTCGCGGGCGATTTGCGCAATCTGCTCACCCTCGAAAGCGGCGCCAATGACGGTTTCGGCATGCTCTTCGTCATGTTGCCCATTCTGCTGCTGACCAAGCCCGCGCCCGAGGCCTGGAGCGAATGGGCCATGCGCGTGCTGCTATGGGAGGTCGTGTTCGCCGTTATGGTGGGGCTCGCCGCAGGTTGGCTGGGCGGCAAATTGCTGATGTGGGCGCGCGAACAACCTTTTTCAGAGCATCATTCCACGATCACGGTCGGGCTGGCACTGTCCCTGGCGGTGCTCGCGGCCGTACGGCTGATCGGCAGCGACGGTATTCTTGCCGTCTTCGCTGCGGGGTTGATGCTCAATCGCGCGGTCACGCCCGCCGAGACGAACCACGGGCGTCTTCAGGAAGCCATCGGGCGCTTTTTCGATCTGCCGGTCTTCATTCTCATCGGCGTATTGCTGCCCTGGAAAGCCTGGATGCAGATCGGCTGGCCGCTGCTTGGCTTCGCCGCCGCCGTGCTGATTTTCAGGCGCCTGCCCTGGTGGATGCTGATCGGGCGGTTTTTCGCCGGGATCGACACCAATCGCGAACGCGCCTTTCTCGGCTGGTTCGGACCTATGGGCGTCGCCAGCACCTATTACGCCATGCTCAGCCAGGACGAGACGCAGCTGCACATCATCTGGCCGGTGGTGAGCCTGACCGTCGTTGCATCAGTCGTCATCTATGGCTCAAGCGCCACGCCGCTGACGCAGATGATCAGTCCTGATCGACGGCTCGAAGTTTAGGGTTCAACCTGTCCCGCACGAGCGGAACGAATGCGTCCGGCATGGGTTGGCCGGCAAATACCAATGAGTTGGGAGACATGAGATGAGCACCCGCGAGAAACCCGAAAAACCAGTTGAACCCAACGGCGCCGCGAGCCGCTTGCGCGCCGATATCGACAGCGGCAGGACGGGCGACAAGGTGCCGGCCAGCGACCCGGCGGCCGCGCCCCTTGGCACCGATGCCGAGGCGGGTGGCAACCCAATGGACCCCGGGGAACTGCGAGAAGCGCGACGCAACGAGCGCAAGGGGCCGCACACCAAGAAGCAAAACTAAGCTGCAAGGGCCGCGCCGCTCGCACCCGATCTCTTGGCTGCCTGCCTACTCGGCTCCTGCCTCCTGGCGGAGCGGCGGTCGGAAGGCTGCCAATTCGGACAATCCGTCCGGATCCTTGATGATGCAGTGGCCGCGATGCGAGCGCAGCAGTCCGGCGCCCTCCAATTCGTGCAGGGCCACGGTTATTCCGGGACGGCGCACGCCCAAGGCCTTTGCGGCGCTGTCATGAGTGAACCGCAATTCATTGCCATCGAGATGATGGCAGCGCAGCACCAGCCAACGCGCAAGTCTTTGCTGGACCGTACCGTGCGCCTGGGCCGCTGCGGTCATTGCGAATTGGTCGAACAGGCTTTCCAGCGTCGCCCAGGTCTGCTCGCGCAGCTGCGGATCGCGGATGACGAGTTCGCGGAATTTGGCGGTTGGCACGCGCCGCGCCCGCCCGGCAATCTCCACCGCAACCAGCCGGCCTGAACTGGCGCAGCCCAAAACGGCGTCTGCCCCCACCACTCCGCCGGGGCCGATTACCGCCAGTTCGAGATTTTTCATCCCCTTGGCGGCGGCAGAGAGAGTCACCAAGCCATGCTCGACCACATGGACATGTTCTATGCGGTCGCCCGGGCGCAGCAGAACCTGCCCCGCCCGAAGCGGCACAATCTCCACGTGTTCTGTTGAACTCTCGTCGGCGTCATGCAGCACGTCAGCAGCTTGGTGCTTCCGCCTGGGTTCCGACGAAGCGAATCCGGCATCCATCATGATTGACCTCTCGGTTGGTCCTTGGTTTCGATTGGTCGTTGGTTTCATTCGTTCCTTTGCTTCAGGACTTCGCGATTTTGGACACGGCCCTTCACGCCTTGAGATCAATGATCGCCTTCAGAAAACCGCCCGGGCGGTCCCTTGTGGCATCAAGGGCCTCGCCGAGATCGGCAAGCGCGAAGCTGTGCGTGATCAGAGGACGCGGGTCCAGATCGCCACGACGGACAGCCTCTACGGCCTTTCTGATGCCATCGACATAGACGGATTGCTCGCGCTCATGGGCGTTGATGACATCGAGCCCGCGCCAGTTCCACATCTGCATGTTGACCTGGCGGGGCCCATCCTGATGATAGCCTGCGATCACCAGCCGGCCGCGTTCACGGGTCAGTTCGCCGGCCAGGTCGAGCGGCCATTGCTTGCCCACCGCCTCGATCACCACATCGCAGAAGCGGCCGTCGGTCAGCCCGCGCACCTCTTCTATGATCTGCCAGTGGTCCTCCATCGGGATGCAGACATCGGCCCCCATTTGTTCGGCGATCTGCAGCGAAAACGGACGGCGCGAGATGGCAATGACGCGGGCGCCGGCCGCCTTGGCGAGCCGGGTCAGCAGCGCGCCCAGAAAGCCGATGCCGATTATGGCCACGGTGTCGCCCGCGGCGACGTCGCTGCGCTCGAAAATGTTCATGGCGCAGCCGAGCGGCTCGCCGGGAAACGGCATATCGTCCAATTCGGGCGGCAGTTGCACCACCGCGTCGGCATCGGCGATGTCGTAATCGGCGTAGGCGTGAAAGGACAGCGCCGCCACGCGATCTCCGACAGCGACGTTCCCAACGCCCTCGCCCAATGCGTCAATGAGGCCCCAGCCCTCATGGCCAAGACCGCCCGGCTCGGTCGGGAACTCCATCCATTCCGGACCGGCCCAGGGCCCGAGATTTGAGGCGCAGACCCCGCATCCCTCGAGTTTGACACGCACTTGGCCCTCTCCTGGCTCCGGCACGGCGATCTGCCTAACCTCCATGCTGCCGGCAGCCGTCACAACCGCGGCACGCATCGTTGCGCGACTGGACTCCCTGTCCGCCGATTCCGAGCCGGTCCCTGTGTCCTCATCCACAACCGCGCGGTCCATGTCAGCTCCTGTCGACGAACTTGTTGAACCGGCTGGTGCCTCCGCTTTCGGTCTTGTCCTGATAGAGAAAGGCCAGATCGTTCTCGTCGAAGATGGAGAAGAACTCGTCCCATGAGATCTTCTCCAGCGACTCTTCGGGCTCGCCGAAGTCTATTCGCAAAATGCCGCCGTCTCCGCCGACCCCCCTGACCTTTGCGGGGTGGCCGTTGCGCGCCTCCGCCCATTTGCGGACTTCGTCATGACTGGTTGTCGTTCTGGAATCGCTCATTTCTGCCCTCCTTGAAGTTGAGTTTGGCCGCCTCCGCGGGCCCTGACCCTCAGGCGCCGCAACCAACCGATAATGCCTGCGTTGCGCCCGGCGCTCCTGGCTGTGTTGGCCGAGACAGCGTGCCAACCTGTGAGCGGTTAACGAGCTATCCACTTACTCGGTTCCTGTACCCGACCAAGGTACGGTTCGTTACAGATGTGTCACGATTTCCATTTAAAAACAATGGGTTGGCCGGAGTCGCCGTCGCCAGGGCGGGAACAATGTCTTCCCGAGAAGCTTTGAACAGCAGCGTATTCAAACGTTGATGTCGGGGCGGACAATGCACAAAATTCTGGTTACCGGCGGTTGCGGCTTTATCGGGCGCAGCGTCGTCAAGGAACTCGTGGCAGCTGGTCATGATGTCAGGGTGCTCGATGCCCTGATCGACCAGGTGCATGGCGAGGCGCCGCAAAACCTTCCCGCCGATCTCGATCTGGTACGCGGCGATGTCCGCGATGCGGATGCGGTGCGCAAGGCGCTCGAAGGCGTCGATGCCGTCATTCATTTGGCAGCGGAAGTCGGTGTCGGCCAATCCATGTACGAGATTGCCCGCTATGTCGGTGCGAACGATCTTGGCACGGCCGTTCTTCTTGAGGCCATGATCGACAAGCCGATCGAGCGCATCGTCGTCGCCTCCTCGATGAGCGTTTATGGTGAGGGGCTCTATACTGGCCCGGACGACCAACGTTTCGGCAACATTCGGCGGCGGCAGACCGATATCAAGTCCGGCAGCTGGAATCCCAGCGGCCCCTCTGGCGAGGCGCTAACGCCGGTTGCGACGGATGAAGAAAAGCCGGTCGATCTTGCCTCCATCTATGCGCTGACGAAGTACGCCCAGGAACGCGAGGTACTGATCTTCGGCGAGGCCTATGGCGTCGATGCGGTGGCGCTCAGGCTCTTCAACGTCTTCGGCGCGGGTCAGGCCCTTTCCAACCCCTACACGGGCGTTCTGGCCAATTTCGCTTCCCGGCTGGCCAACAAGCAGCGGCCGACAATTTTCGAGGATGGCAAGCAAAAGCGCGATTTCGTGCATGTGCGTGATGTGGCGCGCGCCTTCCGGCTGGCGCTGGAGCGGCCGCAGGCAGCCGGCCATGTCATCAATGTGGGCAGCGGCCATGCCTATGCCATCGAAGATGTTGCCACCATGCTGGCGGAAGCCATGGGCGTACCCGAGCTCGAGCCGGAAATCCTTGGCAGGGCCCGCTCCGGCGATATCCGCAACTGCTTCGCAGATATCTCGAAGGCGCGCGAACTGCTCGGCTTCGAGCCGCACCATCGTCTCGAGGACTCCCTTGGCGAGTTGGCCCAGTGGGTAATGAGCGAAACCGCCGTCGACCGCGGTGCCGAAATGCGGCGGCAACTCGAAGAGCGGGGCCTTGTGTCATGAGCACAGGCCCCAGACACAAATACGGATTTGTCGAATGGTTTCGGCCGGGCGAGTACCAGCGTACCGAGGAGGTGCTGAACGGTCTGGTCGCCAGCGGCGCCAGCCATTTGCGCATGCAGTTGAGCTGGGCCGAGTTTCATGCTGAGGGCGGGCAGGAGTGGTATGACTGGCTGATCCCGCAGCTCGGCAGCAAGATCGATCTCCTGCCTTGCGTGCTTTATACGCCCCCCTCCTTGTCGCGGACTGGCAAGAGTTCCGGCGCACCGCGCAGCCTCAAGGACTACGCGGATTTTATCGATTTCGTGCTGACCCGATATGGGGACCATTTCGAGCATATCGAACTCTGGAACGAGCCGAACAATCTGCTCGATTGGGATTGGCGCGAGGATCAGGAGTTCGAACTCTTCAGCGAGATGGTCGGGGGTGCCGCTTTCTGGGCGCGGCAGCGCGGTTGGAAGCCTGTCCTCGGCGGCCCCTGCCCCTTCGATGCTTATTGGCTCGATCTGATGGGCCAGCGCGGCGTGCTGGCGCAAATGAGTGCCGTCGGCGTTCACGGTTTTCCGGGCACATGGGACAGCGAAGCCGGCAGCTGGGCGGGCTGGGAAAATGTCATCGCGGAGGCGCGGGAGATCGTCTCGCGCTACAATGACACTGCCGAAATCTGGATCACCGAGACCGGCTATTCGACCTGGCGGCGCGACGAGATCGAGCAGGTGCGGCGCTTCACCGAGGCCGTCGATACCTCCGCTGACCGCATGTACTGGTATTCCTGGCGCGATGTGCCGCAGGATGTGGCCGTGCAGGAAGGCCTGTGGTTCGATCCGCGCCACTATCACCTCGGCGCCGTCGACCATAACAACCGACCCAAGCTCTTGGGCCGGCTCCTGAAGGATGGCGGGCTGGAGCGCATTCGCGAAGTTTCGCATCTGGCCGCACCGGTACAAATCGGGAAGGCCAGGCCGGCCGTGGTGACGGGCGGCAGCGGCTTTATCGGCTGCAATGTCGCCGACAGCCTCTTACGCGATGGTCATGATGTTATCATCATCGACAATCTCAGCCGTCCGGGCGTCGAGCAGAATCTGAGCTGGCTGAAGCGCAACCACCAGGATCGCGTGCATGCGGTAATGGCCGATGTCCGCGACTATGCCTCCATCGCGCCAGCCATCGCGGAAGGCTCGGAAGTCTATCATTTCGCCGCCCAGACGGCGGTCACCACCAGTCTCGACCACCCGGCCGAGGATTTCGAAATCAATGCACGCGGCACGCTGAACGTGCTCGAGGCGGTGCGCGCGGCGGGCGCGAGTGCGCCGGTGATCTTTTCGAGCACCAACAAGGTCTATGGCGCGCTCGACGATCTTGAAATGATCGCACACGACAAGCGTTACATTCCCGCCGACAACGAAATCAGGAGCAAGGGCATCAGCGAGGCGCGCAAGCTCGATTTCTGTACGCCCTATGGGTGTTCGAAAGGCGTTGCCGACCAATACGTCCTCGACTACGCAAAGTCCTACGGGCTAAAATCGGTCGTGCTGCGCATGAGCTGCATTTACGGTCCGCGCCAGTTCGGGACCGAAGATCAGGGCTGGGTGGCGCATTTCCTGCTCAAGGCGCTGCGCGGCGAACCAATCAGCATTTATGGCGACGGTTTGCAGGTGCGCGACATCCTGCACGTCAACGACGCGGTCCGCGCCTATCGCGGCGCCATGGCCTCCATCGACAAGACGAAAGGCAGGGCCTTCAATCTCGGCGGCGGCCCGCACAACGCGGTCAGCGTTCGCATCGTGCTCGATGAGATTGCGCGCGTCACCGGCAGGCGGCTCGACCTGAGCTATGCCGACTGGCGCAATGGCGATCAGCTCTATTTTGTCTCGGATAATAACGGCCTGGGTGCCGCGATTGATTGGCGGCCAAGCGTGTCCTGGCGCGAGGGCATCAAGGAGCTGGCGGCCTGGCTGAAGCAGCATCGGCTCCCGGCCCTTAGTTCAAGCGAACAGCTGCAAAGAGAAACGGCATGACCCCGCCCGCGCGCGCCGACCATGCCTTTCCCCAGAAGTCGATCCGGGTGTTGATGAGCCTGGACGCGGTGGGCGGTGTCTGGCGCTATGCGCTCGATCTCGCCAGCAACCTCAGACCAATTGGCGTCTCTGTCGTTTTTGCCGGCTTCGGGCCCGCGCCCGATCCCGCCCAGAGCGCGGAAGCCGGGACCATTGGCGACCTTGTCTGGTGCGACGCGCCGCTCGACTGGCTGGCCAAGGCGCCGGACGAGCTTGCCGGGGTACCGCAGCTGATCGCTGATCTGGTGCGCGCGCACGACATCGATCTCGTGCATCTCAATCTGCCCTCGCAGGCGGCCGGTCTGTCGGTGGACGTGCCCGTCGTCGCCGTCTCGCATTCCTGCGTCGTCACCTGGTTTCAACAGGTACGCGGCACCGAGCCTCCCGAGGACTGGACCTGGCAGCGCGATCTCAACCGCGCCGGCTTTGACCGGGCACAGCGCGTTCTGGCGCCTAGCCGCGCGCACGCAGCAGCGCTGCAGCAGGCCTATGGCCCCATTGCCGATCTGGAGGTCGTCTATAACGCTACCCGGCCCGCAGCGAGCGCGTCGCGAGAACAGCTCTACGCCTTTGCGGCCGGGCGCTGGTGGGATGATGGCAAGAATGGCGCGGCGCTGGTCGCCGCCGCAACGAAATGCTCATGCCCAGTCGTTATGGCCGGCGCTGCCAACGGCCCGGACGGGCAGTGGATCGATTTGCACGGTGTTCAGACTCTGGGAACGATACCGCACGAAGAGGTCTGCCGCAGGCTCGCCGAAGCGGCGATCTTTGTGTCGCCGTCACGTTACGAGCCGTTCGGTCTCTCGGCGCTTGAGGCCGCAGCGCAGGGCACGGCCATGGTTTTGGCCGACATTCCCACCTATCGCGAATTGTGGCCCGACGCCGCGTTGTTCGCGCATCCCGAAAGTTCGGACGCGTTCGCGGCGGCCATCGATCATCTGGCGGAGAGCCCCGATCTGCGCCACGCGCTCGGGCAACGGGCCAGGGAGCGAGCGGAATCCTTCACGCCCGCGGCTCAGGCCGAGGCCATGCACCAGCATTATTTGGATCTTCTCAACGGCCACCTTCTGGCGGCGGAGTAAAGCATGCGTTTCCTCTACTATACCCATTCGCTCAAATCCGACTGGAACCACGGTAATGCGCATTTCCTGCGCGGGGTCCTGCGCGATCTTGTGCGGCGCGGCCATGAAGTGCTGGCGCTCGAGCCCGACAACGGCTGGAGCCGCACCAATCTTGTCGCCGACCAGGGCGAGCAGGCGCTGGACCGCTTCGCCGACGACTTCCCGATGCTCTCAAGCCAGAGCTATGGGCTGGACTTCGATCATGAAGCGGCGCTCTCGGATGCCGATGTGGTCATCGTGCATGAGTGGACAGATCCGGCCATGGTCGCGCGCCTCGGACAAATCCGCGACGGGGGCGGCGGGTTCACCCTGCTCTTTCACGATACCCACCACCGTGCAGTCTCGGCTGAAGGCGAAATGGCCGGGCTCGACCTCAGCCATTATGACGGCGTGCTGGCTTTCGGGCAGGCGCTGAAAGAGCGCTATCTTGCCGCCGGTTGGGGCCGTCAGGTCTATATCTGGCACGAAGCGGCCGACGATGCCCTCTTCCGGCCGCACCCCGAAATCCGGCGCGACGAGGATCTGATCTGGATCGGCAATTGGGGCGATGACGAGCGCACCGCCGAGATCGCCGAGTTTTTGGTCGAACCGGCCAAGGCGCTGCAGCTCTCCGCGAACGTACGCGGCGTGCGCTATCCCGACGTAGCAAAGGCCGCGCTTGCCGCTGCCGGCATCCATTATGGCGGCTGGATCGCCAATGCCGACGTGCCGCTGGCCTTTTCCCGCCACAAGGTCACCGTCCACATTCCGCGCCGCCCCTACACCAAGCTTCTGCCCGGCATTCCGACCATCCGCATGTTCGAGGCGCTCGCCTGCGGTATTCCGCTGATCTCTGCGCCGTGGGATGATTGCGAGGAGCTGTTCCGGCCAGGTCAGGACTTCCTTTTTGCGCGCGATGGCGAAGAAATGCAGACGCTCTTGCGCACCGTGCTCAACGATGTCGATCTGGCACGGGCGCTCGCCGCCAACGGGCTGGAGACCATCAAGGCGCGCCACACCTGCCGGCATCGGGTGGATGAACTTCTCTCCATCCTCGCCGATTGCGGGACGGCCCGCGTCACAGAACAGCTCGCCGAGCGGGAGGCCGCGCAATGAGGATCGCCTTTTACGGATCGAGCCTTTTGTCCGCCTACTGGAATGGCGCCGCAACCTATTACCGCGGCATAATCAAGGCGCTCAGCGACCTTGGCCACGACATCGTCTTTTACGAGCCCGACGTTTATGACCGGCAGAAGAACCGGGATATCGAACCGCCGGACTGGTGCCGCGTCGTTGTCTATGACGGCACGATCGAGGCGCTGAAAAAGGTCGCCGCCGAAGCCGCGAAAGCCGACGTGGTGGTCAAGGCCAGTGGCGTGGGCTTCGAGGACGACCTCATCCTTCAAGAGGTGATGGCCGCCGCCGCGACCGGTGCGGTCAGGGTGTTCTGGGATGTCGATGCGCCGGCAACACTGGCGGAATTGCAGGCGGCACCCGATCATCCCATGCACCACACACTCCCCTCGCTCGACCTCGTCCTGACTTATGGCGGCGGCGATCCGGTGGTCAGCGCCTATGAGCGTCTCGGCGCTTCGCGCTGCGTGCCGATCTACAACGCGCTCGATCCCGACACGCATTTTCCGGTTGCGCCCGAGCCGCGCTTTGCCGCCGACCTCGGCTTTCTTGGCAATCGGCTCCCCGACCGCGAGGCCCGGGTCGAAAGCTTCTTTCTCGCCCCCGCTGCCGCCCTGCCCGACAAGCGCTTTCTGCTCGGCGGTTCGGGCTGGCAGGACAAACCAATGAGCCCCAACGTCTCTTATGTCGGCCACGTCCGCACGGCCGATCACAACGCCTTCAACGTCACCCCGCGTGCCGTGCTCAACATCTCGCGCGCCTCTATGGCGACCAACGGCTTTTCACCCGCCACACGCGTTTTTGAGGCGGCAGGAGCCGGGGCGTGCCTCATCACCGATTACTGGGAAGGCATCGATTTCTTCTTTGCGCCCGACGCCGAAATCCTGGTGGCGCGCGACGGCAAGGATGTCGCCGAGATCGTTTCCGGGCTGACCGCCGCACGCGCCGACGAGATCGGCAAGGCCGCGCTCGCCCGTGTACGCGCCGACCATACCTACACCCAGCGGGCCAAAACCGCCCATCAGCTCTTTGTCGAGGCACATGGCGCCAAGGGCATGGAGGCGGCGGAATGAGCCATCCCCTGCACATCGTCTTTGTTGGGCTTTCCCTCTCCTCTTCCTGGGGGAACGGGCACGCCACCACCTATCGCGCCCTCTTGCGCGGGTTAAAGGCAGCTGGCCACAGCGCCACTTTCCTCGAGCGCGATGTGCCCTGGTACGCCAGCAATCGCGACCTGCCGGCCCCCGATTTCTGCACGCTCGCCTATTACACCAGCGTCTCAGACCTCCATTCCCGCTTCGCCGCCGAGATCGAGACCGCCGACGCGGTCATCATCGGCTCCTACGTGCCCGACGGCGTTGCCGTCATCGACATGATCACTGCCCTCGATACGGGGCCGATGTGCTTTTACGACATCGACACACCGGTCACGCTTGGCCGGTTGGCACGGGGAGACGAGGACTATCTCTCGGCGCGGCAGATCCCGTTGTTCGATATCTATTATTCCTTCTCCGGCGGGCCGGTGCTTGAACGGCTGGAGCGCCAATATGGCGCGCAACGGGCCGAGGCGCTTTATTGCGCCGTTGACGCCAGCCGCTACGGCCCGACGGGTGCGGAGAAGCGCTGGGATCTCGGCTATCTGGGCACTTATAGCGATGACCGGCAGCCGGTGCTCGAAAAGCTGCTTATCGAGCCTGCCCGGCGCCTGCCCGAAAAGCGTTTCGTCGTCGCCGGCCCTCAATATCCGGACACAATCGACTGGCCGGACAATGTCGAGCGCATCGAGCATCTGCCCCCCGCCGAGCACGCCGCGTTCTACAGCCGGCAGCGCCAGACGCTGAACGTCACCCGCGCCGACATGGTCGCCGCCGGATGGTCGCCGAGCGTCAGGCTGTTCGAGGCGGCGGCCTGCGGCACCCCGATCATCAGCGATTTCTGGGAGGGGCTCACCGAGCTTTTTCCCGCGGACGCGGCCATCATCATCGCGCGTTCGAGCGAGGATGTGATCGCCGCCCTTTGCGCGCCCGAGGACGATCGCGCTGCCCGGGCAGAGGCGGCACGGAACATCGTGCTCAAGGCGCACACAGGAGACGCGCGGGCGCGTCAGCTCGCGGCGAGTTTGATCGAGGCTGCACAGACGCCGACCCGGCGTCAGGCGGCGAGTGCTTGAAAAGGAAGCGTCATGAAAATCACCATCGACAATAAAAAGCGCAAACGCATCCTTGTCGCCGGCGGCGCCGGCTTTGTCGGCTCGCATTTGTGCGATGCCCTTCTGGCGGATGGTCACCAGGTCACCTGCGTCGACAGCTTTCTGACCGGCTCGCCGGACAATGTGATGCCGCTCACCAATCATCCGCACTTCACGCTGATCGAGCAGGACATCTGCGAGGACGTCGAAATCGAGGGTCCGCTGGACCAGATCTACAATCTTGCCTGTCCGGCCTCGCCGCCGCATTACCAGGCCGATCCCGTGCATACCATGATGACCAGCGTGGTCGGCACGGGCAATCTCCTGAAGCTTGCCAATGAGCACGGCGCCCGGCTCTTGCAGGCCTCGACCAGCGAGGTTTATGGCGATCCCGAACAGCATCCGCAGCAGGAAGACTATGTCGGCCATGTCTCCTGCACCGGCCCGCGCGCCTGCTATGACGAGGGTAAGCGTGCAGCGGAGTCCCTTTGTTTCGACATGCTGCGGGCCGGAACGGCCGACGCCCGCGTTGCGCGCATCTTCAACACCTATGGTCCGCGCATGCGCCGCGATGACGGGCGGATCGTTTCCAACCTCATCGTGCAGGCGCTGCTCGGCGAGCCGCTGACCATTTACGGCACGGGCGAGCAGACCCGGTCCTTCTGCTATGTCTCCGATCTCGTCACGGGTCTGATGGCCTTAATGAACGTCGATCCCAATCCCGGCGTGCCGGTCAACTTGGGCAATCCGGGTGAGTTCACCATTGGCGAACTGGCCCAAAAAGTGCTGGCGCTGGTGCCGAGCAAATCGAAGATCGTGCATATGCCGCTGCCCAAGGACGACCCGCGCCGGCGGCGTCCGGACATCAGCCGCGCCTCCGAACTGCTTGGCTGGCAGCCGCGCGTGCCACTCGACGAGGGTCTTCCGCTGACGATCGACAGCTTCGCACGCCAGCTCGCAGCCGAAGCCGAGGAAAAGCGCCGTTCGCATCCGCGCCGGGCGGAGGCGTCGTTGGCGCAGGCGGGGGCCTGAGCCCATGGGACAGACACTCAGCAAACGCGAGGTGCTGGAGCGCCGGATCGGCGAGCTTGGCCCCTGGTTCCACAATCTCGACATTGACGGCATCCCGACCGCTCCCGATCATTTCCTGGGCGATTACCCGGCCTTCAAGTTCAAAGGCTTCGCCCATGTCATTCCCGACGACCTCAGCGGGCGGAGCGTGCTCGATATCGGCTGCAATGCCGGTTTTTATTCCCTCGAGATGAAGAGGCGCGGCGCCGACCGCGTGCTCGGCATCGATTCCGACCCGCATTATTTGCGGCAGGCGGAGTTTGCCGCCGAGCATTCCGGCCTCGATATCGAATTGCGGCAGATGTCGGTCTACGACCTGCCCGAGCTCGGCGAGAAATTCGACTTCGTGGTCTTCATGGGCGTGCTCTACCATCTGCGCCACCCCCTTCTGGCGCTCGATCTCGTTTATGAATACGCGGCCGCCGATCTGATGCTGTTCCAGTGCATGCAGCGTGGGGCGCAGGACGTCCAACACGTGCCGGAGAACCCGCCCTTTTCCGAATGGGAGATGTTCGAACAGCCGGGTTTCCCAAAGCTGCATTTCATCGAAGAACGCTACTCGGATGACCCGACCAACTGGTTCATCCCGAACAAGGCGGCGATGGAAGCCATGCTGCGCAGCTCCGGCTTCACGATTGCGGAAAACCCCGAGCCGGAGGTCTATTTGTGCCGGCGGGGTGAACGCCATTATGCCGTCGAGCCACCCCCGCTCTAGGCTGGTCCCGCTCGCTTATTCGAACGCCAACACGACCCGTTCGCCCTTGTCGTGATCCTCGATGTCGGCGATCACGCCATGCGCGTCCGGATTGTCCGAGAGACGAGCGATCTCTTCCACGTCGATGCCCTCGTCCTCCAGCGCCGCCTTGGCGCGGCGGGGGATGAGATTGGCGGCAATTTTCAGAATGCCCGCTGGAATGCTCACCGTTGTCGAGGGATCGGCCCTGCCCTTCTTGAAGACACGAATCTTGAGATCTGCCATCGCCCATTCCTCCTGCCGGATCGACCACCCGCCGAGGGCGGCGCCGGGCTACAGGATAGGGACAAGGGGCTATCCCTCCTTTGATTGGCCGCAAGCCGCGTGCGTCCGGCATTCCGAGCAAAGTTGCCACTGGACTGGGAACCCTGGGCGCCCCAGTATCTGGAGGGATGAATAACCGACCGGCCATCAGACATCCAGAAATGGGAGAAAGAGCTCCAGGCGAAGACGGTCCATCTGCATTGCCCAGTCGGTCCGGAGGATATTCATGAGCCCTGTCGTCTTCCTGGACTACACGGGCGTCGCGTTGTTCGCGGCGACGGGTGCCCTGGCAGCATCCCGAAAACAGCTCGATATCATCGGCTTTCTGTTCCTGGCGGCAGTCACGGGCACAGGAGGTGGAACCGCGCGCGACCTGATACTTGGCGTACCGGTATTCTGGATCAAACAGCCCGGTTTCGTGCTGGTCTGCGCGGCCACCGCGATTGTGGTGTATTTCACCGCTCACCTCCTCGAATCCCGTTATCGTCTGCTGCTTTGGCTCGATGCAGTGGCGCTGTCGGCGTACTGTGTGTTCGGAGCCTACAAGGGGCTGATGGTGACCGGGTCGCCGACCATTGCCATCATCATGGGCATGATGACCGGCACGCTGGGCGGCATTCTACGGGATGTTCTGGCGCACGAACCCTCGGTTCTCATGCGGCAGGAAATTTACGTTGCGGCGGCCATGGCGGGCGCCGTTGCCTATGTGGCGGCGCATGTTGCGGGTCTTCCCGTTTCGGCGGCTGTCGGTGCCGGCTTTCTCCTCGCGGTCACGGTTCGCTGTGGCGCGCTGCAATTCGGCTGGACTTTGCCGCCCTATAAGTCGAGGCCCGGCCGCAACCAGAAGGATCTTTGACAGCACCGACTTGCCGGCCGGCTTGCCAGCCCGAGATCAGACACGTTCATGGGTCCAGGCATTATCGGCGGTGCCTGCTGCCGACCGAGGCGCCGCCTCCCGCGGCGCCTCTCCTGTCGTTTCGACTATGCCTTCGCTAAGGCCTGGTCGATATCGGCAATGATGTCGTCGATATGTTCGATACCGATGGACAGGCGGACAAGGTCTTCCGACACCCCCGCACGCGCAAGTTCGTCAGGCCCGAGCTGGCGATGGGTCGTCGAGGCCGGATGGCAGGCCAGAGATTTGGCGTCGCCAATGTTGACCAGGCGCAAGATCATGTTCAGGGCGTCGATAAACTTGCCGCCAGCTTCGGCGCCTCCCTTGATTCCGAAGCTGACAATGCCAGACGCCTGCCCCTTGGTGATGCGCTTGGCGACCTCATGATATTTGCTGGATGGCAGGCCGGCATAATTCACCCAGTTGACTTTGGGGTGGCCCTCCAGATGCTGAGCAACCCTTAGCGCATTAGTGTTGTGCCGTTCCATACGCAGGCCCAACGTCTCTAGCCCCATAAGAAACAAGAAGGCGTTGTGCGGCGACAACGCGGCCCCGGTATTGCGCAACGGCACGACACGGCAACGTCCGATATAGGCGGCGGCACCGAGCGCCTCGGTATAAACGACACCATGATAGGAAGGATCGGGTTCGTTCAGCACCGGGAAGCGGGACTTGTTGGCGACCCAGTCGAACTTGCCGCTGTCCACGATAATGCCGCCGATGGAATTGCCATGGCCGCCAATATACTTGGTGAGCGCATGCACGACGATGTCGGCACCGAAATCGATCGGCCGGCAGAGATAGGGCGTGGCCACGGTGTTGTCGACGATGAGCGGCACGCCGTGCTCGTGGGCGATCTGAGCCAGCCTTTCGATATCCACGACATTGCCGGCGGGATTGCCGATCGACTCGCAGAACACGGCCTTGGTCCGGTCATCTATCGACGCCGCGATCGTCTCGAAGTCGTCGGCCGCGGCCATCCGAACCTCCAGCCCCTGGCGCGGAAAGGTATGCATGAACAGGTTGTAGGTGCCGCCATAGAGCTGGCTGATCGAGACGATGTTATCTCCGACGCCGGCAATGGCTTGAATGGAATAGGTGATCGCAGACATGCCGGAGGCAACCGCCAGCCCTGCAATGCCCCCCTCCATTTCCGCCACGCGCTGCTCGAGCACGTCCGTCGTCGGATTCATGATGCGCGTGTAAATGTTGCCCGGCACAGCGAGATTGAACAGGTCAGCCCCATGCTGTGTGTCGTCGAAAGTGTAGGAGGTGGTCTGGTAGATTGGGACGGCGGCCGCCTTGGTGGTCGGTTCGGAACTGTAGCCGTGATGTAGTGCAAGGGTTTCGAGTTTCATTTCGCATCCTTCTGTGGTGGTGAAGCATTGCCGGCGCACCCGTATGCAGTCGCGCCCGATGACCTGATGTTTCTGCTTCAGCACGATTGGTGGCTTAAAATCCACCCCAAACACTGAAGCGGCCCTTGCCGGCCTGTCATCCGGATAGCTGACGCCGAGAATGAGACGGTGGTGCTCCATCCGTCTGTCATGCGGCACAGGGTCCGGTTTGTCCCTCAACTTCGCCTCTCCCAAACAAAAAAGGGGCGCCCCCGGGCGCCCCTTTTCCTCTGATTGAACTGCTCCCAGGCCGAGATCAGAACTCTTCCCAATCCTTGTCGACAGCAGCGTTGCCGTTACTGAGATAGGATCTGGCGGCGGAAGCAACCTTTTGCTGTAGCCCCTTGATGCCGCCCGGAGCGTTGCCAGCAGAAGGTGCAGACTTCTGCGGTTCGGCAGCGCGACCAGAGTGGCGCACCTCCCCGGCCTCGCCGCCGGCGATGCGGAAGATCTCGACGATGCGGTCGAGCTCACTGGCCTGGCTTTCGGTCTGCTCGATGGCGGCATTGGTCTCTTCCACCAGCGCGGCGTTGTGCTGGGTCATCTCGTCCATCTGCCGGACGGCGGTGTTGACCTCCTCGATGGCCGAGGCCTGTTCCCGGCTGTCCTTGGAGATCTCGCGCATCAGGGTGGAGTTCTCGCGCACAGAGGCCAGCATGGCCTGCAGCTTCTGGGCGGCTTCCGCCACCAGCTTGGAGCCGCCATCCACCTCTTCGGCACTCTGCTCGATCAGGGCCTTGACCTCGGACGAGGCTTCGGCGGCAGATTGCGCCAGACGCCTGACCTCGACCGCGACCACGGCAAAGCCCTTGCCGGCCTCGCCGGCCCGCGCCGCTTCCACCGAGGCGTTGAGCGCCAGCAAATTCGTCTGGAAGGCGATGTCGTCGATCATGCCGATGATGTTGGAGATCTTGGCCGAGGAGGAGGTGATCGCCTCCATGGCGCCGGTTGCCCGGCCCATGACCTCGCCGCCTTCTTCGGCCATCTGGCTTGCCTGCTCGGCCTTGCCGGTGGCGCTCTCCGCCTTCCTGGCGTTCTCCATCACCGTATTGGCCAGCTGCTCGATCGCCGCCGAGGTCTCCTCGATGGTCGCCGCCTGCTTGGTGGTGCGTTCACTCAGATCGTTGGCGCCCGAAAGGATCTCGCCGGTCGCCGTTTTCAGGGCGCGGGAGGTGTCGCGCAATTGCGTGATCACGTCGGTCAGCTTGTCGGCCACCGCATTGGTGTCGGTCTTCAGCCGGTCGAAGGCGCCTTCATATTCCCCGTTCACCCGCCGGGTCAGATCCGTCTCGGCCAGCGCCGCCAGAACCTCGCCGGTCTCGCCCAGCCCCTTGTCCACCGTCTCCACCAGATTGTTGACGCTCTGTGCCAGGGCGTTCAGCTCGGCATCGGGGAAGTCAGCGCTCACCCGCCTGGAGAAATCGCCGGCCACCGCCGCGTCCACCACCTCGCCGAAACTCTTTTGCAGCTCCGCCATCATCGCTGCATGTTCGGCCCGTCGCTGCTCGGCAGACGCCGTCTGCTCCTCGGTCATCGCCGCAACCTTCAGCCCGTTCTCGCGGAACACCTCAACCGCACGCGCCATGGCGCCGACCTCGTCATGCCGATCCACAAAAGGTGTCTTGGCATCGTGCTTGCCATTTGAGACCTCGCCCATATGGCGCGTCATCGAGACGAGCGGCTTGAAGATCAGTGAACGGCTCACACAGCAAATAACGGTCGCAATCGTCATAACGAGAAGGAAGACGCCCACCGCCGCCCACGTACCGAGGCCGAGAATGGCGTTGTAATGTGTCCGATCCACACCCACGACGGCCAGTCCGATGTCGGCGCCCGAGAAGTCGGTGATCGGGAAGGAAACCTCCGCATACTTGCCCTTGCTGCCGGGCATTGTCAGCGCAGTCGTCACCCGGCCCACAAGATCGGCGAATCCTGGTTGTGACTGCGGTTCGAGCGCATCGGGAAAGGTGCTGCCAATCTTGGCGACCTCGGTCCCGGAAACGGCATAAATCGCGGCCAGATGTCCCGAGTGGTCGGCAAATTTCTTGACGAAGCCCTCATGCAACGACAGGCCGAATTCCACCGAGCCTACTGGCTTGTCCCCGGCGAAAATTGGGGACAGGCCTCTGATTCCGATGCCGGCCACGCCGCCTTCGAGACCGGACACATTCTCATGCTTGCTGTTGACCGCCAGAACGGTGTTGCGGAAAGAAGAAAGATCGTCGCCAAACTTCTCCGGCTTGTGCACGCGCAAGAACGACATGGCCGGCGCCTTGTGGAATTGGAACTGACGGACGTCGTAAAACTCCTGCAGCTGCGCAAAGCCCGGCACGAACTCGGTCTCGAGCGCGGCGCGGTCATCCGCCTGCATCGCCTGTTTGACCGATGTCTGTCCGGCGACCAGCGTCGACATCATTACGGCTGCGCGCTGGGAGGAGGCAATTTCCGTTTCAAACGCGGTGCGCGCGTTCGACAACTCGTCATCCATGGCCTGGGCGACGAACTGGCTGGAGACGTAGTAGAGCACACCGGCGACACAAAGGCCGGTGACCACGGCCCCACCAAAAAGCAAGCCATTGAACTTGGCAAAAATCGAAAGTCTGGGCATAGCGGAAAACGAACCTATCGCTGCAATAATGGCGGCAACGTATAAGTGCGTAGCTTAAGATTTATATAAAGATCACTATGTGTTCGGCTGCGTCACAGGCGCCCGGCGCAACGTGCCTTTGATGCCGACTATCCGAAGACATTCCAGCACGGCAAATCGACTTTGCGCCCTTAAATCAACTCACGGCGGGCCCTTGATCCAGCAGCGCTATCAAGGCAGTCCGGCAGCCTCTTTCGCTATCTGGTCGAGCAGGGCGTTGACCTCGTCGCGACCGTCGCCCGGCGGAAGTGCGCGATAGCCGACATAGACGTCGCCGGGGGCGTCCGCCGCCTCATAGGCAAACAGACTGTAGGGACAGTAGGCCACGTTTTCGGCATTGGCTGTCATGGCTGCCCGGGAAACTACTGCCGAACAGAACTGCAGCACTTCCGCGCCCAGATAGAGCTCCTTTTCGGCGCCGACATCCTCGGCCGTCCGCTTCAGCATATCACCGATATGCTGATGGCCATCGACCACATAGCCGCGATTGACGATGGCGCCTTCCAGTTCGAACATGGCATCTTCGAACGAGCCTTCAGCCTTGTACTTGACCACATCTCCAGCGGCGAAGGCGGGTGCGGACAGAGCCACCATCGCAAGAGCCGCGCCAATTACCAGTCGTGTGCCAAACATTCTGATCCTCCTTCAGGCTGCGCGGCGGTCCATGCCGACCGCCCGCGCAATTGCTCCCTTTAGGGTTTGAGATAGGTATAGCCTTGATCGTTGAGTTCCATCAGCCTGACCACGCCAGCCGGCACGACCACCGCCTCGCTGACCAGTTCGACGTCATGGCCAGCCTTCTTGGTCATCGCAGCAAGCGTATTTCCGCAAGCTGAAAATGTAAGATCAGGCTCTTCCAGAGACATGGCCGAGATCCTGTCCTTCACCGGGCTCGCGTCCGCGACGAGCATGTTGAGACCAGGGCCATAGGCCACGATCTCCACGACGACCTTCTCGCCCTTTTCCTTGTAGTAGCTGAAAACATTCTGCACATTGTTCAAGGCGAGATTCATGACCGCCGGGTCGTTCTGGTCGATGTGAATGACCAGCTTGTGCGGGCTTTCCTGCGCCAGCGCAGCCGTTGCACCCATAATCGCCACAAGCGCAGCAGCGATCCACCTGGTAAAAAGATTCATTTTGTCCTCCCTCTCCAGCATCTCTTGCTGGATTCTCTTTACATAGCATAATTGATATATATTCCCACAGCTTTGTGATAGGTCGAACAGGTTTGAACGGTTCGGCCAAGGGAGGAATGCGCGATGACTGGGATGTACAGGAAGTCCGCCTCGACAGGTCTTTCGTTGCGGCGGCGCGGCGTCCTGGCGGTGGGATTGGGCGCTCTCGCCTCGGTGGGCTGGACAGGCAAGAGCTTTGCGCTCGGCACGTTCGAGATGGGTGACAACACCCTTTTCAGCGTCAGCGATGGCGGCTTCAGCCTGCCCATGGTCACGGCCATGCCCGAAGCCCCACAAGACGAATTGACCGCGCTGCTCGCCGCCAATGGGTTGCCCACCGATCGCCTGACGCCTGACTGCAACGTCACCATCCTGCGCCGCCCTGATGGCGTGACGGTCTTTGACACGGGCGCCGGCCCCAATTTCATGCCGACGACCGGCAAGCTAATGGAAAACCTTGCAGAGGCGGGCGTCGAGCCCGAGGAGGTGACCGATGTCGTCTTCACCCATGCCCACCCTGACCATCTCTGGGGCGTGCTGGACGATTTCGATGAAATCGTCTTTCCCAACGCCGCCTTTCACATGGGCGAAAAGGAAATGGCCTTCTGGGCATCTGAGGATGCCTATGCGGCAGTTCCGGAAGATCGACAGAGCTTCGTGGCAGGAGCGCAGACCCGCTTCGAGGCGCTCGGCGAGCGGCTGCAGCCTATCTCCTCAGGCACGAAGGAAATCGCCGGCGCCGAGATCGTGGAAACCTTCGGCCACACCCCCGGCCACCTGTCCTTCATCATCCATGGCGGGTCGGACCCGTACATGATCGGCGGTGACGCCATCATGCATGCGGTCATCTCCTTCGAGCATCCCGAATGGAAGAACGGGTCCGATCAGGATCCGGACATGGGCGCGGAAACGCGGACGGCGCTGCTTGACCGTCTCGCGGCCGACCGGGTTCGCCTCATTGGCTATCACCTGCCTCATCCGGGACAGGGCAGAGTTGAACGCAAGGATGGCGGTTACCGCTTCGTGGCCGGCTGACCGCCGAGGACCGCGGGAATGCGCGGTCCCTCAATGAGAAAAATCAGTCCCAACCGCGCTCCTATGGCGATCGAAACGACGGCAATAGGCGCCGAGATGGCCAGGGCCGACACCGCCGTGATCCCCTGCCCCACCGTGCACCCCAGCGCGAAGATGCCGCCGACACCCATCAGCAGCCCGCCCAGAAGATGCCGGCTGAGTTCACGCGCATCATCGCAGGCTTCCCAGCGCACGTCGCGCCGGTAGACCGCGCACGCCGCCGCACCCAGCACCACCCCGACGCTGAGTCCCACACCGAAGCTGGGGAATTCTCCGGTCACAAATGCGATCTGCATCAAGGCATCGCCCACGGGCGCGATGAAGGACGCCGAACCAACGCGGACCGGGGCAAAGGCGTGCTCCGCGATGAGGCTGGTAATGTACCATCCGGCCGCAACGCTGAGCCCGATTGCGCTCCCTCCTATCATCAGTCCCTTACGCTGGCGGAAGCTGGAATCCCTGAACACCCACCAGAACAAGATGACGATCGCCAAGGCGGCAATCGGCAGGCGCAGATCGAGCCCGGTGAGGCCCGAGAGGACCGAGCCCAAAGACTGATCGCCTGCAAAGGAAAGATCGAGCGCCAAATTGTCGACCATTTGGATGCGGCCCAACGCAATAAGGCCGCGTTGCGCGGCAAGCGCGGCAAACCCGATGATCAGCAGAACGACCAAGGAGCGCAAACTTCCGCCTCCGAGCCGCACCAGAGCCCCAAAGGCACAAGTGCCCACGAGAGCCATGCCCATTCCGAACATTATCCCGCCCAGAATGGCCCCGCTCCAAGCTAGACGTGGGCCGAGATAGAAGCTTGCGGAGACGTCTATTATGCCAGCGAAATGCATGGCCTGTGTTGCCAACAAGGCAACGGCGGCGGCCAGCACCCACGTTCTCAACCCGCTACTGTCGCCGGCGTACCACATCCGCTCCAGGGCCGACATGCTGCAGATATGCTGATGGCGCGCGGCGAAACCCATCACCGCGCCCACGACGATACCACTCAATAAGGGAAACCAGGCCGTTGCGGCGAAACCCATCTATCCTCCTCGCCCCCCGGCTGACGCCTTCTTAAATTCTACGCCGGTCGGCAAAGTCGGCATCCTGCTAGCGTAGTCTGTCCCGCCTATCCCTTCAGAACCTTGCCCGCGGTCGGGCAGAACAGATCGTGCAGCGAGCCCACAACACTCGCCACTTCATCATTGGCAAGCGAATAATAAATCTGGCGCCCCTCGCGGCGGGTGTGCACCAATCCATCGTAGCGCAGACGTGCCAGCTGCTGTGAGACGGCGGCCTGCGGCAGCTTCATCATGTTCTCAAGCGCTGAAACCGACTGCTCGCCCTGGGTCAAAAGGCACAGAATCAGCAGCCGTGTTTCATGGCTCAGCGCCTTCAGCAATTCGCTCGCAGCGCGCGCCTGCTCCAGCAGCGCATCAAATTCGTCCTGACTCTGGTCACGCGTCACTTTCGTGACCAGCGTACCGAACTCGTCCATGCTTGCAGCAATGCTCAATTCGGAAATCCCCTACATGAAGGTCTAGCCGTCGACAGCACCTGCCGGTGCGTCCGGGAGCTTTTTCAGCAGATCGTCAATGAGATACCAGAAAAACTGGTCGCCAGGGTAGCCCCTTATCCTGCCCAACTCGGCGCCATCGTTAACCAGCACGAAGGTCGGCGTCGTGCGCTCCTTGGCGACGAAGTCGAGATCATCAGGCCAGCTTTGCGTGATGTCGACCCGGCGCAGCGGAGCCTTGCGGCCTTCCTCTGTGTTGGGCCAAGCCGGCGCGATTTCGGCTTCGAATCTGGCGCACCACGGGCATCCGGGCTGCTCGAGCACTAAAAGCTCCGCGGCCCCTACGGCGGACGCCATCAAAATCGGCACCAGGGCGAACAGGGCGAGGCATGTCTTGTGGATGATCGTCATACGAGCTCATTGCGTTACATAGCAATATCTGCATACATCAGCAGGAGGAGAATTGCACTTCAAATCATGGTGCGGTGCCCGGGGGGATCATGCTGGAAGTCACTGTCTGGGGCGCGTTCGTTGCTGGCCTTCTCTCCTTCATCTCGCCCTGCATCCTGCCCATCGTTCCGCCTTATCTGGCCTGGCTTGCCGGCGTCAGCTTCGACGAGTTGAAAGGCGCCGACACCGGGGCTACCCGCCGGCGCATCTTTTTCTCCGCGCTCGCCTTCGTACTGGGCTTCGCCACCGTTTTCATGTTCCTGGGCGCCGCGGCGACCAGCGTCGGCCGGGTCATCGCCAATTATTTCGACATCCTCTCGGTGCTCGCTGGCATCGTTATCATCATAATGGGCCTGCATTTCCTTGGCCTCTTCCGGATTGGCCTGCTCTATCGCCAGGCCCGGGTAGAGGTGGCGCGCAAACCGGCCGGTCTTGTCGGTGCCTTTGTGGTGGGTCTGGCCTTCGCCTTCGGCTGGACTCCTTGTGTCGGCCCGGTTCTCGCAGCTGTCCTTTTCGTTGCCGGATCGGAACAAACGGCGCTGCGCGGGCTCACGCTTTTGGCGGCCTATTCTGCCGGTATCGGGATCCCATTCCTTTTGGCGGCGGCCTTTGCTGGCCAGTTTCTCGATTTCGCATCGAAGTTCCGACGCCACATGGCGACAGTCGAAAAACTCATGGGCGGGCTTCTGGTCATAACCGGCATCCTGTTTGCCACAAGGCAGATGGCAACGATCTCCTATTGGCTGTTGGAGACCTTTCCCGTGTTTCAAACGATCGGATAGGAGGATCAAGACATGCGCGCATTGATGATTGGACTGCTGCTTCTGGTATTTCCTTTCGCCGCCTCAGGCGCCGAAATCGGCGATGATGGCCTGCACAAGGAAGACTGGTTCGCCCTCACCTTCCGCGACATCGCCGAGGACATTCAGGCGGCCAAGGACGACGGCAAACGGCTCGTCCTGGTCTTCGAACAGCGCGGCTGCATCTATTGCCGCGAGATGCACGAAAAGCTGCTCTCCGACCCCGAAGTGCGAGATTACATCAAAGAGAACTTCATGGTCGTGCAATACAATATGTTCGGCGATGAGGAGGTGACCGATCTGGACGGAGAGGTCCTGACCGAAAAGAACGCCTTCAAGAAATGGGGCTATCTGTTCACCCCCACCCTCGTCTTCATGCCCGAAGATGTACCCGAGGCGAAAATCCCGGCTGGACAGGCCGCCGTCGCGACAATGCCGGGCGCCTTCGGCAAGTGGACCTTTCTCAACATGTTCAAATGGGTAAACGAGAAGGGCTATCTCACCGACGAACCCTTCCAGATCTTCCATGCCCGCATGCTCCAAAACGAGACGAGCAACGGTGCCGAGAACACCCAATGACACTTTATATGCAAAAATTCATATCAATGCATTGATGCTGCGGCGGAGTGCGGCTATTCTGCGGCCAAACGGGTGCCTCAAACGAACCCGGCAAGAGGAGGAGAAAGGCATGAAGCTCCATTGGGCCGCGCTCTTTTGTACGGCAATGGCAATCGGAGGAGGCGCCGTCCAAGCAGCGGAAGTCGCCCCTGGCGACGTCACGTTCGAGGACGGAATGGTGACGGAGCCGCTCACAGATCAGCCAGGGGATCCCGCAGCCGGCGCGAAAGCCTTTGCCGATCGCGGCCTCGGCAATTGCCTTGCCTGTCATCAGAATCCGGACATGGCCAAGCAGCTGTTTCACGGCAATGTCGGTCCCTCGCTGGAAGGCGTGGCGGACCGGTGGGAGCCGGCACAGCTTCGCGCCATCGTCGTCAACGCCAAGAAGGTTTTTGGCGAGGAAACCGTCATGCCTGGCTTTTATACGCTCGAGGTAGGCACGCATCTGCCGGAGGACCTGAAAGGCACGACCATTCTGTCCGCCCAGCAGGTTGAGGACGTCGTGGCTTATCTCGCCACGCTCAAGGAATAGTTCGATGAAAGACCCGCAACTTATGCACATTACAAGACGCAAGGCCCTGCTTCTGGGCGCCGGTGCCGTGGCCGTCGCCACGGTGCCCTTTGCCGTGACGCCGGCATTCGCCGATGCGGCCGCAACAGATGAGGCGATCAAGGCCTTCACGGGCGGAAACGAACCGCAGACGGGCAAGATCACCCTGAACGCGCCCGAGATTGCCGAGAACGGCAATACCGTCCCCATTTCCGTGGACGTCGATTCCGCCATGAGCGGCGACGACATGGTCGACTCTGTCATCATCCTTGCTGAAGGCAATCCCAACCCGGATGTCGCGACCTTCCATTTCACCGCCATGTCGGGATCAGCCACGGCGACGACCCGCATGCGGCTTGCCCAGACCCAGAACGTCATTGCCATCGCCAAGATGGCCGACGGTTCGGTCTACATGGACAAGAAGGAAGTCAAGGTCACCATCGGCGGCTGCGGCGGCTAGTGGCCTAGGGCAAGAAAAAAGGACTGTAAGAAATGGCAACCCCAAAACCGCGCGTTAAGCTGCCCAAGAAAGTGTCCGAGGGTGAGGTTATCACCATCAAGACGCTGATCAGCCACGATATGGAATCCGGCCAGCGCAAGGACAGCAAGGGCAATGTGATCCCGCGCGAGATCATCAACAAGTTCACCTGCGAGTTCGATGGCGAGCCGGTCTTTTCCTGCGACCTTGAGCCCGCGATCTCGGCCAACCCCTATTTCGAGTTCACCGCGAAGATCCCCCATAGCGGGACGTTCGCCTTCACCTGGGTGGACGACAACGGGTCGGTCTACACCACCGAAGAAAAAATCGAGGTCAGCTAGATGGCCGGAGGTGTGCATTCGCACGCCAACCCAGCCGGATATCGGGGAGGATGTCTGTGAAAAACATAGTCTTTACGCTGGCTGTAGCCGGTATAGCCGCCGCGGCCTTCGTGTCGACCGCACAGTCCGATCCGGTCGATGAATTGCTGCAGATCGACGGTCAGGACATGATCGTTGTGGCGCCGGCCCCAGAAGGCCTGCCCTTCGACCAGATCACTTCGGGCTGGCTCTACCGCGAGGCCGAAACCCGGGCGCTCGAAACCGACAGTTTCGAGAATCCCGGTATGATCGGCGTCGAACATGGCGAGGAACTCTGGAACAAGGTCGAAGGTACGGCCGGGAAGTCCTGCGCCTCCTGCCATGGCGATGCGTCCGAAAGCATGAAAGGCGTTGCCGCTCACTATCCCAAATGGGACGAGAAGGCAGGCAAGCCCAAGGACATCGAGCTGCAGATCAACGAGTGCCGCAAGGAAAAGATGGGCGCCGAGCCCTACAAGTTCGACGCCGGCGACCAGAAGGATCTGACCGCCTACGTCAAAAATCAGTCTTTGGGCGAGCCGGTTTCCATCGATCTCTCCGAGGGCGACATGCAGTCCTGGTGGCAGCGCGGGCACGATCGCTATTACGAGCGCACGGGCCAGCTCGATTTCAGCTGTGCCTCCTGCCATGAAAAGAATGCCGGCAACTTCATCCGCGCTGATCACCTCAGCCAGGGTCAGGTCAATGGCTTCCCCGTTTATCGTTTGAAGACAGCGGGGCTGGTTTCCGTCATGAACCGCTTCCGCGGCTGCATTCGTGACACAAGGGCGACCATTCCGGATGCCTTCTCGGACGAATTGCTGGCGCTGGAGACCTATGTGACCTGGCGCGGCACGGGACTTTCGGTGGAAACGCCGGCGGTGCGCCCCTGACCGCAGTCTGAGAAGACGAAACGACACATGATGGAGCTCCGGCCCGCTCGGGGCCGGAGCTCTCTTTTTCCGTAATGAGGTTTTAAATGCTGTCGAGGCGCGAATTTCTGATCGCAGGCGCTGCCCTTTCCGCGATTGCCGGACCGGCCATGACCGGGCGCTTTTCAAGGGCTGCTGCGCAGCAGAGTCTGACTGAAGAAGACCTGCTCGACTTCGAGCCCATGGGCAATGTCACCCTTGTCCACCTGACCGATATCCACGCTCAGTTGACGCCGGTCTATTTCCGTGAGCCTTCCATCAATCTGGGTGTCGGACCGGTCGCCGGCCTGCCGCCGCATGTAACCGGCAGCGATTTCCTCGACCTTTACAACATCGCGCCGGGCAGCCCGCAGGCCTACGCCCTCACCTCCGAGGATTTCGTCGCCCTCGCCCGCCAATACGGAAAGATGGGCGGCCTGGACCGCATCGCCACCGTGCTCAAATCCATTCGCGCCGGGCGGGAAGACAATGTCCTGTTTCTCGATGGCGGCGACACCTGGCAGGGAAGTTACACGGCGTTGAAGACTGCGGGCCAGGACATGGTCGATGCCATGAACATGCTTCAACCCGACGCCATGACCGGCCATTGGGAATTCACCTATGGCACTGACCGCGTCAACGAGATCATCGAGAACCTGCCCTTCAGCTTTCTGGGCTCCAACATCTTCGATGCCGAGTGGGACGAACCTGCATTCGACGGCTACAAGATGTTCGAGCGTGGCGGCGTCAAGATTGGCGTCATCGGCCAGGCCTTCCCCTATACGCCCATCGCCAATCCGCGCTGGCTCATTCCCAACTGGTCCTTTGGCATCCGCGAAGAAGAGATCGCGAAGAATATCGAAGCGGTGCGCAGCGAAGGCGCAGAGCTTGTCGTTTTGCTCTCCCATAACGGCTTCGACGTCGATCGGGCCCTGGCGGCGCGCGTGCCGGGCATCGATGTCATTCTTACCGGCCACACCCATGACGCTCTGCCCGAACCTGTCATGGTCGGCAAGACAATGCTCATCGCCTCGGGTTCTCACGGCAAGTTCCTGACCCGCCTCGACCTCGACGTCTCCGAGGGCGAAGTGAAGGGCTACCGCCATCGATTGATTCCGATCTTCTCCGACGTCATTACCGCCGATCCTGACATGGCCGCCTATATCGACCAGGTCCGCGCACCGTTTGCCGACGAGCTCGCCCAGGAGCTCGCGGTCACAGATGACCTGCTCTACCGGCGCGGCAACTTCAACGGCACTTTCGACGATGTCATTTGTCAGGCGCTGCTCGACGTGCGCGAGGCCGATATCGCCCTTTCCCCAGGCTTCCGCTGGGGTACCTCCGTGCTTCCCGGCGCGTCCATCACCCGGGAAGACGTCTTCAACGCCTGCGCCATGACCTATCCGGCCGCCTACCGGTCTACCATGACCGGGGAAACCCTCAAGCTGATCCTCGAGGACGTGGCTGACAATCTGTTCAACAAGGACCCCTACTATCAGCAGGGCGGTGACATGGTGCGTGTCGGCGGCATGGCCTATGCCATCGCGCCCGGCGCCGACATCGGTTCACGTATCTCCGACATGACCTTGCTGAAGACCGGCGAGACCATCGAACCGCACAAGGAATATGTCGTGGCCGGCTGGGCATCGGTCAATGAAGGCACGGAAGGTCCTCCGATCTGGGACGTGGTCGAGGACTATCTGGGCCGCAACCCCACCGTCTCGGTTCCCGACACCACCGCCGTCAAAGTCAACTTGTGAGAAAAACCCGGCCAGCAGGCATCGACAAACCTGCCGCCATTATATATGCAAAAAACACTATGTGTTTTTGAGAGGTCCTTAGGAGGAAGGCATGCAAGGTCCAGGCAGAGGCGGAAAATCGTCCCGCCGAGGCTTCCTTAAGGCGGGGCTGGCCAGCGGCGCGGCCCTGGCCAGCGGAATGGCCGCAGGAAATGCCTCGGCAGCCGGCGATCCCGCCATTACCGAAGTCAAGGATTGGAACCGCTATCCGGGAGACGGCGTCGATGCCCATCCCTACGGCATGCCGTCCGAGTATGAAGCGGATGTCATCCGCCGCAACGTGCCCTGGCTCACGGCAGACCCGATATCGTCGGTTAACTTCACGCCGCTGCATGAGCTTGAGGGCATCATTACCCCCAACGGATTGTGCTTCGAGCGTCATCACGCCGGCACAGCGGTCATCGACCCGGCCGAACACCGGCTGATGATCAATGGAATGGTGGACACACCGCTCGTTTTCACCATGGACGAGTTGCGCCGCTTCCCGCGCGTCAACAAGATCTATTTCCTCGAATGCGCTGCCAATTCCGGCATGGAATGGCGCGGCTCCCAGCTCAATGGCGTGCAATTCACCCACGGCATGGTGCATTGCGTGCAATATACCGGCGTCCTGCTCAAGGACATCCTCAACGAGGCCGGCATAAAGCCCGAAGGCAAGTGGCTCCTTGCCGAAGGTGCGGATGCCGCCGCCATGACCCGCTCCATCCCCATGGAAAAGGCCCTCGACGACTGTATGGTCGCCTTCTCCCAGAATGGCGAGGCGCTGAGGCCCGAGCAGGGCTATCCCCTGCGTCTGGTTGTGCCCGGCTGGGAAGGCAATATGTGGATCAAATGGCTGCGCCGGCTCGAAGTCGGGGACGAGCCCTGGTACCAGCGCGAGGAAACTTCGAAATACACTGACCTGCTCGACGACGGCACGGCGCGCGAGTTCACCTGGGCGATGGAGGTCAAATCCGTCATCACCAACCCCAGTCCCCAGGCCCCGATAACCAACGGCAAAGGCCGGCTGGTGCTCTCCGGCATTGCCTGGTCGGGCATGGGCACCATCAAGAAGGTCGATGTGTCCATTGATGGCGGCCGCAACTGGCATGAGGCGCGCATCGACGGGCCGAGCCACTCAAAGGCTCTGCATCGCTTCTACTATGATTTCGATTGGGACGGCTCCGAGCTCTTTCTGCAATCCCGGGCGATGGATGAGGCTGGCCTGGTCCAGCCGACCAAGCAGGCCCTTCGGGAAGCCCGGGGCAGCAACTCCATCTACCACAACAATGGTATCCAGACCTGGTACGTTAAAGCCGACGGAAGTGTGGAAAATGTTGAAATCTCTTAGTGCTGCAGCCCTGGGTCTCGCGGCCGTGCTCGCAGCCTCAACGGCGGCGCTGGCTGGCGATCCGGCCGCCGGCGAGAAGGTCTTCAAGAAGTGCCAGGCCTGCCATGCGATCGGCGACGGCGCAAAGAACCGCGTGGGCCCCGAACTCAACGAATTGATGGGACGTGTCGCCGGATCGGTGCCCGACTACAAATACTCAAAGGCTATGGCCCAGGCGGGCGAAGATGGACTCGTCTGGCACGAGGACGTGCTGTCCGAATTCCTCAAAAAGCCCAGGGACTTCGTCAAGGGCACCAAGATGACCTTTGCCGGCCTCAAAAAGCAGGAAGAGATCGACAACGTAATCGCCTATCTGGCGACCTTCTCTTCGGAGCCGGCCAGTGCCGACGCGGCGGCCGAGGAGACCTCGGACGCTGGCGCGACCGATTCCGCCCCGGCGGCTGAAGAGTCCGCCGCAAAAGCCGAGGCCACCCCTGCCCCGGCAGATGCCGCAACAGGCGACACCGCAGCTCATTCCACTTCTGGCGCCGGCGAACATTATGGTCTTGGCCGCAAGGCTACCGAGGACGAAGTCGCAGCCTGGAATTTTGACGTTCGCCCTGATGGCCTCGGCCTGCCCGAGGGGCACGGCACGGTTGCCGAGGGAATGGACATCTATGACGCGAACTGCGCCAGTTGTCACGGCGATTTCGGAGAGGGAACCGGTCGATGGCCGGTTCTGGCAGGCGGTCAGGGCACACTCACCAATGACCGGCCGGTCAAGACGATCGGCTCATACTGGCCCTATCTATCCACCGTCTACGATTACATTCACCGGGCCATGCCATTCGGCAATGCGCGGTCTTTGAGCGATAACGACTACTACGCTCTGACGGCCTACCTGCTCTACCTCAACGACATCGTCACGGATGAGGATTTCGAGCTGAGCAAGGACAATTTCACCTCTATCCACCTGCCGAACGAGGCCGGCTTCATCGCCGACAACCGGACCGAGGAGGCGCATTATGAGGACAACAAGGGCGATCCCTGCATGACGGATTGTATTCCAGGCGAAGCCAAGATCACCATGCACGCCGCCATCCTCGACGTGACGCCCGAAGGCAGCGACGATTCCGGTAGCGGCGCGATCGACTAGTTCTCCTGCATCCGCACCATTGGGCGGCGCAGCCAGGCTGCGCCGTTTTTGTCTTCAGGACGTCCCGGATCCGTGGTGCCACCTCAGTCGGCGAACCCCGAGATAGACAAGCCCGATGACAAAGGGCGCTGCGGCCGCCAGCAGCACCGCCTTGTCGAGATGCACCCATTCCTTCAGCGGCTCGAGTGCATAACTCAATATCCCCAACACGTAATAACTCAGGGCAATCGTCGAGATGCTCTCGATCGTGGTTTGCAGCCGGTATTGATTGCGGGTTGTCTGCGAGATCGTATCCAGCAGTGCCGTGTTCTGCTCCTGGACATCGAGTTCGATACGTGTCGCCAGAAGATCCGTCGTCCGCGCGGCCTGGGTCTGGATCGCCTGCAGGCGCCGCTCGAACGCGTTGCAGGTCGCAACCGCCGGCTCCACCCGGTTGTAAAGATAATGGCTGAGCGTGGAAGCCGGCCCCAACCCCACCTCCTGCAGATCGGAGAGACGCTGGCGCAAAATGTCGAGATAGGCGCGGTCGGCCGCGAACCGGTAGCGGGTCTGGGTCGCAAGATGGTCGGCACGTTCCGCAATCGCCCCGATCTCGGACAGCAGCGCCCGTTTCTCCGCAATGTCAGCGCTGCGCATTACCTGGCTGATGATCGCAGAGAGCCGATTTTCGAGTTCGGAGAGTTGCGATGAGGACCGGCGCGCCAGCGGAAGCCCGAGCATGGCCATCACACGATAGGTATCAACCTCCAGAAGCCGCCGCGCCGCTAGGCCCAATTGCAGCGTGCTGCAGCGCCCGCCCGCCAATTCGTAACGTGTATAACCGGCCGCATCAGGACGAAAATCGGTAGCGATCTCGGCTTTTGCGGCCAGGGCTTGGACGTGACAAAGGCTGGTGGTATCGAATCCTGCCAGCGCGGCTGCTTCCACCTGCGCCGTTGCCGTGATGTCGAGCCGGCACATTGCCAAAAAGGGCAGACTTTCAAAAAGGCTGAGGCCGAGGGCGAAGGGGTCCGCCTGCACACCCTTCAACGGACCATACCAGGTGAACGTCAGAAACTCTGTGTGGATCTCGACCGTCACCGCACAGCCGTCCAGTACGAAGCCGACCTGCCGTTCACTGCGGATGGTCGGCGTCGCCTTGTTCTCCGCGCACCACTCAAGCAATCTCTGCCGTAAAGCCTCGGCTGCGACCCCCGCCTCGGCAAAGCTGAGAAGGATGCGTCGCCCGCGCGTGTCCGCCTCAAGAGGCGTCAGCGGACGGGCGTGAATCTCGTTCTTGACCGCCTCTCCGTCAGGATGGGGCGTGAGGCGTATGGTCAGCGTCTCGTCTATGAACTCGGGAGCAGGCATTGCGCGCGATCTCGTCGAAAAGCATATGTCGGGCCCGCTCCGCCAACGTCAGCAGGCCACGCGGCTCAGAGCGCATTGCGACCACAGGGCACAAAGGGCGCCGACCAGATGTTCCAGATCGTCCGCGGAGTGCAGGGGCGACGGCGTCAGCCGCAGCCGCTCGGTCCCCTTGGGCACGGTCGGGTAGTTGATCGGCTGCACATAGACCCCGTACTGCTCCAGCAATACGTCCGAGATCCACTTGCACTTCACCGGATCGCCAACCGGGATCGGCACGATGTGGCTGGGATTGGGCATGTGCGGAATGCCCTGCCCGTCGAGCGCGGCACGCAGGGCGGCAACACTCTCCCTCTGCCCCTGGCGCTCGACCTCGCTGCCGCGCAAATGCCGGATGGCTGCCAGCGCCCCCGCGGCGACAGCCGGCGGCAGCGCCGTGGTAAAGATGAAGCCGGACGCATAAGAGCGAATGAAGTCGCAAAGCGCTGAGGAGCCGGAGATATAGCCGCCCATCACGCCGAAGGCCTTGCCCAAGGTCCCTTCAATCAGCGTAATGCGATCCGCGACACCCTCGCGCGCGGCAACGCCCGCCCCCTCCGGTCCATACATGCCGACCGCATGCACCTCGTCCAGATAGGTCATGGCGCCATGCCGCTCGGCCACTGCCACGATGTCGGCAATGGGCGCGATGTCGCCATCCATTGAGTAGACAGATTCAAAGGCGACGATTTTCGGCCGGTCAGTATATTGGGCAAGCTTTTGGTCGAGATCCGCAACATCGTTGTGGCGAAAGATCACCTTTTCAGCGCGTGAGTGCCGGATCCCCTCGATCATTGAGGCGTGATTGCTGGCATCCGAAAAGATCACACAACCCGGAATACTGGCTCCCAGCGTGCCCAGCGCCGCCCAATTCGACACATAGCCAGAGGTGAAAAGCAACGCGGCCTCTTTGCCGTGCAGTTCGGCCAGTTCGCGCTCCAGCAGAATATGGTTGTGATTGGTCCCGGAGATATTGCGCGTGCCGCCGGCGCCGGCGCCATGCCTGTCGATTGCGTCATGCATGGCCGCGACCACTTTGGCGTGCTGTCCCATGCCGAGGTAATCGTTGGAGCACCACACGGTGACATCCCGCTCACCCTCCCCGCCATGAAAACGCGCACGCGGAAAGGCGCCGGATTGACGTTCCAGATCGGCAAAAATGCGATAGCGACCTTCCTTGCGGATAGCGTCGATCTTGTCGGCAAACAATTTCTCGAAATCCAAATTCCGAACCTCCCCCGGGCGAACTGTGCTTGCCGTGTGCTGCGCGGCGAATTTCCGCCCATTTTCGTTCCCGCACACCGCCGCACTAAAACATAGAATAAACTCTATGTATAGTTCTCGCGGGTTTTGGTAGTCCTTGCCTTCCCATCGATTTGGAGATGTGTTCCGGCATGACGGCCGGCGGAGGGCCAAGACCCGTCGTGGACATTCGATCATGCGGACCGGCGGCTTCTGGAAGTTGCAGCGAGGCCGATCCTGAATGCACAAGCTGACGCTGGCCGCGCAGCTCTTTCCGAGGAGGTCGCCAAATGAGGTTTCTGTGCGGCCATCGCTGCATGGGCTCAAAAAAGCCCGGAAAACTGGCGCACCCGACACGATTCGAACGTGTGACCTCTGCCTTCGGAGGGCAGCGCTCTATCCAGCTGAGCTACGGGTGCCTCGGCGCCGGCGCAGGGGCGCGGCGCGAATGCCCGCGCAACCTATGCCAACCGCCCTTTCGGCGCAACAGCGGAAAACGCATCGGCGCACCGGGCTTTTTTGCAGGCAGGGACCTCGCTCCGCCGCTCGCATGGCGGGGGCCGGCTTTGGGGACAAGGCCTGAGACGACCGGGCCGGGTTTGCCTTTTTTGCCCAAACACGCCACCTTCCGCAGCACTTTCGATTCATGGGAAAAAGGCGGACGATGCAGCGGCTTTTCTTTCTTCTCGCTCTGGCTTTCACACTGGGCACTGGGGCGCTGACGGCGGCGCCGGCGCTCGCGCAGGCCAGCGCCGTCCCTGCCGCCACCGACAGTGCCACGGGCAGTGATCAGAAGCCGCTGCAGCAATTGCTCGACGTGCTCAAGGATGATCAGGCCCGCCAGGAGTTGATCACCGAGCTGGAAAAAACGCTCAACGACCAGCCGCAGGCCGAACAGGACAAAAGCGCGATGGGCACCGAGTTGCGCTCGGTCGGGGCCCAGGTCGCCGATTTCACCCAGGCCGTCGCCGAAAATATCCGCGAGGGGAGCCTTAAATTCTTTGTCCAGCTGCTCTCGGTGCCCGAAATCTTCGGCGGGCTGACGCCGAACGACCTGAGCTTTCTGTTCTATCTGTTCATCGATCTGGCGCTTCTCGTCGTCATCACCTATGGCGGGCTTATCGCCATGATGAAGCTGACCAACGGGTTGCGTGGGCGGCTGAAGCTGACGATCCGCCGAAATGGCTGGTTCGCCAAGATCATGGGCGTTCTGGGTACGCTATTGCTCGATATCTGCAATCTCGCCGTGCCGCTGGCGCTCGGCTATCTGATCGCATTCTCGGTACTGGGGCGGCCCGGGCAGCTCAGCTTTTCGCATTCGCTCTATCTCAACGCCTTCCTCACAGTCGAACTGCTGATGGCGGTATTGCGCTCGGTGCTGGCGCCGCGGCGCGATGCGGCGCGGCTGGTCGATCTCGACGGCACCGGCGCCGCCGCCGTCATGCACTGGTCGCGCACCATTGCCATGCTGCTGGTCTATGGCCAGCTGCTGGTGCTGCCGCTGGTCAGCCGCACCCTTTCGGCCGATGCCGGCAGGGCCATCGCCATTGTGGGCCTTGCCGTCGTCATTGCCGTCATGGCCGCCGCCGTCATGCGGGCCCATGGCTTCATCACAAGCTATCTGGGCGATCGTACCCGCCACAACCGCGCAGTGGCTTTGGTGACGCCCTACTGGCACGTGCCGGTACTGCTTTATCTGGCGGTCCTGTTCCTCATCGCGCTGGCGCGGCCGCTGTCCGACATCTACGCCATTTTGTTCATGAACTTTAAGATCGTTATCGCCATTGTTGCCGGCATCGTCATCTCCAACGTGCTGACGGCCGCCATCGGCAAAGGCGTGCCGCTGCCGCAATCGGTCAATGTGCGGGTGCCCCTCCTGGAGCGGCGGATCAACGCCTTCGTGCCGAGGGTGCTCGAGGTGATCCGGCTGCTGGTCATTCTCGCCGTCATCGCCTTCTGCGTGCATGTGCTGGGGCTGATGAACGTGCCGGCCTTCTTTGCCAGCGAGTTCGGCGGCCGCGTGGTCGGCGCCTTTGTTACCGTGGCGCTTATCCTGCTGGTTGCCTTTGCACTGTGGCTGGTCCTGAGCTCCTGGGTCGAATACCGCATCAACCCCGACTACGGCACGCCGGCCTCTCCGCGCGAGCGCACGCTTTTGACGCTGATGAAGAACGCCTTCACCATCACGCTGATCGTGATTGCGCTCATGTTCGTTCTGTCCGAGGTCGGCATCAACATCGCTCCGTTACTGGCCTCTGCCGGCGTCATCGGTCTTGCCATCGGCTTTGGTGCGCAAAAGCTGGTGCAGGACATCATCACCGGCATCTTCATTCAGCTCGAAAACGCCATGGATGTGGGCGATGTCGTCTCCATCGGCGGCATTTCCGGAGTGGTCGAACGGCTGACCGTGCGCTCGGCGGCGCTGCGCGACCTCGAGGGACGCTATCATGTCGTGCCCTTTTCCTCGGTCGACACGGTGACCAATTTCATGCGCGGCTTCTCCTATGCCCTGATCGACATGGGGGTCGCCTATCGCGAAGACACCGAGAATGCCAAGCAGGCCATGTTCGACGCCTTCGAGGAATTGAAAAAGGACGAGGAGGTCGCGCAGGGAATCGTCGATGAACTCGAATGGCTGGGGCTCGACAGTTTCGGCGCCAGCGAAATCGTTCTGCGCGCCCGCATCAAGACGCTGCCGGGCAAGCAATGGGGAACACGACGCGCCTATAATGCCGTGCTCAAGCGCATTTTCGACCAGCGCAATATCGAAATCCCCTTCCCCCACCAGACGGTCTATTTCGGCGAAGACAAATCGGGCAAGGCGCCGCCCCTGCACATGGTGCGCGACGACGATGCGACATCCCCGGAAGAACCGGCGGCAAAGCCGAAACGGGCCCGGCGGTCCAAACCCCAGCCGCAGCCGCGCGATAATTCCGGCAACGATTTGCCGGACCCCGATGCCGGACCCGATGGCGACGATCATTGACGAGGGTCGCGAACCCGGGTTGAAAGACGGGGGTGGCTCTTAGCCCTTCCTGCGGGCCCTTGCCGGTTTTGCCGCGGCCGCTCTGTCCGACCGCTGCACTTCATGCTCCTGCAAAAAGCCCCTGAGCGCCGCAATCGTCAGGGGGCGGGATATCTCGTAACCCTGCACCTGATCGACAATGCCGCTCTTGCGCAGCGTTTGAAGCCGGTGAGCGGTCTCCACGCCCTCGACCAGCAACGCAAAGCCGGCCTTCTTGATCATGGCGGCAGCGCTGGTCAGGAGGCTGGCCATGAGCGAGCCCTCGGGCGCCATCCCGAAGCTACGATCGAGCTTGACGCCTGCAATCGACAGGCAGCCGAGATAGTTGATGTTGGAAAAGCCGGCGCCAAAATCGTCGATATAGGTCTCGATCCCCTGACGGCGCAGTATCTCCACCGTATCGCGGGTTTTTTCGAGCGGCAGGCTGTCGGACTCGACCAGTTCGACGACGACGGTGAAGCGGTCGCGCAGGGGCCGGAAGGGCGCGAACAGGGCCAGCAGCCATTCAGCGTCGAAATCGCGGGGGAATATATTGAAATGCACCCTGAGCGGCGCGTCTCGCTGCGGCAGCGTCTGCAAATCCGCCAAAGCCTTCTCCACGACCAGCTGGGTGAACACATGGTTGAGGTTGTGGTGTTCGACGACAGGCAGAAAATCGTTCGGCGGCACTATGGTCCCGTCCACATCCCGCCAGCGCGCCAGCACCTCCACGGTGTCGATGCGGTCGCCGGCAAGCGACAGGATGGGCTGGTAGTGGCAGATGATCGTTTGGGCCGACAAACGCCGCCGGAAGCGGTTGGGCAGGGAGGACAGGCGATCGAGATGCGTGTCCGCCAAAGCGGCAAGTATGGCCGCAACCAGCAGGCAGCCGGCAAGCGCCATCAGAATGGTCGACCCGCCATGCGCGATCAGAAGCGGCAGCGGCGCAGCCAGCTGCACGCATGTGGTGCCGGTGCGTTCGCAGCCGAATGCATGAAAACTCCAATCCGCCATCGAGGGCGCGGCGGTCGCATCGGCGGCAAAGGCGTCGCGATAGAGCCCGAACTGGCCGCCGCGGTGCCACCAGCGTCCAGTGTTCGAGCGGGAGATCACCTCGGCACGCATCCAGGCCGGCAGGGCGGCCGTAATGCGGGGCGGCGGCGCCACGAGCATGAAATTGCCGAGCTGCAGGAAACTGCCGGTGAGGCCGGGGAAGCCCAGCATATCGAGGTCGCGGTCGAACCAGGCGGCCCGCACCCCGTCGAAGGCGCGCATGTCGGGTTTGCCCAGATCGACCGGGCTTGCCAGCCGCCCCTGGGTGACCGAACAAAGGATGCGGTTGCCGCGCGCATAAAGAAGTTCGTGCACACCGTCGGGCAAAAAGGCCACCCGCCGCATATAGGCAAGGAAAGCGTCCGAGCAGGGGGCCAGACTGCTGTCGGAGGACATGGCCTCGAAGGTCTTGTAGAGCGTTGTATCGGCCGTTTCGAACTGGACCGTTTGCTCCTCGACCTGCTGGCGCAGCCGGGCCTCGACATAGGCGCCGCCCGTCAGCGCCGCCAGCGTCAGCGCGCCTGCGAACGCCAGAACGAAGACCACGCCGAGCGCCTTGCGCCTGTGCCGGCGGGTGAACAAGATTTGGGCGTCGAGATCCATGGCGCCTCCAGCTACCAGTCTAGCTAGACGCGAACCCGTGAAAATGGCGTAAACCGTGTAACGATTAGCGCCCTTGGGCGTCAGGCCCTCAGCACATTCACCTGGCCTGGCAGGAAAGTCTCGGTCGAAACGATCTTCGTGCCGAAGCGGAACTGGCGGTTAATGACGAAGTGGCGATAGAAATATTCGCCCCGTCCGCGCTTGCCGCCCTCATAGGGGTTGGCCTGGTTGCGGCGGCGATCGGGCCCGAAATAGGTCTCGGTCTGATAATAGTTCTGCATCTGGTTGAACTGGCCGAGAACGCGCGTCGCCGCAGCCTCCGGCTCGCAGGGATAGACGATGATGTCGTCATACCCTGTCTGGATGTAGCGCAGGATGCTCGTTTCGGTCCGATCGGTGGTGATCATGATGATGGGCGTGAAGCGCAGCTCCATCACCGGATGCTGGCGCACCCCGGCCAGCGCCCGCGACGCCACTTCCGGCCCCAGCTTGTCGCACAGGAACAGCACCGGTGGTGTGGTGCGGCGGAAGCCGGTCACGTCGTCGGGGCTGTGGTAGCGCCGGCACTCGCCGAAACCCGCCGCCTCGCACAAATCGAAGATGGCATCCACCCAGACCGAATCCTCAGCCAAAGCCAACGCAGTGCACAACTCCAGCATGCAGAGGATATCCTTCAAATAAAACGCAAAACCTTGAGAACCAAGGGTTAAGCCGGATTCCTCAAGGAATGGATACGGGCAAAAGCATATTCGAATTTATTTTTACGCAAATTCGCCTCACGCCCCGCCCCCGAAGGATGCAACACGGGGCCCCAGCGAATTCCCTCGCGGCCCCGATTGGTCTAGTGTGCGGGCCAAAACATCCAGCAGTCCCGGTTTCTCATGCATCTGCTTCTCGTCGACGGCTCCGGTTACATCTTCCGCGCCTTTCACGCCCTGCCCCAGCTCAACCGCAAATCCGACGGATTGCCCGTCGGCTGCGTGCAGGGCTTCACCAACATGCTGTTCAAGCTGACCGAAGACCTCAAGGGCGAGGACGAGCCGACGCACATGGCGGTGATCTTCGATCACGCGGCGAAAACCTTCCGTGACGACATCTACGACCAGTACAAGGCGCACCGCCCGCCCGCGCCCGAAGAGCTGGTGCCGCAATTCCCGCTGACCCGCGCCGCCACCCGCGCCTTTTCCATTCCCGCCATCGAGATGGAGGGCTGGGAGGCCGACGACATCATCGCCACCTATGCCTGCGCGGCCCGCGACCGCGGCGGCAAGGTCACCATCGTTTCCTCCGACAAGGATCTGATGCAGCTGGTCGAGCCGGACGGCTCCATCCGCCTGCTCGACACCATCCCCCGGCCCGGACAGCCCCCCTTGCGCTGGATCGGCCCCGACGAGGTTCTCAAGAAATTCGGCGTCACGCCCGACAAGGTGATCGAGGTGCAGGCGCTTTGCGGCGACCCGGTCGACAATGTCCCCGGCGTGCCCGGCATCGGGGTCAAGACCGCCGCCGAGCTGATCAACACCTATGGCGACCTCGAAACGCTCCTCGCCCGTGCCGAGGAGATCAAGCAGCCGGCCCGCCGCCAGAAGCTGATCGAGAATGCCGAGAACGCCCGCATCTCCAAAAAGCTCGTCACCCTTTGCCGCGAGGTGCCGGTCGAGGACGATCTCGACGACCTCATCCGCGAGCCCATTGCCCCGGCCCTGCTCTTCCCGTTTTTGAAGGCCATGGAATTCAACTCCGCCACCAAGCGGCTCGCCGCCCTGCTCGATGCGGACCCCGATTCCTACGAGCCCGATCCCGAATATGCCGCCGAGCAGAAGGGCCCCGTCGGCTTCAACAACCAGCGCCGGGCCGAGGCGCGGGCGGAGCGGCAGGAAGCCGAAGGGCGCAGCGATGCGCCGACGGTCCGGCACGCCGCTGAGGTGCATGACACCATCAAGGCCATCCCCTTCGTGCTCGAGGATTACAGATCATCACCGATGCCGAGATGCTGGCGCGCTGGATCTCGGATGCCTACGCCATCGGCCATGTCGCCATCGACACCGAGACCACCGGGCTCGACAACCAGATGGCCGACCTCGTCGGCATCTCGCTCGCCGTCGCGCCCGGCAAGGCCGCCTATATCCCGCTCGGGCACACCACCGGGAAAGAGGACATGTTCGGGGGCGGTCCCGCCGAGGGGCAAATGCCGACGCAGGACGCCATCGACCATCTGAAGCCGCTGCTGGCGGACCGGTCGATCCTCAAGATCTTCCACAATTTCAAATACGATCAGGGGCTTTTGACCCGCTACGGGCTTCAGGTCGAAAGCTTCGATGACACCCTGCTTTTGTCCTATGCGCTGGACGGGCCGCAGTTCAACACGCTGAACGAATTGTCCGACCACTGGCTCGGCCATCCCGGCATCCCCATCAGCGACCTCATCGGCTCGGGCAAGACGCTGCGCACCTTTGACGAGGTGCCGATCGAGGACGCGGCCCGCTATGCCGCCGAGGATGCCGACGTCACGCTTCGCCTCTGGCACATCCTCAAGGCGCGGCTGGTGCCCGAGCATTCGACCACCATCTACGAAACGCTGGAACGCCCGCTCGCCCCGGTGCTCGGCCGCATGGAGGCGCGCGGCATCTCGGTCGACCGCGACATCCTTGCCGACTCTCCGCCGATTTCTCCAAGCGCGCCGCCCATCTCGAGGGCGAGGCGCATGAAATGGCCGGCGAGACCTTCAATCTCGGCTCGCCCAAGCAGCTCGGCGATATCCTGTTCGGCCGCATGGGGCTCGAAGGCGGCAAGAAGACCAAGACCGGCGCCTGGGCGACCGGCGCCAACGTGCTCGACGAGCTCGCGCTCAAGGGCGTGCCGCTGGCGCAAAAAGTCCTCGACTGGCGGCAGGTCGTCGAAACTCAAATCGACCTATACCGACGCCCTGCCCGACCTATATCAACCCGCGCACCGGGCGCGTGCACACCTCCTACAATCAGGCCGTCGGTTCTGACCGGGCGGCTCAGCTCCAACGAGCCGAACCTTCAAAACATTCCCGTGCGCACCGAGGATGGCCGAAAAATCCGCCGCGCCTTTGTCGCCGCGCCCGGCAAAAAGCTGATCTCGGCGGACTACTCCCAGATCGAATTGCGCATCCTCGCGCATATCGCCGATATCGGGGCGCTCAAGCAGGCCTTCGCCGACGGGCTCGACATTCACGCCATGACGGCGTCCGAGATGTTCAACGTGCCGCTCGAGGAGATGACCGTCCGATGTCCGCCGGCGCGCCAAGGCGATCAATTTCGGCATCATCTACGGCATTTCGGCCTTCGGGCTCGCCAACCAGCTCGGCCATTCCGCGCTCGGAGGCGGGCGATTACATCGCCGCCTATTTCGAGCGTTTCCCCGGCATCAAGGACTACATGGATGCCCAGAAGAAACTGGTGAAGGCGCAAGGGTTCGTCGAAACCGTGTTCGGGCGCCGCATCCGCTTCCCCAACGCCAATTCCTCGCACCCGGCCGAGCGCTCCTTTGTCGAACGCGCCTCCATCAACGCCCCCATCCAGGGCTCGGCCGCCGATATCATCCGCCGCGCCATGATCCAGATGGAGCCGGCCCTGCAGGGAAAAGAACATCGACGCCGCCATGCTGCTGCAGGTGCATGACGAACTGATTTTCGAGGTGCCCGAGGGCCATGAGGATGAGGCGATCCCGGTCATCCGCGAGGTGATGGAAGACGCCGCCATGCCGGCGGTTTCGCTCAGCGTGCCGCTACAGGTGGATGCCCATGCGGCGCAGAATTGGGACGAGGCGCATTAGGGGGACCACCGTCGGAGGCTTTCAATGGATAGCGTATTTTGGCCAACTGCATTCGGAGCCGCGATCGGCGTCGTCGCAGGTGTGCTAGTTCAATATTTTGTTCAGCTTGTGATCGGATTTCAAACAGAGCGAAAATTGCGCGCAGCCTTTGTCAAGGAGTGCAAATTCAACCTTAGGGTGGTCGCAGATGTTGAAGAGGCATTACGTCGTTTTCGCAACGCAGTGAACGGAGATGTGCCGCAGAACGCTCAAACTTTCGTGCCCTGCAACCTTGGTCTACATGTCCATGTCACGAATTTGGTCAACACGGGAAAGATATATGACTTCTTCTCCGAAGAGGACCTAAAACGTGTCCAAGCGGTGAACACCTATTTATCGGCTCCGAACGGACAATGGTTCGGCACAGAGCTCGAAGCACGAAAACAGCATTTAATGATGAACCCGGAAGCGAAGGGCAATCTGACCAAGCTGATAGCCAGTTTCAGCTGAATGCGTCCTATCAAGAGGTTGCTGCCAACCCGCGCTCGGCCCTCATCCTGAGGCTTGACCTCCTCCGTTCGAGACGCCGCCTGCGGCGGCTCCTCAGGAGGAGCGCAGGCGGGGATCCAACTGAGGTGGCGCCCCTCCGCATAGTCTGCTGGATTCCCGGCTGCGCCGGAATGACGATTGTGGAGAGAGTTCGGTCGCGGCACGACGAGTAGATGCGACAGCGTAGAGCGCGCAGCTTCGATTATCTTGCCCAGCCCGCGCAGCCTCGCCTACATTCCGGCATGCGCCAGCCAAAGCTTTTCTGCGTCTATATCCTCGCCTCCGGGCAGAACGGCACTCTCTATGTCGGCGTGACGAGCGATCTGCCGGGGCGCATCTGGCAGCACAAGAACCATGTCGTTTCCGGCTTTACCGACCGCTACGACGTCACGCGACTGGTCTGGTACGAGGTGCATCGGACCGCCGAAAGTGCGATCATGCGTGAGAAGCAGATCAAGAAATGGAACCGGGCTTGGAAAATCCGGATGATCCAGGAGACCAATCCGGATTGGCGCGATCTCTATGACGGTATCACCGGCGGCTAGTGCCTGTCCGCGTCCCGACGCCCTCTTCCGTCATCCCCGCGAAGGCGGGGATCCAACTGAGGTCGAGAATTGCGCAACAGCCGCTGGATTCCCGCCTGCGCGGGAATGACGGAGGAAGAGAAGCAGGCGGAGGAAAAACCCTACCGCCCCTGTCCCATCATCATTGCACCAGCGCGCGGCTTGGCCTGCGCGTGCAGCGGCTTGACCTTGACGAAGGTGAGCGTGGTCGGTTCGGGGGGCGGCGCGGCGGAGATGAGGGCCCAGGGGGCAAGGCACAGCAAGGCGGCAAAGACCAGAGCCAGCTTGAGGGACCAGCGACGCATGACAAAATACTCCCGAAAAGCGATAGCTGGCATTTAAGCCAAAACCCCTGAAAGAGCCGTTAACGCGGGTTAACCTTTTGCGAGATGACGGCCAATCTCTGCCTGCCTTCGCGGTGCGGATCGCGCGCCGATCTCCCTCCCCCTTGTGGGGCTTCGAGGCGCTCGTTGATCGTGCCAGTGGCACGAGCAGAGCCGAGAAGGCCATGAGAGCTGCGCTCGAATGGCTGGTCGGGTGGGGGTGCACTTGGCGCCTCACCCCACCCTGCCGCTATCGCGGCTTCCCTCCCCATCAAGGGGAGGGAGAAACCACCGGTTCCGTCGTCAAACAAGTCGCGCTACAACCCGCCCCACCCTCTTTTCCAGGATTTTTGACAAAATGCTCACGCCCTTCCATCTCGCCTACAATGTCCGCGATCTCGATCAGGCGCGCCGCTTCTATGGCGAGGTGCTGGGGTGCGAAGAGGGGCGCTCGACCGAGACCTGGGTGGATTTCTCGTTTTTCGGCCATCAGATCTCGCTGCACCTCGGCGAGCCCTTCGCCACCAAGGCCACCGGCAAGGTGGGCGAGCACATGGTCCCCATGCCGCATCTCGGCGTCGTGTTGCAGCTCAAGGACTGGCAGAAGCTCGCCGAGCGGCTGAAGGCGGCAAATATGCAATTCATCATTGAACCGAGCGTCAGGTTCGAGGGCCAGCCGGGCGAGCAATGGACGATGTTCTTTACCGACCCCAGCGGCAACCCCATCGAGATCAAGGGGTTCAAATCGCTCGACCAGATCTTCGCGCATTAGGGAATTTCGCTCCTTCGAGGCCCTTTCAAGCCCGAGGGAGAAGAAGAGTTTGGGAACCTCCACAACCTTATCCCCGCCCCCAAAACCTCCCCTATCCTTGCCCCATCGGTTTGCAAAAGCGGGTTGTGCACGAACGCAACGCAGACCACCGGTGAAGGGCGCGGGTCGCCGCGTCCTTGGCCGAGACAAAGGCTCCCTGCGCGAACGCCCAGGGATGCGGATTGGAAACGGCGTGCCGGTCCTTGTTCGCCGGGCTGCGTCGGGTGACTCTGCGGACGTCGGTAACAAGCGGCGCAGTCAGCGGTTTTCGATCCGGTTCCCTTGGCCTCGACCCCAAATCCCGGGTTATGCATGGGGCGCGCAGCGCCTCTTTTCTCGCCGGGTGGCGTAAGCCACAAAAACACCGGCACCGAGGTGATGCGCGCCCCATGCCCGCTCATCACCCTGCGGCAAATGCCGGAGGGAGATTTGGCATGGACGAGGCGCAGCCGAGGACCCCGGCGAACGTTTTTCGCCGCGCCGTCGCAGCCGCAGTGGAGGTCACAGCGACCAGCGTCGTGACCGAAGCGGTGCGCGGCGCGAGACGAGACAGAGGGAAGTCTTGGGCGTGCCCGACACCGCCGTCATTGCGAGCGGAGCAAAGCAATCCAGACCTTTATGCGCCACGCTGGATTGCCGCGCGGCCCGCCGGAGGTTCAGCGCGAGGCATAGCATGCCGAGTGCGGTGCGACCGCGCGAGGCAGAAGAAAGTGCCCGCCCCTTGCCCCCTCGCCCGCCTGCATGGCATTAAGGCGATGCGGCGGAGCGTTAGGTTTAGGACAATTCTGACATGAGAGCGGTGTTGCGTGTGCTGGGGACCTGGCTGCTCGGTCTCGCGGTGGTGCTGATCATCATGGACGGCACCAAATCGCTGGCGGCGAATGCGCTGGTGGCGACCCCGCTCGATCAATTGTGGGCCGAACTGCATGCGCAAAGCTATGCCGCGCTGCAGAACTGGATCGACGTCTATCTCGCGCCCTGGTCTGCCGATGTCGTTGCCGATGCGCTGCTGCGGCTGCCGGGCTTCGTCATAACCGGCGTTCTGGGGGTGCTGCTGCTGATTGCCGGGCGCGAGCGGCGGCCGCGCCGCTATATCGAGACGGTCTAGGAGGGCAAAGGCATGCGGGCGATCATCGACATCCTCCGCGCCTTCATCCGCATCGTCGGCGCGCTCTGCTGGCTCATCGCGCTGATCTGCTTCTCGCTGCTGGTCGCGGTCGTGCTGATCGGTCAGGGCCGGCCCTTCGAGCCCCTGGGCAAGGCGTGGCAGCAGCACGATCCGTTCGCGCCGCTCCTTCACGCCGACACCCTGCCCATCGTCGCCGCCGTCGCGGGCAAGAAACTTCCCCCCGGCGTCTGGGACCCTGTCATGCTCACGATATTGTCATGGCCGGCCTGGGTTGGCCTTTTGGCCCTGGGGTTCCTATTTATGGCACTGGGCCGTTTGTTCATGCGTTTGACCGGCAGGGCCAGACGCACGCGGCGGGCGCGCAAACCCGCCACCGCATAAGCCCCTTACCGAGCGCTCCAGCCAAAGGCAGGTTCAACCATGTTCTTCAGATCGAAGCCGCAGACCCTTCCCAGCGCCGATCAGGCCCTCCCCGGCCGGGATAGTGAAATGGCGGTCGCCGACACCCATTTCGTCAACGGCCATCCGCTCAAGGGCCCCTATCCGGACGGTGCGGAGACCCTTTATGTCGGCATGGGCTGTTTCTGGGGCGCCGAACGCCTGTTCTGGCAACTCGATGGCGTTTACGTCACCGCCGTCGGCTATCAGGGCGGGTCGACCCCCAATCCCACTTACGAGGAAGTGTGCTCGGGCCAGACAGGCCATGCGGAAGTGGTCAAGATCGTCTATGAGCCGGAAAAGATCTCGCTCGACAAGATTTTGAAGACTTTTTGGGAAGAGCACGACCCGACGCAAGGCATGCGCCAGGGCAATGATCACGGCACGCAATACCGCTCGACTATCTACACCACATCGGACGCGCAGGCCGCGGCGGTGGCGGCGAGCCGGGATGCCTATTCCAAGGCGCTGCGGGGCAAGGGGCTGGGGCCGATCACGACCGAAATCAAGCCGGCGGGACCGTTCTATTACGCCGAGACCTATCACCAGCAATATCTCGCCAAGAACCCGGCAGGCTACTGCGGCCTTGCGGGCACGGGCGTTTCCTGCCCCGTCGGCGTTGGTGTCGCGGCGGAATAGTTATCCGCGCGACCACAAATCGTGCTTAAAAATCGAAGGTGTCCGAACCAGCGTTCGGGCGCCTTTTCTTTTGGTTAGTCCTTCACCTCGAAGGTTCTGAGCAGCGCTCCGTCCGGCGTCGTCTCGGTGAGATAGTCCGGCACCTCGCCTGCCGCCAGTTTGGCGATAAAGGCATCGGGCGCCGTGATGTCGGTTTGGCGCATCTCCGGCATATGCGGGCAGATCACCACGCGCTCGATGCCGCGCTCCTGCAGGATTTCCTGCGCATTGGCCGGCGGTGCGTTGAAGAAATCGAGCGTATCGCGCAATCCGCGCTGATTGCGGTGATAGGGCGCCCCGACAACGCTCAGCCGGGTATAGGCCAGGATGGACGGCCCCAAATCTATCTCGGACATCACCGGTTGCGCCGGCAGGGCCGCGAGTTCGGCAAAGGCCGTGGGGCTGGTGCATGCCGCCTCGTCCGCGCTTCCGGCGGCCTGACCGCCATTGGCGTTTCCCTGACCGGCATCCGGCATGACAAGGCGCAGCGCGACCAGCAGAACGATGGATGAGAAGGCCAGCCAACCGCCCACCAGTCCGGCGATGCTGAGGGCATCTCTTCGCCTCAAATAGGCGGCCCGCGCCGAAACGATCAGCCAGGCGCCCGCCGGCACGATCAGCGGCGTTGCCAGTCGCGTGTTACGCATCTGGACCAGCGTCACCACAAAGCCGAGCAGGATGAACAGGCCCAGCATCAGCCATTCGCAGCGTTTGTCCCCCACCCTCAGCACTCGCCATAAAATGACGCCAAGGGCCGCGATGAGCGGCAGTACCGAGGCAATGGTGTAGGCGGGAATGACGCGGAAATTGGTCCAGACGGGCTTTGCTTCGATGATGCGGGACAGCCAATGTTCCACCAGATAGGGGTCCAGTTCCCCATAGGGTCCGGCCCGGCACTCGGGGAAGGCAATGAGCACCAGTGCCAGCACAAGCCCTCCCCCCACTGCGCCGGCGGCCAGGCGCAATTGCCAGCTCTTTTGCAAAAGCTGCAGGGCCGGCAGAAGTGCCAGAACCATCCCGGTGGCCAGGGCGGCCGCGGCATAGACAATGGACAGCGCGTCGCAATGCGGCACCAGCCATTCGGAGGGCGGCGCGGCGATGGCCAGATTGAGCAGCGTGGAGAGTGCAAAGGCGACGCCGAACAGGCGCAGACTGCGGGCATGGGCAAAGTCGACGATGAAGGCGAGCCCGAAACCGAGAATGGCGGAAACCACCAGGGGCAGGCTTTCGCCACCGATGGCGAGGGAGAACCCGGCGAGGATCCCCGCGAGAACGGCGAAGCGCGGCCGGCTGAGGGCGTTGATGCTCGCCAGCACAAGGCCGAGCCCGAGCAGGATCTGCACATTGTGATGATCGATGCGGCCGGGGAGGAATTCGCGCATGGTTACGGCCGAGACGAGGGGCAGCACCAGTCCGGGCAGCATTCCGTCGATGCCGACGAGCCGCACCGACAGGCGAGCGCTCAACCAGAGCAGACCGAAGAGCAGTATCAGCGGCCAGATCATCGCAGCGGCCATTTCGGCGCCCGCGCCGGCAACAGGCTGCAACAAGAGGGTGAGCGCGGCAATCGGGGTATCGATCAGGCGCGACCAGTGCAATTCGGCGCCCCAGGGGGCATTCATCCGCCACTGCATGTGGTCGAACCAGTTCTGGCCCTGCAACAGGTCGCGCACGACGACGAAGCGCATGGCGTCGTCGGTATCGGTGAGCAGCGGTCCGTCACCCAGACCGAAGATCGCGCGGCCGATCAGGATCAGGGCCAGAAGCGCCCAGAACCCTAGGACCGGCCTCAGATCGAACTTTCCGGCGGAAGAGGGCTGCATCCGAGCATCTTCGATATTGGGGATGCCGCCATTAATCCCCGCCGGGGTTAAGATCGGCTAAAACAGAACGGACGACCGAGAGGCCGTCCGTTCTTTGAAATCGGAAATTGCTTGCCCGCAGCTATTTGCCGGGCTGGGCAACAATCCTGAGATAGGGCTTCACTTCCTTCCAGCCACCGGGGAATTTTTCTTTCGCCGCCTCGTTGGAAACGGCGGGTACGATGATGACGTCCTCACCATTCTTCCAGTTTACCGGCGTTGCGACCTGATGCTTGGCCGTCAGCTGCAAACTGTCGATCACGCGCAGGATCTCATCGAAGTTTCGGCCCGTGGACGCGGGATATTCGATCTTGAGCTTGACCTTCTTGTCCGGCCCGATGACGAAGAGCGAGCGCACGGTCAGCGAGTTGTCGGCATTGGGATGGATCATGTCGTATTTGCGGGCGATCGACCCATCGGAATCAGCGATCAGCGGAAAGTTCAGCGCCGTTCCCTGGGTCTCCTCAATGTCCTTGGCCCAACCGGCATGGTCCTCGATCTTGTCGACGGACAGGCCCAGCACCTTGACGCCGCGCTTTTCGAACTCGGGCTTCAGTTTGGCGGTGTAGCCCAGTTCAGTGGTGCAGACGGGGGTATAGTTCTTGGGGTGCGAGAAGAGCACCGCCCAGCTGCCATCGATATAGTCGTGAAAGTTGATACGGCCCTCGGTCGTATCGGCCTCGAAATTGGGCGCTTCATCGCCAATCAAAATTGCCATTGTCTGCATCCTTTCCGGCCGTTGTCTCCGACCTTAAGCTGAGAGAAGAAATATCGTTCTGCTTGTACCCGATTGCACGGGCAAAAGATGGAATGTTTTGCTTTTTTGGCAGCAGGCGCTGCGAGCCGGTTCTGGCGGGTGCACCAAACGAAGAAAAGCGATCTCGTCGGCTCAGCGGCTCGACGGCTCACCCTTGGTCCAGGTCACATCGCTGCCGGTCAACGGTACAGTGGAGATCGACATCTTGGCCGAGCCCTGATTCACCTGCCGCGAATGCGCGAGATAGACCAGCGTCTTGTGGGCTGCATCATAGATGCGGTTGATCACCAGCGTCTTCAAGATAATGGAGCGGCGCTGGTTGAAGACCTCCTCGCCGCCTTTTCCCAAATTGATATCGCCTACTGTGATAGGTCCTGTTTGGCGGCACGCAATGGAAGAATTGGAAGGATCTTCGAACCAGTTGCCCTGCTGCAGCCGGTCGATGATGGAGCGGTCGAAAAAGGCCAGATGACAGGTGACGCCTTGAACCTGAGGGTCCTCTACCGCATCGATGACAATGTCATTGCCGATCCAGTCGACGCCGACGCGACCGACCTCTTCCGCCTGCGCAGGCAGGAAGCCGAAGAGAGCGGCGCCTGCAACGGCAAAGGCCGAAGCGGCGGCGAGATGAGCGAGCGTTTTGCGCATGAAGTCCTCCGGGGCTGTGACGCGGAGTGCATGTGGTCATCGCAGGCGCGAATGGCAAGAGAAGGTGCTAGCCTTGGCCTTTGGCGTCGTTGGTTCGCGCCCGGTCGACATGGCCAAGGTTGCGGTCCGGGTCGATGCGGTCGCGAACCAGTTGCTTGAGCGTCTTGACGTCAGGAAATCCCCCATCGCGCTTGCGCTCCCAGATCAGCTCCCCGTCGCAGCGGATTTCGAAGATGCCGCCGGTACCGGGCACCAGCGCCACCGCACCGAGTTCGAGCGAGAAGGTCGACAGCAGTTCCTGCGTCATCCAGGCTGAACGCAGCAGCCAGTTGCACTGGGTGCAATAGGTTATGGTGATCCGTGGCTTGGTGTCAGACATGCTCCACAGGCTATCCGCATGCCGGCTTGGCTGCCAACCGGATTTAGTGTCCCGTGCTCAAGCGCCCGAAATTGACACCATAATCGACGGCGACGCCATAGCTCGGGTCATCCGGCTCCGGCTCGACCAGCTGGCCGGCGCGGGCGAGCAGTTCGCGGCAATCCTTGGACAAATGCCTGAGCTTCAGGGTCGTCCCATGCGCCTGATATTTGGCCGCCAGCGCATCGATGGCCTGAAGGCCGGAATGATCCACGACGCGGGAATCCATGAAGTCGATGATCACGGTTTCGGGGTCGTTCTCAGGGTCGAAGAGCTCGTTGAAACTGGCCACCGAGCCGAAGAAGAGCGGCCCAAAGACGCTATAAACCTTCACGTTCTTGACGCTCGGTTCATTGACCGTGGTGGCGCGCATGCGCGTTGCCGCGTTCCAGGAATAGACCAGCGCCGAGATGATCACGCCGATGACGACGGCGGTCGCAAGATCGGTGAGGACGGTGACGATGGTGACGAGCACGATGACCAGAGCGTCCGAGCGCGGCACGCGCGTCATGACCTGAAAACTGCGCCAGGCGAAGGTGCCGATGACGACCATGAACATGACGCCGACCAAAGCCGCGAGCGGAATGCGCTCGATCAGCGGCGAAGCGAAGAGTATGAAGCCGAGCAGGAACAGCGCCGCCGAGATCGCCGCCCAGCGGGTCCTGCCACCGGACTTCACGTTGATCATCGACTGGCCGATCATGGCGCAGCCGCCCATGCCGCCGAAAAAGCCGGTGACGACATTGGCCGTGCCCTGCGCAAGACATTCGCGCGAGGCGCCGCCGCGGGTGCCGGTCATCTCGGAGACGAGGTTGAGGGTCAGAAGGGATTCGATCAGCCCTACTGCCGCAAGGATCACCGCATAGGGGCCGACGATCTGCAGCGTCTCGAAGGTCAGCGGCACCATGGGGATGTGAAAGCTCGGCAAGCCGCCTTCGATGGAGGACAGATCGCCGACCGAGCGTACGTCAAGTCCAAGGCCGATGACGATGATCGAGACCACAAGGATGCCGAGCAGCGGCGCGGGAATGATGCGGGTGATAGCCTTGGGTGCGAACTGGATCACCGCCATGGTGAGCAGTGTCAGGCCGAGCATGAGCACGAGCGGCATGCCGGTCATCCATTCGCCGCCATGGCCGCCGGCCTCGCCGCCCGTCTTGAAATGTCCCAGCTGGGCCAGAAAGATCACGATCGCCAGGCCGTTGACGAAGCCGAGCATGACCGGGTGCGGCACCATGCGGATGAACTTGCCCCAATGCATGGCGCCGACAACGATCTGGATGATCCCCATCAGCACCACAGTCGCGAAGAGATATTCGATGCCGTATTGGGCGACCAGAGAGACCATGACGACCGCCAGAGCGCCCGTAGCGCCAGAAATCATGCCGGGCCTTCCGCCCAGCACACCGGTGATCAATCCGACGATGAAGGCGGCGTAAAGCCCCACCAGCGGATGCACACCCGCGACAAAGGCAAAGGCAACGGCCTCCGGCACGAGGGCGAGGGCAACCGTCAGCCCGGAGAGGATGTCTGTGCGCAGCTGGGTCGTCGACGGCACGACGAAGCCTTCGGCGCCCGCGGCAAGAATACGGTCAATCACACTGGGTCCAATAAGGTCTGGGGCATCGCCGATGCCCGATGAACGAGGAGAGGTCTCGCCTAGCCTGTTTGATGGAGAGTGACAACCCGCCTGCGATCATAGGAGGTCTGCGCAGGCGAGCCGCGCAGCCTCAGTTCATCAGGTGAAACAGGTCACTTGCCGCCAGTGATCTGCTTGAGGTCCGCCTCGGACTTGATGACCTTGCCGAGAAGACCGTATTCGATCGCCTCGTCGGTGGAGAGCCAGTAGTCGCGCTCCATGTCTTTCTCGACCTTGGCGATCGGCTGGCCGGTCGCCTCCGAAAACAGCCGGTTCAGGCGGGCGCGCATGATTTCGAGCTGGCGTGCCTGAATGGAGATGTCGGTGGTCGAGCCGCCGACGCCGCCGGAGGGCTGGTGCATCAGAAAGCGGGTGTTGGGCAGGGAGAAGCGGTTCTTCTTCTCGGCGGCAATGAAGATCAGCGCGCCGGCGCTCGCCACCCAGCCCGAGCCGATGCAGCGCACTTCCGGCGTGATGAATTTGAGCACGTCATGGATCATGTCGCCGGATTCCACATGGCCGCCGGGCGAGGAAATGAAGACGTTGATGGGCTTGTCGTTTTCGGCGCTGAGCGCCAACAGGCGTTCTGCCGTGGCGCGCGCCACCTTGTCGTTGATGGTGCCGGTGATCAGCACGTGGCGGCTCTTGAACAGCGTCTCCTCAACGATCTTGGAGGGCATGACGGGCGACTCTTCCTTCTTGTCGTCATCCTCATCGTCATTGCGCATGAAAAACGGATTGGTCATTTGATGCTCCCCGGGATCGGTTTGGCGGTAGTGGTGCGCCGATTCGCAGCCTTGGCCAAGGTGCCGGCAGCGGCGCTTATGGGTAGGGTTAACTGCTTGCAGATAGTCATGGCCAGCCACCATTCAATGCTGGCGGGTCCGGTTGAGGCGTTTCTCCAGCGCCCGCACCATCAGCGACAGCGAAATCGTCATCACCAGATATAGAAAGGCGACGACGTTGTAGGTCTCGAAGAATTTGAAGGTCGAAGCCGAATAGACCTTTCCGAGCTGGGTGATGTCCTGCACCCCGAGGGCGGAGACAAGAGCGGAATCCTTGACCATGGAGACGAAATCATTGCCATAGGGCGGCAGGATGGTGCGCACGGCTTGAGGGGCGACGACGAAGCGAAAGACGTGCCGGCGCCTCAGCCCCAGCGCCTGAGCGGCCTCGACCTGGCCGCGTTCGACCGCCTCGATACCGGCGCGAAAGATCTCGGCCAGAAAGGAGGCGTAGGCGATGGTCAGCGCGATGATGGCGCGCCAGGTGAAATCGACGCTCCTGATACTCAATTCGCCAATAATCCCCGCATCGGTCAGCGGAGCGATGATGGCGTTGACCCCGGCCACCATGAACGGGGCGCCGACAAAGGCGATATAGAACAGGAGAACCAGCACGGGGATGCCGCGGATGATCTCGACATAAAAGGAGGCGATCTCGCGCAACAGCCGGCTTTTGGAGGTGCGCATCAGCGCAATGACCAGCCCGAGCAGACTGGCGAGGCTGAACGCCAGAACAGTGACGTAGAGCGTTGTCAGCACGCCCGCCGACAGCGCGGTGAAGATCAGCCGGTAATCATGATTGGCGACGATTATCCAGCAAGCGAGGACGCCGAAAAGGACCGCCGCAAGCAGCCAGTAGGGGATCTCGCGGCGAGGTTTTTTGGGTTTGTAGCCGGTCATGCAAAAACGCCCGCCATCAGAGCATGTTCAGGAAAAATGGTCCCCGGTTCTCCGGTTCGAACATGCGATTGTCTAGAGGTGGCGGGCGCAATCTCTTACTGGTTGGCGCTATATTCGTAGAGCCATTTCTGGTTCAGCTTGTCCAGCGTGCCGTCTTCCTTCATCTGGGCGATGCGCGGCATTGACCGGCTCGACCAGATCGGAACCGGGCGTGAAGATGAAGCCGAATTCCTCGGTGCCGAGCGGCTCGCCGACCACTTTGAACGCACCGGGATTGGCGCCGATATAGCCGTTCGCGGAGGTCTGATCCATCAGCACCATATCGACATCGCCGGATTTGAGCGCCTGAACACTGGCGCCGAAGGTGTCGAACAGTTTGATGCGCGGGTTGGCTTCGTCGCCATCCAGCACGTCATAAACGGCCACGTAGAAATTGGTGGTGCCCGCTTGAGCGCCAATCAGCAGGTCGGGGTTGTCCTTGAAGGACTGCGGTCCGGTGATCTTGTCGTCGTCGGCGCGCACCAGCATGAACTGCTCGGACACCATGTAGGGATCGGAGAAGTCGACCTGTTGCTTGCGCTCGTCGGTGATGGTGATGCCATCCATGCCGACATCGAACTGGCCGTCATGAACGGCCTGGATCATGGTATCCCAACTGGAGAGGTTCCAGTCGACCTTGGCGTTCAGCCGCTTGGCGATCTCGTTGAAGGCGTCATATTCCCAGCCGATGCCTTCTCCGGTCTTGGGGTCGACGAAGTTGAGCGGGGTATAGGCATTCTCGGTGACCGCCTCGATGGTGCGGCCATTGAGATCGGGAAGGTCCTGAGCCAGGGCGGAACCAGTCATGGTCAGCATGACGGCGCCAAGCGCAGCGAATTTGAAAATGGGATTCATGGGCAAAGCCTCCTTCACGGTTGCCGGCTTCTCGTCCCGGCCGGCATTCGCCGCCAATAAAGCGGATCATGCGCAGCGGGTCCAGCGGTATCGCGGCAAAGGCGGGGCATGTCGGCCAGAGCTTGCAATCCGAAACCGGCAGCAAGCGGGGGGTCTTGCTGCCGGTTCGATTCGCCGCTCCGCCGTTGCATGGCAGGCGGCTATTTCATCGCGAAGCGGGTTATTTCACCCAGACGACGGTCCGCGTGCCCATGTCGACAAGTACCGGGCGGTCGTTGATGTAGACATAGCCATAGCCCGGGTAGTCGGGCACCGCGGTCACGGTCGTTGCTCCGTCGAGCGTGGCGCCGGCGACCACGTCGCCCGAGAAGGTGACCGAGGCGGTGGGGTTGGCCTCGACATAGGTCACGGCACTCTGCGGGACGACATAGCCCGGGGAGTAGACTATCTGATTGGAATTGGCATCGGTGATATAGACGCGGTTATTGGCATAGAAATAGCCATATTTCGGGGTGGGGGCGACGGGATAGACCTGCACGCCCTGGGGCACCTGGGCGCCGACGTCCACGCTGCCGTCGACATAGACCTGCTGAACCGGATTCTGACCGGCATAGACGACGGTTTCCTCGGGAACGGCCGCATCAGCGCCAAGAACCGCGCCGGCGAACCCTCCAATGACGGCACCCACGGGTCCGCCGACGAGGAAGCCGAGCGCAGCACCGCCGGCGCCGCCAGCCGCGCCACCGACGGTGGCCTTGGCATCATTTGAGCCCTGGGCGAACGCAGGCACAGCCGAGAACATGGACACAGCGGCCACACCGGCGAGCAAAAGCTTGTTGATTTTCATTTTGTTAATCCTTCTCTTGGGCGTCCCCCGCCGGGCACACAACGAGGTCGGGGGACACAGGTTCCCGCTCGACAGCCTGTCTGGCCGTCGGGAACGACAGGTGTTGCGCAAGAGGCGCAGTGGCCTTGAAGGACTTGCAAGTGCAGCGTTGGCGGCTAAAGTCCGCCGCCAAATGGAGAACACATGAGCGCGCACAAAAAGATTTCGGCAGTCGCCTTCGATGCCTATGGCACGCTGTTCGATGTCTATTCCATCGGCGCGCTGGCGGAGGAGCTGTTTCCCGGCTTCGGCGCGGATCTAGCCGAGATCTGGCGGGTGGCGCAAATCGATTACACCCGTATCCGCACCCTGTGCGGGCGCTATCGGGATTTCTGGCACATTACCTCGGACGCGCTGCATTATGCGGCGGCGCAGCTACATCTCGGCCTCGACGGCGAAAAGCACCGGCTGCTGATGGACCAGTACCTGCATCTGGATGCCTTCGAGGAAAGCCTCGACATGGTGCGCATCCTCAAAACGGAAGGGTTCCGGCTGGCGATCTTGTCCAACGGCACCCCGCACATGCTCGAAAGCGCGGTCAATGCGGCGGGCATGGCGGGGCTCTTCGACCATCTGATCAGTGTCGACAGGGTTCAAAAGTTCAAGACGGCGCCGGAAGCCTATCAGCTGGGGCCGGACACACTCGGCTGTTCGCCAGAGGAAATCGTCTTCGTTTCATCCAACGGGTGGGATGTATGCGGGGCGAGCTGGTTCGGCTATCGCACCTTCTGGGTCAACCGCGCCGGCAAATTGCTGGACAATTACGGCGTGTCGCCAAGCGGAGAAGGCAAATCGCTGCGCGATTTGAAGGAATTTCTCGACCAGCATTGAGATTCCTAAGCGGTCGCGCGTTCGAACCGAAAAACCGGCTCCCACTTTTTCTGAACGCGCTCCGATAAAAAGACGGCGCCCGAAGGCGCCGCCAATGTTCGCGGTTGAGCCCGACTGCTACTGCAGATCGAAGCGATCGGCGTTCATCACCTTGTTCCAGGCCGCGACGAAGTCCTGCACGAACTTCCCGCCGGCGTCGTCCTGGGCATAGACCTCGGCCAGCGCCCGCAGCTGCGAGTTGGAGCCGAAGATCAGATCGACGCGGCTGGCCGTCCACTTGACCTCTCCGGTCGCCCGGTCGGTGCCTTCATAGACGTGCTCGTCCGCCTCGGACTGGCGCCAGGCGGTGCCCATGTCGAGCAGGTTGACGAAGAAGTCGTTGGTCAGCTGGCCCTTGCGGTTGGTGAAGACGCCATGCGGCGCATCGGCGTAATTGGCCCCCAGCACGCGCAAACCGCCGAGCAGCACCGTCATTTCCGGCGCCGTCAGGGTCAGAAGCTGAGCACGGTCCACCAGCAGCTGCTCTGTCGGCACGGTGAATGCGGCATCCACGTAATTGCGGAAACCGTCGGCCTTCGGCTCCAGCGGCTCGAAGGAGGCCACGTCGGTCATCTCTGCCGTTGCGTCGGTGCGGCCCGGCGCAAAAGGCACGGTGACGTCGTGTCCGGCATCGCGTGCGGCCTTCTCGATGGCAGCTGCACCGCCGAGCACGATGATGTCGGCGAGCGAGACCTTCTTGCCGTCGGTCTGGGCATCGTTGAAGGATTGCTGCACCCCCTCGAGGGTCTTGAGCGTTTCGGCGAGCCTGGCCGGCTCGTTGACCTCCCAGCCGTTTTGCGGAGAAAGGCGGATGCGCGCGCCATTGGCCCCTCCCCGCTTGTCCGAGCCGCGGAACGTCGCGGCGGATGCCCAGGCGGTATAGATCAGGTCGCGCACGCTGAGGCCTGACCCAAGGAGCTTCTCCTTGAGCGCCCTGACGTCGTTGTCGTCGATCAGCTGGTGATCGACCGCCGGTACCGGGTCCTGCCAGATCAGGTCTTCACTCGGCACTTCCGGTCCGAGATAACGGACCTTGGGACCCATGTCGCGATGGGTCAGCTTGAACCAGGCTCGCGCGAAAGCATCGGCGAACTTGTCGGGGTTCTGATAGAAATCGCGCGAGATCTTCTCGTAGGCCGGATCAACCTTGAGCGCGAGGTCGGTGGTCAGCATGGCGGGCGTGCGGCGCTTGCCCGGCTCGTGCGGGTCTTCCACCGTGTCCTGAGCCTCCGCATTGGTCGGTCGCCATTGGTTGGCGCCGGCGGGGCTCTTGGTCAGCTCGTAGTCATATTCGAAGAGATTGTGGAAGAAGCCCATGCTCCATTTGGTGGGCATGGGGGTCCAGATCACTTCGAGGCCGGAGGTGAAGGTGTCGTTGCCGTGCAGCCCGTGCTTGTGCTTCCACCCAAAGCCTTGCTCGGTGATGTCGGCACCCTCGGGCTCGACATCGATGTCGTCGATATTGCCGGCGCCATGGGTCTTGCCGAAGGTGTGACCGCCGGCAATCAGCGCGACCGTCTCTTCGTCATTCATCGCCATGCGGGCGAAAGTTTCGCGAATATCCTGAGCGGCGGCGGCCGGATCAGGCTTGCCGTCCGGGCCTTCGGGATTGACGTAGATCAGACCCATCTGCACGGCGGCAAGCGGATTTTCCAGCGCCCTGCCCTCGGCATAACGGGAATTGGGCTTGTCGGAGGTCGCAAGCCACTCCTCCTCGCTGCCCCAGTAGATGTCCTCCGGCGGCTCGTAGATGTCCTCGCGTCCGCCACCAAAGCCGAAAGTCCTGAAGCCCATGGATTCCAGCGCGCAATTGCCCGCCAGAATCATCAGATCAGCCCAGGAGATCTTGTTGCCGTACTTCTTCTTGACCGGCCAGAGGAGGCGACGGGCCTTGTCGAGATTGGCATTGTCCGGCCATGAATTGAGCGGCGCAAAACGCTGGGCGCCCGACGACGCGCCGCCGCGGCCATCGCCCATGCGGTAGGTGCCGGCAGAGTGCCAGGCCATGCGGATGATGAAGGGGCCATAATGGCCCCAGTCGGCCGGCCACCAATCCTGGCTGTCGGTCATGACCTTGTAGAGGTCCTGCTTGACCTCGTTGAGGTCGAGCGACTTGAAGGCCTCGGCATAATTGAAGCCCTTGTCCATCGGATTGCCGGCGGGCGCGTTCTGGTGAAGGATCTTGAGGCTAACCTGATCGGGCCACCAATCCTGGTTTCTGCGGCCGCGGAAGGTGTGATGCATGACGGGGCACTTGCCGGCAGGCTCCGCCCCGTCCTTGTCCACTGTTTTGGGGTCGTTCATGCGGTCTCTCCTCGATTTGACGCTTTGCCAGCGTTCTAAACCCGCGAGGAAGCGGATTCCAATTGATTGCGCTTCAGGTTTTTATAAGATTATCTTATGAACGAGCTCACATTGAGACAGCTGCGCTATGCGCTGGCGCTCGCGCAGGAAGGACACTTTTCCCGGGCGGCAGCCCGTTGCTTCGTCACTCAATCCGCACTCTCGCAACAGATCAGGCTGCTGGAGGCGCATTGTGGCGCAAAGCTGTTCGTGCGGCGCTCGGGCAGTGTGCATCCCACCTCCTTCGGGCGTGATTTTCTCGACCAGGCGAAACCACTTGTCCGCGAGGCCGACCGGCTGCAGGCCTTCGCAATGAGCAGAGGCGGCAGGCCCGACCGGCCCGTGAGGTTCGGGCTCATTCCGACGGCCGCACCCTATCTGCTCCCAGAGATCTACCCGCGGCTCGTCAAACGCTTTCCGGACGTAAGCTTCACGATTTCGGAAAGCCGCACCGAACGACTGTTGCAGAACATCGAGGAGGGCAAGCTCGATCTGGCTCTGATCGCCACCGACCCGCCCACACGGGCAGGGCTGACCGAGGCTCCGCTCTTTGCCGATCCCTTCGTACTCGCGACTGCCAAAGGGGCCACTCTGCCCGATCCCGTGCGGCTGGCCGACCTGGATCCGGCGTCCATTCTGCTGCTCGACGAGGGGCATTGCCTGCGCGACCAGGCAATGGATGCCTGCGCGCTAAGCGATGGCGAAGCTGCGGAGGCTTTCGCGGCGACTTCGCTCGGCACAATCGTGGAGTTCGTTGCGAACGGGCAGGGCGTCACGCTGCTGCCCACGATCAGCCTCAAAAAGGAAGCAGCGAGCGACAGGGTTGCCCTGCATCCCCTGGCGGCGCCGGGTGCGAGCCGTTTGCTGCGCCTGACCTGGCACGAGACCAGCCCCTATGGACAATTCTTTGCCGAGATTGCAGCCATCATTGGAGAGGCCGGTAGTGAACTGACCTCGCGAACCCTGCCAAAACTGCGGCCGGAATTGGCTGCATGAAAAAGGTCGTCCTGGTCGGATTGGGCCACGCCCATCTGCACGTGCTGACACGCACGGCGGACTTCGCGCGAGCCGGGGCCGAACTGGTGCTCATCGATCCCGGCGATTTCTGGTATTCGGGGCTGGCGACCGGTCTGTTGAGCGGGAATGCCCGTCCCGAGGATGACCGGATCGGCGCCAAAGCCTTCGCCTCCGCCTGCGGCGCGCGGCTCATCAAGGGGGGCGCAGTCGAGCTCGATCCGCAAAAGCGCCACCTCGTTCTCGAAGGCGGCGACACCCTCGACTACGACGTCGTCTCCTTCAATACCGGCTCCGTCGTCTCCACGCCCTTCCCTGTCGACGGCACTGTCTGGCGCGCAAAGCCGATAAAGGGTCTGTGGGCGTTGGCACAGAGGCTCGAGGGATCATCAGATGCGCGATCGCTGGCGGTAATCGGCGGCGGTGTGACCGGGTGCGAATTGATGAGCAATATCTCCGCCCGGTTCGGCGACGGGCTCGCGTTGACCCTTGTCTCGGGCGCGGACCGTCTGATGGATGGATGGCCGAAAGGTGCGGGTCGGGCCATGCAGCGCCTGTTTGAGGAGCGCGGTGTGAAGCTGAAGCTTGGCAGTGGGGTGCGGAGCATCTCAGCCGAGCAGATCGCGCTCGAAAATGGAGAAGTCGTTGCGGCGGACATGGTCTTGCTGGCAACGGGGCTTGCCGCAACGCCGCTGATGGCGCAACTCGGCCTGCCCTTCGATGATCTGCATGGGCTGCGGGTAACGTCAGAGCTGCACAGCGTGGCAAACGAGAACGTCTTCGCAGTGGGCGATTGCGCCGAGATCGCCGGGCGTGAATTGCCCAAGATCGGGGTGTTCGGAGTACGGGCGGCGCCGGTTCTGGCACACAACCTGCTCGCGCGGGTGAAAGGCGGCCGTCTGCGGCAATTTCGTCCCCAGTCCGTGTGGTTCTCCGCGCTCAATCTCGGGGATGGCACGGGACTGGCAAGCTGGGGGCCGATCTGGTGGCAAGGCAAGAGTGCGCTCTGGCTGAAGAACCGGTTCGATTACGGCTTCATGCGCCGCTATCAGAAAATCGCGCGCTGCGAAGGTCAGACGCGCTAGAGATTTTCGTGCGCCTGGCGATCTTTCTGCATCTGCAAGAATGAGCGCGCAACTCTGCGATGCGGGCGATGATCCTGCGGTGAGCGCATGGTTCGGTTCCCTCGGCGGAATACCAGCGGATCAGGTGAACCATGCAATGATGTCGCGGTCGGCTCCGCCCTTGCCCGAGACGGAGAGCGACTGCCCGTGGGATCGAGCACCACCAGCGAGCAGAAGCCTTCTGGAGCCCTCTATCGTGCCCGGCGCTCGGGCCGGGCATCGGCATCCAGCAGCGCGGGAAGCTGCGCCATGTTGTCGAAGACCAAATCGGGGTGCATGGCCTCAATCGAGGGGCGCAGGCCGGCCTTGATCACATGGGTGCCGCCAGCGAAGGCGAAGACGTGCATGCCCGCCGCCTGAGCCGCGGCAATGCCGGCGGGGCTATCCTCGATGACGAGGCAATGGACTGGTTCGACCCCGCAGCTTTTCGCAGCATAAAGGAAGAGATCGGGGGCCGGCTTGCCGTTCTCGACCTGGCTGGCCGAGAAGCGGCGGTCGAAGCGCGGCAGGAGGCCGGTCACCTCGAGGCTGATCCGCACGCGCTCGGGCTGCGATGATGAGGCCACGCAGAAATCGATGCCTTCGGGCAGATGATCGAGGGCCTCACTGATGCCGGGAATAGGCCTCAGTCCCCGCCGGTAGAGTGCGAACAAGTCCTTTCGCATATGCTGCTGGGCGGCCTGATCGAAATCGACGCCATGCCGGGCGAGCACCAGATCGCGCATGGAGGCGATGGAGCGCCCCAGAAAATCGCGATAGGCGTCGGCTTCGGAGACCTCGACGCCCATGTTCTCGAGCGACTGGCGCAAGACCCGCATGGCCAGCGGCTCGCTGTCGACGAGAACCCCGTCGCAGTCGAAAATGATCAGGCGGATGTCGCTGAAACGCTGGGACACTCTAACTCCGGACGGCACGGCCTTCTCCGTCCGATACGCTCAATCGGGCGTTTGTCCGGCAAGGTACCGTTGCAATGTTTTCTTCGTGCCGTCGGCCCAGAGCGCCGTCAGCCAATGGCTGAAAGCATGGACATAGGCAGGGTCGTTGGCAAGCTCTCCGAAGATGTCATGCATGGCAAGGAATTCGGTCGGCTTGTCCCTGGCTGCCCGCGCCCTTTGCTGCAGCCTGTCCCAGTCGGGATCATTAGGGGCGATCTCGGCGCCGCTATCGGTTGTTCCGTAGCAATAGCGGCACCAAAGCGCGCCTTCGAGCGCCAGCCCGACGATGGATTTGCCAGCTTTCAGGCGGTCGCGCACCGAAGGCAGGATGAATTTGGGCTGGCGATTGGACCCATCGAGACAAAGCCGGCGAATGGTGTCGCCAACGGTGGGATTGCCAAAACGCTCCTCGACCTTGTCGAAATAAGCGTTGAGATCGGTATCGGGCACGGGCGGGACGACGGGGAGGATCTCGTCCTGCTCTACTTTCTTGAGAAAGCCCGCCACCAGCGGATCGGCCATCGCCTCATGAACGAAATGAATGCCCATGAGACCCGCCGGATAGGCGATGGCGGCATGGCCGCCATTGAGGATGCGGATCTTCATCAATTCGTATGGCGCGACATCGGGCACGAATTGCACGCCGACCTTTTCGAGCGCGGGCCGCCCGGTGGGGAAATGATCCTCGATTACCCATTGCTTGAAGGTCTCGCAGGCGACAGGCCAATTGTCGGCAATCTCGTAATCGGTGGCGACGAGCGCGCGCTCCTCGTCCGAAGTCGCCGGGGTGATGCGGTCGACCATGGCGTTGGGGAAGGCCACCTTGCTGCGCACCCATGCCGCGAGATCAGCATCGAAGAGTGCCGCGAGACCCGCAACCGCTTCCAGAGTGACGTGGCCGTTGCCGGGGAGGTTGTCGCAGCTCATCACGGTGAAGGGGGGGATGCCCTTTTGCCTGCGCGCCCGAAGCCCGGCCAGGATCAACCCGAAGACGGTTTTTGGATGCTCGGGGTCGGCGGCATCGGCGGCGATATCGGGATGGGCGGCGTTGAACCGCCCTGTCGAGGAATCGATGAAATAGCCACCTTCGGTAATGGTCAGCGACACGATGCGGATGCGCTCGTCGGTCAGCCAACTCATGAGCGCTTCGCTATCGCCCGGTTCGACGTAGTCGATCATGGCGCCGGTGATGCGGGCCGACTGGCTGGTCGCGTCGCGCTCTATTACGGTCGTCAGCCAGTCCTGCGACTGCAGGGCCTGGCGCATGACCTTGTCGCTGTCGCGGACGCCTGCGCCGATGATGGCCCAGTCGCGGCTTTGGCCAAGCGAGAAGAGGGCGTCGAGATAGACCGCCTGATGGGCCCGATGGAAATTGCCGACGCCGAAATGCAGGATGCCGGGACTGAGATCGCTGCGAGCATAGGCTGGCACGGCGACGCGGTCACCGAGCTGGTCGAGAACCTGCAATGACAACCTCAAACTCATATTCACTGGCCTTGTTACTGGACGCGATGCCGGCTCAGATGGCGAGACCCTGGCGTGAAACGCCGAGCATCGTCCTGGCGCTTGCCGGCCACATAGTAGAGCCAGCCGGCGCGCGCCGCATCGTCCAGCCTCTTGCCGGATTCGCGCGCGGGAGCTGCAGAACTCGTGTCCACGGCCATTCGGACCTCCGTTGATTGCGGCGTCATTGTCGACAGGGGGCGCGGCGCGTCAACCGACGCGGCCCGCCGTCTTGAAATAGGGCCGAAGGCTTCTGGAAAAAAGCAGGTACTTTCGGGACAGCGATTTGGGAGCCCGACTCGTTGCCGCGTGAAACCGGAATTCGGTTCATAAACGGCGGCAGACAATTGACTCGCGGACTTTTGGCCACAGTCGCCGGTTTTTGGGTTCCGGAAACGGTGCGCCGGGCTGGCCGCGCCCCTAAGAGGCTGTTAAGCTTTCGCTAATGTTGTATCGCGTGAGTGCCCACCTTACGGGGCATCGGAAGGCAGAGCCGGCATGATGCCTCGTGCATTTCGGACAGCAATTGTTGCCCTGACTGGCGTCGCGGCGCTGCTTGCGAGCGCACCCGCGACGCAAGCGTTCAGTCTATTCGGGCTGACCCTGTTCGAGGATCAGGCCCAGCAGGACGCCGAGGCGGTGATCGCCAATCCGGTCGACTATCAGGTCGATCTTACCGTCACCGGAGCCAGGGACGTCGAGGGCACGGTGCGGGGCGCCTCTCAGCTCGTTGCCGGCCAGGACAAGCCCGCATCGGGCGCGGCGGGACTTCTGGCGACGGCGCGCGGAGATTATCAGAGCATTGTCGCGGCGCTTTATGGCGCCGGCTATTACGGGCCCACCGTGTTGATCACCGTCGATGGACGCGAGGCGACGAGCCTGCCGCCGGACGCCAATCTGGGCGGCAAGGCGCAGGTCGCCATCCGTGTGAACACCGGACCTCTCTTCCATTTCGGCAAGATTGCCATCGCCAACCAGGCGCCGCGGAGCCAGGAATTCGGCGACATGACCGATCTGCCCAGCAGTGTGGGCCTTGCGCCGGGCGAGGTGGCGGAATCGGGCGCCGTGGCGCGCGGTGCACGCCTCGCCGTCGATGCCTGGCGCGAACTCGGCTATCCGCTGGCCAAAGTCGGCAGCCAGGACATCGTTGCCGATCACCGCACAAACCTGGTCGATGTGCGGTTGAACATCGATCCGGGCCCGCATGCCAGCATCGGCGCCGTGACGGTACAGGGCGCCAAAGACGTCAATCCGGAATTCATCGCCCGACAGACCGGTCTGATGCCGGGCGCCGAATACGACCCGGACGACATAAGGCGGGGCCGTGAACGTCTGGCGGCGCTCGGCGTCTTCAGCGTCATAAAACTGCAGGAAGCCGACAGCGTCGGCCCCGACGGCACCCTGCCGATCACCATTGTCGTCGCCGAACGCAAGCCGCGCCGCATTGGCCTCGGCGCCAGCTACTCGACCACCGAAGGCATCGGGCTCGAAAGCTTCTTCTTGCATCGCAATCTGTTCGGCGAGGCCGAAAATCTGAGGCTCGATGCGCGCCTCGGCGGCGTAAGCTATCCCGTCCAGACCAAGGATTTCGACTATTATTTCGGCGCCACCTTCACCAAGCCGGGCGTCATCTTCAATCCGGACACGAAGCTGGTGTCATCGGTGGTCGCGCAAAAGCAGGTGCTGAAGCGTTATACCGAAACCTCGATCGAGGGGCGGGTCGGACTGGACCAGGAGTTCACGCCCGAACTTTCCGCGACCTATGGATTGTCGGCCAAGCAGGCGCAATTCGTCGATCCGGTCTTCGGCACCCGCGATTTCACCATCCTGGGCGCCTATGGCACGCTGAGCTATGACACGCGTGACGACCCCAAGGACGCAACGGAGGGCTTTCTGGCGACCGTGAGCGCCGAGCCCTTCTACGAGACCACCTATGGCACCACCTCGCTTTTGGCCACGACCGAAGGCCGCGCCTATCTCAGCCTTGCCGGCAACGACCGGGTGGTGCTGGCCGGGCGGGTCAAGGTGGGGGCGTTGTTCGGACCGTCGGTCAGCCAGATCCCGCCGGACAAGCTGTTCTTTGCGGGCGGCGGCGGTTCGGTGCGCGGCTATCCCTATCGCTCGATCGGCGTGGTCCGTGCCGACGGCACCGTGACCGGCGGCAAGTTCCTGACCGAAGCCTCGGCCGAGGCCCGCGTGAAGGTCACCGACGACATCGGCGTGGTCGCCTTTGTCGACGCCGGTTACGTCACCGATGAAAGTTTTGTCGGCCTGCAGGAGGGCACCCAGCTCGGCGCCGGTCTCGGCCTGCGCTACTACACCGGCCTTGGCCCCTTGCGGCTCGACGTGGCTCTACCCCTCAACAAGCGCCCGGGCGATCCCAATTACGCGCTTTATGTCGGCATAGGACAGGCATTTTGAGACGGCTCATTGCACTGCTGATCCTTGTCGTGGCCACCTTGGGGCTGGCGCTGCCGGCGCTTGCGCAGGATTCCAACGAGCAGGACAAATCCTTCTTTCTCAAATTCGTGGAGGACAAGATCTCCTCGCCGGGCCGCGAGGTCTCGATCAACGGGCTGCATGGCGCGCTGTCCTCGAACGTGCAGATCGACGAGATCACCATCTCCGACGACGAGGGCGTTTGGCTGCGTATCCTCGACGCGCAGCTGGTGTGGAACCGGGCTGCGCTGCTGACAGGCCGGCTGGATATCAGCAAGCTCAGCGCGGACCGAATTGAATATCTGCGTCAGCCGGTCCCGCCCAAGGGCGCCGCGCCCCCATCGCCCGAAGCCGCACAATTCCAGGTGCCGGAACTTCCCGTTGCGGTGACACTGGAAGATCTGTCAGTGCCGCACGTGGTTTTCGGCCAGGATGTGTTCGGCCTGGGGTCGGAGATTTCTGTCGATGGCCGGCTGGTGCTGGAGAATGGATCGCTCGACACCAGTCTCGATATCGTGCGCCAGGACGGTCCGGGCGGTACGCTCAAACTTGCAGCGAAATTCGACAATGCCAGCCGCGATCTGCAGCTCGACCTGACCTTGCACGAGCCCGAAGACGGCGTGGTCGTCAATCTGCTCGACATTCCGGGCAAGCCCACTATCGATCTCAACCTCAAGGGCTCCGGCCCGGTGGACCAATTCCAGGCCAACCTCAATCTGGATGCGGCGGGCGAGCGGGTGCTGACGGGCACGGCCGATCTTTCGCGGACACAGGACGGCCTGTCGATCTCCGCCGATCTGAACGGACCGATCGCCAAGCTGGTGGCGCAGCCCTATCAAACCTTTTTCGGCGCCAATACATCGCTGACCGCAAAGGCGCTGGTGCGCGATGCCGGCGGCGTGCAGATCACCGATCTGACGCTGAACGGCGGGCAGCTGTCGCTGAAGGCAAATGCCGACACGGCGGCGGACGGCTTTCTCAGCGCCTTGCAGCTCGATGCCAAGATCGTGGACCCGCAGGGCGAACGCGTGCTGCTGCCGGTGCCTGGCGAGAGCACCAGCATCGCCGGGGCCGAGCTGGTCATCAATTATGGCAATGGGCAGGACTGGAGCGGACGGCTCGACGTCAACGGGCTCGATACGGGCAATTTCGCCGCCGAGAGCGTTGCGCTGGACATGTCCGGCGCGGCGGTCAATCTCAACGATCCCGCTTCGCGCCGCGTCACGATCAACGCCGATGGTGCCATTTCCGGAATTTCGGCGGACGATCCTCAGATCGCGCAGGCCCTGGGCGACCGTATCGGCATCGGCTTTGCCGGCCTTTATCAGGCGGGGCAGCCTTTCGAGATCGCCCAGGCCAAATTGCAAGGCAAGGCGCTGAACCTCTCCTTGGCCGGCCAGGTGGAGAATTTGACCTTCGACGGCACCATCGCGCTCGACACGCCGAGCCTGGCGCCGTTCTCCGGCGTGGCGCAGCGGCCGCTTTCGGGTGCGATCCAGGTCAAGGCGAAGGGCACCGTAACGCCCCTGACCGGCGCCTTCGATCTGCAGCTTGACGGCACGGCCAATGATCTGCAGCTCGGCATCGACCAGCTCGACCGCATCCTTGCCGGAGAGACCAAGCTGTCGGGCGCAATCGGGCGCTCGCCCGACGGCATCACCGCAAACAATTTCCGCATCGCCAGCGCTCACTCCAGCGTGACGGCCGACGGCCAGTTCTCCAGCACCTCCGCCGATTTCACCTTCGGGGTCGACCTGGACGATCTCAAGCTCATCTCGGATCAGGCCAGCGGCCCCTTATCGATCACCGGCACGGCCAAGGGCAGTGACGGCCCCATCGACATCAAGCTGCAGGCTTCGGTTCCGAGCGGCAGGCTGGAGGGGCGCAATTTGCGCGAGGGCATGCTTGCCTTCGACGGCACGCTGCAGAGCGGCGCTCTTTCCGGAAAACTCGACGGACAGGCGCGGCTGGATGGCCATCTGGTCGACCTGAACGCTGCGCTTTCCAGCGCCGATGGCGCCTATACGCTCGGCAATCTGAGCTTTACGGCTGGCGGCACCAAACTGACCGGCGACGTGACGCGCACGGCCGAAGGCCTCTATGACGGCCAGCTGGCGCTCAAATCGAATGATGTGTCCATGGCGGCGGCGCTGTTGTCTGACCAAGGCGAGCGGCAGCGTCGACGCAACCATTTCTCTCAATGTCCAGGACGGCAAGCAGGCTGCGAGCGTGAAGGCGCAGGTCAGCGATCTGTCGGTGCCTCAGGCAAGCATCGGCTCGGCGGACATAGCGCTGCAGGCAACCGACCTCTTTGGCGTTCCTGCCATCTCGGGCAGCGTAAACGGCCAAAAAATCTCTGCTGCGGGCATAGATGTCGCGCAACTGACCGCCACAGCGGACACCAGCGGCAAGACCACGAGTTTCGACGCCAAGGCTGCATTGGAAAATGGCACGGACATCGACGTAGCAGGCAGTCTTACCCCCGTCGCCTCCGGCTATACGCTGGCCCTCGACACCGCAACGCTGCAGCAAAACGACATCTCGGCGCGGCTGGTGCAACCCACCTCGATCGAGGTGGTCGGCACGACGCTGACGCTTAACGATCTCGTGCTCGATGTGGGCGGGGGGCGCATCACCGCTTCCGGAACCGCCGGCCCGAAGCTCGACCTTTCGCTCAAGGTGACGAAGCTGCCGCTCGACATCGCCAACACGGTCAAACCCGATTTGGCGCTTGGCGGCACGCTCGACGGCACGGTTCAGGTCTCGGGCAGCGCGGATGCGCCGCAGGCGCAGTTCGACATCAGCGGCAGTGGCGTGACCGCGAGCATGCTGGCCCAATACGGCATTTCACCGCTGACCTTCAGCGCCAGTGGGCGCTACGACCAGGGCGTCCTGCAGCTGGCCGATGCCAAGCTGACCAATGCCGACGGATTGTCCGCGACAGCTTCTGGCAGCATCGGCCTGATGGGCGATGGCGCGAATGCGCAGGCGCTGGCGCTCGACGTGGCACTGAACGATTTGCCGCTATCGATTGCGAATACGGTGGCGCCCGATCTGGGCCTTGGCGGCACGCTGACGGGAAAGGCACGCATCACCGGCAGCCTTTCGAACCCCGAAGCCAGTTTCGATATTTCGAGCCCGTCCGTCTCGGCGACCATGCTGCGCTCCTATGGCATCTCGTCGGTTTCGGTTTCGGCGTCCGGCAGTTACCAGAACCAAACGCTGAAGCTTGGTTCGGCCAGCGTTTCAAGTCCCGAGGGTCTGCGGCTGACGGCCAGCGGTACCATGCCTTTGTCGGGTAGCGGTGGCGACCTCAATGTCTCGGGCAGCCTGCCGCTATCGGTTGCCAATTCCACGGTGGGCGCTCGAGGTACTCAGCTCTCCGGCACAGTTAATATCGATGCCCGCATCACCGGCAGCCTCAGCAATCCCAGTTTCGGCGGCTCGGTCAGCATTGCGGGCGGCGAGATCGTCGATCCGCTGACCAATCTGCGCCTGCAGTCGGTCAGCGCCAGTGCCAGCCTCAACGGCGATTCCCTGGTCATCCAGAATTTCTCCGGCAATCTCGCCACTGGCGGCTCGATCAGCGTATCCGGTTCGGTCTCGCTCAATGCGGCGGCCGATTTCCCCGCCGATATCCGCATCGCACTCAATTCGGCGCGCTATGCCGATGGCAATCTGTTCGTCGCAACCGTCAGCGGAACGTTGACAGTGACAGGCCCGCTGCTGCGCAACCCCCTCCTCGCCGGTAATGTCACGGTGGAGAAGGCGGAGATCACCGTGCCCAATCTTGGCGGGGACGCGCAGCAGCTGGTCGAGGTCTCCCATATCGCCCTGCCCGCCGATGTGGCCCGGACCTTGCGCCGCGCGCTGGCCGACATGCAGGCACAGGGGAGCGGGCCGCCGCCCAGCGTGCTGCAGCTCGACGTGCGGCTCAGCGCGCCGAACCAGGTGTTTGTGCGCGGTCGCGGGCTCGACGTCGAACTCGGCGGCTCGGTGCGGCTGACGGGCAATGTGAACGCTATCCAGCCAGTGGGCGGGTTTGAGCTGATCCGTGGGCGGCTGAACATATTGGGGCAGCGCGTCGTCTTCACGTCCGGCACGGTGACGCTTGTGGGCGATCTCAATCCCTTCATCGATCTTCGGGCCGAGGTGCAGGCCGAGGACGTGACGGTCATGGTTTCGCTGACGGGGCCGGTGTCCAATCTCGACATCAAGTTTTCGTCCGACCCGCAGCTGCCGCAAGACGAGATCCTGTCGCTGTTGATCTTCAAACGGGCGCTCGGCGATCTGTCGCCGCTGCAGCTGGCGCGGCTGGCGGCCGCTGCAGCAGAACTGGCGGGCGGATCGAACAATTCGCTGGTCGATGATCTCAGACAGGCCGCCGGTCTGGCCGATCTGGACATCGTGACGGATTCGCAAGGCAATGCAGCGGTGAAGGCCGGCAGCTACATCCAGGACAATGTCTATTTGAGCGTGCAGGCCGGTGCGAACGGACGCTCCAAGGTGTCGATCGATCTCGATGTCACCAAGGACGTGAAGCTGCGCGGATCCACCGCCAATGACGGGGAATCCAGTGTCGGCGTCTATTACGAGAAGGATTTCTGATCGCCGCGACGCTGATCGGGTTCAGCGCCTGAAGATGCCAACGAGCTCCACATGTGGGGTGTAGCGGAACTGATCGACCGGCGTCACCTGCTCCAACCTATATCCGCCTTTGAGGAGAATGGCGGCATCCCGGGCAAAGCTGGTGGGATTGCAGGACACGCCGACGACGCGCTTCACCTTACTGCGCGCCAGTTCCCTGGCCTGCGCCTCGGCCCCGGCACGGGGCGGATCAAAGACCACACAGTCGAACTTTTCGAGTTCCTGCGGCACCAGCGGATCGCGGAACAGATCCCGCCGTTCGGCGCCCAGTGATTTCAGACCCGGCGTGGCGCTGAGCGCAGCCTGACAGGCGCCCACGGCTTTGGCATCGGCATCGAAAGCCTTGACCTGGGCGTGTTCGGCCAGACGCAGCGCAAAAGGCCCGACCCCGCAGAAGAGATCGGCGACGCGCCTGGCCGTCCTTGCCCCATGGATCACCAGATCGGCGAGAACGGTTTCGGCTTCCGCGGTCGCCTGCAGAAAGCTTTCGATGGGAAGCTGCACCTCGGCTTTGCCCATGCGCACCACCGGCTGGCGCAGCAGCAGACGCAATTCCCCATTAAGTGCGATGCGGGCGATCGGAAAGCGTTTGGCAAGGGCGGCGAAATCAGGCGCCTTGCGGCTGGTCTTGGAGCGGATGGCGACATCGATCCCTGTGTCGCTGGCGGTCAGGGCCACATCGCACGGCCCGGCGATTTCTCCAGCGGCGCGGGCAATGGCCGGTGCGGCCTCCGCCAAGGCGGGCACGAGAATGGGGCAACGATCGATGGGATGGATGTCATGGCTGCGGCGTTCGGTATATCCAGCGATTCCATCCCGGGCATGCAAGGTGGCACGGCGGCGGCCCACGCCATGGGCGGAGATCGTGTCACCGACCTTGGTGTCTATCCCTTGCCTCTTGAGCGCCGACACCACAAGCTCGCGCTTGAAGGCGAGATAAGGCGCCTGCGCCCAATGCTGCAGCTGACACCCGCCGCATATTCCGAAATGCGGGCAGATCGGTGTTACTCGTTCGGGACTTTGGACCAGGACGTCTTGCAGGCCCGGGCGTCCCTCGGGCTCGAAAATGGTGACGGTTTCGCCCGGGAGCGCAAAGGGCACGAAGAGCCGGCCTTCCGATGTGTCGGCGACGCCTTCGCCATAGGCCCCCATAGCGGAGATAACCACTTTGTTTTCGCTCATTGCGATCGGTTAGCGCCGATGGGCGCGCGGGGCAAGCAGACGCGATGCAGCAACAAAAAAAGGGCGCGGCGAAAGCCGCGCCCTTTTGGCATTTCGTGCAGATCAATAACGCCGGAAGAACTCCGAAAAAACCGTGCCTTCGTCGCGGTGACGTCCGCCCATGGAAGCTGCCCAGTATGCTCCTGCCGCGCTGACCAGCAGGGAGGCAGCAGTCAGAAAGGCGCCGATCACGCCAACCTTGCGGGCCGTCTCGGCGGCGGCAGCTGCTTTCTGCTTGGCGTCCTCGAACTGGCCGACCACCTGGTCAACCCGCTGGGTCGCCTCTTCCTGGCTGAGCCCGGTGTTGCGGGCGACCAGCGTTGCCAGATAGGTCTTGTCTGCGTCCGATACCCCATCGGTACCGGCATTGGCCAATATACGCCCTGTTTCGGTTCGCGTTTCCGGGCTGGCCGTGCTCACGGGACCTGAAGGCGCGCTTGTGCGATAGAGGCTGTCGACGAAATAGGCGCTTGGGTCGGCCGGCGCCGAACCGTCGGCTGCATTGGAGGCTGCAACCGTAGCCGTGCTCATTGCGCCGCCGATAGCATTTGCGACCGCGCCCAACCCGCCCGTTGCGATGATCCCGCCGAGTACGACCGCACCGGCCCATACGATCAGACCATGTGCGCCATCGCGCACGTCGGATTCATGTTCCGTGGCGTTGTGGAACCGATGACGCATACGGCCCGTGAGATAGCCACCGGCCATGAAGCTCGAGATCTGCACCCAGAGCAGCCATATCGCGGCAGCCACTCCAAGGAAGACAGGGTTGCCATGCTCGCCCGTCTGGAAGTTCTCGAAACTGAATCCAATGGCTGTTCCGAACGCCAGAAGCACGAGCGAAATCGCCGAAGCCAGCACGATGCCGGCAAAAATGGCTGGCCAGTCGACATAGGAGGCGTGCTCGCCATCCTCGACAAGGCCGGTACTTGTGATGGTCGTCATTTCAAGCCTCCCTGTGGCGCGCTCAGCGCAAACCGAAGAAGGACAGGATAAACATGATCACGACCACCAGGCCGATCAGATAGATAATACCGTTCATGGGTGAGCCCTCCTGTAAATTCCTCACGCAACCGTTATCCGGCACCCTTGGTTGCGTTCATGCGGAAATTTTTCCTCAGCTGCGCGAACTCGATATGCCGGACCCTTCACACCCAGTGCGTAAACAGGGCCAGAAGGATGATAATCCAGATCGGCACTCCCAGAAGCCAAAGTCCCAATGCACGCATAGTTGCTAACCCTTCCTGTTTGCTGCCGGTTTCTCGTCCGGCGCGATCGCATATAAACGCGCTATCCCCTGCCGCGGTTTCAGCCACTTGATCCAACCCAGGCCTTTCCAGTTTAGAATCATCCTAAACTATTGATCTTTCACTTGATTTTCTTTTTCAGCCAGTCTAGCGAGTGGTCAACACCAATCGAGTCAGGGCCTTGACCCCTGGAAGCGAGGAATGATGACTAACCGTGATCGGCGCGATCGGCGCCGGGTCTTTTCCCTGTGCGTGCCACGATTTCCCGGCATTGCGCTGGCCCTGTCGCTGGCCTTTGCGGTTGGCTTGCCTGCGGCCCAGGCTGCCGAAAACGACTACACCTTGACGCTGAAGAACAATGAATTCGTCTCCGATGCCCTCAGCGTGCCGGCGGGCCAGCCGTTCACGCTGAAGATCGTTAATGCGGATGCGGCTCCTGAGGAGTTCGAGAGCCCCGATCTGCACGTCGAAAAGCTGGTTGCCGGTAGCGGCGAGGTCACCTTGCGGTTTGGGCCGCTTGATCCGGGCACCTATTCGTTTTTCGGCGATTTTCATCAGTCGACCGCGCATGGCGTGCTGATGGTGGAGGCAGCGCAATGATGGCCACCTTCGTCGTTGTCTTCCGCGAGAGCCTGGAAGCTGCGCTCATCATCTCCATTGTCATGGCGGCGAGCCGCGGGCTGCAGGGCCGCGGTTTCTGGGTTGGCGCGGGCGTGCTGGCCGGGTTGGTCGGCGCAGGACTGCTGGCACTTGGCGCAGGCGAACTTTCGATGCTGTTCAATGGCACGGGCAGTGATTTGTTCAATGCCGCAATCCTGCTGTTCGCCGCGCTGATGCTGGGCTGGCACCAGATCTGGATGGGCACGCACGGCAAAGAATTAGCGGGTGAAAGCAAGGCGGTCGGCGACAGCGTCCGGCGCGGCATCAGGCCCATCTCGGCGCTGGCGGCCGTCACGGCGATTGCGGTGCTGCGGGAGGGGTCGGAAACAGTGCTCTTCCTCTACGGCATCGCTGCAGAAGCACAATCCGGGGCCGCGGGCTTGCTAATGGCCGGACTGCTTGGCGCCGGTGCGGCGGCGCTTTTCGGGACGGCGCTTTATGCCGGTCTGGTCAGGGTGCCGCTCGGTCAAATCTTCAAGGTCACCGGCGCCATTCTGGTGCTGCTTGCAGCCGGGCTTGCCGCCCAGTCGGCCGCGTTCCTGGTGCAGGCCGGCCTGCTGCCGCCGCTCGGCTATGACATCTGGAACACGTCCGGCATTCTGCCGCAAACGGCGCCTCTGGGGCTGCTGCTGCACATATTGATCGGGTACATGGCCCGCCCCGAAGGCATCCAGATCGTTTTTTATGCCGTAACGATTGGACTGATCCTGCTTGCGGGGCGCGCCGTGCAGCACAGGCAAAAGCTGCGCACGGCCTGAAACACTCACCAATACGTCACGAAGAAAAGGCGGGCCGGGGCCCGCCTTTTCTTTAAATCCGTTCTTACCGGAAAAGCCGTACCGCCCTATTTGAGCGCGTCGGTGATTTCGGTCGTATAGGCCCCTTCGGGCTTCTTCTCGATGATCTTCTGATCGAGCAGCGCCTTTTCCGTGCGGTCATAGGCATCCTTTGACAGCGAGAAGTCGTTCGGATCGACCAGTTTTGCCACTTCACTCATCATGTATTTCTGATGATCGAGGGTCTGGGCGCCGGACTCATCATTGTCGATGACGATCTGGGCTGCTTCGTCGGGATGATCGATGGCGTATTGCCAACCCTTCTCGGAGGCGCGGACGAAACGGACCATCTTGTCCTTGAACTCGGGCTTTTCGAGGTCCGGGCCCATTACATAGAGGCCGTCCTCGAGCAGGTCGTTGCCCATGTCGGTGTAGTTGAAGATGACCAGCTTGTCCTTGGTGAAGCCGGCATCGATCGCCTGGCCGAGTTCGTTATAGGTCATCACCGAGATGCAGTCGGCCTGACCGGAAATAAGCGGCTCGACGTCGAAGCTCTGCTTGAGGACATTGACGCCATTCGGGCCGCCATCGGTGGAGATGCCTTCCTTGTTCATCCAGGCAAAGAAGGGATATTCATTGCCAAAGAACCAGACACCGAGCGTGTGGCCCGGGAAATCCTTGACCGACTGGATGTCGCCGGATTTCGGGCAGATCATCAGAAGGCCTGATTTCTTGAACGGCTGGGCGATGTTGACCAGCGGCACGCCCTTCTCGCGTGCGGCCAGTGCGCCACCCATCCAGTCGACGATGACGTCGGCACCGCCGCCGGCAATCACCTGCTCGGGGGCGATATCGGGGCCGCCCGGCTTGATGGTGACGTTAAGGTCCTCGTCGTTGTAAAAGCCCTTGTCCTTGGCGACGAAATAGCCGGCGAACTGGGCCTGGGTCACCCATTTGAGCTGCAGCGTGACATCGTCGGCGGCGAAGCCCGCCTGGGCCGACAACGCCATGGCGCCGGCCAGCATTCCCACAATCAGTTTCTTCATTTTTTCGCTTACCCTTTTCCCTGCTGTATTAGGCCCGTCCACCACGGACGGACGGATGCCAGAAGGTTGCCCACCGTTCGACCAGGGCAACCACCCCGTAGAAAGCAGAACCCGCCAGTGCCGCCATGGCGATTTCCGCCCACACCATTTCGACATTGAGCTTTCCGATCTCGGACGAGATGCGGAAGCCCATGCCGACAATGGGCGTTCCGAAGAATTCCGCCACGATGGCGCCGATCAGCGCCAGGGTGGAATTGATCTTCAAGGCATTGAAAATGAAGGGCCCCGCGGCTGGCAAGCGCAATTTGAAGAGCGTCTGCCAGTAGGAGGACGCGTAGGTTCGCATCAAATCGCGCTCCATCAGGGACGAGGCGCCGAGCCCGGACACCGTGTTCACAAGCATGGGAAAGAAGGTCATCACAACGACGACGGCGGCCTTGGAGGGCCAATCGAAGCCGAACCACATGACCATGATCGGAGCGATGCCGATCAGCGGCAGAGCGGAGACGAAGTTCCCAAGCGGCAAAAGCCCGCGTTTGAGGAAGGGTGAACGGTCGATGAGAATGGCGACAGCAAAGCCGATGCCGCAGCCAAGCGCGTAGCCGATCAGCACCGCCTTCAGAAAGGTCTGAACGAAATCGGCGGCAAGGGTCGGGATATTGGCGATCAGGGTTGCCCATATGCCGGAGGGCGCGGGCAGAAGTATGGTGGGCACTCCGCCGCCAAGCGTCACCGCCTCCCAGATGACCAGAATGGTGATGCCGAAAACCGCCGGCACGACAAAGCCGATGCTTTTCGGCGCACTGCCCGCTCCAATGGCCTGGCTCGAGCGCTCGGCGAAGAGCCAGGCGATCAGCCAGAAGGCGATCAGGCAGAGCCAAAAGCCGGCGGAGGCCGGCCGGCCGGCGGCGAGGTAAGCCACGATGCCGATGGCGCCCAGCGCGGCCAGCAGCCCATCGGCCAGGAAGGGTATCGGCAAGCGGAAGCGCAGAGCGCTGACGAGTGTCAGGGCAGCGAAGCCGCACACCCAGAGATTGGCGTAGATGCCGGATGGGACAGGAAGCGCATCCAGAACAAGGGACAGCAGCGCGCTCAGGATCGCCAGCAGGCTGAGGATGCGCTGAAAACCGGTCATGCGCGCACGCCCAGCCTTGCATTGGTGATCTTCTCCGCCGCACCGACGGCGAAGATGAGGAGGCCCGCCAGCAATGCCGCCATGAGCAAAGCCGACCAGATCTGCACGGTCTGGCCGTAATAGGAACCGGCCAAGAGACGTGCACCCAGGCCCGACCCACCACCGGCAGGCAGTTCGCCGACAATGGCGCCGACAAGACTTGCCGCGACACCGACCTTCATGGAGGTGAAGAGATAGGGCAGCGCCGTCGGCCACCTAAGCTTGAAGAAGGTCTGCAGGCGCGAGGCATTCCAGGTGTGCATGAGATCGAGCTGGATCTGCTCGGGGCTCCTAAAGCCCTTTACCATGCCGACGACGACGGGGAAGAAACTGAGATAGGTCGAGATCAGCGCCTTGGGGATCAGCCCCGATATGCCGATGGCGTTGAGCACGACGATGATCATGGGCGCAATGGCAAGGATCGGGACCGTCTGGCTGGCGATGATCCAGGGCATCAGCGAGCGGTCGGTCGCCTGAGAATGCACGATGAAAACGGCCAATGCGATGCCGAGCCCCGTGCCGAAGACAAAGCCGAGCAGCGTCGCCGAGAGCGTGATCCAGGCGTGATAGACCAGCGAACGTTTGGAGGTGGGCGCCGTGTTCACCGTGGTCTGCCAGAACTCGGCGGCGATCTGGTGGGGCGCAGGCAACAACGGTTTTTGCTGGCTCAGCGTATCGCCGAGCAATTGGGTGTAGGTCCAGCCGGTGACATCGAGGCGCTGATACATGTCGATCTGGCGCTGCCAATTCATGGCAATGGCGCCGAGATACCAGACGACGATCAGCGCGAGGATCATGGTCAGCACGGGACCGACACTGCCTTGAGCAAACCAGCCATAAATCCGGCCTGCCGGCCGATAGCCGGCCCTAGTCTCATGCGGCAGATGGCTGGTGGCGTCGGTCACTCCGCCGCCTCCTGCTCATAGGAGTGTCCGGCCCTGAGGCCCTCGCGGACGCGATGTGCAATGGCCAAAAATTCCGGGCTTTCCCTTATGTCCAGCGGACGCTCGTTCGGCAGCGTCGATTCAATGACGTCGGTCACGCGTCCCGGGCGCGGCGACATGACGACGATCTTAGTCGACAAATAGACCGCTTCCGGGATGGAATGGGTGACGAAGCATATTGTCTTCTGTGTGCGCGCCCAGAGCTTCAGGAGCTGCTCGTTGAGGTGGTCACGGACGATCTCGTCGAGCGCGCCGAAGGGCTCGTCCATCAAGAGCAGATCGGCATCGAAGGCCAGCGCACGGGCGATGGAGGCACGCTGCTGCATGCCGCCGGACAATTGCCAGGGAAACTTCTTTTCAAAGCCCGAAAGCTCAACGAGATCGAGGGTGCGTCTGGTCCGTTCCTGCTGTTCGGCTCTGGTGTAGCCCATGATCTCGAGCGGCAGGGCAACATTGCCGGCGACGGTGCGCCAGGGGAAGAGCGCCGAGGCCTGGAACACATATCCATAGGCGCGGTCCTTGCGGGCCTGTTCCGGTGTCGACCCGTTGATCCGGACTTCGCCTTCCGTCGGCTGTTCCAGATCGGCGATGACACGCAAAAACGTGGTCTTGCCACAGCCCGAGGGTCCGATGAAGGAGACGAATTCGCCCTTGTCGATATCTAGAGAAACGTCGGAAAGCGCCGTGACAGGACCGTCATTGGTCTCAAAGGTCAGGCTGAGATTCTTGGCGCTCACGACAGGCGAGTTCATGAAATAGGGTGCTCCTTGTTTTTCAGCCGGTTCAAGAAGAAGATCGCGCCGGTCGGGCCTGCGTCAACTGCTATGCGCCCGGCATACCCATTTCCTGGAGCCCTTCCCCATGTCTTCGCCATCAGCACCTCAGTGTCACGTGATCCGTCCCGGCGCCAACACCTATGACGGCAAGCAGGGATTTTCCTATTTCGAGGGCATCGCCAGAGAGACGGTCGGCGCGTCGGGCATCTGCATGCATTTGCTCACCGTGCCGCCGGGTGGACGCGCCAAGGCGCATATGCATGAAAGCCACGAGACGGCGATCTACTGCCTTGAGGGCGAGGTGCTGACCTATTGGGGCCAGCAACTTGAGCACCAGACCACGCTTCGAGCCGGGGAGATGTTCTATATCCCCGCCGGCATGCCGCATCTGCCCACCAACATCTCCGACAAGCCGGCCAGCGCCGTCATTGCCCGCACCGACCCGAATGAGCAGGAAAGCGTGGAGCTGCTGCCGGAACTGGAAAAGCTGGTGGCGGGGTGACATCGCTCCCCTCCCCCTTGAGGGGAGGGGTCGGGGGTGGGGGTGCCTGATAGAAGTGTTCGCCCCGGCCGCGGTGGAAGGCCCCTTACCCCCACCCTGCCTGCCGGCGTCCCTCCCCTCAAGGGGGAAGGAATGTCTGTTGCGCGCCCTGATCACCTAAACTCCCCCAGACTAACGATCACACCCCGCTTGCCGGAATGCCCGTCCGCTCCACCTTGCGCGGGGCGGTAAGTTCCTTCCAGGTCGAGAGCGCCTTGTTGACCGCCTGGAAAGGCTCACGCTTGACGAACTGGCCGTGGCCTTCCTTCGTCTTGATCTCGTTTTCCTGAACCGCAACCTCGCCACGCGTCAGCGTGTAGCGCGGCAGGCCTTTGACCTTCTTGCCCTCGAAGACGTTGTAGTCGATGGCCGATTGCTGGGCTTGGCGGCGGTGATCGTCTTTTCGCGCTCGGGGTCCCAGACGACGATATCGGCATCGGCGCCGACAAGGATCGCGCCCTTCTTCGGATAGACGTTCAAGATCTTGGCGATGTTGGTTGAGGTGACGGCGACGAATTCGTTCGGTGTCAGCCGGCCCGTTGCCACGCCATAGGTCCAGAGCATGGGCAGCCGGTCTTCCAGCCCGCCCGTGCCGTTCGGAATCTTGGTGAAATCATTGATGCCGGTGCGCTTCTGGTCGGTGGTGAAGGCGCAATGATCGGTCGCCACCACCTGCAACGAGCCGGCGGCAAGCCCGGCCCAGAGCGAATCCTGGTGCTGCTTGTTGCGGAAGGGCGGGCTCATCACCCGGCGGGCGGCATGGTCCCAATCCTTGTCGAAATATTCGCTTTCATCCAGCGTCAGATGCTGGATCAGCGGCTCGCCATAAACGCGCTTGCCGTTCTGGCGGGCCCGGCGGATCGCCTCATGGCTCTCCTCGCAGAGGTGTGCACGACATAAAGCGGCACGCCGGCCATGTCGGCGATCATGATGGCGCGGTTGGTCGCCTCGCCTTCCACCTGGCTCGGCCGCGAATAGGCATGCGCCTCCGGCCCGTTATTGCCTTCGCGCAGCAGTTTCGCGCTGAGATCGGCGACGACATCGCCGTTTTCGGCATGCACCAGCGGCAGGGCGCCGAGCTCGGCACAGCGCTGGAAGCTGGCGTACATCTCGTCGTCCTGCACCATCAGCGCGCCCTTATAGGCCATGAAGTGCTTGAAGGTGTTGATGCCCTTCTCCTGCACGACGGTCTCCATCTCGTTGAAGACCTGCTCGCCCCACCAGGTGATGGCCATATGGAAGGAATAATCGCAATTGGCACGGGTGGATTTGTTGTCCCACATCTGCAGCGCCTCGAGCAGCGACTGGTTGGGGTTGGGCAGGCAGAAATCGACGACCATGGTGGTGCCGCCGGCCAGCCCCGCGCGGGTGCCGCTCTCGAAATCATCGGTCGAATAGGTGCCCATGAACGGCATTTCGAGATGCACATGCGGGTCGATGCCGCCGGGCATCACGTAACAGCCGGTCGCGTCCAGCTCCTCGTCGCCGGAAAGGTTCGGGCCGATTTCGACGATCTTGCCGCCGTCGATTTTCACATCGGCCTTGTAGGTGAGATCGGCGGTGACGATGGTGCCGTTCTTGATGACTTTACTGCTCATTTTCTGATCTCCATCGACCTGATCAGGCCGTCTCGTAGTTCGTAGACATGGTCCAGTTCCTCATCGCCAAGGACCTGGCCGCCAAGGTCCTTTACGACTTGGTGAACATGAACGGTGACCGCGCCGTTTTCTCCTTCATGAACGGCGAGCGGAATGACGGTCGGGTCGATCGCGGCCCATTGCCTGATCCAGTAGTCTTTAACCGCCGAGACGCCGTGCACATATCCGCCCTCCCAGCCATTGGGCCAGTCGACCTCCGGATGTAAGAGCGCAAGCACCGCATTGATGCGACGCGCATTGAAATCCGCATACATCCGATCGAAGAGGGAGGTTGCGCTCACCCCACCACCTCCGCCTTTTCCAGCACCGCATGCAGCAGCACATCGGCGCCGGCGGCGGCCCATTCCTTGGTGATCTATTCCGCCTCGTTGTGGCTCAGAGCCGTCGACGCAGGGGCACATGACCATGGCGGTTGGGTAAAGCTTGTTGACCCAGCAGGCGTCGTGTCCCGCGCCCGAGACGATGTCGCGGTGCGAATAGCCTAAGGACTCGGCGGCATTGCGCACGGCAGCGACACAGCTCTCGTCGAAGGCCGGGGGATCGAACTGGCCGGAGACCTTGCTCTCGAATGTGACGCCAATCTCCTCGCAGAGCGCCGGCGCGCGGTCATAGAGTTCCTGCTCCATGGAGGTCAGGATCTCGAGCAGGTGCGAGCGGAAATCGACGGTGAAGACCACCCTTCCCGGGATGATGTTGCGCGAATTGGGATAGACATCGATATGCCCAATTGCGCCCACCGCATTGGGCTGATGCTTCATGGCGATCTCGTGCACAAGCTCGGTAACCCGGGCGAGGCCGCGCCCGGCGTTCTTGCGCATATGCATAGGCGTGGAGCCGGTGTGGCTTTCCTTGCCGGTGATGGTGCATTCGATCCAGCGAAGCCCCTGGCCGTGGGTTACCACCCCAATATCCTTGCCCTCGGCTTCGAGGATCGGGCCCTGCTCGATATGCAGCTCGAAGAAGGCATGCATCTTACGGGCGCCCACTTCCTCGTCGCCCATCCAGCCGATACGCTTCAGTTCGTCGCCGAACTTCTTGCCCTTTGAATCGGTGTGCGAATAGACGTCCTCCATGTCGAGCACGCCGGCAAAGACGCCGGAGGCCATCATGGCCGGGGCGAAGCGGGTGCCCTCCTCGTTGGTCCAGTTGGTAACAACGATCGGGTGCTTTGTCTTGATGTCGAGATCGTTGAGCGTGCGCACCAGTTCGAGCGCGCCAAGCACGCCGAGCACACCGTCATAGCGACCCCCGGTCGGCTGGGTGTCGAGGTGGGACCCAACATAGACCGGCAGTGCGTCGGGGTCGGTGCCGGGGCGCGTGGCGAACATCGTCCCCATCTTGTCGACGCCCATTTCGAGCCCGGCTTCGTCGCACCATTTCTTGAACAGGTGCCGGCCTTCGCCATCCTCGTCGGTCACGGTCTGGCGGTTATTGCCGCCAGCGACGCCAGGACCGATTTCGGCCATTTCATGGATCGACGCCCATAGCCTGTCACCGTTGATACGAAGGTTTTCTCCGGGGGCTGGCATGGGCGTCTCCTTGTTTTTGCCTTTGGATCAGGAGGGGAAGGTGAAGACCGCGCCTTCCTTGACCCCGGAGGGCCAGCGGGCAGTCACCGTCTTGAGGCGGGTGTAGAAATGCACGGCTTCAGGACCGTAGATGCCATGCGCCCCGAAGATCGAGCGCTTCCAACCACCGAAGGAATGATAGGCCACCGGCACCGGGATGGGCACGTTGATGCCGACCATGCCGACCTCGATCTTGTCGGCGAAGGTGCGGGCGGCGTCGCCGTCGCGGGTGAAGATGGCCGTGCCATTGGCGTATTCATGGCCGTGGATAAGCTTGACGGCGTCGTCATAGGTCTTGGCGCGCACGACCGACAGGACGGGCCCGAAAATCTCCTCGCGGTAGATTTTCATGTCCGGGGTCACATGATCGAACAGCGTGCCGCCGATGAAATAGCCGTCCTCATAGCCCTGCAGCTTGAAGCCGCGGCCATCGACGACCAGTTCGGCGCCCGCCTTCTCGCCCTCATCGATATAGCCGAGGATCTTCTCCTGCGCCGCCTTGGAGATGACGGGGCCCATTTCCGAGGCGCTGTCGGTCGCCGGCCCGATCTTCAATGCCTCGACCTTGGGCTTGAGCGCGGCGACCAGAGCGTCGGCAGTCTTGTCGCCCACCGGCACGGCGACGGAGACGGCCATGCAGCGCTCGCCAGCCGAACCATAGCCGGCGCCCATCAGCGCATTTGCGGCCTGGTCCATGTCGGCGTCGGGCATGACGATCATGTGGTTCTTGGCGCCGCCCAGCGCCTGTACGCGCTTACCGGCGGCCGTGCCGCGCGTATAGACATATTCGGCGATCGGGGTGGAGCCCACGAAGCTGACGGCCGAAATATCCTTGCTGTCGAGCAGGTGATCGACAGCCTGCTTGTCGCCATGCACGATGTTGAAAATGCTGTCGGGCAGGCCGGCCTCCTTGAACAGTTCCCATGCCAGCAGCGAGGCGGAGGGGTCCCGCTCGGAGGGCTTCAGAATGAAGGCGTTGCCGCAGGCAATCGCCATGGGATACATCCACAAGGGCACCATTGCGGGGAAGTTGAACGGGGTGATGCCCGCCACGACACCCAGCGGTTGGCGCTGGGCATAGGTATCGATTGCCGGGCCGACATTGCGCGAATATTCGCCCTTGAGCAGATGGGGGATGCCGCAGGCGAATTCGACCACTTCCAGTCCGCGCGCGCATTCGCCAAGCGCATCCTCATGCGTCTTGCCGTGCTCGCGGGAAATCTCGGATGCGAGCTTGTCGATGTTCTGGTTGAGCAATTCGAGGAATTTGAACATTACCCGCGCGCGCTTAGCCGGCGGCAAGCTTCCCCAGGCGGGTTGAGCCTCTTTCGCGCTTTTGATCGCCGCGTCGATCTCCTCGGCGGTCGAGAGCGGCAGGATGCCGATCTGCTCGCCGGTCGCGGGATTGAAAACCGGCGATTTCCGGTCCGACGACGAGGTGTAGCGCTTGCCGGCAACGGCATTTTCTACGGTGTACATTAGTCAATGGTCTCCAGTACGGCGCGCAGGCCGTCGATCAGTTCGTCGATGTGGTGCTTTTCCACGATCAGCGGGGGCGAGAGCGCGATGATATCCCCAGTGGTGCGGATGAGGAACCCGTCCTCGAAAGCTTTTACGAAAGCCGAGAAAGCGCGCTTTGTGGGTTGCCCGGCGATCGGTTCGAGTTCGATGGCGCCGACCAGGCCGATATTGCGGATGTCGATGACATGCGGCGCATCTTTAAGCGAATGCAGCGCATCGGCGAAATACTCGCCCATTTCGGCCCCGCGCGTCAGCAGGCCCTCGTCCTTATAGGTTTCAAGGGTTGCCAGACCCGCTGCGGACGCGATCGGATTGCCCGAATAGGTATAGCCGTGGAAGAACTCGATGACGTGTTCGGGTCCCTGCATGAAGGCGTCGTGGATTTCCGAGGTGACGAACACAGCACCCATGGGAATGACGCCATTGGTCAGGCCCTTGGCGGTGACCATGATGTCGGGGATGACGCCGAAATAATCGGCGGCGAAGGGGGCACCGAGCCGGCCATAACCGGTGATGACCTCGTCGAAGATCAGCAATATGCCGTGCTTCTTGGTGATGTCGCGCAGACGCTGCAAATAGCCCTTGGGCGGGATCAGCACACCGGTCGAGCCGGCCACCGGCTCGACGATGACGGCGGCGATGGTCGAGGCATCGTGCAGGGCAACGATGCGCTCCAGCTCGTCGGCAAGATCGGCGCCATGCTCGGGTTCACCTCGCGTGAAGGCGTTCTTCGAGAGATTGTGGGTGTGCGGCAGATGGTCGACGCCGGTCAAAAGCGTGCCGAACATCTTGCGGTTGGGCACGATACCGCCGACGGAAATGCCGCCGAAATTGACGCCGTGATAGCCGCGTTCGCGGCCGATGAGGCGGAAGCGCGATGCCCTCACCCTTCACCCGGTGATAGGCCAACGCCACCTTCAGCGCGGTCTCGACGCTTTCCGATCCGGAGTTGGTGAAAAGCACATGGTCGAGCCCTTCGGGCGAGATATCGACCAGGCGGTTGGCCAGTTCGAACGCCTTGGGGTGGCCCATCTGGAAGGCTGGCGCATAATCGAGTTCGGCCAGCCTGCTGCTGAATGGCCTCAGTAATCTTGGGGCGGCAATGGCCGGCATTGACGCACCACAGCCCCGCCGTGCCATCGAGCACCTGGCGGCCGTCCGAGGTGGTGTAGTGCATGTCCTTGGCGCCCACGAACATGCGGGGGGCCTTCTTGAACTGGCGGTTGGCCGTAAACGGCATCCAGAAGGCACTCAGATCATTCGGCGCAACATTGAGACGGTTCGACACCGGGTGGCCTCCCTAGCCATTGTTGATTTTGTCGGCGCCCCTGACCATCCGTTGCGCCTCGAGGTTTTTCCTCTGGCCGCAAGATTGGACATTGCACCTTCGTGTGCTATCCAAATTTTTGACCAGTTGGAAAAAGGTTAGCACTCCCACGGGTGCGATCAAGGCGAAAAATGCCTTGTCCTGGGCAAGCGAGGAGGCGGCGGCCGCATGGACGACCAGGCAGCAACAGGCGCGCCCGCTTACGCGCATCCAGCGCGAAAAGCAGGAGCAGATTCTCGACGCCGCGCTGGATGTGTTCTCGCAGCAAGGTTTCCGGGGCGCGACGATCGACCAGATCGCCGAGGCAGCCGGCATGTCCAAGCCCAACCTGCTCTATTATTTCGGCCGCAAGGAAGACATCCACAAAGCCGCTGATCGAGCGGCTGCTGGACACCTGGCTGGACCCGCTTGCGCCATATGGATGCGGGCGGCGACCCCATTCCGGAAATCCGCTCCTATATCCGACGCAAGCTGGAAATGAGCCGCGATTACCCGCGCGAAAGCCGGCTCTTCGCCAACGAGATCCTGCAGGGGGCGCCGCGCATCATGGATCTGATCGAGGGCGAACTGAAACCGCTGGTCGACGAAAAGGCCAAGGTGCTGGAGAAATGGATGGACGAGGGCAAGCTGGTGCGCTGCCGACCCCCGCCATCTGATCTTTTCGATCTGGGCGACGACCCAGCACTATGCCGATTTCGACGTGCAGGTCAGGGCCGTGCTCGGCAAGGATTATGGTGGCGAAGGCCGTTTCGAGGACGCCGCGCGGTTTCTCGAGCAGCTTTTCTTGAGAGGGCTGGTGCCGCAGAAATAGCGGCTCGCGTCATGCGTCGATTTCCTGCCAGAGCTGGATGGGATTGCCGTCTGGGTCCTTGAGGCTGGCGAAATATCCGTTCGGATAGGTTTCCGGATCGATCTCGACGGCGATGCCGTCGGCCTCCAATTGGGAGGCAAAGGCCTTGAGATCGGCAACGCGGAAGTTGAGCATGAATTGCTGCTCGGGCCGGCCGAAATAGCCTGTGTCCGCGGTGAAAGGCGCAAAGACCGTCGTGCCGGCCTCCTGCCTCCAGGCCTCTCCCCCATAGGATTTCGGCACGCCCAGAACGCCCAGATGGCGTTCGTACCATTGCGCCAGGGCATCCGGATCGCGGCTCTTGAAAAAGAATCCGCCAATGCCGAGCACCTGTTGCCGGTCTGCCATCGCTGCCTCCAAGGTCAGTCTGGGGAAAAGTACAGTACCACCAGGCCAAGGCATGTCACCAGCGCGCCCAGCGCCACAGACAGGCTGACCCAGCCATGGCCGGCGACGCCCTCGATGATGATGACGAAGACCGGCACCAGATAGCCATAGGCCAGCACCTTGGAAGCGGGCAGCCGCAGCGAGGCGTATTGCATGAGAAAGAAGGTGACGGTGCCGGTAAAGATGCCGAGATAGGCCACCACACCCCAGACGAGCGGCGGCAGCGCCATCCAGTCGGTGGACAAGATATTGCCGATGCCGGCAATGACGATCCAGAGCCCGGTAAAGACGATCACCCAGAAGGAGGCGAAGAGCGCCCCCTCACCGCGATTGAGCTTGCGCAAGAGCGGGGTGAAGAAGGCATGTCCGATGCAGCCGACGAAATAGATCAGTTCCCCCTGACCTATATCGAAGCCGAGGATCGCCGCGGCGTCGCCGTGAAAGATCACCCAGACCGCGCCTGTCGCGGCAAAAGCGAGGCTGAGGGCTACGATGGGGCGGATGATCTGGCCGAGCAGGAAAAACGCGATGACGGCCGACATCAACGGCACCAGCGTGAACACAGCGCTCGTCGACACGGCGGAGGTGATGCCGAGCGCGATGAACATGGTGACGAAGTAGACCGCCATCAGCGCGCCCATGAGCGCAAAGCGCCAGGGCGCCGCGGGCACGCGGAAAGGCTTGCGCCTGATCCCGAACAGGAAGCCTCCCATGGCCGCGGCGCCGACAACGAAGCGCACGGCATTGAGCGATAGCGGATCGATATAAGGCGTCGCCTGCTTGCCGAAGGAAAACGACCCCGCGATCAGCGCGGCGAACCCGATCATGGCCAAATGGCCGAGCAGTCTTTCCCGGCCGACGGCATGCACGACAGACGAAACGGCTTCAGACACTTGCAGGCTCCTTACTCGTGCTCCTGCCTATCCGATCGGGCGGGGCGCGCAAAGCCTCTTGGCCGCGTGGGCACCATCGCCGGCACCACCTTGCGCTCGGTTTCAGCACATGCGAAGAGCGCCCAATTCCCTCCCCGCCCCTCAGATCCCGGAGCCTATCGATATGAGCGAAATGCTGGTCCCCGTCTTCGATCTCGGCGGCGTGTTCGTCGACTGGAACCCGATGTATCTGTTCCGCAAGCTCTTCGACACGGAAGAGGAGGCGCAGTGGTTTCAGGATGAGATCTGCACGCTGGACTGGAATCTCGAATTCGACGCGGGCGACATCTATGCCGAGGGCGTGGCGCGGCTGATCACCCGGTTTCCACGCTACTGGCGGGAGATCCAGGCCTATGACAAGCGCTGGAAGGAAACCATCGGCGGTTTCATCGAGGGCACGATCGCCATCCATGACGAGTTGATCGCCGCCGAAGTGCCCACCTTCGCCATCACCAATTTCTCCTGGGAGAAATGGATGTCTTGCCTGCCGGAATGGCCGTTCCTGGAAAAATTCGACGGCGTCGTGGTGTCGGGGCTGGAAGGCATGGTCAAACCCGACCCGCGCATCTACCGCATCTTTTGCGAGCGCTACGGCTTGGCGGCCGAGTCCTGCGTCTTCATCGACGACAACGGCGCCAATGTCGTCTCGGCCCGCAAATTCGGCATGACGGCGATTGAGTTCTCGACACCCGAAGCCCTGCGCGCCGAACTGATCGAGCTGGGGCTGCCGCTGAAGGGATGAGGAACTGCTGCGGCGCGACCTTATTTCGTGTCGTCGCGCTGCCGAACCGGCAAGTTGGCCCCCACTAATTCCGGCGCGATTAGCGCGTCCCGTACATGCGGTCGCCGGCGTCGCCGAGGCCGGGCACGATATAGCCCTTCTCGTTGAGCTGGCTCGTCGATGGCGGCGGTGAAGACCGGCACGTCCGGGTGCGCCTTGGTGAACTTCTGATCGCCCTCGGGCGCGGCCAGCAGGCAGAGGAACCGGATATTGTTGGCGCCGCGCCGCTTGAGCGGTCGACCGCGGCAATGGCCGAATTGGCGGTGGCCAGCATCGGGTCGACGACGATGATCAGCCGGTCGTCGAGGCCCGAGGGCGCCTTGAAGTAATATTCGACCGGCTGCAGCGTGTCGTGGTCGCGATAGATGCCGATATGGGCGACGCGGGCGGCCGGCACCAGGTCGAGCATGCCTTCCAGCAGGCCGTTGCCGGCCCTGAGGATCGAGGCGAAGACCAGTTTCTTGCCCTTGATGGTCGGCGCCTGCATGCGCTCCATCGGCGTTTCGATCTCGATCGTTCTCGAGCTCCAGATCGCGGGTCACCTCGTAGCAGAGCAGATGGGCGATCTCGCGCAGCAGCCGGCGGAAGCTCGCCGTCGAGGTCTCCTTGTCGCGCATGATGGTCAGTTTGTGCTGGATCAGGGGGTGATCGACGACGGTTACGCTGTCCATTGTTGCCTCTTGCCTGCGCTCTTGTGGGATCAGTTTTTATGCGGCGCTCATTGAAACCTTCAGGCTCGAAGAGTCCACACCCCCGGCAGCGCGCGGCTCAGAAAAATGACTTTCCGTGCTCGCCCGGCGCAAGCTTCAGCCAGTGCGCAATGCTCTCGCCGATATCGGCGAAAGTCTGCCTCAGACCGCAGGAGCCAGCCTTGAGGGACTTGCGAATAGCAAAGGATCGGCACCTGCTCGCGCGTGTGGTCCGTGCCGGTCCAGGTCGGGATCGTTGCCGTGGTCGGCAGTCAGGACCAGCAGGTCGTCATCGCGCATCTTCGCGATCGATCTCCGGCAGGCGCGCATCGAACGCTTCGAGCGCCGCGGCATAGCCCGGCACATCGCGGCGGTGGCCGTATTCCTGGTCGAAATCGACGAAATTGACCAAGACCAGCGCCCCGTCTGCCGCCATGTCCATGGCTTCGAGCGTGCGCGTCGAACAGCTCCATGTTGCCGCGTCGCCTTGATCTTGTGGGTGACGCCGTGGCCGGCATAGATGTCGGAAATCTTGCCGATGGCATAGACGTCGCGCCCGGCCTCCTTCGCGCGGTCCAGCAGCGTCGGTTCGGGGGGCGAGATGGCGAAATCGCGCCGGTTGCCGGTGCGCTTGAAGTTTGCGGCATCTTCGCCGACGAAGGGCCGCGCGATGACGCGGCCGATCTTCATCGGCGCGGTGTGCCTGAAGGCGATCTCGCAGAGATCGTAGAGCTGTCTGCAGGCCGAAATGCGTCTCGTGCGCGGCGATCTGGAAGACGCTGTCAGCGCTGGTGTAGCAGATCGGCTTGCCGGTTCGGATGCTCTCCTCGCCCAGTTCGGCGATGATCGTCGTGCCCGAGGCGTGCTTGTTGCCGAGAATGCCGGGCAGGCCGGCTTCACGAAATGATGGCGTCGGTCAGCTCCTTCGGGAAAGCCGGTTCGTCCTTGGGGAAATAGCCCCATTCGAAGGGCACCGGCACGCCAGCGATCTCCCAATGGCCGGAGGGCGTGTCCTTGCCCTTGGAGACTTCGCGGCCCACGCCCCAGAAGCCGGCGGCGTTTTCCGCCGAAGCCCGGCGCAAGCGTGCCGGAAGAGAGCTTGCCGGCGGCGCCGAGGCCCAGCATATCCATATTGGGCAGGCGGAGCGGGCCGTGCCGGACGCCCGCCTCGGTCGCCCTGCCCTTCGGCGCATTTTTGCGCGATGTGCAGAAAGGTATTGGCGCCGGTGTCCGGCACGCCATCATTGAAATAGGCATCGGCATCGGGTGCCCCGCCGATGCCGAAGCTGTCGAGCACGCACAAGATTGACGCGGGGCATCTATTTCGTCTCCGGCATGATGGTGTCGGCGATCAGCGCGTGCGGTTCATACTTGCCGCCGAGGCCATAGGCTTCCGTCAGCCGCTTCGCGCCTTCGGCTGCCGAGGTCTCGTCCCGGGCATGGATGCGGGCCAGCGGCTTGTTGCCCCCGACATCGTCGCCGAGCCCTGCCAGCTGATCGAAGCCGACGGCGTGATCGATGCGGTCGGATGGCATACGCCGGCCGCCGCCCAGCGCCACCACGGCCATGCCGACGCCGCGCGTGTCGATAGCGGTCGACCTTGCCCGAGTTCTTCGGCTTGAACACGTCGCGGATGATCGGCGCTGCCGGCGAGATAGTCGTCCATCTTCTCGACGAAATCGGCGGGGCCGCCCAGCGCGCTCACCATTTTCGAGAAACGTTCGGCCGCCTCGCCGGAGCTGAGTGCCTGCTCCACCTTCTCCTGCGCGTTCTCCGCCGCACCGCCGCCGCAGAGCACCAAAGCCGCCGCGCAAAGTTCGAGCGTGACTTCCTTGAGCCGCGCGTCCTGGTGTTTGCCGGTGAGGAATTCGACGGCGTTGCGCACTTCGAGCGCGTTGCCGGCAGCGCTGGCCAAAGGCTCGTTCATGTCGGTGATCAGCGCGCCCGGTCTTCACCCCGGCGCCATTGGCGACGGAAACCAGGCTTTCGCGCCAGTTCGCGCGGACTTCGCCAGTGTCGGCATGAAGGCGCCCGAGCCGGTCTTGACGTCGAGGATCAGCGCATCGAGCCCGGCGGCGAGCTTTTTGGACAGGATCGAGGCGGTGATCAGCGAGATGTTCTCGACCGTGCCCGTGACGTCGCGGATGGCATAAAGCGTGCGGTCGGCGGGGGCGAGATCGTCGGTCTGCCCGATGATGGCGCAGCCGACATCGCGCACCGCTTGCCCGGAATAGCTCGTTGTCGGGGCTGGTCTGATAGCCGGGGATGGAATCGAACTTGTCGAGCGTGCCGCCGGTATGGCCCAGTCCGCGCCCCGAGATCATCGGCACGAAGACCCCGCAGGCGGCGAGGATCGGGGCGAGCATGAGCGAGACATTGTCGCCCACCCCGCCGGTCGAATGCTTGTCGACCACCGGCCCGTTCAAGTCGGACCAGTCCAGCACCTTGCCGGAATCCCGCATGGCCGTGGTCAGCGCCACGCGCTCGCTCAAGGCTCATGTCGCGGAAAAAGACCGCCATGGCGAAGGCGGCCGCCTGGGCATGGCTGACCGTGCCATTGGCGAAGCCGTCGATGAAGCGGCGGATTTCGCTGGCGGTCAGCTCCGCGCCATCGCGCTTTTTCGCGATCACTTCCTGGGGGAGGAAAAATACCATTGCCTCAAGCCCCGTAGGGCACCCAGATGTTCTTGATCTGGGTGGCGCGATCGAGGAAATAGCGGCCTTCCATCAGCTCGCGATCCGCCCAGTCGAACCCAAGGCCGCGCGTGGTCCAGACCTGCTTGAGATTGCCGATCGAGAGCCGCTCCATATCGGCGCAAAGCTCCGGCGTCGCCGGCAGCACCACAGCGCGTCGACGCCATCGTGCTCGGCCAGCGTCTTCATCAAAGGCGCAGCCTCGCCGGTGACGATGTTGACCACGCCGGCGGGCACGTCGGACGTTTCCATGACCTGGTAGAAATCAGTCATCGACAGCGGGTGGTGTCTCGGACGGCACCAAAACCGCCGTATTGCCCATGGCGATGGCCGGCGCCAGGAGCGAGATCGCACCGAGAAGCGGGCTTTCGGCCGGCGCGCCGATGCCGATGACGCCGATGGGTTCGACCATGGCGAGCGAAACGGCGCGCAAGGGCACGCTGTGCACCTGCCCGTCGAACTTGTCGGCCCAGCCCGCAAAGGCAAAAAGCCGCTCCACGCTCAGATCGACTTCGCGTTTTGCCGCATTGGCGGACACGCCGGTCATCTCGCGGATGCGGTCGGCGAACTCGTTTTTCCGATAGTCGAGATTCTCGCCGAGGAAATAGAGGATCTGCGCGCGCAGATGCGCCGTCGCCTTGCTCCAGCCCAGGGCCTTGCGGGCCGCCTCGACCGCGTTGCGGATATCCTTGCGGTTGCCGTCAGCCACTTCGCCAAGTTCCTTGCCATTCGGGCGAGACGACCATACGGGCATAGCCGGAATCGCCGCGGGCCTGCTTGCCGCCGACATACATTTTCGCCGTGCGGTCGATGCCGGAGATTTCGCCCGGCTCCGCACTGGCAGGCAGTTTGGGCGCGGGCGCGGCCTTCAGCGCCTTTTCGAAAGCGGGCTTGAGATAAACCCGCATGCCTTCGGCGCCGCCCTCGCGGCCATAACCGCTCTCCTTGTAGCCGCCGAACCCGGCTGCCGCATCGAAAAGGTTGGAGCAGTTGATCCAGGCGACGCCCGCCTTGATCTGCGGGGCGATATCGAGCGCCAGATTGATATTTTCGCGTCCAGACGGTCGAGGCGAGGCCGTAGCGTGTGTTGTTGGCCAGCGCCACCGCTTCCTCCGGCGTGCGGAAGCTCATCGCCACCAGAACCGGGCCGAAAATCTCCTCCTGCATCAGCGTCGACGCGGGGGAAATGCCGGTTATCAGAGTCGGCTTGATGTAGCAGCCCTTCTCCGGCAGGTCGCCGTCAGGCTCGTAGCGAACAGCGCCTTCCCTGTCGCCCTGGGCCAGCATGTCCCTGATGCGCTTGACCTGCACGGGCGCCACCAGCGCACCGATGTCGATGGATTTGTCGAGCGGATCGCCGACGCGCAGTGTCGCCATGCGCGCCTTGAGCTTGTCGAGGAATTTTGCCTCGATCGACTCCTGCACCAGAAGGCGCGAGCCGGCGCAGCAAACCTGTCCCTGGTTGAACCAGATGGCATCGACCAGTCCTTCGATGGCGCTGTCGAGATCGGCATCGTCGAAGACGATGTAAGGGCTCTTGCCGCCCAGTTCGAGCGACAGGCCCTTGCCGGAGCCGGCCGTGGCCGTGCGGATGATCTTGCCGACTTCGGTCGAGCCGGTGAAGGCGATCTTGTCGACATCGTTATGCTCGACCAGCGCCTGACCCGTCTCGCCCTCGCCGGTGACGATATTGACCACGCCCTTGGGCAGGCCGACGCGTGCGCAGATTTCGGCGAACAGCAGCGCGGTCAGCGAGGTGAATTCGGCGGGTTTGAGCACCACCGTATTGCCGGCGGCGAGCGCCGGGGCGATCTTCCAGGCCAGCATCAGCAGCGGGAAATTCCACGGAATGATCTGCCCGCAGACGCCATAGGGCACCATGATCGGGGAACTGGCGCTCGCAGATGCTGCGCCCAGCCGGCATGATGGTAGAAATGGCGGGCGGCCAGCGGAATGTCGAGGTCGCGGCTCTCGCGGATCGGCTTGCCGTTGTCCAGGATTTCGAGCACGGCGAACAGCCGGCTCTCCTTCTGCAGATGCCGGGCGATGGCATAAAGATATTTGGCCGCGCTCGATAGCCGGAGAGCGCGCTCCAGGCCGGAAAAGCGGCGCGGGCGGCCTTGACGGCCTTGTCGACGTCCTGGGCCGTGCCGTCGGTGATTTCGGCCAGCTTGTCGCCGTTGGCCGGGTTGTCGGTGGCAAAGGTCTTGCCTGGCTTGGTCCATTCGCCATTGATGAAATGGCCGAACTTGCGGCCATGGCCGTCGAGCCAGGCCAGCGCCGGCGTCGCGGCCTCGGGGGCCGGGCCGTAGTCGAGCGTTTCGAAGATTTTGGCGATCTTGTTCATGTCATGCTCCCCGCATGGGCGAATTTATCGGCTCGTCGTCTGAAGGCCGCTCTGGGAATCGTCGGGCACCGCAACCTCGGAGGTGGGCACGCAGATGGCCCGCAGCTCCCCGTCGCCCCTGGCGTCCTCGATCGCGCCCTTCTTGCTCCATTTGGTCACGACGATGTCGGCAATCGCCTGCTCGCAGTCTTCCATGGTCGCGTAAAGGCCGATGTTCATCGGCGTCGGGTTTGGGCCGGAGAAATAAAGGATCAGGGTCGCAAGGCTGACCATCGGGTCCATGGACGCCGCCTCCTAGACCATGGGCTGGCGGTAGTCGGCCGCATAGCGCCCGGTGGCGTTGTGCTCCAGTTGCCGCTCGATGTCGGTCAGCAGGGACGAAGCGCCGAAGCGGAAGAGGTGCGGCTCGCAGCCAGCGCGTGCCCAGTTCTTCCTTCATCAGCGCCATATAGGCCAGCGCGTCCTTGGAGCTCGAAATGCCGCCGGCCGGCTTGTAGCCGATCTCGATGCCGGTCTCTTCGTGGAACTCAGCGGATCATGCGGATCATGGCGAGCGAGGTCGGCAGATTGGCGTTGACCTTTTCCTTGCCGGTCGAGGTCTTGATGAAATCGGCGCCGGCCATCATGCAGACCAGCGAGGCCTTGGCCGACATTGGTCAGCGTCGCCAGTTCGCCGGTGCCGAGAATGGTCTTGATATGGGCATCGCCGCAGGCCTTGCGGAAGGCCTTGACCTGATCGTAGAGCGCCTGCCAGTCGCCGCGTAGCACCATGCCGCGCTCGATGACGATGTCGATTTCCCGTGCGCCGGCCTTCACCGACGCCTCGATTTCCATGATCCTGGTTTCGAGCGGGGCGAGCCCGTGCGGGAAGGCAGTGGAGACGGCGGCGACGGGAATATCGGTTCCCTCCAGCGCCTTGACCGCCGTTTCGACGAAGGCGTGATAGACGCAGACGGCGCCGGGATGAATTTTCAGCTGCGGCACGCCGAGCGCCTGCAGAATGTCGTGGCGCACCGGGTTGCGGGCCTTGGCGCAAAGCCGCTCGACGCGTCCCGGCGTGTCATCGGAATTCAGTGTCGTCAGGTCGATCAGCGTGATCGCCTTCAAAAGCCATGCGGCCTGCCACTGCTTTTTGACCGTGCGGCGCGTGCGGAATGGTGGCGGCGCGCCGCTCCAGCGCCGAGCGGTTCATGCGGATGCGGTCGACGACATCGAGATCGAGCGGGAAACCCGGATTGCGCTTGTGCGACGCCTCCTGCGGCGGCGTATCGACTATCCTCAAACTCATTGTCAGCCTCCACCGGCGCTGTTCAGCGCGCCGTTCCTGTTTGTACGCCGGCCAGAGTTCGCGGCGCGGGCAATCTAGCAAATCGCGGCGCTCAGGCCAAAGCCTCTCTCAGCGTCTTGCTTGCTCAGCCCAAATGATCCGGGCCAAAAGAGTGCGGCAGCAATTCGGCGAGGGTGGACAAAAGCGGTTCGCCTTCCACGCCATGCGAAATGATCGTCACGTCCGGATCAGCGAATTCGCGGATACGCTGCCGGCAGGCCCCGCATGGTGTTACCGGCATCTTGCCGGAGCCGGTGATATAGATGCGTTTTATGCGTTTGGCCCCGGCCCCGACCATGAAGGCGATTGCCGAAGCCTCCGCGCAATTTCCCACCGGATAGGCGGCGTTCTCGACATTACAACCGGCATAGATTTTCCCGTCATCCGCCAGGATCGCCGCGCCGACGGCATAGCGGGAATAGGGTACATGCGCGTGCGCCCGAACCCTTTCGGCTGCTGCGAGAAGCTTTGCATCGATTTCGGAGGTCATCGCGTCCGCCAACCTTTCCCGGCAGGCCTTGTGCCGTCACAATCATCGCGTCCGGCAGTAGGCGAAGGGAGGAAAGCCGTCAACAACGCCGCAGCCGCTTCGTGTTTTTGCTTGCCGAGTGATTTGGTAGCTGTTTTGTTATCGCCATGTCGCGGGGGGCCAAAGAGGCGGAATTGCTTGTGCAGCGCACCGCCCGATCAACAGGAGAGAACATCATGAATTTCAAACGCGTTACCAAGCCCGCGCTGCTTGCCGGCTTGATGGTGCTCGGCTCGGCCATGTCGGCCTATGCCTTCACCGCCTGCCAGGTCACCGACACGGGCGGCATTGACGACAACGGCTTCAACCAGACCGCCTGGAAGGGCGTGGAAGACGCAGAGAAGGCCTATAATATCGACGGCCGGTTCCTCGAATCGCAGGCCGAAACCGACTACGCCGCCAACATCAATTCCCTGCTCGGCGGGGATTGCGACATCATCATCACCGTCGGCTTTCTGATGGGCGATGCCACCAAGGCGGCCGCTGAAGCCAATCCTGACCAGAAGTTCTCGATTGTCGACTATGCCTACGATCCGACGATCGACAACATCCAGGGTCAGGTCTTTGCGACCGATCAGGCCGCCTTCCTCGCCGGCTATCTGGCGGCGGGCATGACCCAGACGGGCACGGTTGGCACGTTCGGCGGCATCAACATTCCGCCCGTGACCGTGTTCATGGACGGCTTTGCCTGGGGCGTCGACTACTACAACCAGCAGCACAGCACCGACGTGAAGGTGCTCGGCTGGGATCCCAAGGCCAAGGAAGGGCTGTTCACCAACAACTTCGAATCGCTCGACGATGGCCGCACCTTCGCGCAGAACCTTTATGACGAAGGCGCCGACATCGTCATGCCGGTAGCCGGCCCCGTGGGTCTCGGCTCGGCGGCTCTCGCCGACGAACTGGGCACCGACAAGCTCAAGATCATCGGCGTCGACGCGGACCAGTATCTGACCAATCCCGAGAAGAACAAAGTCTATCTGACCTCGGTCCTCAAGAAGATGGATGCGACCGTGCAGCAGGTCATCAAAGACACCATGGACGGTAGTTTCAAGGGCGGCGTGATCGTCGGCACGCTGGCCAATGACGGCGTCGGTCTTGCGCCGTACCACGACATGGACTCGGCCGTGCCGGACGATCTGAAGAGCGAGATCGAGACGATCAAGCAGAAGATCATCGACGGCGACATCAAAGTCGGCAGCTAGTCCATCTCACGAGAACCTGTCGCGGCGCCATCTGGGTCATGGATGGCGCCGCAACTTTACCGATAAGGCCAAAGGGAGCGCGCCTTGGATATCGAGCTTCGTGGCATCACCAAACGCTTCGGCGAGGTCGTTGCCAATTCAGGCGTGAACCTTCACATCAAGGCGGGCGAAGTGCTGGGCCTGCTGGGCGAAAACGGCGCCGGCAAATCCACCATGATGAACGTGCTCTCGGGGCTTTACCGGCCGGACGAGGGCGAGATTCTCATTGACGGCAAACCGGTCAATTTCGACGGCCCCGGCGACGCCATCCGCGCCGGCATCGGCATGGTACATCAGCATTTCATGCTGGTTCCCGTCTTCACGGTTGCCGAAAACGTGGTGCTGGGCGTCGAACCGACCGGACCGCTCGACAGTCTCGATCTCAAGAAGGCGCGGGCGCAGGTACGCGAGATCAACGAGACCTATGGTCTCGAGGTCGAGCCGGATGCGCTGATCGAGAATTTGCCGGTCGGCATCCAACAGCGCGTCGAAATCATCAAGGTGCTGTTCCGCTCCGCCGACGTGCTGATCTTCGACGAGCCCACCGCGGTCCTGACGCCGCAGGAAGTCACCGACTTCTTCAAGATCGTGCGCGCGCTTCGCGATGACGGCAAGGCGCTGGTCTTCATCACGCACAAGCTGCACGAAATCCTGGAAATCGCCGATCGCATCAATGTGCTGCGCACCGGCCAGATCGTCGGCGAATGCCTGCCAGGCGAGAAGACCGAACTCGAACTGGCCGAAATGATGGTTGGCCGCCCGGTCAGCCTCGAGGTCAAGAAAGCCCCGGCCAAGCCTGGCGAGGTGCTCCTGGACGTCAAGGATTTGACCATCCTCAGGGACGACGATTCGATCGCCGTCGACGATGTCAGCTTTTCGATCCGCAGCGGCGAGATCGTCGGCATTGCCGGCGTTCAGGGCAATGGTCAATCGGCGCTGGTCGAGGCATTGGCAGGTGTGCAGCGCGTGGCGGGCGGTACGATAGGCTTCAATGGCCAGGACATCACACGCGCCTCGGCGCGGCAGCGGCATGCAATGGGTATCGCCCATATCGCAGAAGACCGGCTCAAAAACGGTGTGATCGCGAATTTCACCATCGCCGAAAACATGGTGCTCGACACCTATTACGACGACCGGTTTTCCAACGGCATCTCGATGAACTGGAAGGCGGTGAACGAGCTGTCGGCCGAATATGCCGCGGCGTTCGATGTGCGCACCCCCTCGATCTTCGAGACGGTGAACCATCTTTCCGGCGGCAATCAGCAGAAAATGGTGGTGGCGCGCGAGCTGTCGCGCGACACCAAGCTGCTGATCGCGGCGCATCCGACCCGAGGGCTCGATGTCGGCTCGATTGAATATATCCATTCGCGGATCGTCGATTCGCGCAATGAGGGCGACGGCGTTCTTATCGTCTCCTCCGAACTCGATGAGGTGATCGCCCTCAGCGACCGGATACTGGTGATGTTCAAGGGACGGATCGTCGCCGAATTCGGAGGCGAGAAGGGCCGCCCGGTGAACAAGAACGACATTGGTCTGGCGATGGCGGGAGCAACACAATGAGCGAGAACTCCCAGGCATCCAACAGCAGCGTCGCGCGCCATCTGCTCGAAAAGGCGGCGCCAGAGCGCACACACTATGAAGACCTGATCATCGTCCCGATCTTTGCGATCGTCGGCGCGCTGATACTCGGTGCGCTCGTCATGCTTGCGACCGATGTCGACATCCAGACCGTCGGCAGATCCTATCTGGCCCTGCTCAATGGCTCTGTGGGCTCGCTCAGTTCGATTTCCGAGAGTCTGACCGCCGCCATTCCGCTGGTCATTGCCGGGCTCGGCGTGGCCATGGGCTTCCGTGCAGGACTTTTCAACATCGGTGCAGAGGGACAGGTGCTGATCGGCGGCATGGCCGCGGTAATCGTCGGCTTCAATTTCGCCGGCATGCCGATTTATCTGCATCTGCCGCTGGCGCTCATCGCGGGTATCGTTGCCGGCGGCATCTATGCCGGCATTGCCGGCTGGCTTCGTGCGGCGACCGGGGCGCATGAGGTGATTTCGACCATCATGCTCAATCTCATCTCCTACCGGCTCATCGATTACCTGCTCAAGATGCCGGCCATTCAGAAGCCGGGGCGTAGCGATCCGATTTCGGCCAGCGTGACCGCAACGGCCGAATTGCCGCGCCTTTTGGCCTGGCTCGACCCAAATCTCAGGCTGCATGCGGGCCTCATCCTGATGCTGGCCATGGTCTGGTTCTGCCACTGGCTTCTGTTCAAGACGACGACAGGTTTCGAATTCCGCGCGAGCGGGGAAAATCCCGACGCGGCGCGTTTTGCCGGCATGCGCTCGGGGCTGATCATCATAATGGTGATGGCGCTTTCCGGCGCCCTGGCCGGTCTTGCCGGGGCCAATCAGGTTCTCGGCGTGCTCGGCCGCGCCTCGCCCGGCTTTTCCGCCGGTATTGGCTTTAATGCCATTTCGGTGGCGCTGCTCGGGCGGTCGCATCCCATAGGCGTTCTGATCGCCGGCCTGCTGTTCGGCGCACTCGAAGCGGGCGGACGGCAGATGCAGGTCGATGCCGGGGTCAGCCTCGATCTGATCAGCATCGTGCAGGCGCTGATCATCGCCTTCATTGCCGCACCGCTTCTGGTGCGCGCCATCTTTCCGTGGGGCTTCCGCGGAACAGCCGCTTCTCGCAAGGAATAAGCCACATGAGCAGCGACGCCTTGGTGCAACCGCGCAAACTGGACACATCGGCGCTGCGGCAGAGCAAGATCGCCGCCGTCATCCTCATTATCCTGGCGCTGATCACCGCCCTGATCTTTGCTCAGGTCGACGGCGGCAATGCCGTATTCCGGCTGTCGCGCCCCAACGACCCGTGGGCTTTGCCGGACCTTTCCATTCCCGCCGCGCCCTTCAACTGGGTAGCAGCGGCCGTTCTGGTGTTTCTGGGCGTCAGGCAATGGCTCAGCAAGAGCGGAAGCGGGAAATCGCTTTCGCTCGGCATCGGCTTTGCGCTGCTCATCGCCGCCTTCCTGGTCTGGGCGACGGCGGGCAAGGCCTTTTCGCTAACCGGAATGTTTCAGGCGACGCTGATCGCGGCGATACCGATCGCGCTCGGAGGATTGGCGGGCGTCCTTTGCGAACGCGTTGCCGTGGTCAATATCGGGATCGAAGGCATTCTGCTTGCCGGCGCCTTCACCGGGGCACTGGTCGGCTCGCTGCTGGGCGGCTGGGCGGGAATTGTCGCTGCGATGCTGGTCGGCGGACTGTTCGGCCTGATCCTCGCCGCTCTTGTCGTGACCTACCGGGTCGATCAGATCATTGCCGGCGTGGTCATCAACCTCTTCGTTCTGGGGCTGACCTCCTATGTCAGCAGCCAGGTCTTCTCCCAGTATCGTTTCTTGAACAACGCGCCGGTTTTCCGGTCGATCAACATTCCGCTGCTCAAGGACATTCCGGTGCTCGGCCCGGTGCTGTTCCAGCAGAACGTCTTCGTTTACGGCGCGCTGATCATGGTGGCGGCGGCAACCTATTATCTGTTTCACACCAAGCACGGCCTGCATGCGCGTGCGGTGGGCGAACATCCGCAGGCTGCCGATACGCTCGGCATCAACGTCTATCTGGTGCGCTATGTGCATGTGACGCTCGGCGGCATGGTGGCCGGCTTCGGCGGCGCCTTCCTCACGCTCGGGCTGGTCGGACGGTTCGACGACAACATGACCAATGGGCGCGGCTATATCGGACTGGCGGCGATGATCTTCGGACGCTGGCACCCGGTGGGCGCCCTGCTGGCGGCGCTCATCTTCGGCTTTGCCGATTCGCTGCAGCAGAAAATGGCCCTGCTGCGGACGCCCATCCCGTCCGAATTCCTCGCCATGGCGCCCTATATCGCCACCATCGTGGTCGTTGCGGGCATTGTGGGCCGCGCCAAGCCGCCAGCAGCCGACGGCAAGCCCTACATCAAGGAATGAGGCTCAGCGTTCGAGCGGCGTGACGGCGACCTGCATCGCATCGCCGATGCGCTCGAAGAAGTGGTCGATGACCCTTTGCGCGCTGGTGCCGAGCAGGGATTTTCCCAGCTTCATGATCTGACCCGATGCGCCGCCAATGGCGACGAATTCCAGCACGGCGCCGCCTTCGGGGGCATCATCGAGGGTGATTTCCGCCTCTCCATGGGCCAGTCCCAGCATGCCGCCCTTGCCGCGGCCGCTCAGCACATAGCGCTCCGCCGGCTCGATGCTGGAAAGCTCGAGCCCGCCCTTGAACACCGGCTTCAGCACACCGAGATTTATAGCGATCGCCAAATCGAGTTCGGTCGGGCCAACCCATTCGATGCGGTCACAGCCGGGAATCGCCTGTTTAAGGATGTCGGTGTCGTTCAGGGCCTCCCAGAGCGTCAGCCGCGGCGCCTCGAACAAATATCTGCCGCCGAACTGCATTCGCTCTCCCCTGTCCCCTGCGTCTTTTTGGCACCATTGGCTGCAAAATAGTCAGCGTGCGGGACCGTTGCAATTGTCAGAGCCGTCTTGAATGGGAATCTATGACCTCATCAGCCACGGGGGATGCGGCGTGACGGAGACTGGGGCGACCGAGAAGCCATTGCACTATCTCGACAGGGCGATGGGCACGATCAGGGATATGGGCCTCTGGCCCGAGACCGTCGAGGAGCAGCCGATTACCGGGCTTCTGGCGCAAATCACCGATCTCGATGAGACGCGGATCGTTCTGATCGGGCGCACCCTGAGCCAGGCCGGCGCCTTCAACGAGGTGGTGCGCCAACAGGTTGCGGCGATGAACATCGGCGACCGCTACGACGACATCACCAAGGGATTCGATTCGATCCGCGACGACGCCAAGGAGCTGGTCGATCAGCTCGATGACGGCAAGGCTCGATCTTTTCGAACGCGTTTCCAATGTCTGGATGAAGGTGTCGCGCGGCGATATCGCCACCCGCTTCAACGCCATCCGCGACCACCTATCTCGACGTCTCCAAGGACACCAAGGATCAGGTCGACCGCGAACACCTCATCCTTGAAGCCTATCGCGACTTCCGCGGCGCGCTGAAGCAGGCCGAGGTCATGGCGCTGGAGGTTCTTGGCCGCCGCTCAGACGCCAGGCTCGACGACCGCAAGACCGCACTCAAGGCGGCAGCGGACGACCTGGCCGGGTTTTCGCAGGGTACGCCCGCCGACCGGGCCCGGCTGGAGATGGCGCGGGACGAGCGATTGCGCGAATTGCAGAACGAGGAACGGCGCTACCAGATCGCCAAGGATCTCAGCGACAATCTGACCATCGCCTACAATACCTCGGAAGTGATCATGGCGCGGCTGATGCAAACGACCAGCGCCAAGGAGCGGGTCTATCAGCAATCGATCGCGTTCTTTTCCACCAATGAGACGGTCTTCACGGCCCTTTCCGCCTCGTTCACCGGCATGTTCGGGCTGCAACGAGTCCACCGAAACGCTCAATGCCATGAAGGAGGGCATGTCGAAGTCGCTGGAAACGCTGAGCGAGATCGGCGACCAGGTGGGCGATGCGGCCCTGAAGGCCGGGTACGGTCCGACCATCCGCGCAGACGCCGTCAAGAAACTGGTCGATTCGGTGGTCAACTATCAGGAGAAGTTCACGCGCGATCATCGACGAGATGCGTGAACTGTCGACGAAAAACGCCGCGGAAATCCGCGATGCCGTCGAAGACGGCAAGCGCCGGCTCGCCAGCCTTGCCGCCGAAGGCAATGCACTGATCCTGCAAGACCGCCAGGTCTGACGATTTGGGGTTCGGGGATCGATTGGCCGCATGAGCACGATGTCTTCCGAAATGGCACCGCCGCTGGACGAGGTGATGTTGGCCATGGACGTGGTCGACACGCTGCGCCATCGACAGGATCTGGTGCAGCGCGAGCTGCAGGGCACCGAACGCGAACGTCAGCTCATCGAAAAGCTGAAAGATATCTACCACCAGCAGGGCATCGAGGTGCCAGACCACATCCTCAGGGAAGGTGTGGCGGCGCTCGATCAGAGCCGGTTCACCTACACGCCGCCGGCGCCGAGCCTCAAGGTGCTCCTGGCGCTGCTCTATGTCCGCCGCGATGGCTGGGGACGTTGGGTGCTGGCGCTATTCATTGCCCTGTTGTTGGGGATTGGCGGCTATTTCCTCGTCTACCGGCCTTACATGGCGCAGCAGCAGGCCGCCGCGGCGCTCGAACTCAGCGAGGGTCTTCCGGCGCAAATGGATGCGCTCTACCAGGCCATCTACGAGGAAACCAAGGTACAGAGCGCCGTGACCCGAGCCGACGATCTCATCGCCAAGGGCAAGGCCGCGGCTAAGGATGGCGACCGCGAAACGGCAACAAAAGCACTGCGGGCCCTGACGGATATTCGCGACACGTTGCGGCTCTCCTATATCGTTCGGGTGGTGAACAGGCCGGGCGAGCAATCGGGCTTCTGGACCTTCCCGGAAATCAACACGGAGGCGACGAACTACTACATCGTGGTCGAAGCCATCGACGACGACGGCCACCGGCTGACCCTGCCCATCCTCAACGAGGAAACCGACCAGGTGGAGGATGTCGCCACCTGGGGGCTGCGCGTTCCCGAGGCGGTCTATCGGGCGGTCGCCTCGGACAAGCGCGATGACGGCATCATCGAACATAATATTGTGGGCCGGAAGCAATACGGATTTCTGGACATCGACTATTCCGTGCCCGTCATGAATGGCGCCGTGACACGATGGTAGGAGCGGCTCGTCATGGCGCTTAGCGGACCTCAGGCTCTCAGATCGCTCGACGAGGCGGTGCGCGACATCCGGCGCGAGGAAGACGATATCGGCCGGCGGCTGGGCCGCAGCGCCGAACGCATCGCCAAGATCGAGGAGGCGGAAGCCGAGCTCTTTCGGCAGTTGGCCGAATTGCGGCTGACGCCCGAGTTGCGCGCCGACATCACCGGCACCCTGTCCGCCGCCGAGCAGCGGGCAAGGGAGATGCTCGAACAGCATGCCAAAAAGCTTGCCGAGCTTGAAGGTGCGCTCAAGGAGCTGGACGAGGCCGTCGCCGACAAGGCTCTGCAGCGACACGAAGCGCTGGAGGAGGTCGACAGCCACCAGGCTGAACTCAAGGCGTTGTCGGCAAGGATCAGCCAGGCCGTTGCGCAGGACCCCGAATATGAGCGCAAACGGGTGGCTGCGGCTGAGCTGCAAACGGTTGCCGCCGAAAGCATGGCCAAGACGGAGCAGGCGGAAACGGACCGTGCGAACAAGGGACGTCCCTATCGCGACGACCCGCTGTTCATGTATTTGTGGGAACGTGGCTACGGCACGCGCAATTATCGCGCCAACCCGGTCTTTTCCTGGCTCGACGGCAAGGTTGCCGGACTGGTCGGGTATGCCGAGGCCCGGCCGAATTTCGCCATGCTCAACGACATCCCGCTGCGGCTGCGCGAGCATGCCGAACGTCAGGCGCAGATGGCGCAGCAAGCCGAAGCGGAGCTCGACCGGCTGGAGAACCAGGCGATCGATGCCGCCGGCGGGCAGCCGATCCGCGAGGCGCTCAGCGCTGCGCAAGCGAAAATGGCCGCAATCGACGCCGAGATGGTCGACCTTGAGGACCAGAGGGATGACAGGGCGCGCGCCTATCGGGAACTGGCCGAAGGTCGCGATCCCGAGTTTGAGGCGGCCAAGAAAGGGCTGGCGGAAAGCCTCAGCCGGCAGGAATTGACCGCGCTTGTTTCAGAAGCGCGACGCACAAGCTCGAGCGCCGACGATGCGCTGCTCGTCAAGATCGACGATGCACGCAAGCGCATCGCCGAGGAGGAGGCCGATGCCGCCGAACATAAGGCACGGCTGCGCGTACTCGCGGCGCGGCGGCGCGAGCTCGAAGATATCGAATACGAATTCAAGAAGGCCCGGTTCGACGACCCGCGCTCGGTTTTCCGCGAGGACAATCTCGCCGGGGATCTGCTCAACGACTTCCTGCGCGGGGCCATCACCGCGGGCGTCTATTGGAGCCAGTGGCAGCGCAGCCAGAGCTGGCGTCCCGGCTCTTCGGACTGGGGCGGCGGATATGGCCTGCCCCGGCAGGGCCGCATGCCCGGCCTGCCCCCGGCACCCGGCTTCCCCTGGCCTCAAGGCGGCGGTCCCGGCGGCTTTTCCCGGCCACGCAGCGGCAGCCGAGGCGCACGCCGCTCAGGCGGCTTCAAGACCGGCGGCGGGTTCTAGCCCGCAGCGCCTTCCGAAGATTACTAGCGCACGAAACCCACGATATCGCGAACATCGCGCATGGTGTCTTCAGCCAGTGCCGATGCCCGCTCGGCGCCATCTCGCAGCACGTTTTCGATTTCGCCGGGATCGTCGAGATAGCGGCGCATCTCGGCAGCCATGGGCGCCAGTTCGGCCACCGCCAGTTCGGCCAGCGCCGGCTTGAAAACCCCAAACCCCTGCCCGGCAAACTGCTTGAGCACGTCTTCGACCGTCGACCCCCTTGAGGGCAGCGAAGATCTCAACGAGGTTCTTCGCCTCCGGCCGGTCTTGCGAGACCCTTGGCCTCTTCGGGCAGAGGCTCGGGATCGGTCTTGGCCTTCTTGATCTTTTTGGTGATGGTGTCCGCATCATCGGTCAAAACGATGCGGGACTGATCCGACGGATCGGATTTCGACATCTTCTTTTGTCCATCGCGCAACGACATGACCCGCATGGCCGGGCCGGCAATCAACGGCTCGGTCAGGGGAAAGAACTCGGCTTCCTGACCGTTGGCGGCGATCGATTCTGCGAAGTCGTTGTTGAACTTCTGTGCGATATCGCGGGTCAGTTCCAGATGCTGCTTCTGATCCTCGCCGACCGGCACGTGGGTCGCCTTGTACAACAGGATATCGGCCGCCATCAGCGACGGATAGGCAAAAAGCCCCAGCGACGCCGCCTCGGCGTTCTTGCCGGCCTTGTCCTTCCACTGGGTCATGCGCTGCATCCAGCCCATACGGGCGACGCAATTGAAGACCCAGGCCAGTTCGGCGTGCTGATGGACCTGGCTCTGATTGAAGAGGATCGATTTCTTGGGATCGATTCCGGCCGCGAGGATAAGCCGCGGTCAGTTCCAGCGTCGAACGGTGCAGGTCCTTGGGGTCCTGCCAGACTGAAATCGCGTGCATGTCGACCACGCAATAGAGGCAGTCATGGGTATCCTGCAGCGGCACGAAACGGCGGATGGCGCCGAGGTAGTTGCCCAGATGCAGATCACCCGAGGGCTGGATTCCGGAAAAAACGCGCGGCGTGAACGGCATGAAATGTCCTGTTCGAAGGAACGGCTATGAAAAAAATCGCGCTAGGGCTTAGCGTGCGAGCCGGATTCAGGCAAGTCGCTGCTCAGCGCCCGCGCCTCAACCCCGCCGCCAGCACCCCGAGTTTCTGGACGCCTGTCACATGCACGAGCGCGAAATAGGCGACGAGCCCTGCAAGGATCAGTACGGCGAGCGCGATCACCTGCACCACAAGGCCGGCGGCAGGCGCCAGAAGCGGCGCGGCGATTGCAGCTCCGCCCCAGAGGCCGAGGCCGAGGGCGAGGCTGACGAGCACGATCATTCCCTGCTCGCGCCATTGACGCGCCGTAATGGCGAAATGCCCTCGCCGCGCCAGGGTTAGCGCCAACAACACAGTATTGGTCCAGGCGGAGACCGAGGTCGCGAGCGCAATCCCGACATGCTGCAGGCTCGGGAACAACAGCAGGGAAAGCGCGATGTTGACGAAAACCGAAATCGCGGCGAACCAGGTGGGTGTGATGGTGTCCTCGCGGGCAAAGAAGCCCGGCTGCAAGACGCGGATCAGAACGAAGGCCGGCAGGCCAACCGAGAAGGCGACGAGGGCATCCGAGGTCGCTGAGGCGGCGACCGCGTCAAAGGCGCCACGCTCGAACAGTACTTCGACGATCGGGAAGCTGAGCGCGATCAGCGCCGCCGCCGCCGGCATGGACAAGAGCATGGAGATCAGCAACGCCTGGTCCTGGGCGCGCCGGGCCTCCCTCAGGCGATTTCCTTTCAAATGCCGCGACAGTTCGGGCAGCAGCACCGTGCCGACGGCGATGCCGATGATGCCGAGCGGCAGCTGATAGAGCCGGTCGGCATAATAGAGGTAGGAGATGGCGCTGGCTGCGCTCGAGGCGATGATGGTGCCGATGAAGATATTGATCTGGGTGATGCCGCCGGTCGATCACAGCCGGGATGGCGAGAAACCAGAAGCGCCGCACTTCGGCGTCGACCTTGGGCATGCGAAAGCGCGGCACGAAGCCGGCGCGGTGAATAGCGGCATAAACCAGCGCCAGCTGCACCACCCCTCCGGCCAGCGTCGAAACCGCGACCCAGATCGCCGTGTCGGCAGGCTGTGAAGGCACCCAGAGGATCAGGGGCACGAAAAACGCGATCATCACGACGTTGAGCAGGATCGGCGCGGCGGCGGCGGCGGTAAACCGCCCCAGCCCGTTGAGCATGGCGGCATAGGCCGCCATCAGCTACATGAAGGCGAGGTAGGGGAAGCAGATGCGGGTAAGCAGCACCGTCAGATCGAACTTTTCGGGATCGTCGGCAAAGCCGGGCACGAAGGGCAGCAAGGCCTGCGGCATGAAGATCTCGGCCAGGACGGTGACAGCACACCAGCACGACGGACAGCCAGGAAATGATGCGGGCGGCGAGTTCGCGGGCATGATCATGGCCATGCTGTTCCAATGCGCCGGTAAACAGCGGCACGAAAGCGGTGTTGAAAGCCCCTTCGGCGAACAGCCGCCGGAACAGATTGGGGAAGCGGAAGGCGGCGAAGAAGGCGTCCGCCGCAGGGCCGGTGCCGAGCAGCGCCGCCATCAGCATGTCGCGGACGAAGCCGAGCAGGCGGCTCGCCAGCGTCAGGCCGCCGACATTGAGGAAGTTGCGCAGAAGAGGTGAGCTGGCCGCGGCAGAGCGCGCGGCGGACGGGTCGGTCATTGCGCCTGCCGCATGGCTTGCCGGTCCTGGCGGTCCTGCTTTTCCCGTTTCGGCTCCAGCACCGCCATGAGGCGGTCATGGATCTTCTTCTGGCGCGGCTCTTGGCCTCGATCTTGTGCCCGGACAGGTCGGTGACATAGAACACGTCCACCGCCTTTTCGCCATAGGTGCCGATATGGGCGGAGCCGATGGTCAGGTTCAGATCGGAAATGGCGCTGGTCAGAGCGTGCAGCAGACCGGTGCGGTCGAGCCCCTGACACTTCGATGACCGTGAATTTCCGCGACAGAGCGTTGGAGACGATCACCTGGCCGGGCACGGAGAAAGGCTTCAGACGCCGGTTGAGGCGGGAATCCTTGCCGAGGTCGGAGGGGATGTATTTCTCGCCCTGCAGCAGTTCGCGGACGGTATCGATGATGCGGTGGGCGCGCACCTTCTCGTCCTCGTCGGAGGTGAAGGCGCGCCGAGGCGGAAGGTGTCGAGCGCGTGGCCGTCGCGCATCGAAAAAATCTGCGCGCCCGATGATCGAGGCTTCGCACATGGTGCAGGCGCCGGCGATCAGCGACAGCAGCCGCGGATGGTCGGGGGTGTAGAAGGAGACCTCGGTGATGCTCTCGAAGCTTTGCACGCGCACCGTTCCGGCAAAGGGCATGCCGGACTTGTCGGCGCGCTCGGATCATCAGGGCATGCACGCTTTTGCAGCTCGGTCTCGGCCCTCAGCCAATAGGGCCGGTAATGGCGGGCGGCATAGGCCTTGAACTGCTCGTCGCTCCAGCCCGGCAGAATGGCCTGCAGGGCATCCATCGCCTCCTCGATGCGGTCGGACTGGCTGAGCTGGGAATGCCGCCCGAGAGCAGCGGCTCGGTCGCATAATAAAGCGAGCGCAGCAGCGAGCCCTTCCAGCCGGTCCAGACGCCGGGGCCGACGGCGCGGATATCGCAGGCGGTCAGGATCATCAGCAGGGCCAGCCGGTTGGGACTTTGCACCACGTCGGCGAACTGGCGGGCGGTCTCGGGGTCCTGGATGTCGCGGGACTGGGCGACCTCGCTCATCAGCAGATGATATTCGATCAGCCAGGCGACCGTGTCGGTCTCCGCCGCGGTCAGCCCGAGCCGCGGGCAGAAACGGCGGGCGATGCGGGCGCCGGCGAGCGAATGGTCCTCGTCGCGACCCTTGGCGATGTCGTGCAGGAACAGGGCGACATAGAGCAGGCGCACATCGTTGAGCTGCGGCAGCAGCTCGTGGGTGAGCGGCAGTTCCTTTTTCAGCCCGCCATGCTGGCGATTTCCGCCATCACGCCGACGGCGCGGATCAGGTGCTCGTCCACCGTGTAGTGGTGATACATGTTGAACTGCATCAGCGAGACGATCTTGCCGAAATCGGGCACGAACTTGCCCAGCACGCCGCTTTCGTTCATGCGCCTGCAGGATGCGCTCGACGGATTTCGGGCTGGTCAGGATTTCGAGGAAATAGGCGTTGGCGCGGGGGTCGGCGCGCAGCTTGCGGTCGATCAGCCGCAGCGAGCGGTGCATCTGCTTGAGCGCATCGGGATGAAACAGCAGATCCTCGCGCCCGGCCAGCCAGAAGATCTTGATCAGGTTCACCGGGTCTTCGGCGAACACGTCGTCGCGAGCGATGTTGATGCGGCCGCGGTCGATGACGGAAATCGGGCTCGCCCCGGATCTTTTTGCCGCGCGCGGAATTGCTCCAGCCCTCGATGGCGCGGGACAACAGGTCCGTGCGTCTCGACATGGGCGAATTCGAGCGAGGTGCAGAAGATGCGGGTGAGATCGCCCACATCCTTGGCGACGAGGAAATAGCGCTTCATGAAGCGCTCGACGGCCGAGCATGCCGCGCCGGTCGGCGAAGCCGCAGGCGCCGGGCGAGGTCGGGCTGCAGATCGAAGGTCAGTTTCTCGTCGGCGCGGCCGGTCAGAAAATGCAGGTTGCACCGGACCGCCCAGAGGAAATCCTCGGCGCGCTCGAACAGCCGGTATTCCGCCGCGCGAGAGCACGCCCTTGTCGACCAGCCCGGCACCGGAGCGTGATGTGATAGAAGTATTTGCCGATCCAGAACAGGGTGTTGAGGTCGCGCAGCCCGCCCTTGCCGTCCTTGATATTGGGCTCGACGACATAGCGGGTATTGCCCATCTGCGCGTGGCGCTCGTCGCGCTCGGCCATCTTGGCGGCGATGAATTCGGGCCCGCTCCTTGAGGCATGACCTCGGCCTCGAAGCGCTTCGACCAGCTTGTCGAACAGCGATTCGTCGCCGGCAGAGATAGCGCGCCTCGAGCGTGGCGGTGCGCACGGTCATGTCGGCCTTGGCCATGCGGAGGCACTCGTCGACCGAGCGCACGGCATGGCCGACCTTCTGGCCGAGGTCCCAGAGCATATAGAGCATGTATTCGGTGACCTGCTCGCCCCAGGGGGTCTGCTTGTAGGGCAGGATGAAGAGCAGATCGATGTCGGAGCCCGGCGCCAGCGTGGCGCGGCCATAGCCGCCGACGGCCGCGACGGCGAGGGTCTCGGCTTCCGAGGGATTGTCGACCGGATAGACGTGGCGGGTGGCGAACATGATGGATGGCGCGGATGATCTCGTCCTCGGCGCGGCGACAGATTGCGGGCGCAGCGCGTGCCGCGTGCCGGTCGCCAGCAGTTCGGCCTCGGCGCTCGGCGCGGGCGGCGGCCAGAGCGTCTTCACATGGGCGAGCAAGACGTCGCGGGCCTGGGCAGATTTCGGCGACTCCTCGCCCAACTCGCTGCAACACGCCGGCAACGATCTCCTTGGCGGCTCAGGGTCGAGAAACTCGGCGATTCTCGAGCGGACTTCAGTCTTCGGCGAGTCGGCATCGCGGGCCTTCTTCATCTCGTAGATCAGATCGATCGCCTGACGCGGCGTCAGGTCGTCGGGGCGAGACGCATCGAGAAGCGCCAGCGACCGGATCGTCCTCAATCGTCTGGTGCTTCGGGGCGGTGCAGCTTGAGCGAATAGCGGCAGATCGTCTAGCACGCTCGCGCCATCGCCCGGAAGGCTGCTGCTCCAGATAGCGGTCAGAATCTGGCGAGCACGGCGCAGCACCGGTTCGGGCAGTCCGGCGAGCCGCGCCACCTGCACGCCATAGGAACGGTCGGCCGCGCCTTCAGCGACCTCGTGCAGGAACACCACGTCGCCCTTCCATTCGCGCACCTTCATGGTGTGATTGGTGACCCGCGGCAAGGCTTTGCGACAGGCTGGTCAGCTCATGGAAATGGGTGGCGAACAGCGCCCGGCAGCCGATTGGCGTCGTGCAGCGCCTCGACGGCCGCCCAGGCGATGGAAAGCCCATCGAAGGTCGCGGTGCCGCGCCCGATCTCGTCGAGCACCACCAGCGAGCGCGCGTGTGGCGCGGTTGAGAATGGCGGCGGTCTCGACCATTTCGACCATGAAGGTCGAGCGGCCGTGGGCGATGTCGTCGGAGGCGCCGACGCGGGAGAAGACGCGGTCGACAACACCGATATGGGCGCTGGTCGCGGGCACGAAGCTGCCCATCTGCGCCATGATGGCGATCAGCGCGTTCTGGCGCAGAAAGGTCGACTTGCCGCCCATGTTCGGGCCGGTGACCAGCCAGAGCGCCCCGCCCTGATCGGCCTCGCCGCTCAGATCGCAATCATTGACGACAAAGCTCTCGCCATCGTCGGCGAGCGTCTTTTCGACCACCGGATGCCGCCCGCCCGTCGATGGCGAAGGCGAGGCTGTCATCGACCTTCGGGCGGCAATAGGCCGCGCTCGGCCGCCAGCTGGCCAAGCGCCGCCGTCAGGTCGAGTTCGGCCAGCGCATCGGCGCAGTCGTGCAGGACATCGGTGCTGCGGCCAGCACAGCATCGACGCAGACGGGCGAAGATCTGCCGCTTCGACGGTCGAGCGCCGCACCATGCGCGCGGGCGATGCGGCCCTCGAGTTCGGCCAGTTCGGCGGTGGTGAACCGCATGGCATTGGCCATGGTCTGGCGATGGATGAAGGTCTGCACATGCGGCTCTTGGGTCAACGTCTTGCCATGGGCAGCGGGCACTTCGATGAAATAGCCGAGCACGTTGTTGTGCTTGATCCTTAAGCGCCTTGATGCCGGTCTCGGTGCACAGCCGCGCCTGCAGTTGCGGCGATCACCGCGCGGCTTTCGCTGGCCAGCGCCCGCTCCTTGTCGAGCGCTTCGTCATAGCCCTTGCGCACGAAACCGCCATCGCGGGCCAGCAGCGGCGGCTCGTCGACGAGCGCATTGCGCAAGTCCTCGGCCAGATCGCGCGGCAGATCGGAGAGGCGTTGTGCCATCGCAGCCAGTCCTTCGGGCGGCGTCCGACTGGCCTTTAAGGACCGAAGCCAGCTCATTGCCGCCCAGAACGGCCTGCCGATGGCGGCCAGATCGCGCGGGCCGCCGCGCTCGAGCATCAGCCGGGTCAGGGCGCGGGTGATGTCGGGACAGGCGCGCAGTCCCTGGCGCAGCCGGTCGGTCAGAAGCGCGTCATCGCGAGACCGCCTCGACCATGTCGAGCCGCTCGTTGATGGCCTCGGCATCGGCCAGCGGCGCGGCGAGCCGCCGCGCCAGAAGCCGCGAGCCGGCAGAGGTGACCGTCATGTCGATGGCCTGGCGCAGCGAGCCCCTGGTCTCGCCGCGATTGGTCACCAGCAGTTCGAGCGACAGGCGCGTCGCCTGGTCGATGGCCATGGCGGCGCCCCGGCGCTCGGCCTGAGGCGGCCGCAGGGCAATGCGGCGCGCCCTTCTGGCGTCTCGCCGACATAGGCGATCAGCGCGCCCAGGGCCGAGCGGCGCGGCGCGGGTGAAGGCGGTGGGATCGAGATCGGCAAAGGTCTCGCGCAAGTCGCTCCGACGCCGGTCTCGGAATCGAAATGTTGCGGATCGAGCACGGTCAGATGCGCGTCGAGGCCGGGCGGCAGAATGGCCGCTTCGCCTGAGCGTCTCGCGGGTCAGCGCGCTCAGCACCAGTTCGGCCGGATCGATCCGTGCCAGTTCGTCGGCCAGACTTTCGCGGTCGCAATCGATCACCCAGCTCTCGCCTGTCGAAATGTCGGCCCAGGCCAGGGCGAAATCGGTTTCGCCATGCCGGATCATGGCCAGACAGGCGAGGAAATTGTTGGCGCGGGCGGGCAGCAGATCGTCTTCGGTCAGGGTGCCGGCGGTCACGAGCCGCACCACATCGCGCTTGACCACGGATTTGGAGCCGCGCTTCTTCGCCTCGGCCGGGTCCTCGACCTGCTCGCAGACGGCAACGCGGTGGCCGGCGGCGATGAGCTTTTTGAGATAGTCCTGCGCGGCGTGGATGGGCACCCCGCACATGGGGATGTCGTCGCCCAGGTGCTTGCCGCGCTTGGTCAGCACGATGCCGAGCGCCTCGGACGCGATCTCGGCATCGTCGAAGAACAGCTCGTAGAAATCGCCCATCCGGTAGAACAGCAGATAGCCGGGATTGACCGCCTTGATCTCGAAAAACTGCGCCATCATGGGCGTCATGCTGGCGGCGGCGGCCGCGCGTTCGGGCATGGCGGAAACCTGGTTCAGCGGTCTGATCCGTCGAAAGAATGGAGTTTGATCGCTGAACCTAATGTGCTCGCCCCATCAAGAAAACCGCAATCGGGCCTCTTGAACGGGAATTTTTGCCGCATGCCCTACTTGTCGCCGAGGATGTCCCGCCAGGAATATTTCGGCTCATAGCCCAGTTCCTTGCGGGCGCGGTCGATGCCGACCAGCGTGTCGTGCGGGCCGGTGCCAGGCCTGAGGCTGGTGCCGGACATGTAGCGGGACACCAGTTCGGCGTTTTCCATCTTCATGTTGGTGTCGGCGGCGGCAAGCGTATAGACGCGGGCGCCTTCGATGTCCTTGTTCAGGGCGAGCCAGATGCCCTGAACGATGTCGCGGCTGTCGACATAGCCCCAGAGGTTGAACTTCTTGGAGGCCGGATCGTCCCAGAAAGTGTGGAGCTTGTCATAGCCGGTCTCATGGCCGGGCGTGTCGTAATAGATGTTGGAGAAGCGCAAGCCGATGAAGGGCATCTTGTGGACGCGGTTGAAATGCTCGGCGAGTGTTTCGGTCACCGCCTTGGAGATGCCATAGGAGCCAGTGGGGATAGCCGGATCGTCGTCCTGGGTCGGCAGCTCTTTGGGGAGCGTCTTGTCGAAGGGGAAGCCCAGCACCGTTTCAGACGAGGCCCAGACGACTTTTTCCATGCGCAGCTCGATCGCGGCACGGAAGACGTTGTAGGCGGCCAGGGTATTGACGTGGAAGCGCTGGGCGCCGGTGAAATGGTCGAAATCGGGCTCGGCATTGGCCGCGAGGTGAATGACCGCGTCGCACCCATGCAGGCAGGCAAACGTGTCGCCGTAATGGGTCAGGTCCACCTTGCGATATTCGCCCAGCGCCTCGCGCGGTGGCGCGATGTCGAGGTTGACGACATCGAGCCCTTCGTCGCGCAATTTCTTGAGCACGACGGGGCCGATGCCGCGATCGAGCGAGCCGGAGCCCCCGGTGACTGCAACGCGTTTCATCTTATCCTCCTGTTATTCGGGCCGCGTCGGCTCATAGGTCAGATAGGAGAAATCGGCCGGCGCGGCGGAACCGTTGAGGTCGTTGGCGGCGATCGCAACGAAGGCGCCGGTAAAGCTGCCATGCTCGGCATGGCCGCCGCATTCGTCGGACAAGAGCGAGGCATCGAGCGGCCCGCCGACGGGACGCCAGTTGCCCATGCCATCCATGAGCATAGAAGAACCGCAGCACCGAATCCTTGACCTCGACCTTCAGGCGCACCTTGCCCTCATTGGGAATGCGCAGGGGCGGCAAACGGGAAGGTCAGCCTGCCGGTCGGGTGGCTGGCCATTGAGCTCATGATCAGCAGTTCGCGCTGCCCGTCGGAATGGGCGGTGACGGCGCAGATAGTGGAAATTGTAGCGCGCCGTAATAGCCCTGAGGCCGGCCATCTGCCGCTCGTCCGTGGGCGAGAAATCGAGCTCGGTCTCGGCGTCGTAGTCGAAATGCTGCTGGCGGCGCGCCACCAGCGCCTGCTCGAACCAGGAGCCGATGGATTCCCGGCCGATAAAGCCTCAGCTCGCCCGGCTTCGCGGTCAGCGAGAAGATGCGCTCCGGTCTCGGGCGTGCGCAGCCACTGGAAATCGATGCGGCAGTTCGCCGTATCGAAGCTCGTAGCGCTTCTTGGCCCAGTATTTGTCCTCGTCGCGCGTGCCGGGCACGTCGACCTCGAGCGAGGGCACGGGGCCGTTCTTGACCCAGAGCCAGTCGTCGTCGCGCCATTCGGCTTCCTGGATGCCGGTCTCGCGGCCGAGCACGCAGCGGCGCTTCTGGGTCGTCGGCCGGCCCATCAGATGCACGAGATAGGTCTTGCCGTCGGGCGTCTCGACGATGTCGCCATGGCCCGCGCGCTGCACGCGGATTGAGCGGCGTGATCCTTGGCGGTCAGGATGTGCTTTTGCGGGTGCAGTCTCGTAGGGCCCCTCGATGCTGCGCGAGCGGGCGAAGGTGCAGGCATGGTCGTAGCCGGTGCCGCCCTCGGCGGTCAGCAGATAGTACCAGGGCTCGCCTCCTGCCCTTGCGCTTGTAGAGGTGCGGGCCCTCGACCAGCTTGAGATCGGTGCCCTGGTAGATGTTCTTGCGCTCGCCGACGAGCTTCCCTGCTTCGGGGTCGTATTCCTGCAGCGCGATGCCGGCGAACAGCAGCGGCCGCGCGCGGTGGTCCCACATCATGTTGACGAACCATTTGCGGCCGTCGTCGTCGTGGAACAGCGAGGGGTCGAAGCCCGAGGAATTGACGTAGACCGGGTCGGACCAGGGCCCCTGATTCGTCGGCCCGGTGACGATGTAGTTGTGCGCGTCCTTGAACGAGCCGTCCTTGCGCTTGACGTCGGTGTAGACCAGCCAGAACTTCTCGCCGTCATGGGTCAGGCACGGCGCCCAGACGCCGCAGCTGTCCGGGTCGCCGCGCATGTCGAGCTGGCGTCTTGCGGGTGAGCGGCCGGGTGACCAGCTCCCAGTTGGCCAGATCCTTCGAGTGATGGATCTGCACGCCCGGATACCATTCGAAGGTCGAGGTGGCGATGTAGTAGTCGTCGCCGACCCGCAGGATCGAGGGGTCCGGGTTGAAGCCGGGCAGGATGGGATTGGTGAACTGGTGGGCATAGGCTAGCCTTCCTGCCTTCGTCCCCTTGTCGGGAGAAGGTGCCCCGTGAGGGGCGGATGAGGGGATCGATGCAGCCCCGGCAAAGGGTGGCTCCACCCTCACCCGGCGCTTCGTGCCACCCTCTCCCATCGAGGGGAGAGGGTAGAGGCCGTATCGATCGCTACACGAACCGGTTGATCAGGTTCTCGAGATATTCCTGGCGGCCCGAACGCGGCTGCGGGTTGATGTCTTCTGCTTCCACCCGCGCGGCGATCTGGTCGAGGGTGCGCTCGCCCTTGAGCATGGCCTGCGCCTCCGGTGTCTTCCAGCCGGCATAGCGATCCTCGAGGAACTTGTCGTAGGTGCCGTCCTCGATGATCGCGGCCGCCGCCTTGAGGCCGCGGGCGCAGACATCCGATGCCACCGATATGGCCGTGCAGCAGATCGACCGGGTCGAGCGACTGGCGGCGCACCTTGGCGTCGAAATTGGTGCCGCCCGTGCCGAGACCGCCCGCCTTGAGGATGTGGTAGAAGGCCAGCGCCATCTCCCGCGCGTTGTTGGGGAACTGGTCGGTGTCCCAGCCCGACTGGCAGTCGTTGCGGTTGGCATGTCGACCGAGCCGAGAATGCCGATGGCGGCGGCGAGCGCCAGCTCGTGCTCGAAGGTGTGGCCGGCGAGGAAGGCGTGGCCGACCTCGATATTGACCTTCACGTCCTTTTCCAGCCCGTACTTCTTCAGGAAGCCGTAAACCGTGGCGACGTCGTAGTCGTACTGGTGCTTGGTCGGCTCCTGCGGCTTGGGCTCGATCAGGATGGTGCCCGTGAAGCCGATCTTGTGCGTGTAGTCGATGACCATGGACAGGAAGCGCGCCATCTGGTCGAGCTCCTGGCCGATATTGGTGTTGAGAAGCGTCTCATAGCCCTCGCGGCCGCCCCAGAGCACGTAATTGGCGCCACCGAGGTCGTTGGTGACCTCCATGCTGGCCTTGACCTGTGGCGGCGGCATAGGCGAACACATCGGGGTCCGGATTGGTCGCGGCGCCCGACATGAAGCGGCGGTTGGAGAACAGGTTCGCCGTGCCCCACAGCAGCTTGACGCCGGTCTCGTCGCATCTTTTTCGCGAAGATGTCGGCGATCTTGTTCAGCCGCTTCACCGACTTCGGCGTAGCTCTCGCCTTCGGGGCGCGACATCGGCGTCGTGGAAGCAGAAGAACGGCGCGTCGAGCAGGTCGAACAGCTCGAAAGCCACATCGGCCTTGAGCCGGGCGTCATCCATGCCATCGCCGAACCAGGGCCGGTCGAAGGTGCGGCCGCCGAAGGGGTCGCCGCCTTCCCAGGCGAAGGAGTGCCAATAGGCGACGGCGAAGCGCAGATGATCCTTCATCCGCTTGCCGAGCACCATTTCGTCCTTGTTGTAGTGGCGGAAGGCGAGCGGATTGTCGCTCTCGGGGCCTTCATATTTGACCGGCTTCAGATCCCCTTGAAAAAATCGCTCATTTACGTGCCTCCTCGATGGCGGGATAAAGCGCGCGGTAGCGCGCATATTGGTCGGTATAGGCGGCCGACAGCGTCGGCGTCGGGCGCGATGACCTGGCTTGATCGGCGGCATGGTCATGACGTCGTGCGGGCTGGCGCCGGTCGGCCGCACAGAGCCCCAGACGCGCCGAGCCCAGCGCGCCGCCGAAATCGCCGTCTGCGGGCAGGGCGATTTCCGTGTCTGAGATTGGTCGCCAGCATTTTGAGCCAGAGCGCGGACCGCGAGCCGCCGCCGACGGCGATCAGCCGGCCGATCGTCGTGCCGGCATCGGCCAGCACGCGCTGGCAGTCGCGCAAGGCGAAGGCGACGCCTTCCATCACCGCCTGCGCCATCTCGGCCGGTATCGGTCGATGGCGACAGCCCGACGAAGGAGCCGCGGGCATTGGCATTGTTGTGCGGGGTGCGCTCGCCAGACAAGATAGGGCAGGAAGATCTCCTCGCCCGGCCCCGTGAACTGCGCCTCGGCCGCCTGCGGACAGTTCGGCCTGCTTCTTGCCGGTGATGCGGGACAGCCAGTTGAGGCTGTCGGTGGCCGACAGGATCACGCCCATCTGGTGCCAGGTGTCGGGGATGGCGTGGCAGAAGGCGTGCACCGCCCCTTCGGTATTGGGGCGGAAGCTTGTCGTTGGAGACGAAGAGCACGCCGGAGGTGCCGAGCGAGACGAAGCCCTCGCCGGGCCGGATGGCGCCGATGCCGCAGGCCGCGGCGGCATTGTCGCCGGCGCCGCCGGCGACCACGACAGGGCCGCTCATGCCCCAGCGGTGACGCGAATTCGGGCTTCAGCTCGGCCGAAGGCGCCGACCCCTCGACCAGGCGCGGCATGTTCTCCCGCGTCAGGCCCGGTCACGCCGAGCAGATCGTCGGACCAGTCGCGCTTGCCGACGTCGAGCCAGAGCGTGCCGGCGGCATCCGACATCTCCTCGACATGCTCGCCGGTCAGCAGCAGCCGCACATAGGCCTTGGGCAGCAGCACCCTGGCGATCCTGTCGTAGATCTCCGGCTCATGCTTGCGCACCCAGGCAATCTTGGGTGCGGTGAAGCCGGGCATGGCGATGTTGCCGGCGATCTGCGCGCAAGCTCGGGAGCGCCGCTTCCATTTCGGCGCATTCGGCGAAGGAGCGCCCGTCATTCCAGAGGATGCAGGGCCGCAGCACCTCGTCATCGTTGTCGAGCAGCACGGCACCATGCATGTGCCCGGAGAGCCCGATGCCCTTGACGGCGGCTAGCTCTTTCGGGTGCGTCTGCTTGAGCTTGTCGACGGCATTCAGCGTCGCCGTCCACCAGTCGGCAGGGTTCTGTTCCGACCAGCCGGGATGGGGGCGAACGGGCTCGACGGCGGGGGCGGTCGCATCGCCAAGGGGCTTGCCTTCACCATCGATCAGCATGGCCTTGACGCCGGACGTGCCGACGTCGATGCCGAGATAGCTGCCGTCATGAGGAACGTACCTCAATAGCTGATGTCATTGAAAACCCTTCCTCCCCTGCCGCCGGCACGTTGGTGCTCGTTTCGTGGCGCCGTGTCTAACGCAAATTGTCGCGCAGGAAAATGCCGATTTCAATGGGCTCGCTCTTCAGGCCCTGGGTGCGGCCGAGCGCGATCTGGCGCGCCAGCCAGAGCGCCGTGCGGATTTCGCCTTCCGGGTTCTGGTCGAGCACCACATCGATCGCGCCCGATTTCAGGCCCTGACGCGTCGCCTCGGTCAATTCGTGCGCAATGACGGAAAGGGATTTTGCGCGGCCCGAGTGTTCGAGCGCCTCGAGCATGCCCGAATTGCCGGCGCCCATGGAGTAAAGGCCGACCAGATGCGGGTGCGTGTCCAGCAAGCGGGCTACCGCCGCTTTGGTCGTCTGGGTCCTGTCGAAGCCCTCCACCGGGCCAACCAGTTCCAGCTCCGGGAACTCCTTACGGGCGACGGCGCGGAACCCATCGAGCCGCTGGCGATGATCGTCCAGCTCCCGCGAGCCCATGACCAACCCGATCTGCCCGGCATGGCGGAACCGGCCCATGAGCGAGGCTGCCGTTCGGCCTGCAGCGACATTGTCGATGCCGACGAAGCTGCGCCTCACAGAGCCAGCCAGATCTGAGACCAGGGTGATGACGGCGATGCCGCGGCGGGCGGCGCGGTCCACCGCTGCGCGCACCTCGTCTGTGTCGGTCGCCACCACGACGGCGCAATCGCAGCTCGTCGGGTCCAGCCCATCGAGCGCATCGGCCAGCGCCCTGCCGTCCAGGGCATGCACCCGCTGCTGGGTCGCCATCAGCCTTTCGGTCGCCGCCGGCCGCGCCTGCCGGTCGAGCGCCGCGGCGAGATTGGCCATGAACTGGTTGGTGCCGTCGGGGAAAAGGAAATGCACGCGAATGTCGCGCGCCCGCGCCAAAAGCGATGCCGAGAGATCGCGGGAGAAATCGAGGCGGGCGATGGCCTCCTCGACCTTTTCGATGGTTGCGGGCCGCACGCCCGGTCGTCCGTTGAGCACCCTGTCGACGGTTGCCAGCGAAACTCCTGCCTCGCGGGCCACATCGTGCACGGTGGCGCGTTTTGAAATGATCTGGTCGTTCACTTGACCGGCTCCCTCTGGCGGATAAACCAAGCGCTTTGATCGGCTTGCGTCAATGGGCTTAGGGTTTGCCGGTTTGCGCCGCCGGCGAAACCGGATAAATCAAGGTCCGGATTCGGGAGGCACACTGGCAATGAATACGCGCAAGATCGGGACGTTCGAGGGTCGCGACGTTAACGAGGTCACGCTTGAAAGCGAGACCGGCATGGAAATCGCGCTGATGAACTGGGGCGGGGTCATCCGCGACTGGCAAGTCATGGCGCCGGAAGGGCCGCGCGGCATCGTGCTCGGCTTCGACGACTTCGCACCCTATCCCCAACACAGCCCCTATTTCGGCGCGCTGGTGGGGCGCGTCGCGAACCGCATCCGCGGTGGGGAATTCACGCTTGGCGACCAGCGCTATGCACTCGATATCAACGAGGAGAGTTACACCCTGCATGGCGGCTCGAAAGGGTTCGGCCGGATCCTTTGGGACATGGAGCCGGACAGCGCCGCCAATGCGGTCCGGCTTTCACTTGTCAGCCCGGACGGCGATATGGGGTTTCCGGGCCGGGTGGAAGTCGAAGCAACCTATACGCTCAAAGGCAATAGATTGCGGCTGGACTTCTTCGCCCGCCCCGATCGGGTGACGCCGATCAGTCTGGTCCAGCATGTTTATTTCAATCTCGGCCTCACCGACACGGTGCTCGACCATTCGGTGCAGATGCCATTCTCTCTGGCGCGCACAGAAAGCGATGCGCAATTGCTGATGACGGGCGCCATCTTCCCCACAAAGGGATCAAAATATGATTTCCGGGATGCGCGCACCCTGCGCGACGAGGGGGGCGATCCGATCGATTACGACCTCAACTATGCGCTCGACCAGACGCGCGACCCCAAAGATCCGATTGCCATCGCAACCGGCGAGGACGGGGCGGTTACGCTGAAGCTATGGAGCGACCGGCCCGGCCTGCAGTTCTATGACGGGGTATGGACCAAGGTCGAGGTGCCCGGCCATGGTGGACGCCGCTATGGCAAGCATTCGGGCCTTTGTTTCGAGGATCAGGCCTATCCCGACGCCGTCAACCAGAAGCACTTCCCCTCTATCCTTTGCAGCCCCGAAAAACCTTACCGGCACTGGTGCGAATTCGAGATCACTTCCGCCTGAAACCCGGCGCTGGCGTCAGCTCTTCTTTTTCTCGCGATGCCCGAAAAGAGGTACGTTCTCCTGCAACATGTCGTTGAGATAGAGCTGCTTGACGAGCACGAGTACGACGACCGTCAGTGGTACGGCCAACAGAACGCCCAGCGTTCCGAAAAGCACGCCGAAGGCGAATATGGAAAAAAGGCCCAGCACCGGCGGCAATTCGACGGTGTGGTGCTGGATGACCGGCACGAGCACGTTGTTCTCGATCTGCTGGATGACGACGTAGAGGCCTAGTACCCAGAGCACCATGCCCCAGCCGGCCGAGGTCGCGACCAGCAAGGCAGGGATGGCGGCGAGGATCGGTCCGAAAAACGGGATGAATTCGAGCAGCCCCGCCAGCAGGCCAAGAGCCAGCGCCGAGGGCGCATTGAGCAGATAGAGGCCGGCCGTGGTGGCGGCAAAGACGATCACCATCATCAAAATCTTGCCGAGCAGCCAGAGCCGCAGCGCCTCGCCGGCGGCACTGATCGCCTTTTCCACCCGTGGCCGAACGCGGGTCGGGAACAGCAGCAGCGTGCCACGGCGATACATCTCCGGCTGCGCGGCCAGAAACAGCCCAGAGACCAAGACCAGCAACAGTTTGGTCAATGCCGATGCCAGGGTAGTGGTGTAGCCGAAAACATCCCAGGCCAGGCTTTCAGCCCCTCCGGCCATCTGCATCAGGTGGTCGCGCAGGCTGTTTATGCCGAGCTCATTCTCAAGGAAGGTGACCCCCTTGGGCAGCTGATCGGTCAGCTGCAGGATCTGCGTGCGCAGCTGGGCGCCGAGCAGCCACAGGAACACTCCGATCAGAACAGCGACGACCAAAACGGAGAGGACCAGACCGAACTGCCGGTTGAGTGGTGTATAGCGGTCGAGCAGATCAGCCAGGCTACCAAATATCGTCGCGACGATGAGGGAGGCGAACACCAGCAACAGGATGCCCGACAAATACCAGGCCAGCAGCCCGAGAACCAGGAACCCCGCCAGCGTCAAGAGGCGCGGCATGAGCTTTGGCGGCAGCGGCAGGGTCTCCCTGCCCTCTTCCGGGCGATCAGATTTGGTCACGCGTTCTCCCTTGCACTTTTCAGTACAATTGCGGGGGAGGTGGTGGCGTTCCTTGAGTGTGCGCCGACGAACCTGGTCGTCAGGTCAGCTGAAGAAGGGCGGCGTGACCAGACCCGAGCCGATCAGGGCCATGACGATTGCATGAGCAGTCACCACGGCAAAGGTGGTCGTCTGGAAACTCGGCTTAGATTTCTTGTGCCGATAGCGGTGCTGGGCAAGAAGGCCGCCGATGATGCCGCCGGCGAGATCGACAATGTGAAGCGTGCGCTCGCTGACCCGCCAGGTGCCAGCCATAGCGGCGCGCTTGTCGCGCCAGTAGAGGTGGGCGGACACGGCCCCCATGGCGGCATACCAGGCCGTGACGGCAAAGGGCACCTTGCCCATGATCACCAGCAGCTCCAGCACGATGAGCAGCATAGCGGCCGTGACCAGATGATAGGGCAGAAGGCGGGCCACGCCGTTTTCGTCGAGCACGAAGACATTGGAGGCCGCAGGCTTGCCATTGCGGCCCTTGATCAGATCCAGTTCCAGCTCGTCGCCCTTTTTTGGGCGGGGCGTGTTTTCGGCCAGTGCCTTGGCGTGGACGAAGATGCGTTCAGTGCCGCCGGGCAGACGGGCGAAGCCGTAGCCCTTCTCGTCCTTCCATTCGACCAGACTTGCCTGTACGCGTGACATTTTTTGACCGGTATGCACCGCCGCGTCGGCCGTCGCGGCGAGAAGTTATTTGCCTATGGCGGTGGCGCATGCGGAACTTGGGTTCCGACGCGCCGGCGCGAGCCGCCTGTTTCGCCCAAGACTATGCGGCACCCGTTAACGATGGCTCACCGAGGCGGAGGATTTTTCGGCGGCGCCTCTGCGTAGGCAAAAAAACGCCTCCCGAAGGAGGCGTTAAGGTCGCGCGGGCCTATCTCGGCCGCGCCTCAGGAGGAGACAGGACAGGCCCGTCAGGGATCAATACCCCTGGCGGTTGCCCTCATCATCGCGGCGATCCTCGTCGCGAACGTCGTTGCCGCCATTGCGGCGGGCATTGCGTTCCCGCATGAAGCGATCGAATTCCTCACGGTCGCGCGCCTTTTGCAAATTGCGCATATAGTCGTGGAACTCGTTCACCTCTTCGTCCAGCCGGCGGCGTTCCTCATCGAGGCGCCTCAGCTGTTCGTCGCGGTAATCATCGAAGGCCGCATTGCCGGAAGAGGTCCGGGAAAAGCTGCGGGCATTGTGCCGGCAACCACGCGCCCAGTCCCTGCCCTTTCGGGCCCAGCGTTCGGCCTTGTCGGCAGAACCGCCGAATTTCTCGCCCCAAAGGATATAGGCGAGCATGGCAAGACCGAGCGGCCAGAACAAAATGAAGCCCAGAACCATCAAGGCGATGGTCAGAGGCGACCATTCGGGTTTGATAATAGCAGTGTTCATCCAAGTTCTCCCAGTCACGAACGAGCCTGATGTGGTCCGTGTTTCGGGCCGGTCAAGAACCAATTTTGCCGATTTAGCTCTTGAAAAGGCTGAGATCAGGGACCATACGCGCAGCGCTCGGCCCGAAAAACGAAGGCAAAATGGCTGAAAATCCAGCGATAGAGGCAGGCCGACCGACGCGCGCAGACGCCGGGCACTGGCGTCCCGTTCGTCTTGAAACCCTGGTGCGCCTCAGATGGCTGGCGCTTGCCGGCCAGCTTGCAAGTGTTCTGGCGGTCGCAGGCCTGTTGCGCTACCCGCTGCCCTTCCTGCCCTGCATGGGGCTGATCGCCATTTCCGCGGTATTCAATATCGGCGTGCAACTAAGGTTCGGGTCCGGCCATCGCGTGACAGACCGGGTCGCGCTGGCGCAGCTTGCCGTGGACTGCATCCAGCTGGGCGGCCTGCTGTGGCTGACCGGGGGCCTGACCAACCCGTTCTCCATCCTGCTCCTGGCGCCGGTATCGGTTTCGGCCACCACACTCGATCAGAAGACCACGGCCATCCTGTCCGCCCTTGCCATCGGCATTGCCAGCCTTCTCACCATCAGTCATCTGCCGCTGCCCTGGGAGCCGGGGGCGCCGATCCTCTTCCCGAGCCTTTATATCGCCGGGATCTGGCTCTCACTGCTTTTGGGCGTGATCTTCATTTCCGCCTACACCAATCGGGTCGCCCATGAAGCCCGGCAATTGACCAATGCGCTGGCGGCAACCGAATTGGCCCTGTCGCGTCAGCAGCAATTACGGGCGCTCGACGGTCTGGCCGCGGCTGCCGCGCATGAATTGGGCACCCCCCTTTCAACCATCGCGCTGGCCGCGCGCGAGATGCGCGGGGAAGCCGCGGACGCCGTCATGGCCGACGACATCGATCTCATCCTCGATCAGGTGGTGCGCTGCCGGGCCATTCTGGGCAAGCTCCGCAATCTCGAGGGTGAAGGGGGAGAGGCCTTTGCCAGCCTGCCCCTGGGCGAACTGATCGCAGAGGCGGCGCAGCCCTATCGAGCACCAGGGCAAGACGATCCTTTACGAAGCGCGCAACATATCCGGTCCCGAACCGGTCATCGCACGCAGCGTCGGCCTGCTCTATGGCATGGGAAATCTCATCGAGAACGCCGTGCAGTTCGCCAAGTCCAGCGTCTCGATCACCGCGGATTGGAGCGACAGGATGGTGGTCGTTGCCATAGCCGATGACGGACCGGGGTTTCCCGCCAGAACTTGTCGCGCGGATCGGAGAGCCCTATGTGACGTCCAGGCCCCGCCTGGCGGGCACGGGCCCGGAAGCGGCTGGCGGGCTCGGCCTCGGCATCTTCATTGCCAAGACGTTACTCGCGCGCTCCGGGGCCGAACTGATTTTTTTCAACCGCCTACCCAATGGTGCGGCCGTCGTCGAAATTCGCTGGCCGCGGCATCTCATTGCCGCTGAGACCAACCCGCATGGCGATTTTGACCCGCGCCTGCCTCAAGGATAAAAGAGGACAATGACCGAGCCCCTGAACATAGCCGATGGCGACCTCAGCCTGCTGCTGGTAGATGATGATCTGCCCTTTCTCACCCGCCTGCAGCGGGCGATGGAAAAGCGTGGCTTTACCACCCGTATCGCCGACACCGTCGCCGAGGGGCTGAAGGCGGTAAGGGCCGATGCGCCCGCCTTCGCCGTTGTCGATTTGAGGCTGGAGGATGGCAGCGGGCTCGACGTGGTCTCCGCCCTGCACGAGAAGCGGCCCGATGCGCGCGCCGTGGTGCTGACCGGTTATGGCAACATCGCGACCGCCGTTACCGCCGTCAAACTCGGGGCCGTCGACTATCTCGCCAAGCCCGCGGATGCCGAGGACATCGCCAAGGCGCTGCTGGCCGAGGAGGAAGACAAGCCCGAACCGCCGGAAAATCCCGATGTCGGCGGACCGGGTGCGCTGGGAGCACATCCAGCGCGTTTATGAACTTTGCGGACGCAACGTTTCGGAAACCGCCCGCCGGCTCAACATGCACCGGCGCACCTTGCAGCGCATTCTCGCCAAGCGCGCCCCGCGCTAGCTCTTCACAATCGTTCGCGGCGCCAGGCTGCGCGAAAAAATCATCGCCAGCACCAGGCAGGGCACAAGCGTTGCAAAGGCAATGCGGATGCCCAGCCCCTGGGCGATGAACCCTAGAAGCGGCGGCGTGCCGAGCGCCACCATGGAATTGACCAGCGAGATCGCCGCCACATTCTCGGACGCCGGCCGGTCCCCCAGCCCCGCCGCCGCCGTGATGACGAGCGGGAAAACGATGCTCAGCCCCAGCCCCATGGCTGCGAAACCGATCAGCGAGACGTAAGGGCCGGGTGCCGTCAGCACGAGCAACAGGCCGGCAAAGGCAATGCACAAAAGCACGATCGCACAGCGCACCGGCCCGAAACGGGTGATCGGCCTGTCGCCGAACAGGCGTCCGGCGGTCAGCATGAGCATGAAGGCGGGCAGCGTCATGGCGTCGAGCCAATCGGGCAGATCGAAGGTGTCGCGCATATAGATCACCGACCAGGCGCGCGTTGCCACATCCGGCATGATCGTGGCAACCATCACGGCGCTCAACATCAGCGTCTTCGCGGTGGGCAAGGCCAATATCCGCCGCGATCTGGTCGAGCCGTCATGGCTGCGGGCGGGCGAGGGCTGCATCGGCCAGGCGCCGATGGCGACGATCGCGACCACCACCGGAACCATCAGGCCGAGGTGCATCGCGGTCGACAGGGGAACGCCGCGCGCCAGCCCGCCCAGCGTTGTCGTGGTCAGAAAGCCGAGGCTCCAGACGCCGTGGCAGCGGTTCATGATGCGCTTGCCGATGGCGGCTTCGACCCGATCCGCCTCGACATTCATCGAGGTGTTGCCGGCGGAAAAGCTCAATCCCAGGCAGAGCAAGGCAAGAAAGCCGATTATGGGCGTGGGGGCCAGTGCCACGCCGAAGGTCGAGCAGGCGACCAGCGGGATGGCCAGCGACAGGATACGCTTGGGACCGATCCGCTCGATCATGAAGCTCGAAAAGATGATGGAGATGAGCCCGCCAACGGGCTGGCCCATAAGCATCAGGCCGAGCTGTCCTTCGGTCAGTCCCAGGCCGGTCTGGATGTCGGGGATACGCGGAAAGATCGCTCCGCCCGCCAATGCATGGGCGAAGAATACCGCCATGATGGCGTGTTCACGCTTCAAGAGCGCCGGCCGGGTGTCGGCATTGGCCGCAGACGACGTCAAAAGCCCGGTCCCGGATCCATCAATTGGTGGATGCGGTCGGCGCCGAGCCGGGTCAGGCGCAGCATCATGGCCTTCCGCCGTGCGGCCGGCAGCGGATCGTCCTCAGCGTCGCGCAGCATGTGCGCGTCATGGGCATCGGCAACGATCAGCCCCTCACTTTCTGGAAAGATGTCCGCATCGAGTTCCGGCGGTTTCGCAAAGAAGAAGCGATCCGAGAAATCCTTGTAGAAAGGCCATTTGGCATCGACCCGGAGATCGATGAGGCTCGACTTGATCTCGACGATCCAGATCTCGCCTTTCGGCCCCACGCCCACCACGTCGGCGCGCCGCCCATTGGCCAGCGGCACCTCCGCGAAGCAGCACAGATCGTAGGTCTCGCGCAGCAACCGCATCACGCCGCGTTGCACCCGGAGCGCAGTCGCCGACTGTCTGAGATCGGTTATGGCCGGCATGGGCTCAGGCATTGACCTCTTTTCCTTGCGGCTCGGGCGCCAGCACGTTGAGGGTGAACCAGCTCAGGATCGCCATGGGAATACCGATGCCGAAAGAATAGCGGATTCCATAGTGCTGGGCCACAAATCCGAGCAGGGGCGGGGCGATCAAAAAGACGATGAAGGAAAGCTGGGCGACCGCGGCAACATTGACCGCTGCGGGCCGGTCGGTGCGCCGTGCAGCCGCCGAAATCGCAAGGGGGAAGATAGCGCTGGTGCCGATCCCCATCAGGCCGAAACCGACAAGCGCCATTGCCGGGAATTGCGCGAAGGTCACCAGCAGCGCGCCCGTGAAGAGCGTGAAGATCAGCGTCCTCGCAACGTTGACCGGGCCGTAACGGTCGACGAACCCGTCGGCAAAAAAGCGCGCCAGCGCCTGGGCCAGCGCGCCGATGGCAAAGGCCGTGCCGTTGACCCAATTGGCTGCATCGAAGGTGTCGCGCATGAAGATCACCGACCAGTCGGCGCCCGCCCCTTCGAGCAGCATGGCCGAGAAGGTGAACAGCACCAGGATCAGAATGGGCGTGGTCGGCAGCACGAAAATCGGGCGCGGTGCTTCATCGGCCACCCGCGCCGGGGCCGGGGCGAAGCTGCCAAGCAGCATCAGGCTCGCCAGCGCGATCACCGGCACCATCAGCCACAGATGCAATTGAGGGCTGAGACCGATCGCCTTCGCCACCACGCCCACCGCGCCGGCGCTGAAAAAGCCGAAGCTCCAGAAGGCGTGGCAGCGGCTCATGATCCGACGATCGAGCAGGTGTTCGGTGCGGTCGGCCTCGACATTGACGACCACTTCCACCGCTCCCATCATCAGGCCCGAAAACAAGAGGCAGGCGAAGAAGACAAAGGGATTGGGCGCAAGGCTACCGGCGGCCAGGCCGACCGAGATCAAGGGGATTCCGGTCAGAAGGCAGTTGCGGTATCCGAAGCGGTCAAGCAGCGGGCCGGCGAACATCAACGAGATCTGGGTACCCAGCGCCAGACCGATCAGCGCTGCACCCAGCGCACCTTCCCTGATGCCCATGCCAAGCTGGATATCGCCGAGGCGCGGGTAGATGCCGCCCAGGCCGAAGGAATAGACGAAAAATGCGCCGTAAACGCGCTTTTGCGGCGCCAGCGACAGCCCGATGGCCATGGAGTTCCCTCAAGGTGCAAAGGGGGCGAAGACTAGCCATTTCCATCCAAGTTACAAGCCGGACGGGACGCAAAAAGGGGGCGCCTTGCGACACCCCCTAAACCGCTTGGATCGGAAGCGAACCGGTCAGGCCGCAGCGACTTCGCTGAGGAACTTGTCCACGGTCGATTTGAGCGTGTGGGCTTGTTTGGAGACGTCTTCGGAAGCGGCCAGCACCTGGGCCGCGCTCTGGTTGGTCTCGTCGACCGAGGAGGAGACCGAGCCCATGGAGTCAACCACTTGCTTGGTGCCCGACGCCGCCTGAGCCACCGACTGGCTGATCTCGGCCGTCGCCGCGCCCTGCTCTTCCACCGCCGAGGCGATGGAGGCGGTATAGGAATTGACCTCGGCCATGGTTTTGGCAATCTCCTCGATGGCCTGCACCGCCTCGGTCGTGGAGGACTGTATATTGGCAATCTGGGCGGAGATTTCCTCGGTGGCAGTCGCCGTCTGATTGGCCAGCGACTTCACCTCGGAGGCGACCACGGCAAAGCCCTTGCCGGCCTCGCCGGCGCGCGCCGCCTCGATGGAGGTGTTGAGCGCCAGAAGGTTGGTCTGTTCGGCGATGTCCTGGATAAGCGAGATTACGTCACCGATCTTCTGGGCGGCGCGAGCCAGATTGGCCACCTTCTCATTGGACGCATTGGCCGCAATCGTTGCATCGTTGACGATGGTGTTGGTCTTGGCCACCTGGCGCGAGATTTCCTCGATCGAGGCTGCCAGTTCCTCCGCGGCGGCGGCAACGGCCTGCACATTCTCGGAGGCCGACTGGGACGCATGGGTCGCATCGTTCGCCTGTCCCGAGGTGCCATTGGCGACGGCGGTCAGCGTGTTGGCGGTAGCACTCATCTCCGTGGTGTTGGAGGCGACCACTTCGAGAGCCCCCGTCACGGTCTCACGGAACTCGCTGATCAAAGCATCGACGCGCTGCTGGCGTTCCTGGCGCGCCCGCTGCTCGGCTTCGGACTGACCGGCCAGCCGCTGGCGCTCGATGCCGTTCTGGCGGAAGACCTCAATGGCGGCGCGCATGTCCTCGAGTTCGCTCCAGCGTGAGGATTCGATACCTTCGGCTTCATAATCGCCCCCGGCAATCGTGCGTGCCGTCGCTGTCAGGGCGGTCAGTTGCCGCACGACCATCAGGATCAGGAAGCCGACCATGGCAGCTACCAGAAGCACCACGGCTGCATTGCTCGCGGTGGAGATCATGAAGCGGCGCTGCTGGCTGGCAAGAGCATCGGCTTCCCTGGCGTCGACATTGGACATCACCAGTTCATGAAGACCTTCCGTGCGCGTGGAGACCTCTTCTACGGCTTTGCTCAATTGTTCGGCAGTCTGATCGAAGCTTTCCATCATGCGGTTGCCGATCTCCGGTCCGAAATCGACATAGGACTGCGCCATCTTCTGGCCCTGGGCATAGAAATCCCCGTAGGCCGCCGTCACTGCGTCGAGGGCCTCCACCAGACCCGGCCGGTCGAACTGCTGGGCGAGGGCCTTGGCGCGTTCGACATCCTTGGGCAGTGCCGCGGCGAATTCGGCCGCCTTGTCGAAACCGTCATTGAGGCCGTCGAGGCCGCGAGTGGCGGAAATGTCGGTCAGGAACTGCTGCGTCTGGACGATGTCCAGCTCTATCTGTCGCGTCGTGCTGCCAAGCTGCGCCACCGATTCCAGACGGCTCGTCACATCCTTCATCAAGGCGTCATTGGCTGTTTCCTCGCCATGGATGGCGAATTCGTTGAATACGGCGACCCCGGCGACCATCAGGGTAATTGCGGTCCCGCCAAGGACAATCAGGTTTCTCAGTTTCACGTCATTCATCCTTTCAGGCTCATCGCTGCGCCGCTGTGGCAGCAATCGGCCAAAGGGTGAGGGATTGCCCCCTGCAATCCGGTTCCCGGCCCGGGAGCCAATTTGCGTTGACGCAGTTAATCGCCGGTGAGAGGAGCTGTGGGCGGAATTACTTAGACGGGCTGCCGCGGACCCGGCACTAACGCGGGCAGCGGCAATCGCTGGGCGTGGACCGGTGGCGCCTTACGCCCGCGCCAGGCAGATTTTGGTGTGCCCCGCGCCCTTGAAACCGAGCTTGATCGCAGCCGCGCGGCTGAGATCGAGGATCCGGCCCTTCACGAACGGCCCCCGATCGTTGACCCGCACGGTCACCGTTCGTCCATTGCTCTGATTGACTACTCTGATCTTCGTCCCGAAGGGCAACGAGCGGTGCGCCGCCGTCAGGGCGTCCGGGTTCATCATCTCGCCGGACGCCGTCCTCGAATGCAGCGCATACCATGACGCGCCGCCGCACTGACTATTTCCCCCTGCCAGGCTGACCCCGGCAATCGACCCCAGAACCGCAACCAATAGTGCGGCCACAAGCACTCGAATTTTCACCCTTCCCCCCGGAAGATCTTGAACTCTGGCCGCGCCGCTATTGGCGCAATCAGGCCGTAATGTGTCAAGACCTAAGGGCTGATCTCACGAAATCAGGGACGTTGGGCGAATACTACAAGAGTTCCCGCGGCAAGCTGCCACATCGTTAGCGGGTTATTGGTAGCGCTTGGTCTGGCCGCAGGCTGGCACAAAAAAAGGGGCCGTGTGGCCCCTTTTCCGGTTGTCTCAGTATTTGGCCGGCGGATCGCTGGCCGGAAAACTTTCGTCGGATGTTTCGTCCACCGTGTCCCAGTTCCGAGGCGGGTCCTTCATCTGCCCGCGTCCCGCCTGGCGCACATTGGCGAGGGCATCGTCATCCACCGCAGCCGGTTCGCCGTCACGATAGGCAGCGGAGCGTTTCTTTGCCGGCCGGGCGGGCGCCTCGTCATAGATGCGCCGCGTGCCGTCCTCGCTCGCCGCTTCTTCGGACGGGGTTACCTGATTGCCCTTCCATATCCCGTAGGCCAGCGCAAGTCCGAGGATCACAACGCCTCCGGCAACCACCAACACCCAGGGAGAAGCCCATATGTCAGCCATTTGCATCTCCATTTTTGCGTGTTCGAGAATAAAACGCCGGCGCTTTGGGCCCGTTCCGCTTCCTTGGGCCGAATTCATTTTTGACCAATTGATAAAAAACCAAAGCTGCGCTAGCGTTTCTTCCAGGCGTTGACGCAGGGAGGCGGGATGACCGACACACTGTTCAAGGACGGTATTTCAGGGCAGAGGCTGGCGCCGGACACCTATTCGAGCAATTTCGGCGATCTGCATCCGCCGCTCGACCGGCACGAGGCCCATGTCGAGGCCGACCGCTGCTATTTCTGCTATGACGCGCCCTGCCAGCAGGCCTGCCCGACCGAGATCGACATCCCGTTGTTCATCCGCGAAATCTCGACCGACAATCCGCTTGGTGCGGCCAAGACGATTTTCGATCAGAACATTCTGGGCGGCATGTGCGCCCGCGTCTGCCCCACCGAAACGCTCTGCGAGGAAGCCTGCGTGCGCATGGAGGCCGAGGGCAAGCCGGTCAAGATCGGGCAGTTGCAGCGCTATGCGACCGATGAGGCCATGGCGCGCGACACGCAGTTCTATGAGCGCGCACCGGACACCGGCAAGACGATCGCGGTTATCGGTGCCGGCCCTGCCGGGCTCGCCTGCGCCCACCGGCTTTCCATGCATGGACATTCGGTGACCATTTTCGATGCGCGGCCCAAACCGGGCGGGCTGAATGAATATGGCATTGCCGCCTACAAGGCGCCGGGCGGGTTCGCCCAACAGGAGGTCGACTACATTACCGGGATCGGCGGCATCACCATCGAGAACGGCATGGCGCTCGGTCGCGACATCACCCTGGCCGATCTGCGTGAGCGTTTCGATGCCGTCTTCATCGGCGTCGGGCTCGCCGACGTCAACGCGCTCGGGTCTGGCCGAGGAACACATTTCCGGCGTCGACGACGCGATCCGCTTCATTAGCGAGCTGCGCCAGGCATCCGATCTCTCCAGCCTGCCCGTGGGACGGCGCGTGGTCGTCATCGGCGGCGGCATGACGGCGATCGATGTCGCCATCCAGGCCAAGCTTTTAGGCGCCGAAGAGGTGACCATCGCCTATCGGCGCGGCAAGGAGCAAATGAACGCCTCCGGCTATGAGCAGGAACTGGCGGCCTCGAAGGGCGTCACCATCCGCCATTGGGTCGCGCCCAAGCGCGTGCTGCTCGAGGGCGGTGCGGTCGCCGGCGTCGAACTCGAATATACGCAAGCCGACGGCAACAGGCTCGTCGGCACCGGCGAAGTCATAAGCCTTGCCGGCCGATCAGGTATTCAAGGCGATCGGCCAGGCCTTCGCACCTTCTGCCATCGAGGGCGGCGGTTTGGACATGGAGCGGTCCCGCATCAAGGTCGACGAGGAGCTGCGCACCTCCGTGCCCGGCATCTGGGCCGGCGGCGACTGCGTTTTTGGCGGCGAGGATCTGACCGTGCAGGCGGCCGCCCATGGCCGCGATGCGGCCGAAAGTATCCACCGGGCGCTGAGCGGCGGCTGAGGGCGGTCACATGACGATCACGCGGATCAATTTCACCTCCATCCCGGTCAAGGACCAGGACCGCGCGATCGGGTTTTACCGCGACCGGCTCGGCTTTTCCGTGCAGCTCGATGCGCCCTATCAGGACGATTGGCGCTGGATCTTCATGACGCTCGAGGGTGCCGACACGCGCCTGCAGTTCGCCAGGCCGGATGAGCTCACAATCAAGGACGGCCAGCCGGCGCTGACGCTGGTGTCCGACGACGTCGATGCCGAGTGCGCCCGGTTCCGCGACACCGGCGTCGAGATCATCTCCGGGCCCGACGACGCGCCCTGGGCGCAAGGGGTGCGCTGGGCCCTGGTCAAGGACAGCGAAGACAATATCATTCTCATCGAGAGCTTCAGGGGAGCCTGACGAATGGCAGACATAAGCAACAACTTCGTCGGCATAAAATCGCCCAATCCGTTCTGGCTGGCCTCGGCCCCGCCGACCGACAAGGCCTATAATGTCGAACGGGCCTTCAAGGCGGGCTGGGGCGGCGTGGTTTGGAAGACGCTGGGCGAGGAAGGCCCGCCCGTGGTCAATGTCAACGGGCCGCGTTATGGCGCAATCTATGGCGCCGACCGGCGCCTGCTTGGCCTCAACAATATCGAGCTCATCACCGACCGGGAATTGCAGGTGAACCTGCAGGAAATCAAGCAGGTCAAGAAGAACTGGCCCGACCGGGCGCTCGTCGTCTCGCTCATGGTGCCCTGCGAGGAGGACGCCTGGAAGGCCATCCTGCCGGTGGTCGAGGAAACCGGCGCCGACGGGATCGAACTCAATTTCGGCTGCCCGCACGGCATGAGCGAGCGCGGCATGGGCTCGGCGGTCGGTCAGGTGCCCGAATATGTCGAAATGGTCGTGCGCTGGTGCAAGCAGAACACCCGCATGCCGGTCATCACCAAGCTGACGCCGAACATCACCGATATCCGCCATTCGGCCCGCGCCGCCTTCCGCGGCGGCACCGACGCGGTATCGCTCATCAACACCATCAACTCGATCACTTCGGTCGATCTCGACACTTTCGCGCCGCAGCCGACCATCGACGGCAAGGGCACGCATGGCGGTTATTGCGGCCCTGCCGTCAAACCCATCGCCATGCACATGGTGGCCGAGATCGCCCGCGACAAGGAAACGCCCAACCTGCCGATCTCGGCCATCGGCGGCATCACCACCTGGCGCGACGCCGCGGAATTCATGGCGCTTGGCGCCGGCAATGCACAAGTGTGCACCGCCGCCATGACCTATGGCTTCCATATCGTGCAGGAGATGATCTCGGGGCTTTCGAACTGGATGGACGAAAAGGGCCATGCAACGCTCGATGATTTCATCGGCCGCGCCACGCCCAATGTCACCGACTGGCAGTTCCTCAATCTCGACTATGTCACCAAGGCGCGGATCGACCAGGATCTCTGCATCAAATGCGGGCGCTGCCATATCGCCTGCGAGGACACGTCCCATCAGGCGATCACCAGCCAAAAGGACGGCAAGCGCTATTTCGAGGTGATGGACGACGAATGCGTCGGCTGTAATCTGTGCGTCGACGTGTGCCCGGTCGAGGACTGCATCACGATGGAGCAGCTTGCCCCCGGCACCACCGATCCGCGCACCGGCCGTGTGGTGCAGGGCGAATACCGCAACTGGACGACGCACCCGAACAATCCGGCTGTGCATCAGAAGGCGAAGGAGCCGGCGGAATAAATTCGCGCACCGCATCCTGCCGCTGCGGCCAGCTACAAGCGATTTGCACCGGGGAGCCGGTGCGGATCTCGGTTTGCCATTGCCTCGCCTGCCAGCAGCGTTCGGGCAGCGCCTTTGCCGTGCAGGCGCGCTGGCCCGATGCCGATGTCACCGTGAGCGGTGAATTCAGAATCTGGGAACGCGTTGCCGATAGCGGGCGGCGCACGGTCTACAAATTCTGCCCAAACTGCGGGTCGACCATCTCCTATACCGGCGAAGCCTTTCCCGGGCTGACGGCGGTACCGGTCGGCGCCTTTGCCGACCCCGATTTCCCGAGCCCGGGCTTTTCCGTTTATGAGAACCGCAAACACGGCTGGGTCGAAATCCTGGGCGACGCTGTCGCGCACGCGTCCACGCCAAGCGCGGTCCGGCACGCGGGCGGCACGCCCGAGGCCGACGACGCGCTCTGAGAGCCTCTTGGCTCAGCCTTGGGTCTTGTACTCGCCGGAACTGGCGCTGTTGAAGCCGAAATAGAGGATCAGCGTGCCGTCCTTGTCGACCGCGACGGCATCGATCTTGAGAACATCGATGCTCTGCCTGTCCAGATCGTCCTGCAGGCGCGTGTTCGTTGCGATCGCCTGCTGGAGAGCCGGCACGTCCTGGCCGGTGCGGATGAATTCGGCGATATTGGTCCAGGCCGAAATCTGAAAGGCAGTTGCCGCTTTCGCATCGGCGACGGTCGCCGCCGCAAAGGTCTGCTTGATCTCGGGGGCGTTGTCCTGGGCAATCGCCGCCGGTGCGGCCAGAAAGCCAAGAGATAAAATCGCCGCCAGGGCTGCTGGCTTGTACATGATACTGCTCCATCCGTTTACTTATCCTAGTAAAAGTCCTCATGCATGGCTGAGTTCCGGATTTCGGGCAGGGGTGGGAGGATCCGGTGGCACGGTGAGCGCGGGAACGCATGGCAGGCTTACGGAAATATTAGTTGTTCTGGCTCGGTCGCCCCTTCATCCTCGCGCGCAGTCGAACCGTCCCCCGAAATGGTGCCACCATGTCCGAACTTGCCGCGCCTGCCATCGCCGAACGCCGGTCCTATGATCCGGTCACCATCAGCTTTCACTGGCTCACCGCACTCATCGTGCTGGTCCAGTTCGTCACGCCGCTATTATGGGAACATCGGGAATGGCGCAGGCAGTTGGAAACCCTGCATGTTTCCCTGGGCATCGCACTCGCTGCGGTCCTGATCGGGCGCCTGGTGTGGCGGCTGACGGCCGGCCGCCGTCTTCCCGCCGCCGATGAGGGGCCGCTCCACTGGCTCGCCCTCATCGTTCACGCCGGCCTTTATTTGTTGTTGGCCGCGCAGGTGGTACTGGGGTTCGTGCTTAGATGGGCGCAGGGCGAGGGCCTGAGCTTTTTCGGTCTCTTCGCCGTCCCGTCGCCCATCGCCTCCAGCCGGCCGTTTGCCCACCAGATCGAGGAGATCCACAATATCGTCGGCTGGGCCATCGTCTATATCGCTGCCTTTCATGCCATCGGCGCTTTGGCGCATCACTACTACTTCAAGGATCATGTTCTGAGGCGCATGATCCCCTCGGCCGCTGTGCGGTCCTGAAGCCGGGAGCTGCGAACGGACGCCGATCTGGTCTTTCGCCTCCGAAATCTTGTGCGCAGCGCGGCGGGTGGGCCATAGTCGGGAACCCCACCTCAAGGATTTCTCATGCGCATCATTGTTTATGGAGTCGGCGCCATTGGCGGCACCATCGCCGCCCGGCTTGCCGAACACGGGCAGGACGTCGCCGGCATTGCCCGCGGGCGGCAATTGCAGGCCATCCGCGACAGCGGCCTCACCCTCAAGACGCCGGACCGCACCTTTACGTCGCATTTCGAATGCGCGGAGGGACCGTCCGAACTCGGGTTGCGGGACGACGACGTCATCTTCCTGTGCGTGAAGGGCCAGGACACCGAAGGGGCGCTGCGCGATCTGCGCGCCGCCGGTGCGGTCAAGCAGCCGATCTTTTGTTTCCAGAACGGGGTCAATAACGAGCGGCTGGCGCTGCGGCATTTCGAGAACGTCTATGGCGTGACGGTGATGATGCCGGCCGATTACGAAACACCCGGCACGGTCTGTGGCTTCGGCACGCCGCGCTCGGGGATCTTCGACATCGGACGTTATCCCATGGGGCGCGACGACCTCTGTGAGGATATCGCCCGGCGCCTTCACGATGCCGGCCTCGCCGGTTTCGTGCTGGACGACGTCATGGCTTCCAAATACGGCAAGCTGCTGATGAACCTAACCAATGTGCTCGACGCGGGCTTTGCCGATGAGGCGGCCTATAAACCGTGGCTGGAAAGGGCGCGCAGCGAGGCGCTGGAGGCCTATGGCGCCGCTGGCGTGCGCTGGACCGACATCGGTGGCGACGATGCGCGCCGAAAGACGTACATGCGCATGGCCGAGATACCTGGCGTCACGCGTGTCGGCTCCTCATCCAAGCAAAGCCTCGTGCGCCAGGCGGGTTCGATCGAAACCGATTATCTCAACGGCGAAATCGTTCTGCTGGGGCGGCTGCACGGCGTTCCGGTGCCGGTCAATGCCGCACTCTGCCGTATCGGACGCAAACTCGCTGCCGGCGAGCTCGAAATCGGCAAGGTGACGGATGCCGACATTGAGGCGGAGTTGGCCGCGGGCTCAGCGCGGCGGCCTCACCAATCCTTCACCTGAGGCCGGCGGCGATCATCTCCCGGAGTGCCTCGTGCTCTCCGGGTGCGTTCTCGGCCAGCCGCGCCGCCGCGGTCACGGCTCGCCACCGGAAAACCTGTTCCTCGTCCCAGCCATTTGCGGCGCAATAGATGTCGACATAGCGCTGCGCCAGCCGGACATTTATTGCGCTCATCAAGAAATAGCTGCGGCACACATCTGCGGCCGGACTGCCGATGCTGGCATCGAGCCAGTCGATGATCACGGGGTCATCGAGCGGTCCCAGCAGGTTGAATGGGTGGAAATCGCCATGGCAGAGGCTTTCCCCGCCCGGCAAAGCGTCCAGCACATCCAGCAGGTGTTGCCGGAGCCCCTCATCATCCAGGGGGGCCCGGCCGATGGCTGCAGCCAGCCTTGGTTTCTGGCCAGGCAGGTTCGGCACCTTTCGCGCGTGCAGCGCGCTGTGCAGGCGTGCCATGACGCCCAGATAGTCATCCAGACGTTCAGGCTCGGCACGCATGGCCTCGCCGAAACCGGGGCCCGGCACAGCCGACATGACCACACCCCAGCGGCCGTCATGACAGCCGACTTGGAATACCTGCGGAACCGGCAAACCCGTCTGCTGCAGCGCCGCGAGATTTGCCGCCTCACGAAAGGCGCGTTCGGATGTCAGGCCCGATCGGTAGAGCTTGAGCGCCCGCCCTTCATACAAGTAAACTTCAGCCACATTGCCGGTGCCAAGGAGCGGGTTGTCGGTCAGTAGAGTGCTCCTCGGAGCGGATCAAGAGGGGTGCGGCAGACTTATCATCCGTCACAGGCCGAAGAAATCCACAACAGGAGCGTCACGGCGCCATGACATACGAACTTTACTACTGGCCCGGCCTGCCGGGCCGCGGGGAATATGTGCGGCTTGCGCTGGAGGAGGCGCAAGCCGAATATATCGAAGTGGTGCGGGAAAAGGGCGTTTCGGCCCTCGGTGCCCTCGACGACGATGCGAGCAATTTCACGCCCTCCTTCGCCCCACCCTTCCTGCGCGATGGCGATGTGATCGTCGGGCAGGTGGCCGCCATTCTACTCTATCTCGCCCCGAAGCTCGGTCTGGTTTCCAGCGATGAAAGGCTCAGGCTCTGGTGCCACCAGATCGAACTGACGATCAGCGACTTCGTTGTCGAAGCGCATGACACCCATCATCCGCTTGGCCCGGGCGACTACTATGAGAACCAGAAGCCGGAAGCCAGAAGGCGGGCGGGCGAATTCACCTCCGAACGCATGCCGAAATTCCTCGACTGGTTCGAGACCATTCTCGAACGCAATCCCCAGGGCCCGGACTGGCTGGTGGGGGCCGAACGATCCTATGTCGACCTGTCTTTATTCCAGACCATAGAGGGGCTGACCTACGCCTTCCCGAAAACGATGAAAAAGCTTGGTTCCGATTATCCCCTGGTCATGGCACTGCATGATCGGGTGAAGGGCCGGCCCAATATTGCAGCCTATCTCAAAAGCGAGCGCCGCCTGCCCTTCAATGAAAGCGGCATTTTCCGGCATTATCCCGAGCTGGAGGGCTAGACCTAAAGCGTGAAAGCCTCGACATCGGCGGCATTGGGGATCGCCGGCTGCGCACCGGGCTTGAGACAGGCGAGGCTCGCCGCCCGTACGGCCCGTCCCATCGCCGCCTGAAGGCTCAGCCCCATGTCCAGCCCGGCCGCGAGAAAGCCGCAAAAGGTATCGCCCGCGCCCACGGTGTCGACCGGATCGATTCTGGGGGCCGGAACGCCAAAGCTTTCGCCATCCGGCATTGCCGCCAGCGCGCCTTCGCCACCGAGCGTCACCACCAGCGTCTGCGCGCTTTGCCGGGCGCGCTCAGCCACCGCCTGCCGCAGCTCGGCGCCCGACAGTTCCTTGCCCACAAGTCCGGCGAACTCGCCTTCATTGGCGATCACGATATCGGCCTTTGCCGCCAGTTTTACACTATGGGCGCTGAAGGGGGCGATGTTGAGCAGGGTTTTGATCCCCTTCTCCCGCGCCCCGTCGAGCGCTGCCTCGAGGGTCGCCACCGGAATTTCCTGCTGCATGAGCAGAATGTCGCCGGCTTTCATCCCGGCCAGCGCGGCTTGCGCCATCTTCTCGTCCACCAAGCCATTGGCGCCGGGCACCACGACGATGACATTCTCACCCGCCCCGCCAACCAGAATGACGGCAATTCCAGTGGTATTGCCGCGCGACGCGACGCCGGAAAGATCGGCGCCTTCCGCCTTCAACTCCGCCAGCGCCTCGTCGGCAAAGGCGTCACCGCCAACTGCGCCGACCATTTTCATGTCGCCTCCTGCCCTCAGCGCGGCCAGAGCCTGATTGGCGCCCTTGCCGCCCGATGCGGTGGCAAAGCTCCTGCCCGTCAGCGTTTCGCCGGGCTTGGGCAATTTGTCGCCGGTGGCGATCAGATCGAGATTGATGGAGCCGAGGACCGTGATCATCTTGTCGCCTTGTCGATCATCCTGAGGACGGTGTTCCAGTTGCGATTGGTGACGGTCACGCCCTTGGGGAACGCCTTGTCCACCTTGTCGAGACCTTCGCCATAGCGCCCGTTCGGCATCTTCCAGGCCACCGCGAACACGTCCTCATCGGTGTTCCCGACGATTTTGTAATTGTCCTTCATGCTTTCCGGCGCGTTCATGTCCTTCGCCTTGGGCTGGTTGAGAAAGAAGGCATAGAACTTCGCCTTTGCACCGGCCTCATGGCCCCTGAACGGATCGCTTTTGACCAGGTCTTGCAGCCTGTCCACCGTGCGCAGCACGACCCCGATCTGAAAGCCGAATTTCTTTTCGAGCCCCGCTTCAAGCTTTTGTGCCAGCGCATCCGGGTCGCCTTCCGCCTCGAACAGCACATTGCCGCTGGCGATCAGGGTTTCGGCGCCGGCAAAGCCGAGATCGGCGAACGCCGATTTGAGCGCGTCCATCTTCACCTGCCGCTTGCCGAGATTGATACCGCGCAGGAATGCCACCATCTTGCTCATGCGTTCCCTCCAGCAGGCGCCGGTGCAACGCCGTCCGCCCTCCTGGCATTCTTGGTAATGGAGCGAACACAATTGGAAAAGGGGCGCCGACCATGCACAGGGTGAAGATCACCGACATCAAGCAGATCACCCATAACGTCCGCCGCTACCGGCTGGAGCGGCCGGAGGGGTACAGTTTCAAGGACGGAGAGGCGACCGAGATGGCGCTCGACCGGGACGGCTGGCGCGACAACAAGCACCCCTTCACCTTCACCGGGCTTGCGGAAGATCCCTATCTCGAATTCACCATCAAATCCTATCCCGAGCATGACGGCATGACCAAGCGCCTCGGCGAAATGGAGGTGGGCGAGACCCTTCTGATGGACGATCCCTGGGTCACCATGCCCTATCATGGACCCGGCACCTTCATCGCCGGCGGCGCCGGGCTGACCCCGATGCTGGCCGTGCTGCGCCGGCTGGAAAAGGACGGCAAGCTGGAGGGTCACCGTCTGATCTTTTCCAACACGGCGGAGCGCGACATCATCCTGCGCGATGAACTCGAAGCCATGAAGGGGCTCGAGCTGACCCTGACCGTCACCAACGAAAAAGTTCCGGGGCTGCTCAATGAACGGCTCGACCGGCGCTTTTTCGAAAAGCACGTCGATGACCTGACGCAATGGTTTTATCTGTGCGGGCCCGATCCGATGACCTCCACCATGGCCACGGCGCTGGTGGCGCTGGGCGCCAAGCCGGACAGGGTGATCATCGCCGGTTAATCTGATCACAGGCGCTTGCACCCCTTCCCGTTCGGCGCTATATCAGGCCCAACATCTCAGGGTTAACCAGAGAGTGGGTGCCAACCGGCCCCGCTCTTTTTTGTTGCCTTCGATCAGAAACAAGACGAATGCCCGACAATACCAAACGCTACATCAAGGAAACCGGCCTCGAAGCCCGGATCGCCGCGATCGTCGAGCCGGTGGCCGAAGATCTCGGCTATCCTCTGGTGCGCGTCAAGATCACTGCCCGAAAACGGCACGACGCTGCAGATCATGGCCGAGGACGATCACGGCCGCTTCACCATCGGCGATTGCGAGACGCTGAGCCACGAGATCAATCGCCGGTCCTCGACGTCGAGGACCCGATCGAGCGCGAATACCATCTCGAGGTCTCCTCGCCCGGCATCGACCGGCCGCTGGTGCGGGCGCGCGATTTCGCCCGCTGGCAGGGCCATGAGGCGCAAGGTCGAGCTTGCCGACATGATCGAGGGCCGCAAGCGCTTCCGCGGCGACATCGCGGCGAGCGACGACGACAGCGTGACCATCCGCCTGCCGGACGCGCCCGAAGGCGGCAAGGCCGAACACAAGCTGCCGCTGAACCAGATCGCCGAAGCCAAGCTGGTGATGACCGATGCCCTGCTGGAGGCCGCGCGCCTCGAGCAGGAACAGACACCCGCTCGACGAGGACGAGGACATCGAGACCGTCGAGGATACTGCCCAGGACAATCGAGTCCTACAACTAGGAGACAAACGACATGGCCGTTTCTGCCAACAGGCTCGAGCTTCTGCAGATCGCCGACGCTGTCGCGCGCGAAAAATCCATCGACCGCATGATCGTCATCGAGGCCATGCAGGACGCCATCGAGAAGGCCGCCCGCGCCCGCTATGGCGCCGAGACCGAGGTCAAGGCCGAGATCAATCCCAAGACCGGCGAACTGCGGCTGTGGCGCCTGCTCGAAGTGGTCGAGGAGGTCGAAGAGCCGGGCCGGCAGATCTCCCTGCCCGACGCCAAGGCCAAGAACGACGCCGCCAAGTTCGGCGATTACGTCACCGAGCCGCTGCCGCCGATCGAGTTCGGCCGCATCGCCGCACAGTCGGCCAAGCAGGTCATCGTGCAGAAGGTGCGCGATGCCGAGCGCGATCGCATGTATGACGAATATTCAGGCCGCATCGGCGAGATCGTCAACGGCACGGTCAAGCGCGTCGAATACGGCAATGTCATCGTCGATCTGGGCCGTGGCGAAGCCATCATCCGCCGCGACGAGCTGATCCCGCGCGAGCATGTTCCGCTATGGCGACCGCGTGCGCGCCTATATCTACGACGTCCGCCGCGAACAGCGCGGCCCGCAGATTTTCCTCAGCCGCACCCATCCGCAGTTCATGGCCAAGCTGTTCATGCAGGAAGTGCCGGAAATCTACGACGGCATCATCCACCATCCGCTCGATCGCCCGCGATCCGGGCTCGCCGCGCCAAGATCGCGGTGACCTCGAACGACAGTTCCATCGATCCGGTCGGCGCCTGCGTCGGCATGCGCGGCTCCCGCGTGCAGGCGGTGGTCGCCGAATTGCAGGGCGAAAAGATCGACATCATCCCCTGGACCGAAAACATCGCCGACCTCGTCGTCTCGGCGCTGCAGCCGGCCGAAGTCGCCAAGGTGGTGCTCGACGAGCAGGCCGAAAGCATCGAGGTCGTGGTGCCCGACGAGCAGCTTTCGCTCGCCATCGGCCGGCGCGGCCAGAACGTGCGGCTCGCCAGCCAGCTGATCGGCTGGGACATCGACATCCTGACCGAGCAGGAAGAATCGCGAGCGCCGGCAGAAGGAATTCACCGAGCGCTCCGACACTGTTCATGCAGGCCCTTGATGTCGACGAGATGGTTGCCCAGCTACTGGCTTCGGAAGGTTTCTCCTCGATCGAGGAACTCGCCTATATCGATCTCGACGAAATCGCCTCGATCCAGGGCTTCGACGAGGAAACCGCAGCCGAAATCCAGAACCGCGCCGCCGAATATCTCGACGCGATCGAACGCGAGCAGGACGAAGAGCGCAAGAAGCTCGGCGTCGCCGACGAGCTCTACGAGATCCCCGGCCTCAACGCCGCCATGCTGGTGGCGCTCGGCAAGGACGACATCAAGACGATCGAGGATTTCGCCGGCTGCGCCGCAGACGATCTGGTCGGCTGGGTCGAGCGCAAGGACGGCGAGGTCAAGCGTTTCGACGGCACCTTTCAAGGACTTCCCGGTTTCCCGCGAGGAAGCCGAGGACATGATCATGGCAGCCCGCCTCAAGGCCGGCTGGATCACCGAAGAGGATCTGGCGCAGCCCGAGGCGGAAGAAGCCGAAGAGGTGGCCGAGGCCTGAGGCCCGGGACCGGACGGCGAAGCGGAGTTTTCGACTCATGGGCCGGCAGGAAATCGTACGAGAGTGCTGCCTGACCCGCGAGCAGAAGCCGGTTGCGGAGCTTGTCCGCTTCGCGCTCGGACCGGACGATGTGCTGGTCCCCGATGTCGATGCCAAGGCCCCGGCCGGGGCGTCTGGGTGACACTGTCCGTGAGTGCGGTCGCGGAGGCGATGCGAAAGAAATGCTTTTCGCGCAGCCTCAAGCAGCCGGTCAAACTGCCCGATGACCTTGCGCAACTGGTCAAGAGGCGGTTAGAAGAGCGGCTTTCAGGGGCGCTGGGGCTGGCAAGCAAGGCGGGCCAGCTCGTCACCGGCGCCACGCGTGTACGGGCGGCCATAGACAAGGGCGCCGTTGTCGCGCTGTTCACGGCGACAGATGCCGCAGAGGATGGCCGGCGCAAGATGATCGGTGCGCTCAGGGCGCACCAGGAAGGCGGCCAGGTGCCGCATTTCGATTTGCTGACGTCGGACCAATTGGGTTTGGCACTCGGGGGGAAAATGTGATACATGCTGCCCTCACTCCGGGGGCGGCAGCGGTTTCGGCATTGGCGCGGGCGCAAAGGCTTGCGCACTATGTCGCGGAATAGACGCGTTTTCGACCACCAGCGGCCCACATTTCGGGGGCGGGGAAACGCGACCAGAGGACTGAGGTGGCATTGTCGGACACCCGGCACTGCCTGATCGATAGAAAGAAGATTGGCCTAGATGAGTGATTCTGACGATAAGCGCAGCGACACCTCGAGCGGGGGCAAGAAGACCCTGACGCTCAAGGGAGCACCCGGCGCCGGCGGGCGTCCGGGCATGTCGCGCTCGTCGCGGACAGTCGTCGTCGAAAAGCGCACGCGGCGCGTCGGAGCGCCAGCGGCTCAGGGCGGCAGCGCGCAGCGCAGTGCCACGCCGTCTGGCCAGCCGCAGCGCTCCCAGCCTTCCGGACGGCCTCCCCAGGCGCCGCGGCCAGCGGCGCCGCGCCCGCAGACCGGCCTGACAGCCTCGGAATCCGAGGCCCGCGAACGCGCCCTTCGCGCCGCCGCCTCGCGGCAGGCGGAAGAAGCGCGCGCGCTTCGAGGAAGAAGAAAAGCGCCGTATCGCCGACGATGAGCGCCGCCGCGCCCAACGCGAGGAAGAAGAGCGCAAGAAGGCCGAGGAAGAGGCGTTGAGCGCCGTCGAGGCCCTCAAGCCCGAGACCGAAACGCGCCGCCCGAGCCCGGCCCGTCGCGAGCGTCCGGCCCAGCAGCGGCCCGAGCCGACCCCGGCCGATGCCGAGGCGGAAGCGGAGCGTCGAGCCGCTCGTGGCAGCCGTGGCGCACCGCAGCGCGGACTGGTCAATGCCGACGAGCTGGAACGCGCTCGTCGCGCCGCTCGTCCCGCACCCGAGCGTCCCACGCGCAAGGCGGGCGACGACCGCAATCGCGGCCGCCTGACGGTCACCACCGCCGCTCAACGACGGCGACGACCGCGACCGCGGTCCGTCGCTTGCCGCCATGCGCCGCCGGCGCGAGAAGCAGAGGGGCAAGCCGCGCGAAGCCCAGCCCAAGCTCAGCCGCGAAGTGACCATTCCCGAAGCGATCACCGTGCAGGAACTGGCCAACCGCATGGCCGAGCGCTCCGTCGACGTCATCAAGCTGCTGATGGCCCAGGGACAGATGGTCAAGATCAACGACGTCCTCGATGCCGATACCGCCGAGCTGATCGCGACCGAACTTGGCCATACGGTCAAGCGCGTGTCCGAAAGCGACGTGGAGGAAGGCCTGTTCGAGGATGCCAAGCAGACGACAGGCCCGAAGACCTGAAGCCGCGTCCGCCGGTCGTGACCATCATGGGCCACGTCGACCACGGCAAGACGTCGCTTGCTCGACGCCATCCGCGAGGCCAATGTGGTCTCCGGCGAGGCCGGCGGCATCACCCAGCATATCGGCGCCTATCAGGTCGAAAAGAACGGGCAGAAGATCACCTTCCTCGACACGCCGGGCCACGAGGCGTTCACCGCCATGCGCGCCCGCGGCGCCCAGGCGACCGATATCGCGGTTCTGGTGGTGGCGGCCGACGACGCGCGTCATGCCGCAGACGATCGAATCGATCAAGCACGCCAAGGCGGCCGACGTGCCGATCATCGTGGCGATCAACAAGATCGACAAGCCGCAGGCCAATCCGCAAAAGGTCCGCACCGACCTGCTGCAGCACGAGGTGTTCGTGGAATCGATGGGCGGCGAGACGCTCGACGTCGAAGTTTCCGCGCTCAAGCACAGCCAATCTCGACAAGCTGCTCGAGACCATCCTGCTGCAGGCCGAACTGCTCGACACTCAAAGCCAATCCCGAAGGCCGTGCCGAAGGCATCGTCATCGAGGCCAAGCTCGACAAGGGCCGCGGCGCAGTGGCGACCGTTCTGGTGCAGCGCGGCACGCTCAATGTCGGCGACATCGTTGTCGCGGGCATCGGAATTGGCACGCGTGCGCGCGCTGATCGACGACAAGGGCGAGCAGATCAAGACCGCCGGCCCGTCCATGCCGGTCGAGGTTCTGGGCTTTTCCGGCGTGCCGGATGCGGGCGACCGCTTCTCGGTGGTCGAGAACGAAGCCCGCGCCCGCGAAGTCACCGAATACCGTCAGCGCCAGCTGCGCGAGAAGTCGGCGGTCGGCGGCGCGACCTCGCTCGAGCAGATGATGAACCAGCTCAAGGCTTCGGGCATGTCGAAGTTCCCGCTGGTCATCAAGGCCGACGTGCAGGGTTCGGCGGAAGCCATCACCTCCTCGCTCGACAAGCTCGGGACCGACGAAGTTTCCGCGCAGATCCTGATGTCCGGTGTCGGCGGCATCACCGAATCCGATGTGACGCTGGCGGCGGCGTCCAACGCCATCGTCATCGGCTTCAATGTCCGCGCCAACAAGCAGGCGCGGGAGCTGGCCGAGCGCGACGGCATCGAGATCCGCTACTACAACATCATCTACGATCTGGTGGACGATGTGAAGACAGGCCATGTCGGGCCTGCTTGGCGCCGGAGCGCCGCGAGACCTTCATCGGCTATGCCGAGATCCTCGAAGTCTTCAACATCACCAAGGTCGGCAAGGTCGCCGGCTGCCGGGTCACCGAAGGCATGGTGGAACGCGGCGCCGGCGTGCGCCTGCTGCGCGACAACGTCGTCATCCACGAAGGCAAGCTCTCGACCCTCAAGCGCTTCAAGGACGAAGTCAAGCGCAGGTGCAGTCCGGCCAGGAATGCGGCATGGCCTTCGAGAACTACCAGGACATCGCGTCCGGGCGACAGTCATCGAATGCTTCCGCGTCGAGACGGTGCAGCGCACGCTGTAAGCGCCAAGACAATCCAGAATGCCGAAGGCGCGGGCTGGTCCCGCGCCTTTTTGTTTGCAGGCTCTCAATCCGGCTCGTCGAGCGGCCAGACCTCAACCACGCCATGCGCGACGGCGCAGGGTGATTTGGAGACCATCCCGATAGCCTCCTCCAAAGTTTCGGCTTCAAGGATGGAAAATCCGGCAATCGGCAATTGCGTTGACATGTAAGCGCCTTTGGCCGTCTGAACCCCCTTGCCTTCGGGGTTGCGGACCTGAACAGGTTCTCCGGCGATGCCCATTGTGACGCCTTGCCGTATGAGTTCGGCGTCATGGGCGTGCGCCGCGTTGCGGATGGGTTCGGGCGTGCGGTCATAGCCGTCGCGGTCGCCGTAGCCGATTGTCACGAATTTTGGCATCTCGTCCTCCCTCTGGTTTTCGCAGGCCTCATGCACGCGGAGCCTAAGGATATCGCCGCAATCGCACGAACAATTGACGCCGCGCCCGCAAGTGCCTAACTGCACGCCATGAGTAAATCGCATTCTTCATCCAAGGGTCCCTCCCAGCGCATGCTGCGCGTCGGCGAACTGGTGCGTCATGCGCTGGCGCAGATGCTGCAGCGCGGCGATATCATCGATCCGGTGCTGGAAAACGCCACCATCACCGTGCCGGAAGTGCGCATGAGCCCCGACCTCAAGCTCGCCAGTTGCTATGTCATGCCGCTTGGCGGGCAGAACGCCGAGGAAATCGTCAAGGCGCTCAACCATCACCACCGCTTCATTCGCGGCGCGATCGGTCACCAGATCGATCTCAAATACGCGCCGGATTTCCGCTTCTTCGTCGACGAGACGTTCGAGGAGGCGGACCGGATCGAGAGCATTTTGCGCTCGGATCGTGTGCAGCGCGATCTTAATCACGACGACGAAGAGGACGAGGACTAGGCAAGATCAGCAGCCGATTTCGGCCCTGATCTGGTTGACCTGCTGGAGAGAGTGGCAGACGTTTTCGCAAGGTATTCCGTCGCCATCCCCGTCGGCACGGGGGTGTTGGCCAGAGCACCACGCGATCACGGCCTGGCGGCAATCGGAGAAAGACTTGCAGGTTACGGCGATTGCCGGCAGCGCGGTCAGCAGGACGAGGCCGGCGGCAAGGGCTAGGTGCTTCACGCGAAGGTCTCCCTGGTTTCGGGGCATTCAGGTAAACATCCCATGCCGCGCAGGTAAATGCGGGATTGACCCTAATGCACGCACTTGCCTCGCAGCGCCAATGCTGCATAACGCTGCGATTTTTTCGACAGCGAAACCGAACAGGCGCCTGATCGTTTGGCGCTCGCAACCCGTTTGAAGAAGGCACCGCGCGTGACTCAGCAGAAGCGCCAAAAGCGCGACATTTCCGGTTGGCTGATCCTCAACAAGCCGTACGACATGGCCTCGACCGAAGCGGTCGGCAAGATCCGCTGGCTGTTGCAGGCCAAGAAGGCGGGCCATGCCGGAACGCTCGATCCGCTTGCGACGGGCGTGCTGCCGATTGCGGTCGGGGAAGCCACCAAGACGGTGCCGCAGGTGCAGGACGGCACCAAGGTCTATCGCTTCACCTTGGCCTGGGGCGCAGCGACGACAACCGACGACAAGGAGGGCGAGATCATCGCCAGCTCGGAGGTTCGGCCGAGCGCAACAGAAGTTCATGAAGCTTTGCCGGAATTTCGTGGAACTTTCATGCAGGTTCCGCCCAAATTCTCGGCCATCAAGATCGGCGGAGAGCGCGCTTATGATCTCGCCCGGGCCGGCGAAGAGGTCGAGATCGCGCCGCGTGAAGTCACCATCGACAGCTTCGAACTGCTTTCCCATGAAGATGATTTCACCACTTTCGAGGTGACCTGCGCCAAGGGGACTTATGTGCGTTCGCTGGCGCGCGATCTGGCGGAACGCCTGGGGAGCAGGGGCCATGTCGCAAGCCTGCACCGCGCGCGGGTCGGCCCGTTCAGCGATACTCAAGCCGTTGATTTCAAAGCCTTCGAGGAGGCCGAGCTGGCGGCGCGGGATGCCATGCTGCTGCCGGTTGCAGCTGGTCTTTCCGAGCTCACCGAGATCAGGCTCGATGCGCGGCAGGCGAGCACGGTGCGGCTCGGCAACCCGGTGCTTTTGACCGGCGCCAACGCCCCCGCCACGCTCGATGAGGCATGGGCGAGCTGCCGTGGGGACGCAGTTGCAATCGGGTTCGTTGACAGGGGACAGTTCAAGCCGAAGCGTGTTATCCTCGGGACACCGTAAAGGTTCAAGCTGCTGACGTTCCCGACTTTTCCAGATCTTTCCCCGTTTAACACCGAATTTGCCGGCCGAAGGCGACCTGCCTAAGATCGATTCGCAGCCGCCGCTTGGAGCCCTGGTTTCGAATGTCTGATTCCGCCCCGGTCACGCCACCACCCAAGGAGCGGTCGCCGCGCCGCGCCACGTCGATCGTGGTCTATCTTTTTGCCCTGGCGCTGGTGACGCTGGTGCCGTCGTTTCTGTTCTCAGGAATGCTGCTCAAGCGCAACAACGAGGCGCAGCAGGACGTCGTGCATTCGCTGACGCGCGCCACGACTCGCGCCATCAGCGATGCGGTCGACCGGGAGGTCGACGGGCTGATAACAACAATGAAGGTCCTGTCGACATCGACATCGCTGGAGAACGGCGATCTCGAAACCTTTCACAACCGGACGCAGGATGCGTTGGCCGATAGCGGCTCCTTCCTGCTGCTGCTCGACCATTCCTTCCACCAAATTCTCAATACGCGCCTGCCCTATGGTGCGCCCCTGCCGATGACCGGCGACGTGGAGACGCCGCAAAAGGCTCTGGAAAGCGGGCAGATCACCGTGTCCGACATGTTCATGGGCGCCGTCGCACAGCAATTGGTGTTCGACGTGCTCATGCCGCACATCGCTTCCGACGGAGAGCAGCAGGTGCTCATGCTCGGGCAGAACGCGAAAAACCTTACCGACGCCCTGACCAGCACGCGGTTGCCCGAAGGATGGAACGCGGCATTGCTCGACAGCAAGCACACCCTTGCGGCCTCGACGGATCCCAGCCTCAAATTGGGCGCGCCCTTCTTTCTCCCCTTGTCCGGCGCGCGGCAGGCTGGATCGGAGTGGCTGCGGCGGACTGCCGATGGCACCCAGTATGAGATGGTAGTGCAGCGTTCGTCCCTTACCGGCTGGCAAGTGGTGGCGTGGGCGCCTTCGGATGTCGTGGCGCGGCCCCTGCTTGAGTCGATGATCTGGCTGGTGGCCGGCTGGGTCGTAATGGCGATAGCCGTGGTTCTGGGCATGTCGTGGGTTTCAGGGCAGATCGCGCGTTCGGTCAGGGGCCTTATGCGAGACGCGAGGCGCCTGGGGCGCGGCGACATCGTCCTGGCGCGCAACTATCCAGTGCAGGAACTGGCGGAAGTCTCGGCCGAGATTGCCACCGCGGCCGAGATGCGGCGATCGTCGGAAACCGAAATCCGCTTCCTGATGCGGGAGCTTGCGCACCGGGCCAAGAACCAGCTTTCCGTGATCAATGCGATGGCCAAGCAGACGGCGCGGACGGCAGTGTCGCTGGATGTCTTTCTGAGCGATTTCCAGAAGCGCATCATGGGGCTGGCGCGCTCGACCGATCTGCTGCTTGACTATGGGTCCAACGGCGTGAAGCTCGCGGAGCTGATCTCGGCGCATCTGGAGCCTTTCCGGCCCCGCAATGCGGATCGGCTCGATCTGTCTGGACCGGAGCTGCGCGTGCAGGCGGAGGCGGCACAATCACTCGGCATGGCGTTGCATGAATTGGCGACGAACGCCGCCAAATATGGGGCGTTTTCGGCAGATCAAGGCCGCCTCGACATCTCCTGGCATTGGCAGGGCGACGTGCTGAAGCTGGTATGGCGCGAATCCGGCGTTGTGCTGAGCGATCTGCCGGAGCGACGGGGGTTCGGTTCGACCGTGATCGAAAAAATGGTCGTTTCGACGCTCGGGGCACAGGTCGAGAAGATAATGCATGAAGACGGGATCGAGTGGCGCTTCGAGCTTCCCTCCAGCCGCTTGCTGGTACAACAGGGCGCGGAAAGCGGCGGAGCGGACGGGGAGGAAGCCGGCGCCAGCGAGGCCGCATCGTAAAATCTTTGCAATTGCAGCCGCGATTGCCTATATGCAGCCCTAACCGTTCCCGACTATGGGTCCGGTCGGCCCTGTTGCTGGACGACATCCCGGCCATGGGCGACACCCCTCCTCGATATTGAAAGGATTATGCGATGTCGATTACGCCTGAGCGCAAGTCTGCGCTCATCAAGGAATATGCCACCAAGTCCGGCGACACCGGTTCTCCGGAAGTCCAGGTCGCGGTGCTTTCCGAACGTATCGCCAATCTGACCGAACATTTCAAAACCCACGCCAAGGACAATCACTCCCGGCGCGGCCTTTTGAAGATGGTCAGCCAGCGCCGCCGTCTGCTCGACTATGTCAAGCGCAATGACGAAGCCCGCTACAAAAGCCTGATCGAAAGGCTGGGGCTGCGCCGCTAGGCGAGACTGCAAGCAGGGCGCGGGCCAAAATCCGCGCCTTGCTGCTATTGGAGTCAAGGCGAAGGCCTTGGCCCCTATCCGGCCACGGGACGTGGCAGGATCGTTGGCTGCTTTCATTTTTGGATCGCAATAATGAAAGCCGCTCGCCGTCTTGCCCACGTTCGGTCGACCGGAGCATCGGACGGAACCCCTTACGGGATTTTCGCCATGACGATGCGACGATGATGGCTCCGGCTATCGAGCCGGCGCCAGCTGAACGGGATGCATGGGGACGCCTTGAGGCACATGGGGTGCCGGGCCGAGTGCATCCATCGGGAATGCCGCAAGGGCGGATTCCCTGAGGATATGGAAAAGACGAAAATATGTTTGATCACCACAAAGTCGAACTGAACTGGGGCGGACAGCCCCTCACCCTGGAGACGGGCAAAATCGCGCGGCAGGCCGATGGCGCCGTGCTGGCAACGCTGGGCGAGACCGTTGTGCTCGCAACCGTGGTCTCCGCCAAGGACGCCAAGCCGGGACAGGACTTCTTCCCGCTGACCGTCAACTATCAGGAAAAGACCTTCGCCGCCGGCAAGATTCCGGGCGGCTATTTCAAGCGCGAAGGACGCCCGACCGAAGCCGAGACCCTGATCTCGCGCCTGATCGACCGGCCGATCCGCCCGCTGTTTCCGGACGGGTACAAGAACGAGACGCAGGTCGTCGTCACCGTTCTGCAGCATGACCTCGAGAACCAGCCCGACGTGCTGGCCATGGTTGCCGCCTCCGCCGCCCTGACGATTTCCGGCGTGCCCTTCATGGGCCCGATCGGTGCCGCCCGCGTCGGCTATATCGATGGCGAATATGTGCTGAACACCCCGATCGACAAGCGTTCCGACAGCAGGCTCGACCTGGTCATGGCCGGCACCGCCGACGCCGTGCTGATGGTGGAATCCGAGGCCAAGGAACTGAGCGAAGAGGTCATGCTCGGCGCCGTCATGTTCGGTCACAGTGAAAGCCGCAAGGTGATCGACGCGATCATCAAGCTGGCCGAACTGGCCGCCAAGGATCCGCGCGATTTCGCGCCGGAAGACAATTCGGCGCTCGAGGCCGAAATGCTCTCCTTCATCGAGACCGAGCTGCGCGCCGCCTACAAGATCACCAAGAAGGAAGACCGCTATGCCGCGGTCGACGCCGCCAAGGCCAAGGTCAAGGCGCATTTCCTTCCCGAGGGCGAGGAAGAGCTGAAATATACCGGCGAGCAGGTTGCGGCGGTCTTCAAATCGCTGCAGGCCAAGATCGTGCGCTGGAACATCCTCGACACCGGCACCCGCATCGACGGCCGCGACCTGAAGACGGTCCGTCCGATCGTCTCGGAAGTCGGCGTTCTGCCGCGTACCCACGGCTCGGCGCTGTTCACCCGCGGCGAAACCCAGGCGCTGGTCGTCGCCACGCTCGGCACCGCCGATGACGAGCAGTACGTGGATTCGCTCGAGGGCACCTACAAGCAGAATTTCATGCTGCACTACAACTTCCCGCCCTATTCGGTCGGTGAAGCTGGCCGCATGGGTTCGCCCGGCCGTCGCGAGATCGGCCACGGCAAGCTTGCCTGGCGCGCCATCAACCCGATGCGCCCGAGCGCCGAGGAATTCCCCTACACGCTGCGCGTCGTCTCCGAGATCACCGAATCCAACGGCTCGTCCTCCATGGCGACCGTGTGCGGCACCTCGCTGGCGCTGATGGATGCCGGCGTGCCGATGAAGGCGCCGGTGGCAGGCATCGCCATGGGCCTTATCCTGGAAGGCGAGAAGTTCGCGGTTCTGTCCGACATTCTCGGCGACGAGGATCATCTCGGCGACATGGACTTCAAGGTGGCCGGCACGTCGAACGGCGTGACCTCGCTGCAGATGGACATCAAGATCGCCGGCATCACCGAGGAGATCATGAAGATCGCCCTCGAGCAGGCCAAGGGCGGCCGTGAGCATATCCTTGGCGAGATGGCCAAGGCACTCGACACGGCGCGCGTCCGAGGTCGGCGAGTTCGCCCCGCGCATCGAGACGCATGAAGATCCCGACCGACAAGATCCGCGACGTGATCGGCACCGGCGGCAAGGTCATCCGCGAGATCGTGGAAAAGACCGGCGCCAAGGTGAATGTCGAGGATGACGGCACCATCAAGGTCTCGTCCTCGGACGGCAAGGCGATCGATGCCGCCATCAAGTGGATCAAGTCGATCACCGACGAGCCGGAAGTGGGCGAGATCTACCAGGGCACGGTGGTCAAGACCGCCGATTTCGGCGCCTTCGTCAATTTCTTCGGTCCCCGCGACGGGCTGGTGCACATCTCCCAGCTGGCCGACCAGCGCGTGGGCAAGACCACCGATGTGGTCAAGGAAGGCGACAAGGTCTGGGTCAAGCTCTTGGGCTTCGACGAGCGCGGCAAGGTCCGGCTTCGCATGAAGGTCGTCAACCAGGAGACCGGCGAGGAGATCAACAAGGCGGAAGAGCCGGCCGAATAGGCCGCCTCTCCCTTTTCGAATAAACCAAGCCCCGGTCGATGGCCGGGGCTTTTTTATATGCTGGCGATTGCCCTCACCCAGTTCAGGGCCAGCTCCACAATCTCTTCATTGCCAAGGCCGCGCTGACGCGCCAGCATCTGCCAGGTGGGGAAGGCTGTAGCGACCGCGAGTGTGGCCTCGACCTTCCTGGCATCTGCAAATCCCTGGGAGAGCAGACGCAACATTTGCTCCTGACCAGCTTGCATGCCGGCCATCACTGCGTCGAACGCCTCCATCGCCGGTGCATCGCGCATGACATTGGCCGTCATCGGCTCTGTTTCCGAGAACCAGTCATAAAGTGCCGCCAGCGCCGCGCGCAGCCGCGCTTCAGGTTCGACGATACGAGCCCATTCGCCAGGGTCCGGCGGCGGGTGCTGGGCCAGCCAGTGGCTCTGACAGGCGCCGACCAGATCGGCCTCGCTCGGAAAGTGATTGTACACCGTGAGTCGCTCGACTCCGGCCCGTCGGGCGATCTCGCTGATGCTCGTTTGGCGGGGACCCACCGTTTTGTGCAGATCGACCACAGCCTCGACGATACGTTGGCGGGTTTCGGCCGCCGCCTCGGCGCGCTTCTTCTGCTGGTAAGCTCTTTTCATCATACAGGCTGTTTAATTAATTTGACAGCGGACTGCAAGAATGGCATTTCACTACACATAGTGTTTATTGAAAAAACGAGCTTGCTATGACACATCACGATAGGAACCTGATCGCCGCCGATGTCGGCGAGCATGTCGAACTTTCCGGGCTCGGCGTGCGCTATATGCTGGAAGCTGCCGCCACGAACGGGCGCTTTTCACTCGTGGAGCACCCGCTCGCCCCCTATTCGTTGGGCGCGCCGCTGCACACGCATGCCAATGAGGACGAATATTCGTTCATTCTGGAAGGCCGGTTCGGCGTCCAGATCGGTGAAGAGGTGCTGGAAGCCGGCCCCGGCACGTTGGTGCTCAAACCGCGCGGCATTCCGCACAGTTTCTGGAATGCGTCGGACAAACCGGCACGCATGCTGGAGATCATCTCGCCAGGTGGTTTCGAGGGCTATTTCCGGGAGATGTCGGAGGTGCTGTCCGGGCCGGCCCGTGATTTCGGGCGTGCGGCCGAGATTGCCGCGCGCTATGCCATCGACATCCAGCTGGACAGCATCGGCATGCTGATTGCGCGGCACGGCTTGCGGGGCTGACCCTCGGGCAATTCCACCATATGAAAGAGCCCGGACATGCGCCGGGCTCTGCTTCTTGCAGGATCAGTCCCCCAACAGCACGAAGCGGCGGTTGAGCTTTTGTACCGGACGGAAATTGTCCGAATAGAGCTTCTCGAATTCACCGATCTGTTCGGCAGAGGCCGTGATCGGGCTCGTGAACACATTCCAGTTGACGATTTCCGAACAGGGCGGCGTCGTGAGCGAGCCGGCATACTGAAAGCGCCGCGAGTTGTCCGGTAAGAGGCTGGCGAGATCGAGCGGCTGGCTGGTTTTGGCCTCGCCGGTGCTGGCCGGCGCCGCATCCCATATCGCGCCGAGCACGGGATTGGCCGCCCCTTCTTCGATCATCACGCCCATTACCATGAGGTTGCCGTCGGGCCCCTTGTGCACGAAATGCGCTTCGACAGGGAAGTGGGTGCCGAGGATGGTGTGTTCGCTTTCGGCGTGGAAATGCACCTGAAGCAATGCGTAATTGGTATCGCCCAGACGCGTGAAGCTCCCGGGTGCGGCATTGGCCTGGATGGTGTGCCCGTTGTTGAGCACGACGGGCGTGACGCTTTTCCAGCTGGGCAGAAGCATTTGCAGCTTGCCGGCGTGGGTTGGAACGAGGTCGATCGGAGATTGCTGGGCGCCCCCGCAAGCGGCATTCTCGGGCGAGATCGTCGCCCAGTGGCGTGGTCCGTGCTCTCCCTCATAGTCCCATTCGGCAGCGGTTGCGGCGGCCGACAACAGCAGCAACCCGAAAGCGGATGCCGAAAAGGCTCTAACAGTCATTCCCATGGCTTCAGGATCTCCCGGTTGAGACGGCACGGCCGTCGACACAGGGGCGGCAAACTACCCCTGTTCCCCTGTGCAGCTCCTTGCTCCCCCCTTACGCACGGCTACTTATCTGCCGAAGATCGCATCTCCAGTGCCGGCAGGACGGCTGGGCAAAAATAAATTTGTCCGAGCTGTCGATTCCGGATTTGCTGCTTCGTCGAGAAGCCAGAGCGGAGAAAAACTCCGTTCGTGGAACCGAGAAGGAGTTGGACCGATGCGTTTCATGGTTATTGTCAAAGCAACCCCAGAGACCGAGGCAGGCGTGATGCCGTCACAGGACGATCTCATGGCGATGGGCAAATACAACGAAGAGCTCGTCAAGGCGGGCGTCATGCTCGACGGCGCGGGGCTACACCCGAGTTCCAAGGGTGCGCGCCTGCGGTTCGAGGGCGGCAAGACAACGGTGGTCGACGGCCCCTTCGCTGAAACCAAGGAACTGATCGCCGGCTACTGGCTCTGGGAGTGCAAGAACCTCAGCGAGGCGATCGAGTGGGCCCGCCGCTGCCCGGGCAAATCGACGGCTTCGAGCTTCAATCTCGAGATCCGCCAACTCTTCGAACTGTCGGATTTCGGCGACGGCCCCGGCATTGACCAGCATCACAAGGTGGCCGAGCAGATAGCTGCACAGGAGCGCTAGAACGCGCAGTCCGGGGGCGCTGATCGTGCCGCAGGTCGGGCAACAGATCGAAGCCATCTGGAGAATGGAAGCCCCCCGATTGATCGGGGGCCTCAGCCGGCTGCTGCGCGATGTCGGCCTTGCTGAGGATATGGCGCAGGAAGCGCTGGTGCGGGCGTTGGAAATCTGGCCCGAACAGGGCATTCCGGACAATCCGGGTGCATGGCTGATGGCCACGGCAAAGCGGCGCGGCATCGACATGCTGCGGCGACACCAGATGATACGCAGCAAGCAGGGCGAAATCGCCTATGAGCTGGAGGCGCGGGAGGACGTTTCTCTCAAGGTGATCGAGGCAGCGCTGGACGACGATATCGGTGACGAGCGACTGGCGCTGATCTTTACCGCATGCCATCCCGTTCTGGGGCCGGAAGCACGGGCAGCCCTGACGCTGAAGGTTGTTGGCGGACTGTCGACAGCGGAGATCGCACGCGCCTATCTCTGCCCCGAACCGACCATCGCCCAGCGCATCGTCCGCGCCAAAAAGACGTTACGCGAAACCGGCGTGATCTTCGCAATTCCTGCCGCGTCGGCGCGTCAGGAGCGTCTGGCCGCCGTGCTGGAGGTCATCTATCTCATCTTCAATGAAGGCTATTCGGCAAGCTCGGGAGATGAACCCGTACGCCCGCCGCTCTGCCTCGAAGCGCAAAGGCTGGCGCGCGTGCTGGCAGGGCTGATGCCGGGTGATGCCGAGGTGCAGGGGCTTCTGGCTCTCCTGGAGTTGCAGGCGTCGCGGCTGGCGGCGCGATTGAATTCCACTGGCGAGACCGTGTTGCTCGCCGATCAGGACCGGCGGCGCTGGGACCGGCTGATGATCAGGCGAGGGCTCGCAGCGCTGGAGCGTGCCGAAGCGTTGAGCCGGGGGCGCCTCGGCGCCTATGGCGTGCAGGCCGCAATCGCTGCGTGCCATGCCCGTGCCTATAGTGCTGCAGAGACGAACTGGGCCAGGATCGCAGCTCTCTACGCTGTGCTCGCCGTCTTGACGCCCTCCCCTGTGATCGAGCTCAACCGCGGCGTGGCCCTGGCCATGGCGCTGGGACCGCAGGCGGGGCTCGATCATATTGATGCGCATATCGAGCCGGAATTGCTCGGGACTTACCACTTGCTGCCGGCCGCGCGCGCCGACCTGCTCGAAAGACTGGAGCGGCGGCAGGAAGCGGCGCTTGAATATGAGCGCGCGGCGGGGCTTTGCCCAAATGCGCATGAGCAGGTCGTGTTGCGCCGCCGGGCCGAGGCCTGCCGAGCAAATTAGCTATTTCATCGCCAGGCCGCGGCTGCGGGTGATGTCGTCGGGCAGGATCCGGTGCGGAGGCTTGTGGCCGTCAAGAAAGACGCGGATGTTGACGATCACCGTCTCGCCCATCTCGATGCGGCCCTCGAGGGTCGAAGACGCCATGTGCGGGGTCAGGACGATGCGGTTGTTGCGGGCCAGATCGATCAGGCGGGGATTGATGCCGCGGCGATGCTCGAACACATCGAGGCCCGCGCCAGATAGATGTCCGCTTTCGATGAGGGCCACCAGGGCATCCTCGTCGATCAGTTCGGGGCGGGCGAGATTGACCAGAAAGGCGTCGCGCCGCATGCGCTTCAGCCGTTCCTCGTCCAGCAGGTTGAAGGTTTCGCGGGTGAGCGGTGTGTGCAGGGTGACGATGTCGACTGCAGCCAGCATCTCATCCAGCGAGGGCCAATAGGCCGCCTCCAGGGGCTCTTCCACCTGTGGCGGCCGGCGCGTGCGTGAATAGTAGTGGATGGACAGGTTGAAGGCACGGGCACGGCGGGCGACGGCTGTGCCAATGCGGCCCATGCCCACGATGCCCAATGCCTTGCCGGAAAGGCGCCGACCAAGCATGGCGGTGGGCGACCATCCATTCCAGCTGCCCGTGTCCGGCAGGATCTGCGCCCCTTCGACGAGCCGGCGCGGCACCGACAGGATCATGGCCATAGCCATGTCGGCAGTGTCCTCGGTCAGGACGCTCGGGGTGTTCGTTACCGTGATCCCGCGGGCGTGCGCCGCCTCCAGATCGATATTGTCCACGCCATTTCCGAACTGGGCGATGAGCTTCAGCCCCTCCGGCAACGCGGCGATCAGGCGCGCATCGAGCTGATCGGTGATGGTGGAGACCAGAACGACGTGGCCTTCGGCCCGCTCGGCGATCTCGCCCCGGCTCAGCTGGATGTCGGCAGCGTTCGGCGTGATGTCGAACAGCGCGCGCATGCGCGCCTCAACAACTTCAGGCAAACGCCGCGTGACCAGAACCTTGGCTGGATGCACATTCATTCTGCGGCGGGCCCGGTACGCGGACCAAACAGGCCGTTAGATAAAGTTTTACGCTTTTTAACGACCATTAAGGTCTGTGCCCCATTGTGTGGCTTCATGCACTCCAGCCGCACCGCCATGATTCTATCTCCAGCCCGGGGTTTGCCGCAACCGCGAACTCCGACGCATTTCTTCCGGCTCATCAGCTTGGGGCTCGTCGTGTTCCTGGCAATGCCGGCTGCCTTTGCCCAGGATGACGAAAGCGGACAGGATCTGCCCCGCTTCGTTTCCACGCGCTCCCAGCCCATAAATGTCCGCGTCGGTCCCGGCACGCGTTACGACGTCGCCTGGGAATTCAAGAAAGCCGGCCTGCCAGTCGAGATCATCCAGGAATTCGATGTCTGGCGGAAGATACGCTATTACGACGGGGAGGAAGGCTGGATCCACCAGAGCCTTTTGAGCAGCCACCGCTCAGCGCTGGCACGCCCCTGGGATGCGGGCGGACAGATCGCCGTGCTGGCGCAGCCGCAAGAAGGATCGGCCGTCAGGGCCCGGCTGGAGGCGGGGTTTCTCGTCGATATCGAAAGCTGCCAGAAGGGCTGGTGCGAGGTGAAAGCCAGCGGCAAAGACCAGGATGGCAATGCGCACAGCTATACCGGCTATGTGGTACAGTTCGATCTCTGGGGCGTTTATCCGGACGAGGTGATCGACTAGGGCGGTTCGCAGACCGCCTATTGCTTGCGCACCCTGATCACCACGTCGACATGGGTGACTTTCATGCCGCGCGGCGCTTCAGGCAAGCCGCTGATCTCGATGGCGCTGGCCGGTATGTCGATCACCCGCTGCTCGTCCTCGACAAAAAAGTGATGATGGTCCGAGGTGTCGGTATCGAAGTAGGAACGCGAGGCATCGACGGAGACCTCGCGCAACAGACCGGCCTCGCGGAACTGGTGCAGCGTGTTGTAAACGGTCGCCAGAGACACCCTTATGCCGCCTTCGACCGCCTCTCCATGCAGCGCCTCGGCACTGACATGGCGGTGCTGCCCGGAAAACAACAATTCGGCCAGAGCCACGCGCTGGCGCGTCGGGCGCAGGCCGGCCATGCGCAACACCGCCATCAGGCAGGGGCGACGCGATGCGTGCTGACGGAAAAGCTCAGATCTTACGGGCATTACTCAAGGCCAACAGGAATATATCTCCGGAACGCAATTTATAACGGCTCGTTTGGACCGAGACAAGCGTGAGCCCCCCTTAACGGTGGTGGGTGAGCCAGATCGCGTATTGACCCCCCTACCGTCGGCCTCTATTGACGAGGCAAGGTGGCAAACGGATGGCAGGATGCAGGAACGCAAGAACGCATACGACTATGAGGACCTTCTCAAGAGCGGCAGAGGCGAGCTGTTCGGTCCCGGTTATGCACAGCTGCCCATGCCGCCCATGCTTATGTTCGACCGGATCACCCAAATCGATAGCGAGGGTGGACCGTATGGCAAGGGGCAGGTCCGCGCAGAACTGGACGTAAATCCCGACTTGTGGTTCTTCAAATGCCATTTCAAAGGCGATCCGGTAATGCCGGGTTGCCTAGGGCTTGATGCCCTGTGGCAAATGACCGGCTTTTTTCTGTGCTGGTCAGGCTCGCCCGGCTATGGGCGCGCGCTGGGCGGAGAGATCAAGTTCAAGGGCCAGATCACTGACGACGTGAAACTGGTGGAATTCGGCGTCGACGTGAAACGGGTCGTGCGGTCCCGACTTGTGCTCGGGCTCACCGAAGGATTTGTCAAAGCCGATGGCGAGACAATATATGAGGCCCGCGAGTTGCGAGTCGGGCTTTTTACGGACGTTTGACGCAGCTAACAACAATACGGGTGAAGGGACGCCGGGTGCAGACGGCGCCTTTCGCGAAACCAGTGCCTGCCAGCGGTAAGGTTTGACGGGGGGCTGAGATGAAACGAGTTGTCGTGACAGGGATGGGGATCGTGTCCTCCATCGGCAACAATGCCGGTGAAGTGCTCGACAGCTTGCGCAACGCCAGGCCCGGCATCAGCTTTGCGCCCGAATATGCCGAGCTGGGGTTCAGGTGCCAGGTGCATGGCGCGCCGAGCCTCGATCCATTCGAGGTACTCGACCGCCGCACCACGCGCTTCATGGCCAAAGGCGCTGCCTGGAATTACATCGCCATGATGGAGGCGATCGCGCAAGCGGGCCTGGAGGACAAGGACTACCGGCAGAACCCGCGCGTCGGCATCGTCATGGGCTCCGGCGGCCCCTCCACGCGCACAGTGGTCGAAGCAGCGCAGATCACGCGCGAAAAGGGTCCGCGGCGCATCGGGCCGACGGCCGTGCCCAAGGCCATGAGCTCGACCGCATCGGCGACGCTGGCGACCCCCTTGCAGATCTATGGCGTCAACTATTCCATCTCGTCGGCCTGCGCGACGTCCAAGCACTGCATCGGCAACGCCTTCGAGCAGATTCAGCTCGGCAAGCAGGACATCGTTTTCGCCGGTGGCCACGAAGATCTCGACTGGACCATGTCGAATCTGTTCGACGCCATGGGCGCCATGACGACCAAATACAACGATACGCCGGAGACGGCATCGCGTCCCTATGACAAGGACCGCGACGGCTTCGTGATTGCCGGAGGTGCAGGCGTTCTGGTGCTCGAAGAGCTCGAGCACGCCAAGGCGCGCGGCGCCAATATCCTGGCCGAAGTCGTGGGTTATGCCGCGACTTCGGACGGCTATGACATGGTTGCTCCCTCCGGCGAAGGCGGGGAGCGCTGCATGCGCATGGCCATCGAGATGGCTGGTATGCCGATCGACTACATCAACCCGCACGCCACCTCGACGCCGGCAGGGGATGGACCGGAACTCGACTCCATCCGCCGCATCTTTGGCGCCGACAAGGCGCCACCCATCGCCGCGACCAAGGGGCTAACAGGCCATTCGCTGGGTGCAGCAGGGGTGTGGGAATCGATCTTCTCGATTCTGATGATGACCAACGACTTCATCGCGGAGAGCGCCAACATCTTCGAGCTCGATCCGGCCTTTGCCGACATGCCGATCGTGCGCGAGCGGCGCGACGGGGTTAAGCTGGGATGCGTCTTGTCCAACTCCTTCGGATTTGGCGGCACCAATGCGACACTCGTGTTCAAGCATCCGGACGCATGAGCCGTTGAATGCGTTGCGGCGGGAATGCTAAACCGCCGAACCATGCCCGACACTCCGCTCCCCGCCGAAGCACCCTTCAAGGTCGCCGCGCTCTATAAATTCGTGGCCCTCAATGACATTGCGGTGTTGCAGCCGGCGTTGGCGGAATTCTGTTGCGCGCACGGGATCAGAGGCACACTGCTGCTGGCGCCGGAAGGGATCAACGGCACGGTGGCGGGCACGCCTGAGGCCATCGACGCCTTTGTCGACCATATTTTAGCCGATAACCGCTTCGCTGGGGCGGAGATCAAATTCTCCTTCGCCGAGGAGATGCCGTTCTACCGCATGAAGGTGCGGCTGAAATCCGAGATAGTGACGCTGCGCGCTCCGGAAGCGGACCCGAACCGGCAAGTGGGCACCTATGTTCCCGCGGAGGCATGGAACACGCTGATCGAGCAGGACGATGTCGTGCTGGTTGACACGCGGAATGCCTATGAAGTCGGTCTGGGTACGTTCGAGGGGGCGATCGACCCCAAGACCCAGAACTTTACCGAATTCAAGCAGTTCGTCGCCGAAAAGCTGGACCCGGCGCGCGACCGCAAGGTGGCGATGTTCTGCACGGGCGGCATACGCTGCGAAAAGGCTTCTTCCTATCTTTTGGCCCAAGGCTTCAAAGAGGTGTTTCACCTCAAGGGCGGGATCCTGAGCTATCTCGAGAAGGTGCCGGAAGCGTCGAGCAAGTGGCAGGGCGAATGCTTCGTGTTCGACGAGCGCGTTTCAGTCGGCCACGGTCTGGCGCTTGGGGCGGCGAAGCTCTGCCGGGCCTGCCGGCATCCGCTGACGCCGGATGAACAGGCGCATGCCGATTTCATCGAAGGCGTGCAGTGTCCTCACTGCGCAGGCCAGGCGGCGCGCAAGACCCGGGCGGCCGAACGGCAACGCCAGATCGAACTGGCCGAGGCGCGCGGGGTTGCGCATCTGGGCGACGATGCGCGCGAGCTTGGAAAAGCGCTGGCGGAAGAAAAGCGCATGCACCGCCGGGACAAGGGGGCATGAGCGCCACTACCTATGATTTCGTCATCGCGGGCGGCGGGTCTGCGGCCTCGGTCGCGGCCATGCGGCTGGTCAAGGAGTTCGGTTTTCGGGTGCTGGTGCTGGAGCGCGGGCCGGCAAACACCACGCCGCTCATGCACATGCCGGCGGGCTATATGAAATATCTCGCTCGTGACACGTTTCTGGAGATGCACCACACCGTGCCGCAACCGCAATTGGGCGGGCGCGGGCCGATCGTGCCGGTCGCCCGGGCGCTGGGCGGCGGCTCTTCGGTCAATGCCATGGTCTATATGCGCGGCCAACGCCAGGATTATGACGGGTGGGCGGCGCATCTGGGCTCCAACTCCGGCTGGAGCTATGACGACCTTCTGCCGCACTTCATGCGGATCGAAGACAATGCGCGGCTGTCTGACCGCTTTCACGGCACCGCCGGGCCCCTCAAGGTTTCCGACCCAGCCTATATCGCCGATACCACGCAGGATTTCGTCGCGGCAGCACAGGCGCTCGGCCATCGCTCCAATGCCGATTTCAACGGCGCTGACCAGAACGGCGTCGGCATCATGCAGCACACCTATGGACGGCGCGGCGCGCGCATACGCCGCTCTGATGCCAAGACGAGTTTTCTCGACCCGCTCAAGCACGATTCGCGCCTGACCATCATTACCGGCGCCAGGGTCGACAGGATCGCGATCGACAAGGGCCGTGCCGTCGGGCTCAGCTATTTCAAGGATGGCGAAACGCATAGCGTGCGTGCCGAGCGCGAGGTGCTGGTCGCCGCCGGGACCTACAACAGCGCCAAGCTCCTGATGCTGTCGGGGATCGGGCCGGCCGATCAATTGCGGCAGCATGGTCTGGATGTGGTCGCCGATCTGCCGGTTGGTCAAAGGCTGCAGGACCATCACGAGGTGCCGGTGATCGCCACCACCAAGAACAGGTCCGGCTATTTCGGCCAGGACCGTGGCTGGCGGATGGTGCTGAACGGGCTGCAATATCTGTTATTGGGCACCGGACGGGTCAACACGACCGGGATCGAGGCGTGCCTTTTCTACGATCCCGATGGAGGGGACCGCCCCTCCATACAGCTTTATTGTGCGCCCATCGTTTATCTCGACCGCGATGTTTCGGACGCCGAGCCGACCTATGGGGTCACCTTCACCTCCTGCCTGCTCAGGCCGAAGGCGCGGGGCAAGGTGACGCTGCGATCTGCCGATCCGGGGGCGCAGCCGCTGGTGGACTGCAATTTCTTCGGCGACCCGGACGATCTGCGGTTGACGATCGCGTCACTCAGGCACGCGCGGGATATCCTGGCCAGCGAGCCATTTGCCTCAAAGATCAAGCAGGAGCTTCTGCCGGGAGCGGATGTGACCGCTGACGATGCACTGGCCACATTCTGCGGCAAAACGGTGAAGACGAATTACCATCCGGTCGGAACGGCACCGATGGGGCCGGAGGATGATGCTCATGCGGTCGTCGATGCACAGCTGCGCGTCAGGGGGGTCGAAAATCTCAGGGTGATCGACTGCTCGATCATGCCGCAGATCGTTTCGGGCAACACCAATGCGCCGGCCATGGCGATCGGATCGAAAGCAGCGGAACTGCTCGCAGCCACACGGGGTTGAGCCAGCAAAGGCAATCTCAAACCGGGAGACCACAATGGACATTCAATGGCTAGGGCATTCCGCCTTCAAGATCACCGGCAAGGATGCGGTGCTGCTCATCGATCCGTTCCTGACGGGCAATCCGAAGTTTTCCGGCTCGGTCGACGAGGTGACAAAAGACGTAAACTACGTGCTGCTCACGCACGGCCATAACGATCATTTCGGTGACACCGTCAACATTCTCAAATCAACAGGCGCCAAGCTGATCACGACACCGGAGCTGGCGGGTTATGCCGCGTCGCAGCTGGAAGGCGCCGACACCATCGGCATGAATATCGGCGGCACCGTGCACGAGAAGGGGTTTTCGGTCTCCATGGTCCGCGCTTTCCATTCTTCGAGCTACACGGCGCCCGACGGCACAGTCGTTTACGGCGGCATGCCGACCGGTCTGATCGTGACACTTGACGGACACAAGATTTATCACATGGGCGATACGGGCGTATTTTCGGACATGGCGCTGATCAACGAGATGTATGAGCCCGATATCGGGATTGTGCCCATGGGCGGGCATTTCACCATGGATGCGAAGGGGGCGGCGCTGGCGGTCAACCGCTATTTCGACTTCAAGACGGTCATTCCCTGCCACTACATGACCTTCCCGCTGCTGGCGCAGTCAGCGGACGAATTCGCCTCGGCCGTCACCAAGGGGGAGGTGAAGACGCCGAAGCCAATGGAGACGATCGAGATCTAATTTAGCGATCTTTCGGGGGCGCCGGCCGGTCGTCGAGGAGCAGGACCATCTGCACCTGATCGAGCCAGCGGCCGAATTTCTGTCCGACCTGGCGCAAGAGACCGGCGCCCTCGAAACCGAATCTTTCATGCATGCGGATGGAGTGGGTGTTCCCCGCCTCGATGACAGCGACCATGGCGTGGTAGCCCTTGTTTCGTGCGTCCTCGATCACCGCTTGCAGAAGCGCCCTTCCGGCTCCCCGCCCCTGCGCATGCGGGAAGACATAGACCGAGTGCTCGACCGTCAGCCGATAGCCCTCTCGGGGACGATAGGTGCCATAGCTGGCATAGCCGAGTACCCCGTCGTCATCGTCGACCGCAACCAGCACCGGCAGGTCGGCCGCCTGTCGCGCCGCGAACCATTTCTCGCGATCCTCCAGCGTGTCTTCCGTATCGAGCCACAGGGCATTTAGCCGGCGGACGGCATCATTGTGGATTTCGAGAATTGCCGGCAGGTCGACTCTGGTGGCGGGACGTATTTTCATGAGCGTTGGCGGTCAAGGTTCCGGGTTTCTTTCGCGGACCGGAGATGTGGCACAAAAAAGCCGCCCGGTGGGCGGCTTTTTCAAATCTATCTCAGCTGCAGATCAGGCGGCGCTGCTTTCGGCATGGCTTTCGAGCCATTTGGCAATGCCGGCCTTGGGCGTGCCGGCGCCGATCTTCATGTCGGCGGCCTCGCCGTCCTTGAAGAGGATCATTGTCGGGATCGAGCGCACCCCATAGGTGACGGTGGTGTTGGGGTTCTCGTCAACATTGAGCTTGACGATCTTGACCCTGCCCTGAAGCTCAGTCGAGAGCTCTTCGAGAACCGGGGCGATGGCCCGGCACGGTCCGCACCACTCGGCCCAGAAATCCACAAGGACCGGTTCCTTGGAATCGAGGACTTCGCTCTGGAAATCGGCGTCGGACACTTGCTTGGTCATGGCATAAGCCTTTCATCGGAATGGGTTGCAAAATAACTAGGCAGAGTTGCATGCGCGTTCAAGCCTTTCACCCAAGCGTGTAATCTTTGCAAATGCCCGTAAGTTCCATTTGCGGAATGGCCATCAACTTTTCGCTTTCGGTCCACAAAAGCGCTGCGCCGATGGGACGCCCGGGGAAAAGTTTTTTCAGCACCAAGGCGTAGAGCGCCAGCTGTGCTTTGTAAGCGGCCGAGACGTCCGCCACCTGCTCAGGCGGTTTCGCGTCAGATTTGAAATCGACGATCAGCACGCGCTCCGAGGTGACGAGCAAGCGGTCGATGCGACCGGCGATTCGGATGGGTTCGCCATTATGGGTGCCATGCGCCAGGATGGGCACCTCGGCCCGGCTGTCGGGTCCAAAGATCTCCGCCAGTTCGGGTCGCGCAAAGAGCGATCGGGCCTTCGCAATCAGCCACTGGTGGCTTTGCAGGTCGCCAGGCAGCAGGGCCTCGAGCGCACGCGTGGCCACGGCATCGCGATGCTCGGATGGCACCCTGGCGAGATGCTGCAGCAAGGCATGCAGCGCGATGCCTTCGCGCCGGGCAAGATCTGCATCGCGCAGCGTTTCCGCCTCCGTTGCCAGCGCGTCTTCCAAGGGCAGGTGCGGTGCTGCTGACGATGGACGTATCGTGGTGCGGGAACGCTGGGGAGGCGCGACTTGCGGCAGAACCATCGCCTTTCCGGCAGCTGGCGCGGATGGCGCGGATTCGATCGGCCTGGGCGCCGGCTGGATGCGCGGATAGCGCAGCCCCTCGCCTTCCAGCCCTTCTATAGCGATGGGCACGCCATCATCGGCAAGCGAGGACCGGATGGCTTCATACCAGCTGCCTTGAAGTTTTTTGGCCGGATCGCCCGGTCGGCGGTCGAGCGTACCGGCGACATAAAGTTCGTCCTCCGCGCGCGTCATGGCGACATAGAGCTTTCGCCAATATTCGTCGCGCTGTCTGGCTTCGTCCTCTTCGCGCAGCTCCATGGTTTGCGGCACATGCTGCTCGCGCGAAGGAGCATGGATGAGTGTCGGGCCGCCGCTCTCGGCCGACACCAGATAGAGCGGCTTTCTCAGCGTCGATGCTTCCGGCATGCTGGTGGCATCGGCGATGAAGACGATGGGCGCCTCCAGCCCCTTGGCGCCATGTACGGTCATCACCCGCACACCGGTGCCCCGCTCTGGCAATTCGCGCTTGATGGATATGTCGGCGGCACGCAGCGAGGCGAGAAAGCCCTGTAGGGACAGGTCCGGCTCGCGTTCAAAGTCGAGGGCAAGATCGAGGAATTCGGCGATGACGTCATCCACCTCCTCGCCGAGCCGGGCGTGGAAACGCTTCAGCCCACCTTGGGCGAACAATATTTGCGCGAAGAATTCATATGGACGGCCAAAATCGAGGCGGCTGCGCCAGGCGGTCAGCTGCTCATAGGCGCTTTTCGCCGAGGCAATGGGCGACTGCCTGATCGATTGCCAGAGGCTTGCCGGCCGGTCATGCGCGATGAGGAACAGTTCTTCCTCAGTGACATCGAACAGCGGCGAGCGCAGCAACGCTGCCAATTGCAGATCGTCCGCGGGATTTAGCAGAACATCGGCAAGCGCCAGAAGATCGAGCACGGCAATGTGGTTGGTCACCGGCAAACGATCGGCGCCGGGGCTCTCGATTCCGGCAGTCTTGAGCGCGCGAATGATCTCCTGAAACAACGCCCCGCGAGATTGCACGAGGATCATGATGTCATCGGCAACAACAGCCCTTCCGCGGGCACCCAAGGGGCGCTCGTCGTCAATCCAGTGCTTGATCGTCGCGGCGATGTCCGTCGCGAGCCTGCGTGGCGCGCTCTGGATGGCGCCGATATCGGCCGGCAACGGCCAGTCGCTGCTTTCTGGCACCTCCACCTCGGCGATCGGCGGCCACAGCGTCACGCTTCCGCCCTGGTCGGCGCGCGCGCTTTCATGCAGCACGCCCTCGGTCTCGAGCACCGCGCGGGCGCGATCCTGGTGGGCGAAGGTCTTGTCGACGGCCGAGAGGATTCCCCCTTGCGTGCGGAAAGAGGCGGTCAGCGTGAGGCCGTGCCATTGCCTGTCGGCCTGGCGCGCCTTTAGCCCCAGGTCGCGGCCCGTCTCCACGAACAGACGCGGCTCGGCGCCCTGAAACGAAAAAATCGACTGCTTCTGGTCGCCCACCGCAAACAGCGTCCGCGGGCGGTCGATGGCGCTTTCGCCAGCAAAAAATTCTTCGCTGAGCTTTCTGACCACCGCCCATTGCTGGGGATTGGTGTCCTGGCTTTCATCGACCAGCACGTGGGTGATGGCGGCGTCGAGCTTGTAGCGCACCCAATCCATCACCCCTTCCGTGTCCAGAAGGGTGGCAAGACGGTCGATCAGATCATCGAAATCGAGCAATGAACGCGCGCGCTTCTTCACCTCATATCGCGCAACAATTGCCCCCAGCACGTCGATCAGGGCTTCCGAGCGGGCCAGCAGCGTTTCCGCCGTCAGCCGCTCGGTGAGCGCGAGCAGTCTCTGCGCTTCCTGCTCGCAAATTGCAGCGAGATGGGGGTGGGCTGCGGCATCCGATTTGGTCAAAAGCTGCTTGCGCCTTTCTCCCTTGCCGTCCTTGGTGAAGAAGGCGGAGAGCAATAACGCCGGCTTTGGGGATGCCGGATTGATCTGCGCAAGCCGGTCGGCAAAGCGCCGCGATTTCGTGGCGTCGCCGCCAAGGCATTGCACGAGTTCGCGCAGCACATCGGCGGTCAGGAGCGTGTCGCTGACGATCTGCCGGCGCAAGGGTTTGTCGCCCACCACCTCAGTCAAGCCGATGAGCATCCGCAGGCGCGCCTTGGCTGCATCCGGGTCGGCCAGCACGGCGCGGAGATTGCGGCCATCGGCGAGCGCGGCGGAAATTGCGTCCTCGATCACCTTGTCGCTCATCAGCGAAAACAGGGTTTCGACGGCACCCGACTGCAGAACGTCCTGATCCAGACCTTCGGCCAGCACCGCCTCGCGCGCCTCGCGGATCAGCTCGGCCTGTTCGGCATCCTCGATAACGGCGAAGTCGAAGGGCACCCGCGCCTCTAGCGGAAAGCGGTGCAGAACCGCTTCGCAAAAGGCGTGAATGGTGTTGATCTTGAGCCCGCCCGGTGTCTCCAGCGCCCGCGCGAACAAGGTGCGGGCAAGCCGCAGCTTGTCGGCATCGGGGGTGGTCTCCTCCAGATCGATGAGAGTGGCTCGCAGCTTCTCATCCTCCATCAACGCCCATTCGGCCAGGCGCTCGGCGACGCGGGCGCGCATATTGGCTGCGGCGGCCTTGGTGTAGGTGAGGCAGAGAATGTTTTCGGGGGCGACGCCGGAGAGCAGCAGGCGCAGCACGCGATTGGTCAGGACATGGGTCTTGCCCGAGCCGGCGTTGGCCTCCACCCATACCGAGGCAGAGGGCAGCGCGGCACGGCGCTGCTTGGCAATCGTATCGGCGGTTGGTTCGACGGGACGTTCGCTCATGCCTCCTCCTCATCGCCGTCGATCGCGGTCCACTCGGCGGTGCGCGCAAGATGATCAAACTCTCCCCTGAAATCGCTGGGTCGGATTGGGCATGATCCGGGCGGCCATCGGCATGCCATCGTGGCGCAGATAGGCATCGACGTGGCGGCTGAGCCGGGCGACCAGTTCATCGACCATGTCGCCGAGATTCATGTTTTCGGCCAAGGCAAAGCTGGTGGGCAGGAAGGCGTCGGGGCCGGAGGCAATCTTGATGTAGGTGAGCGCGCCAGCATTGGCGGGTGGAACGCCCTCGAATCCGTTCTCGCGGGCAATGGCCGCTTCGGCCAGCAGCTGAGGCGCCATGAAGCCCTTCATTTCGCCGGGACTGGGGATCTGGCCGGTCTTGAAATCGATCAGCTCCAGCGTGCCATCCCTGAGCTTGTCGACGCGGTCGGCGCGGCCGCGCAGGACGATCTCTTCGGTGCCTGGCAGGATCAGCCTGCCGTCGCGCTCCGCATGACGCGCCGCGATGTCGGCATTGCGGGCACGCTCATGGTCGAGGAAGAGTTCAGCCGCTGTGTGGAAGCGCCTGAGCCAGAGCTTGCGCCGCTCCGGTACGGCATCAAGGGTCTGGAACGCCGCCTCGGCCATGGAGAGAAGCTTTGCTTCGGCGTCGGGGGCCATGACGTCGTGCCCCTCGGCGATGAAGTCGCCCAAGATGTCATGGATGAGGGAGCCGCGTTCGCGCTGGCCGGGATCCTGGCCGAGGGGATCGAGCGTTTTCAGCCCTAGCACATAGCGGGCATAAAGATCGTAAGGGGAGCGGATAAGGGTCTCGATCTCGGTGATGCGGAGGCGCTTTGGCCGGATCGCGGCCGGCGGGTTGGGCGCAGGCCGCTGGGCCGGCTTTGGCGTGCCGGCGACATCGAGTTGCCGCGCCGCATCGATATAATGCTGGCCCTTGCGCCTTCAGTTCGTTGGTCACCGCTCCCTCGATGAAGGCTTCGAGCCGCTGCAACAGGCGCGAGGGCGTGGCGGGGCTGGTACCGGAGCGTTCGGACAAAGTGAGGAGAACGCGTTCGTTACCGAGCGCCATTTCGAAATCATGCGCGGCAAGGCCATGCCGGCGTTCGGGCGGTTCGAGCCCGGCGGCCAGGCGCATGCCGCGGCTGAGCCAGGGGCCGGGGTCGGCGGCTTCAGGCCAGATGGTTTCGTTGAGTCCGGCAAGGATTAGCAGGTCCGGGTTCTGCAGGCGGGCCTCCAGAAGGCCCCAGATGGCGATATCTTCCCGGCCCGGCGCTGCAGGGCGAACGGCATAGCCGGACATCAGCGCAGATAGCGTCTCGTGCAGGCCCGTCGCCGTGAGGCGCAGACCCTGCCCCTCAAAGGCCGCCATATCTGCGCACCATTGAGAAAAGACGGTGTCGCCGGGGATGGCTGTTTGGGTCTCTCCGCGAGGGGGCGCGGTCATCAGGTCAAGGCATTTCTCCAGCGCCCGGCCGAGATCGGCCGGATGGAAGGCGCCGCCGGCGACCAGGGTCGAAAGCGGTGCAAAGGCATGTTGGAGGTCCTCCAGAAGCGCACGTACCTCCTGCCCCTTTGTCTCGTCGAGGCGCAGCGGCACATGGGGGTCTGCGCCTGCCAGATTTTGATCAAGCGCTGTGTGCAGGCCAGCAAATCCCGGTGCCGGGCGCCGCCCACGCAGCAGGCCGAGTTCCAGCATATCGGTTGTGGGGCCAAGTTCGGCGCGCGTGCGGCCAAGGGTGACGAAGCGGTTGCGCAGCAGGCCGATGAGCTCGACCGGCGCGGCATCGGAATTGCAGACGGCAAGCATTTGGCGCAGCAGCCGCCCCAGCCGCGACTGGAACAGCGGCGTCCCCGCCGCATCATCAATCGTGATCTCGAATCGGGCCAGTTCGGCGGCGATGCGGCGGGCGAGATTGCGATCAGGCGAAATGACGCCAACAGTCTGGCCTTGCGACAGTGCCTGGGCGGACGCCACGGCGATGGCCCGGGCCTCTTCGTGTTCGGTACGGGCGACGGCAATGGCGACGTGTTGCAAAGCCGCGGCGAATTCCTGTGGCGACAGTTCGTGCCGCGCCTCGGCCCAACCGGCGGTATCGGGCGCAAGGGTCAGGGCGCGGCGGACGATGGCGGTGCGCGGTGACGGCGCGGCGGCGAGTTCAACAACGTTTTCCGGCGTCTGGCCGAGCCGGCGCAGAAGTCGTGCCAGACCGTATTGGGAATGGCCATGCGCGCGTTCGTCAGTCAGAAGCGCCTCATATCGCGCTGGGGTCATGGAAGTGTCGAGACCGGGCAGGACCAATGCACCATTGGGCAGACCCGCAATCGCCTTCAAAAGATCAGCCGTGGCCGGGACCGAGCCGGTGGACCCCGCTGCGATAACAGGCCGGTCGCCATAAAGCAGGGGGGCCGTCTCGGCCTGACGGCGCAGCCGCTGATTTCGCAGTTCGGCGGCATCGACCTCGCCATGCGTGTGCAGCAGATCGGGCCATATTCTTAGAGCGATATCGAGAAATTCGAGCGCCCGCTGCCAGTTCCCGGCCAGCTCCTCGGGCGCGACCGCGGAAAGCGCGGCGGGGCTCACCCCCTCGACGACCAGATCGTCGATCAGCTCTGCCAGGGATTCGGCCAGTGACAAGATCTCGGCCGGATTGGGTGGTGGTGGGGCAACGCCCGCGGCGCCGGGCATGGAGAAGGGCATCTGGTCCTGCGTCCCCACCCATTTTTCCACCAGGCTCGCCAGCAGCAGGCGGCGCTTCATGCCGTTCATCGGCTTGGGCAGGGGCGCCGCATCGAAAGGCGGCAGGAACGGTTCCTCGTCCGCGACCTCGCCGCCAAAGGTGCGGATGTCGGGCAGCAGGGATGCTCCGCCAAGCGCTTCCGTGAAAGCGTCGGCGAGGGCGAGGCGGGCGCGACGCGTGGGCAGGATGATGGTCAGATCGGCAAGCGCGAAGGGATCGTCACGCCGGGCAAGGCCAGGAAGCGTGCCGTCGAGCACGCTCGCGACCAGCGTCTTTAGAAAGGGCGCATGCGGGGCGATGGAGAAGAGCTTGGCGTTTGCCACGGCCGTCAATCTCCCTTCAGCCGTGCGTTTGTTTCGTCCAGCGCTTGCGGGTCGCCGACATGATACCAGGGCGCATCGAGCAAAACGCCAGCCAGCCGGCCTGCCTGATGGGCACGTTCGAACAGCATGTTGAGAGAAAACGGGCCCTCGGGCGTGTCGTCGAAAAGCGCCCTCGAGAGCAGCGCCGCACCGGCGAAGATGACCGGCGCACCCTGATCATTGGTGATTTCGCCTTTTGGGTTGAGGCAGAAATCATGGCTGCGGCGAAAGCCGAGCGCGCGGTGCGGCTGCACGCACAGAAGCACAGCATCGGCATCGGCGCGGGCGAAGCGCTCCTGCATGCGCGCAATCGGGCGATCGGAGCCCTGCGGCCAAAACGCATCGGTGTTCATCGCCAGCACGGGATCGGTGTCGATAAGCGTTAGCGCCTTTTTGACGCCGCCTCCCGTTTCGAGCGGCTGATCGTTCTCACGCGAAAGGGTCGCCTGAGCGGCGGGCAAGCGGACCGGCACGGCATCGACGAACGCCGCGATCTGGTCGGCATGATAATGGGCGTTGACGACAAACCGGCTGAGGCCTTCTTCAAGGCAATTGCGCAAGACCCGCTCGATCAGCGGCATACCGGCAACCTTGATCAGCGGCTTGGGCATGGTGTCGGTCAGGGGCCGCATGCGGGTGCCGAGACCGGCGGCCAAGAGGATGGCGTCGGGCGGGAATCGGTTGGACATGGGCGCGATCAAACCGCTTGCGCGCCGACAAGTCCAGTGCCTGCCGCTAGCTCGCGGGTGGCATCAGATGCGACAGATCGAATCTCTCATTGCGCGCGAAAATATCAGCGTTGCGGCCGCCCGACGAGGCCATGGAGAGCGTGATGACCAGATCGGTCCTGGCCAGCAGGTCCGGCGCCCGTTCCGGCCACTCAACAAGCAGGATGGCGTCGGCGTCGTCGAAGAGGCCCTAGTTCGTCGATTTCACTTGCATCGGCCAGCCGGTAAAGATCGGCGTGCAGGACGCGCCGCCCCACCCCTTCATAAGGCTGCACCAGCGAAAAGCTCGGGGACGGCACTTCCAGCGCCGGGTTGGCCATGGCAGCGCGAATAAGGGCGCGGGCCAGCGTGCTCTTGCCGGCGCCGAGATCGCCGGAGAGGCCGACGATGGACCCGGGGGGGAGGATTTCAGCAAGGGCCTGGCCCAGCTCTTGCGTGCGGCTCTCGTCGGCGAGTTGCAGGCTGAGCCGATCGGCGCTCATGTCTATTCGGCTGCGGTTGTGGCCGCGCTGGCAATGGCGGGCAGGTTGACCGTGACGCGCGTGCCCTTGGGCTTGCGGCCCTCGATCTCGATGGTGCCGCCGTGCAGGTTGACGAAGGCCTTGACGATGGCGAGCCCCAATCCGGTGCCGCGCTGGCGGCCGTCGACGCTTTGCCCCTCGAAGCGCTGGAACATGGCGGCGCGCATGTCTTCGGATATGCCCGCGCCTTCGTCTTCGACGACAAAAAGGATGCGGTTGCCGCCGCGTCCCGAAATGGTCAGGTGTATTTCCGCGCCGGGATCGGAGAAGCGGGCCGCGTTGGACAGGAGGTTGTAGAGGATCTGCACTATACGCGTGCCGTCCGCGACGAAGGCCGGCAGATCGTCGGCAATGTCGACCTTGAGGTTGACCGGCATATCGCCGGCACTGGCCGAGAAGGTTGCACTCAGGCCTGCCCGCGCCAGCTCGACGAGCTGGCTGACATCCTGGGTTTCCAGATGCAGTTCGGCAATGCCGGCGTCGACCGTCGTGAGATCGAGAATGTTGTCGATGAGGACGCCGAGGGTCGCCGAGGATGCGCGGATATACTCGGTATAGCTCTTCTGGCGCTCGTTGAGTTCGCCGGCCTGCCCCGAGGCCAGAAGATCGGCAAAGCCGATGATATTGGTGAGCGGAGAGCGCAGTTCGTAGCTGACATTCTGGACGAAGGCATCCTTGAGCCGGTCGGCGGTGACCAGCGCTTCGTTCCGTTCCTTGAGCATGGTCTGGTAGTTGGTGATCTCGGTGACATCGGCAAAGGTCATCAGGGTCTGACCATCGGGCAGGCGCACCGTGGAATAGTCGAGGAGCCGGCCGTCAGCACGCGAGATGCGGCCGGACTTGTCGGTTCTTGTGGGATTGAGGTCGATGATCGACTGCTTGAGATCGCGCCATATGATCGCGCCGTCCTCGGGCATCGCCTCGGCGCAAGCCGCGCCGATCTCGTCGATATGAGGGTGCTGGCCGAGCTTGCCCATGGGCAGGTGCCAAAGGGCTGCCAGCCGCGGATTGGAAAGGGTCAGGCGGCCATTGGTGCCGAACACCGCAACACCTTCTCCCAATGCGTTCAGCGTTTCGCTCTGCACATGAATCAGCCCGTTATACCGGCTCTCGAGTGCCAGACGTTCGGTCAGATCCTCAAAGACATAGATGACGCCGCCGGTTGCTGCCGCTGGCATGGCGACAACATTGAGCGCACGTCCGTCCGGCAGGTGCCACAGCGTCTCGCGCGTATGGGCGAGGGTATAGGATTTTAGGTGCTCATTGCGCCAGGCGCGATAATCGACCTCGCTCGGCAATTGCCCAAGCGTGCGCAGACGGTCAAGGATCGCCTGCTCGTCCATGCCCGGCTTCAGCCAGTCGGGATCGAGATTCCACAGATCGCAATAGGCGCGATTGAACTGAATGAGCTGGCGGCGGCCATCGAAGATGGCAATGGGCGTTGAAAGGGCATTGATGACGCCGGCGATGTGGCTGAGATCGGCATCGAGCGCCTTGACCGCGCGAGCGGCAGCACTGTCGTCGCGGCGGCGCAGGTAGCCCGCCGAACCGTCGGCGAGAGGCAGGAGAACGAGGTCATAAGTATCGGCCGCCGCAAAGGCATTCTCGACGCGGATGGTCTCGCCGGCATTGTCGAGACCGGAAAGATGGGCAGCGACCGTTTGGGCATCGAATATTTCGGGCAGCGCATGGCGGGATGCGGCTACGCCGAGGCGCCCAGCCAGAGCGGCATAGGCCTCATTGACGAAGAGTAGATTTCCTTCGGAGTCACGGATCCAGGCGGGCTCCGGCAGGCTGGAAAGTATATGTTCCGCCGTTTCTGTGCTCACGTGGTCGGTGGCGTCGGCAGGGTCGGTCACATGGTGGATTTGGGCCTGCGCCGGGCGCAGTCGCAGGATGGCGGCGCCGCCCAGCACCCGGCCGAGGATGCGGATCAGCCGGCCCGAACTGCTGGTGAGGCTGAATTCGAAGGGCTGGCCGTGGTTGCGCAGTTCGGAGATGTGGTGCCTCAACCGGTCGAGGTCGGCACCGGGCGCCCAGAGTTCGAAGTGGGTGACCTTCTCGGGAGGGATGCCGGGGGGCAATACGGCCTGAGCGGGCCCATAAACCTGCGGTTCATGGCGATTGTCCCGCCAGGACACCGTCAATTCCGGCATCCCCTCCAGGATCGCCTGGGCTTCGTCGAGCTGGGCACGCAAATGGGCGATCTGCCCTTTGGCCAGATGACTGGCGACGGCGCCATCGCGCCGCCAGCGATTGACCAGGATGGCGGCCGCGACACCAAAGCCGAGGGCGCCGACGGCAATGGCGATAGGCGCTGCGCCGACGATGTCGGATGGATAGGCAAGGGCATGGGCGGACGAGGTGGAAAGAAGGGTGCCGGAAGTCGCGCTAAAAATCGCGAATCCTTTTCCCTTCCGGAACCGATCCGGTCTCATGCCCAGCCTCTTCAAGAATTGTCGCCATACCTGCGCCGCTCCGCGCAGTTACACTACTGAATTCAGGCATTTGGGAACTGCTACGGCCCGAATCACCTCAACATAACCGGCGGCGGAATCGGGTTGAAGGGCAAACGCGCCACACCTTGGACAAATGCGGCGCGAATGCGGCTGGACAAGATGGGGATTTGCTGGAGGCAGGATGTCGTCCGCCCGGTGAAGGAGCAGGAAAACGAGTCCCATCAATAGCTTAGGGCCGAAGCGATTCTTTGATCAGAATCGCTTCGGCCCTTGTGCATAACATCGTGAATAAGAGCGGGAATTTAACCAGCTCTTAATAACGGTAGTGATCGGGCTTGAACGGCCCCTGCGGCTTCACGCCGATATAGCTCGCCTGCATGTCGGAGAGCTGCGTCAGCTTGGCACCGAGCTTGTCGAGGTGGAGCATTGCGACCTTTTCGTCGAGGTGCTTGGGCAGAACATGCACCTTGTTCTCATAGCGGTCGTGATGCGCCCAGAGTTCGATCTGGGCGAGGGTCTGGTTGGCAAAGCTCGCCGACATGACGAAGCTCGGATGCCCGGTGGCGTTGCCGAGATTGACGAGACGCCCCTGCGAGAGCAGCACGATGCGGTTGTTCTCGCCAATTTCGACGATATCCACCTGCGGCTTCACATTGGTCCAGGGGAAGTTCTGCAGCTCGGCGACCTGAATCTCGTTGTCGAAATGGCCGATGTTGCAGACGATCGCCATGTCCTTGAGCTTGCGCATGTGATCGAGGGTGACGATGTCCTTGTTGCCGGTGGCCGTGACGACGATATCGGCGCGGTGGGCTGCATCTTCGAGGGTGACGACCTCAAAGCCGTCCATGGCCGCCTGCAGGGCGCAGATGGGATCGATTTCGGTGACGAGCACGCGGGCGCCGGCGCCACGCAGCGAGGAAGCGGAACCCTTGCCCACATCGCCATAGCCGCAAACGATGGCGACCTTGCCCGCCATCATCACGTCGGTGCCACGGCGAATGGCGTCGACCAGGCTCTCGCGGCAGCCATATTTGTTGTCGAATTTCGACTTGGTGACGCTGTCGTTGACGTTGATGGCGGGGAAAGGCAGTTCGCCCCTTTCCTGCAGCTGGTAAAGCCGCATGACGCCGGTCGTGGTTTCTTCAGACACGCCTTTGATGGCTTCGCGCACCTTGGAATAAAAGCCGGGGTTTGCCGCGAGGCGCTTCTTCACCTGAGCAGCGAAGAATTCCTCTTCCTCGGATTTGGGATGGGCGATGACGGAGGGATCCTTCTCGGCCTTGGCGCCGGTGAGGACCAGCATGGTGGCGTCACCGCCATCGTCCAGGATCATGTTAGCGGTTTCGCCATTGCCCCAGTCGAGGATGCGATCGGCGAAATCCCAATATTCCTCCAGCGTCTCGCCCTTGTGCGCAAAGACGGGAATGCCGGCGGCGGCAATGGCCGCGGCGGCGTGATCCTGGGTGGAAAAGATGTTGCATGAGGCCCAGCGCACCTCGGCGCCCAAGGCCACCAGGGTCTCGATGAGCACGGCGGTCTGGATGGTCATGTGCAGCGAGCCGGCGATGCGGGCGCCCTTGAGCGGTTGGGCGTCGGCATATTCGGCGCGGATGGCCATGAGGCCCGGCATCTCGATTTCGGCCATGCCGATTTCCTTGCGCCCCCAATCCGCAAGAGAGATGTCCTTCACTGAATAATTGTTGTCGCTGGTGGCCATGAAAAGCTCCGTCACAAGGGGATTTTTTTGATGCTGACGGGCTTATACGCGGCGGCAGGCCCTCATTCAACATGGGATATAAGGAAATGTTTATGTCCGATGAGCGGGGCGTTTGGCGACGCCAAGCGATCTAGCGTTCAGGGGTGATCCGGATTCGGCCACCGCGTCGGCGAAAAGGTGCAGTCACCAGGGAAAGTATCAGTGCCATCAGGCCGTAACCAAGAACGACGCCCCCGCCAGTATAGGCGATACCCTCCGGCGTCGCCGGCACGGCCGGATCGTAGGTCTGGAGTGCGCGCTCGCCAATTTGAGGGTCATAGTAGCGGGCAAAATCGAGCACGTGCTCGATGGGTCCCGCCTGCCGCAGCGCGGAGAGATGCGCGCTAAGCCGGTCATAGCGCGCGAAGGCGTTGGTCATGTCGACGCCGCGGTCGACGAGAAAGCTGTCCGGCGAACGCTGATAAACCCTCAGGGCCTCGGCTCGGGTCAGACCGGCCTTGCTGGCGCTGAGGTCGAAATCCTCGATGACGGCATGCAGTTCATCGACCGCCCCGCCAAGGCGCTGCTCATATTGCTGAACGTATTCGGGAAATTGCGAGAGCGTCAGGCCGAGGCCGACACCGCCGAGCACGCTCAAACTGCGCCGCATCCGCTTCTCCCGCCACCGCTACCGGACTGCCGGCGCCTTGCGAATTGCGTTCAAGACGCTTCCTGTGCGGCAGCGTCATTGTCTTCGTCGAAGCCGTTCCTGACCAGTTCGACGATCGCTTCGAGTGCCTGCCGGGCTTCAGGTCCGCGCACCTGTATCAATATGCGCGAGCCCGGACCGGCAGCGAGCATCATCAGTCCCATGATGGAGGTACCGCCCACGGTGATACCATCCCTGGTGACGCTAATTTCCGCATCGAAGCATTCGGCGGTACGTACGAAGCGCGCAGAGGCCCTGGCATGAAGGCCCTTGCGGTTGCAGATTGTGAGCCGCTGACAAAGGGCTCGGCCGGCATCTACGGTCTGGGGCGTTGTCATCATCATTCCTGCGGCAGCGAATGCCGCTTCGCTGGTTGTCCCAGCGCAATGATCGTTGAAGAAATGTTAATTTGGCGTTTCCATTTCATTAGTTCAACAACGCTTCAAGACGAACTCAAGTTTCAGCTGCAATTCAAGTGATCGTCAATTTGAATTCAGTTGCCGAGCACATCATTGGCGACGTTGATATATTTCCGTCCAGCATCCTGTGCCTCACGCACGGCATCGCGCATGGTCATCTCGCCGCGAACACGTGCCAATTTGACCAGCATGGGCAAATTAACTCCCGCGATGACCTCGATCTCGCGGTTCTGCATCACCGAAATTGCCAAATTCGAAGGTGTGCCGCCGAACATGTCGGTCAGGATGACGACGCCATCGCCGGTATCGACATTCTGAGCGGCATCAAGAATATCCTGACGGCGGACTTCCATGTCGTCGTCGGGGCCGATGCAAACGGTTTCGCATTGCTCTTGCGGACCCACGACGTGCTGCAGGGCCGATTTGAATTCCTCGGCAAGCCGCCCGTGCGTCACCAACACCATACCAATCATACAAAAACCCTGACCCAATTCGTACTCGCGTGCGGGCGCGGTGCGCGTGCCGGCCGAAGTCTCGGATGCCACGCCCGCGGATTTCAAGCAATTTTTTCTAGGTTTTACCGCTCATCGTTACCGACATTGCCAGCGCATGCTCAATCAGCAGAAGCTGATGCCCAAAGCTGCCGCGATTGTTTGACGGCACAAAACAGCGCGGAAGGTCCAGGCCACACAGCTCGGCCGAGAAGGCGTCCGGTTCAGGCATGCGCACAAGATCGTCGACCATGTCGACGATCAGGTTCAGGCCCACCTCTTTGGCAAAAGGGCGCTCGATGATGCCGCGGCCGCGCAATTCGATCAGGCCGGCAATGGCTTCAGGTGGCGACATCTGCAGGGTTCCGTCCCTATGGACGAGATCCACGCGGTCGTCGGAAATCAGGCTTGCCTTGCCGCCGAACCGATCCAAAAGCTGCAGGGCCAGCAAGGATTTTCCCGCACCGGAGGGGCCGCGGATCAACAAACCCGCATCACCGATCCTGACGGCGGTGCCATGCACATTTTCTGCGCGCGCGGCCACTCGCCCCTCTATTTCCGAGCGCGCGGCAACATCACCGTGAAGATGGCGCCGGAGCGGTCGGTTCGGTTGGCGGCTGAAATCTTGCCCTTATGCGCTTCCACGATCTGCTGGGAAATCGACAATCCGAGGCCAGAGTGGTCCCCGAAAGCCTCCCCCTCGGGCCGATCTGTGTAAAAGCGCTGGAAGATGCGGCTGGGGTCGCCGGTGATGCCGGGACCTTCGTCGGTGACCGTCAGCTTGACCGCCTCGGCTGTTGCGGCAACGGCTATCCTTACGGCGCCCCCTTCGGGAGAAAAAGACACTGCGTTGTCGATGAGGTTGTTCACGACCTGGGCGAGGCGACTGTCGTGCCCGACGATCTTGGGCGCATACTTACCGAGTTTGCGTTCAACCACGACATCCACACCACGCCCCGATGCGACGTCTTTCTGGATGGAGGCCATCGCCTCGACCAGTTTTTCCAGATCGACTTCGTCTGCAGATTCCCGCGCCAGCTCGGCATCGAGCCGGGAGGCATTGGAAATGTCGGAGATCAGCCGGTCGAGCCGGCGCACGTCGTGCTGAATGATCGCAGTCAGGCGCTCCCTGTCCCTCGCCGTGCGCGCGCGCGGAAGGGTCTCGACGGCGCTTCTGAGTGAGGTGAGAGGATTTTTGAGTTCATGGGCGACGTCCGCGGCAAAGCGTTCGATGGCCTCGATGCGGTTATAAAGCGCGTTGGTCATGGAGCGCAGGGCGCCACTCAGATGGCCGATCTCGTCGCTGCGATAGGTGAAATCGGGGATTTCGGTGCGATCGTGAGCGACCATGCCAGTGCGCTCGGCCGCCTCGGACAGCCGCTTGATCGGTCCGGCAATCGTGCCAGCCAAAAGCAGAGACAGGACCGTCGTGATCGTTGCCGCGACCAGGGCGATGCGCAGAATGCCAAGCCGTTCGCTGGCGACGATGGAGTCGATGTCGCCCGGCTGGGTCGACAAAAGAAGCACACCGACGATGGCCCTCAGCCTTTGCACCGGCACGGCAACCGATACGACCAGCCGCCCCTGTGGATCGACGCGCACAAGATCCGCGGGGCTTCCGGTGAGCGCCGCGCTGACCTCCGGATAGCGCTTGCCTTCGGTTGGCCCCGTATTCCTGGTAGATCGAGAAGGAGTTGCCCGGCACCCAGCTCATCAGGGCGTTCCACCACTCGACCAGGAAGAATTGGTCCGCGTGTTTTTCGGGCGCCCGCAGCACCTCGCCCTCGCCGTATAGGTTGCGGCTGTCGAGAATGAGCAGACCGTCCTTGTCGTAAATGCGGGCGCGTGTCTTTGTGGGCGTGACCAGATTGCGCAGAAGCGGCGCCACCCGTTCGGGATTGATTGGGAATTCCAGGGCGGGATCGAAGAAACTGAGGGGGGAAACGGGCGTTCCGCCCTGCATTTGCACCAGCCGGTCCGGATTGACCGAGATGACGTCGCTGTCGACCGTTGCCGAAGCCGCAATCGCCGCCGAGATGATCTCGCCCTGAATACGCAGCGATTGCACGCGGGCATCGATCAGGCCGGCGCGCCACTGATTGAGATAGAGAATGCCCACGACCAGCGCCGCCAAAGCGGCGAGGTTAAGCACGACGATGCGCCGCGTGAGGTTGGAGAATATGGTGAGCCCCAGCCCACGGCGCACCAGCAGTGTGCCGCGGTCCAGCCACCCCAACGGCCGCCCATACCAACGTCCCCTGCCAAAGGCAGTGACGGAACCATCCTTGTCGGTACGTTTCAGCACGAGGCCAAAGCTGCTCTTCCTGCGGTGCTCATGTCACGGACCATCGGTCGCGGTGTCCGGCGTTCCGCCCCCGGCGCCTATTGTTCCTTGAAACGATAGCCGACGCCGTAAAGTGTCTCGATCATCTCGAAGTCGTCGTCGGTCGCCTTGAACTTCTTGCGCAGCCGCTTGATGTGGCTGTCGATGGTGCGATCGTCGACATAGACCTGGTCGTCATAGGCCGCATCCATCAGCGCATTGCGCGATTTCACGACCCCAGGCCGCAATGCAAGCGCCTGCAGAATAAGAAATTCGGTCACCGTCAGGGTTACGCGCTGGCCCTTCCAGGTGCAGGTGTGACGCTCTTCGTCCATGACGAGATTGCCCCGCTCGATGACGGTGCGAGGCGCGGGCGCCTCGCCACCACCCGTTGCGGCTACTGCGCCGTCGCGGGCGTTGGAGCGGCGCAGGATCGCCTTCACCCGCTCAACCAGCAAGCGCTGTGAAAAGGGCTTGGTGATGAAATCGTCGGCGCCCATCTTGAGGCCGAACAATTCGTCGATCTCCTCGTCCTTGGAGGTAAGGAAGATCACCGGCACGTCCGATTTCTGGCGCAGGCGGCGCAACAGCTCCATGCCGTCCATGCGCGGCATCTTGATGTCGAGGATTGCCAGATCGGGCTTGTCGGACATCAAGCCCTCGAGCCCGGAGGCGCCGTCGGTATAAGTCGCGACCGCATAGCCTTCGGCCTCCAGCGTCATGGACACGGAAGTCAGGATATTGCGATCGTCATCGACCAGGGCGATTTTGGGCATTGCAAATCCTTGAGCGTTTCGACGATGCGTGGGCCCGCCCGCGGGGGCCGAAGCCTTCAGCTCACGCGCTTTGGTGGCATAAATACGCGCATTTTATGGCGGGGAAAAGCGTGAAGCAGATGATCGCGGGCGCATGCCCTCAAATCTGAGGGCACCGAACTTGCTGATCGACAGTCGTTAGAGCCGCAGGTTTTAGTTGGGAGCGTAGAAGATGTGGTCGCCGATCGCTGCCACGCGCCGATAGACTTGCGACCATTTCGGCGACACGCTGGGGGTGTGATAGTAGAGAGCGGTGTCGGGCAGCACGTCGATAGTCTTGCCCTTCTGGAAGCGCTGATAGGCGGCCATGGCGATCAGATTGGCCTTCACCCAGCTTTCGCGCACAATCCGGTTGCCCTTGCCGCCCATGTCCGAGCGGCCATCGCAGGCAAAGGAGAACTGGCACGCGTTATGCCGCGAGGCGTTCTGAAACACCACGCCGCAAACGCTGGACGGATAACGGCTGGAGGCGACGCGATTGAGGATGACTTCGGCAACAGCCCACTGACCGGCCTCCGGCTCTCCGCGCGCTTCGTGATAAACCGCCTGCGCAAGGCACAACCTCTCCTTTTGCGCCTCATCGATGCGCTCGTCGGTCGGCTTGTAGGACGTCTTCACATAGCTGGCGAGCATGTCGGCGTTGAGCGCCGGCTTTTTCAAGGTGAGCCAGCTTTCCGGCCGCATGGGGTCGACGGCATCGGTGAGCCTGAAGTGGCCCGGTGCGTAGCCGGAAATCATTTGCGGGTCGACGGAGGCGACGCGCAGCGCGGGATTGGGTGCGGCCGGGACCGGCACGTCTTCTGCGAGAACAGGCTGGGCCAGGATCGCAAGGGCGATCAACACGAACAGAACTTGGAACCAATTGCGCAGTTCCGGCATTTCGTTGCCGAGTGGCTGTGCCCTCATTAGTCTGCCGTTCCTCTGTCGCCTTTACCAGCGGGGGCACCCTGTCGGCTGCACCCGATTATCCCGTTTACGAAATTTGCGAGAATTGAGCCTTGTTCTGGCTCGGCCGGTAACGGCCCCTTAACCGCATGATGGAGCAAATTGTTAACCATAGAGGTTAAGGTTGCGTAAACCCCGACGCTGGCACCAAGCCCTCTCAAATGGGGAAAACCCCGCCCGCTGTGGTTTTGAGGTGACACACGCACCGGTTCTGGCCTAAGCGCAGGATAGATGTCACCCGCCACAATCACCCCCTCCCTACGCGAGCTTACCGGCCGGCAGATCCAATGGATCGGTGCCGGCTATTGCATGACGCTGGCGTCGATGGCCGGGCAAACCGTTTTCATTGCCCAGTTCAACGCCCCGCTACGCGCAACCTTCGCACTCAGCCACGGCCAGTTCGGCCTGCTTTACACGCTTGCCACCCTGATGAGCTCGATCTGCCTGGTCTGGGTGGGGAGCCTTGCCGACCGGATTGCGCCCCGCATCCTTGCTGTCGCTTGCGCGCTGCTGCTCGCCGCGACCTGCGTGTTGATGAGCCAGGTTCACAATATCGTCCTTCTGGGGGTAGCGCTTTTCGGCCTCCGGCTACTCGGCCAGGGCATGATGACGCATGTCGCGGTGACAACCATGTCCCGCTGGTTCAACCGCTTTCGCGGGCGCGCGTTGGCGTTCACCCAACTGGGCTTTCCGTCAGGTGAGGCCATTTTGCCCTTTGTCGTGACGATCGCGATTTCGGGCCTGGGATGGCGGTACGTCTGGATTGCTTCGGCGCTCTCTCTTAGCCTCGTGATCGCTCCCGTCCTGGTTTTTCTGCTGCGCGACCCGCCGGACGGTAGACGGGCAAAGGCCCGCGGTGCCGTCAACCCTGACGGCGCCTTGAGCGAACACCCCACCGGCCGTCATTGGACGCGGGGGGCGGTTTTGCGCAATCGGGTCTTTTGGCTCGCCATTCCCGGTTTCATGGGGCCGCCGGCCATCGGCACCCTGTTCATCTTCCATCAGGCGCATCTGGCCCAGATCAAGGGCTGGGAGTTGACGAGCTTTACGGCTCTGTTCCCTGTGCTCTCGGTGAGTACCGTGGTGACGTCGCTCGTGTCGGGCGCCCTGATCGACCGTTTCGGCGCGTTCAGGCTCATGCCTTTGGTGCTTTTGCCCGAGGCGATAGGCTGCGTGGCCCTCGGAGCGACGAACTCCTATTGGGCCATGCCGGTGTTCTTTGCCAGCTTTGGCACGACAATGGGATTGATGTCGCCGGTGATCGGCGCCCTGTGGGCCGAGCTTTACGGCACGGCGCACCTTGGCGCCATTCGGGCGCTGGCCACTTCAGCCTTCGTTCTGGCTTCCGCCGTTGGCCCGGGCCTGGCCGGCACGCTGATCGATCTGGGGTTCGACCTCGACCGGCAGGCCTTCTTTTATGCCGGCTATTGCGTCGCCGCGGCCTGCCTTTACATGGTTCTGCGGCCGCTTTTCGCGGCGCGGGCTGCCGAGATTGCCGCCGAACATGCGGCTCTCATGCCGGGCTAGCGGCATTTGCGAAGGCGGCCTCTCGCACGGCCTCCAGGCTCGGCAGAACCGCCGTGCACAACCGTTCAATCTCATCGGTCGGCTCGAGCAGGTCGGGGACCATGATGACCTTCATGCCCGCAGCATGGGCCGAACGGACGCCATTGTGGCTGTCTTCGAGCGCAATGCACGCCTCGGGCCGCACGTCCAGCCGACGCGCCGCCGTCTCGAAGGGTTCAGGATGCGGCTTGCCATTGGCGCAATCGGTGCTGGTGACCACCGTTTTAAAAAAATCGAGTAGGCCAGCGCGCTCGAGCCGGTCCATGGCCAGCGGCTTGGCGGTCGAGGTGGCGACGGCCGCAGGAATAGCCCTGTCCCGCAGCGTTTCGAGCAAACGCTGGGCACCGGATTTCACGGGAATGTCGCTGGACAGGAGCGTTTGCATATGCGCCAGAGTGGCCGCGTTGTAGCGGCCCAGCGGAAAGCTTTCTCCAAACGCCTCGATCAAAATCTTGTCTCCGGAGGCCCCGGGTATGCCGACCTGCGCGGCAAAGAGAGCATCGCTCATGGTGAAGCCCAGCCCCGAACAGGCCTGTTGCATGGCCTGGCGGTAAAGCTTTTCTGTGTCGAGGAGCACACCGTCCATATCGAAGACAAAAGCGGAGAATTCTGGAAGGCTGGCGGGCATGTGTCGTTCAATGTCGTTGGAAAGCATGCGGGCTGATACCAGCCCAGGCGGGTTTTGGCGACCCCAACGGGCCTTTGGCCTGCAGACGCTTCTTCTGCTAGAGCCGGGCAAGCGTCTTCTGATCCTCGTTTCCATCACAAAAAACTCGAAGAGCCTCTTCGAAACGGCCCTCATGGGGCGCGGCGCGGTGGAACAGCGTCATCGAGGACCGGAATTTGAGATCGTCGGGCGAGCCGAAGATGTCATGGGCACTGGGATGGCCGTGTGAACGGGCAGCATGACTGAGGACAGCGTCCGTGCAGGTGCGCAGGCGCTCTCCCAGGATGCCATGCGCCAGATAATCCCTGGCCTCGTCCAATGAGGACAAGGCGAACTTCTGCGCCATCTCCGAGTGTCCCAACCCGGAGATCTGGGGAAAGATGAACCACATCCAATGAGTACGCTTTCGCCCCGCCCGCAATTCGCCCAGCGCAGTGGCATAGACGGGCTCCTGTGCGATAACAAAACGCTCCAGCGGATCGCTTTCCATCATCTCGACCTCCCGTTGCCGATTATTTCGGAGACCGAACAGGCTTTAACCCGGTCGGTCACCAAGAGTGCAGATCGGATGCTAGACGTCTGGCGGCAAGCTTGTGTTCCGGCTCTCGTTGACGCGTTTATCGATCTTGCTCTTGCACCCGCGGGCCACGACGAGTGTTAAGATGCGCAGGGGCTTGAACTTGGCAGGCTTTACCGCTAGTTCCCCTGCCGACGGCGTGGAGAAGCTTCCGCCGCCTGCGGAGAGATGGCCGAGTGGTCGAAGGCGCACGCCTGGAAAGTGTGTAGGCGGTAATCCCGTCTCGAGGGTTCGAATCCCTCTCTCTCCGCCACTTTCCTTTTTAACCTATTGATTTTGCTTGTTTTTCCGAATTTATAGGCAGACAGCCCCACATCCAGCCCCACAGGGCAGCTGTCTGGGTGCTTATGGAGGTTCATTACCTCTCGAATAAGCGTTTGGAGAACCCCCACAGGATTGCCGAGGCGGATCGCGAGCTTATCAAGCCCTGGGCCGGCGACTCCTCGGTCCGGCGCGCCTTTCTGAAATCATGCAAGGCGGCCAGTTTACCCCGGTTCAACCCACACTCGGTCCGGCATTTTCTCGTGCATCTGGCTCATCAGTTCTGCAGGACCGAGCGCGACCATGCCGCCTGGTCCCACAATCTTGGCCATGAAAACCTGCGAATTACGCGTAACCACTACGCCAAGATCACCGACCAGGAACGGGATGAGGTATTCGGCGGGCTCACATCGCGACCTTCAGAGGATCGCGAAGAGATGGAGATGATGTTGAGGCTTCATGACCACTGCTATCCGAGGGGAACTCCCAAGTACGAACGCGCCCAGGCGCTTTGGGATGGGTGGCGCAGAGCGCATTGTGAGACCAGCTAAGGAAACGCCTGTGGAACGACGGCTTACATTGTCGGCTGAAAGGCAAGTTTGGGGCCGTAAGCTGTCTGGCCGCTTACATCGCTAAAGGCCGAGAAGCAGCTATTCGTCGAGCACCAGTTGGCGCAATTGAGGCTCTACTGCTCCGTGGGACATCCTAGTGACCGGCCATTCCGCCGGTCCCGTCTGGCGCAAGATGAAAAGTCCAAAGTCTCGCCCGCAGCTATCGCCTTGCGAGCCATCCAGCATTTTCTTTTGACAAACGTTAGCGGGAAGCCTTCGCCCAAGGTCTACATCGGCCCGTGCAGGTGTGTCCGCAATGGCAATAGGCCGCCAGACGCACTCCCATAGCTCGCACCAGCTCAGCCCGCTTGTGTTTTTCCCCGACTTAGCAGCGCCCTCACCCGCCGTGGCCGTGGTGATCCTGGTCAGGTCCGATTGCCCCGCCAATTGGCTGCCCACTCGGCGAGGGCCGCCTCGCGAGGGAGCCGCTCCCTATGTCGGGCCGCATGCCTTGGCGCTCCATCCAGTGTCTGACTAAAACTGTAGCCTCTTCGGGCGTCCGCCCCGTTTTTAGACCAACCAACACGGCGAGTTGAGCTTCAGATTTCACAGGCGCGAGATCGGCCGGATGTAGAGAGGGCCACTCTTTCCTTGCTTCGTTGCGCAAGCGGGTCTTTTGCTGCGAAGCGCGCAACGCCTCGCCCTTCTTAAATGCAAACATCATGCAGTCCTCCGGGCGATCGAAGCCCAGAGCTTCAAGATGCGCCTGATGAAAAACTTCGGCACCGCGACCTTCACTTACAAGGCAGGACAGCTGCCCTATGGTAAGAATGACACCGCGCCGGGCGTGCTTCGGGTCTTCCTGAACCTTGCGAAAGACATCAGCGGCCTTCCTCTAGAACCCAGGATATAGCACCGGCGCCAATGCTGGGTCTTGGTCCAGTCGGGCGCCGGAGCGGCGATCAGGGCTTCTTTTCGGACGGAACCAATCGCGCGGTTGGCACCGCCAGAGTACACCGAACGCCGTCATCGAGAAGTTCGTAGGAAGTTCGAGCGCTCACCGAATAAGGCAGCGCTTGCTCAATCATCTGGCGTCCGTAGCCTGCATGTGACGTTGTGAGCTGTTCCGGCGACAGGTGCATACCCGTCTCCACCCACTCCAACACGATGAAGGGCTGGCCGTCCTGTTCTTCCTCATGCCACTTGACGCTCAGGCTGCCCGTCTCCCCGGACAGCGCTCCATATTTGCGGGCATTGGTGGCAAGTTCGTGCAAAGCCAGGGCAAACGTCTGAACGACCCTTGAGCGCAGCCGGATTTCGGGTCCCTCGCAAGTGACCTTGCCTTCCCTTTGATAGCCGCCCAGGGCATCGAGCTCGGCGCCAATGACCATATCGAGTGTAATCGGCGCCACGTCCGCGTGTGAAAGCAGGCCCTGCACTCGCGACAGAGCGGACAGTCTGGCCTCGAAACGGGTGCGATATTCGTCAAGGTTGCTGCTTGTCTTGAGCGTCTGCTGGGCAATGGAGTGCACGACCGCGAGAAGATTGCGCGTCCGGTGCTGCAACTCGTTGACCATGATCCGCTGTTGGTCCCGCCACTCTCTCTGATGGGTGGTGTCCTCGCCTACACCGACCATTCGGACCGCCCTGCCGTCATCATAATAAAATTGGCCACGCACCAGGCACCAGTGGCGTGACCCGTCCTTGCGCCTGGTGCGGTACTCATGTTCGAAAACGGATTTCTCGTCCTTCGCCATCGACAGGGCCGCCTCCAGACCGTCCCGATCCTCGGGAAGAATGGCCTCAAGCCATGCGGACTGGCCCTCAGTCACCGCTTCCGCGCCAAGGCCATGCATTTGTGCAAAACCTTCGGACCAGGTCATGGCATCGCGGGCGACGTCCCAATCGATGGTGCCGAGTCCGCCGACCTCCAGCGCGAGGCGCAACCGCTGCTCGCTTTCAAGCAGAGCCTGCTCGGCATTTTTGGCGTCCGTCACATCCGTTGCGGCGCCAAACCATTCCTCGATCTCGCCGCCTTCGTCCAAGATCGGCACCGCCCGCGAGAGCGTCCATCCCACGCTGCCATCTGCTCGGCGCACCCTGTGCTCCAGTTCAAACGGTCGCCTTGCCTTGACCGCCTCGACGATCTCCTGCTGCACCCGCGCCCGGTCCTCCCCGAGGATATAGTGTTCGATCCAGTCCGCGCTCGGCTTCTCGGTGTCCTTCAGAAAACCGCCGCCGACGAGCTGCCGCATCTCCTGCCATTCCGGGCTCATGCGGTAGAGCACCTGCGATGTCGCCTGCACCAGCGCCTTAAAACGCCGCTCGGAATCGCGCAGATTGCGCTCCGCCAGCACCCGGTCCGTGATGTCCACGAAGGTCAGCACCGTGCCGTTGATGCGGTCGTCGACCGTTCGATAGGGTCTTAGCCGCATCATGTACCAGCGCCCGTCCCGCGTCTCGACCTCGGTTTCCACGGGGGTCAGGTTGCGCAGCACATTGTTCACCTCGCGCTCCATGTCCTCATAGATCAGGCGGTGCGTGAAGTCGGTGATCGCGCGCCCGATATCGTTGCCGGTAATGTTGAACAGCGCCACGACGGGTGGGGTGAACATGCGGATGCGCAGCTTGGTATCGAGAAACAGCGTGCCGATTTCGGTGGCCGCTGTCAGGTTCTGCAGATCGCTATGCGCTGAGGAAATGCTTTCCAGCTTGCTCTTGAGTTCACCATTGACGGTTTGCAGCTCCTCATTCATCGACTGCAGCTCTTCCTTGGATGTCTCCAGCTCCTCGGACGTCGACCGGTATTCCTCGTTGATCGACTGCAATTCCTCATTCGCGGCGCGCAGATCCTGGATCGCCGCCTCGTGCTCGTTGCGGCTGACAACCAGCGCTTCCTGCGCCGATTTGAGCTCGGCATGCAGGCGCCGCACATCCTCGCTGCCGCCATCCGGTGCCGGCTCGTCGTGCTGGCTGGGGTCGTAGGGCCCGCCATCGAGAAAGGAAACAAGCGCCTGGCTCGGAGGTTTGTCGTCAATGACGACGGGGGCGACATGCAGCGCAACCATGTGCCGGGTCCCGTTGAGCGCCACGGGAACACCGTGCGTCAGTGTGGCGGTGCGTGTCTCCAGCGCCCGGTCGAGCGCCAGCTTGAGGTCAAGGCGCAGTTCCGGCCGCACCACCGAGGGCAGTTTGGGTGTGAACGTACCGGCCGAATGCAGCAGGAACCGCCCGGCCGTCGGCGAAAGATGAATGATATCGTGGCGTTCATCGACCAGCACGCTGGGGGGTGCGAGTTTTTCAAGCGCGGCCGCATGTATCTCGGTCGGCATCGCTGAGGGCCTGTGGCCGCGCGATGACACGTGCGGCGTGTGCAATTCCGCATTGGCGCCGCGCGAAAGGTTCGGCAGGATCGGCATGCTGTGCGCCGCCCGTGGCCGGCTGCGGTAAAGCCGCGCTTCCCGGTCCACCGGCGCGAACTCCTCGGCAGCCGCATCGGCGGTCTCGGCCGAGCCGAGAAAGAGGTAACGTCCCGTCTTCAATCCGTAGTGGAACAGCGAACACACCTGATCCTGCAGGCTGCGCTCCAGATAGATGAGCAGATTGCGGCAGGTGATCAGATCCAGCCGCATGAAGGGCGGATCCTTGAGTACGCTGTGATTGGCGAACAGCACGCAGTCGCGCAGTTCCTTGCCCACCCGGTAGTGCGTCCCCTCATTGACGAAGTAGCGCTTGAGCCTTTCCTCCGAGACATCGGCAATGATGGATTGCGGATAGCGGCCTTCGCGCGCCGTCGCCATCGCGCCATCGTCGAGGTCGGTGGCAAATATCTGTATCGGCACGTGGATCTTGCGCCGCGCCGCCTCCTCCAGCATCAGGATGCCGACGCTGTATGCCTCCTCCCCGGTCGCGCAGCCAACCACCCAGATCCGGAAGCCTTCTTCGGGAATATCGTCGAAGAGCGGCACCAATGCCTTGTCCCGCAGCAACTCGAACGCCTCCGGGTCGCGAAAGAACATCGTGACCGAGATGAGAAGGTCCGCGAAAAGCTCCTGCGCCTCTTCCGGCGCGGTGCGCAGATATTCGGCATAGTCGGTGAGGTTGTCCATCCGCCGCACCTGCATGCGCCGCAGCACGCGGCGCATCACGGTCGCGCGCTTATAGCTTGAGAAATCGTGCCCGGTCCGCGCCCTCAGATACCCCACGATCCGCCGCAACTCGTTGGCCGCGCCGTCCATGTCGAGCGATCGCACGGCTTCCTTGGACCGCGAAACTTCCTTTATGCGATCGACCAGGCTGCTGATGGGCGCTACAAAATCGGCAACGCCCGTGGCGATGGCGCTTTGCGGCATGGCGGGGAACTCGGCCTCGGCAGGATCCTGAACGAAGATCACACCGCCCGCCTCCTTGATCGCCTGGATGCCGATGGCGCCGTCTGACCCCGCGCCGGTTAGGACCACTGCCAGTCCGTCTCCCCTGCCATGGGCGACCGAGCGGAAGAACATGTCGATCGGCGCCCGCCGCCCGCGCGGTTCGGAGAACTCCTGGGCGGTGACGTGATCGCCCTCGATCACCAATTGGCGGTCGGGCGGGATGACATAGATGCAGCCTGCTTTGAGCTTGGGGCCATCGGAGACCTGATGCACCGGCATGTCGGTGCAACCGGCCAGAATTTCGCTCAGCGCGCTGGGCTGGTCGGGCGCCAGATGCATGATCACGACATAGGCGATGCCGAGATCGCTCGGCACCTGCCGGAAGAAACTGCGCAGGGCACTGACGCCGCCTGCCGAAGCGCCGATAGCGCAAATGGGCGTAATGGAATCCCGATCGTGTTCCAGGCTCTTCTTCTTCGCCAACCACCGCTCCCTTGTCCGGCAGGACCGGCGCCACACACGCAGCCGGCCGTGCCGTTCTTTTCCGACCCATCATCAACGAATGCTGGAACGCCCGGGAAGCGATGAGATGCGAACGCAGCTGATCCTTGCTTGTGCAACCCGATCCTACGCCACAATGGCGACCTGTCCAATGCCGAACCGATTTGCCTGGCGGAAGCCGGCGCCGCTCGCAGTCATCACGGTCAACCCGGACCGACGATCGAAGGGCGCCGCCCCGCGACTGGTCAAGCAGACGGTGTCAGCGCGCCTAGCGCCTTGACAATGTCCTGCAGCGGAACCGGCTTGTGCAGAACGGGCACGTCGGCAAACTCCTCGGGAATGATCGCGGAGTCGTATCCGGTCAAAAAGACGAATGGAAGGCCGAGCTCTCTGGTCAGTCGCGCGATTTCAAAGCTTGGCCCACCATCGCCCAAATTCAAATCAAGAAGAGCGGCTTGTGGCTTCCGATCCTCCAGAAGTTGGCGCGCCGCTTCAACAGTCGGGCATGGCCCCAGCACCTCGGCACCGGCCTCCCGGAGCGCGGCAGCGGTGTCGAAAGCGACAAAGTAATCATCCTCAACGAGCAGGATCGTCTGACCCACCAGTTCCGAGACTTCGCTCATCTCAACATTTACCTCGTATCTGCGCTTTTATGGTCCATCGCGAGAGCATCCCTCAAGGACCGGAGAGGGCGATAGCGCTGATCAGGGCCTTTCTCTCAGACGAAACCAAGCGCGCCTTCGACGCCCTGTTGTCGAGATCTGTCAATGCAAGCGCCAGTCGGGGATAAGCACGTTCGTCGAAATGGCGTGCAGAGGTCGCTCTGATTGGCGCAGGAAACTTCAACACTTTGGAGGCGTAGAGACCTTCGTTCTGCATGGTGCTGGTCCTTGTGACTTCATGTAAAGCTCCACTGTCCGATGAACCGGATGGCTCATCGGTCAGTCCACGACGCTCTGCCCGTCCGTTACTTGCCAGATATCCGTTACTTGCCAGATAGTTGCAAAGCTTAGGCGGCGGTCCGCGCCCGGCGTTTCGCCTCGAGAATTGCGGCGTGATCGGCTGTTGTCTGAGCCTGATGGGCGAGCCGAAGTGCGCGCAACCTTTCAGTCTTTTCCCGGACCGCCTGTTGCTGTTCATCGACCGCGGTCATCGCCGCATCGTCTTTGCGCGTCAGGGCGGCGAAGCGGCTTTCAGCAACTTCGCGAAGATTGTTTGTCATGGAGTGTCCTTCTCGATCGAATGGGGCCGCCCGTGAGGGCGGCCGCCAGGACCTATTGCGCAAGCTGCAAGTTCGTCGCCGAAACCTTGCCGTCGCGGCCCTGTTCGAGATCGTAGGAAACCTTCTGGCCCTCCACGAGGCCAGAAATTCCGGCGCGTTCAAGAGCGCTGATGTGCACGAACGCATCCTTGGATCCGTCCGTCGGCGAGATGAAACCGAAGCCCTTTGTGGCGTTGAAAAATTTAACGGTGCCATTTGTCATGGGAAACTACCTTAATGTTGGCTCGAGGCGAAAATGCACGAGCGTCAATCCGCTCCGCAGCAGTGCGGAGTCGGCACGTTCGCAAAAATCGAGGGATAGCCAAGCAATCCGGCAAAGCCGGTGATCAGGTAGCCGAAGACGGCTGTAAACGTATCTACAAGATGGGCGCTTGCGATGTGTTTAGCAAGCCCTATCAGGAATTCGGCCGCTACTGCGTCAGTTAAGGGGCATGCGGAAGGCAAAGCAGGTAGCTCCGCCCTTGCTCTTCTTCTGCAACAATTCATGCTCGCGGACAAAATGCCCTGCAGAGCTATGCGGCGCAATCTCGCCATTAATCACGCATCCATTCCCCGCCACAGACGTTTTGTCTGATTGTCAGTAAATTCCGGCTGGCTCACCTCTGACCAACGGAAGGCGCAATGAAACAAATTGTCGTGCTCGTCGTCGAAGACGAGCCGCTCATCCTCATGGACATCGCCGATCAGCTGACGGACCGTGGCTTCGAAGTGATCGAAGCTGCGAACGCCGATGAGGCTATCGCCATCCTGGCAGACAATGCGAAAATCGAAATTCTGTTTACCGATGTCGACATGCCCGGAAGCATGGATGGGGTGAAGCTGGCCGCCGCCGTCCGGGATCGTTGGCCGCCCGTGCATATAATTGTGGCATCAGGACACCGTGCCGTAAGGGCCGCGGAAATTCCGGCGAACAGCAGGTTCTTTGTCAAACCCTACAGTACCGACGAAATCGCGATGGCGATGCATGAAATGGCCGCCTGAGGTCGCCTCGTGGCCTGTTGTCGCCGAGGGCACAAGCGAAAGTGGAGCCGGATCGACGGCGTGTTCGAATTCACCTGGGCGGAAACGGGTGGTCGGTCCGTCAGTCCGCCTTCGCGCCGCGGTTTTGAGTCAAGGCTGATCGAGCAGATCGTTGCGGCCTATTTTTGACGGCAAGGGACAGATCGCCTTCGAGCCCGAGGGTGTGCAGTTTTATCTGGTCGGCGCGAAAGCAGACGCCTGAGCGCAGGCGCGACGATCGAAAGAAAGTCGCACAAGCGTCCGCCGCCAGATCACGTGTCATGTCGGTTCGGCATTCAGCTAGGGTCTTGCAAAGACGAGCCCGTCGGAACGGGAGCGTCGGGAACCTCCGAGCGGGCTCTTGAATAAAACTGAAAGTAAAGTTCATCCCTTTGCAGCTTGCATTGTACCGCGAAGTTTTTTTGACCACCTCCGTGGTAGTGCCTTAAAATTTGTTTTGTAATTCATGCCACGAAATTTGTGCTCCTGTGATAGGGTGCTCCTAATGTTCGCGATCCTGCGGACTGTGCTCCGACACCGATTGGACAATTCATGCAACTTCCCGACTGGACTAAACCTGCGCTTTTTGGCGCGGGCTTGGGTGCTATTGCTGCAGCCGTGATCGGGTTCAGCTGGGGCGGGTGGGTCACCGCGGGATCTGCGACCAAACTTGCCGACCAACAATCTACAGCTGCGGTCGCCGCGGCGCTTACACCATATTGTCTACAGCGCTCAGAATCCGATCCCAATCGCGGCGCGGTAATCGCAGAACTTGACTCGGCCACTAGCTACCAGCGTCGCGGCATCGTCGAAAAAGCCGGCTGGGCGACGCCGCTCGGATCCGAGGACCCCAGTCGCGAACTTGCCCAGTCTTGCCAGTTGGCGCTTGCCGAGAACAATTGACGTTCTGCGGCGACGCAACCGGAACGCGCCACCCGACCCAATCCGCGATAGCGTGCCAGACGCTGAGCTGAATTCGGCTACCCTCTTTTCGCCGGCATATCGGACCAGCCATGACCATACTGACGGTACGCCACATCACGCACTATGCTTACAAGCGACCGGTCGGATTCGGGGAGCATCGCATCCTCTTCCGCCCGCGCGACAGCTATGACCAGCGCCTGCTGCAGTCGAGCCTGTCGATCACGCCCGAACCGAGCGACCTGCACTGGGTCCATGACGTGTTCGGCAACTGCGTGGCGGTCGCGCGTTTCGATGCCAGGGCGACCGAGTTGCGGTTCGAAACACGTATCGTGCTCGACCACACGCCGCACATGCCGCTGGAATTCCGCAAGGAACGGGCTGCAGCCAGTTGGCCGTTCGACTATGAAGACGAAATCCTGCCCGACCTGCTCGCCGTCAGGACCAGGCAACATACTGATGACCGCGGCGCGACCCTCGCTTGGGCGCGGCGTTTCGTCAACAATGCCGGCGTCACGGACACCGCGCAGCTTCTGCAATCTATGACCCAGGCCATCAAGAACGATTTTGCCTATCAGCGGCGGACAAGCCCGGGAACACAGACCCCTGCCACTACACTGAACAGCCTCAGCGGCTCATGCCGCGACTTCGCCCTGCTGATGATGGAGGCTGCCCGCGCCCTGGGCTTTGCCGCACGTTTCGTCACTGGCTACATCTATGTGCCGTCGCGGGCCGTAGCAAGAAACCTCGGCGGCGGCTCGACCCATGCCTGGGCGCAAATATTCCTCCCGGGAGCCGGATGGGTGGAATTCGATCCCACCAATGGAATCATCGGCAACAAGGATCTCATCCGGGTAGGGGTCGCCCGCGACCCCGTTCAGGCGGTGCCCCTATGGGGGACCCATACGGGCGACGCGGACGATTTCGATAGCATGACCGTTCAGGTCAATGTGACCGGCAAGCGGGACGAAACGGCCGCGAACTGAGGCGCCTGGGCCTCTTTGGGAACTGCAACGAACAGGATTGAGAATAATGCTCATTCGCTTTGGATTCGACATCACCGTCACCTGCCCGCGGCCGACGCCGATGATCTCCATGATGGCTGCCGAGACGGCGCGCGCGCCCGACATCCGCTCCGCGGAGAATCTGGTGACCACGCCTGACGTGGCAACTTCGTCCTATACCGATCTGTTCGGGAATGTGTGCCGCCGCTTCGTGGCGCCTGAAGGAGATTTCACCATCTGGAGCGACTGCACCCTCGAGGACGGCGGCCAACCCGATCAGGTCGATCTTTCGGCGCAGGAAGTGCCCGTACCCGATCTGCCGGACGATACCCTGGTCTATCTCGCCGGCAGCCGCTATTGCGAGACCGACGAGCTGAGCCAGATCGCCTGGGACATGTTCGGGCAAACACCACCAGGCTGGTCCCGCGTGCAGGCCATCTGCGACTTCGCGAATAACCGGCTCGCCTTCAACTACAAGACGGCCAGTTCAACGCGGACCGCACAAGATGCCTATCGTGACAAGATCGGTGTCTGCCGCGACTACGCACACCTCGCCATAGCCCTCTGCCGGTGCATGAACATCCCCGCCCGCTACGTCAATGGCTATCTGGGTGATATCGGGGTGCCGATCGGTAGCCCGGATGATTTCTGCGCGTGGATGGAGGTCTACCTCGGGGGGCGTTGGATCACTTTCGATCCACGCAATAACACGCCGCGCATTGGCCGGATCGTGGTCGCCCGCGGACGCGACGCAGCGGATGTGCCGCTGATCAACTCGTTCGGCCCTCACATGCTCAAGGCATTTCGCGTATGGACCTATGATGTGACGGGTCTGGCGGCCTAATTCTCTCGGAACAATTTCCTTCAGCTTAAATAAATTCTACGGCTTGTAAAAGTTCTTCTTAGGGCGCATATGAAAGTTGTCGATGAACGGCCAGATGCTAAAAGTTTGCGCAGAATATCTCGCTCGAACCGATAAATTCTTCCCTGAAAATGCGATTTCGACGGTCAGAAGATTTCTGACGAGCAGGATATATTTGTGAAAGGACATGTCATGTCCAACGGAACAGTCAAGTTTTTCAATACTCAAAAGGGCTTCGGCTTCATTTCTCCCGATGACGGGAGCAAGGACGCATTCGTGCATATCAGCGCCGTCGAACGCGCCGGCATGAACAGTCTGCACGAGGGCCAGAAGGTCGGCTTCGACCTCGTCGAGGACCGCAAGAGCGGCAAGATGTCCGCCGACAATCTCAGCGATTTGAGCTGAATTCACTACTTGCTGCCGGAGAGGGATGCCCGCCGGCAGCAGCGCTTAATGCCACCAAATTCGCTCAACGGTGGGCCGCGACGCTGTCGTCTGCCCTGTGGAGGACTCTATGGCCAAGGGCCGGAAGCGCAACACCGGGGCTCACAAGAAGCCAAGGCCGGGACGCGGCAGTTCGAACAAACAGCAGCCAGTTCTCAGTGCAGAGACAAGGGCTACGCTGGAGAGCTTCGCTATCGGACGAAAAAAGTCCTGAGGACATCAATGTCAAGCCGGAGTACCGATACATTGGTAACGTTTGTCCATCCCTTTTCGCTGACGGCGATGGATGGGCAGCTTCCGGCCGGCACATACCGCGTGACGCTGGATGAAGAAGAGATATCGGGCCTCTCCTTCGTTGCCTTCAGACGCCGCGCGACTCTGCTCCATCTTCCCGCACTCGGAAGGTCCAGCCGGAAGTCACAAATGGTTACGATCGACCCCGCCGAGCTCGATGCTGCCCGTGAGGCGGATGCGCGATTGCTCCAGACCCATAAACCTCCGAAGGAATGAAGCCATGCGATATCTCGGCAGTTTGAGCGGCGAAGGCACGATGAAGGTCGACGGCATTGCGATGGCGCGCGCCTCGTATGACTTCGAAGGCTATGCCCATAAGGTCGGCCGCAATACCGGAGCCGGGGAAATTCAAATGGCCGCGGACGATCTGAAATCCCTGTTCGGCCGGCATAACCTGCAATTGCTCACCGATGATGGTTTTCTGCTGGACCTGACGTTTTCCGACAAGGATCTGCAATCGGCAGACCGTGCGCATGTCGAAGTTTCCGGTGACCTGCCGCCAGGCCCCGTCTGGCGTCGCTGACGACAGCCGACGACTTGAGGTTCTGGAGAGACTGGCGAGCCGCGGAATAAGTCATGGCTTCAGTTCAAATTGATGCTGTACTGCGCTTCATACTCCTCAGACAGTTTGGTAACCGGAGCGGAACGGCAGCTTACTGGGTCCTCTTTTGGTTGCTTCAACGACAAGTATGGCGGCGCAAAGCGGCCCATCTGTTTCGCGTCTCTGAGCGTCAAGACGATGATGGGTACGATTGCGTGATTGGCATCATAGAGACGGCAAGTGAGTCGCCTTCGGAGAGGTGAGCGCCTGTCGGCGAACTCCTGCAGCGCGGCTGACCGCGGCAAGCCTTCGTCTTTGGATACCTCCGCGTGAATCACGGAAATTAGGCGGCGCCAGTATCGATCGCTAGTCGCTGGTGAAGTGCTGCGCCCCTGTCTAAGACTGCGTCGAATGGGCATGGCGAAGGTCAGGGGGAGCGGCTCCAGAATGGAGCGGCAATGTCCCAGCCGCGTTTTTCGTCCCGTGCCGGCTCTTCGCGCGGCCGACGGTCCGGCAAATCCCAAGCCTTGAAAGGATCGTTCCTGATGAGCTGACCACCCTAGGTAGGGCTGGGCGACCGTGGCGCTGGATGGCACGTCCAGAGGCTCAGTTGTCGTTGACGAAGCGGCGCAAAAACGCCCGAGTGCGCGTCTCCTGCGGATTGCCCAGGACCTCGTCGGGCGTCCCCTGCTCGATGACGTGGCCGCCATCCATGAAGATCACGCGGTCGGCCGCCTCGCGGGCAAACCCGATCTCGTGAGTCACCACGATCATGGTCAGCCCCTGGTTGGCGAGGTCGCGCATGGTCGATAGAACCTCGCCGACGAGTTCGGGGTCCAGCGCGGAAGTGGGTTCGTCGAACAGCATCAATGTCGGGCGGATAGCCAGCGCGCGGGCGATGGCCACGCGCTGCTGCTGACCGCCGGAAAGCTGGCGGGGATAGGCGTTGGCCTTGTCGCTCAATCCGATCCGGTCCAGCAATTCCATGGCATAGGCGACCGCATCCTTGCGGCGCTGATGGTGCACGCCGACCGGCGCCTCTATGATGTTCTCGAGTGCTGTCATGTGCGGGTAAAGGTTGAACTGCTGGAAGACCATGCCGATCTTGCGCCGCTGCACCGCGATCTGACGGTTGGGCAGCTTGTGCAGCCGATGGTTGCGCAGCACATAGCCGATCTGCTCGCCATCGACCTGGATCGATCCCTTGTCGATCGCCTCGAGGTGGTTGATACAGCGTAGGAAGGTCGACTTACCCGAGCCCGACGGGCCAAGGATGACCACCACCTCGCCGGGCATGACGTCGAGGCTGATGCCCTTGAGCACCTCGTTGGAGCCGAAGGATTTGTGGACGTTGACGGCACGGACCAGCGGTTGGGCGGTTATCGGGGCCTGCGCGGCTTCGGTTTCGAGGACGGAGTTCATACCGTCTCCTCCCCAACCAGCGCCGCGGTCTTGCCGCGATCCTGCTCGCCGCGTTCGCCCCGGGCGTAGTAGCGCTCGATGAAACTCTGGCCGACATTGAGGATCGAGGTGATGAGCAGATACCAAATCACCGCCACGAGCAGCATGGGAATGACCTCGAAGGTGCGGTTGTAGATCGCCTGTACCGAATAGAGCAGGTCGGCCATTGCGATGACGCTGACCAGCGAGGTGGCCTTGATGAGATTGATGAACTGGTTGCCGGTCGGCGGGATGATGGAGCGCATCGCCTGCGGGATGATGATACGGCGCAGGGCGCGCGTGTGGGTCATGCCGAAAGCCTCGCTCGATTCTACCTGTCCCTTGTCGACAGACAACAGGCCGCCGCGGATGACTTCGGCCATATACGCCGCCTCGTTGAGCGACAGGCCGGCGATCGCCGCGGTCATGGGGGTGATGATGTCATTGGTGTCCCAACTGAGGAGCGTCGGTCCGAAGGGGATTGCGATGCCGAGCGTGGGAAAGAGCGTGGAAAGATTGTACCAGAAGATGAGCTGGACGAGCAGCGGCGTGCCGCGAAAGAACCAGATGTAGAGAGCGGCAAGGGACTTGAAGAGCGGATCCTTCGACATGCGCGCAACCGCGAGCGGCAGCCCCAAGGCCACGCCGATCGCCATCGCCACAACGGACAGGCCGAGGGTAATAGTCAGGCCCTGAAGGATCTGGGGCGCGGTGAACCACTTGCCGACGACCGACCATTCGAAGTTTTCATTATTGGCGACGATCCAGCCGAAATCGGCCGCGACCACGAGCGTGAAAAGCCATAACGCCCAGTTTTTCAGGGCGATCGGCTTGTGGGCGCGCGCGACATCGCGGAGCGCGAGTTCCCCCCCGCCGTTTGCGGGAGGGTAGGAGGTCGTATCGCGGGCGGTCATGCGCTTAGTTGGTGGCCTTGTTGATGCCGGGCTCGGAGATCATGTTGTTCTCCAGACCCCACTTTTTCATGATTGCCGCATAGGTGCCATTGTCAACGAGGGTCTTGATGCCCTCGAGCAGCACCTCACCGAGCGGAGACCCCTTCGGCACGACGGCGCCCTGGAAGAGGTTGTCGAAGCCATTGGCCTTGCCCACCGCGGCGAGCTCGAGGTCGCCATTTGCCTGCTGCACGAAATAGGTCAGCGGCGCCTGGGACGAGAAGAACGCGTCCGAGCGCTTGGAGCGCACGGCCAGGATCGATGTCGGCTGATCACCGAAGGACTGGACCTCGATCGGCTCCTTGCCTTCGGACTTGCACTTGTCGGCCTGGGCCTTGATGACCCGCTCGGCCGAACCGCCGGCCATTACAGCGATGCGGCTGCCGCAGGCGGTGTCGAGCGAGGTGATGTTGGTCGGGTTGCCTTTCTGGACGGCAAACACGACGTATTCCTGTACCCAGTCGACGAAGTCGTCGGAATCCTCGCGCGACTTGAAGTCGCCAACGGGTCCCATGGCGAACTGGAAGCGGTTGGAGGCGATGCCGCTCAGAAGCGAAGACAACCCCTGCACCGAGGCGTGTTCGATCTTGACACCGAGCAGTTCACCGAGCGCATTGGCCAGGTCGGCGCTGGCGCCGGTCACGTCGTTCGCGCCTCCGACGATCTCGTAGGGCGGGAAGGAACCGCTGTTGACCGCGGTCATCTTGCCGGCCGCCTTGATATCGTCGGGAAGCTTGGCGTGAAGCTGGCCGTTCACCTGCTGCTTTGGAATGGTGACGGATGCATCCTGGGCGAGTGCCGGCGCGCTCATCAGCGCCGACGCCAGCAGCGCCGTTTGAAAGATGGTGGTTACCTTCATGTCATTCTTCCTCTCTTGATGGGACTTTTGAATTCAGGCCGCCGCGTCTTCCTCTCCACGCGACAAGGCCAGTTCCGGTCGCATGAATCGCCGGTTTTGCAGGACCGGAAGGACCGCGCGGGCATGCGCGATACGGTCGGGTTCGATTTCGCTGAAGACCAGAGCGGGCGCCTCGCCGGCCTTCGCGACCGCGACGCCAAGCGGATCGACGACCATAGATGCGCCGATATTGCGTTCGCCACACTCGCCCGTGGCAATGACGTAGCAGGTGTTCTCGAGCGCGCGCGCCGTGACCAGAATTTCCCAGTGTGCTTCTTTCGCCGGCCCCTTGACCCAAGCGGCGGGCAACAACAGCACATCGGCGCCGTCGACCGCGAGCCGGCGGGCCATTTCCGGAAACCTGAGGTCGTAACAGGTCATCATGCCGAACTTCAGGCCGCCGATTTCCAGGAGCGCTGGAATTTTGTCGCCGGGCTCGACATTGATCAATTCCTGGGCGGCGAACGCATCGTAAAGGTGAAGCTTTCGGTAGGTGGCAACGATTTCTCCGTCACGGATGGCGACCTGCGTATTGAAGACGCGGCCGTTCGGTGCCGGCACATGTATGCAGGTCACCGTGGTCAGCTGCGTTCCGCGGCTGGCCGCGAGCAGCTCCTGCATGAAGGGCCCATCGAGCGACTGAGCCGATTTGCGGACGATGTCCGGATCGGTGATGTCGCGCGCCAGAATGCCCTCGGGGAGCAGCAGCAGAGAAGCCCCGCCCCCCTCCGCGCGATGCATGAGATCCCGGCAGATTTCCGCATTGGTCGTCCAGATCGGACTGACCGCGAATTGGCCCAGGGCAATTTTCATGCGTTTACTCCAACAAAATTCTCTATCGGGGGAAACAGATCCTCGGGCGCAAGTTCGGTAGGGGCGAGGTTCTGGCGATTTATCTCGGCCAGGAAGGCGGCAATCATCCGCCGGTTGGCCTCAAGGCCGCTGGCGTTCCAGCCGCCCGGCAGATCGCTGGCGGCCTGTTCGAGCTCATCCAGGATCCATGGCGAGGTGTCGGCATAGCGCCGGCGCTTGAAGAGCCACAAGGCAGCCGAACGGTCGATCATGTCGGACAGCTCTTCCGGCAGCCAGGGATGGCGTTCGACCATCTGGCGCGACAAGGCGAGAATGTGAATGCCGGGGACGAAACCGGTCCGGGCGAAATAGGCTCTCTCGGCGGCGCGGTAGTCGACGAGGACATGGCGGAAATCGGTGCCGGCGTCAAAGAACCCGCCGGGCATGAACGGGGTGAGGATAGCGTCCAGCGCGCCCTCAGCCAGAAGATCGACCATCGGCCGCTCGCCCGGCGCCGCCTCGATCAGACCCGGCACGCCGTAGCCGCCGAGGCGGTCGACGACGGGATGATCCTTGGTCAGGCGCCCCACAAACCAGTGCGCATCAGCGATATCGACCCCCGCATCCGCAAGCGCGGCACGGGTCCAGATATTACCTAAATCCTGCCAGCCGGTAAGTCCGATCCGTGCGCCCTTGAGCTCGGCGAAACTGGTCGGTCCGTCCCTGCGGGTGATCGCACAGCGGTGACGGAAAGACCGCATGAGGAAATTGGGAATGCCGTAGACGTCGCGCGCGCCGCGCACCACCGAGGTGACGAACCGGCTGAACGACATCTCGGCTGCGTCATATCGCCCACTCTGGGCGAAGCCATCGGGAAGGGTGGCGACCCGGTCGAGCTCCAGCTCGACCTTTTCAGACACCACATCCCCCAAAAGCAGGGGGGTCAAATAATCCCAATCACGCACTGCCGCGCGCACGCTGACTTTCACACGCATCTCCCTGGCGTCGGGCGTTAACTGGCCGAGCCGCGGGCGAACCTAAATGTTCAGAGTTTGCCAATCAAATGTTTTTATGTTACTGAACTTTTGCGCAGAGGAGCCTTCATGCACGATGACGAACTCGCCGACCGGCTCGCCAGTCTGCTGGAAAGCCGCACTGCCCGCGGACTTGCCATTGAAACAAGCGCTCTTATCCGCTCTGGCGCTCTGCCCGTGGGCACGCGGTTGCCCACCGTACGCGCCCTTGCCTTCGCACTCGGCATAAGCCCGGCCACCCTGTCGGACGCCTGGCGCGATCTGCGACGCCAGAAAATGATCACCGGCCGCGGGCGAAACGGGGCCTGGGTTTCCGGCAATACCGTCGCCTCGGCCCCGTCGCGCATGGTGTCCGTCGGCGCCTACCATGACAACGTGGTCAATCTCTCTCTCGCGGTGCCAGACCCGGCGCTCTTGCCCGACCTTAGGGCGGCCTTCGCCCATGCAGTGCGCGCAAAGGGGCTCAACAGCTATGAGCGCACGCCCATCCTCGATGAACTGCGCGAGGCGATCCGACCACGCTGGCCCTACCAAGCGGAAACCTACCTGGCGACCAATGGCGGCTATAACGCGGTCTATGCGGCGCTGCATGCCCTGGTGCTGCCGGGCTCCTCCATTGCCATCGAGCAGCCTACAGGCATGCGCCTGCTCGACATTATCGAGGATCTGGGCGGGCATGTCATTCCCGTCGCCTCCGACGGCGAAGGGCCGATCCCAGCGTCACTGGCCGCGGCGCTCGAACGACGACCGACCGCTTTCATCTTCCAGCCGCGCACCCATTCAGTCACTGGAATCACGCTGTCGGCGGCACGGCTGGCGGCGCTGGGCGATGTGCTGGAGGGCAGCGAAACCATCATTTTGGAGGATGACGGCGTCGGGGACGCCTCGCCGAGCGCACCGGCCAGCCTTGGGGACCGCTTCCCGGACAGGGTCGTGCACATATTGTCGTTCTCGAAATCCCTCGGACCCGATCTCCGGCTCGCCGTGTTGTCGGGACCGGCCATGATGACGCGCCAGATCCAATCCTATCGGAGTTTCTCGGCCGGCTGGACCAGCCGCATCCTGCAGGCGGCAACGGCCTGGCTGTTGAATGACGAAGAAACGGCCAAAACGGTGGCCGCCGCGCAGGCGACCTATCGGGACCGCCGCCAGAGGCTGGAGCGGGCCCTTGGCCAACGCGGCATGGTGCTCCCCAGGGGCGAAGGGCTCTGCATTTGGGTGCCCGTGGCGCATGAGCAATATGCCCTGGTCACGCTCGCCGCGCGAGGGATCGCCGTGGTGCCAGGCGCCAAATTTGCCATAGGCGCCACAAATCATATTCGCGTCGGCACCAGTATGCTCGCCTCTGGGCATGACAAGGTCGCCGACACGATCATGCTCGCCGCGATGGTACCATCGTAAGGTCCCGCATCTTGATCCCTTGTGGGGTCGCCATGCGAACATGGCGCCGGCCGACGCTCTGCCGCGGCACCCGCCCGGTAGTAGCGTCGCTTGTGTCGCGGAGTAATATCCTGCGTCGAGCGGAACAAAGGCCGGCGCAGTTGGCCCTTCATTCTGCGCCCTGTTTACGATACCCGGGCTGAGGTAAGGGCAGAGTTTGGTAAAGCCGTTTCCAGCTCGATAGATCTCGCTACCACTGACGGAGCTCACCGCGCTGACCTCAATCAGCTCAAAATCCTGGCTCCCGCTCGCCCGACGTCGGATCTTGTCAAAAAGCCCAGGGACGCTCTGGAAGAGGTGCTGACCACTATCATAGCGCTCACACAGTCTCTTGACCACGCGACGTTTCCACTCATGCTCGATCTCGAACGTCATCCCGAAGCCCGCAAGACGCTCTCGACGGGTTCGACCTGCGAAGAAGCCGATCGCCAAATAGCCACTTAGCCTATTCTCGTCCTCGGACGTCAAAATGCTTTCGCGAAACGCAAGCAACGGCGCAACAATCGCGGCGTGCGAGCCCGGATTCTCGACCAACTCATGGACTGCGACGTTCGCCTCCTTGGCGATCTTGGCTAAGTACCCAAGCTTCTCGAAATATTCGTCGATCTCCACCAGAAATCCTTCCCCCAAATCCGGTCTACTCTCTTATCGCGAACACTTTGCGCGTTCCCGAGACCTTGCCCTCCTCATCCATGTATCCGTCCAAAGTCCGCCGGACTGCATCTTCCAGGAACGCGTCGAAAATCCGCGAGATCTCCGGCGGCGAAAAATGAAAGAGCTGTGTCTTGCTCTGCGTGTCCGACGCTATCAGCAGGCCGTCCGGCAAATAGGCGCTTCCGGAAAGGACGCCGATAACGCGCGCATGCAGCATCTTATCCGAGATCAATTTTGGCGTTCTTTTTTCGAGACGCCGCGACGTCATATTATAGTTGTTGAAGATCTCGCTTGCCGTGCGGCTTACGAATGGCTCTCGCCATTCCACATCCTTCTTGACGTCGATCTCATGAACTTCCAGCACCGTAGCGCGAAAGCGATCCGTCACCAGGCGACATTCGATCAGCCGTCTCATGCACACGGCGGCAACTCCAACCGCTCTTTCCAGCATGTGATAGGGATTGTGCTCGGTGTCCGCCTCCGTCAGCGCCTCTCCCAGATGCAGAACTATTCTGCGGCGCTGCTCAGCGAGCTCGTTCTTCCACGTGTAGGACTGCCACTCCGAAGAGCTTATGCTTCCCAATTTGCACGCTTCATCGATCCGAGCTTGCATATCCTCGTCCGGCATCGCCACTTCCGTTCGCTCATCTATGCTACTCTTCACCCTATCATGATCCGCAGATCGCGGTATTGCGCCGGGACCAGCGGTTGATCCTCTGGGGCTCTGTGATCGAGAATGGGTGTTAAGCCAGACTAAGGCGATGTCCGCTTCCGGCAGTCGCAAAGGGCGGTCGAACGTCTGAATTGGCGGCGCAAAGCGGCCATTCAGGTGGAGGCCACTCCCCTGCCCGCTGCTCGACACGGCCAATGACCTGTTGGGGCCGGAAGCGGATAGACGGCTTTCGCTCAGCAATTGGCTGAGGCAGACGTCAGGATCGAGGCATGAAGGCTGGGGCAAGGCCGAGGATCTCAACTCGGAAAAGCCCTCGGGCGCGTCGGTCATTCACCTCCCTCCTTACCGAACCGTATGAAAAGGGAAAACTGGCGGTAGCCTTGTCCGCCTAGTGATTGCGCCGCCGCGTCTCCCATCTGGAGGTCGTGGCCGTTCAAGGAAAAGCAATCATGAACAAACCTCTTCTTGCAGCTCCCATTGCACTCGCTGCCGCTCTCACTGCCTCTGCCGGTTTTGCCAAGACCGCGCCCTGCGAGGACATGCTGGCGCAAGTGCGCGCCGCGGTGCCGAATGCCAACCTCAACGCCACAGACAAGGCGAAGGTTGATGATTTGACCAACAAGGGCATCGAGCGCTGCAATGCCGATGACGACAAGCGCGCCGACGACTTCTTCGCCCAGGCGCTCAAGCTGATGGGCAAATAACCCCCTCGCCATTCCCAACATCACTGAAGGAGGCGCGCGATGTCCTCGCAAGCCGCAACGAACGACCATGCGGTCGCCTACAACCGCGTGCCGAATGTCGACGTCTATTTCTGGTTGATCAAGCTGATGGCGGTCACAGTAGGCGAAACAGCCGCCGACTTCCTCGCCGTCAATCTCGGCCTCGGCTTGACCACCACCTCGATCATCATGACCGGCGTCCTGGCGGTCGCCCTCATCCTGCAATTCGCCCAGAAGCGCTACGTGCCCTGGACCTATTGGCTGGCCGTGGTGCTGATCTCGGTCGTCGGCACGCTGATCACCGACAATCTGACCGACAACCTTGGTATCAGCCTCGTCACCTCGACGATCGGTTTTTCCATCGCCCTCGCCGTGACCTTCGCCGTCTGGTACGCAATCGAGAAGACGCTTTCGATCCACACCATCTATACGACCCGCCGGGAAGTCTTTTACTGGCTGGCGATCCTGTTCACCTTCTCGCTCGGCACCGCCGCCGGCGACCTCGTGTCGGAGGCGTTCGGGTTTGGCTATCTCACCACGGGCATTCTTTTCGCCGCAGTCATCGCCGCGGTCGCCGTCGCCTATTTCGTCTTCAAGATCAACGGCATCCTCGCCTTCTGGCTGGCCTATATCTTCACCCGGCCGCTCGGCGCCTCCTTCGGCGATCTGCTCTCCCAACCGACCGAATATGGTGGCCTGGGCCTCGGGACGGTGGTTACCAGCTTCATCTTTCTTGCCGTGATCGCGGGGATCATCGTTTACATGAGCTTCATGCACGATGGGGATGAACAGGCCATTCCTGTCGAGGAAGCGAGCTAGGGAGGAACGAACCGTCTCCGCTTGAAAATGTAGACGTCGCGGCTCGCATTCCGCGGCGTCTTTTTTTCGTTCCGTCGCACCGCCTTACCGATCCGTAAGGGGGAGGCAAGGCACCAGAGATGTGGGTGCGCGAACCAAGGCAGGAGAGCGCAAAAAGCGCTGCTTCGACTTTTGAAAAGGAGAAATTCCCATGCCCTTGTTTCGCAGCCGCCATGCCGTGCTTGCCGCAGCCCTGACCTCGCTTTTGGCGGCCGGTCAGGCCGCTCCGGTCCTGGCCGCCGAAGCGCCCGTTGCCGCCGAGCACAATCCGCCGGGCGACATTCCGGACAACCAGGTCTTCATTTCCTATCAGGCGCCCAAGGGCGCCAGCATGAAGGTGCCGGAGGGATGGTCGCGCAACGACACCGCCAATGGGGCGGTGTTTTTCGACAAGTACAACACTGTGCAACTGTCGGTGATCCCTGCATCCAGCGCCCCCACGGTCGACAGTGTGAAAAACGGACAGGCGGCCGACTTGAAGGCGAATGGCCGCGCGGTGGACATTTCGGACATCAAGCAGGTCCAGCTTGATAGCGGCCAAGCCATTCGCATCGATTATGCGGCCAATTCCGAGCCGAATTCGGTCACCGACAAACAGATCCGGCTCGAAGCCGTGCGCTTCCTGATTTACGCCAACGGCAAGCTGGCGACGCTCGACATGCGCGCACCTTACGGCGCCGATAATGTCGATCAGTGGCGGATGATGTCGAACTCGGTGCGGGTCAACTAAGATGTCCGCTTTGACCGCCAGCGGGCTCTACCGCTTCTTTCATGACGGTGACGACGAAACGGCGGCGCTCAAGGGCGTCGACCTTTTTCTGAACCCCGGCGAATTCGTTGCGCTGATGGGGCCGTCGGGCAGTGGGAAGTCGACGCTTCTTGCATGCCTTGCGGGCCTCGATACGCCCGATGGCGGTCATGTCGAAATCATGGGGGAGCGCCTGACAAGGCGCTCCGAAACCCGCAGGGCGCGCCTGCGCGCGCGCCATATCGGCATGCTGTTGCAATCGGGCAATATGGTCGAGCATTTGACGGTTTCCGAGAACGTCGCGCTGCAATGTAGCTTGGCCGGGGACACCGGCGACGATGCGTCCGCGCTGTTCGATCAAATGGGCATCGCGCATCGTCGGGACGCCCTGCCCTCGCAGCTCTCGGGCGGCGAAGTCGCGCGGGCCGGGCTTTGTGTGGCGCTGGCGGCCAGGCCCGCCATCCTGATCTGCGACGAGCCCACGGCCGAAGTCGATGCGCAAACCGAACAAGCAATTCTGTGCGTCCTCAAGGCGCGCTGCACCGGGGGCAGTTCGGTTCTGGTGGCCACCCATAGCCAAAAACTGGCGGCAGAGGCCGACCGGATCGTGGCCATTCGTGATGGGAAGGTGGGAAGATGAACGTGCAAGGCACAAACAGAACACTGGCGCGGGGCAGGGATGTGTGGCGCACTTTTCGCCGCGGCGGGACCAGCGTCGAAGCCCTCGCGCCGGCCAATTTCGCTATCACCGCGGGCGAGCGCATCGCGCTTGTGGGGCGGTCGGGCAGCGGCAAGTCCACCTTGCTGCATCTGATTTCGGGAATCGACACGCCGAGCGGCGGCGACATGAGCTGGCCGGATCTCGGCGGGCGCGGCGAACTGCGCCCCGGCAAGATCGCCATCATGTTCCAGACGCCAAGTCTGGTGCCGACCCTGAACGTGCTTGAAAACGTGGCGCTGCCGCTTGCTCTTCTCGGCATGGAGCTGGGCCGTGATGAACAAGCCCTCGCGGCGCTGGATCGGTTTCATCTGACCGATCTTGCCCCAAAGCTGCCCGAGGAACTGTCGGGGGGCCAAGCCCAGCGGGTATCGCTGGCGCGCGCCATCGTCGGCAAGCCTTCATTGGTCATCGCCGATGAGCCGACCGGTCAGGTCGACCGGGCGACAGGGGCGGAGGTGATGCAGACGCTCATCGACTGGGCCGAAGATGCCGGCGCGGCGCTTCTCATCGCCACCCATGACGAAACTGTCGCTCAACGACTGCCGCTTGCCTGGCAGATGGATCACGGTCGGCTAAGCACGGCCGATAAGGAGATGGTATTGTGAATATCGCGTGGTTGAGCGGACTGATCAAAACCCGTACCGGGCGGATTGGCGGCGCAATCGCCGGCATTGCACTCACCGTCGCCTTGCTGGCGGCCCTCGGCGTTTTCATGCGCGACAGCGGCGCCAGCATGACCCGGCGCGCCGTCACCTCGGTGCCCGTGGACTGGCAGGTCGAACTGGTGCCGGGGGCGGACACGTCCAAAGTCACGGCTGCCGTCAAGGATGCGGCGCCCGTTTCGCGCATGGCGACGGCCGCCTATGCCGATGTCGCCGGCTTCGAATTCAGGACCGACAGCATCCAGGCGACTGGCGCGGGCAAGGCGCTCGGACTTGGCAATGGTTATCGCCAGACCTTCACCAAGGGCTTTCGTCTGCTGACAGGCAATTACGACGGTGCGGTGCTGCTGCAGCAGACGGCGGCGAATTTGCATGCCGGGCCGGGCGACACGATCACTTTGCATCGCGTCGCCCAGCCGGATGTGCAAGTGCCCGTCACCGGCGTGGTCGATTTGACCAGCGCCGATACGCTGTTTCAGGCCGTCGGCGTGCCACCCGGCGCCAAGCCGCAAGCGCCACCCGACAATGCCGTGCTCATGCCGCTCAAGCAGTGGCAGTCGCTGTTTGGTCCGCAGGCGCAGAGCCGGCCCGACAGTGTGCGTACGCAGCTGCACGTCGCGCTTGATCACAGCGCACTGCCGAACGACCCGAACGCAGCCTATGTCGAGGTCACCCAAAAGGGTCACAATCTGGAGGCGCGCGTTGCAGGGCAAGCTCTCCTGGCCAACAATCTGGCCGCAACACTGGATGCGGCGCGCGGCGACGCGCTGTATGCCCGCGTGCTCTTCCTCTTCCTCGGTGCGCCGGGTGTGGCGCTCGGCATTTTGCTGACCATTGCGGTGACCGCATCGGGCGCCGACCGCCGCCGGCGCGAACAGGCCTTGCTGCGGCTGCGCGGCGCGCCAATTGGCACCATCCTGCGCTTCGCGGCGCTTGAAGCCGGCCTGACGGGGCTGAGCGGCGCTGTTGCTGGCGTGGTTCTGGCGGAGGTGATCTCGCAGGTGCTGCTCGGTCAGTCGGCGTTCTCGCCGCAGGGTTTGGTCTGGCTGTCCGGTACGGCTATTACCGGTCTGCTGCTGGCGATGGCCGCCATTCTGGTCCCCGCCTTTCATACTGCACGCACCTTGTCGGTCACGCAGTCGCGACAAAGCGTCGGCAAGCGGGAGATCCCGCTCTGGCAAAGGTTCTATGTCGACGTCATCCTTCTGGTCGTCGCCGGGCTGGTGTTCTGGCGCACGGCAGCCACGGGTTATCAGGTGGTGCTGGCGCCGGAGGGCGTGGCGGCGACCTCGGTCGACTACACCGCCTTTCTGGCTCCGATTTGCCTATGGATCGGCGCCGGACTTCTGACGTTGCGCCTGTCGGCGCTGTTGCTCGACAAGGGCCGCGAGCTTACCGAGGCAGGCATGAGGCCGATCGCAGGTACGCTGGCCCAGCCTGTCGCGTCGTCGCTGGCCCGCCAGCGCCGGCGCGTGGCCGGTGGCGTGGCGCTCACCGCATTGGCATTTGCATTTGCGGCGTCCACCGCCATCTTCAACACCACCTATCAGGGGCAGGCGCGAGTCGACGCGGAACTGACCAATGGCTCGGACGTGACCGTCACCGGCACCACTTCCGCACCTGCTGGAGAAAAGCTCAAGCAGCTCGCCAAGCTTTCCGGTGTCGCGGATGCCGAGGCCATGCAGCACCGCTTCGCCTATGTCGGCACCGATCTACAGGACCTTTACGGCATCGATGCCAAAACCATCGGCAAGGCGACGGCCATGGCCAATGCCTATTTCGGCAATGGCAATGCCGCGGCGACGCTGGATACCCTGGCCAAAACACCTTCGGCTGCGCTGGTCTCCGATGAGACGGTGACGGACTATCAGCTCAAGCTCGGCGACACGGTCAATCTTCGTCTGCAGGGGCCGGATCACCAATATCACGCCATCCCCTTCATCTTCGCCGGTATCGTGCGGGAATTCCCCACCGCGCCGCGCGACAGCTTCATCGTGGCCAATGCCGATTATGTGGCCCAAAAGACCGGTGTCGACGCCCGCGAGGTGGTGTTGATGCGTGCCGGTGGCGACATGGCGAAGGTGAAATCGGAAGCGCAGCAGGTGGTCAAGGACATGCCGGGCGTGCAGGTTACGAGTCTGGCGGACGCCAGCCACATCATCGGCTCCAGCCTCACGGCGGTCGACCTCGCCGGATTAACGCGGCTGGAACTGAGCTTTGCGGTGCTTATGGTCGCCGGTGCCGGCGGGCTGGTTCTGGCGCTCGGGCTGGCCGATCGCAGGCGGAGCTTTGCCATCCTTACGGCACTTGGCGCCCATGCCCGCCAACTGGCTCCCTTCATCTGGGCCGAGGGCACGCTGATGTTTGCCGGGGGCGCCGTGTTGGGTCTGGCGACGGGCACGCTGGTTGCAACTATCCTCGTCAAGGTGCTGCAAGGGGTGTTCGACCCGCCACCGGAGACCATCTCGGTCCCCTGGCTTTATATCGGCCTTGCGGTTGCTGTTGGTCTTGTGGCGATGGCGCTTGCGGTGCTCAACGCCTTGCGGGAGGTGCAAATTGCACCCTTGCAAAGGCTCAAGGAGCTTCAGTGAAACGCCAGTGCGTTCTTGAGCGCGTAAGTTTGCCGCAAGGACCGCGGGATATTGTCGTCCTGCGACAGATATCCGGCGCGTAAGGTGAGCAGGCCATGCGAATACTGATCATAGAAGACGACAATCGAACCGCGGACTACGTGTCGCGCGGCCTCAACGAGGCAGGCCATACGGTCGATGTCCTCGAAGATGGGCGGGACGGGCTGAGCCAGGCCACGCATGAACCCTATGACGTGCTCGTCGTCGATCGTATGTTGCCGGGTCTGGACGGATTGTCCCTGGTCAAGGCGTTGCGCGCCTCGAAGGTCGTTACGCCCGTGCTGTTCCTGACGGCGCTCGGCGGCGTCGATGATCGCGTGGACGGACTGGAGGCGGGCGCCGACGATTACATGATCAAGCCCTTCGCCTTTTCCGAATTTCTGGCCCGCATCAACGCCCTGCTCAGGCGCCCACCCGTCGTTTCAGAAAAAACGGTCCTGCAGGTGGCCGATCTGGAAATCGACCTGGTACGCCGCACGGTAAAGCGCTGCGGCAAGACCATCGAGCTGCAGCCGCGCGAATTCAAGCTTCTGGAAGTGCTCATGCGCAATGAAGGGCGGGTTGTTACGCGCACAATGCTGCTCGAGCGCGTCTGGGATTTTCACTTCGACCCCAAGACCAGCGTGGTGGAAACTCATATCAGCCGCCTGAGGTCCAAGCTCGACAAGCCCTTCGGCACGCCGTTGCTGCACACCGTGCGCAATATCGGTTACAGCCTGCATGCTCCGCGCTAAGCCATCGCGGGGGCGCGCCTCCGAACCGGAAAACCGTTCCCACCTTTCCAGGCAGCGCTCCAATCTGCTCAAGAGCACGCCGCTGAGGCTTGCTGCAAGCTTCGCGCTACTCTTTGTCGCCGCTTATCTTCTGGCCGGTTTCGCAACGCTCCAGCTGTTTTCCTCCAGCCTCGATGCGCGCATCGAGCGGCTGATCAGCGAAACCATGACTGTAACAGTGTCCGCCTATGGCAATTCGGACCTGACCGACCTCAAGGATATCGTCGACAGTTACGCTATCGCATCTCCCGGCAAGGAGCGGGTTTTGGCGGTTGTCGACGCCGACGGCAAAACCCTGGCCGGCAATATTTCCCCCTCCTCGCTCGGAGGTGGTTGGCAAACGCTGGCGGGCGGATCCATCGGCGCTGATCCAAAGGAAACCTACCGCCTGCTGACCAGGATCGTCGGGCCGGTCCAGGTCACGGTAGGCATGAGCTATGCCGAAACCGATGCGCTTAGGGAAATCGCCCTGACCACCTTCGGCTGGGTCAGCCTTCTGGCCCTGATACTGGCTATCGGCGGCGGGCTCTGGCTTGCCCGAAGGCTTCAGCGGCGGCTCGACGCGATAACCGGGGTGATGCATCAGGTCAGCCGTGGCAGTCTGGGTGCGCGCATCCCGGTTATGGGTCGCGGCGACGACATCGATGCACTGACCGAGCAGATCAACGAGGCGCTGGCGCGGCTCGCGGCCCTGGTCGAGGGTATGCGTCAGGTCAGCAGCGACATTGCGCACGAGCTCCGTACGCCTCTCGGGAGATTGACGATTTCTGTCGAGGAGGTGCTGGAGAAGGCTGAAACAGGCGCTGACGTTTCGGCTTCGCTTGCCGATATCCAGGCGGAATGCTTTCGCATCAACGACACCTTCGATGCGCTCCTGCGGATCACCCAAATCGAATCCGGTACGCGCAAGGCGCGTTTTGCGCCGGTATCACTGGCCGAAATCGCCGAAGTGATCGAAGAGGCTTATGTCGATGTAGCCGAGGAACGAGGGCAGGTCTTCCGGGCCATGCGGATTGCCCATCCGGAGCCGGTCGTCAATGGCGATCGGGAGTTGCTCACCCAGGCGGTCGTCAATCTGGTCGAAAACAGCCTGAGACATTGCACGGCGGGTGCGCATATTTCCTTGGCCATCGGCAGCACCGAGGCTGGCAGCACCATCGAGATCGCTGATGACGGGCCTGGCATCCCGGAAGCCGAGCGCGAGCATGTGTTCGAGCGGCTCTACCGGCTGGAAAAATCCAGAACGACGGAAGGCAGCGGGCTCGGTCTCAGCCTCGTTCGGGCCGTGGTTGAGTTGCATGGCGGCACGATCGAACTCTCCGACAACGCGCCGGGATTGAAGGCGACAATTCATCTGCCGCATGGGTGAGTGGCGCGAGCAAGACGCGGAGCCGGCGCCAATGTGGCGATATGAATAACGATCCGTATGATCGGGGCAAGGACGCGCAGAGATCGCGACGGCATGGTGCGGCCACTGGAAACGGCAAAGGGCCGTTCCGAAGATCCAAAGGAGCTTCATCATGAAATCCAAAGCAATTTTCGTCGCACTTGCGCTCACCACCGGCATTGCAGCCGGTGTCCCCGCGCTCGCCGCGAACAACTCCAACGGCCAAGCCGAAATGCAGGCAGTAACGAGCGCTAACATTTCACTGTCCAAGGCCATCTCGACTGCCGAATCCCAGTCTGGCGGCACGGCCGTCGAAGCGACCTTCACGCAGCACAATGGTGCAAATGGCTACATCGTCTCCCTGTTCGCGAGCGACGGTAGCGAGCAGGATCTGTTCATCGACAGCACCAGCGGCAAGGTCGCCCAGCTTGCGATGGCCCAGAACAATGGTTCGGACAATGAGGGCATGAGCGAAGGCGGCGACAACGAAGACAACGGCAACGGGAACGGCAATGAGACCGAACAGGGCGAATAAGTCCTGACCTTTGCCACCTGACGAACGCCCGGTGCCTGACGCCGGGCGTTTTCGCTGCCGAGGCACGCGGGCGGATTCCTCCGGACCCGCAACGAAAGAGGAGAAAGCATGTTCGACTGGATCACCGGCCTTGTCAGCGCCCTCGGGTATCCCGGAGTTTTCCTTTTGATGCTGGCGGAAAACATTTTTCCGCCCATACCCTCCGAACTGATCATGCCGCTTGCCGGCTTCACGGCCGCTCGCGGAGAGCTCAATCTCTGGCTGGTGATCACCTTCGGAACGGCCGGATCGGTCTGTGGGGCGCTGCCTTGGTACTATGCGGGGCGGCTCGTTGGGGCCGAGAGGTTCAAGACGTGGACCGCGCGGCATGGCAGATGGTTCACCCTGACCCCCGCGGAGATCGATCAGGCGCGCCTCTGGTTCGACCGCTATGGCCACTGGGCCGTCCTGGGCGGCCGGTTGATCCCTGCGGTGCGGACCTTGATCTCGGTGCCGGCCGGCGTGGCGAAAATGCCGCTGCCGCCCTTCCTCATCTTCACCACGCTCGGCTCGCTGGCCTGGACCGCCGCGCTGGCGCTGACGGGCTATCTGCTGCAAACGCAATACGAATTGGTGGCCCGGTGGCTTAACCCAGTTTCCGAACGTGATCGTGGCCCTGATCGCGCATCTATTATGGATATCGCGTCGTCACGTTTCGCGCGCAACGCTGACGGCCCTCGCCGATATCACCGAAACCACGGTCGTCTGCCGGGCGTCTCGGGTCGTTCAGCGAATTCATGCAGCGGCGCGCGCGGCCGCCTTCCCCGGCAAGCGGCCGCGTCGATAGTTGCCGTCTGGAACCGATTAGCGCTCGACGCGCTCCATCTCGGGCGAGGTCGGGGTCACGTTGTGCTGCTGCTGAGCGAAGTTGACGTGGTTTTGCGTCAGCTTTGCGCGCTGGCATTGGGAAATCGCTCTGTCGCGCTGGTCCTGCTCGGCAGCGCTCAACGAGTGGACAAGCGAAGTCGGGTGTGGGCGAAGAGCAGCACAAGATCCGGTAATGGCGCTCGCGGGCGTGGCCGCAGCCAGACCGCCAACCAGACTCAGGCCGGCAAGACCGAAGCCGGCAGCGAGAGATTTACGGATAATCAAGTGGGTCATGGGGTTCACCTTTGCTGTTGGAGCCGGGGCCAGCTGGACCATTCCTGCCGCCTTCCGTCTCTGCGACCCGGTTTGCCACCCCATGCTTACCAATACTTGGCCCCGGCTTTACCGCTTGCTGTCCGCAACCTTACCGTTTGGCGTTTCGCGCCGCCCGCGCCAAGCTTTCGAAGAGGATGGCGACGCATCCAGCAGCAGCAAAGCGCTACCCCACAGCGCCGGCAGGCTCGCCAGTTTGACGAAAAGCCATCGAAATCGTCAGGGGGCATCCCATTGCCGAAAACGCCGAGCCGACTTCAGACCATCAGGTGCCGGCGCACCTCCGGCTTGTCGAGATCCGAGGCCGGGCCGGAGTGCAAGATCTCGCCGCGATCCATGACAAAGATGTCGTCGGCAATCTCGCGGCAGAAATCGAGATATTGCTCGACAAGAAGGATCGTCATACCGCGCTCGTCGCGAAGATATTGGAGAGCGCGGCCGATATCCTGGATGATGTTGGGCTGGATGCCCTCGGTGGGCTCGTCGAGGACGAGCAGCTTGGGACGCGTGACGAGCGCGCGGGCGATGGCAAGCTGCTGCTGCTGACCGCCACTGAGATCGCCGCCGCGCCGCCCGAGCATTTCCTTGAGCACTGGAAACAGCGTGAAGACGTAGTCCGGCACGTTGCGGTCGGCGCGCTTGAGCCCGGCATAGCCCGTTTCGAGATTCTCTTTCACCGACAGAAGCGGAAATATTTCGCGGCCCTGCGGCACATACCCGATGCCCATGCGCGCACGTTGATAGGGCGCGGCACGGCCGAGGGTTTGGGCATCCAGCCGTATGTCTCCGCTGGAAATGTGGTTGATGCCAGTGATCGCGCGCAGCATCGACGACTTGCCGACGCCGTTGCGGCCGAGAACGGCGGTGATGCGATTGGGTTTTGCCTCGATACTGACGCTGCGGAGCGCCTGGGCGGCCCCGTAATGCAGATCGACACCGGAGACTGACAGGTCGGTCATTTCCTCACCTCCCCAGATAGCTTTCGATGACTTTGGGGTCGGCGCTGACATGGTCGAGGCTGCCGGTGGCAAGGACCGAACCTTCAGCCAGAACGGTGACATGGGCGGCCAGGTCGCGCACGAAACTCATGTCGTGCTCGACCACGACGACCGAACGCGTTTCGGAGATTTGTTTGAGGAGCTTGGCCGTCTCGACAGTCTCAGCGTCCGTCATGCCCGCAACAGGCTCGTCGACAAGAAGGAGCTTGGGGTCCTGGGCCAGCAGCATGCCGATTTCGAGCCATTGTTTCTGGCCGTGGCTGAGATTGGCGGCAAGTTCGTCGCGGCGGTGCGTGAGCCGGACGGTTTTGAGGATGTCCGCGATGCGTGCCGTATCCTCGGCTGCGGGCTGGTAGAACCAGGAGGCAAAAACGCCGCGCGGTTTTTTCAGCGCCAGTTCGAGATTGTCCCAGACGGTGTGGCTTTCAAAAACAGTCGGCTTCTGGAATTTTCGCCCGATGCCGAGCTCTGCGATTTCGGCTTCGTCGCGGCGGGTAAGGTCGATATTTTGTTCGAACAGCACCTCGCCTTCGTCGGGCCGGGTTTTCCCGGTGATGATGTCCATCATCGTGGTCTTGCCGGCGCCGTTGGGGCCGATGATCGCCTGCAGTTCATTGGGCAAGACGATCAGCGATAGGGCGTTGAGCGCCTTGAAGCCGTCGAAGGAAACGGAGACGCCGTTCAGATAGAGCAGGGTGCCGGGTTGGGCTGGCATCGGTTCACTCCGCCGGCTTGGGGTTGAACTGGGCGCTCGCAGAAGGCATTTGCGCATGGCCAGTTTTCGCATCCTCGCCTTCCTCTGCGTCTTCGGAGGCGCGGCGGGCGCGCAGCGCGGTCCATCCGGAGGCGATGGTGCCGACGATGCCCCTGGGCAGGAACAGGGTGACGAAGACGAAAAGGCCGCCCAGCGCGAAGAGCCAGAATTCGGGAAAGAGGCCGGTGAACCAGGATTTTCCGGCGTTGACCAGAATGGCGCCGATGATTGGGCCGACCAGGGTGCCGCGCCCGCCGACGGCAGTCCAGATGACGATTTCGATGGAGTTGGCGGGAGCAAATTCGCCGGGATTGATGATGCCGACCTGGGGCACGTAGAGCGCGCCGGCAATGCCTGCGATCACCGCCGAGACGGTGAAGGCGAAGAGCTTCATGTTTTCCACCCGATAGCCAAGGAAGCGCGTGCGGCTCTCGGCATCGCGGATGGCGACCATCACCTTGCCGAGCTTGGAGCGGATGATGGCCGAGCAAACGAGAAAGGCGATGGCCAGAACTATGGCCGAGGCTGCGAAAAGGGCAGCGCGGGTGGTGCCCGCCTGAATGTTGAAATCCGAGGATGTCCTTGAAATCGGTGAGGCCGTTATTTCCGCCAAAGCCCATGTCGTTGCGAAAGAACGCCAGCAGCAGGGCGTAGGTCATGGCCTGGGTGATAATGGACAGATAAACGCCGGTGACGCGCGAGCGGAAGGCGAACCAGCCGAAGATGAAGGCCAGCAGACCCGGGACGAGCACCACCATGATTGCGGCGAACCAGAACATGTCGAAGCCGTTCCAGAACCAGGGCAGCTCCTTGTAATTCAGGAAAACCATGAAGTCGGGCAGGATGGGATTGGCGTAGACACCGCGATCCCCGATCTGGCGCATCAGGTACATGCCCATGGCGTAGCCGCCGAGCGCGAAGAAGGCGCCGTGGCCGAGCGAGAGAATGCCGCAATAGCCCCAGACCAGATCCAGCGCGAGTGCCAAAGTGGCATAGCAGAGGTATTTGCCGAGAAGCGGGATCAGATAACTCGGCACCCGCAGCGGGTGGCCGACGGGCAGGTAAAGGTTTGACACCGGCACCAGGATGGCGGTGGCAAGGAGTGCGAGGACGACCCAGACGGCCTTGGCGTCGAGAGAGCGGAAAAGCCAGGAGGTGATCATTGCTCAACCGCCCGGCCCTTGAGTGCGAACAGGCCGCGCGGCCGCCTCTGGATGAAGAGAATGATGAAGACCAGGATGAGGATTTTTGCCAGCACCGCACCGGCATAGGGTTCGAGGAATTTGTTGACGACCCCCAGCGTCATGGCGCCGACCAGCGTTCCCCAGAGATTGCCGACGCCGCCGAAAACGACGACCATGAAACTGTCGATGATGTAGCCCTGCCCGAGATTGGGCGAGACATTGTCGATCTGGCTCAGCGCGACGCCGGCAATGCCAGCGATGCCGGAGCCGAGGCCGAAGGTGAGAGCGTCGACCCAGGGCGTGCGGATACCCATGGCGGAGGCCATGCGGCGGTTCTGCGTGACAGCGCGCATCTGCAGCCCAAGCGGGGTGCGCTTGAGCACCGCCAGGAGAATGGCAAAAACGACGAGCGCGAACACCACGATCCACAGGCGGGACCAGGTGATGGAGAGACCGTAGAAATCGAAGCCTCCAGACATCCAGGACGGATTGCCGACTTCGCGGTTGTTGGGGCCGAAGATGGTGCGCACGGCCTGCTGCAGGACGAGGCTTAGACCCCAGGTCGCGAGCAGCGTTTCGAGCGGGCGCCCGTAAAGCCAGCGGATGATGCCGCGCTCGATGGTGATGCCGACGATGGCGGCGACGAGGAAGGCAAGAGGCAGGGCGATGGCGAGGGAATAGTCGAACAACCATGGGAAGTTGTTGCGGATGACCTCCTGCACCATGAAGGTGGTGTAGGCGCCGAGCATGACGATTTCGCCATGCGCCATGTTGATGACGCCCATGACGCCGAAGGTGATGGCGAGGCCGATGGCGGCCAGCAGCAGGACCGAGCCCAGCGATATTCCATACCAGACGTTTTGAAGCGCCGCCCAGGCGGAAAGGTCGCGTTCGATGCCGGCAATGCCGGATTCGATGGCGGGTTTGACGCTGTCAGGAGCGGAGTTTAGGGCGCCCTGCAGGACGGTGAGCGCGTCCCGGCCGCCGCGCGCCTTGATGGTGTCGACGGCTGCGGCGGTGTCTTCGACGCTCGCGTTGTCTGAAGCCAGCACCAGAACGGCGCGGGCTTCTTCCATGACGGCACGCACATCGGCATTCTGTTCGGCGGCAAGCGCTTCGTCGAGCAGCGGGAGAGCCTCCGGATCGCCGGTCTTCATGATGTTCTCGGCGGCGGTAATGCGGGTGGACGCGCGCGGGCTCATCAGGGTGAGCTGGCCCATGGCCGTGTCGATGGCGCGGCGGAGCGAATTGTTGACTTTGATCTTGTCCGCCTCGCGCCGGCCAACCTTGCCCAGGTCTTCGCCGGTCACGGGATCGGAGATGGCGTAGTCGGCGCCGGATTTGCGTGCGATGACGACCTTACCGGCACCGGTCACGAACAGATCGCCTGCCCGCAAGGCCCGCAGCAGCGGCGCGAGATCGGAATTGCCAGTCGCGGCCAGGGCGTCGATGACCTTCGCACGGTCGGAATACGATCCTTCAGGCAAGGCGTCGATGAGGGCCTGCGTTTCAGGCTTCACCGTCTGGGCCAGGGCCGGCAGGCAGGCGGAGATAGTCAGAACCAATGCAAGGCTAAGGACATTGATCCAGCGCGCAAAAGTCATGATCCCACTCGGCTTGGTTTCGTGCGCGGGGATTGCCAGGCGGCAATCGGTGTCGTTCGGGAAGGCGGAAGTCCGCCTTCCCGTTGTCTTCAGGCGCTTACTGGGAAGCGGTTGTTTCCGAGCCCCCGCAGGTCTTGGTCTCGGTGTTGTAATTGCCGCACTTCAGATCGACCCAGTCGGACTCGATCATCTTGCTTTCCGGCAGGAAATCGGTCCAGGCGTCGCCGGGAACGAGGCCGTCCGTTTGCCAGACAACGTCGAACTGGCCGTCATCCTGTATTTCGCCGATCAGAACGGGCTTGGTGATGTGGTGGTTGGGCAGCATGGTCGAGGTGCCGCCGGTGAGGTTGGCCTGTTCGATACCGGGCAGAGCGTCGATGACAGCATCGGCATCGGTCGTTCCAGCCTTTTCGACCGCCTTCACCCACATGTTGAAGCCGATATAGTGCGCTTCCATCGGGTCATTGGTCACGCGATCGGGATTGCCGATGAAATCGTGCCAGCCCTTGATGAAGGCTTCGTTTTCCGGCGTGTCGACGGATTCGAAGTAGTTCCAGGCCGCCAGATGGCCGACAAGCGGACCGGTGTCGAGGCCGGCCAGCTCTTCCTCGCCGACGGAGAAGGCGACGACCGGGATGTCCTCGGCGGTAATGCCCTGATTGCCGAGTTCCTTGTAGAAGGGAACATTGGCATCGCCGTTGACGGTGGAGACCACGGCAGTCTTCTTGCCAGCCGAGCCGAAATCCTTGATGGCGGCGACTTCGGTCTGCCAGTCGGAGAAACCGAAGGGCGTGTAGTTGATCATGATGTCTTCGTCGGCGACGCCCTTGGCCTTCAGGTAAGCCTCAAGGATTTTGTTGGTCGTGCGCGGATAGACATAGTCGGTGCCCTCAAGCACCCAGCGCTTCACGCCTTCCTCGTTCATCAGATAGTCAACGGCGGGGATGGCCTGCTGGTTTGGCGCGGCGCCAGTGTAAAAGACGTTGCGCTCGGATTCCTCACCTTCGTACTGGACAGGATAAAAGAGGATGGAATCGAGTTCCTTGAAGACGGGCAGCACAGATTTGCGCGACACAGAGGTCCAGCAGCCGAACACGACGGCGACCTTGTCCTGGCTGATCAGTTCGCGTGCCTTTTCGGCAAAGAGCGGCCAGTCCGAGGCCGGATCGACGACGACCGGTTCGAGCTTCTTGCCGAGCAAGCCGCCCTTCTTGTTCTGCTGATCGATGAGGAACAGCATGGTGTCCTTCAAGGTCGTCTCGGAAATGGCCATGGTTCCAGAAAGAGAGTGAAGGATGCCCACCTTAATGGTGTCATCCTGAGCCGAAGCCGGGCCGGCGCTCAGGGCCGTTGCGGCCATGGTCGCGCCGATGCCCAGGCGCGCCAGAGTCCGGAATAAAGCGTTCATTGCAGTCTCCCCGTTGGTGGTGTTGTCCCGCGAGGAGATGTTGCAAAGCCCGTGCCACGAAGACCGGCGGCACGGAACTCCTTTGTTTTCAGAGGCCTACGTGCGAACCATTTGCCCACATCAATCGCCCGAACGGTGATGATGCTTACGGGGTGGGCAAGGGCTTTAGGTTTTGATTAATATTTGAGCAAAAAGAAAATGTGCCACTCGATTGGGCGTTCGGAACGGTCCTGTCGGCCCCAAGGGGCTCCCAAAGTGGCTCTTAGGTCGGCCAAAAGTAGAGTTTTTGCATCGTGCCGCAGCCGCCTGCTTCGCCGCATCCATCGTAGCTCCGACTTCGGTCACCATGATTGGCGGACGCGCCGGCACCCTCTTGTCCTGAATACTTGCCCTGCTCGCAAAGCGTGCCATCCGACCAGCGGCCGTCGGCAGATCGGGCTCCTTGCCCTGAAGGCACCCGCGCGCACCGTAGGAGGCGGGCCGCTCTCCGCACCTCGATTGGAAGACTTCCGTCAAGTTCTGAATTACGGCAAATCGTTAATGTTCAAGATGACAAGATCGTCGCCATTCTCGATCTGACATCGGTGGTCTGCCCGTAAGGCAAACATCGGGCAGACGGCTGCCGATCGGCTTCATCGTAACAAGAGATTCAGGGGCGCCTCCGGGCGCCCCTTCTCGTCCCGGGTGAAAGCACCAGTTCGGCTCAGAATTGTGGCCTGCTCCGGGGGACCTTGGCGCTTTAGTTCGACCTCTTCCAATGCATGCGGAGTGTCCGCGGCGTGTGCATGTGGCCATAAAGATAGTGCCAAAATTCGGAGCGCTCCGATCGAGACACTCCGTGCCAGATTTCATCGACTGCCGTGTCGCCACACCAATAGGCATAAACGAAGGGGGCGCGCAGATCGTGCTTGAGGAAGGCCAGCCTTCCCCGAACCGTCTCTTCGGACTGATAGGCTTGAGACGCAATCACCGGTACGATTTCCTCAAGCGCCTTCCCCTCCGAATGCATCATCCAGGCGGCATTGCATCTCAGAGCGCTGCGCAGGCGCTGTAGCGCGAGCCCAATCCGGTCGCCGGGCGTCTCCAGCCAATCGAGGAACGCCATGCCATTGTCGGCAATACCTTCAAAGAGGGCGCTGCTGGCGGAACTGGTGACGACCTGAGCGCCGTCGAGCGGCATCTTGCCCTCGGCGACATAGCGCTCCCGAAGCCCCAGATGCACCAGATGGCCGGGGAATGCCTCATGCGTCGCCAGGTGCTTGAGGTCAAAATGGGTGTAAGGGAAATCGAGATTGAGCAGAACCTTGCGCCCCGGATAATCGCAATAGGCCGAAAACGGAACGTCTCTGATGCCTTCCGGCTCAATCCATTCATCGGTAAAATCATACATGGCAACGGCAGTCCGCCGGCGCGACTCCTCGATCAGATCGCGCAGGACGGCCACGACATTCTCTGGCGCCACGGCCGTCTCTGCTTCCCAGCGGCCCAGATCAATCGAGAGATCGCCTTCACGATATCCGAGCTCATCAAGGCCTTCGCGCATGGACTTCCGGTAGCCATCGAGAATCTCGTCGCCAATCAGCTGGGTGTCGATCCTGATCTGGCGCTGCAGCCGCTGGGCAAAGCTGATCGGCTTTTTCTCGAACGTGTCCATGAGGGCCTGCAGCGAGTCGATGAGCTCGCCCAGATAGTCGCGGCGCAGTGCGCTTCCTGCCTCGGCCTCCAGCCTGTCCGCCATGTTTGCCAGCGCTGCACGCGCCTCCTCATAGCTTCGAAGCGGCCGCGGCTGGACCTTCGCGACTGCGACGGGGATCAGACCTTCCGCGTCGAGAAAGCCTTCGCTCTTTTTGGCGGTGCGAACCAGCACGTCGATGCCGGCGGTGATTTCGGCGATTTCCTGTCCCAGATGCATTCCTGGTGCTCCTATTGATGCCCGGCGACAGGCTTGGGTCGATAAGGCGCTTCCATCAACGCCACGTCTTCGTCGCTTAACTTCACGTCGAGCGCACTTACCGCATCGGCGAATTGCTCGAGCTTGGATATGCCGACAATTGGCGCGGTGATCCCGGGTCGGGTTGCCACCCAGGCATAGGCGATCTGCGCCATCGGGCGGCCATGCCGCCCCGCAACCTGGCGTACCGCGTCGATGATCGCATCGTCTTGCTCGCGGCTGGCGTCGTAAAGTGCCGCCGCCGTCTTGTCGGTTTCGGCCCGCTTGGTGCCTCCGCGCCCGGCGAGACGCCCGCGTGCCAGCGGGCTCCAGGGGATGACGCCGATGCCTTCGCTGCGGCAGAGCGGCAGCATTTCGCGCTCTTCCTCACGGTAGATGAGATTATAGTGCGGCTGCATCGAGACGAAGGGCGCCCAGCCGTGTTGGCGCTGCAGCCCCAGAGCTTTCATGAACTGCCAGGAATGCATGGACGAAGCGCCCAGATACCGGATCTTTCCGGCGCGCACGACATCGTTCAGCGCATCAAGGGTCTCCTCGAGCGGCGTGTCATAGTCGAACCGGTGCAACTGGTAGAGGTCGAGATAGTCGGTGCCGAGACGCTTCAGGCTCGCATCCACAGCCTCGAATACATGCTTGCGCGACAGGCCGCGATCATTGGGATCGTCGCTCATGGGATTGTAGAGTTTGCTGGCGAGAACCAACTTGTGGCGCGGGACACCCGCCAGCAATCGGCCTACGACCTCTTCGCTGGCGCCGGCCGAGTACATGTCAGCTAGGTCGAAGAAGTTGATGCCGAGCTCCACGGCCTTTTCAACGATGGGCCGAGCATCAGCTTCGTCCAGGACCCAGGGCGCCCAATCAGAGCTTCCGAAGGTCATGCATCCCAGCGCCAGCCGCGACACTTTCAAGCCGGTTGAGCCGACCCTGACATAATCCATTAGAACACCTCTAACATGCTTCGCGCGCAGCATTATCCCTGCCTGACCCATCTGGCACAGCGTCCGACAGGCAAGGTTGCGACTGCAATTTCCGGGGCATCACTGCACAAATTCTGCCCGCATGCAAACCATGACCAGCCAAACCGCAAAAGACTTGCGCGCTCAGAATTTGGTGCTAGCGTAGGAGGTGTACTGAAGGGATAGCACACATGTTCCCCATCGATGCATCCAGCATTGACAAGTCGCTGCCAGTGCCCGTGGGCACGCAGCTGCATGGCCTTCTCAGCTACACATTGGCCTCGGGAGACATCGCCCCCAATACCCGCCTGCCCTCGGTGCGCCAACTCGCCGGCCAACTTGGCATCTCTCCCATGACGGTCGCGCAGGTTTACAAGCAGTTGCGGGATGCGGGCCTTGTCGAGATGCGGCAGGGCCTCGGCGCGTTCACCGCCGACGCGCCCGGCGCCACCCGAAACAGCGCCCTGCCGATCAACCTGCTGCGCAAGGACATCACCGATCTGGTCGAAAAGGCCGAGACGCTCGGCGTTTCCACCATGACCCTGGTGTCGATGATCAATGCGCAGGCGCAATTGCCGCGCAACCGCGCGGAGCTTGACGTTGTGTTCGTGTGCATATTCGAGGAGCCGGGCCGCGATTATGTGGAGCAGATCAAACTGGTACTCGACCCGGCCGACCGGATCAGGCTTGTAACGCTTGATGGACTGCAGAATTCCGACCAGGTCCGCCAGACCTGCCGTCAGGCCGATCTCGTTTTGACGTTTTTCCAGCGCGCGGCTGAGGTCAAGGCGCTGATCGAAACGCCGAACGTGCTTGGGCTGCGCTTCATACCCTCGGAGCAGACGCGCCAGAACCTTGCCCGGCTCGATCCGCGCGCGCGGGTCGCTGCCGTCACGCAGCTCCAGGAATACATCGCGATAATGCGGCCCAGCGTGCGCGAATTCGCCCCGCACGTCTCCGACATCCGGGTCACCTGGTCCTCGGCGCCGGATCTCGACGCGACGCTGGATGCCTGCAACGTCGTCATCTTCGCGACCGGCGCCGACCATGTCGCAGATCATGTCGCGCCCGGCGTGACCTGCTTTGAATACCGGCATGCGCCCGATCCCGCAGCGCTGGAAGCCACCCTCATCCCGAAGCTCGCCGTGCTCAGAAGTCAGCGCGCACGCAAGCAATCACGGACCCGCAACGTAGCGCCAGGAAACGGCGCTGCCACCAATGCCACTCAAGCCTCAGTCACAACCAGATAACTACAGGGAGAAACATATGAAAAACCTGCTCTTGTCCACGACGGCAATCCTTGCCCTGGCACTGGGCCCGGTCCCCTACGCCGCGGCTCAGGACAGCCAGGAGATCGTCGTCGGCACCGATGTCGATGCCGGCACCCTCGATCCGCGCCTGACCCGCGACACTACGGCCCAACGTGCGGCCAATCTCATCTATTCAGGCCTGGTCAATCTCTCGCCGGACCTGCAGCCCGAGCCGGACCTGGCCGCGAGCTGGGAGAGCCCCGATCCGCAGACCATCATCTTCAAGCTGCGCCCGAACCTGCAGTTTTCAGATGGATCGCCGCTCACCGCAGAGGACGTGGTCTATACCTACACGACCATCATCAATCCCGATTTCAATGCGCCGCAGCGCGCGCTCTACAGCCCGATCGAATCCGTGAAGGCGGTTGACGACCAGACCGTGGAGTTCAAGCTCTCGGCGCCTTACGCGCCGCTGCTGTCCTACATGGACATGGGAATCGTCTCCAAGGCAGCGGCCGAAGGTGGCCGCGACCTCAATACCGCCCCGTTGGGCGCCGGACCGATGAAACTTGCCGAATGGAACCGCGGCAGCGACATCGTGCTCGAAGCCAACGATAAGTACTGGGCCGGCGCACCGGAAGTCGATGAGCTGAAATTGCAGATCATCGGCGACAACTCCTCGCGCGCACAGGCCTTCGAGGCCGGTGATCTCGATGTCATCCAGTCCCCGCTGTCCCCGCAGGACATCGAACGGCTCAAGAATGACGACCGCTTCGGTAATGCGATCATGGCAGGTCTCGGCGTCACCTACCTCAACTTCAACGTCGGCGACCCCCTTCTCAGCGACAAGGAGATGCGGCAGGCCTTTGCCATGCTGGTCGATCAGGACACGATCGTGAACCAGATCTACCAGGGCGTCGACCAAGTGACGCACTCGGTCATCCTGCCGACGTCATGGGCCTATGACGAGAATATCTCGCAGCCCACCTTCGACGTGCAGGGTGCGATCGCGAAGTTCAACGAGATGGGCTGGACCGACAGCAATGGCGACGGGATTCTCGACAAGGACGGCAAGCCTTTGAAGGTCACGCTGTCGACGCACTCGGAAGATCCCAATCGCGTCCAGGCTGTCGAGTTCCTGCAGGCGGTGTTCCAGTCAGCGGGCGTGGATGCCGAAGTTCAGATCAGCGATTGGCCGTCCTTCTCGACCAATTACGTCCAGCAGGGCGAGCACCAGATCGCTCTCCTTGGCTGGCTGAACATCGTCGACCCTGATCGCTTGCTCTACTCCCAGCTGACCACGGGCGGCCCGACCAATTGGGGCGGATATTCGAACCCCGAGGTCGACAAACTCCTGCAGCAGGGCCGTTCCAGCCTCGATCAGGACGAGCGTGCAAAGGCCTATCAGGCGGCAGCGAAAATCCTCGCCGACGAGCTGCCCTATTACATCATCTCGGCACAGGGCTATCAGCTCTTCTATGCCAAGGACCTGCCTGTCGAGGTCGAGGCCAACCCGCGGGGGACTCTGCGCGGCCTGATCGGCGTCGACGACAAATAACCATCGTCTTCCGGGGCGGCCGGCTAGTGCTGGCCGCCCCTCCCTACCTTTTTTCCAGGAACAGCTGCATGCGTTTTCGTCAGATCTTGGGCTCAGACTTCTACAGCAAGGTGCATTCCGATCTGCGCGCCCGCATGGCCGAGGCCGGCATAGATCTGCTCCTTCTCGATTCCAACGACGACGTCATCTACACGACCGGGTTTTCTCACTATACGACCGAGCGGCCGGTGGTCTTTGCGCTCATGCAGGACCGGGCGCACCTGTTGCTGCCCGAGCTCGAGCGTACCCATGCTGCCCATCAGAACGTCGCCGCCGAGCCGGTGGTCTATTTCGAATTCCCGGGCGTCGACAGCCCCTTCCGCCTGCTCGCTGGCGCCCTGCCCGAGATCACCGGCACGATCGGCATCAGCTACGGCATGTCGGTTGGCCGGGCGAAGGCGCTCGAAGCGGCCTTTCCAAACGCCCGCATCCAGCCGACCGACATTGTGCAGAAGATGCGCTACATCAAATATCCGGAGGAAATCGTACTGCACCGCGAGGCAGCGCGCATTTCCGACGAAATGGTCAGGTCCGGCGTCGAAATGATCGCCGAAGCGATGCGCAGGGGCGACGATCTGCCGAGCGAGATGGAGATTGAATCCTCGGTTTCCCGTCATGCCGTTCAGATCATGAACACCGAACATGAAGACATGTTGCCCGTACTGGGCCTGGCGAGCGGCCTTGTCTATTCCGGCGTCCGCTCCTCCTTCCCGCATGGCATGCCGACCGCAAACCCCGTCAGGAAGGGAGAGAGCATCATCCTTTCCCTCGGCTGCCGCGTCGGCGGTCGCGCTGCCGAAAGCGAACGCACCTTCTTCATCGGCGAACCGACCGACACGCAGCGTGGCCACTATCAGATGGCCTATGACGCGCAGCGCATGGCGACCGCCGCTCTGGTTGCAGGCAAGACCTGCGCTTCCGCGGACAATCTCGCCCTTGGCTATGTGCGCGACAACGGCATGGGCGAGTATCTGCTGCACCGGGTGGGTCATGGCATGGGTGTGTTGTTCCACGAGCCGCCCTGGGTGGAGGCAGGGGACGATACCGTCCTCGAACCCGGCATGATCACATCGAGCGAACCCTCGATCACCGTCCCCGGCTTTGCCGGATATCGCCTGGCGGACACCGTCCTCATCACCGATGAGGGCCCCGACAGCCTGACCAAATATCCTCGCGCCCTCGAGGAGGTGATCATTGGCTGACCCAGCCAGCAAATTCGAAGAAGGCCTCGTCCCATGCTAGCCTATGTCACACGGCGCATGCTGTTGCTGGTGCCCATGGCCATAGGCATGGTCGTGATCACCTTCGGACTCCTGCTTCTGATCCCCGGCGACCCCGCGGCCGTCCTGCTCGGTCAGGAGGCGACGCCGGAAGCGATTACCAATCTGCGCAATACGCTGGGCCTCAATGACCCCTGGTACTTGCGGCTCGGGCACTACTTTCTTGGGCTGCTGCATGGCGATATGGGACGTTCGATCTTTCAGAACGACGCCGTCGCCTCGATTATCTGGAGCCGGTTGGGCGCCACCATCGAACTCGCCGTCGTCTCGCTGGTCATCGCTACGCTGGTCGGCCTGCTTCTCGGCGTAGTGGCGGCCATGCGGCAGGGCTCCTGGATCGATACCCTCACCATGCTGTTCGCCCAACTGGGCGTCTCCATGCCCGTCTACTGGCTGGGCCTGTTGCTCATGCTCGCCTTCGCGGTGATGCTCGGCTGGCTGCCGGCCGTTGGCCGAGGAACGCCTCTGCCCGAGGCTTTCGGCGCGTTGTTCACCGGCAACCCGCGCCCGCTCTGGGATTCCGTAACCCATCTCGCCCTGCCCGCCCTGTCCCTTGCAGCCAATTCCGCAGCGGTGATTTCGCGGCTCGTGCGCGCCTCGATGATCGAGGTTCTGCGTGAGGACTTTGTGCGCACCGCCTTTGCCAAAGGTTTGCGACGTCCCCGCGTCATCGTGCGGCACGCCTTGCGCAACGCGCTGCTGCCGGTGCTCTCCATCATCGGCCTGCGCTTCGGAGCGCTGCTCGGCGGCGCCGTTCTGACCGAAAGCATCTTCGCCTGGCCCGGACTCGGGCAGTTGACCATATCGGCCATTTCGCAGCGCGACTTGCCCTTGATCCAGGGGATCGTGCTGACCTTCGCCATCATCTTCGCCCTGGTGAATCTGATCGTCGACCTTCTCTATGCGGCCGTCGACCCGCGCATAAGGCTGGGCTGATGGCGGTGAGACTTCCCAAGGCGCTGAGGAACACCTCGCTCGTGCTCGGCGCACTGATTTCGCTCAGCATCATCTTCTGCGCCGTCTTCGCGCCCCTGGTCGCGACGCATGGCACCGAGCAGATGGACATGATGAACCGGTTCAGCTGGCCGACGCCGGATCATTGGCTCGGAACCGACAACTTTGGGCGGGACCTGTGGTCGCGCCTGGTTTTTGGCGCGCGGGTGTCGCTTTCCATTGCCGTCACATCGGTTGCCGTGGCGGCGGTCATCGGCACTACCGTTGGTCTGGTCGCCGGCTATTTCAGGGGCTGGGTAGACCAGATCCTGATGCGCATCACCGATATTTTCCTCGGGTTTCCGCCCATTGTTCTGGCGCTCGCCATCGTGGCGGTGCTCGGCCCGGGTATCACGAATATCGCCTTCGCAATCATCGTCGTCACCTGGACCGAATATGCGCGCGTCGTGCGAGCGACGACCCTTGTGCTGCGTGAGCAGAATTACGTTCAGGCGGCCAAGGCTGTTGGCGCCAGCCCCTTTCGCATCATCTTCCGTGAAGTTTTGCCCAACGCCTTCGGCCCCGTGATCGTTCTCGCCTCGCTGGGGCTGGGCACCGCCATCATTTCGGAATCCGCCCTGAGTTTCCTCGGGTTCGGCCTTCCGCCTCCAACCCCGACCTGGGGCTGGACGCTCGCCTATGGCACCCGCTTCATCCGCGACGAGCCATGGCTCTCCATCATCTCGGGCGCAACCATCATGGTCACGGTGCTCGGCTTCAACCTTCTAGGGGACGGCCTTCGGGACATCCTCGACCCCCGCCAGCTCTCACGGGGCGGCGGCAAGACAACCACCAAAGGATAAATCGAATGGTAAAATCCATCACCCCAATCCGCCACAAGTTCACCACCCTCGCCGATGGCTCGGACGCCGTTCTGGTGATGCATGAACTTGCCGGCGAAGGGGATGGCCCGACTGTCGGCATCTCCGCTGCCGTCCACGGTAACGAGAACACCGGTTCGCAGGTCATTCTCGAGCTCTACCGCCAGATCAAGGACATGCGGCTCAATGGCCGCATCATCCTGCTGCCCGTGGTCAACCCCACCGCCTTCGCGGTAAACCAGCGTTTCGCGACGCTTGACAAGGTCGACCTCAATCGCCAGTTCCCCGGCTCGGCCAACGGCACCTATTCCCAGCAATTGGCGAAGGCGGTTTCGGACGAGTTCTTCCGCAAGATCGATGTTTCCATCGATCTTCACTCGGGCACCGATCGCCCCACGGTCGACTATGTCTATATCTGGAACGACGAGAAGCTGTCGCGCGCCTTCGGCTCGAAGGTGCTCTACAGGCCTGTGCCCGACAAGCAGGGAACAGTTTTCGCAGGCACCTCAAAGGCGGTGACCATCGAGGAGCGCAACATTCCGAGCGTCGTCGTGGAACTGGGCGGCGGCATCGTCGATCAGACCCCTTATATCGAGCGGACGGTCAATGGCCTGCTCAACATGCTGCGCCAGCTGAGGATGATCGAAGGCGATCCTGCAGCGCTCCCCAGGCAAGTCGTGGTCAATGAGCTTGCGGGCATCCGCCCAACCCAGGGCGGATGGCTGGAGCCGCTCTGCCCCGCCAATGGCGAGCAGATCAAGGCGGGCCAGTTGCTCGGGCGGGTCGTCAGCCCCTACACATTCGAGACCCTCGAAGAGATTCCGACACCGTTCGAGAATGGCATCATGATCATGCAGCACCTCACACGCAACCTCGTCGAATCCGGCGACTACGGGTTCATGGTCGGCAATCTCGAAGGCGCAACAGATTAGCGGAACTGGCCGTGCCGCGGGCTGGGCCGGCGGCAGGGCCGAAAGGATGTTTTGCCAATGCCAGAGCTAACACCACCGGAAGCCAGGTCTGCCATCGTCGTCAGCAACCTCAATATCGAGATCGCCGGCGACCACGGCAGCTTTCCGGTGGTCTCGGAGATGAGCTTTTCGGTCGCCCCGGGAGAAACGCTGTGCATCGTCGGCGAGTCCGGTTGCGGCAAGTCGATGACCGCGCTGGCCCTGATGCGGCTTCTGCCGGAAGCAGCGCGCGTCGTCTCGGGCAACATCGTAGTCGAGGGGCAGGACCTTCTCCGGCTCGACGAAAATGCTGTTGCCGACCTGCGCGGCGAGCAGATCGCCATGATCTTCCAGGAGCCGCTGACGGCCCTCAATCCCGTCTTGCGGATAGGAGAACAGATCGCCGAGGCTGTGCGGCAGCACCGCAAGATCTCGGGACGCAAGGCGTGGGCAAGAGCGATCGACACCTTGCGCCTGGTGCAGATGCCCGATCCCGAGCGCCGCGCACATCAATTTCCTCACGAGCTTTCCGGCGGCATGCGCCAGCGTGCCATGATTGCGCTCGCGCTTGCCTGCGACCCCAAGATCATCATTGCGGATGAGCCGACCACGGCACTCGATGTGACGATCCAGGCGCAGATCCTCGGTCTCATTTCGGAGCTGCAGAAGCGTCTGGGTACCGCGCAGATCTTGATCACCCACGACCTCGGTGTGGTCTCCGAGGTCGCCGACCGGGTGATCGTGATGTATGCCGGCCGCCGGGTCGAGGAGGCCAGCATCTATGACCTCTTCGACAATCCTATCCACCCTTACACCCAGGGGTTGATGGGAGCAGTGCCCCGCGCCGGCGACAAGGCAGATGGCCGGCTGGTCGACATTCCGGGAACGGTACCCCCGCTTTGGGATCTGCCACAGGGTTGCGCCTTCGCGCCCCGTTGCCCGACGGCCTCCGCCCGCTGCCTCAGCGAGCGTCCGCCTCTGATGGAAAAAACGCCTGGTCATTGGGCCGCTTGCTGGGAGCACGAGAACAAAGATGTCTGACGCCTCCCCCCTGCTCAGCGTTTCCGACCTCGAGGTGCACTTCCCCATCCGGTCGGGCGTATTTCAGCGCCAGGTCGGTGTCGTCAAGGCAGTCGATGGTGTCAGCTTCACCCTCGGTCGCGCCGAAACCCTCAGTCTTGTGGGCGAGAGTGGCTGCGGAAAGTCGACCACCGGTCTGGCGTTGATGGGATTGGTCAAACCGACCGGCGGCCGGGTCAGTTTCGACAATCAGGAAATTTCGGGGTTCTCGCGCTCGGCGCTCAAGCGCTACCGCAAGCGCATGCAGATTGTTTTCCAGGATCCGTTTTCTTCGCTCAATCCGCGCCAGAAGGTGCGCGAGATCGTCCGCGCCCCACTCGACATCCACAAGATCGGCACACCCGCCGAACGCGACGCCGAGGTCGAAAGCCTGCTCGGACGCGTGGGGCTCCGGCCGGACCAGGCTGACAACTACCCGCACCAATTCTCCGGCGGTCAGCGCCAGCGCATCGGCATCGCCCGCGCCCTGGCGCTCAAGCCCGAGATCATCGTCTGCGACGAGCCGGTCTCGGCCCTGGACGTGTCGGTTCAGGCGCAAATCCTCAACCTGCTTGCCGATCTGCAAAAAGATCTCGGAATATCGTACCTCTCGGTTTCCCACGATCTGGGCGTGGTCGAACACATCTCACACCGCGTCGCCGTGATGTATCTTGGGCGGATCGTCGAGATCGCGCCAAAAAAACAGATCTTCTCTGCCCCGGGGCACCCCTACACCGAATTGCTGATGCGTTCGGCGCCCTCGCTCGATCCGCGCAACCGCCACACCTTCTCGCCCTCCAGCGACGATATACCGAGCGCAACCCGAAAGCCTTCCGGCTGCCCCTTCCACACCCGTTGTCCGCTGGTCAGCGATGTCTGCCGCAGGGTGGACCCGGCCCTGACCCCGCGTACTGCGGGGCAGCTGGTCGCCTGCCACAACCGCTGAGCGCGGCTAGGAGCTCTCAAGTATGCCCAAATCCTATCTTTTCACCGGCGGCCGCGTGCTCGATCCCGAGGCAGGAGTCCTGCGCGCGGGTCTTTCCGTACTCGTAACGGGCGACCGCATCGCCGCTGTCGGCGAAGATCTGGATGCACCTTCTGACGTCGAGGAGATTGCGCTCGGCGGCCGCACCCTTATGCCCGGCCTGATCGATTGCCATGTGCATGTGGTCGCCGAGACACTCGATCTGTGGTCGAACATGACTGCCCCTGCCTCCCTCGCCGCACTTCGCAGTGCACGAGTGATGAAGGAGGCGCTGTCGCGGGGCTTTACGACGCTGCGCGACCTCGGCGGCGCCGACTACGGACTGGTGCGCGCGCTGGACGAAGGCCTGATCGAGGGCCCCCGCCTCATCATTTGCGGCAAGGGTCTGACGACTACAGGCGGCCACGCCGATCTGCGCTCTCGCACCGACGATCGTCCCGGCCTCTTCTCCGACAGGCTGGGCTCGATGGGGCTGATCGTCGATGGCGTCGACAACGTCCGAACGGCCTGCCGCACCCTCATCAAAGAGGGCGCCGATTTCATAAAAGTCATGGCCAATGGCGGGGTGTCCTCACCTAACGATCCCATCCACTCGCTGCAATATTCGCGCGAGGAAATCGCAGCCATGGTCGAGGAAGCCGACAATGCCGGCCTGTACGTGGCAGCCCATGTCTATACGGACCGCGCGATCTCGCGCTGCGTCGAACTCGGGGTGCATTCGCTGGAGCACTGTAACCTGATTGAGGCCGAAACCGCGCGCGCAGCCGCGCAAAGGGGCTGCATTGCCGTGCCCACCCTGGTCGCTTATGACGCGCTCGCCCTCGAAGGCGAGGCGCTGGGCTTGGGCAATGCGGAGTTCGCCAAGATCGAGGTGGTGCAAAAGGGCGGCCTGAGATCGCTCGAGGTCATGGCGGAAGCAGGCCTGCCCATGGCGTTCGGCTCGGACCTTTTGGGCCAATTGCGCAAATACCACTGTATGGAATTCGAACTTCTGGCCAAAGTTCTGCCCCCCGTCGAAATAATCCGGTCGGCCACGACCATTGGCGCCAGGCTCTGCCGTCTCGAAGGCGAGGCCGGCATCATTGCAGAAGGCGCCTCGGCCGATCTCCTGGTCATTGACGGCGATCCCCTGGTTGACATCGGCCTCCTTCAGGGGGACGGCGCCCATATGGATGTCATCATGGCCCGCGGCAGAATGCACAAACGACAAGCGATCTGAACCCGGCGATGCAAATTCTTGGGCGCGGCCGGCAATTTGCATCCGGTACTCTCGCCAACGGCGTATTCGCCCTCGCGGCGCCCAAGCAATGTCTACGACGGCTACACAGGGGGATGTTGCCGGACTATCCTGCGGAGCGGGCGCCCGAACCGGGAGATCGTCGATGCCCGACGAAAATCGCGTGGTCATTATCGGAGCGGGGTTTGGCGGCCTGACCGCGGCAAAGCGCTTCGCCGGTTCAGGCGTCATGGTGACCCTGATCGACCGGCGCAACCATCACCTGTTCCAGCCTCTTCTCTATCAGGTCGCTACGGCGGCACTGTCGCCGGCCGACATCGCTGCGCCGATCCGCGGCGTGCTGAAGGCGGATCGGGCGTCCGGCCTCGAGATACTTCTGGACGAGGCGACGGAAATCGATACCGAAAAGCGGGTGGTGCGCACCAGCGGCGGGAACGAGCGGGGGTTCGATTACCTGATCCTCGCCAGCGGTTCCCGCTACGACTATTTCGGTCATGAGGATGACTGGGCACCTCACGCCCCCAGCCTGAAATCCCTGGAGGATGCGGTGGACATACGCCGTCATCTGCTGCTGGCTTTCGAGCGGGCCGAAGCCGAGCGCAATGCAGCGGTCCAGAAAAAGCTGATGACCTTCATCATCATCGGCGGCGGCCCCACCGGCGTCGAGATGGCGGGCGCCATTGCCGAGCTTGCCCGCGCCTCGCTGGCGCGCGACTTCAGCCATATCGATCCAACCAAGGCGCGTATCCTTTTGATCGAGGCCGGACCGAAACTTCTATCGTCCTTTACGCCGAAGCAGGGCCTCTTTACCCAGAAGGCCCTTGCCGGTCTCGGCGTCGAGACGATGCTGGACACGCAGGTGGAGAGGGTGACCGCCGACGGCGTGATGGCGAACGGGGCGTTCATTGCGGCCGGCAGCGTGTTCTGGTGCGCCGGGGTCCGGGCGACGGCGCTTGCCGGCGAACTGGGTGCCGAGACGGCGCGCAATGGTGCGGTTAAGGTGCGCGAGGACATGAGCGTGCCGGGGCACGACAACATTTTCGTTATCGGCGATGCCGCGTTCTTGATGGCGCCGGATGGCAAGCCCTATCCGGCCCTGGCGCCGGTCGCCAAGCAGCAGGGCGCCTATGTCGCCGATCTGATCCTCGCGCGCGCGAAGGGAAGTCCAATTTCCAAGCCCTTCCGCTATCGCGACTGGGGCAGCATGGCGACCATCGGGCGCAATGCGGCGGTCGGGAAATTCGGCCGCGTGACGGTGCAGGGATTCTTTGCCTGGCTCCTCTGGGGCGCCGTTCACATCACCTATCTGATCGGCTTCCGCAACCGCGCGGTCGTGGTGATCAACTGGCTCTGGGCCTGGATCACCTATGCCAAGGGCGCGCGCCTGATCACAGGATCCGTGACCAGCGGCCCGGCAAGCCAGCGGGACAATTCCAGCTAGGCCCGCCTGTTTCAGCCGCCATAGCGCTCGGTCCTGACGATGGTGTGTCCAAGGCCGGCGGCGACTACGGCCTCGGTTGCAGCATCGGCGAAGGCATTCGACCCGCACACGAAGATGTTGCGTGGGGCCGCCGGCAGTTTGCCGACGACATCCTCGATCATTTCCACGTCGATACGCCGGGCGAAATCGCCGGGCCGCCGGGCAGGCTCGCGCGTCAACGTCAGCACGAAGGTGAACGTGTCGGTATCCTGCGCGATCCGGATGAGCTCATCGCGGTAGAGCGTTTCCCCCCAGGCCCGGGACGAGAGCAGCAAGGAAGTGGGCGTACCGGCGCCGCTGAGTTTCTTGTAGCGGATCATCGCCATCAGCGGCACGACGCCGGACCCGCCGCCGATCAGCAGCAGCGGACCCTGGTCGTCGCCCGGCCAAATGAAATGTCCGCCGAGCGGGCCGCGCAGTTCGATCTCGTCGCCGATCTCGGCCACCTCGTGGAAGTAGGGCGAAACCTCCCCGTTCTTCAGCCTGTCGATGGCGAGTTCGATCACGCCGCTGCCGTCGGGCGCCGATGCTATGGAATAGCTGCGCATGGCGGTATAACCGTCGGGCGCAGTCAGCCTGACATCGACATGCTGCCCGGCGATGTGGACGAAGGGGGAGGCCGGCCGCAGGAAGATACTCTTGATCGTCGGCGTGCGGTCCTCGATCCTCTCGATCCGTGCGGGCTGCCAGTCGTCGCGGGCCGCAATAGCGCTAGTCATTGGCGTAACGCTGCTCCCGCCAGGGGTCTCCGTAGATGTGGTAACCTCGTAGTTCCCAAAACCCCGCCTCATCGCGTTCGGTGAACTGCAGGCCATTCACCCACTTCGCCGACTTCCAGAAATAAAGGTGCGGCACGAGCAGCCGGGCAGGGCCGCCATGGTCTCGCGGCAGCGGCTCGCCATCATATTTGAGCGCGACCATGGCCTTTCCGGCCGTGAGGTCGGCGAAAGGCACATTGGTCGAATAGCCGTCGAACGAGTGGGCGAGCACAAAGTCTGTCGGCGGCGCCAAGCCTGCATCGGCGAGCAGATCGTCGATCGTCACCCCTTCCCAATGCGTGTCGAGTTTGGACCAGGCGGTCACGCAATGGATATCGCGGGTGACATTTGTCTGCGGCAACGCATTGAACGCGGCCCAGTCCCAGACCTTGACCGGGCGGGGGCCGATCTTCAGCGTGAACGACCAGTTTTCCGGCGCGACCTGCGGGGTGAGCCCGGCTGTCAGGACCGGAAAATCCGGGACGAGGTGTTGTCCGGGTGGAATGCGGTTCGCCACATTCGTGTCTGGGCGACGGCCAAAAAAACCACGTGTCGGCATGCTCGGCTCCTGAGGTGGTCGCACGGCGCATCAGTAAGGACCCGGCCTTGGCGGCGGGCAAGAAAAATCGCTCTGCCGAGCCCGCGCCCGCTACAGTCTCTAGCACCTCCACAAGTAGGGATGATCGCGCTTCACCGCAGGAGCGCGGGCCGCTTGGGATCGAACCGCCAATTCCCGATCAGGTATTGCATGGCGAGGGCATCGTTGCGGCTGCCCTCGGGCAGGGACCGATAAAGCGCGTTTGCCGCCTCCAAAGCATCAAGGTCGAGCTCGATACCGAGGCCCGGGCGGTCGGACACGGTGAGGGCGCCGCCGGAAATGCGCATTGGCTCCCGGGTCAGAGCCTGACCGTCCTGCCATATCCAGTGCGTGTCGAGCGCCGTGATGGTTCCAGGCGCCGCAGCGCCGACCTGCGCCATCATGGCAAGCGAGATGTCGAAATGATTGTTGGAATGCGAGCCCCAGGTCAGGCCCCACCGGTCGCAAAGCTGGGCGACCTCAATCGAGCCTTGAAGCGTCCAGAAATGCGGATCAGCCAGCGGGATGTCGACGCTTTGCTGTGTGATCGCATGGCCGAGTTGGCGCCAGTCGGTGGCGATCATGTTGGTGGCGGTCTTCATACCGGTCATGCGGCGGAATTCGGCCATGATCTCCCGGCCCGAATATCCCTGCTCGGCACCACAAGGGTCCTCGGCATAGGCCAGCACCGATTTCAGTTGCGGCACGAGCGCAATCGACTCGGCGAGCGACCAGGCCCCATTCGGATCGAGGGTCAGCCGCGCTTCGGGCACGACTTCTGACAAGGCCGACATAATATCGGCCTCCGCCCGGGGTGCCAGCACGCCACCCTTGAGCTTGTAATCGGCAAAGCCATAACGCTCGCCCGCCGCCTCGGCGAGGCGAATGATGGCATCCGCATCGAGTGCCTCCCGGTCACGCAGTCGTAGCCAGTCATTATGCTCCTCGGTCCCATCGCGGTAGGGCAGCGGCGTCTTTTTCCGGTCGCCGATGAAGAACAGATAGCCCAGCACCGGTACCTTCTCGCGCACCTGCCCCTCGCCAAGAAGCGCGGCCACGGGTGAGCCGAGAAACTGGCCGAAAAGGTCGAGCAAGGCGCTCTCGATGGCGGTGACGGCGTGGATGGTGGTTCTCAGATCGTATGTCTGCAGCCCGCGTCCGCCGCTGTCCCTGTCGGCGAAGGTGTCGCGGACGTTTCTGAGAATCGTGCGGTAGGCGCCGATCTGTTGGCCGACCACCAGTTCGAATGCCTCCTCGAGCGTTTTGCGGATAGGTTCGCCGCCGGGTACTTCGCCGAGCCCGGTGTGGCCGGCATTGTCGGTCAGTATGACAATGTTGCGGGTGAAGAAGGGTCCATGGGCACCGCTCAGGTTGAGCAGCATGCTGTCTCGGCCCGCGACCGGAACCACACGCATGGAAGTGACCACCGGCGCGCCTGTTTCATTTGCCGGTCCGGTATCGAAGGGTCTGGAAGACATGGATCAGGCCGCTGCGCCCAGGGAAATCTCCTCGTCGCCCACCGTTTCCATCAATGTTTCGAGGTCGGCGCGCGATTTCGGGTCGAGTTCGGTCAGGGGGGGACGGACCATCCCCGCGGGCCTTCCAACAATGTCTGCAGCCGCCTTGACGATGGAAACCGCATAGCCCTTGCCGCGATTGCGGATCGCCGTATAGGGGAGGACGAAATCGATCAGCCCCTTGCGCACCGCCTTGGCGTCTGAGCTCCGAACCGCCTTGTAGAAGCTGCGGGCGAAATTCGGCATGAAGTTGAACATGGCCGAGGAATAGGTGGTCACGCCCATGGTCAGGTAAGGCAGGGCGAAGGTCTCTGCTGTCGGCAGCCCACCAACATAAATCAGCCGGTTGCCGATCAAGGCCTCGATGCGCACCATCAGTTCGATGTCGCCGACACCGTCCTTGAAGCCCACCAGGTTGGGATGCTTCTCGCAGAGTCTGGCCAGGGTCTCTGCCTGCAGCACGGCGTTGTCTCGGTTGTAGACGATCACACCGAGCGATGTCGAAGCGCAGAGAGCCGAAACATGGGCTGCGAGTCCTTCCTGCGAAGGGTTGATGAGATAGGGCGGCAGCAAGAGCATGCCGTCGGCGCCGGCACGTTCAGCGCGCCGGGCGAGGTCCTTGGCGATCTCGGTGCCATAGCCGACCCCGGACAGCACAGGCACCTTGCCCTTTGTCGTTTCCACCGCAGCGGCCGTCACCGCCTCCACCTCGTCCGGAGATAGGGAGAAGAACTCACCCGTGCCGCCGGCGGCAAAAATGCCGGCCGGACCGTTCTCCAGCATCCAGGCCAGATGGTCCTGGAAGGGTTTGGGCGCGAAGCGATTGTCCTTGTCGAAATGGGTGACCGGGAAGGCCAGCAGATCCCTGGCCAGAGTTTCGGCCATCCGGTCGGGTGAGAATGTTGGCATTGCTCCCTCCCTTGAGCATTGCAGAGCCGCCCGTCAGGCTAGCATTTGATTTCCGCGCGCGTCATCTGCGAACTTTCCGTAGCCGCATCCGTCAGCGCAAGCCGCCGTTCACGCGGATGATCTGGCGGGTGATCATGGCGCTGTCGTCGGCAGCGAGGAACAGGGCAGCCTTGGCGATGTCCGAACCGATCAGCCGGCGCTGGATGAGATTGCGTTTGGCGAGTTCGTCGGCGCGCTCCTCGGAGCCGTAATAAAGGCGGATCTGACGCTCGGTGGCGACGGCGCCGGGCTCGATGGCGTTGACCCTGATGTTTTCGGCCCCCAGTTCGTGCGCGAGTGCGCCGGTCAGCCCGGCGGCGCCCGCCTTGGCGCTCGAATAGGCGGCCAGATTGTTGCCGCCCATGTGCCAGACGATGGAGGAGAAGTTGATGATCGAGCCGCCGCCCAGCTCGCGCATCTGCGGGATCACGGCCTTGGCGGCAAAGAATTGAGCCTTGAGGTTTATGGCGAGAGACCAGTCCCAAAAGTCGGGCGTTACTTCTTCGGTCGGCCTGCGCTCGTCATTGGCGGCATTGTTGACCAGCACACCGATGAGCCCAAGCTCCTCGCGCGTTCTGTCGACGGATGCTGCCAGCGCATCGGTATCGGTAATGTCGCACTGCATGAAGAGGGCGCCAGTCTCCCCGGCGATCTGCCGGCCCGCCTCTTCATTGATATCGACGAAGGCTATCTTCGCATTATTGGCGGCAAACGCCCGCACGATGTCGGCTCCGATGCCGGTCGCGCCGCCGGTGACGAAGACGGTGCGCCCGGCAAGGCTTTCATATCTTGTATAGGTCGACATCGGCGCTGCCCCGGCCCCTACTCGAACCAGGTCGTGCCGGGATATTGGTGCGCCTTGGCGACCTCTTCATCGAGCTCGATGCCGATGCCGGGCTTGTCGCTCATCTCGATGAAGCCGTCCTTGATGATGTCGCGCTTGTCGGTGATGATCGTCGACCAATAGTCCCGCTCGGTCCAGTGGAACTCGAGCACCAGGAAGTTCGGAATTGAAGCGCAGACATGGGCCGAGGCCATGGTGCCGATCGGCGAGGACACGTTGTGCGGCGCGAATGGCATGGAATAGATCTCGGCCATGTTGGCGATCTTGCGGCACTCGCTGAGCCCGCCGCATTTGGGGATGTCGGGCATGATGATGTCGACGGCGTGCTTTTCGATGAGATCGCGGAAGCCGTAGCGTAAATAGAGATTTTCGCCTGCGCAGATCGGGGTCGAGGTCGCCGCGGTGATCTCGCGCATGGTGTCGATGTTCTCGGGCGGGATCGGCTCCTCGAGCCACATCAGCTTCAAATGCTCGAGGTCGCGTGCCAGGCGGATAGCCGAATGCTTGTCGAGCCGCGTGTGCAGGTCGCAAGCGACTTCAACTTCGGGTCCGGCTGCCGCGCAAACCATCTCGGCCAGCTTTACCATCCGCTCATGCTCCCATTTGTTGGGAGTCATGTTGAAGCGGTCCTTCACATAGTGCTCGGTCTCGCTGCCGATATGGCCGTAGGCGAAGATGTCGAGGTCGATCTTGAGGGCGGTAAATCCTCGTTTCAGGATGCCGTCGACGACGCGCTTGGTGTCGTCGAAATCAAGGCCCGGCGAGACTTCGCAATCGGCGTAGACGCGGATCTTGTCGCGGAATTTGCCGCCCATGAGCTCGTATATAGGCACGCCCAGCGCCTTGCCCTTCAGATCCCAAAGGGCAATCTCGATGCCCGTCAGCGCCGTGATCAGAGCACCGGCGAAGCCTCCCTGGAAGACGTGGCCGCGGCGGATGTCCTCGAACAGGGCATCGATGGCGAAGGGGTCTTTGCCGACCAGGCGGGACTCGATGTATTTGATGAAAGCGATGGCTTCATACTGGCCATGCACGCATTCGCCAATGCCGGTGATGCCCGCATCAGTCTCGATCTTGACCCACAAATGCATGCAATGCCCGCTGGTCGCTGCGGTCTTGACGGACGTGATCTTCACTAAACTTGCCTCCTCCGGATTTCCTCGCGCCAGCTATAGCATGGCTTCTGAAAATTGCACCGCCAACTTTGACCTATGCCATTGTTTCAGTGCTATTTTTTCTTTCACCCCTTTTCAGGGGCCCTTGAGCCCCATCTCTGCAAAGTCAAGACAGACGGCAGGTTTGAGGCTAAGCAGTGAAGAAATTGCATGCAAGATAGGGAGAGCAAGGAAATGCAAATCGAGCTTGCCGGGCAAGCGGCCATCGTTACGGGAGCCGGCCGCGGAATAGGCCGGGCCATTGCCCGTCAACTGGCCGAAGAGGGGGTAAATGTCACGGTCGCCGATCTGCGACAGGATTTGCTCGATGCGGTAGGCTCCGAGTGGGCGGACAGGGGCTGGCAGGGCCTGCAAGTCCAGTGCGACATGCGGATGAAGGACGATTGTCAAGCCGTTGTCGCGGCGGCGATAGACCGCTTCGGCCGCATCGACATGCTGATCAACAATGCCGGGGTCGCGGGCGGTGGTCCGGTGGAGGCAATGGACGAGGCGGTGTGGGACCTCAATCTCGACGTCAATCTCAAAGGCACTTTCCTGATGTGCCAGGCGGTCATTCCGCAAATGAAGGCGCAGCAGCATGGGCGCATCATCAACGCATCGTCCTTTGCGGCCATCGTTCCGAGCATTGGGGGCGCGGCCTATGCAGCCTCCAAGGTCGGCGTGGAGTCCCTGACCCGGGTGCTGGCCGGGGAGCTGGGCCCACACAATATCACCGTGAACTGCTATGCACCGGGCATGATCCCCACGGAAATGAACCATTTCGCCGAGCGCAGCGATGCGACCAAGGAATGGCTCCTGGATACGCTCAGCCTGAGGCGGTGGGGCGTGCCGGAGGACATCGCCAATCTTGTGTGCTTTTTGGCCTCCGATCAGGCCAGTTACATCACAGGCGCCATGATCGACATTTCCGGCGGCAAGTTCGCAACCCAAATGCCTTGGGCCGCCTATCGGCAGGAACGCTAAGGATAAAGAGATAGTCCTCCGTCCACCCGGATCACCTGCCCGTGGATGAACTTGGCCGCCGGGCTGGCCAGAAAACAAACCGCATCGGCGATTTCTTCCGGCTCGGCATAGCGGTCAAAGGAGGGCTTGGACGCATCCATTTTGCCCGGATCAAGCGGACGGGTCTGCTGGAATCGGGCTGACTTGGCCGGGCCGGGGCTGACCGCGTTGACCCTGACGCCGTCGTTGATGACTTCGGCGGCCAGGCAGCGTGTGTAGTGGATGATGGCAGCCTTCAGGGTGGCATATAGCCCGCCATGCGAGAACCCTTGGTGGCCGGCGACCGAACCGATATTGACAACCACGCCCTGCTTGCGGGCGACCATGTCCGGCACGAAAGCCTGGGTGACGAGCATGGTGCCGATCAGGTTGGAATTGGTCAGCGCGACGATGTCCTCATAAGGGATGTGCAGGATATTGTTGGGATCCGGCTTGTTGCCCGAGGCGCCGATGTCGCCGCCTGCGCAATTGATCAGAATGTCGACGGCCCCCAGGGCGGACTCAATCTCGCCCTTCATCCTGGCGATGGCGTCCCTGTCCCCGATATTGCCGGTCACACCGGTTGACCGGACACCGAGCGCCTCGATCTCTTTGACCACCACTCCGAGATCGGCGCTCTCTCCGAACCGGGCGGTTTCGGTCCAGGTTATGTCGTGCACCGCGACATCGGCTCCCATTCCGGCGAGCTTTTTCGCCATCACATTGCCGAGCCCCCGTCCAGACCCCGTCACCAGGGCAATCTTGCCGGCCAGCGGCTTGTTCTCGTCGTCGTTTGTCATCACAGCAGTCCCAGCCTGCGCATATTGGCCGCCGATCGGCGGATCATTTCCATCTCGTAGTCTGCGACCGCCTCGTCCTCACCCTTCTCCCAGGGAGTTCTCCAGTCGGCGTCCTCGGCCAGGGCGTTCCTGCGGGCCGCGAGAAGACAGGCCGCCAGCTGCGGCGCCGAACGCTCCGGATACCCTTGCCACCAGCCGGGCGTGAAGAGCCGGACGTGCCGGCAATCGAGGGCGCCGGGTTCGAGTGCACACAACATGTGATCGTGGTGCCGGCCAAGGATTTCAAAGATGTCTTCGAACGGCACGGCGCCGTCGCCAATGGCGCAGCGGACAAGCCGCAAGCCTTCGTCGGTCACCTGGATGCGATAATCCTTGAGATGCACATAGGCGACATAGGGCGCAATCACTTCGGTAAAATCGAGCGGGGCTTCGGCGACGGGAAAGGAATTGCCGGTGTCGTAGACAATGCGCACGGACGGGCCGTAAGTCTGGCAAAACCCGGCCAACTCCCGGCTGGTGAAATCCTGGTGGTTCTCGATGACGATGATGAGCCCGTTGTCGGCGGCAATCTCTGAATAGGCAGCAAGCTTGCCTGTGACCTCGGTCACCAGTGCAGGCCATTGCGCACCGGCAGCGGCTCGATCCCCGCACAAGATCGGCGTGAGCGCGAGGCGGATGTGACGGGCGCCTATGGCGTGCGCTGCCTTAATCAAAAAGCCGAAATCAGCCTGCAAGAGACCGGAGCTGACGATTGGTGTCATACCAAGGTCAACCAGCCGGGACTTGAAGGCCGCCAAGTCCGGAAGATCGCGCAGCCAGGTCTCCGGAATTTCCAGCACCTTGGCTTCGAGTTCGCTCGCCAGAGAGACAAATCCTTCCAGCCCGCCTGCATCAGGGTTGGCGCGCCGGGTGCCACGCCCTTGGAAACCGAGCGTATAGGCCAGTCCGTAGGGGTTGAGCCCGGTGCTTATCAACATGATGCAGGTCTCGTGGAGGCCACATCCGGACCGGCCGCCCCACTGCGGTCCTGGGCCAAAGATCAGTGTGTGGCAGCGGCGCGCACGTTTAGGGACGGCCCCTCCGGCTTGAACAAATGCGCCTTTCCTTCTGTCAGGCTGAACGAAAGGGTCTCGCCCACCTTGGCATCTGCCGTCTCCGGGAGCGTGACGATCAGGGCCTCGCCCGAGGACAGCGCCAAGTTCAGCACGCTTTCATTGCCGAGATGCTCGACCAGTTGCACCACACCGGAAATGTGGCCATTGGCGCTCGCTGCACCGAAGTGCTGCGGACGGATGCCGAGAACGAGCTCATCGCCCTTTTTCACCTGCGGATTGGACACTTCCAGCGTCGTCGGCCGCACATCACCAGATTGCACGGTGACGCTTGTGCCATCGACGGCACTCACAGTCACCGGCAGAAGGTTCATCTTTGGCGAGCCGATAAAGCCGGCAACGAAGAGATTGGCGGGCTCATGGTAGAGTTCGAGCGGAGAACCGACCTGCTGAACCACGCCCTGGTCGAGCACGACAATCTTGTCCGCCAAGGTCATGGCCTCGACCTGATCATGGGTCACATAGATCATCGTGGCGCCGAGATCCTGGTGGAGCTTGGCGATCTCCATGCGCATGTCGACCCTCAGCGCCGCGTCGAGATTTGACAGGGGCTCGTCGAAAAGGAAGGCCTTTGGGTCGCGGACGATGGCGCGTCCGATCGCCACCCGCTGCCGCTGGCCGCCAGAAAGCTGGGCGGGCTTGCGGTCGAGCAGGGCGTCCATCTTGAGAATGCGGGCCGCTTCTCGGATCTTGTCATCCCGTTCCTTTGCAGGGATACGGGCGAGCTTCAGCGAAAAACCGACATTGTCGTAGACCGACATATGCGGATAAAGCGCGTAGGACTGGAATACCATGGCGATGCCGCGGTCCCGCGGCGCGGTGTCGTTGCACAATTGCTCGCCGATGAAAAGATCGCCGGCGCTTATATCCTCAAGCCCTGCGATCATGCGCAACAGCGTGGATTTCCCGCAGCCGGACGGGCCCACGAACACCACGAATTCGCCATGCTCGATGTCGAGGTCGAGGTTCTTGATGACGTTGACCGCACCAAAATTCTTCTCGATTCCTCTCAGTCGCAGCCCCGCCATATGCCCCTCCCCTGACACTTACCAAAAAGACTTAAAACTAAGTAGAGCGCCAGTTCGCATCTGGCAACAACATCTATGAGCGCTTCTGTCGCGGGTCACAAAAATCTCTTTCGGCTCAGCGCCTTGATTTCCAGATCGACGCAAAAAACAAAAAAGTCTCTGGACTTAGCCACCTGAAATGGTGCCAAATGAGGTACGCTAACGACGCGGGGAGGACTCTTGGAGCCGCAGTCGTCAGCAGAGTTTCTTTGGGAGGAGATTAAGCATGAGTGACAAGATCACCCGCAGGAAATTGCTGGGCAGCACTGCCGCGACAGGCGTCGGGCTTCTTGCAGCAGGCAGCGGATTTCCGGTGTTCGGTCAGGATAAGGCGCCCGAAAAGGATCTGCCGAAGGGCCAGGCCGGCACCCTGACCGTCATCCACCGCACCGAATATTTCGAAGAGGCGCAGAATATCTTCCGCGAGATCGTTACCGATTTCGCCGACAGCAACAACGTCAAGCTCGACATCTCGACGACGAATCCCGAATCCTTCGGGGATTTCCTCGGCAAGATGTCGGCTGCGGTCAAGGCGGGCAATCCGCCCGACATCGCCTATACCAGCAACGTGTCCATCGCCCAGATGAACCTGCTCGGACTGCTCGAAGACGTCACAGACGTCGTCGAGGAGGCAATCAGCCGCTATGGCAATGTCATGCCGGGCATCAACGCCGAGGCGAATGGCAAGTTCGACGGCAAGTGGAAGGCCATCCCCTTCATTGCCAACACCACAGGCTACTTCATCCGCGGGGACAAACTGAAAGAGAAGGGGATCGACCCGACAACCCTCGATACCTATGACAAGCGGCGCGAGGCGGCCTTGGCGATTTCGGACCCGGACCATGAGTTCTGGGGCTGGGGCCTCACGCCCAACCAGAGCGGCGACGGCTATGGCTATCTTATCAGCGTCGTGCAGGCCTTTGGCGGGCACTATACCGACGAATCCGGCATGAAGGTCGAGTTCAACTCCCCCGAAACCGTTGCCGCCTTCAAATGGCTGAAGGATACCTATGACCGCAACGGAAAGTACGGTCCGATGCTGCCGCCGGGGGTCGAAAGCTGGGGCGACATCTCCAACAACGAAGCGTATCTCGCCGGCAATATCGGCTACACCCACAATGCCTTTAGCGTCTATGCCCAAGCCAAGCGCGATGCCGTTCCCTTCTTCAAGGACATTGTTCTGCTGCCGGCGCCGATGGGCAATAATGGCATCAGCCAGAACGGTGGCATCGTCGGCGGCTGGCTGACCATCTTCAAAGGCGCGCCAAACGTCGATCTGGCCAAGAAGCTGGCTCTCGATCTGCTCGACCCGGCCAACTTCAACCGGATGTCGGAAGTTGCTGGTGGTTTGTTCATGCCGGCCTACGAAGATTTGTGGACACCGGAGCTGATCGCCGCAGATCCCAACTTCGCTATCATCAAGAAGCAGGTCAGCATCGAAGACCCGTTCCTGGGCGCCTCCTGGCCGGCCCAGCCCAACGCGGCCATCGATGCCATCCGCGCCCAAGGCATCCTGGAACAGTCGGTGGGCAACATGATTGCCGGCCGGATGAGCCCGGAAGAAGCGGTGGCCGACGCAGACAAGAAAATGCGCGACCTCTTCGAGGAAGGCGGCATCCCGCAGAACTAGGGACATCAGGATCGAAGGGGGCGGCTTCGAACGGCCGCCCCCGTGCCTGACAAGGCGTGATACGATGGGCGATCCTGCTTCGATCTGGCCGGTTTTGTCGCGAAGGGCAACCGGTGATGCGCGGCTTTCGAAGTGGCCAGAGCCCTGCATTGATCGGATTGGGGACGCTTGGAAGGTAGGCGGACAAATCCATGGGTGACAGTCAAAGCGGCGTCGGAGTATCGAGGCCCTCGGCAGCTTCCTTGCATTTCAGCAGACGCTTGAGAGGCGTGTTGGGGCGCGACTGGAAAGTCGCCTTCCCCTTCGTGCTGCCCATGGTGGTGATCATGGCGGGCCTCATTCTCTGGCCCTTCATTGATGCGCTCATGCTCAGCACGACGACGCTCAATTTCCTCACGGGCCAGACGGTCTATGTCGGCATGCGCAACTATCTGCGCCTGTTTTCCAACTCCGACTATATCCAGGCCATCCAGAACACCTTCCAGTTCACCTTGTGGTCTCTGGGTATTAAAACCGTCACCGGGCTGACCATCGCGCTCATCCTCAACAGCAAGCTGCCGTTTCGCAACGTGCTGAGCGGCATCATGTTATTGCCCTGGATCGTGCCGGAGATCGTCACGGCCCTTGCCTGGAAGAGCATTTACGACCCGATTTTCGGCGGTCTCAATCCGATCCTGCAAGGGCTGGGGATCATCGATCGCCCCCTGGGATGGCTGTCCGATCCCAATCTGGCCATGCCCAGCGTCATTGCCGTCAATGTATGGAAAGGCATCCCCTTTTATACCCTGCTGCTGCTGTCGGGGCTGAAGGCAATCGACCGCGAGCAGCTCGAGGCGGCCGAAGTCGACGGCGCGAACGTTGTCGAGCGCTTCCGCCATGTGACCCTGCCGGGGCTGCGATACGTCATCCTGGTCATGCTGTTGCTGTCGTTCATCCTCACTTTCAACCAGTTCGGCCTCATCTTCCTGATGACCGGCGGCGGGCCGAGCGGCGCGACCAAGCTCTATTCGATCCTGGCCTATGAAAAGGCGATCGGTTCCCTGCAATATGGTCCTGGCATCGCCATCGCCTTCAGCGTGGCGCCACTGATGGCTATCCTGATCTGGCTTCTGGCCCGCTTCATGCGCCAGGACGATCGGGGCAGCGCCAGAAGCGGAAAGAGCAGTTTTGGCGATCGCATATTGAAGGCGGTAGGCCGGTTCTTCACCTGGATTCTCGACGCGATCTTCCTGCCCTTCCAGTGGATTGAGAACGGCTTTTACGCTCTTTCTCGCCAGATCCGGACAGTGCTCGGCAAGCCGGCCGGCCGGCCCATGCTGGAGCGCGAAGGCCGCGAGCGACTGAGCCTGACGGCACGACTGCTGATCCTGGTGCCGTTCATGATCTTCGTGCTGTTCCCCTTCTTCTGGGTGATCATCACATCGCTCAAGACGACGCCGCAGATTTCGCAGCGCTATTCCATCTTCTGGCCCCAGCCGTTCACGCTGGAGCAGTACCGCTCCCTGATCTGGGATTCGCCATTTCTGACGTGGCTGGGCAATTCGGTGCTGGTTGCGACGATCGCCACGATCATTTCGGTGGCGTTTGCCGCCCTGTCGGCCTACGCGCTGTCGCGCCTCAAGTTTATTGGAGCTGGACTGCTCACCACCGTCTTGCTGATCACCTATCTGCTTCCGGGCACGCTGCTGTTCATCCCGCTTTACCAGATCCTTTCGGAAATCGGCATGATCAACTCCTATGCCGCGCTGATCCTGACCTACCCGACATTTCTCATGCCCTTCGCGACTTGGGTCATGCTGGGCTATTTCCGTTCGATTCCGGTCGAGCTGGAAGAGGCCGCGATGATCGATGGGGCCACAAGGCTTTATGCGTTCTGGAAGATCACCCTGCCGCTGGCGGCGCCCGGCCTGCTGTCGGTCACGCTGATCGCGTTCACCACGGCCTGGAACGAGTTCCTGTTCGCCTTCGTGTTCATTACCTCGGAGTCCCTGCGCACGCTGCCGATCGGGTTGCAGTCCATGGTGGTGGGCGACATCCTGCCCTGGGGCGAGTTGATGGCAGCGTCCCTACTGACAGCCATACCGGTTGCCGTGCTCTACATTTATGCCCAACGCTTTTTGGTGGAAGGCCTCACCATCGGCGGCGTGAAGGGGTAAGCGGCCACCCGCCAATGAAAAAACGCCCGGCTCTGATGCCGGGCGTTTCTGTTTCCTGGTAGTCGGTGGCGCGTGCGCCTAAAGCTCGATCCGATCCGGGAATTCATGTTTCAGCGCCTGAAGCTGAGCGCGGATATAGCCAAAGCAATAGGCGAAGGCGACCGCATGCTCGGGATCGGCATCGATCGATGGAACGTGGTCGGGCATCACCATGTACTCATAGCCGGTTTCGGCCAGAACGCGCATGGCCGCAGCCATGTCGACGTCCCCTTCATCAGGGAAGACCTCCATGAAGGAGAGCTTCTTGCCCTTGATGTTGCGGAAGTGAATGTTGAAGAGCTTGCCGCGCTCGCCGAACCAGCGGATGACGTCGCCGATTTCTTCGCCGGGATTGTCCAGCATTTCCGCCACCGTGCCGATGCAGAAGTTCAGGCCATGAAACGGGCTTTCGTGCATCTGCACCAGTTTCTTCAGCCCCTCCACGGTGCCGAGGACGCGGGTGATGCCCTTGTAACCGGGCGGTGTGTAAGGGTCGTGCGGATGGCAGGCGAGCCGGATGCGGTTGGATTCGGCGACCGGCACGACCCGCTCCAGAAAATAGTCGATCCGCTCCCAGTTCTCGTCCTCCGAGATTTCACCCGCAATGCCGGGGGCGGCCTTTTGGTCCATTCTGTCCCAGCGGAAGGCCGCATTTTTCGAACCCCCGCGGCCGGGCTCATCCTCGGAGCGAGGAATGCCAATGATGTTGAGATTATATTTGGCCGCCGGAATGCCGGCTTCGGCAAGGTTCTCGATCAGGCGGCAAATGGAGTCGATCTGGCGGTCGCGGTCCGGCCCAGCCATCAGGATGTCGGGGCATTGCGAACGCTCGATCGGCCAGGAGCCGAGAGGCAATTGCACCATGTCGAGAACAAGCCCGCAGCGCTCCATCCGCTCGCGGTGGCGCTTCAGATCGTCAAGCGTCCAGTCATGAGGATTGCCTTCGGCGTCGGCGCAGACATGGCGGATACCGAGCTGCGCAAACTGTTTGTAACCTTCGTCGGTGGTCACCCGGTTTTGAGTGCCTAGATACATTGCTCTCCCCTCAGCGGTCCGTGCCGCAAACGCCATTCACGCTCCCATTCAGGGGGCGGTTTGTCCCTTGCGCGGCCGGCGCCACTCTCCTCCTTCGCCACCAGGTCAAGCTGGCAGTCCCGGAACCAATTTGGCGCATGAACGGACATGAAACAACACACTTGGAGAGTGCAATTCCCCTTTTATTCGGATAGGTTAGACAGGATGCCTCGCTTGTGAATCTCCCGAGAGATCATCTGGCTTTAACCCGACGATATTCGCCGGGCGGCGGCGCGATTGTGGCGAGGCCAACTGAAGACATATTTGGGAGGAAAACCAATGGAGTTAGCTGATATTCCGAAGATCACCCGCCCGTCGGCCGATCTGGTCGAGCGTGTGCGCCTGGTCGGTGCCGCGACGGCAAGTGCCACACTGGCGCATATGGGGATCCGCAACTGCTTCATTACCGGCCCCACCAGTTGGAACAAGGGCAAGGTGATCGCAGGGCCGGCGGTGACCTTGCAGATGATGCCCAAGCGGGAGGACCTGTTCGAAGAAGGCGAATATGCCGACGTCGAGAAGCAGTTGCACCGGCACGTGCTCTACCAGGTGGAAGCTGGCGACGTCGTGGTCGTCGATGCGCGCGGCGACATGACCTCGGGCATTTTCGGGGACATGATGTCGACCTATTTCAAGGGCCGCAAAGGCGCCGGCATGGTGATCGACGGCTGCGTGCGGGACTGGGCCAAGATCGAAGCACTCGACATCCCGATCTGGATCCGCGGCGTGACCCCCAACTACCATGCCCAGACCAATCTCATGCCGCTGGCGGTGAACGCCACTGTTGCTTGCGGCAATGTCACCGTCGTGCCCGGCGACATCATCGTGGCCGATGACGATGGCGCGGTGTGCGTGCCTGTCGCGCTGGCCGAGCAGATGGTCGAGAAGGCGCACAAGGACCATGGCTGGGAGGACTTCTCCAAGGAGAAGCTGCTGGCGGGAGAATCGCTGAAGCGCTACTACCCGCTGCACAAGGATGCCGTGCCCGAATACGAGGCCTGGCTGAAGGAAAAGTCGAAGTCCTAGGTCTTCGGACGACTAGCCGAACCTTTGCGAGACCCGGACGCCAGAAGCGTCCGGGTCGCGATGTTTCAGGCGCCGGCAAGCCAGCCGATCTGTTCGGGCGTCAGATCGATCTCGAGGGCCCGCAGGCTGTCGTCGAGCTCGAGCAGCCGGCGCGGGCCGATCAGCGGCACGACCGGGAAGGGTTGGTGCAGCACATAGGCGAGCGCTATGTGGATAGGGCTGACGCCGAGCTTGTCCGCCAGTTCAATGGCCCTATCGCGACGACCGAAGTTTTCCTCCGAGTACCAGGTTTCGACCAACTCCTTGTTGTCACGCTTGTCGCGACCGGCCCTGTCGGTGAAAAAGCCGCGGCCCTGGCTCGACCAGGCGAAATTGGTCAGCTGATGTTCGGACAGCCATTTCCGCCATTCGGCGTCTGAGGCCGCGACGCAACCGGCCCAAATCGGCTTGATCATCTGCGCAAGCGAGAAATTGTTCGACAGCGCCTGCGGGGGCGTGCGGCCATTTTCCTTGGCATAGGTGATGGCGGCATCGAGCCGCTTCCGGCTCCAGTTCGAACCGCCCCAGGGCCCGCGTATGCGTCCCGCCTTGACCTCGGCATCGATGGCATCGACGAATTCGCCGACCGGCACCTCCTCATTGTCGCGATGCATGAAGTAGACGTCGCAATAATCGGTCTGCAGCCGCCCGAGCGAGGTATCGAGCTGCTTGGAGATGACGTCGGGATAGCAGAGCGGGGAATGGGCGCCCTTGGCAATGAGCACGGATTGCTCGCGCACGCCGCGGCTCTTGTGCCACTGGCCGAACAGGGTTTCGGTCATGCCGGCGCCGTAAACAAAGGCGGTATCGAAGAGATTGCCGCCGCGCTCGAAGAAGGCGTCGAGCAGGAAGGAGACCGAGGAGAAGCTGCGGAAATCCTCGAAGCCGAGCGCCACGACCGAGGCGTCCTTGCCAAGGCCGTTGATCTTGCGCTTGGGGATCGGTCCGCTGCCGGCGTTCAGTTTTTTGCCCTTGATCGTCAGCGTCTTGCGGGCCGGCTTCTCGATCTCGTATTCCAGACCCGCATCGGCGCGCCATTTGTCGAGCACACGCATATTGCCGAGCGTGTCGTCCCAGGACATTCCGGGGCTTTCCAATTCCTGCCTGCCCGCCCGGATGGCGGCGACAGCAGCATCGACTTCAAAGCTATAGAGATTGCGGCTTTCCTCGGTCACCACGGTTTCCGTGCCGTCCGGCGTTATCACAAGGATTTCACTGCGGCCGCCCGGCTTGCCTCCGGCGAACCAGAAATCCTTGACCTCCATCCGCCCCTTGGTGCCCACGATACGCAGCACGTTCTCCTGGTTCAGCGACACCGAGCAGGAGATCTCGGCGATGATGCCCGAAGGGAAATGCAGGAGCGCGGAGGCCCATTCGTCCACACCGCTCTGGCCGAGTTCGGCCATGCCCATGACCTTGTCGGGATCGGCAAAGGGTTTTCCGCTGGCGGCGCCGGCGAGCAGGCGCACCATGGAGGCGGGATAGCAACCGACATCGAGGATGCCGCCACCGGCCAGGTCGTTGGCATAGAGCCGGTGCTCGGGATTGAAGCGCGACATGGCAAACCCGAAGCTGGAGGTGATCTTGCGGACCTCGCCGACCGCACCATTCGCCACGAGGTCGTAGAGTTTTTTCGTCTGCGGATGCGGCCGGTACATGAGCGCTTCGGCCATGAAGGTGCCGGCCTTGCGGGCCGCGTGGAACATGGCGTCGGCCTCGAAGGCGGTCAGGCCGAGCGGTTTTTCGCACAAGACGTGCTTGCCGGCCTCGGCACATTTGATGGCCCATTCGGCATGGAAGGGGTGTGGGGTCGCAATATAGATTGCCTCGACATCCGGGTCGGCAAGCAGGGCTTCATAGCCTGAATGAATGCGGGCACCGGGATATTCGTCGGCCAGACCTTCGCGCTCGGGATGGCGCGTGCCTATGGCGACAAGCTTGCCGGTCTCGCTGTCCTTGAGCCCGTTGCGGAAATCCTTGGCAATTCCTCCCGGGCCCAGAATGCCCCAGCCAAGGCGTGATGCGGATGTCATGATTGCTCCTGTTCATGGTTGCAGCTTTGGTGCGCCTGTCCTTGGCGGACGCGGCAGTCACATTGGTGGAAGGATGTCACCCCCGCGTGCCGGCCTGCATGGCGTCTAGCAGCATTTGCCGGTAATCGCCGGAAGAGGGTTCGCGCGGATTGGTGGCGTGGCTGTGGTCGGCCAGCGCCCGCTCAATCACCCAGTCGAAAACGTCTTCGGTGACGCCCAGTTCGGCAAGACCGGACGGAATGCCGAGGTCGCGGTTGAGCTTTACGAAGGCGGCAGCCAGATCGGCGCCTTCGGGCAGTCCAAGACGCCGGCTGAGCCGCGCAAGCTTTTCGGGCACAGCGGGCGCGTTGAAGGCGATGACGAGCGGCATGAGGATGGCGTTGAGCGTGCCGTGATGGAGTTTGAGCTCCTTGAGGCCGCCGAGCGCATGGCTGAGCGAATGAATGGCGCCGAGACCCTTCTGGAAGGAGAGCCCGCCTTCGAGCGCCCCCATCATCAGTTCGGTGCGGGCGGTCTTGTCGCTGCCATCCGCCACGGCCCTTGGCAGATGGATCCAGATGCGTTCCGCCCCGTCGAGCGCAATGGCATCGGCAGGCGGATTGATGCGCGGCGACAGGAAGGTCTCGACGCAATGGGACAGGGCATCGAGCCCGGTCGCGGCGGTCAGCCCCTTGGGCAGGCCGAGGGTCAGGTCCGGATCGCAAATGGCGCGGCGGGGAATGAGATGCGGGCTGATGAAGCCGAGCTTGCGGCCATCATCGAGCGTGATCAACCCGGCCCGGCCGACTTCGGCCCCGGTGCCCGCCGTGGTGGGGATGGCGATGAGGGGGGAGACGGGACCGATGCGTTCGAGCCCGCCATAGATGACGGCATATTGCTCGAGCGGGCCTTCATGGGTTGCGAGCAGGGCCACACCCTTGGCGAGATCGATGGGTGAGCCGCCGCCCATGGCGATGATGCCGTCACACTTGCCGGCGCGGTAGATGTCGAGCGCCTGCAGCACGGCGCTTTCGGTGGGATTGGTCGGAGTGTCGAGGAATTGCGGCGTGCCTTCGGGCAGCAGCGCCTCGAGCTTTTGGAGCAGCCCCGCCGCCATGATCCCCTGGTCGGAGACGACGAGCGGGCGGCTGATGCCGAGTTCGGCCGCAGCGGCAGGCACGGCGTTGAGTTCGCCCGATCCGAAATCGATGGCGGTGAGATAGGTGATACGTGCCACGCGGCGCCTCCCGAGCCCCAACCCGCCTTGGCGGCGGTTGTTTGACGTCTAGCATGGCGCAAGCCTGCCCGGATGTCGAATGGGTCTGAAGCTTTCGCCTTTGTTTTGCCTCGCGGGTCGCATCGGTCGAACCGCGACGGGCTGACACCGCCCTGCGGTTCTCCCTGACCCTCCGGCGGGGCGGCCAAGAAGTTGGCCGGGGGTCCTCGGCTGCGCCTCGTCCATGCCAAATCTCCCTCCGGCATTTGCCGCAGGGTTGAGCGGGCATGGGGCGCGCATCACCTCGGTGCCGGAGTTCGTGGCTCAAGCCACCCGGCGAAAATGGGAGGCGCTGCGCGCCCCATGCAAACCGGGAGTTTTGGGCTTTCGACACTTGCGCAACCCGGGGAGCTTGACCCTTCTATCCCCTTTCCTCGCGCCACACCGCCGTTCTCGCCCGCTTGGGGGCATGCCGGTGCTGGGATGATCGAACGAAGACCATCAGCGACTTACGGATGACCTCGGCGTCGGCCTGGTCACGCAAGGCGGCCTGAACAGAGGCGACCCCCTGTCCACCCGGAGTGATCTGCCGACCGTTCGTCGCGACCGCCGCTCGATGCAGATCGGGGAAAGGATAACGGAGGTTTTGAGGGCGGGAATAAATCCGTCAGATCGCAGTTGTGATTGAAGCAATTTTCGCGGTGCTACCGAGGCAGATCTGCGCCAGATCGCCCAGAAAGCTGTTGGACAATTCGGTCTGGCCGGCCACGTCCGGCAGGACGCGCCCGGCCGCCAGTTTCTCCGGCCTATTCACCGGCATAATCCTTCTTGAACTGCTCGAAATCCACCTGCATGCCGTTGAAGACGGTGCTCCAGTGGCGCTCGAGCGCGGAGACGGCCACCGCCTCCTGGATTTCGGCATCCGTCGCCCCGGCCTTGCGGGCCGAGAAGGTGTCGGCCCAGATGCAGTATTCGCAAGGGATCTGGGCGGCGACGGCGAGCCCGATCAGCGCCTTTTGCTTGACGGTCAGCGCGCCATCGGAGAACTCGATTGTCTTGACCTCCTCCCAGGCGCCGGGAAAGGCGTTTCTGGGGAAGACCTTGATGAAATCGGGGACCTTGCCGAAGGCATCGGCAACTTCCCTATAGGCCTGGTCGGCCGCGTCCGACCCGCCCTCGGCGAAAACGGGGATGGCGGCAAGGGCCAAAGCGGCCGCGCCGAAAGCGGCCATGCGGGCAAAACGAAGCGTGTTCATTTGCAACTCCCTTGATGCGGAGCGGATCATTCGCCGCTCCGTGGTAGATAGGATGCCGGGGTGAGGGAGAAAGTTCGCAGCGCAGAGAAGGGTCAGTCGAGGGGAAGGACGGGTCGGGCGGCGAGATGAATGTGAACGCGCTGCACCTGGCGCGCGCCCTCCTTGAACACAAGAACGCAGCCCGGCGGGCAGAGGCCGGGGGTTTCGGGCGGGTTGAGGAAATCACCCTCGATAACGGTCAGATCGCCGCTCGCCATGATGCGCCTGCTGGCGATACGGACGCCGGTTCTGAGATCGGTGTCGATTTCGGCGTCGAAATGGGAGCGGCCATGGGACTGCGTGCCGGTGGACCACAAGAGGTGCAGGTCGTCATCGAAACGGGAGAGGAATTTGTCGCGCCCGCCGCGATAAAGGCCCGCAAAGGCATCGGCGTAGAGCTCCTGGCGCTCGGCCTGCATGACGTGATGGCGGTCGTTGGTGCCGGCGAGCGGGGCAAGAAGCAGTTCGGAGAGGCGGAGTTTTGCATCGGAGAGCCGGCTGCGCACGGTGCCGACCGGCACGCCGAGAATGGCGGCGATATCCTCATAGCTCTCGAAGCTGCCGAAATAGCGCAGGATCACCGTTATGCGCTGGGGCTCCGGCAGGCGATCCAGCGCCGCCCAGACCCAGTCGCGCAGTTCGCGGTTCTCGATCTCGGTCTCGATGCTGTCGTCGCCGGGCAGTTCGCGGAAATGGCGCTCGGCCGCCTCGCCGCCGATCTGCGGGCGCCGGCGCTGCCGCCGTTTTTCCATCAGGCACTGGTTTTTGAGGATGGCGAAAAGCCAGCCGCCGAAGGCGGCGGGGTCGCGCAGCTGGGCGAGCCGGGTGACGGCGACGAGGAAGGTATCGTGCACCGCATCCTCGGCGTCGCCGCTATAGCCGAGCAGGGAGACGGCCGTGGCGTAAAGGGCGGGGCGGTAACGCTCGAAAAGCGACGCCAGAGAGTGCGTGTTACCGTTGACGGCGGCGCGCGCCAGAGCGTGATCGTCCCGGTTTGCGAATGCGCTGATACCGTGGTCCATGGCGCACCTCCGGCGTTGTGCGGTTTTAGCACAAGGAGAGGATGCCGGGGGCGGAGAAAAAGTTCGGAGGAGGCACGAAAAGACTAAAAAAGCAGGTGGCGGCCCGAAGGCCGCGCGCCTGCTCTGCGTGATGGCTGAAATGGTGGCGGGCGCTCAGCGCTTCCTGGCGTCTTCCCTGGCGTCGCCGGCGGCTTTCTGCACCTTGCCGGCGGCCTTCTGGGCCTTGCCTTCCAGTTCGCCGGTCTTGTTGCCAGTCATCTTGGACGTGGCTTCCTTGACCGCACCCTTGGCCTGGTTGCCAACGCCTTTGGCCTGATCCTTATTCATGAGGTCTCTCCCTCGGCCCGAAGATTGTCGGGCGGCAAATGAACGTGAGCGTTCGGCGCTCAAAACATCCGATATTGCAGAAAGTTGCAGGCTTGCGAAGATTTTAGGTTCGAGAGGCGGGGAGCTCTTTGCCTCACGGGCCGTCCGCTCGCAACGCGACGGGCTAAAACCGCCCTGCGCTGCTCATTGGCCCTCCGGCAGGGCGCGGGAAACGTCCCGCGAGGTCCTCACGCTTACCGAGGCAGCGATAGTCGGAAAGGCATTGCCTTGGCGTTCGTCCGTCTTCGTGCAGCGAGTACGGAGAAGCGCCTGCCCTAGGAATCGCCCATCTTGAGGGCCTGGATGAAGGCTTCCTGCGGGATTTCGACCTTGCCGAACTGGCGCATGCGCTTCTTGCCCTTTTTCTGGGCTTCGAGCAGCTTGCGCTTGCGGGTGGCGTCGCCGCCGTAGCATTTGGCCGTGACGTCCTTGCGGAGCGCGCGAAATGGTCTCGCGGGCGATGACCCGCCCGCCGATCGCCGCCTGGATCGGGATCATGAACAGATGCGGCGGGATCAGCTCCTTGAGCTTTTCGCACATGATGCGGCCGCGCGATTCCGCAACCGAGCGGTGCACCAGCATGGAGAGCGCATCGACCGGCTCGGCATTGACGAGGATGGAGAGCTTGACCAGATCGCCCTCGCGGTAATCGGCGAGCTGGTAGTCGAAGCTGGCATAGCCCTTGGTAGATCGATTTCAGCCGGTCGTAGAAATCGAACACCACCTCGTTGAGCGGCAGATCGTATTCGACCATGGCGCGGTTGCCGACATAGGTGAGGTTGCGTCTGGATGCCGCGGCGGTCCTGGCAGAGCTTCAGGATGGCGCCGAGATAGTCGTCGGGAGTGAGGATGGTGGCCTTGATCCAGGGCTCGCGGATTTCGGCGATCTTGACCACGTCCGGCATGTCGGCGGGATTGTGCAGCTGGACGCTGGTCGCCGTTGGTCATCTCCATCTCGTAGACCACCGAGGGCGCGGTGGCGATGAGATCGAGATCGAATTCGCGGCTCAGCCGCTCCTGGATGATCTCGAGGTGCAGAAGGCCGAGAAAACCGCAGCGGAAGCCGAAGCCGAGCGCGGCGGAGGTCTCCATTTCATAGGAGAAGCTGGCGTCGTTCAGACGCAGCTTGCCCATGGCCGCGCGCAGATCCTCGAAATCATTGGCATCGACCGGGAAAGAGCCCGCAGAAGACCACCGGCTGGGCGGGGCGGAAGCCGGGCAGCGCCTTTGCCGTGGGCTTCTTGTCGTCGGTGATGGTGTCGCCGACATTGGTGTCGGCGACTTCCTTGATCGAGGCGGTGAAAAAGCCGATTTCGCCGGGGCCGAGTTCGCCGATGTCGACGAGCTTTGGGGTGATGACGCCGACGCGGTCGAGCTCGTAGGTCGCCCCGTTCGACATCATGCGGATCTTCTGGCCCTTTTTCATGATGCCATCGATGATGCGGACCAGAACGATGACGCCGAGATAGGTGTCGTACCAGCTGTCGACCAGCAGCGCCTTGAGCGGGGCGGTCTCGTCGCCCTCTTTGGGCGGCGGCAGGCGCTTGACGATGGCTTCGAGCACATCCTCGATGCCGAGCCCGGTCTTGGCCGAGATCAGCAGCGCCTCGGAGGCGTCGATGCCGATGACATCCTCGATCTGCTGCCCTGATGCGCTCGGGTTCGGCGGCGGGCAGGTCGATCTTGTTGAGGACGGGGACGATCTCGTTATCGGCATCGATGGCCTGATAGACGTTGGCGAGCGTCTGCGCCTCGACGCCCTGCGCCGCGTCGACGACGAGCAGCGAGCCCTCGACGGCCGCGAGCGAGCGGGAGACCTCATAGGCGAAGTCGACATGGCCGGGCGTGTCGATGAGATTGAGAACATAGTGCTCGCCGTCCCTGGCATTGTATTCGAGCCGGACGGTCTGCGCCTTGATGGTGATGCCGCGCTCGCGCTCGATATCCATGGAATCGAGCACCTGCTCCTTCATCTCGCGCTCGCCCAGCGCGCCCGTGTATCTGGATCAGCCGGTCGGCAAGCGTCGATTTGCCATGGTCGATATGGGCGACGATGGAGAAATTGCGGATGTGGTCGAGCGGTGTGGTCATGGTGCGGGCATTTATCAGGCTTTAACGGTTGCGGCAAAGCCGATTTGAAGCTGCGGGAACCGGGCGGGGTTGGCGGGGGTTTCGTACGCCATGAGACCGCTGCTTGTGGCGCTGTTGCTGGCGCTCCCTTTGCCCGCGCTGGCGCAAGACGCCACACCGCCCCTGCCCCGCGAGCGGCCGACAGCGGCGCAACTGGCCGCACAAGAGGCCAAAAGCACACCCAAAGACGCCGAGGCCGAAGCGCCCGCACCCGCCGAAAAAACCGAAACAGTCGAGGCCGTGCAGGACAGCGCGCCAAGCGCCGAGTCGGCGAAAGCTGACGAAGCGACAGGCGAGCCTGGGGTGCCGCTGCCGCGTTCGCGGCCCGATGAAAAGGCGGCGACGGTCGATCAGACCCCGGAGGGTACGCCCGAAGGGGTTGCAGCGGCAAAAGAAGCGCCGCCGGAGCCGCCACGCATCTATCAGGTCGCCTGCCCCGCAATCATCGGCGGGCTCGTTACGGCCAAAGTGATGGAGCCGATCGATGAAAAGATGTGCCATGTGCAAAGCCCCTATCAGGTGACGGCGCTGAGCGTCGGGGGCCGGCAGGTGGAGCTTTCGAGCCCAGCCACGCTCAATTGCGAGATGGCGACGGCGCTGGGGCGCTGGGTGGACCGGGTCAGCGCCTATACGGAAGCGATGTTCAACCAGCCGGTGAGCGGGATTTCGATCGGTACCTCCTATTATTGCCGGCCGCGCAACAATGTCGAAGGCGCCGATGTCTCCGAGCACGGCTTTGCCAATGCGGCGGATGTAACCGGGTTCACGCTCAAGGATGGCACGCGGATTTCACTGCCCGCCGACTGGCCGAAGCCGGGAGAGTATCAGGACCACCCCGGGGGCAAGCCCGATTATGCCGCTCGCACAATGAGCCATGCGCATGACGCCGCCTGCGGGTTCTTCACCACCGTGCTGGGCCCGGAAGCCAATGCGCTGCATCGCGATCACATCCATGTTGACCTTGGCTGCCACGGCCATGCCTGCACGATGAAGATGTGCGAATAGCCGACAAGCGCGCGAGCCTAGAACGCTTTTTTAAGGGCTTTCCTTCGCGATTTCGGATCGGGCGGGAACAGGGCCTGCGCCTCATCGAGAATTTCTTCGGCCAGCCTATCGCGCTGGCGCAACAGCCGGCGTTTAACGGTCTGGCGTGCGCCGGCGCCGGCATCGGGCGCCCTGTCACCGCTCAGGCGGCCAGCCAGCATGTCGGCATCATGCAGATCGCCCAGCAGATCGCCCAGATGCTTGACGGCCTCGCGCCGCGGCTTGGCCTCATCGAGAGGCTTGCGAAGCAGTTGCAAATGCATGCGGTGATATTTGACCGCTTTCCTCAATTCGTGCATCGCCTCGGGCGAAGGATCAGCGGCTGCGGCGGCCAGACGGATGTCGATCTGGCCGCGCACATGCGCATAGCCCTTGTGCAAGAGCTTGCCGCCGGCTTTTCCGCCCGGCATTGAGAAGGCCTGAAGCGCCGCTCCGGTCTCGTCGCAAGCCTTGCGGACGGCGGCAATGGCGGCGTCCAGTTCGTCCCTGCCCCCGGCCAGAGCGTCCCGCTCCTCCCGTTTCAGTGCCGACCTGACGGCTTGGGCCGATCTGGAGCGCGCCTTGTCGCCCGAGACCGATCTTTCCAGCGTCTGCAGGGCGGCGCCGGCATCGCGGAAGCGCGAAATGCCATGGGCCGCATTTCGAAGCCGCGCGTTTTCGGATGCGTAGAGTGCCTTGTCGGCATAACGGACAAGCCGCAGCAGGCCGCGCAGCTTCTTTATCTTCTTGCGCGCATCGTGCAGCGCCTCGCGCGGGTCGTTGCCAATACGGTCCAGATCGGCCCGCACGCCATCGAGCAGTTCGGTGCCGATGCGACCGATCTCGCGGTCAAGGCTCTGATCGGGATCGATTTTATAGCCCATTCGGCCATTGTGGAGCGGTGCTGTGGCGGCGGCAAGCATTTGCGGTGGCATAGCGGGAGCAAAAACGCTATCGCTTGGGCATGGGGCGACGGTCGGTCGAAACTGCGTCTCCCCCGGACTTAGAAGTTGTTGCGGAAACCTGCCTCATGTCGCTCGCGGATGACCCCCTGCACGCCATTCCCGCCACCTCCCGGCTGAGGCGCTCGCGCAGCCTCTGGCGGGCGCTGGCCTTCATCGCCGCCGCCATCGCAGTTATCGCGCTGGTCGCCCGTTTCGCGCTGCCGGGCGATCAGGGGGTCGGCGATCATATCGGGCGGGTTGTCCTTAACGGCGTACTCACAACCGATGCCGACCGGCTGCAAGAACTCGACGACATGGCCGAGGACGACAGCGTCAAGGCGGTGATCGTTTCGATCAACTCGCCCGGCGGCACCACGGCAGGCGGCGAAGAGCTCTACGAGGTGCTGGGGCGGATCAGGGAGAAAAAGCCGGTTGTGGCGGTGATCGCCGAACTCGGCGCCTCGGCGGCCTACATGACCGCCATCGCAGCAGACGAAATCATCGCGCGGCGGCTTTCCATCGTGGCGTCAATCGGCGTCTACATCCAGCATATCGACGCGGGCAAGCTCATGAACACGATCGGCGTCGACTACCAGAAGGTGCAGTCTGGCCCGCTCAAGGCGGAACCCGACATCGACGAGCCGCTGGCCGGCGCCCCGCGCCAGAGCCTGCAGCAATTGGTCAATTCCAGCTTCGACTGGTTCGTCGACATCGTGGCCGAACGCCGGAACATGCCGCGCAGCGCCGTCATGAAGCTTGCCGATGGACGCATCATGACGGGACGTACCGCGCTTGCGGACGGCCTGATCGATGCGGTGGGCGGGGAAAAGGAAGCCGTCGACTGGCTCGAGACGGAGCGCGACATCGCAAAGGACCTGCCGATCTATACCCATTGGCCGCATGCGGAGGGGGGATTGGCGCAGGTTGCACATTATCTGGGCGGGCAGGCCGCTTCTGCCATTACCGGCATGACGCAAACACCCATGGCGCTTGACGGTTTGGTTTCGCTTTGGCAGGCTGCGCCGCAACAATAAAGCTACCCTCAGGGAGCAGACATGGGGCGGGACGCTGCGATGATCAAATCCGAGTTGATCCAGAAGCTGGCAGACGAAAATCCGCACCTTTTTCAGCGGGACCTCGAAAACGTGGTCAACGCCGTGCTCGACGAGATCGGTGACGCGATGTCGCGCGGCGACCGCGTGGAACTTCGCGGCTTCGGCGCCTTTTCGGTGAAGAACCGTCCAGCCCGGACCGGCCGCAATCCCCGGACGGGCGAAGCGGTCGATGTCGAGGAAAAATATGTGCCGCAGTTCAAGGCGGGCAAGGAAATCCGTGAACGGCTCAACAAATAAGCTGTCGGATCGCTGCCGGGGCGGCACAAGATGATCAAGCGCATTATCGGCTGGCTCGTTCTGGTGCCGCTTTGCGTGGCGCTGATCGTGTTCGCGCTGGCGAACCGGCAGACTGTCAGCGTGAATTTCGATCCCCTCTCGGCGCAAAACCCGCTGGTGCCGAACCTCGACATGCCGCTGTTCGTGCTGATTTACACCATGCTGATCCTCGGGGTCGTGCTGGGCGGCATCGCCACCTGGCTGAGCCAGGGACATTATCGCCGCGAGCGGCGGCATTTGCAGCGCGACAAGGCCAGGCTGGAACGCGAGCTGGAGACGGCGCGGCGCCAGCCTGCCGTCAATCCCGGGATGCAGAAGGGCGTGGTGCCCGCAGACGATTTCGCCGACATCGACTAGGTGGTTTCACGAAATCAATGGCCTACTCCCCCATCATCAAGATCTGTGGCATCCGCACCCCCGAGATGCTCGACGCCGCCATAGAGGCGGGCGCCGACATCGTGGGATTCATGCATTTCCCGCGCAGCGTCCGCCATTGCGAGATCGACACCATCGCCGAACTCATCTCGGAAGCGCGCGGGCGGGTGGAAACCTGCGTGGTCGCCGTCAATCCCGATAATTCCATGGTGGCCGAGATCGCCGCACTCGATCCGGACTGGCTGCAGCTGCACGGGCCGGAGACACCGCACCGGGTGGAGGTGATCCGCGCCGAAGCCGGCCTGGCCGTCGTCAAGGTGATCGGGGTGGCGGACAGGGACGATCTGAAGGCGGTGGCCGATTTCGCCGAGATTGCCGACCGTATCATGCTCGACACCAAGGCGCCCAAGAACACCGACCTGCCGGGCGGCCGGGGCGTCGCCTTCGACTGGAGCATTCTGGATGCGCTGGACAATGGTCTCGACTTCACGCTGGCGGGCGGACTGACGCCCGAAACCGTGGCAGATGCAGTCAAAAGGGTGAAACCCTTCGGGCTCGATGTCTCGTCCGGCGTCGAATCCGCACCCGGGCAGAAGGATGCCGCCAAGATCAGGGCGTTCATCGCCAATGCCCGCAAGGCCGCCGAAGGGATCAAGGTCTCCTGAACCAGCACGCACTCTGGCGGCGGGGCGGCCGGACCGTTATGGTGCGGCCTGAAGCGTAATCGTCTTTTACAAGAGGAAATTCCGGTGAGTGATATCCGCGCCAATTCGCTGCGCCATGGCCCCGATGAACAGGGACGGTTCGGCCTGTTCGGCGGACGGTTCGTCGCCGAGACGCTGATGCCGCTGATCCTCGATCTGGAGCAGGCCTATCGCGCGGCGCAGGGCGACCCGCAATTCACCATGGAGCTGGAGGCGCTCTCGACCCATTATGTGGGCCGGCCTTCTCCCCTGTATTACGCCGAGCGGTTGACGGAAGAACTCGGCGGGGCGCGCATCTATTTCAAGCGCGAGGACCTCAACCACACCGGATCCCACAAGATCAACAATTGCCTTGGGCAGATCCTTCTGGCCCAGCGCATGGGCAAGACGCGGGTGATCGCGGAGACCGGTGCGGGCCAGCACGGCGTGGCGGCGGCAACGGTCTGCGCAAGGTTCGGCCTGCCCTGCACGGTTTTCATGGGCGCTACCGATGTGGAGCGCCAGAAGCCGAACGTCTTGCGCATGAAAATGCTGGGCGCGGAGGTGCGGCCGGTGACGGCCGGGGCCGGCACGCTCAAGGACGCCATGAACGAGGCGCTCAGGGACTGGGTGACCAATGTCGACACCACCTATTATCTGATCGGCACGGCGGCAGGGCCGCACCCCTATCCGGAAATGGTCAGGGACTTCCAGTCGGTGATCGGGCGGGAATTGCGCGAGCAGATCGTCCAGCAGACGGGCAAGCTGCCGGACGCGCTGGTCGCCTGTATCGGCGGCGGCTCGAACGCCATTGGAACCTTCCATGCCTTTCTCGACGATCCCGACGTGGCCATTTACGGCGCCGAGGCCGGGGGATACGGGATCGACGTCGAAAACGGACACGCCGCCTCGATGACCGGCGGCAGACCGGGCGTGCTGCATGGAAACCGCACCTATTTGCTGCAGGATGCAGACGGGCAGATCCTCGAGGGCCATTCGATTTCCGCAGGGCTCGATTATCCCGGCGTCGGGCCGGAACACGCCTTTTTGCGCGATAGCGGGCGGGTGTCCTATGTGCCGATCACCGACGACGAGGCGGTGCATGCCTTCCAGGAATGCACGCGGCTCGAGGGGATCATTCCGGCGCTGGAATCGGCGCATGGGCTGGCGCAGGTGATGAAACTGGCACCCTCCATGGATCGCCAAGCCACTGTCGTGCTGTGCCTTTCCGGCCGCGGCGACAAGGACGTCGAAAGCGTCGGCAAGCGGCTCGGCTTCAGCTTCTAGGCGCTTTCGTCGACGCGGCGACACCGGCGCGAAAAATCCGGTGTTCTTAATCGGACATTAAGGAACTTTTTGCATCGACACAGCTTTTGGTGATCATGCGATACCGTCCTCAAGATCTGCGCCCCCTGCATAGCTCGCCTGCACACGGACCCGTGGCTGAAAAGCTGAGGCGGGCGCATAATGAACGTATCGTTAAGACAACAAATTTTGCGGAGCAGAAGAAGATGAGCAGTGACCTGATTGTCGAATTCGCGGATTTGCTGGACGAGATGACCGTGGCCGCCGAGAGTGGGCAGAACGGGCGCCCGCGCCTTTAAGGCTCTCTCCTTTTCGTTTTTCGACAGCGTGATGCTGGCGCGGCTTGTTGGCCGCGCTTTTTTGTTGCGCGGCGGCAGTCGGGAGTGTTGCTCGCTTATGGCCAAACGCGGGCTTGGCCTCGTGTCCGAACGGGAAAACCGTGCCTCCACTTTTCCCGGACACGCTCCTGCCGAGTTGACACCTTGCGCCCGCACCCCCTAGATCGCGGCGCGCGGATGGCCAAGGGCTGCCGCCGAGATGCAGGTTTGCGGGTATCGGTCATGAGTTCGACGCGTATCGATGAGAAATTTGCCGCCTGTGCCGGCGAAAAGCGGCCGGCGCTGGTCACCTTCGTCACCGCCGGCGATCCCGACTATGAGACCAGTCTCGAACTGGTGCGCAAGCTGCCGGAGGCTGGCGCCGACGTCATCGAGCTGGGCATGCCGTTTTCCGACCCGATGGCAGACGGCCCGGTGATCCAGCTGGGCGGGCAAAGGGCGCTGAAGGCGGGGCAGACGCTGCAAAAGACACTCGATCTGGTGGCCGGGTTCCGCGAGCAGGACGACACGACCCCCATCGTTCTGATGGGCTATTACAACCCCATCTATATCTATGGCGTGGACAAGTTCGTCGCCGCCGCCAAGGCGGTCGGGGTGGACGGGCTGATCGTCGTCGATCTGCCGGCCGAGGAAGACGAGGAACTCTGCCTGCCGGCGCTCAAAGCCGGGCTGAGCTTCATCCGGCTGACCACCCCCACGACCGACGACAGGCGGCTGGCGACGGTGCTGACCAATTCCTCGGGCTTCGTCTATTATGTCTCCATGACCGGCATTACCGGCGCGGCGATCAAGAACCGCGCGGCGGTGGGTGAGGCGGTTAAGCGCATAAAATCGCATACCGACCTGCCGGTTGCCGTCGGGTTCGGGATCAAGACCGCCGAGGATGCCGAGGCGATGGGACGCGATGCGGACGGCGTTGTGGTCGGCACGGCGCTGGTCGACAGGCTCGGCAAGTCGCTGGATGCGCACGGTAAAGCGGGGCCGGAAACCGTTTCTGGTGTGATTGAGCTTGTCGAAGAGCTCGCCGCCGGTGTCAGACGAGCGCGGGGCTGACCCAGAGTTTTCAACCGGTTGACTGCTGCAGGTGCAGAGGTTTTGCGGAATTGAAATTGACCTGATAAGTTGCTTTGTCGACCCCCATATTGAGCCTTGGGATGCGGCGCGGCAGCCGCAAAATGGCAACCAAGGCCGCAGCAGAGGCGTTTAGAGGCCCATGAACTGGATCAACAGCGTCGTCAGACCGAAAATCCGCTCCCTCCTGAACAAGCGGGAGGCGCCGGAAAATCTTTGGGTCAAATGCCCGGAATCGGGCGAACTGGTTTTCTACAGCGATCTGGTGGAAAACCAGTGGGTGGTGCCGAATTCCGGCTACCACATGAAGATCAAGGCCCGTGACCGGCTGCAGAGCTTTCTTGACAAGGATACGATCAAGGAATTGCCGCTGCCGCAGGTGCCGCAGGACCCGCTGAAGTTCCGCGACACAAAACGCTATCCAGACCGGCTGAAAGAGCACCGCACCAAGACCGGCATGGAGGATTCCGTCCTCATCGCCACGGGCAAGCTTTTGGGGCTGGACGTGACGGTCGGCGTCCAGGACAGCGATTTCATCGGCGGCTCGCTGGGCATGGCGGCCGGCTCGGCCATCGTTTCGGCGATGGAAACGGCTGTCGAGAAAAAGACGGCCTTCATCATGTTCACCGCATCGGGCGGAGCGCGCATGCAGGAGGGCATTCTGTCGCTCATGCAGATGCCGCGCACGACGGTTGCGATCCAGCGCCTGCGCGAAGCGGGGCTGCCCTATATCGTGGTCCTGACCAACCCGACCACAGGCGGCGTGACGGCGAGCTATGGCATGCTGGGCGATGTGCATATCGCCGAGCCCGGCGCGGTGATCGGCTTTGCCGGCGCGCGGGTGATCGAACAAACCATTCGCGAGAAACTGCCCAAGGGCTTCCAGCGCGCCGAATATCTGCTCGAACACGGCATGGTGGACATGGTGGTGCACCGGCATGATTTGCGTCACACCATCGGCTCGCTGGTCGGCATGTTGACCAAGGCCGAGGCGCCGGCGGCACTGATCGATGCACAGAAGCCGGCGGCTCCGAAGCAGGTGAGCATGCGCGAAGTGGCCGTGGCCGCGGAAGGCGACGACGACCTTTTGAACGCGCCCGTCGCGGGTCACGCCGAATAGGTTCTTACACTGTAAGGTATTGAGTAACCGGCAAGCCTGCGGGGGTTGAGTTGAGCCGGACGGACGCCATTTTAAAGCGGCTGCTCGAGCTGCATCCCGACAAGCTGATCGACCTCAAGCTGGACCGCATAGAGCGCCTGCTTGAAGATCTCGGCCGCCCGCAGGACACGCCTGCCGCCGGTCATCCATGTGGCCGGCACCAATGGCAAGGGCTCGACTGTTGCGTTCCTTCGCGCCTTTCTGGAAGCCGCCGGCAAGCGCGTTCACGTCTACACGTCGCCGCATCTCATTCAGTTCCGCGAACGCATCAGGCTTGCCGGGGAGCTTGTGAGCGCCAAGGCGCTGAACGCGGCGCTGGAACAATGCGAACGCGTCAATGCGGGCGAGCCCATCACCTATTTCGAGATCACCACGGCGGCGGCGCTGAAGCTGTTCTCTGAAGTGCCGGCGGATTATCTGCTGCTTGAAGTCGGGCTTGGCGGGCGGTTCGACGCCACCAATGTGGTCGAGCAGCCTCTGGGCACCATCATCACGCCCGTTTCGATCGACCATGTGGAGTTTCTGGGCTCCAAGCTCGCCGGCATTGCCAAGGAAAAGGCGGGCATCTTCAAGCGCGGCAGCAAGGCCGTGGTTGCCCGGCAAGAGGATGAGGCGCTCAAGGAGATCAAGCGCGAGGGGCGCTGGCTGGGGGTTACGCCTTTTGTCGGCGGGGAAGATTTCGACGCCTATCCCCAGGACGGGCGGTTGATCTACCAGGACGAGGACGGCTTGCTCGATCTGCCGCCGCCGGCCCTGGGCGGGCCCTTCCAGTTCGAAAATGCAGGCGTGGCGATCGCCGCGGTCAGGCATTTCGAACTGCCGGTGAGCGAGGTGAACATCGCCAAGGGCCTGCGCGCGGTGGACTGGCCGGCGCGGATGATGCCGCTGAAGACGGGAAAGCTGCGCGAGCTTTTGCCGGAGGGACACGAACTCTGGGTCGATGGCGGGCACAACGAGGCGGGCGGCGGGGTGCTGGCGCGTGCGCTCGAGGACATGCAAAGCCACAACCCCAAGCCGCTGGTGCTGATCATGGGCACCTTCGCCAACAAGGACGCCAAGGGGTATCTCAGCCATTTCGGCAAGCTGCCCGAGAAGATCTTCACCATCAAGATTCCGGGCGACCGGGCCTCGTGGAGCGCGAAGGATCTCGCCGACCTGGCCCGGGAAGTAGAACTCGATGCCACGCCGCAGCGCTCGATCAAGACGGCGGTGCAGGCGGCAGCCAAGATCGCCGATGCGCGCGTCGTCATCTGCGGCGGCCTGCATCTGGCGGGCCAGGTTCTGGAGCAGAACGGCACCGAGGTGGAGTAGGCGGAGGGCCTTAACCCGCGATTGCGGATGCTAGGACCGGTTTGGGTCGGTATCCCGAACGGCAGGTCGGCGTCATACCCAAAGCAAGGTGAAGAGGCTCACAGCCGCTTCTGCATGTAAAGCGCATCGTCACCGTAGGAGCTGAGCTTTTGGGCCAGCGCCGGATCGGTGACGGAGCGAAAGCCGCGACGGGCCCAGAAGCCGGCCGAGCCATTGACCGCGACCAGCGAGAGGCTGGGCAATTCCCGCGCATGGGCGTGCATTTCCAGCGTCTTCACGATCTGCCCTGCGGCGCCGACGCGCCGGGCCAGCGGCAGGATGGCGATATCGTGCAGATAATAGGTATCGGCGTCGGCCGGGATTGCCCCGAGCCGTGTGTTAAGCGGGGGCGGCGCGCCAGTGCGCCAGGGGTGGGAAAAAACATAGCCGACGACGCGTTCGCCGATCTCGAGCACATGGGCGCCGTCGCGGTAGAGCAAGAGCTTTTCCTCGAGGATTTCCGGGGCCTCGTAGAATCCGGGATGCAGGTGCGCGGCGATGCCGTTGACCGCGCCGAGATCGAACCCGGTCATCGCCCGCCATTCCAGGTTCTTGAACTGCATAGCCTCTCTTGTGCCCGATCCCGTTTGTGCATGGGGCGCGTCCCATGCCCGGGAATCGCTGTTGCTCAAGCCCCTTGTCACCCCCACCCTGCCTATCGGCCTCCCTCCGCTCAGGGGAGGGAGGCCTGCCTCGCACAATGGTGTATTGCTTGTGAAACAGGCGCGCGGTTCGAAATAGGAACCTCGGTAGGCCAGAGGCAAAGGGCGGTTTTGAGGCAAAGCCACGCAAGTGCCGGACGAGGCTATGCCCACGCCGCGCTCTGCACACCACCGTCATCCCGGACTTGATCGAGGATCCAGTAGCCGCAGGCGTCGCGGTACATGCCTCGATGACCGAACTGGATTCCGGCCTTTTGTTCTCGCGCCGGACGGGCTGGCGCCGGAATGACGGCGCATGATTTCTATCGTGAGGAAACGTCCCGCAACAAAAAACCCGCGCCGGAGCGCGGGTTTGATGTGCGTTGGCCTTGTTTTGAGGCTTACTTCTCGTTGCGGTCCTTGAGGGCGGCGCCGAGAATGTCGCCGAGCGAGGCGCCCGAATCGGACGAACCGTACTGCGCCACAGCTTCCTTCTCCTCGGCGATTTCCAGCGCCTTGATGGAGAGGGAGATGCGGTGGGTCTTGCGGTCGAACTGGGTGACGCGGGCATCGACCTTTTCGCCGACGGCGAAGCGCTCGGGGCGCTGGTCGTTGCGGTCGCGGCTCAGATCGGAGCGGCGGATGAACGCCGTCATCTCGGTGTCGCCGACCTTGACCTCGATGCCGCCGTCATTGACCTGGGTGACCGTGCAGGTGACCACGGCGCCCTTGCGGAGGCCTGTCTGGTCGGCCTGCTCGGCAGCCGCGTCGGAGGCGAGCTGCTTGATGCCGAGCGAGATACGCTCCTTGTCGACATCGACGTCGAGCACCTTGGCCTTGACCATGTCGCCGCGATTGTAGTCTTCCAGCGCTTCCTCGCCCGGGCGCGGCCAATCGAGATCGGAGAGATGGACCATGCCGTCCACATCGCCATCGAGGCCGATGAACAGACCGAACTCGGTCTTGTTCTTGACTTCGCCCTCGACGGTGGAGCCGATGGGGAAGCGTTCGGCGAACGCTATCCCAGGGATTGGCAAGGCGTCTGCTTGAGGCCCGAGCGAGATGCGGCGCTTTTCCGGATCGACCTCGAGGATCATCACTTCCACTTCCTGGGAGGTGGAGACGATCTTGCCCGGATGCACGTTCTTCTTGGTCCAGCTCATCTCGGAGACGTGGATCAGGCCCTCGATCCCCGGCTCCAGCTCCACGAAGGCGCCGTAGTCGGTGATGTTGGTGACGCGGCCGGTGAACTTGGCGCCAACCGGATACTTGGCCCCGATACCTTCCCACGGATCGGCCTGCAGCTGCTTCATGCCCAGCGAGATGCGGTGGCTCTCGTGGTTGATGCGGATGATCTGCACCTTGATGGTCTCGCCGATCGAGAGCACCTCGGTCGGATGATTGACGCGGCGCCAGGCGATGTCGGTGACGTGCAGCAGGCCGTCAATGCCGCCCAGATCGACGAACGCACCGTAGTCGGTGATGTTCTTGACCACGCCGTCGACCACCTGGCCCTCTTCGAGCTGCTGGACGATCTCGGAGCGCTGCTCGGCGCGGCTCTCCTCGAGGATGGCGCGGCGCGAAACGACGATATTGCCGCGGCGCTTGTCCATCTTCAGGATCTGGAAGGGCTGCGGCACGTTCATCAGCGGGCCGGATATCGCGGATCGGGCGGATATCGACCTGGGAGCGCGGCAGGAAGGCCACGGCGCCGTCGAGATCGACGGTGAAGCCGCCCTTGACCTGGTTGAAGATCTGGCCTTCGACCTTCTCGTTCTTCTCGAACTTGGCCTCGAGGCGCACCCAGCTTTCCTCGCGGCGGGCCTTTTCGCGGCTGAGGACCGCTTCGCCCATGGCGTTCTCGACGCGGTCGACATAGACCTCGACCTCGGAGCCCACTGCAATGGTGCCGTCGCGTCCGGCGGCGCCGAACTCCTTCAGAGGCACGCGGCCTTCGGTCTTGAGCCCCACATCGATGATGGCGAGATCCTTCTCGATGGCGACGACCTTGCCCTTGGCAACGGTACCTTCCAAGGGCTCGTTGTCGACGAACGAATCCATCAACAGGGCTTCGAAATCTTCCTGGGTGACTTGTGCTGGCTGAGCCATGAATTCTCCAATGTTATGCGCGCCGGGTTGGGGTTGAAAAAGCGCCGAATGACGTTGCGACCCCCGGCCGCCACACATCCATGCAGATGCAAAAGCGGCCCGGCGCGCGGGTCCTGCAAGCCAGTCAATGCTCGTTAAATGTTCCGCCGCCGAACCCGATAGTCGGGGCCCGATCGCCTCACCGGCCCATGCCACAAGGTGTGAATTGGGAGCTTAGTTTGGTGGTCGCGTGGTCGAACCGGAAAACCGGCTTCCACTTTTCCTGACCACGCTCCTTAAGCTCCGGCCTTGTGCGCCATGGCCGTGTCGATGATCTCAACGGCAGCGCGGAGTGTGGCCTCTATACTCAAATCGCTGGTATCAAGCAAGTATGCGTCATCAGCCTGTCTGAGCGGGGCGTCCTTGCGCGAACTGTCGCGGGCGTCACGCTCCTTTATGTCGGCAAGCAGAGCGGCGAAATCAACCGCCTGCCCCCGCTTTTCGAACTGACGCTGGCGCCGGCCCGCCCGGATCTCAGGGCTGGCGGTGACGAAAATCTTCACATCGGCATCCGGGGCGATAACGGTGCCGATGTCGCGGCCATCGAGAATGGCGCCGCCGGGCTGTAAGGCGAAATCGCGCTGCACCCGCAACAGCGCCTGCCGGACGCCTGGGAAGACGGCGACCTTCGAGGCGGCGCGGGCATTTTCCGGCGTGCCGAGACTGTCGGGATCAAGGCCACGCGTATCGAGATCGCGGGCAATTTCCACCGCGCGCGCCTCGGCATCGTCGGCCGCTTCATGCGGGATCCAGAGCCTGCCAACCTGCCGGTAGAGCAGGCCAGTGTCGAGATGGGGCAGGCCGTAGTGTTCCGCGATCTGGGAGGCGAGCGTGCCCTTGCCGGAGGCGGCGGGTCCGTCGACGGCAATCAGCATGACGTCAGCCTTCGAATTTGGCGCCGAGCGCGGTCATGTCATCGAGGAAGCTCGGAAAGGAGGTGGCGATCATATTGGCGTCGTCGACCTGAACCGGGCTTTGCGTATTCAGCCCCAGAACCAGAAAGCTCATGGCGATGCGGTGATCGAGATGAGTTTCGACGGTGCCGCCGCCGGGGACGCTTTCCTGCCCTTCCACAATCAAAAAGTCCTCGCCTTCCTCGCAGGTGATGCCATTGGCTTCGAGCCCGCGGGCGACGGCCGAGAGACGATCGGATTCCTTGACGCGCAGTTCGCCGATGCCCGGCATCTCCGTGCGGCCCTCGGCGAAGGCGGCGGCGATGGCAAGCACGGGATATTCGTCGATCATGGAGGGTGCGCGCTCGGGCGGCACGGTGACGCCCTTGAGCTCGGAGTGGCGGACACGCAGATCGGCGATGTCCTCGCCGCCCGACTTGCGTGGCGCGCGGATTTCGATGTTGGCGCCCATCTCCTGCAAGGTCTGGATGAGACCGGTGCGGGTGGGGTTCATCAGCACATTCTCGATGACGATGTCGGCGCCGGGCACGATGAGGGCGGCGACCAGCGGGAAGGCGGCGGAGCTGGGGTCGCCGGGCACCTCGATTTTCTGCGCCTTGAGCTCGGGCCGGCCCTGCAAGCGGATGGTGCGGACGCCGGCATCGTCGGTCTCGATCTTGATGTCGGCGCCGAAGCCTTCGAGCATTTTTTCGGTATGGTCGCGGGTCATGACCGGTTCGACGACGACAGTCTCACCGGGAATTTGAAGGCCGGCAAGCAAGACGCAGGATTTTACCTGGGCGGAGGCCATGGGCACGCGATAGGAGACCGGTCTGGGGTTCTCCGGCCCGCGCAGGGCGATGGGCAGCCGGCCGCCCTGCTCTTCCTCGAGCACTTCGACGCCGACGGCGCGCAGCGGATCGAGCACGCGCCGCATGGGGCGGGACCGCAAGGACGCATCGCCTGTGAAGCGGGTGGTGAAGCGGCACATGCCGGCCAGACCCATGGTGAGACGCACGCCGGTGCCGGCATTGCCGAAATCGAGCGGGGCGGTGGGTTCGGAAAAGCCCCTGCGGCCAACGCCGGTCACGATCCATTCATCGCCAAGCTTGCCGAGACCGGCGCCGAGCTGGCCCATGGCACGGGCGGTCGCCATGATGTCTTCGCCCTCGAGCAGGCCGGTGATTTTCGTTTCGCCCTCGGCCAGAGCGCCGAACATGAGGGCACGGTGAGAGATGGATTTGTCGCCGGGCACCCTTATGCGCCCGGACAGCGGGCCGCTGGTGCCGGCTGTGGCAAGCGGGCGGGGGCGTTGGGCATTATGGGACATTTGCCTCTCCAGATCGGGCGCTGAAACGGGCTGGCCTTACCATGAGAAACATCAGACGGCCAACAGGCGGCTGCGGCAAGTTTGGCCGGCGCGCAAGAAAGGCGCATTTTGGGTTTGACAGGCGGCGGCGTTGTCCTCTAACCGGACTGCGAAAAATCAAGGGCGTCATTCGCCTGCTGCCGACATTGAACAAGGGGTTGAACGTGGCCAGTTTTGACCGGGGCACCAAACGCCAGTGCCTGAATTGCGGCACCAAATTCTACGACCTCAACAAGGACCCGATCATCTGCCCGAATTGCGGCACCCAGTTCGTGGTGACCGCCGAGAAGGCAGCCGCCGGGCGCGAAAAGGAAAAGCCCGTCAAGGAGGTCGAAGAGACCGACGAGGTGGAAACCGAAGCCGGCGCCGCCGAGGCGGGCGCGGAGGTGATCTCGCTCGAGGATGCCGAAAAGAACACCGATACGGATGACGACGACAACGACGACGACAATGACGACGAGGACATCCCCGACGTCGAGGACGTCGATGTCGACGACGAATTGGGCGGCGATGACGACGACGTGTTCCTCGAGGATGAAGACGAGGACGAGGATCTCGACTTCAACGTTTCGGACGACGACGACGAAGTCTAGGCCGGCGGAATGCCGGCGCCGACGGCCCTCAAAATTGGGGTTGCGTCCCGCGCCGAGCTTGACTAGTACTGCACCGCCGTTCGACAGGCATCTGCCGGACGACCAGAGATCGGGGCCATAGCTCAGCTGGGAGAGCGCCTGCATGGCATGCAGGAGGTCAGCGGTTCGATCCCGCTTGGCTCCACCAATTCCCCTTCTTAATTCCCTTTGCATCAGCGCCTGAAACGGTGCTGGCGGCCTTTCCATTGCCGTCTTGCTGTGGCATCACCATTTCCGTTGATTTTCAAGGAAAGCTGATGACCACCAGGCTGCACAAGGGCGATCTGCCCGATCTGTCCAATTATGGCCGCGAGGTCGCCATCGATACCGAGACGATGGGTCTGGTGCCGGGGCGCGACCGCCTGTGCGTGGTGCAGCTTTCGCCCGGCGACGGCAGCGCAGATGTGGTGCAGATCGGCAAGGACCAGCAACGCGCGCCCAACCTCGAGAAGCTGCTGACCGATCCAAACGTCACCAAGATCTTCCATTTCGCCCGCTTCGACGTCGCCGTTCTCAAGCAGCGCTTCGGGATTACGGTGGAGCCGGTCTATTGCACCAAGATCGCTTCGAAGCTGGTGCGGACCTATACCGACCGGCACGGGCTGAAGGATCTGGCGCGCGAATTGCTCAATGTCGATCTTTCCAAGCAGCAGCAGAGCTCGGACTGGGGCGCGGAGAAGCTGATCGACGCGCAGCTCGACTATGCCGCCTCGGACGTTTTGTACCTGCACGATCTCAAGCGCCATCTCGACCGCATGCTGGAGCGCGAGGGCCGCACCGAACTGGCGCAGAAATGCTTCGATTTCCTCACGACCCGCGCCGATCTCGATCTGAGGGGCTGGGCGGAAACCGACATCTTCGCGCATAGCTAGGAAGCCCTGGTCATGGCCGACCTTACCCTGGCCGATGCCGCTGTCCGCGCCCGCATTTATCGCCGCCTGGGCCGGCGCAACCGTTTCATCTCCGTGCTGCGGATCGTGGTGCCGCTCTTCGGGCTCGTGGTGCTCGGGGTGCTGCTGGCCTATGTCTATGCCGCCAACAAGGCCGATGGCTATGGCGCCAGTTCCGTACGCTTCGACCGCGACCAGGTCATCGTCTCCACGCCCAAATATCAAGGGGTCACCCAGAACGGCACGCATTACAGCGTTTCCGCAGAGCAGGCGACCACGGAGCTCAGCAATGCCGATCTGCTCGATCTGGCCAATGCCCGGCTCGAGATGAAGCGGCCCGATGGCTACGCGATCACCGCGACGACCGACTATGGACGCTACGATCTTGGTGCGCAGAGCGTTCTGGCGCCGGGGGTGATGACGGTCGAGGATTCGGCCGGGATGCGCGCCTGGCTGACCAATTCCGCCTTCGACTGGCAGGATCAGGTGCTGCGCACCAGAGGCGAGGTGCGCGTCCTTTATCCAAGTGGTATGGAAATCAGGTCGGCGGGCCTTACCTATGACGCCAATGTGGGACGCTGGGTGTTCGACCAGGCACAGGTGATCACCAGTCCCGAAGCCGCCGATCTGACCGCTCTTGCCCCGCATGAGGAGCCCGCGCCATGAAGCCCCATATCGTGATCCTGCTTGCCGGCCTGTTGGCCCCCCTGCCCGCCCTGGCGCAGTCGGGCGACAATGTGAAGATCAATTCCGATACGCTGTCGGTCGACGATGAGGCCCATGTGAGCGTCTTTACCGGATCCGTGGAGGTCATCCAGCCGAACATGACGCTTTATGCCGACAAGGTGGAAGCGCACTACAGCAAAGAGGGCGTGAGCGATCTGCAGAGCATGGTGGCCACGGGGAGCGTGCACATCGTGACGGAAGGGCAGGACGTCAAAGGCCAGAAGGCCGTCTATGATCCCAAGGGGCGCCAGCTGCGCGTGACCGGCAACGTCGTGGTGGTCAACCCGTCAGGCACGGTCAAGGGGCCGGAGCTGATCGTCAATATCGATACCGGCGCCTCGACATTCGTGGGCAACAAATCGGGCCGGGTCACGGGTGTCTTTTCGACCGGGGGCAATTGAGCGGTGACTTCGTGAATGCCCTTACCGACGACACCGGCTGGCTGATCGCCAGCGGCATCGCCAAGCGCTTCGGCCGGCGCGTGGTGGTGCGCGATGTCGATCTGGCCGTGCGGCGCGGCGAATCGGTCGGGCTTTTGGGTCCGAACGGCGCGGGCAAGACCACGGTCTTTTCGATCATCATGGGTCTGGTCCAGCCGGACAAGGGCAAGATCGTCATGGACGGCCGGCCGATCACGCATCTGCCGCTGTTCCAGCGGGGGCGGCTCGGGATCGGCTATTTGCCGCAGGAATCCTCGATCTTTCGCGGCCTCAGCGTCGCCGACAACATCCTGGCGGTGCTCGAGGGCCGGCTGCATTCGAAAAAGGCGCGCAAGGCGCGGCTGGCGCAGCTGCTCGATGAATTCAATATCTCCCATCTGAGCAAGGCGAATGCGCTCTCCTTGTCGGGCGGCGAGCGGCGGCGGGTCGAGATCGCGCGGGCGCTGGCGGCAGACCCCGTGTTCATGCTGCTCGACGAGCCCTTTGCCGGTGTCGATCCGATAGCCGTCGCCGATATCCAGGCTCTGGTGCGCCAGTTGACCGAGCGCGGCATCGGCGTCCTGATCACCGACCATGCGGTGCGCGAGACGCTGGGGCTGGTCGATCGCGCCTATCTCATTCATGGCGGCAGCGTGATGATAGAGGGACGACCGGAAGCCATTGCCTCCGATCCGGAAGCCCGGCGCATCTATCTGGGCGAGAGCTTTTCCATCTGAGCCGGCAGGCTTTTTGCGTTTCTGCCTATGTTTCAGTCTGTCACTTTGACGTGAGCACACAGGCCATGGCACGCTTCTTGTATGCCTTTGCGAATTGAGGCATGGTTTCGTGATTGGCGCACAGGAATGACAGGCGGAGGCATTAAAGGATGGCATTGACGCCGCGGCTCGAGGTCAGGCAATCACAAAGCCTGACGCTGACGCCGCAGCTCATGCAGTCGATCCGGCTGCTGCAGCTCAGCCATCTGGAGCTGAACGCCTTCGTGGAAGCCGAACTCGAGCGCAATCCGCTTCTGGAGCGCGACGATTCAGCCGACGAGCCAATCGAGCCGGAACCCGAGAATTCTGACAGCGACGACTTCGCCGATTCCTATGAGCAGGGCGAGCGGGTCGGCACCGCCGCGTCCATTGCCGACAGCATGGATACCGATGTCGCCAATGTCTTTCCCGAACAGGTGGGGCCGGATGCGGGCGGAACCGGTCCGGGCAATGAGCGCATCGCTTCCAGCGGCACGAGCGGGGACGCACCCGATCTCGAAGGCTATGTATCGGCCGATCTCAGCCTTGCCGATCATCTGAATGCGCAGCTCTCGCCGCTACTGGCTTCGCCGGCGGAGCGCATGATCGGGCGCTACCTCATCGATAATCTCGACGAAACGGGATATCTGACGCTCGACTGCGCGCAGGCGGCGGAGCAACTCGGCTGTTCGCCCGGAATGGTGGAGGCCGTGCTGGCGATTGCCCAGAGCTGCGAGCCCACCGGCGTTTTTGCCCGGGATCTGGCGGAATGCCTGGCGCTGCAGCTCAAGGACAAGGACCGGTTCGATCCGCTGATGCAGCGCCTGATCGACAATCTGGCCCTGGTCGGCAGCCATGATTTCCCGGCCCTCTGCCGGGCCGTCGGCTGCGACCGCGAGGATCTGATGGACATGCTGGCGGAGCTGCGCCAGCTCGACCCCAGGCCGGGCCGTGCCTTCGACGGCGCGCCGGTGCAGGCGGTGGTGCCCGATGTCTTCGTGCGGCCGGGCAATGGCGGCGGCTGGGCAATCGAGCTCAACCCGGAGGTCCTGCCGCGGGTGCTGGTCAACCGCACCTATTATGCCAGCGTGTCGCGCAAGACCCGCGATGCCGGCGAGAAAAGCTTTCTGACGGACTGCCTGCAGACGGCGAACTGGCTGACCAAAAGCCTCGACCAGCGCGCCCAGACCATTTTGAAGGTGGCGACCGAAATCGTGCGCCAGCAGGATGCGTTTCTGGTGCATGGCGTGGCGCATCTGAGGCCGATGACGCTCAAAATGGTGGCCGAGGCCATCGAAATGCATGAATCGACGGTCAGCCGCGTTACCGCCAACAAATATCTTTCCACCCCGCGCGGTCTGTTCGAGATGAAGTATTTCTTCACCACGGCGCTCGCCTCGACCAGCGGGACGGGCGACCATTCCGCGGAGGCGGTGCGCCATCGCATCCGCCAGCTGATCGACGCAGAAAGCCCGCGGGACATCCTGTCCGACGACACGATCGCCGAACAGTTGAAAAAGGAACAGGGGATCGATGTGGCGCGCCGCACGGTGGCCAAATATCGCGAGGGGATGAACATCCCCTCCTCGGTGATCCGGCGCCGGCAGAAAAGAGCATTGGCGCCGGCAGACTGAGCGCCATTAACCGGAAGCGGGCTTTGCCGCGCTTTCCCATTGCGCCAGCCCCCCGCTCAATGCAAGATTCGCAAAGGGGAGGCTGCCCCGGCAGCGGGCAGGCCGTCGCTTACCAGAGGATGAGGGATCACTATGGGTTTGCGCATTTCCGGCAAGAACATGGATGTGGGCGATGCGTTGCGGCAGAAAGCGGAGGAGCATTTCGAGATGGCCGTGGCGAAGTATTTTGACGGCGGGTATGATGGCCATCTGATCCTGGAGCGCGAAGGCAATGGCTACCGTGCGGAATCGGTGGTGCATCTGGACACCGGCGTGGTGCTGCAGGCCGGAGCCGTCGCAGGGGATGCCATCTCGGCCTATGAGGAAATGGCCGGGCATATCGAGAAACGTCTGAGGCGATACAAACGCAAGCTCAAGAGCCACCGACGCAAGCCGGAAACCAATATTTTAGAGGCGCAGGCCTATATTCTGGCATCGCCGGACAGCGACGAGGAACTCGACGAAGATTTCAGCCCCCCGATCATCGCCGAAAACACTTCCAGCCTGAGACAGATGAGCGTGGGCGAGGCGGTGATGGAGCTGGATCTGGCGCAGTCGGACGTGGTGGTCTTTCGCCACGCTGGACATGGGGGAGTAAATGTGGTTTACCGCCGCGCCGACGGCAATATCGGCTGGATCGACCCGGCCCTGACCGAGACTCAAGGTCGCCCGTAATCGCAATTCACCAAGCTCCAAGGTCCTTTTATGGAACTTTCCGACATCCTCTCTAAGGGGTCTGTTATTGCTTGCGCCAAGGTGGGCAGCAAGCGGCAACTCCTGCAGCTTCTCGCAGACAAGGCCGCCGTTGCGGCCGGCGCGGACGCCCACGCCATCTTCGAGACGCTGATGAACCGCGAACAACTCGGCTCCACGGGCCTGGGCAATGGCATCGCCATCCCGCATGGCAAGCTGCCCGGTCTTTCCGGCGTTACGGCCGTGTTCGCCCGGCTCGACCAGCCCATCGACTTCGAGGCGGTCGACGACCAGCCTGTCGATCTGGCGGTGATGCTGCTGGCGCCCGCAGGTTCCGGCGCCGATCACCTCAAGGCGCTGGCGCGCGTCGCCCGGCTGATGCGCACCGATTCCGTGGTCGAGCAGTTGCGCAAGACGCGGGATGCAACAAAGCTCTACGAAATCCTCACCGCGCCCATGGAAGCGCACTACGCCGCCTGAGGCGAACGGGGAATTGCGATTATTGGGGGGCTTCGGCCCCCTTTTTTGTGCCGACAGCAAAGCAAAAGGCTCCACCGCCTCACGGCGGCAGAGCCCTGAATTCATAGCAGTGATGGCCGCTTAGTGCAGGGTAACCAGCGTGACCGGCTTGTCCTCGAGCCATTCATTTATGGCGTCGCGGTTGTCGGTGACCATGATGGGCGTACCATCGGCCGACATTACCAGCTGCACCATAGTCTCGTCCGGCTCCACTTCCGCCTGCGGAATGATGCTGGCGAGATCATGTCCGGAGATCGAGCGCACATAGATGACGCTGCCAGCGCCCAGCGCGGCAAACTCAGCGGGGCTGAGTGATTTCAGGGCATGCCCGAACAGGCCACGCTCTTCGGGCTTTTCATGGGTCTTGTCGTGCATGGCGATCTCCTTACGCTTTCGCCGTGATATCGATCTTGCGCGCTATCCTGGCGGCTGCCGGCCGGTTCAGGGTGATGGTCAAAAGGCCATCGCGCAAATCCGCACCCTCTACGATCATGCCCTCTGCCAACAAGAACGTCCGTTGGAACTGACGGGTTGCAATGCCGCGGTGCAGAAACTGACGCTGCTCCGTCTCGGCCACCCGCCCGCGGACCTGAAGTTGGTTGTCCTCGACCATGACTTCGAGCTCCTCCCGGGCAAATCCGGCGACCGCAATCGAGATGACGAAAACTTCGCCACCATCCTCGGCGGACAGCCTTTCGATATTGTACGGGGGATATCCTTCGGCGGATTTCGCCAGCCGGTCGAGCCGTTCCTCAAAGGCCTCGAAGCCCAAAAGGAAGGGTGAGGAAAAAACCGATACGCGTGACATATGGTGCGTCCTTGACTTGAAGCAACGTCCACTTGCGACCAGCCCGAACTTGGCACCGGCCGTTAGCGAAGATATGGGATAAAATTCCAGCCATTCAAGGCGCAAGGCGAGCCATGTCCGAAGGGGTTTCCATTGTCGTTCCGGCCTTTAGGGCAGAGGCAAGCCTGAAGCGTGCCGTCACCAGCGCGCTCGTGCAGACGCATCGGAACTGGGAGCTGATCGTCGTCGCGGACGATGCGGCGGACTATGAGGCGGTGCTGGGCCGCGAGGGCATTTCGGACCAGCGCATCCGCTTTCTGGCGACCGGCAATGTGGGATCAGGATCCCCGCCCGCGCGCAATCTGGGCCTTGAGGCGGCACAGCATCGTTACGCGGCGATCCTGGATGCGGACGATGCGTTCTTTCCCGAAAAGCTGGCGCGCTGCCTGCCGCTTTTGAAGGAGCACGCGATCATCTCCTGCGCGCTGCAGGTAGCGGATGAGCGCATGACGCCGCTTAGAACCGTGGGTGAGAAGAGGGATGGAATTTTGGAGGTCGGCGCCTACAAGTTCACGAACATTTCAATGGATTCGATGCTGGTTTATGACCGGCGGGTGGCCGATCCGCGCTTCGATGCGGGTTTTCCCTGCCTGACCGACATCGACTTCCTGCTCAAGCTGTTCGCGCACAGCGACCACGTCTACCATCTGGGCACACCGCTGCACTATTACGTGAAGCAGAAGGATTCGATCTCGAACAAGCCTGGCGCCAGTGCGGTCATGGTCGAGACGAAAAACCGGCTGCTGGCGCTGTTGGAGCGGGGGGCTTATCCACTGGCCGAGGAGGCGGGGCGCGCCGGCCTTATCGCCTTTTACCGGCAATCGCTTAAAGCCGAGGAAACCTACGCTTCCCTGCTCGCGGCAAAGCCCGATCTGCTGTTCGAGGATCACCTCGAAACCCATCTGGCGCGACCCCGGGACTGAGCGGGTCTTGCCCGGTCTGGCGGCCAATGGCACCATGCACGCGGTTTTAACAGCCAGGGGCGGCGCGTTTGAGCGAGCAAAACGGTGACTACAAGCGCAAATTCCTCGTCATCGTCGACGACACGGAGGAATGCGACAGGGCGGTAACCTTCGCGGCCTGCCGGGTGCGGCGGACGGGTGGCACGGTGGTGTTGATGGCGATCCTCGAGCCGGGGCAGTTCCAGCACTGGCTGGGGGTCGAAAACATCATGAAGGCGGAAGCCCGCGACGAGGCGGAAAAACTGCTCGATCAGCGGATCGCCCGCATCGCGCAGCTCGGCAAAATCAAGGTGGAGACGGTGGTGCGCGAAGGCCGGCCGGCCGAAGAGGTCGAAAGGCTGATCAACGAGGACAAGGAGATCGCCATCCTGGTTCTGGCAGCCGGCACGTCCTCGGAAGGCCCAGGGCCGCTGGTGACGACCTTCGCCATGCGATCGGCCAATGCGCTGCCGATCCCGATCGCCATCATCCCGGGCGGGATTTCCGACGAAGACATCATGGCGCTGAGCTGATCCTCAGCGCCAGCAAAGATTCTCCTATAGCCCTTCTTCACTTTTGCCGGCCGAAGGCCTATTTTGGCACCGTTCTGGAACTATTCTAATTCCGGAAAGCAAAGGCGATACCAAGATGTTCATCCAGACCGAAGCGACCCCAAACCCTTCGACCCTGAAGTTCCTGCCCGGCCGCGAGGTTCTCGCCGGCGAGCCGCGGGATTTCCGTTCGAAAGAGACCGCGGCAACATCGCCGCTGGTGGCCCAGCTGTTCGAAATACCGGGCGTGACCGGCGTCTTCCTCGGTGCGGATTTCATTTCGATCACCAAGGACGAGACGGACTGGGCCCATATCAAACCGGCCATCCTCGGCGCCATCATGGAGCATTTCCTGTCCGGCAAGCCGGTGCTGGCGGACAGCGCCCCTGCGCAGTCCGAGGCGGCAGGCGAAGAGTTCTACGAGGATGGCGACCGCGAAATGGTCGAGGTCATCAAGGAATTGCTCGCGACCCGCGTGCGGCCCGCCGTGGCCATGGATGGGGGCGACATCACCTTCCGCGGCTATCGCGAGGGCATGGTCTATCTGCACATGCAGGGCGCCTGCTCGGGCTGCCCCTCCTCCACCGCCACGCTGAAGAACGGCATCGAGAACCTGCTTCGGCATTTCGTGCCGGGCGTCGAAGGCGTGCAGCAGGTTTGAGTTGCTCCGGCGGTTCAGTTCCGGGTCCAGCCCTTCTGAGTGAAATTTGAGGCCAGACGGGCGGCATTGTTCGCTCGACAGGGCGCAAAGAGCGTCTTATCTCAATGACATGACACGGAAGCTGGTTCTTGCCATCGACACTTCGGGACCGCGCCTGCAATTGGCGCTGGCCGGTGCGGATGTGGCTGACGAGACTTGTCAGGAGCTGGCGCGGGGCCATGCCGAATTGATTTTCGGGGAGATCGCCCGGCTCCTGCAGCGCAACGGGCTTTCCTACGCCGATCTGGATCGATTGGCCGTCACCACGGGTCCGGGATCTTTCACCGGCCTCAGGATCGGGCTTTCGGCGGCGCGGGGCCTGGCGCTCGCCCTCAAAATCCCGGCTATCGGCGTGCCGACATTGATGGCCATGTCTCTGGGCGTCGAGAACGGGCCGCATGCCGTCCTGGTCGATGCCCGGCGGGGCGAGGCCTATTTCCAACTCTTTACGGGACCTGGTGACCCGGCCGAGCCGGCACGCCTTATGGCCATGGAGGCCTCCCGGCTTTCGATTCCCCCGCGTTTCGCACTGATCGAAAATCGGGCCCCCGACATCGCCGCCCTCGCGCGGTTTGCGCAGGCGGCCGAGCCTGAGGCATGGCCGGCGGACCCGCATTATCTGAGGCAAGCCGACGCCAAGCCGCAGCAAAAGGGGCGCATTCCCTTGGTGGAGGCGGCCAGATGAAGTACTGGATCGCGCCGAACGGCCTGCATATCGAGATGGGCGAGCTCGAGGACGCCGCCCAGATGGCCGAGCTCCATAGCGGTTCATTTTATCGCGGCTGGCCGGAAGACGATTTCGCCGCCTATCTCAGCGAGCCCTGGGACACGCCCGTTTACATCGCCTGCGACAAGCAGCGGCGGATTGCCGGCTACGCTGTGTTCCGGCTGGCGCTGGACGAGGCGGAGCTGCTCTCCATCGTGGTTGCCCCGAAATGGCGGCGCAAGGGCGTGGGCGCAGCCTTGATGCATGCCGCGCTCGACGATTTGCGCACAACGCCTGCGCGGCTGCTGTTCCTCGAGGTCGAGGACGGCAATACCGGCGCGCTGTCGCTTTACCGGCGGCTGGGCTTTGCCCAAATCGCCAGCCGCCAGGGCTATTACAAGAAGCCGGACGGCAGCGGGGCGACTGCCCTTGTCATGCGCAGGGAGCTCGTTTAACCGGCGGGTTCGACTTGATTTGCCTCGGGGGCGCACATGATCTCGCGTTCGCTGTTCTTCATTTTCATCCTGGCGCCCTTTATCCTCATCGGCCTGCCGATCCAGGCGCTGATCGTCAAACTCAACCTGCCTTTCTGGCATGTCCTGCCGCGCGGCTTTCACAGGCTGAGCTGCATCTTCCTCGGGTTGAGGGTCCACACCATCGGACAGCCGGAACGGCGGCGGCCGACATTGCTGGTGTCCAACCATATCTCCTGGACCGACATCATCGCGGTTGGTTCGGTCGCCGATGTGACTTTCGTCGCCAAGTCGGAAATTGCGAGATGGTTCTTCGTCGGCTTCATGGCCTCGCTGCAAAGGACCATTTTCGTCGACCGCAACAAGCGCTCGGATGCCCGCCGCACCTCATCGGAAATGGCGGAGCGCATGGCGGGCGGGCGCACCGTGCTGCTGTTCGCGGAAGGCCAGTCTGGGCTGGGAACGCATGTGCTGCCGTTCCGGTCGGCGCTGATCGGGGCGGCGCAGGCGGCCATGGAAAGCTCGGGTGCGCATGACGTGGTCATCCAGCCGCTGACGATCGCCTATACAAGATTGCAGGGCCTGCCGGTGTCGCAGGCGGAGCGCTCGCTGATCGCCTGGGTGAAGTCGAAGACGCTGAAGGACAATATCCGCGAAATCCTGGGCGGCGGCGTCAAGGACGTGACCCTCGTCTTCGGCAAGCCGGTGCCGTTGAGCGAAGGCGGCGACCGCAAAAGCCTGTCGAAACGATGCGAGGCGGATGTGCGGGCGGCGCTGGTGGCACTCAACCGCGGTGCGGCGCTGCCCGAAACGGCCGCCTGAGCGCAAACTGCGCCACCTGGCCTATACCACCTTCAACCGTCCTGTCGCCTTTGCGGCCTTGCGGTAACGCCGTGCCGTCTCACCGATTGCTTTTTGCTGTGTGTCCGGCTGGCGTACCACTGCGCGGCCCCTGCCCTGCCTCTTGGCCTCATAAAGGGCCATATCGGCGGTGTGCAAGAGATCGGCCTCGGACACGTCCGCCCGGCCGTCGTGCCAGGCGACACCGATACTGGCCCCGCCCGCAATGCGCCCCTGCGGCAAATCATGTGGCCGCGCCAAATCCCTGGCCAGCCTCCCACCCAGATCCAAGGCCTCAAGGGGCGTGCCGATCCAACGCAGGAGCAAGGCGAACTCGTCGCCGGAGAGGCGGGCGACGAATTGTTCGGGCTCGAGATGCGTACGAAGCCGCGCTGCCACCTGGCGCAGCAACTCGTCCCCCACCGCATGGCCATGGCTGTCATTGACCTGCTTGAATGCGTCGAGATCGACGATGAACAGGGCAAGGCCAACCGCATTCTCACCTCGCTCCGCGAGCGCGGCGGACAGTCTGGCTTCGAACTGCCGCCTGTTGGGCAGTCCGGTGAGGGAGTCGGTGAGCGCCCGTTGCTGCTCGCGCTGGCGGTGCTCATCGATCAGACGGGTCTGCCGGCCGACGCGGCGCACCAGCAGGATAATGGCCGCCAAGATACACAGCACGAAGGGGAATTTATACGGGAGGGTCGACAGATAGGTCGTCATCGCTGGCCGCAGAGGCATGAAGGCCAGCCGGGTCTTCGGGCTTCCCTTCAAGGGCGCGAGCGAGATCATCACTGCTCCCGGGGGCGCCGGCAAAGTCGATGACACGACGGCTACCCCTTCATATCCAAGGTCGCGGAACAGATTGGCAAGGGCGGGGGGCGACATCATGTGAAACCGGGCCACGAGATCATCAGCCCGCCTGGTTTCAACATTGCGTGCATAGGAATTGATCTGGAAGATCGTTACGAAAACAAGCAGGTAGAAGAACAGCATGGCGCCCAGCGCCGTCCAAAGGACCGGACGGACCAGTCTTTCGGGACGAGACCCCGCGCGGTCATCCTCTCTGGTCATTGTCGGATCGATCCCCCAATCGTCCACCAAGTTTTAACCGCCAATACTTTTCCCAAGGGTTAAGCGGGGGTTCGAGACGCCGTTTGCCGGGCTGCGGCTTGAGAATTCGACCGTTTCGCATCCCGGTTTTATTTGATATGAGCGCCGCCATGAGTGAACCCGCACCCAAGAAGCTGTTCATCAAGACCTATGGCTGTCAGATGAACGTTTATGACAGCGACCGCATGGCGGACGCGCTGGCGCCGCACGGCTACGAGCCGACGCTGGACGTGGCCGAAGCGGACCTTGTGGTGCTCAACACCTGCCATATCCGCGAAAAGGCCTCGGAAAAGGTGTTTTCCGAGCTGGGGCGGCTGAACATTCTCAGGCAACAACGCCGCAATGCCGGCGGCGACCTCATGATCGGGGTGGCCGGCTGCGTGGCGCAGGCCGAGGGCGAGGAGATCATCGCCCGCGCGCCGGCGGTCGATCTGGTGTTCGGACCGCAGGCCTATCACCGCCTGCCGGAGCTTCTGGAACGCTCGGCAAATGAGCGGGTGATCGACACCGATTTTCCGCAAGAGGACAAGTTCGCGCATCTGCCGGCGCCCAAGCGGGAGACGACGATCGCGCGCGGACTGACGGCGTTCCTGACCGTACAGGAAGGCTGCGACAAGTTCTGCTCGTTCTGCGTGGTGCCCTACACGCGCGGGGCAGAGGTCTCGCGGCCGGTGGCGCAGGTGCTGGCCGAGGCGCGGCGGCTGGCGGAGGCCGGGGTGCGCGAAATCACGCTTCTGGGCCAGAACGTCAACGCCTATCACGGACTCGACGAGGACGGCGACCCCATCGGCCTCGGCGCGCTCCTCTACCGGCTGGCGGAAATCGAGGGGCTCGACCGGCTGCGCTATACGACCAGCCATCCGCGCGACATGGATGACGGGCTGATCGCGGCGCATCGCGACCTCGATCAGTTGATGCCCTATCTGCATCTGCCGGTGCAGTCGGGATCCGACCGGATCCTCAAAGCCATGAACCGCCAGCACACGGCGGACGACTATCTGCGGCTGATCGACAGGATCAAGGTCGGCGCGCCCCGACATCGCGCTGTCGGGCGATTTCATCGTCGGCTTTCCCGGCGAGACCGACGAAGATTTCGCCGAGACGCTGAGGCTTGTCGAGCAGGTGGGCTATGCGTCGGCCTTCTCGTTCAAATATTCGCCGCGGCCGGGCACGCCGGGGGCATTGCTTGGCAATCAGGTAGACGAGGCGGTGAAAAACGCGCGGCTGCAGCGGTTGCAGGCGCTGATCCTTCAGGGCCAGGCCGCTTTCAATGCGTCCTGCGCGGGCCGCGTGCTGCCGGTACTTCTGGAAAAGCCAGGACGGAATCCGGGTCAGCTCAATGGCCGCTCGCCCTATCTGCAGGCGGTGCATCTGGACGCGCCATTGTCCCTGATTGGCACAATCCAGCCGGTCGAGGTCGTTTCGGCGGGTAAAAATTCACTTCTTGGCAAGATTGTCACATCCGCGCCCCAAGAATCTGCTAGCGTTCTGGCCGGTTGAGGTTACATGATCCACGGACCACCTTTTTATGTGGTCCCGCGTCGGAACCGGGGAGCTAGATTGGGCTTTTCCCGACGTGTCCAGACAAGAGCCAAACGGGTTTGACAAAGCATTTGTCCCTGACCAGCGACAGCCAAGTTTCTTCAGATCTTGAACTCGCCTTCGACGACAACCGGCTCGTCTCGCAGCTTTACGGCGAATACGATCAGAATCTGGCCCTGATCGAGCAGCGCCTTGGGGTGTCCGCCACGCCGCGCGGCAATCACGTGTTGTTGCGCGGCCCGGGCGGCGGGGTCGATCAGAGCCGGCGCGTGCTGGAATCGCTTTATGCCTCGCTCGAAGAAGGGCGGCACATCGAGATCGGCGATGTCGATGCGGTCATCCGCATGATCGAGACCGAGGACAGCCAGCTTACCCTGCCGACGCTGGAGAAAAAGGGCCGCGTGCGCATGGCGCAGATCGCGACCCGCAAGGCGGCCATCGTTGCCCGCAATCCGGCGCAGGACGCCTATATCCGCGCCATGGAGCGGTTCGAGCTCGTCTTCGGGGTCGGTCCGGCCGGTACCGGCAAGACCTATCTGGCGGTGGCGCATGCCGCGACGCTGCTAGAACGCGGCGACATTTCGCGCATCATCCTGTCCCGTCCGGCAGTGGAAGCCGGCGAGCGGCTGGGCTTTCTGCCGGGCGATCTCAAGGAAAAGGTCGATCCCTATCTGCGGCCGCTCTACGACGCGCTTTACGACATGATGCGGCCCGAACATGTGGAGCGGGCACTGGCGACCGGCATCATCGAAGTAGCGCCGCTGGCCTTCATGCGCGGACGCACGCTTTCCAACGCCTGCGTCATTCTCGACGAAGCGCAGAACACGACATCGATGCAGATGAAGATGTTTTTGACCCGGCTGGGCGAGAACTCGAAGATGATCGTCACCGGCGATCCCAGCCAGGTCGATCTGCCGCGGGGAGAGCGGTCCGGTCTGGTGGAAGCGCTCAACCTTCTGACCGGGGTCGAGGGCATCCACATCACCAGGTTCTCCGACCGCGACGTGGTGCGCCATGCGTTGGTCGCAAGGATCGTGCGCGCCTATGAGAGCGGCACCACGACAGGTCCTTCGGCCGAGGGCAAACGCAGCTGAGACCTGCCGCAAAAATGCCAGAGGTACAGGTCGATATATCGATCGAAGCCGGCGACTGGCCGGACGGCCTGTCCGCACGCGCGGAGCAGGTGGCGCAATATGCGCTTTCGCGCAGCGGCGGAGACTTTTCCGGGCCTCTGGAAGTGTCTCTGCTTTTGACCAATGACGCGCAGCAGCAGGTTTTGAACAGGCAGTGGCGGGAGATGGACAAGCCGACCAATGTGCTCAGCTTTCCCCAGTTCGAGCCGTTCGACAACATGTCCGGGCTGATCGGCGACATCTCCATGGCCTATGAGACGGTGGCGCGCGAAGCGGCGGAACTGGGCAAGCCGCTGGAAGAGCATTTTACCCATTTGCTCGTGCATGGCGTGTTGCATATTGTGGGCTATGATCATGAGGACGAGGCCGACGCCCTTGAAATGGAAGAGCTCGAAACCCTTATTCTTGGGGAACTCGGCATAGCCGACCCCTATGCGGATGCCGGCTGACGGCACCCGCGTCCGATACGACCAGCAACAGGGACCCGATCCTCTTACAAGAGGGTCAATCACATGACGGACAGCGACCAATCTAGCGCCGCGGCGAGCGGGCCGCATCGCCAAGACGGCGACGACAAGACTTCCAAGACATCCTTTTTCGCACGGCTTGCGGCCGTGTTCCGGAATGGCTCGATCCGCGAGGATCTGACAGAGGCCCTGGAGGGCCTCGATGGCGGGTTGGCGAATTTTTCCGCCTCCGAGCGGGCCATGCTGCAAAACGTCCTCAAGCTCAGGGAAATGCGCGTGGTCGACGTAATGGTGCCGCGCGCCGATATCGATGCCGTCGAAGCCAGCGATACGCTGGCGACGCTCATCCTCTGCTTCAGGTCCGCGGGGCATTCGCGCCTGCCGGTCTATGAGGAAAATCTCGACCGTATCCGCGGCTTCGTGCACATCAAGGATGCGCTGCAAAGGCTGACGGCGGTCAATCCGGAGGCCAAGGCGGAGCCGAAGGAAAACGGCAATGGGAATGGCAACGGCACGCACCTGCCGGTCAAGCTGTTGAGCCCGGTGCTGAAACAAAAGATCGGCACGCGCGATTTCGTGCGCAAGGTTCTGTTCGTGCCGCCGTCCATGCCGGTCGGCGACCTTCTGGCGCAAATGCAGGCAACGCGCGTGCACATGGCGATCGTGGTCGACGAATATGGCGGCACGGACGGGCTGGTAACGATCGAGGATCTGCTCGAGGCCGTGGTGGGCGATATCGAGGACGAGCACGACGAGGACGACGAGACGCTGGTGCGCAAGATCGACCCCAACACCTATATCGCCACCGCCCGTGCGGAGCTGAGCGAGTTGCAGGAGATCATCGGGCCGGATTTCGACCCCGGCGAACACGCCGAGGAAGTCGATACGCTCGGGGGGCTGCTGTTCGATCTGGTCGACCGGGTGCCGATACGCGGAGAGGTGATCACCCGGTTCAAGGGGTTCGAGTTCGAAATCCTTTCCGCCGATGCCCGCCGCATCAAGCGTGTCAGGATCACGCGCCGCAAGCGCCCCTTGCGGCCACGCGCGAAAAAGCCCGAGGGCACAGGCCCCACCGACACCAGGCCCGACGAGCAGCCGACGGCGTCCTAGGCTCTCCCGAGAGCATTGGCGCTGTGGCCATCGCCGGATAGTTTGTAGCTTCACGTGATTCGCAAAGGACAGCGAGGCGGCACGTTCTATGCGCGGCACATTCGGATCATCTAGGCCGCCCGCATGACGGCGCTGGCCAATTTCTGCATCCTTGCGCATGGCTGGCAGCGCTTTCTGCTGCTTTTCCTTGCCGGCGCGCTGGCGGCGCTGTCGGTGCCGCCGCTCTTCATCCTGCCGGCGCTGTTTCTCGGGCTGCCGATTCTGGTCTGGTGCCTTGACGGCGCGGAGCGGATGGACGGCTGGCGGCGCATCTTCGGACCGAGCTTTTTCATCGGCTTCGCCTTCGGGCTTGGCTATTTCACCGTCGCCATCCACTGGATCGGCGGGGCGTTTTTCGTCGATGGCGGCTGGTGGCTTGTTCTCATGCCCTTCGCTGTTCTGGGGCTGGCGGCGATCCTCGCCCTGTTCTGGGGGCTGGGCACGGCGCTGGCGCATCTGTTCTGGCTGGAGAGCGGCTGGCGGATACTAGCGCTGGCCGCGGCACTGACTGCCGCCGAATTCGCGCGCGGGCATGTCCTGAGCGGCTTTCCCTTCGACCTGCCGGGATACGCCCTGACGGCGAACGAGCAGATGATGCAGCTCGCCTCGGTGATCGGGGTTTATGGCCTGACGTTTTTCGCCTTTCTGGTCGCCGCGACCCCAGCGCTGATCTGGCCGGCGGACGAACGGAGCCTCCCCGCGCGCCTGTCCCCGCTGTTTGCGGCGCTGGTCTTTCTGGCCGCCCAACTGGGCTATGGGCAGTACCGGCTGGACACCACCCAGATCGGCACGCGCAACGATGTGCGCATGCGGCTGGTGCAGCCCAACATCGCCCAGGCGGTGAAATGGGAGGCGGAGAACGGCAATTATTCGCTGCAAAGGCTGATCGAGACGTCCGAGGCCAAGACCCTGCCGAATGCGGGCGGGCTGGTGACGGTGAGCCATGTGATCTGGCCGGAATCCGCCCTGCCCTTCTATTTGTCGCAGAACCCGGAAGCGCTGGCCAGAATTGCGCGAATGCTGCCCGCCGGGACCATGCTGATCACCGGCATGCCGCGGCTCGAAAACGACGGGCCGGGCCTGCCGGCGCGGGCCTTCAATTCCATCCTTGCCATCAATTCCGATGGCGAGATCGTCGACAGCTACGACAAGACGCATCTGGTACCGTTCGGCGAATATCTGCCGTTCGGGGATATCCTCGCGCGGATCGGGCTCAGGCAGTTCGTGCCTGGCGGCGAAGGCTGGACGCCGGGGCAGGACCGGCGCATCATGTCGCCGGGAGGCATGCCGGGCTTCGTGCCGCTGGTGTGCTATGAGGCGGTCTTTTCAGGCGATCTGGGGCCGGTTGCGGATGCAGGCTTTCTGCTCAACCTGACAAATGACGGCTGGTTCGACAACACAATCGGCCCCGCCCAGCATTTCCACCACGCCCGCGTCAGGGCGGTGGAAGAGGGCCGGCCGCTGGTGCGCGTGGCCAATACCGGCACGACCGGCGTGGTCGATCCCCTGGGACATATTGCGGCGTCGCTGCAGCGCCAGCAGATGGGGGTGCTCGATGTGAGCCTGCCGGAGCGGCTGCCCACGACGGTTTTTGCACAATGGCGCCACTGGCCGCTTCTCGGGCTCGAACTCACCAGCCTCGTCGTGCTGCTGGGGCTCAAGGCTGCCGATCTGCGCCGCAGCCGGCGACGCCGGAAGGCAACGATATAAAGTTTTCTTTATGTCCTGCTTGACCCCGGAGACGCCGGCTGGCAAAAACGCGCCACTTCGGGCGTTTGGGGCGCCTTTTTTGCCATTTTCACCATGATCGGGGTTTGCCGTGGCTAGATCCTCCTACCTGTTTACATCCGAATCCGTATCCGAAGGCCACCCCGACAAGGTCTGCGACCGCATCTCCGACGAGATCGTCGACATGATCTACAAGGAGGCCAAGAAGACCGGTACGGACCCGCGCGCCATCCGCGTCGCCTGCGAGACGCTGGCCACGACGAACCGCGTGATCATCGCCGGTGAAGTCAGGGTGCCCGACACGCTTTTGAAGACGGACAAGAACGGCAACACCATCGTCAACCCGTCGAAATTCCGGTCCGTTGCACGGCGGGCGATTCGCAATATCGGTTACGAGCAGGACGGATTTCACTGGAAGACGGCCAAGATCGATGTGCTGCTTCACCCCCAGTCGGCAGACATCGCCCAGGGTGTGGACAACGCCTCGGACAAGCAGGGCGACGAGGGTGCGGGCGATCAGGGCATCATGTTCGGCTATGCCTGCCGCGAAACCGCGGAGCTCATGCCGGCGCCGATCTATTACTCCCACCGCATCCTGCAAAGGCTGGCCGAAGCCCGCAAGGCGGGCGAAGGCGAGGCCGCAAAGCTCGGTCCGGACGCCAAGAGCCAGGTGACGGTGCGCTATGAGGATGGCGAACCCAAGGAAGTGACACAGATCGTGCTTTCCACCCAGCACATGGATGCCAGCTGGGATTCGAAAAAGGTGCGGTCGGTGGTCGAGCCCTATATTCGCGAGGCGCTCAGCGACATCAAGATTGGCGACGACTGCAAATGGTACATCAACCCCACCGGCAAGTTCGTCATCGGCGGACCGGATGGTGATGCAGGGCTGACGGGCCGCAAGATCATCGTCGACACCTATGGCGGTGCGGCCCCGCATGGCGGCGGCGCATTTTCCGGCAAGGACACGACCAAGGTCGACCGCTCGGCGGCCTATGCAGCCCGCTATCTGGCCAAGAACGTGGTTGCGGCCAAGCTCGCCGACAAATGCACGATCCAGCTCTCCTATGCGATTGGGGTGGCGCAGCCGCTCAGCGTCTATGTGGACACACACGGCACCGGCAAGGTGGATGACGCCGTTCTGGAAGCGGCGATCCGCGAGGTGATGGATCTCTCGCCTACCGGCATCCGCCGGCATCTCGATCTCAACAAGCCGATCTACGCCAAGACGACCTCGTATGGGCATTTCGGCCGCAAGCCGGGCCGCGACGGATCGTTCTCATGGGAGAAGACCGATCTCGCCGCCGCGCTCAAGGCAGCGGTCAAGGACGGCACCGCAGCGCGGCAGGCGGCGGAATAGTCTGACTTTCGCGGCCCGGTTTTTCGCCGGGTCGCGTGTCGAACCGCAAAAGCGGTGTCCACTTTTGCTGACACGCTCCCTGTCCGCGACGGATCGTTCTCATGGGAGAAGACCGATCTCGCCGCCGCGCTCAAGGCAGCGGTCAAGGACGGCACTGCAGCGCGGCAGGCGGCGGAATAGCCCGGCTTTCGCGGCCCGGTTTTTCGCCGGGTCGCGTGTCCAACCGCAAAAGCGGTGTCCACTTTTGCTGACACGTTCCCTGTCCGCGACGGATCGTTCTCATGGGAGAAGACCGATCTCGCCGCCGCGCTCAAGGCAGCGGTCAAGGACGGCACCGCAGCGCGGCAGGCGGCGGAATAGTCTGACTTTCGCGGCCCGGTTTTTCGCCGGGTCGCGTGTCCAACCGCAAAAGCGGTGTCCACTTTTGCTGACACGCTCCCTGTCCGCGACGGATCGTTCTCATGGGAGAAGACCGACCGCGCCGCCGCGCTCAAGGCAGCGGTCAAGGACGGCACCGCAGCACGGCAGGCGGCGGAATAGCCTGGCTCTAGCGGCCCGGTTTTTCGCCGGGTCGCGTGCCCAACCGCAAAAGCGGTGTCCACTTTTGCTGACACGTTCGCCGGGTCGGAGGGCCGCGCGGAGTGGCGTCAGACTGCCGTCGTTCGTCGACTGCCGGAGCTTTGTGGCCGACCCCACCGGGGCGTTTTTGGACCGTCGCGCGTAAATGTGATCGGGAAGGGAACGATTTTCCCATGATGGCGGGTCGCGGCATCTTCTCGTTGCCATCGGCGCTCCCCATCTTTGCTCGACTGAAGGCCGCCAACCGACATGGAGTAACGCGATGCTCGACCCCGCGGCACACCGACCGGCCACTCAATCGAACCTGTTCGAAGACTTCCTGGAGACGAGAAAGACCAAATGGGCGACGCCCGTCATTCTCATTTTGAGGAAGGGCTCGCATCGCTTCTCGGAAATCCAGCGCGCCATCGGCAAGATTTCGCAGAAGACGCTGACCGACACGCTGCGCTTTCTCGAGCGCGACGGCTATGTCGCACGCAAGCCTTACGCCACCATTCCTCCACGCGTCGACTATTCGCTGACCGATCTGGGCAAAAGGGCTGCCGAGGCCTTTGCGCAGGTGGATGAATTCAACCGGCAGAACTGGCAGGACGTGCTGGAAGCCCGCCGCCGCTTCGACGCCTCACACAACAGGTGAGACCTCGGACCGGCTGCTGAGGAGGCCGTCTGGACATGCGTCCAGACAGCCATTGCATGCTGCGGTCTAGTGCTCGCGCTGGTTGGCGATAGACAGCGGTGTGGCGGTCTGCAGTGCTGAGCGGCGCAGACGAGCCTGCTGCGAAAGCAGATACGTATTCTGAGCCTGGATCGCCGGAGCAGAAGCCCGCGACGACTGCGCAAGTGCGGGGATGGTCATGCCACCGGCAGCAACGATGGCGGCAAGTGATATTGCGGCAATGTTTCGCATTTCCAATGATCCTTCTGTTCGTCGGAACGATTTGGAAATGGGACCGCCATCCGGGACCATCAAGCGGCGATTTTCGCCGGATACCCCCTTGAATGTCTCGCTGCACTCTCCACTGTTTGCGCAGTGATACGAACTTGTAATTGCTAACCTTTCTTTCACGCACCGCCCTGACTTACCTTGGAGATACCTTCAAGGCCGCCCGGACTTTCCGGGCTGTTCAGCCAGCAAATCCGACATGAGAACCGGGCCGAGAGGCATGACATTTTGCGCGCTGGCGGACCGGCGGCGGGAACGAAAAAAAACGAACCAACCTTGAAAAAAAACGCGAAGAAGCAGTTCGGCATGTTTGGCGGCAGGAAGTGACGGGGCCAAAGGGCACACCATTTGTTCTGATTGATGTTCGTCAATGGTGTGAACTGTCGACCGGCTTAGGCTTCCCAAAGAGAAAACAGCGCTTGCTGACGCCATGGATGGCCAGTCCACAGAGCCGCAAACAAAGGTTGGGGCGCCGCAAGGCAAGCAGATCTCCTGCCTGCGGACAAAATGGGCGATGCCGATCCTGTTCGAGATCCGGGCGGGCGCGCTGAGATTTTCACAGATCGAAAAGAAAATTGCGCCCGTGTCGCGCAAGGCGCTGGCCGACACGTTGCGCCTTCTGGAACGGGAAGGACTGATCGCGCGTACCGTCCGCCCAACCACTCCGCCGCGGGTCGAATATTCCATCACGCCGCTGGGGGCCAATGCGGCGCGCGCCTATGAGCCAATCGCGCGTTTTGCGAGGCAGTATGAGGACGAACTGGCCGAGGCCCGGCGGCGCTTCGATGAAAGGCGGGATTTGGGCGCGGCCGGATCCTGAACCCGGCCGGCGCCGTCTTGATCCCTATTTGGGGGCGGGGACCTCTTCCATGGAATTGGCGTTGTAATAGACGAATTTGGTCTTGTCGCCATCGCGCACCGTGGCCCGCACGGTATCGCCGCCGCAATCGCTGACATTTGTCACGTCGACACCCTTCTTCTTGAGTTGCGCCATGACGTTGTTGAGATCAACGCCGGACTCGGTCACGGCGCACAGTGAGTCCTGGGCCTGTGCGGGAATGGCTATGCCTACGCTGGAGAGGGCCAATAGTGAGGCAACAATAATGGCTTTCATTTCACGCTCCGTCAGTTGAATGCGGTTGATGCGGCTTCACCCTATTGCGCCGATCGGAAACCGAAACTGACGAAAATCAATTCTTGAAAGTAATATTCTCCGCTCCACTTCCCTTCACCAAGTATATTATCATATACTATGTAAAGATAAGAAGGACGGTTACATCGAAAGGCTTATTGGGCCGGGCTGCCCAAGGGCTTCAGGCTGCCAGATCGGCGACCACCGCGTCGAGAACCGGGAAGCCGCGATCGGTAACGCGCAGGTGTCCGTTGGGCAGGGTTTCGAGAAACCCATAGCGGGTGAGGTCGTCGATCTGGGCCTGACGCAGCTTGTGACCGGAAAGCTGCTCATAGCGCTTGGGGTCGATGCCTTCGCGCAGGCGCAGGCCCATGACGAGGAACTCGTCGCTTTCCTCTTCCCAGGTGAGGATATCGTCGGCGACCATGCCGTGCCCGTCGGCCATCACCTTTTTCTGCCAGTCGAAAGGCAGGCGCTCGATGGCCGTTGCGTGGCGGACGTCATCGAGCAGCAGCCGGCCGTGCGCGCCGGGACCGATGCCGACATATTCGCCATAGCGCCAGTAGAGCAGATTGTGTCGGCTCTCATCGCCGGGGCGGGCGTGGTTGGAGATTTCATAGGCCGGCATACCCGCCGCGTTCATGATCTCCTGCGTCAGCTCGTAGAAATCGGCGCTGAGGTCCGGGCTCGGCATTTTGAGCTTGCCGGCCTGAAAGAGATCGTAATAGCGCGTGCCTTCCTCGATGGTCAGCTGGTAGAGCGAGAGATGGCCGGCGCTCATGGCGATGGCTTCCTCCAGCTCTTCGCGCCAGGCATCGAGCGCCTGTTTGGGGCGCGCATAGATAAGATCGAAGCTGGAGCGCTCGAAGATCGACTGGGCCAGTTCGACAGCCGCCTTGGCTTCTTCCACCGTGTGCCGGCGCCCCAGCGCCGCCAGCGGCTCGGGGCGCAGGGATTGCACGCCGAGCGAGACGCGATTGACGCCTGCGGTGCGATAGCCGCGGAAACGGTCGGCCTCGACGCTGGTGGGATTGGCTTCAAGCGTGATCTCGACGTTATCGGTCAGGGGCCAGTGGGTCTCGATCGCCTTCAATATCTCCTCGACCGCGTGCGGCGACATCAGCGAGGGCGTACCGCCGCCAAAGAAGATCGACTGCACCGTTTCGGACGGCTTGAGGGTCGCGAAATGCTTAAGCTCGCGCTCATAGGCCTCGACGAAACCCTGTTCGTCGAGCGGACCGCGATGGACATGGGAATTGAAATCGCAATAGGGGCATTTGGCCGCGCAGAAGGGCCAGTGCACATAGACGCCGAACAGCCCATTGCCGCGGTTGTTGTTCATGACGCGCCGCCGGACCGGAAAACCGGTACCCACTTTTCCTGGCGGGCGCCATTCTGGTTGGTAGCGCCGCCGGACCGGAAAACCGGTACCCACTTTTCCTGGCGGCGCTCTTTAGACACAGCAGGCCTCGACCAGCTTGGCGAAGGCGCGCGCGCGATGGCTCAATCCCACATGGCCGTGCGACCAGGAATGCTTGTCCTCGGACGGCATCTCGCCGAAGGTGATGTCATAGCCCTCCGGCATGAAGACGGGATCGAAACCGAACCCCTTGTCGCCGCGCGGCGGCCAGACCAGGGTGCCTTCGGCAATGCCCTCGAACAGCATGTCGCGTCCGTCGGGCAGAGCAAGACAGAGTGTGGCGTTGAAGGAGCCGCGCCGTTCGGCGGGGGTGGTGGCGTTGGCCGCCTGCAGCGCATCCTCGACCCGCTTCATGCCGATCATGAAATCGCGCCCCGGCCCGGCCCAGCGGGCGGTGATAAATGCCGGGCTTGCCGCCCAGCGCATCGACGCAAAGCCCGGAATCGTCCGCGAGCGCGATCATCTCGGCCCCCTTGGCGGCGGCATGCGCCTTCAGGCGCGCGTTATCGGCGAAACGTCGTGCCGGTCTCCTCGGGCTCGGGCAGGCCAAGCTCGCCGGCAGAGACAATATCGAGATCGAACGGCGCGAAGCAGCTCCTCGAACTCGCTGAGCTTGCCGGCATTGTGCGTCGCCAGCACCAGCCTTGTGCCGGGGGTCAGGCGGAAGGGGTCGCTCATCAGCCCTCCAGCGCCTGTCTTTGCAGGGCGACGAGTTCGGCGATGCCCTTGGCGGCAAGGCCCATGAGGCTGGCCAGTTCGTCGCGAAGAAAACGGCTCCTGTTCGGCCGTGCCCTGGATCTCGACGAATTTCCCCGTGCCCGTCATGACGAAATTGGCGTCCGTTTCGGCTTCGCTATCCTCGAGATAGTCGAGGTCGAGCACCGGGGTGCCGCGATAGATGCCGCAGGAGATGGCGGCCACGTGATCGCGCAAGGGGTCGCCCTTGACCAGATCGCGCGCCTTCATCCAAGCGACAGCTTCGGACAGAGCAATGATAGGCGCCGGTGATCGAGGCGGTGCGGGTGCCGCCATCGGCCTGGATGACGTCGCAGTCGAGCGTGATCTGGTTTTCGCCGAGCGCTGCCATGTCGGTGACGGCGCGCAGCGAGCGACCGATCAGGCGCTGGATTTCCTGGGTGCGGCCGGACTGCTTGCCGGCAGTCGCCTCGCGGCGGGTGCGCTGGCCGGTGGCGCGCGGCAGCATGCCGTATTCGGCGGTTACCCAGCCCAGCCCCTGCCCGCGCCGCCAGGGCGGCAGGGAGGTTTCGACGCTGGCGGTGCAGAGCACACGTGTATTGCCGAAGCCGATCAGGCAGGAGCCTTCGGCCTGCGGAGCGACATTGCGCTCGATTGTGACCTCACGCATCTGGTCGGGGGCGCGGGAAGAAGGGCGCATGAGCTGTTGCCTTCGGTCGGGATTTGAAAGGGATTAAGGAGTTGCCGCCTCTTAACGCTTCAAGATGGCGATAACAAGCGCAGCTGACGGCCGTTGCCGGTCAAGTACATGGCGCCCCGCCTTGGCGCATGCGATGTTTACGCCTAAATTTGCCGGCAGTTGACGTGCCAGAAGGTTAGACGGCGCAAGATGGTCCACCAAAGATCGCAGCAGACAGAGGATTTTCTGGGCGTGCTCAACGCCCGGAGCCAGGAGATTTTCCGCAAGCTGGTCGAGCGCTATCTGGAAACCGGCGATCCCGGTCGGCTCGCGGCATCTGTCGCGCATGCTGGATGTGTCGCTGTCGCCGGCTTCGGTGCGCAATGTCATGGCCGACCTCGAGGATCTGGGCCTGATCGCCGCGCCGCACACTTCGGCGGGACGGGCGCCGACCCAGGAGGGGCTGCGGTTCTTCGTCGACGCCATGCTGGAAGTCGGCGCCATGGACGAAACCGAGCGCTCGCGCATTTCAAGCCAGATCGAGGAGACTGCGACGGGCGGCAACCTCGAAGGGCTTTTGACCGAAGCCAGCCAGCTTCTATCGGGCCTCAGCCGTGGCGCCGGCATGGTGATTGCCGCGAAGGCGGACATGGTGCTCAAGCATATCGAGTTCGTGCGGCTCGACGCCAACACGGCCATGGCCGTGCTGGTGGGTCAGGACGGGCAGGTCGAAAACCGCGTCCTGCCGCTGCCGCCCGGCCTGCCCGCGAGCGCGCTGACGCAAGCCTCGAATTATCCTCGCCCATCACGTGGTGGGGCGCACGCTGGCCGAAGCACGGGCGAGCCTCGAGCGCAGCCGCAAGACCCAGAAGGCCGAACTCGACGAACTCACCGAAAAGCTCGTCGAGGCGGGCTTTGCCTCGCTGTCGGACGCGGCCAGCCATTCGGAGCCGACCCTGATCGTGCGCGGCCGGGCCAACCTCATCAACGACGCCATGGCTGTCCGAGGACCTGGCGCGGGTGCGCGAGCTGTTCGACGAACTTGAATCCAAGCGCGGGCTGATCGACCTTTTGACCGATGCCGAAACGGCGCAGGGCGTGCGCATCTTCATCGGCTCGGAGAACAAGCTCTTCTCGCTCTCCGGCTCGTCGGTGATCCTTTCCCCTTACAAGGACGCAAACGAGAAGGTGGTCGGCGTGCTCGGCGTCATCGGTCCGACGCGGCTCAACTACGCCCGGATCGTGCCGGTTGTGGACTACACCGCGCAGGTGATTTCCAAACTCGTGCAGCGCAAGAGTTGAAATCGGCGGCCAGTTCGCCGATATGCGGGGCTGAATTTGTCCCGGCAATCAGAATTACGCAAAGCCGGATGATTTGTCCCGGGCCGCTTCCGAAGGGACGGCCCCCGAAACCCGCGGATTTTATGCAATGAGCGAAGAAAACGAAGCCAGGCCTGAAACGCAGGACGCCGAGACCGAACAGCAGCAGGACACCGCAGCCGATACCGACGCCAGCGAGGCGCTGGCCCAGGAGAATGCCGAGCTCAAGGACCAGCTGCTGCGCACGGTCGCCGAGATGGAAAATCTGAGGAAGCGCACCGAGCGCGAGATCGCCGATACGCGCTCCTATGCCATCGCCGGCTTTGCCCGCGACATGCTTGTGGCGACCGACAATCTGAGCCGGGCGCTGATGGTGGTGCCGAATGAGGCGCGCGAGAATGCGGATGTCAACGCTCAAATCGCTGATCGACGGCATCGAGATGACCGAGCGCGAAATGCAGCGCCTGTTGCAAAAGAACGGCGTGACCCCGATCGACGCGGAAGGGCAGAAGTTCGACCCGCACAAGCATCAGGCGATGTTCGAGGTGCCCAACCCGAACGTGCCCGAAGGCACTGTCGTGCAGGTGGTGCAGGCCGGTTTTGCCATCGGCGACCGCGTGCTGCGGCCGGCCATGGTCGGCGTCGCCAAGGGCGGCCCAAAGGCGCCCAAGCCGGAAGCGGCCCAACAGGCCGCCAATGACGCGGCAGAACCCGAAGAGCAGGAGCAGGCGGAAAGCTCGGCTGAGCCCCGGCAGGATGCGCATATCGACAAGGAAGCCTAGAGCCGAAGCGATAAATATCTGACAATGGATCGAAGGGCGCCCATGGCGCCCTTTTCCTTGCCGGTGCCGAAGACGATCAGAACCAGCGATCGCCGACGGTTGCGCCATCGCGGGGCAGGTCTTCCCAGCCGTGCAGACCGTCAAAACGTTGAATGGGTATATCGGCAACCGCTTCCGGCTCGGCGAGACGGACATTGACCGCCAGCCGGCGGCGGCCATCGGGGCCCGTGCCGAGCCCGCGCCAATAGGCGACGCAGCCGCAATCGGCACAGAAATTGAAGCTCAGGCTTTTCTCACCGCGGATATAGGCCTTGGTCGGGCCCGAGACAAAAACGTCCTCGTTCTCATGACCATAAATCCAGAGCGCGCCATAGCGGCGGCACACGGTGCAGTTGCAGGCCGTGGCGGCATCGGGCGTGCTCTCGAACCGCCATTGAACGGCGCCGCAATGGCAGGATCCTTCGATCATCTCCCGATCTCCGAGCTCATGGTTCGGTTGACGCCCGACTTGGCCATATCCGCCCAGGCCTTGGCAAGCGAACCCTGCTGGTCGATCGCGCGGCACGCATCCTCGAGCACAATGGTTTCGAAACCGGCGGCGGCGGCATCCTGTGCGGTCCAGTTGACGCAGAAATCGGTCGCAAGACCAGCAATGAACAGGCGCTCGATGCCGCGCTCGCGCAGATAGCCTTCGAGCCCGGTACGGGTCGTGCGGTCGGCCTCGCGGAAGCCGGAATAGGAATCGACGTCCGGGTGAAAACCCTTGCGGATGATCGCCTGCGCTGGCGGCACCCTGAGGTCATGCGCGAATTCGGCCCCGCGTGTGCCGATGACGCAATGATCGGGCCAGAGCACCTGCTCGCCATAGCCGAGGGTTTTGGTCGAGAAGGGCTTGGCACCGGGATGGGTGCTGGCAAAGGAGATGTGGCCCCCGGGGTGCCAGTCCTGGGTCAGAACCACGTTCTCGAACTCGGGGGCGACGGCGTTGATTACGGGAATGACGGCATCGCCATCGGCGACTGCGAGTGCGCCGCCGGGCAGGAAGTCGTTTTGCACGTCGACCACGATGAGCGCGTCGTGAGACCGGATTTCAAAAGGCATGGATTGGTCCTTCCGTTTTGCGTCTGGGGTCCGCAGCCGGGCAATCGGTGACAGACGCCGCAGGGATCAAGACGGCATCGGCCGGCGGATCGACACGCCTGAGGGTGAGATTGAGGCGTCCGCCTTCGGGGAAAAACCCGGGATATGCGGCGAGAAGGTTCGAGGTGCCGGGGAACACCCTGTCGATGCCATGAAAGGCGAGGCGCTGGTCTTCGGCCAGAACCATGACATCTCCCGACGCGAGTTCGAAACTGTCCGCAGGATCGTTGCGCTTGAGCCCGCCAAGCTTGAAGCGGGCGGTGTCGCCGAGGGAAATGGAGAGGACGGGCGCGTCAAAATCCTCTTCGTCCCTGTCCTGGTGCAGCCCCATCTTCGCCTTTGGCCCATAATAGTTGATAAGGCAGGCCTCAGGCGGGGCGGCATAGGCGGTGACATCGTCCCACAGGTCCAGCAGCATTTGCGGGATTTGTGGCCAGGTTTCGCCGGTGACGGGATGCGTTTCCTGATAGCGGTAGCCGGATTTGTCCGATACCCAACCCAGGGGGCCGCAATTGCTCATCAGCACGGAAAACGGCGTGCCCCAGCGCGGCATTGTGGGGCGGAAGAAGGGCGCGGCCTGCAGGACCTGCACCATGGCATCCAGAAGCGCCTCCTGCTCGCCCGGATCGAGGTGCCGGCGGAGAGGCGAGGGGCGCGCGGACTGTGCGTTTTGCGGCATTTTCTCCCCTTTCCCGAGGCTTTGGTGCATGCTTTCACCGATTCGTGTCTTTTGTGACATCGGCGGCTTGAAGGCCCAAAATCGCCTCCTTATATACCGGCCAGCGCTCCTTTTGGGGCAATTTACCCAATCCATATAGGGGCCTGACCGCGACACTGCCTGATCGGGGTGGCAAAAGGGCCTGCTAAACAAGAGGTAGAACTATGGGAAAAGTAATCGGCATCGATCTTGGTACGACCAATAGCTGCGTCGCCGTCATGGACGGCAAAAATCCCAAGGTAATCGAGAACGCCGAGGGCGCGCGGACGACCCCGTCCATGGTCGCCTTCTCCAAGGATGACGAGCGGCTTGTGGGCCAGCCGGCCAAGCGCCAGGCGGTCACCAATCCGGAAGGCACCCTGTTTGCCGTCAAGCGCCTGATCGGTCGCCGTTACGACGACCCGATGGTGACCAAGGACAAGGGTCTCGTGCCCTACAAGATCGTCAAGGCCGACAATGGCGATGCCTGGGTCGAGGTGGACGGCAAGAAGATGAGCCCGTCCGAAGTCTCGGCCATGATCCTGGGCAAGATGAAGGAAACCGCCGAGAGCTATCTTGGTGAAAAGGTCGACCAGGCGGTCATCACCGTCCCGGCATATTTCAACGACAGCCAGCGCCAGGCCACCAAGGACGCCGGCAAGATTGCGGGCCTCGACGTGCTGCGCATCATCAACGAGCCGACGGCGGCGGCGCTCGCCTACGGGCTCGACAAGAAGCATTCCGGCACCATCGCGGTCTATGACCTTGGCGGCGGCACGTTCGACGTCTCGGTGCTCGAGATCGGCGACGGCGTGTTCGAGGTGAAGTCGACCAATGGCGACACCTTCCTCGGCGGCGAGGATTTCGACATGCGGCTGGTCGACTATCTGGCCGACGAGTTCAAGAAGGAACAGGGGATCGATCTTCGCTCCGACAAGCTGGCCCTGCAGCGGCTCAAGGAAGCCGCCGAAAAGGCCAAGATCGAATTGTCCTCCGGCACCCAGACCGAGGTGAACCTGCCATTCATCACCGCCGACCAGTCCGGGCCGAAGCATTTGCAGCTGAAGCTGACCCGCGCCAAGTTCGAAAGCCTGGTCGAGGATCTGATCAAGCGCACCATCGAACCGATGCGCGCCGCTCTCAAGGACGCCGGCATGAAGTCGGGCGAGATCGACGAGGTGATCCTTGTCGGCGGCATGACCCGCATGCCCAAGGTGCAGGAGACGGTGAAGGACTTCTTCGGCAAGGAGCCGCACAAGGGCGTGAACCCGGACGAAGTCGTGGCGCTGGGTGCGGCCATTCAGGCCGGCGTCTTGCAGGGCGACGTCAAGGACGTGCTGCTGCTCGATGTGACCCCGCTGTCGCTCGGCATCGAAACGCTGGGCGGTGTGTTTACCCGGCTGATCGACCGCAACACCACCATTCCGACCAAGAAGTCCCAGGTCTTCTCGACCGCCGAGGACAACCAGTCGGCGGTGACCATCAATGTGTTCCAGGGTGAGCGCGAGATGGCGGCGGACAACAAGTCGCTCGGCCGGTTCGATCTGACCGGTATCCCCTCGGCGCCGCGCGGCGTGCCGCAGATCGAGGTAACCTTCGACATCGACGCCAATGGCATCGTCAACGTTTCGGCCAAGGATCGCGGCACCGGCAAGGAGCAGCAGATCCGTATCCAGGCGTCCGGCGGTCTCAGCGACGACGACATCGAACGCATGGTCAAGGATGCCGAAAGCCATGCTGCCGAGGACAAGCAGAAGCGCGAAGCCGTGGAAGCCAAGAACCAGGCCGAAAGCCTCGTGCATTCGACCGAGAAATCGCTCAAGGAATATGGCGACAAGGTCTCGGCGGAAGACAAGTCCGCGATCGAGGCGGCCATTGCCGATCTCAAGAGCGTGCTCGAAGGCGACAATGCCGAGGAGATCAAGGCCAAGACCAATGCTCTGGCCGAGGTATCCATGAAGCTTGGCGAAGCCATGTACAAGGCCAGCCAGGCCGAGGCCGAAGCCGAAGGCTCCTCCGAGGGCGAAGGCGCCGACGACGATGTGGTCGACGCCGAGTTCGAAGAGGTCAAGGACGACGACGACAAGAAGTCGGCCTGAGCGTAAAAGCATATTCTGATCAGGAGCGGGGGCCGACGGTCCCCGCTCCCCTTTGCGAAGGCGTAAACAACCGTGGCCAAACGCGATTTCTACGAAATTCTCGGCGTGGAGCGGACCTGCGACGACGGGACGCTGAAAACGTCCTACCGCAAGCTGGCGATGAAGTTTCATCCCGACCGCAATCCCGGCGACACCGAGGCCGAGGTCAAGTTCAAGGAAATCTCCGAAGCATATGACTGCCTGAAGGACCCGCAGAAACGCGCGGCCTATGACCGGTTCGGGCATGCGGCCTTCGAAAGCGGCATGGGCGGCGCACGGGGCGGGGGCGGGTTCGGCCCCGATTTCGGCGCTTCGATGTCCGATATCTTCGACGATATCTTCGGCGAGTTCATGGGCGGCGCGCGGGGCACGGGCCGCGGCAGCCAGGCCCGCATGCGCGGCTCGGACCTCGCTACAATCTCGAAATCTCGCTCGAAGACGCCTTCACCGGCCAGACGGTCGATGTCGACGTGCCGACGCTGGTCAACTGCGACACCTGCGACGGCTCCGGGCGCCAAGCCGGGCACGGGCATGTCCATGTGCCGGACCTGCCAGGGACACGGCAAGGTGCGCGCGGCGCAGGGCTTCTTCACCATCGAACGCACCTGCCCCAATTGCCATGGGCGCGGCGAGATCATGGATCAGCCCTGCACCGATTGCGGCGGCCAGGGGCGCAGGCAGGAAAACCGGACGCTCTCCGTCGATATCCCCAAGGGCATCGAGGACGGCACGCGCATCCGGCTTGCCAATGAGGGCGAAGCAGGCATGCGCGGCGGCCCGCCGGGCGATCTTTACATCTTCGTTTCGGTCAAGCCGCACGAGCTCTTCCATCGCGACGGCGCCGATCTTTACGCCCGCGTGCCGATCGCCATGACGACGGCGGCGCTGGGCGGCGAATTCGAGGTGCCGACGCTCGAGGGCGCGCGCGCCAAGGTAAAGGTGCCGCATGGCACCCAGGCCGGGCAGCGCGTGCGGCTCAAGGGCAAGGGCATGCCGGTGCTGCGCTCGGCTCAGGTGGGCGACCTCTATGTGCAGATGGACGTCGAGACACCGCAGAATTTGTCCAAGAAGCAGCGTGAACTGCTCGAGGAGTTCGAAAAGCTCAGCACCAAGGACAACAGCCCGACATCCTCAGGCTTTTTCGCCAAGATCAAGGGGCTGTTCGAAGCGCTCTAGAAAGCTGCCTAGCGCGCCACGGGAGGACAAAGTTCGAGCAAGGGGCGGCGCAAACCGCCCCTTCGTTTTTGATTGTTTGTTTGAAGTGAAAGACTTGTCATGCCCAAAGCCCTGACCCTTTCCGGCTCCATCCGCCACGGCTCGCAGAACGAAAAACTCGCCGGGGTGATGGGCCAGCTCATGGAAGCGCGGGGGATCGACGTGACGCCGCTGAGCCTTCGCGATTATCCCCTGCCGCTGTTCGACGACGAGATCGAGGCGCAGGCCGGCGAGCCGGAGGCGGCGGTACGGCTGGCGGAGAAATTCAAGACGGCCGACATGATCTTTCTGGCCTCACCGGAATACAACGCCTCGCTGACGCCGCTCTTGAAGAACGCCATCGACTGGCTGAGCCGTCAGAAGAGCCGCCCGTTCAGCCATGCGGTGTTCGGGCTCGGCTCGGCGAGTTCGGGCAAACTCTCCGGCGTGGTGGGCCTTAGCCATCTGCGCGACATCTTGTCGAAGATCCATGCCAGCTTTGCGCCGACCATCGTCACGGTTGGCCCGCACGAAAACGCCTTTACCGAGGATGGCTTCGCCGAGGAGATCACCAGCAGGCGCGCGGAAATGCTCATCGACCAGATGCTGAAGCTGTCGGGCCATTGAGCGCGACCCTTTATATCACCCACCCCGAGGTGGTGATCGACCCGGATGTGCCGATGCCGCAATGGGGGCTGTCAGAGACCGGGCGGCGGCGGGCGGAAACGTTCGCCAAGCGCGGGCTGCTTGCGCCCGCCACGCATTTCTTCTCCTCGACCGAGCGCAAGGCGATGGAGCTGGCCGAGATCCTGGCGCGCCCTTGTGGCGGCACCGTCACCAGCGATGCACGGCTTTGCGAGAACGACCGCTCATCGACCGGCTATCTAATGCCGGAAGATTTCGAGCGGCATGTAGAAGCCCTGTTCGGCCAGCCGGACGAAAGCATAAATGGCTGGGAGACGGCGCGGAATGCGCAAAGCCGCATCGTTGGCGCCGTCAGCAATCTGCTGAGCGAAATGCCAGTTGAGCAGGACGTGGTCTTTACCGGCCATGGCTGCGTGGGCACGCTGCTCAAATGCCATCTGGGGGGCCGCGCCATCGCCCGGCATGAGGACCAGCGCGTGGTGGCGCATCCGGGTGGCGGCAATCTCTTCGCCTTCGACCTTGCAGCCAAACGCCTCTTGTGCGAGTTCACGCCCATGGAAAACTGGCAGGGACTGCCCAATGGCTAAAGCTGACGACAGGCTGATCGTGGCACTGGACCTTGCCTCCCGCAAGGAAGCCGAAAACCTGGTCGACCGGCTGGGCGACACAGTCAGCTTTTACAAGATCGGGTACCAGCTCGCCTATGGCGGCGACGGGCTGGCGCTGGGGCGCGATCTGGCCGCCGCCGGCAAGAAGGTGTTTTTCGACCTCAAGCTGTTCGACATCGAGAACACGGTCGAAAAGGGCGTCGAGGCCATCGCCAAGACCGGCGCGACGTTTCTGACCGTGCATGCCTATCCCAAGGTGATGGGCGCTGCCGCGCGCGCAGCGCAGGGCACCGAGCTGATGCTGCTCGCGGTGTCGGTGCTGACGTCTTACGACGACGAAGATCTGATGAATGCCGGCTATGACCGCGACGTGGCCGGCATCGTCGGCCTGCGCGCGCATCAGGCAGGGCTTGTGGGCATGGACGGGCTGGTGTGCTCGGCGCACGAAGCCGCCATGGTCAAGCAGCTGATCAAGCCGGGCATGGATATCGTTACCCCCGGAATTCGGCCCAAGGGCACCGATCAGGGCGACCAGAAACGTATCGCAACCCCTTCCGAAGCGTTGGAACAAGGCGCGACCCGCATTGTCGTGGGCCGGCCGATCACCGCCGCCTCCGATCCCGCCGAAGCGGCGCGTTCGATCGTCAAGGAAATGCAGAGTGGTGGAGTAAGGCTGGCATGAGCGCGAGCGAGGAAATCAGCATACGTCGCGCCGATGATTCCGATTATGGGCTGCTGCCCGAGATCGAATTGCGCAGCGACGAGAAATTCGCAAACGTGCCGGGCTTCGAGGAACTGGCCAAGGAGCACGATTTTTCGGCGCGCGACTATGCCGACCTGCCGCAGGGCGCGATGATCTGGATCGCGGAACGTGGCGGGGACGCTGTCGGCTTCATTTTCGCCTACGAGCTTGGCCATCTGCTGATGATCGGGCAGATGTCGGTCATTCCGGAAGCGCAGGGTCTCGGCGCCGGCACGCAGCTGTTGCAGGCAGTCGAGGACGAGGCGCGGGAGATGGGCATGAAGGGGCTGGCGCTGGCGACGTTCCGCGACGTGCCCTGGAACGGGCCGTTTTACGCCAAGCGCGGTTTTGCCATCATGCCGAAGACCGGCCTGTCGCCGGAACTCGCGGCCATCGCCAATTCGCCGAGCGAGGCGAAATGGGCAGGCTATTCGCCGCGGGTGATCATGACACGCATGTTCGACTGATCGTTATGGGGGCTCGGTGAATGACTTCTCTCAAGGTGGTCGTGGCGGGGGCCGGTGGGCGCATGGGACGGGCCAATCTTGCCGCCGTGCGCGATGCTGACGGGCTGGTGCTGCACGGCGCCATCGACCGGGCCGGCGCCGATTCCCTTGGCAAGGATATCGGCGTGCTTGCCGGCGGGGAGCCGCTCGGTATCACAGCAACCGACGATGCCGAAAAGGCGCTCGAGGGCGCGGATGCGCTTATCGACTTCACCGCGCCGGCGGCCTCTATCGCCCTGGCCGCACTGGCGGCCAAAAAGGGGCTGGTGCATGTGATCGGCACGACCGGCTGCACCGAGGCTGACGAAAGGGCCCTGCATGACGCTGCGGCCAATGGTGCGCGGATCGTGAAATCTGGCAACATGTCGCTCGGTGTCAATCTGCTGGCGGCACTGGTGAAACAGGCGGCTGCCGCCCTGCCAGAATTCGATGCCGAAATCCTCGAAATGCACCACAACCAGAAGGTCGATGCGCCGTCCGGCACGGCGCTGCTGCTCGGCGAAGCCGTCGCCGAGGGGCGCCGTGTCGATCTGGAAGCGAATGCCGTCAAGTCGCGCGAAGGCCATACGGGTGCGCGCGAGCCCGGAACGATCGGGTTTGCGACCCTGAGGGGCGGCACCGTGGTCGGCGAGCACTCGGTGATCCTTGCCGGCGGCGGCGAGCGGCTCGAACTCCGCCATGTGGCGCAGGACCGCTCGCTGTTCGCTGCGGGCGCGGTCAAGGCCGTGCTTTGGGCGGCGAACCAGAAGCCGGGCTATTATTCCATGGCCGACGTACTCGGCCTCAACTGACAAAGGACAGGCGGATGAGCCACCAGCTGATACTCGTGCGGCATGGACAGAGCGAGTGGAACCTCAAGAACCTTTTCACCGGCTGGAAGAATCCGGACCTGACGGAAAAGGGCATCGAGGAGGCGCGCGAGGCGGGCAGGCTGCTCAAGGATCGGCACATTCCGGTCGATATTTGCTTTACCTCCAGCCTTGTGCGGGCCCAGCACACGCTCGACCTGATCCTTGAGGAGATGGGTATCGTCAACATGACGATCATCCGCAATCAGGCGCTGAACGAGCGCGATTATGGCGACCTGGCCGGGCTCAACAAGGATGATGCACGGGAGAAATGGGGCGAGGAGCAGGTCCATGTCTGGCGACGCTCCTATGACGTGCCGCCGCCGGGGGGCGAGAGCCTTGAAAACACCGCCGAGCGGGTCCTGCCCTATTACGAGGCCGAGATTGCACCGATCGTGGCCGGAGGCCAGAACGTGCTTGTGGCGGCGCATGGCAATTCGCTGCGCGCGCTGGTGATGAAGCTCGAAAATCTCAGCCCCGACGAGATCGTCGCCCGGGAAATCGCCACCGGCGAGCCCATCATCTACACGCTCGACGCCAATGGCGCGGTGACCGAGAAGGTCGCCATCTAGCTTTTTGCCGTTTTGTGATAGTGTCTCTCATCAGCATGTGCCGATTTGCCGGGCCATGCGAAGGAGGAGCGGCATGTCGGGCAGCGGCGGGGCGGAGCCGGATGCAAGAACGCGCAGGCGATTGGCATCCATGGCGCGGGTGCGGCAGGCGGCGCTGCGCCTGATCGGTCCGGATAATTATGCCGAGGTTTCGGTGGAATTGATCGCCGCCGAGGCCGGTATCGCGCCGGCGACCATCTACCGCCATTTCGGTTCGAAAGACCGGATCATCGCGTTTTCCGTGGTCTCTGTGCTGACGCCCGACTATCTGCAGGCGCGGCTCGATGCAGCGGACTTGCCCGAGATCCTTGTCTCGCTAGCCGGGGCCATCGACGCTCTGCCCGAAGACGAGCAGCATGCGCTGAGGCACCGCATCAGGCTGAGTCAGCAGGTGGCGGAGCTGCGCGGCGAGGTTCTGCGCGAGCTGTCGATCGGGGCCGGAATTATCGCCCGGGCTTTGGAGCACGATGTGCCGGTGCGCCCCGAACACGCGCGCCTCGCCATCGGCATGTCCGGCGCCGCGGCGCTGCAGACGGCCGCCGATCAATGGGCGCTGGAGGGCGCCGACGATGCTCTCTTGACGCTGACGCGGCAAAGTCTTGAAGGCATCGAACAGGTATTCCTGCAGTAGTTATCCCGCCGTCACCCCGGCTTCCCAACCGAGAATGGCGCGCTTGCGGGCCATGCCCCAGTGATAGCCGGTCAACGCTCCCGAAGAGCCGACCACGCGATGACACGGCACCACGAAGGAGATGGGATTGCGCCCGACCGCCGCGCCGACGGCACGGGCGGCACTGGGCTTGCCGATCTTTTCGGCCAATTTGCCATAGGTGGTAGCCCGCCCGAGCGGGATGTCGAGCAGGGTCTGCCAGACCCGTACCTCGAAATCGGTGCCGATAAGCACCACGCGCACGGGCTGGTCCGCCTGCCAGCGCGAGGGTTCGAAGACGCGGGCGGCAATTGGCGCGATAGCGGCATCGTCGCGGACGAATTGGGCCGCAGGCCAGCGGTTGGCCAGATCGGCATAGGCGGCGTCCAACCCCTTCTCATCGACGAAGCCGATGCCGGCGAGGCCATAGGTCGGTCAGAAACAGCACGGCCTCCCCGAAGGGCGAAGGCGCAACGCCCCAGCGCATGGTCAGCCCCTCGCCCCGCGCCTTCCAGATGCCCGGCGGCATGGCTTCGTGGGTGACGAAGAGATCGTGGAGACGCGATGTCGAGGAAAAGCCGACCTCAAAAGATGTGTCCAGCACGGTCTCGTCGGCCCGCAGGAGACGCTTGGCGTAATCGAGCGCAACAGCCTGCGAGAAGCTTTTGGGCGTCAGCCCGCACCAGCGGCGGAAGAGATCGGTCAGCTGGCGCTCCGTCATGTCCAAAGCGCGGGCGAACAGGGCAATGTCGGCCTCCTCGGCGCGCTGCTCGCTCAAATAGCGGATGGCGGCCTGGATGGCCTCGTAATCGGAGCGCGGCGCGATTGTGCTGATGGCGTTCATGGCGAAAGCCTCTCGTTCATGATGATCGAGAGTTTAGGCGCGCAGGCCGGGCGAAGCGACCCGATTTTGACATAGTTGGTGGTCGCGTTTTCGAACCGGAAAACCGGCATCCACTTTTCCTCAAATCGCTCCCGGGTTACGCCCTCGCCTTGCTGAGCGCCTGCGAGAAGACGGTGGCAAAGCTCGCCTTGTCGTCGGGATTGAGAAAGGCGCCGATCTCCAGAACCTCCCCCCGGTTGCGCAAGTCGAGCCGTATCACCCGATCCTCGGTGTCGCGGGCGACATCGAGCCTTACCCAGAAGGGATTGAAGGCATGCCGACGCTCCCGACCCCGGGCGCTGACATGGCGGATTTCAAGGCTGTCGGGCCAGAGGGTGACCTCCTCGAACGCCTTGCCCGATTTGCGCGAGGCGGTCAGCGCCCAATAGAGCGCCGCCGCGTCGAGGCCCAAAAACCCGATGATCGGCCAGGCGCCGGTCGCAAAGAAATAGATGCCGGGAATACTGGCCAGGCAGGCATAAATGGCGACGACCCATTTGATCCCGATCGGGGTCAGCGAGCGGTGCGGGGTGAGAAGGGCTGCAAAAAGCGGGCTTTGCTGCATGGGCCGGTTCCGGGCGGGCGTTGGCTTGAGTATAGAACGCAAAAGGGACAAAAAAAGATCATGGCCAAACGCGTGGCGTCACGGCTGAAACCAGATGAAATCGAGGCGCTGTTCGCCGCCTTCGCACGGGCCAATCCGCATCCCGAGGGCGAGCTTAAATACGTCAATCCGTTCACCCTGCTGGTGGCGGTGGTGTTGAGCGCACAGGCCACCGATGCCGGGGTCAACAAGGCGACGGAAAAGCTCTTCGCCATCGCCGACACGCCGGAAAAGATGGTGGCGCTGGGGCTCGACGGCATCACCGATCACATCCGGACCATCGGGCTTTACCGCAACAAGGCCAAGAACGTGCTGGCATTGTCAGAACGGCTGATCGCCGATTTCGGCTCAGAGGTGCCGGACAATCGGGAGGCGCTGGAATCGCTGCCCGGCGTGGGGCGGAAGACGGCCAATGTGGTGCTCAACATCGCCTTCGGCCACCCAACCATCGCGGTCGACACGCATTTGTTCCGGGTGGGCAACCGCACCGGGCTGGCGCCCGGCACCACGCCACTGGAGGTAGAGCAGGTGCTCTTGAAGGTGGTGCCCGAACACTATCTGCTGCACGCCCATCACTGGCTGATCCTGCATGGGCGTTATGTGTGCAAGGCGCGCAAGCCGGATTGCCCGAACTGCATCATCCGCGAATGGTGCCGCTATACGGCAAAGACGCTTTAGGGGCAGTCCTTTAAGCCCGGATCAGCAGATGCCTTTTTTTGTGCATATTGCCGCGTCAACGCCAAAAAGAAGCGGAAGAAGAGCAATTTTGCAGCCGTCATCCATGCGTCGACATAAGGCAACGACCTGGGACCTTACTTTTTTGTCTCCCGCTCTGGCATATTCTGCCTTGGCATAGAAACTGTTGTTGGGCGATCCGGTCGGCGGCACTAAATCTTGAATGTCGAAATTCCTGGCGCAATTTCGCCGTCGTACAGTGGAAAACGGCCCCACATAGACAATTGTGTCATCTGAATTAGCCTTCTTTGGAGGGCTGAATTCGTCAACTGAGAAATTCTGGCTTGGGAACAAAGCGTTAGCAAATTTTTCTATGACGGACGCCGCGTTTCCTGCCAGATCATCGCAAACCAATATCTTCGCATAGGGCCGCACAGGTTCCTTTCCTAGAATATTGCCGTTGAGGTACGCCGCTTGGGGCAGCGCTTCCTGAGCGAAGCTAGGAAAAGACATGTAGGACAACGTCAAAAAGATAATGCAGAAATAGTGCCGCATTGAGCGTTAGCCTCCTAATATTTCGAACCGGTCATAAAATTTGCCTATCTCGGGCCAGTCCATCTCGTCGTTAACACGACAAGAGGCTGCTGGTTCAAACCAGCGGGGTAGACAGCGTCGGTGAGGCTCAAATAAGCGAGGTAGGGCTTGCCTCGAAACGTTTTCTCCCTATGGTCTGGCGCGCCAACCCTACTGCCCTGAAACTGATCACAGGACGCGCAATGCCTCAGACCCGCTACGACCTTCTGACCATCGGTAATTCGATTACCGACATTCTGGCGCGGGTCGAGGAGGAGTTCATCATCGAACAGGGCATGACCAAGGCCATCATGCATCTGGTCGAGCGGGACCGCTCGGACGCGCTGTTCGCACTGATGCCGGAGGACAAGAAGCAGATTTCGGGCGGCAGCTGCGCCAACACGGCGGTGGGCGTGGTCTCGCTCGGCGGACGCGCGGCGTTCGTCGGCAAGGTGGCCGATGACGAGATCGGGCGCTTTTTCGCCGAGGATCTGCGGCGTGTGGGCGTCGACTATACCACGGCGCCGCTGGAGCACGGCGCGGCGTCGGGACGCTCGATGATCCTGATCACGCCGGATGGCGAGCGCACGATGAACACCTATCTCGGCGCCTGCCACGATCTGACCGAAGCCGACATTTTAGAGGACCAGATCGGCTCGGCGGCGATCACCTTCATGGAGGGGTATCTGTGGGATCCCCCCGAGGCCAAGCGCGCCTTCGTCAAGGCGGCGCATTTCGCCCACAAGCACGAGCGGGCGGCGGGGATCACGCTTTCCGATCCGTTCTGCGTCAACCGCTTCCGCGAGGAATTCCTCGATCTGCTCAATCCAAGACCTGCGATTATGTGCTCGCCAATATCGAGGAGCTGAAGGCGCTCTACGAAACGGACAATCTGCAGGAGGCGGTGCGCCAGATCGCCGAGGACGCCGAAATCGCCGCCGTGACCTTGGGCGAGAACGGCGCCATGGCCATCATGAATGGCGAGATCGTCACCGTGCCGGCCTTCCCGGTCGACAAGGTCGAGGATGTCACCGGGGCCGGCGACCTTTTCGCGTCCGGGTTCCTTCTGGGCGTGGCGCGCGGCCAGGACATGGACGAGGCGCTGAAGCTTGGTTGCCTTGCCGCCTCGGAAGTGATCTCCCATGTCGGCGCGCGGCCGGTCGCCGATCTTAGGGAACTGGCGGGGCTGAACGGGCTGGATGTGCGCGAACCGGCGTGAGGATGGGCGGCCCGAAAAATCCATCGTCATCGCGAGGCGCGTCTGCGCCGTGGCGATCCGGGAGCCGCAAACACCGAGGTCAGTAGTGCTGGATTGCCGCGCGCCCTGAGGGCGCCCGCAATGACGGATGCGAATGAAATCCCACGGTCTTATTCCTCGGCCGCGAGCATTTCCTCGATGGCGTGGCGCAGCTTCAAGATGTCCTGATCGCGCGACAGGCGGTGATCGCCATCCGGGATAAGCGTGAAGCGCACGGGGTCCTGGGTCAGATGGCTGACGAGCCTGAGGGCATGGGCCGCCGGGACGTCGGGGTCGCGGCCGCCCTGCAGAATGTGTACCGGACATGAGGTCACGATCGAGCCCTTGTCGAACAGCAGGTGCCTGGCGCCATCGGTGATAAGTTTTTCCGTGATCACATAGGGCTGATCGGAGTAGCGCGAGGGCTGTTCGACCCGCCCCTTCATGTGCAGATCGTGCAGTTCGGCAGGCGAGAAGCCGGCGCGCATCAACTCCTCGGTCATGTCGACGGCCGGAGCGACAAGCACCATGCCATGAACACGCTCCGCGCCCTTGTCGCGCAGGGCCTTGTTGAGCAGCAAAGCCAGCCAGCCGCCCATGGAGGAGCCGACAAGGATCTGCGGGCCGGATGTCGTCTCGAAGACCGCACGCGCTTCCTCGAGCCAGCGGGAGATCGTGCCGTCGAGAAAATCGCCACCCGATTGCCCGTGTCCCGAATAATCGAAGCGCGTCACCTCGCGCCCCGTTTCGGCGCCGAGGGCATCGAGCGCTTCGGCCTTCTGGCCGGTCATGTCCGAGCGAAAGCCGCCGAGCCAGAACAGGCCGGGGCTCGTGCCCGCCCGATGCAACACGGCGATGTCACGGGCATCGCCTGCGCCTCCCACCTGCAGGCGGCGCGTCTCCGGCTTTTCCATCATCTTGTGCTTGATCCTGCCTACTTGCGTCCGGACGCCGGAACCTCACGGCCTCCGGCTGGTTTTGTCGCTGTTGCCAGTTGACTTCTTAAGGCACTGACACGATTTTAGGGCCCTTATTCCCCTATTTGGTGCAACAGCAGAAGGATAAATCACCATTCGTCGTCCAATGAGACAAGTGGCGCCCCAGAAGGAAGGGCCGCCAGCCAATGAAGACATTTCCTCCCCCGAAGTTCAGCTCATCGATGCCGAGGGCGTCAACCGGGGCAAGGTCCGAACCGCCGAAGCGCTTGAGATAGCGCGCGATGCCGGGCTCGACCTCGTGGCGATCTCGCCCAATGCGAATCCGCCCGTCTGCAAGATTCTCGACCTCGGCAAATTCAAGTACTCTGCCCAGAAGAAAGCCGCCGAGGCGCGCAAGAAGCAGAAGGTCATCGAGGTCAAAGAGATCAAGATGCGCCCCAATATCGACACGCATGACTATGACGTGAAGATGCGCTCGGTGCACAAATTCCTGGAGGAAGGCGACAAGGTCAAGGTGACCATGCGCTTCCGCGGGCGCGAAATGGCGCACCAGGAACTTGGCCTGGAGCTTTTGAACAAGGTGCGCGACGAAACCGGAGAGATTTCCAAGGTGGAGTCGACGCCGCGAGCCGAAGGCCGCCAGATGGTCATGGTGCTGGCGCCCAAATAGGCCTAGTTCCAAATACTTATAAAACAGAGGACATGGCCGGGTGCTGTGTCCTCTTTTTTGTCTTCGATGGGCAGAAAGCCCCCGTTAACCAACCCGCTATATTAGGTTTTATACGTATCTCCGGCTGCGGAGGTGCCTATACCTTCTGTTTCGGGGAACATAATGATTTCGGGGTTCAAGAATCTTAGCGTCGCCACGCGCGTTTATGGCGGCTTCGGGGCGGTCGTGCTGCTGATCGCTGTCGTGGTTGGAGTGGCCTATTTCGGGGTCGATCAACTCTCATCCACCTTTACCGGCTATCGTTCGGCTGCGCGCCAGACCATGGAAACCGGCGATTACATCTACGATTTGTATGACAGCCGCCTGGCCGGGCTGCAGTACCGTTTGAACCGGTCCAAGGAGAACCTGGACAACGTCCAGATGTGGGTCGATGACGTCGCCACTTACGACGCCGAAGGCCTCGCCATCTTCAAGGACAACCCCGAAGTCCTGGCCATGATCGAGCAGAGCCAGGTCGACGCCGCATCCCTGAAGGATGCTTTCACGCGTCTTGGCAATCTCGATGCCGAGCGGCGTGATCTCACCGCGCAACTCGACGCGATGGGCCCAGAACTGGGCTCTAACATGGATGCGGTTCTCGAAGCCGCAGGTGCACAGCGCAATATCGATGTGGCGCTTGGCGTCGGTAAAGCCATGCAGGAAATCCTGCTGATGGAACTTTACACGGGCCAGTTTCGCGCCAGCCTTTCCCAGGACGACGCGAAGGCTGCTGCCGATCACGCCCAGGCAGCGCAGGCCATTGTCAAGAAAATGAAGCTTTCGGTGTTTTCACCCGAACTGGCCACGCCGATGGATGCGGCCATTTCTACTCTGGCGGCCTATTGGGCTGCTGCCGAAAAGGAACAGGCGCTGCTCACCCAGATCCAGTCCATCGAAAACGGTGAGGTCGATGTGATCGGCCAGAAGATGCAGGCCGATTTCAAGCAGACCGTCGACAAGCTGAAGGATACGCAGAACACGCTGGGCCCGATCGGTGTGAACACGGCCAAGACGACGGTCCTGTTCGTTATGATCGCCGGAGCGGTGGCTTTGGTCCTCGGCGTATTGATGGCGATCCTGACCGGGCGCTGGCTGTCGCGCGCAATCTCCTCCATGGCCACCAATATGCGCCGCCTGGCGGATGGCGATCTCGACCTCGAGATTCAGGATGCCGGACAAAACGAGCTGGGACAGATGGCGAGCGCGCTCGGCACGTTCCGCTCCAATTCGCTCGCCATGCGTGACATGGACGCGCAAAAGGAAGCGACCCACGCAAAGGAGATGGAGGAGCAAAAGCTGCGCGATGCGCTGCAAGCGGAGCTCAGAAGTGTCGTCGCGGCCGCTGTCGAGGGCGATTTTTCCGCCCGCATCGAGGCCGATTTCCAGCGCGAGGAGCTCAACAGCCTGGCGCATGCCGTCAACGAACTGGTCGGCACGGTCGACCGCGGCGTTGCCGAGACCGGTGAGGTGCTCGCCGCCCTGGCCGAAGCCGACCTGACCAAACGCATGAAAGGCCAGTACAAGGGCGCTTTCGCCAGGCTCAAGGACGACACCAACGCCGTCTCCGACAAGCTCAACGAAATGGTCATGCAGCTGCGTTCGACCTCGCAGGCGCTGAAGACGGCGACCGGCGAGATCCTTTCCGGCGCCAACGATCTTTCCGAACGCACCACCAAGCAGGCGGCGACGATCGAGGAGACGTCGGCGGCGATGGAGGAACTGGCGGCGACCGTGGTCGAGAACGCCAACAAGGCCGAGACCGCGACCTCCAAGACCGATACGGCCTCCCGCATGGCCGAAGAAGGCGGCCAGGTGATGGGCCAGGCGAATGCGGCGATGGAACGCATCACCTCGTCGTCGGCCAAGATCTCCAACATCATCGGCATGATCGACGATATCGCCTTCCAGACGAACCTGCTGGCCTTGAACGCGTCGGTGGAAGCGGCACGCGCCGGTGAAGCCGGCAAGGGATTTGCCGTTGTGGCCGTGGAAGTGCGCCGTCTTGCCCAGTCGGCGGCGGAAGCCTCGTCCGAGGTCAAGGTGCTGATCGAGCAGTCGGCCGAAGAGGTGTCGGGCGGGTCCCGCCTTGTGGCCGACGCCGCCGGCAAGCTCGAGACCATGCTCGAGGCGGTGCGCGAGAATGCGCTTCTGATGAAGGACATCTCGGCCGCCAGCCGCGAACAGGCCTCGGCCATCGAAGAGGTGACGACGGCGGTTCGGCAGATGGACGAGATGACCCAGCACAATGCGGCGCTCGTCGAAGAAACCAATGCCGCCATCGAGCAGACCGAGAGCCAGGCGACCGAACTCGACCGGATCGTTCAGGGCTTCGTGGTGGAAGCCGGCGGCGCGGTCCGGCGTCCTGCGGAAGCCGCCCCCCGCGGCGGCATCAAGGGCCTGCAGGACAAGGTGGTCAATGCCGCCAAGACCTATCTGAGCAAGGGCAATGCGGCGGTCGACACCGACTGGTCGGAGTTCTGACGCAAACCCTCACCACATGGCTTTCGAGGGGCGCCTCAGGGCGCCCCTTTTGTTTGGCACCGGTATCTTGTGCCTCAATGGTTTGGGCGCCATATCTGGCCGATGTCCCAGCCCCTCCCCCTTTCCATACTCGATCTCGTTCCCGTTGCCGAAGGCAGCGATGCGCCCACCGCCCTGAAACGCTCGCTCGATCTGGCGCGACTCGGCGATCATCTCGGTTATCAGCGTATCTGGTATGCCGAGCACCATTCGATCGCCTCGATCGGCTCGTCTTCACCCGAAGTCATTATCGGGCACGCCGCCGCCCATACCAAGCGCATCCGGGTCGGCTCGGGCGGGGTGATGCTGCCCAACCATGTGCCGCTCAGGATTGTCGAGACCTACCGCACGCTGAACGCGCTTTATGACGGCCGCATCGATCTCGGCATCGGGCGGGCCGGCGGCACCGACGGGCGGACGCTGTCGGCACTGCGCTCCGCCAATGGCGAGGATTTTCCGCATCTGGTGGCCGAGATGCTGGCGTTCGAGCGCGGCGGGTTTCCCGCGGACCATCCTTACGCGGGCATAAAGTCCATTCCGGAAGGCGTGGCGCTGCCGCCGGTCACCGTGCTCGGATCGTCCGGGGCGAGCGCGGCCTTCGCCGGGGCAAATGGCTTCGGCTACGGGTTCGCGGCGCATTTCTCGCAGGCACCCGCGGCGCCGGCCTTTGCGGCCTATCGGCAGGCGTTCAGGCCGTCGGAGGATTTTGTGCGCCCACACGCGCTTTTATGCGTGGCGGCGCTGGCTGCCCCCACGGCAGAGGAGGCTGACTATCTTTCAGGCTCGATGCGGCTGATGTGGCGCAATCTCTTTGCCAATGAACCGGGGCCTATTCCTTCGCCCGAAACGGCCGCCGCCTACCCTTATACCGAGGTGGAAAAGCGGGCGCTCGACAAGCAGATGAAGCTTTTGATCACGGGCACGCCCGATGAGGTGGCGGCGCGGATCGGGGCAATGGCGGACGAGGCCGGCGCCGACGAGGTGATGATCGCCACCACTGCCTACGGCCATGAAGAGCGGCTGCGCTCCTATCGGCTGATCGCTCAGGCGCTGGGGCTGAAACAGGCAGCCTGAGACAGCCCTACTGACGGGGACAGGTCTCGCCTTTTGGTATATACGGACCGGCTCGCCGCATAACCGGCGATTCACGTTTCGCAAAGGCCGGTTCCGATGGACGCCTCCATCTCCCCAGTTTCTTCCAGAACCTATCGCAGCGTGAGCTGGCCGCGGGAGTTCCTTGCGCTGCTGCAACTGGGCTGGCCGCTGATCGTCGCGCAGGTGGCGAGTATTCTGCTGTTCACCACAGACGTGGTGATGATGGGGTGGCTGGGGCCGACACAGCTGGCGGCGGGCACACTGGCGACCTCGCTGCTGCATCCGGTCTTCCTTGGCGGGCTCGGCGTCATCACCGCTACCGCACCGATGATCGCGCAGGCCATCGGCGCCCGCGAAGGGCGCAGCGTCCGGCGTACCGTGCGGCAGGGGTTCTGGGGGTCGCTGGTGCTGACGGTGCTGCTTGTGCCGGTGATCTGGCAGGCCAAGCACATCTTCTTGTGGCTCAACCAGCCCGAGCCCATCGTGCTGCTGGCGGAAAGCTATCTGCATTTCGCCGTGGGCGCATTCCTGCCCGGCCTGCTGATCGTGGGGCTAAGGTCATTGCTGCAGGCACGCGGCAGCACCACCGTTATTCTGCTGATCACCGTGGCCGGTGTGTTCGTCAATGCGGCTGGCAATTACGTTCTGATGTTCGGCAAGCTCGGCTTGCCTGCACTCGGCCTCATCGGCGCGGGCATTTCGACCAGCATCGTCAATTGGGTGATGTTCCTTCTGGCGCTGGCCTATGTGGTCTTCCATAGGCGCTACAAGCGCTATTACGTGCTGGTCAGGCTCTGGAAGCCAGACTGGCCGCGCTTTTTCGAATTGTTCAAGATCGGCATTCCGATCGGCCTGACGCTGATGTCGGAAGTCGGCATGTTCGGGCTCGCCGTGATCATGATGGGGTGGCTGGGCACCAACGAAGTGGCCGCGCACGCGGTCGCCGTGCAATGTGCGGCTCTGGCCTTCATGGTGCCGCTGGGGCTCAGCCAGGCAACAACGGTGCGTGTCGGGCTGGCGGTCGGCGCCGGCAGTCCTGACGGGGTGAAAAAGGCAGGCTGGGCCTCGCTGGTCCTGACGCTCTTGTTCATGTCCTCGACCTGCCTTCTGTTCCTCAATTTCCCGGGCCGTATCGTGGCGCTGTTTCTCGACCCGACGGCGCCGGAGAACCAGACCAGCCTCATGCTGGCGGCCAGCTATCTGGGCGTCGCCGCGCTGTTCCAGCTGGTCGATGGCGGGCAGGTCATCATGGGCGCGGCGCTGCGCGGCATGAGCGACACACGCCTGCCGATGGCGATCGCGATGTTCGGATATTGGGTGTTCGGCCTCGGCACCGGCTATTTCTGCGGTTTCGTTCTCGGCTGGCGCGGTGTCGGCATCTGGACCGGGCTGGCAGCAGGCCTTGCTTTCGTCGCCGTCGTGCTCGGCATCCGCTTTGCGCTCAGGGACCGGCTGCAGCTGATGGAACGCGCGCGCGGCGGCGGTCCGGTTTCACATCAGGTGTTGGCGCAATAGATCTGGTAAAGGGCCGCCATCAAATCCTCGGTCTTCGGACTGGCGATCCGGTACCAGATGGTCTGGCTGTCGCGCCGGGTCGCGACCAGTTCCTCCTCACGCAGTTTTGCCAGATGCTGGCTGAGCGCCGAAGGGCTCAGCCCAATTTCCTCGGCCAGAGCCGTGACGTTGATTTCGCCGAACTGCGCCAGTTTGCACAGGATCTGCAGGCGCTTGCCATTGCCCAAAGCCTTGAGCGTCCGGCCCACTGACTCGGCATTGCGTCCGAAGGATTGAAGCTCGTCCGTCTTCATATTCTGACTTTCTCTAAAATGATACTTGCTAATTTAGCATCTGTCATTATATGGATCAAGCAGACGCGGTGAGCGCAGCGGTGAAAGGAGACTGACATGGCCACTCCGCAAATCGAGGCCTTCTTCGATGAGGCCACCTATACCATCAGCTATCTCGTCGCCGATCCCGAAACGGGCAAGGCGGGCGTCATCGACCCGGTACTCGATTACGACCACAGGGGCGGCACGGTCGACACGCGTTCGGTCGAGCATATTCTCGATGTGGCCCGGCAGAAGGGCTGGGAGATCGTGTGGACCCTGGAAACCCACGCGCATGCCGACCATCTGTCCGGTTCGCCCTTCATCAAGGCGAAAACCGGCGCCAAGATCGGCATTGGCGAGCACATCAAACAGGTGCAGACCATCTTCCGGCCCGTCTTCAACGCCACGGATTTGAAGACCGACGGCAGCGATTTCGACCATTTGTTCACCGATGGCGAGCATTTCTCGATCGGCAACCTCGACGTCGAGGTGCTCTATACGCCCGGTCACACGCCGGCAGACGTCTCCTACAAGATCGGCGATGCCGTGTTTGTCGGCGACACGCTGTTCATGCCGGACTATGGCACGGCGCGCGCCGACTTCCCCGGCGGCGATGCGCACAAGCTCTATCAGTCGATCCAGAAACTTTTGAGCCTGCCGGACGAGACGCGGCTGTTCATGTGCCATGACTACAAGGCGCCGGGCCGCGACGAATATGCCTGGGAGACCACGGTGGCGGCGCAAAAGGCCAATGTGCACCTTAAGGATGATGTCAGCGAAGACAGCTTTGTTGCGATGCGCCAGGCCCGCGATTCCGGACTTGCCGCGCCGGTGCTGCTGTTGCCCTCCATCCAGGTCAATATCCGCGCCGGACGCTTTCCCAAGGCCGAAAACAACGGCGTGCACTATCTGATGGTGCCGGTGAAACCGGCCCGCGGACCCGAACAGATCGCCTCCTGACCCCCTCACCTCTTCACCAAAAGGACCCACCAAAATGTTGCTCGACACCCTCAAATCCGCCTTCTCGGGCGGCTCCTCCAACGTCCAGACCATCTCTGCGAGCTCGGCGGTGCAGCTGTTCGGCGAAAAGGATACCGTGTTCCTCGACGTACGCGGCCCGGGCGAGATCGCCGCTTCGGGCACGGTCAAAGGCGCCGTGCGCATCCCCCTGCCAGAGTTGTCCGCGCGTCTGAGCAAAGGCGGCGCGCCCCTGCCGCCTGCCTCGGCCGGCAAGCTGATCGTGTGCGTTTGTGCCTCGGGCAATCGCTCGAGCGTCGCAGCGAGCCAGCTTGCCGCCGCAGGCTATGGCCGTGTGGCCAATCTGTCCGGTGGCTTTGGCGGGTGGGCGCGCGCCGGCGGCAAGACCGAACGCTGAGGCCCACAGCGAAATCGACGCGAAAAAGGGCCGTGCATACCGGCCCTTTTTTTATCCGAAGGACGGCAGGCTGGAGCGCAAATCTTTTTTCTGAACGCCGTCGATTTGCCGGTAGACGCCTTCGATGATCGAATAAAGCCCGAAGGCGATAAGCCCGAGAGCGGCGCCGAGGTAAAGCGCGGCGCCGAAAGGAAGGCGGCGCAGCCAATCCAGCGCATCGGACATCGAGCCGGCCTTTCCCGGATCGAAGGTGATGGCGGCATAAACGATGAACCCGCCGGCGATCAGAAACAGCAGCCCCCGTACCGCCAGCCCCCAGGTGCAGATGCCGCGGAGCAGGTTTTCGTGCTCATCGGGCAAATCCATCCATTTGAGATATTTCATCGCCACGCCACGATAGATCTGGGCGACCCCGACACCGATGACGATGGCGCCGACCAGGCCCACCAGCCAGGGGCCGAAGGGTTGCTGCATGAGCTTGGCCACCGCACCCTGGCTGCTATTGCCGCCCGAAGAAGAGGATGACGCCATGTTGATGGCCAAGCCGGCAGCATAGATACCAAGACCGGCATGGGTGATGGCGGAGACGAACTGGCCGGCGCGCACCGCCCAGTCCTTGGCGCTGCCGTCGCGGCCGTCCGCATTGAGAAGGGATTGCGCCAGCCGCCACAGCGCATAGCCGAAAAGACCAAGCGCGATGATGGCGAGCAGGATCTGGCCGAAGGGCAATTCGCGCAGGAAGGTCAGGGCGCCGGAGGCGGATTTCTGACCGCTGCCCACACCCGCCCCCGACATGAGGCAGATGATGCCGACAAGCACATAAACCATGCCGCGGGCGGCATAACCGGCACGCGCCAGAAGCTCGAAGGGGCTATCATCGCCGATCAGTTTCATGTCCCTTGGCCTCCTTGCGCCTTTGGCCAGCAAACGCCTCCCCATGGTTGACGGTTCCCGAAGGTCCAAAGGCGGCTTGCCAAGAGCCGCACTTGCCCCTATAACCCGCCACTTCAACCGGGCCGGCCGGCCAAAAGGCATGCCGTGGCGGCCCAGAATGCGACCTCCCGAAAGGGATTTACCGCTTGGCTTACGAAAAGCGGGTGCCGGTTTTCGGACCGTAGCCAGGCGCCAACAAGGACAGCAAAATGCCGAAGATGAAGACCAAGTCGGGCGCCAAGAAGCGCTTCAAGATGACTGCGTCGGGCAAGGTGAAATCCGGCGTCGCCGGCAAGCGCCACCGCCTGATCAGCCACAACTCGGATTACATCCGCCAGAACCGCGGCACCAAGGTACTTTCCGACGCGCGATGCCGGCATCGTGAAAAAGTACATGCCGTACAACCGCTAACGCTTTTTAGAGGAGAGCAGATATGGCACGCGTCAAAAGGGGCGTTACCGGCCACGCCCGTCACAAGAAAGTCCTGAAGGCAGCCGAGGGCTATTACGGCCGCCGCAAGAATACCATCCGCATCGCCAAGCAGGCGGTCGAAAAGGCCGGCCAGTACGCCTATCGCGACCGCCGGGTCAAGAAGCGCAATTTCCGCGCGCTGTGGATCCAGCGCATCAACGCCGCCGTGCGCGACCACGGCCTGACCTATGGCCGATTTATCGATGGCCTCAGCAAGGCTGAGATCGCCGTCGACCGCAAGGTTCTGTCCGATCTCGCGATCCATCGAGCCCGAAGCGTTCGCGGCTCTGGTGGCGAAGGCCAAGGCCGCGCTCGGCTATCTCGAGGGCGTCGAAAAGACCACGCACGAGCGTATCACCGCGTAATTAGTGGTCGCGCGTTCGAACCGGAAAACCGGTTTCCACTTTTCCTGAACGCGCTCCAGCCTGCTGAGGCCAAATTCAAAGCCTTGCGCTGCCCTCAAGGGGGTGGCGCAAGGCTTTTTGCTTGGCTACAACCCCACCAACATTCAAAAACACCAAAAGACAGCCCAGATGAGTATTGAAGCCGAGACCGAGACCCTGAAGGCGCAACTGAGTCCGGAGATCGCCGCGCGCCGAGGATCGCAGGCGCTCGATCACGGTGCGGGTGAGCGCGCTCGGCAAGAAGGGCTCCGTCTCGGCCATGCTGGCGGCGCTCGGCAAGATGACGCCCGGACGAGCGCAAGATCGCCGGCCCGGCCATTAACGGGCTGAAAAACGACATCGCGGCGCTGATCGAGGCACGCGACCGCCGAACTGCAGGCGGCGGCGCTCGAGGCGCGGCTGGAAGCCGAGCGGGTGGACGTCACCCTGCCCTTGCGGCCCGCCCCCACCACATCAGGCCGCATCCATCCGGTCAGCCAGGTGATCGACGAGATCACGGCGATCTTCTCGGACATGGGCTTTTCCATCGCCGAAGGGCCGGACATCGAGACCGACTATTACAATTTCACCGCGCTGAATTTCCCCGAAGGTCATCCGGCGCGGGAAATGCACGACACCTTCTTTTTGCGCGCCGACGCAGACGGCGAGCGCAAGGTGCTGCGCACGCATACCTCGCCGGTGCAGATCCGCACCATGCAGTGACCAACGAGAAGCCGGCGCGCTATGTCACCGCCATCGACCGCCGATCCGCGTGGTCATGCCGGGCCGCACCTATCGCCATGACAGCGACCAGACCCATACGCCGATGTTCCATCAGGTCGAGGGGCTGGTGATCGACAAGCAGAGCCATATCGGCCAGCTGCGCTGGGTGCTCGAAGAATTCCTCAAGGCCTTTTTCGAGGTCGAAAGCGTCAAGACTGCGCTTCCGCCCGAGCTTCTTCCCCTTCACCGAGCCCTCGATGGAAGTCGACGTGCAGTGCGACCGCTCGGGCAATGAGATCAAGATCGGCGAGGGCGAGGACTGGCTGGAAATCCTCGGCTGCGGCATGGTGCACCCCAACGTGATTTCGCAATTGCGGGCTCGATCCGGACGTCTATCAGGGCTTTGCCTGGGGCATGGGGATCGACCGCATCGCCATGCTGAAATACGGCATGCCGGACCTCCGCGCCTTCTTCGATGCCGACAAGCGCTGGCTCGACCATTACGGCTTCCGCCCGCTCGATCTGCCGACGCTGTTCGGGGGGCTGAGCTAGTTGATGACAGGCGGACGTCGCCAGCATCGTCATTCCCATCGATAGTGTAGCCCTAGGCTGGCGTCCCATACTTCACGTTTTAGGTTGTTCGAGCCTTCGTCGGGTGATAGTTCGTATGACGCGTCCAACTATGGTCGGTTGTCGGATTTCGGGAGTCTGGCGGAAAGTATCAAGTGCTTCGTAGCGAGCGATGCATTATCTCATAGGATTCCAAAAGCAGGTGCGGTCCTCGAACATATGTATGCACGCGTGACAGCAGCGTGAACGTGACAGCAGAATTTCTCTGTTTGAATGTTTGGCGAAACGGAGCAAATGAGAAGAGACGCTGGTCTCGTCGTCAGCTGAGATGGGCGTCACAAAGAACTTCCATCTTGCTTCGCAAGGACGAAATAGATTTCGAAATCAGGCCGGGAAAATTCTGATTGGAACGTACAGTTTGACCGGCTTCATGAACACCCTTGCAGAAATTCTGCTGTCGGAATGCTGACGTCGAGATTACTGCCGGTCACCTAGAAAATTCACCACGAAAGCTGTCGGCATCCAATTCGACTGGGCGCCTGATTGTGAGACCTATGTTGGATATGCTTCGTCAGCCAAGTCAAGGGCAAATTCAGCGTGCACCTCTTGCGAACACGCTGCGAACCTCTCGTGAAGCGAGATAGAACTTCAAAGCAATGACGACCGCCCTTCCCCCGCAATACGCCAATGCCGTGACCTTCTCCTTCGGCGACAGCCCGGAGATGGCCGACGAGCTGCTCGATCTGGTGATCGCGGGCGAGAAGACGGCGACCTGCGGGCCGGCGCGCGATTTCGGGCCGGGCAAGGCAACGCCGCCGGAAGTCGGGCGGCGCGACATCATTCTCGACGGCCGTGGCCGTCCGGCCGTGGTGATCGAAACGGTGGAAGTGACCCATCGCCGGTTCTGCGACATGGACGAGCAGTTCGCCCATGACGAGGGCGAGGGGTTCAAGACGCTCGCCTATTGGCGCGAGGGCCACAGGGCCTATTGGGAGCGCAATGGCGGCTGGTCGGAGGACATGGAGCTGATCTGCGAGCGGTTCAAAGTCATCGAGGTGCTGGAGCGCGAGGGTTAGCTCATGTGGTTCGACGATTGGGCATCGCTGGGGCAGATCATCGTTAAGGCCGTGATCGGTTTTGCGGTGCTGGTGGCGCTTGCTGCGGGCCGCCGGAAAGCGCTCGGTGACCAAGCTCAATGCCTTCGATCTGGTGCTGGTCTTCACCGTCGGCTCGATCCTTGCCACAACGATCCTGAACACGAACACGACAATCTCCGAGGGTGTGCTGGCGCTCATCATGCTGGTGGGGCTGCAATGGCTGACGGCCTTGCTGGCAACCCGCGTGCCTGCATTCCAAAGCCTGATCAAGTCCGAACCGACGCTTCTGGCCTATGACGGCCAGCTTTTGAAAAAGAATTTGCGGCGCGAGCGCATCGCCGAGGTCGAGGTGCAGGCGGCCCTGCGCCAGCATGGCGTGCATGCTCTTAGTGACGCCAAGGCTGTGGTGCTGGAGACCGAGGGAGAGATATCCGTGTTGAAGAAGGGCGACGGCGATCCGGCCAATTCGCTCAGGATTTCGGGCATTCATCTGCCGGAGGGGGCGAAATGAGCGAACGTTCGGCCGAGCCCGTCACCTTCGTCGTCACCGATATCGAAACCGACGGGCACTCGCCCCTGCGCAATTCCATGCTGAGCTTTGCCAGCGTCGCGGTGGACTATGCGGGCGACATCAAGGGCGAGTTCGAGGCCGTTCTGACCCCGCGCCCCGACCGGCAGCCGGACGAGCGGACCATGGCCTGGTGGCAGACCCAGCCCGAGGCCTGGCGCTTTGCCACCACCAATCCCGAACCGCCGGAAGCGGTGATGCCGCGCTTACGCCGACTGGGTGGAGAGCCTGCCGGGCCACAAGGTCTTCTGTGCCGCGCCACTCATGTTCGACGGACCGTTCATGGACCATTATCTCGACACCTTTGCCGAGACGCGCGCGCTTGGCGGCCCCTATGCCGGGCGTCAGCTTTTTCGCGGTGGCGGGGTCTGCATCTACACCATGGCGGGCACGCTGCGCGGCCAGGATTACCTCAATTGGGGGATGCAACGCTGCCCGCCTGAATGGTATGGGCATGTTCCGCACACCCACAAGGCCATCGACGATGCGCGCGGGTTCGCGCATGTGTTGGTCAAACTCTTCGAAATCAACGGGCAATTGCCCAAAATCGAAAACGCAACAGGCGTCTACCAATGAAGTTCACGTTCGACTGGCTGAAGGATCACCTCGATACCGACGCCACGCCGCAAGACATCGCCGACACGCTCACCCGGATCGGGCTCGAGGTCGAGGGCATGGAGGATCAGGGCAAGGCGCTCAACGATTTCGTCGTTGCCCGGGTGATTTCGGCCGACAAGCACCCCAATGCCGACAAGCTCCGCGTGTGCATGGTCGATACCGGCAATGGCGATCCGGTCAAGGTCGTGTGCGGTGCGCCCAATGCGCGGGCCGGCATGAAGTCCGTGTTCGCCGCGCCCGGCACCTATATTCCGGGCTCCGATTTCACGCTTTCGAAGGGCAATATCCGCGGCGAGGACTCCAACGGCATGCTGTGCTCGGAGCGCGAGCTGATGCTCAGCGATTCCCATGAGGGCATTATCGATCTGCCCGAGGATGCGCCGGTCGGCACGCGCTATCCCGACTATGCGGGGCTGAACGGTGTGGTCTTCGACATCTCGATCACGCCGAACCGGGGCGATTGCACCGGCGTGCATGGCGTGGCGCGCGACCTCGCCGCCGCTGGCTGCGGACGGCTCAAGGAAAACGCGCCGTCAGCCCGTGGCCTCGACGGCTGGCGAAACTCCGATCCCCATCGAATTGCGCTTCGACGACGCGGAGCACCCCGCCTGCCGGATGTTCGCGGGGCGGCTGATCAGGAACGTCAAGAACGGCCCCGCGCCCGAGTGGATGCAGGCGCGGTTGCGCGCGGCCGGGCTGAGGCCGATCAACGCTCTGGCCGACATCACCAACTACATCTCGCTCGACCGCGGCCGGCCGCTGCACGTCTACGATGCCGACAAGGTCCGCGGCGCGATCCATGCGCGCATGGGCAAGGCGGGCGAAAAATTCCTTGGGCTCGACAACAAGGAGCACGAGGTCGACGAAACCATGTGCGTGATCGCCGACGATTCCGGCGTGCTCGGCCTTGGCGGCATTTTGGGCGGCGAGGACACTTCCTGCACCGAGGAGACCACCAACGTCCTGATCGAATGCGCCTGGTTCGACCCCACCTCGATTGCGCAGACCGGCCGCAAGACCGGCATCGTTTCGGATGCCCGCTACCGGTTCGAGCGCACGGTCGATCCCGATTTCGTCAAGCCGGGGCTGGAACTGGCAACGCAAATGGTTCTCGACCTCTGCGGTGGCGATGCCTGCGAGCCCCGCATTGCCGGACATGTGGAAGCCCCCGACGTCATCATCGACTTCCCCATTTCCGAGGTGAAGCGGCTGACGGGCCTTTCCCTGCAGTTCGGCGAGATCAAGGGCGCGCTGACGCTTCTGGGCTTCTGGGTTTCGGGCACGGGCGATGTGGTCAAGGTCGCCGTGCCGAGCTGGCGCTCGGACGTCACCATGAAGGCTGACCTTGTCGAGGAAGTCATGCGCATGGTTGGCGTCGACCAGGTGCCGGTCGAACCGCTGCCGCGGCTTTCCGGCGTGGCGCCGAAAATGCTGACCCTGATCCAGAACCGGCGGCGCATTGCGCGGCGGACGCTTGCTGCGCGCGGGCTGGATGAAGCGGTCACATGGTCTTTCATTTCCGGCGAGGCCGCATCGCGGTTCGGGGGCGGGGCGAGACAGTTTGAAGCTCGCCAATCCGATTGCCGCCGACATGTCGGACATGCGCCCCTCCCTGTTGCCGGGCCTGTTGGCGGCTGCCGGACGCAACCAGAACCGCAGTTTTGACGATCTGGCGCTGTTCGAGGTGGGACAGGTCTTCCTGTCCGATCAGCCCGAAGGCCAGCGGACCTATGCCAGCGCCATCCGCGCCGGTACGGCAGGCGAGATGGGCGCGGGCCGGCATTGGCGGCATTCCGCCCAGCCGGTCAGCGTCTTCGACGCCAAGGCCGATCTCGGTGCGCTGCTGGACGGGTTGGGTCAGAGTTTCGACAAGGTGCAGATCACGTCCGACGCGCCGGACTGGGCGCATCCGGGGCGCGGCGGGCGCGTGCAGCTTGGCCCCAAGCTCGTTCTCGGCTGGTTCGGCGAAATCCATCCCGCGCTTCTGGCCGAACTCGACCTCGACGGGCCTATCGTTGCCTTCGAAGCCGATCTCGATGCGCTGCCCGAGCCGCGCAACAAGGGCGTCAAATCAAAGCCGGCGCTCAGCTTGAGCGATCTGATGCCGCTGACGCGCGATTTTGCCTTCGTGCTCGACCGGGACGTGCCGGCGGCGCAGGTTTTGAAAGCCGCGCAGGGCGCCGACAAGAAGCTGATCACCGGCGTCGACGTCTTCGACGTCTATGAGGGCGCTCATGTGGGGGAAGGCAAGAAGTCGCTGGCTATCGCCGTCACCTTGCAGCCCATCGACAAGACGCTGACCGACGAGGAGATCGAAAAAATTTCCGGCGCGGTGGTAGCCGCAGTCGAGAAGGCGACGGGCGGCGTGCTGCGCACCTAGAGATGGGCGCGCCGGACACCTCAGACCTGCCGGTCATCGTCTCCTTCTGGCATGGCGAGTTGAGCTGGCTCGAAAAGCTTTGCATCGGGTCGTTTCTGAAGGCGGGGCACAGCGTTCCGCCTTTATGCCTATCAGCCTGTCGAAGGGCTGCCGGAGGGGGCGGAGTGGCGGAATGCGGCGGAGATCCTGCCGCAGGATCGCATGTTCTTTTACAAAAAGACCGGCACGCCGGCCGTCTTCTCCGACCTCTTCCGGCTGGAACTGATGCGGCAGGAAGCCGGGCTCTGGGCCGATTGCGACATCTATTGCCTCAAACCCTTTGCCGGCTTGGGGGAGTACGTCTTCGGCTATGAGGTCATGCCGGAGGGCAAGAAGCCGGGCTCGATCAATAACGCCGTGTTCCGCGTCCCGGCGGACAGTGAATTGCTCGGCGCGCTGCTGGCGCTGTTCGATCCGCAAAATGCGCATGCGCCGGCGCCGTTTCTGCCGCGGCACAGGCGGCTGGAGGTTTTCGTCCGGCGGCTGTTGGGGGAAAAGCTTGCGCTCTCGGACATGCAGTTCGGCGCCACCGGGCCGTTTCCGCTGACCTGGCACATAAAAAGGCTGGGTCTGGAGAAAAAAGCGCGAAAACGGGAGGTGTTTTATCCCGTGCCCTATGAGGCGATCCCGAGCCTGATGCAGGCTGGGTCGGCGCTCAGTTCATTTGTCACGGGTGAAACGCTTTGCGTTCATATCTGGCGCAGCCAGCTTACCGATCGCGGCCGCGCCGGGATCTCTCTGCCGGAGCCCGGCAGCGCGCTTGCCTCTCTTTGTGAGAGAGACGGCATCAATCTCTAGAGGTTCGGCAGGCTCGCCGATTTTTTGGTCAAGGTGGCGGGTCTTCCCGCCACCTTAGCGCGTGCTCGTCGGCTTTTCATGCCAGGGCGGCAGATCGGCCAGTTCGTCCGGCGTCATGTGGTCGACGCTCGGCGTCGGCCGCGGCTTCGGCCGGGGCTTGCTGCGCCGGGGCAGCTGCCAGATTGTGTTCGACAATATGTTCATCATCCTTTCTCCTTTCTTTTGATGTGGCCATAATTTCTGCCTGTCCCTCTGCCATTTCAATGGACATGAGTTACGGTTGGGTTTAGTTTTTCTACAATGGCTACATCCTTTCCCATACCGCTCAATGCCTTGCGCGCCATCGAAATCGTGGCGCGCACCGGTGCGCTGGCGCCGGCGGCGGAGGAACTCGGCGTCACCATGGGAGCGGTCAGCCAGCACATCAGGCGGGCGGAAGACAGGCTGGGGCTCAAGCTCTTCAACCGCACGCCGGCGGGGCTCAGGCCGACCCCGGAACTGGACGCCATACAGCCGCAATTGCGCGCCGGGTTTCAGCAACTCGCCGGTGCGATGGAGGCACTGACGCAAGCGGACAATCCCGTTCTGACGCTGACAACGGGCAATGTCTTCGCCTCGCGCTGGCTGGTCTGGCGCATGAGCAAATTCTCCGCCCTGCACCCGGACATCGAATTGCGGCTCGCCATCGAGGGACACACAGTCGATCTCAGCCGTGGCGATATCGATTGCGGCATCCGCTTCGGGCGCGGACAGTGGGATGGGGTCAAAGCCTTTCCCTTGGGCGGCTTTCGCTACCAACCGGTCTGCGCCCCGCCGCTGGCCGCACAGCTGAAGCGGCCCGAGGATCTGACGCATTTGCCGGTCATCATCGATGAAAGCACCATGCTGAGCTGGGCGTCCTGGTGGCGCGCCGCGGGCTTTAAAACCCCGCCCGAGACGCATGGGCCGCGTTTTTCCGATCCGGCGCTGGCCTTCGATGCAGCCGTGTCCGAGCAGGGCGTCTTGCTCGCGGTCGACATGATGAGCGCCGACATGGTCAGCGACGGGCGGCTGGTGAAGCCTTTCGGCATTACAGTGGACGACGAGGTGGGCTATTATTTCGTCATGGCCGAGGGGCGGCGGATGACCCGCAAGGTGCAGGCGCTGCGCGACTGGCTGGCCTCGGAAGTGCCGGCTTCCCGCGATGGCTATGTGGCGCAGCTTGGCGAGGGCGGCAGGCGGCTGGTGCCGGCCGAACAGCACGAGAAACCCAGCCGATAGAGCGGAGCAACCCCTTTTCTCCTCGACGCTTAGCCGCTATAGATTAGAATAATTCCAAAAGTCTGGAGGCCATGATGCTCCCACGCATGCTCGAGCCCAACAAGCGCGAATTCTCCTCGCTCAGCGCGCAGGAGATCCTGTCTCTGGCGGTTGCGGCGGAAGAAGAGGACGGGCGCATCTACGGCGCCTTCGCCGACAAGGTGCGCGACAGCTATCCGGGCTCGGCCGCCGTGTTCGAGGGCATGGCAAAGGAAGAGGACGAGCATCGGCGGCGCCTGCTCGATCTCTACAAGTCCAAATACGGCGACAAGCTCATCCCGATCCGGCGCGAGGATGTGCGCGGCTTTCTGCGCCGCAAGCCGCTCTGGCTGATGGAAAACCTCAAGATCGAGTCCATCCGCCAGCAGGTCTGGGAAATGGAGAACTCCGCCTACACCTTCTACACCTCGGCCGCACAGCAGACCGACGATGTGGAGCTGCGCAAGCTGTTGGGCGATCTGGCCCAGCAGGAGCGCGGGCACCAGCACGCAGCCGACCGGCTGGAAAAGCAGCATCTCGACGAGGAGGCGCGGGCCGACGAGGATGACGAGCAGCACCGGCAGTTCGTTCTGACCTATGTGCAACCCGGCCTGGCGGGGCTGATGGACGGCTCGGTCTCCACCCTTGCCCCGGTTTTCGCCGCAGCCTTCGCGACCGGCAGCACCTGGCAGACCTTTCTGGTCGGCCTCGCCGCAGCGGTGGGCGCGGGCATCTCCATGGGCTTCACCGAAGCCGCCTCCGACGACGGCAAACTCACCGGGCGCGGTTCGCCGGTCAAACGCGGCTTTGCCGCCGGCATCATGACAGCGGTGGGCGGGCTTGGACACGCCCTGCCCTATCTCATTCCGCATTTCCAATTGGCGACCACCATCGCGGTCATCGTGGTTCTGATCGAACTCTGGGCAATTGCCTTCATCCAGAACCGCTACATGCAGACCCCGTTCTGGCGAGCAGCCCTGCAGGTCGTGGTTGGCGGATTGCTCGTGTTTTCGGCCGGCATTCTGATCGGCAGCGCCTGAGGCTCGCTTAGTGGTCGCAGCGTCTTTGCGAAAAACCGGCTTCCACCTTTCGCACGCCGCTCCGGACAGAGCGTAAACCTTTTGCCGGTTGAGGCGTTGCGCCCTGGACAAAGTCACACATGTCCAAGGAGTTCAGCTCATGGTACCGGCCTGGCTCAGCCTTTTGTCCTGGTTCTCTCTCGCTCTCGCAATCGTCTGCGCCGCCCTCATCGCCTTCGATGTTGCGCGGCACCCGCAGAAAATGTGGATCATGGATATCGTCTGGCCGGTAACAGCACTGTTCGGCAGCGTCTTGAGCCTGTGGTTCTACTACCGTTATGGACGGCTCAAGGCGCAGGACGAGGTCGGCGAGAAAGAGCCGGACCTGCCCTTTCCGGTGATGGTCGCCAAAGGGGCGCTGCATTGCGGGTCAGGCTGCACGCTCGGCGACATCATCGCCGAGACACTGGCTCTGGTCATACCCGGCCTGGCCGTGATCTTCGGCCTTGGCTGGCTGTTTGGCGAAAAGATCTTCGCGGTCTGGGTGTTCGATTTCATCGTCGCCTTCGGCATCGGCGTCGCCTTCCAGTATTTTACCATCGCTCCCATGCGGGGGCTGGGCGTGAAGGACGGCATCATCGCCGCGGTGAAAGCAGATACTCTATCCCTCACCTGCTGGCAGATCGGCATGTACGGCTTCATGGCGATCGCGCATTTCTGGCTGTTCGGGGCCCTTCTCGGCGTCAAGCTCGAAGCCGGCATGGCCGAGTTCTGGTTCATGATGCAGATCGCCATGCTGGCCGGTTTCGCCACCGCCTATCCGGCCAACTGGTTTTTGATCACAAAGGGGCTGAAGGAGAAGATGTGACTGGAGGGCGGCCACACCTCTCCGGTGAGTCATTGCGCGGCAATCCAGTTCCGGGCAGGTTGGCCTCAGGCTGGATCGCCACGGCGCATGCCAGGATAGTTTTCGGTTGCTCGCTTTGCCCGAAAACCGGTTACCGGTTTTCGGATCTTGCTCAGGGCTTTGGGCCGATCATCTTTTCGGGCCGCACCAGATCGTCGAATTCGGCCTCGGTCACATAGCCGAGGCGCAGCGCCTCCTCGCGCAATGTCGTGCCGTGTTTGTGCGCGGTCTTGGCGATCTCGGTCGCCTTGTCATAGCCGATCTTGGGCGCAAGCGCCGTCACAAGCATCAGCGAGCGCTCCATCAGCAGCTTGATGTTGTCGGTACGCGCCTCGATGCCGACGACGCAGCGGTCGGCGAAGGACATGCTGGCATCGGCCAGGAGCCTGACCGACTGCAGGAAGGCGTAGGCCATGACGGGCTTATAGACATTGAGCTCGAAATGCCCCTGGCTCCCGGCCACCGTGATGGTGGTCTGGTTGCCGAAAACCTGGGTGCAGACCATGGTCATGGCCTCGCACTGGGTGGGGTTGACCTTGCCCGGCATGATCGACGAGCCGGGCTCGTTCTCCGGAAGCTGCAATTCGCCGAGGCCAGAACGCGGTCCCGAGCCGAGCAGGCGGATGTCGTTGGCGATCTTGAACAGCGAGGTCGCCACCGTGTTGAGCGCCCCGTGCGCATAGACATAGGCGTCGTGCGCGGCCAGCGCCTCGAACTTGTTGGGCGCGGTGCGGAAGGGCAGGCCGGTGATCTCGGCCACCGCCTTGGCGAATTTTTCCGCAAAGCCGATCTTGGCGTTGAGCCCGGTGCCGACGGCGGTGCCACCTTGCGCCAGATCGAACAGGCGCAGCTGGCTTTCGCGCACCCGCTCGATGCCGAGGGCCATTTGGGCCACATAGCCGGAGAATTCCTGGCCGAGAGTCAGCGGGGTCGCATCCTGGGTATGGGTGCGGCCGATCTTGACGATGTCCTTGAATTCACTCGCCTTCCTGTCCAGTTCATCGCGCAGATGCTCGAGCGCGGGCAGCAGGGTCTCGGCGATCTCGCTGGCCGCTGCGATGTGCATGGCGGTGGGGAAGGTGTCGTTGGAGGACTGCCCCATATTGACGTGGTCATTGGGGTGGACAGGCTTCTTGGAGCCGATCTCGCCGCCCAGCAATTCGATGGCGCGGTTGGAGATGACCTCATTGGCGTTCATGTTGGACTGGGTGCCCGACCCTGTCTGCCAGACGACGAGCGGGAAATTGTCGTCGAACTTGCCTTCGATCACCTCTCCGGCCGCCTGATCGATGGCGTCGGCCAGTCTTGGCATCGAGAACGCCGAGCGATTTGTTGGTGCGGGCAGCCGCCTGCTTGATGATGCCCAAAGCGCGCACGATGGGCACGGGCTGGGTTTCGGTGCCGATGGGGAAGTTCATCACGGACCGCGCCGTCTGGGCCCCATAATACTTATCGGCGGGCACCTCCAACGGGCCAAAGCTGTCGGTTTCGGTCCTGAATTCGGCCATGCTGCTCCCCATGAAAAAAGCTTTGCAGCCTTCTACTGCAAAGCTTTTGGCGCGTCCATGCGGGCGAAGCCGGCTTCCGGCCGATGCTCAGGCGTGGTGCCGCGGACGGGTCGACATGCCGAAAATCGAATAGATCAGGCAGGAGCCAAAGAGGCCAGTCAGCAGTGGCACCAGACCGATCAGCGCCAGCCACCGCCAAGGGGTGTCGGGAAAATAGAAGAACGCGGCAAGTATGACCGCTCCGAGGATAACACGGATGACGCGGTCCAGCATGCCGACATTTTGCGTGAACATTGGAAGAGCTCCCTGGTTGAGATGCCCCTATGTTCGCTCCCGAACGAAGGGAGTGCTTTGACGTCTGTCAAACGCGCATTCGCCCTTGTTCTGTCAAAGTGAATGCTAGATTTTGCTGCCCATGTCCCTCCGTGCCCCCAAGCAATTCGGCCAGATCTCGAAGGTTGTGAACCCCAAGACGGGGCTCGCCATGGTCGAGGCCGAAATCCTCTCCGAAACCGCGACCTCGCTCGGCCATCACGGGCGCAAGGTGGAAAAAGCGCTTGAGGCGCTTAATGCGGCAGAAGAGCCCGAGCGTGAAGACCGGCTATACGCTGCCGCGCGCGAGGTCTGGGCCTATTTCATCCAGCGCGAGATGATGGGCATGCGCGACCACCGGCTGATCATCCGGGAAATGGGCATTCCGGACGCCGTTCTGCGGCGGCTGGGCGCGATCAGGTAGCGGCGGGTTCTGCCGCCTCGGTTGCAAGCCGGCGCGGCGCGCGCGCAAAGCGCAAGGCCGCCACCAGGCCGGCAATGGCGCAGGGCAGCGCCACGCCGGCGATCCAGATGCCGACAGTGCGCGAGCTCGCAACGTCCATTTCGCTCGAGAACCCGACCAGATTTGCCATTAGTCCCAGCAAGGCGGCTCCTATCCCGAGACCGAGGCGGTGCATGGTGGGCAGCGCCCCCGCGATTCTATCGACCTCAAGCCGGTCGGGGTGATCGGCGGCGCGCCTGAGAGTGAGCGACCACAGCGCCCCGAACCCGAGACCCTGCAGCAGGAAGGCGATCCAGCTCAGCGCCTCCAGCGAGAGATGGAAAGACAGGTTGAAGGTGAGGATGGCGGCCACGAGCAGGCTGGCGCCGAAGACGATGACGCGGCCGTCTCGCTCGGGCGGGGTGCCGGAGACAAGAACCGCCATGATGGACCAGCCAAGCGCCTCGCCGAAGATCATGTAACCGATCCTCAGGGGCGGCATGGCGAAGAGGAAGGCCACGAAGACCGGCGCGAAGGTGTAGATGCCGACAACGGCCGCACTCAACAGCATCAGCATGTAGATCCCGGCCCCTACCCGGGTCCCTGGGTCGAGCGTGTCGTGCGGCAGAAGGCGGTGTGCACCCATCCTGCCGTCGCGCAGGAAGAAGAACGCGACGAGCGCGCCGCCGATTGCGATCAGCAAGGGCGAGAGGATCGGCGAGGGCATTACCCCTGCGGTGGCGACAATGAGCACGCCGCCAAAGAGCAGGACCATGCGCACCAGCGGGAATTTTTCATTCGAACCGAGCACGGCAGGATCGCGGAAGCGCGGCAGTCTGCCGAAGGCGATGAAGCCGGTAATGGCGATGGCAAGCGCAATGCTGCCGGCGAAGGCGAAAGCCATGCGCCAATTGGAGAACTCGGCGAAGATGCCGCCGACCAGCGGGCCGGTGAAGGCCGCAAACCCCCAGATCACCGAGACGATGGACATTGCGCGCGCCTGCAGTTCGCGCCCGAAAAGGTTGGGCACGCCAATGAAGTTCAGCGTTGTGAGCGAAGAGCCCGCCAGCGCCTGAAAGAACCGGCCAAGCTGGAAGATCTCCATGTTCGGGGCGCTGGCGCTGGTTGCGCAGCCAATGACGAAGAGCAGCGCCGAGCCGGAAAAGGCCAGCCGCATGCCCCAGCGCCGGAGCAGGAAGGCACCCAGCGCCCCAGACACGATGGCGGCGGCCTGGAAAGAGCGCGCTGCCCCAGCCGATGAGATTGGCCCCGCCGATCTCCTTGACGATATCGGCGAGCAGGGTCGCGACCATCAACTCGTCGGAGGCGAACAGCCACACGCCGCCGCAAAAGACGAAGAGATAGAAGAAGCCCTCGGTGCGGAAGACCGCGCGGTAGGAGGTGTCTGCCATGATGCACTCTCAAGACTGTCCCAGCCCGCGTAGCGCCGGATCAAAGCCGTGTCGAGATGCCGGATCAGCTATTTTCGGCCGAGGGGCCGGACGGGGCGGTCTCAGGCAAAGGCGCGTCATCCTGATGCACGACAGGGTTACGTGGGGCGCAGAAGGCAAAGGCCTCGTTGATGGCATAAAAGGAGCCGTCGAGCGGAATGGCATGGGCGGCAGCTTCAGGCACGCCGGAGAGCTCGATATAGGCGAGCGCCCCATTCTTGAGCGCGTCTATGATCTCTGTGACATCGCCCGAGATGCGCAGACCATAGGGTCCCGGCCCTTTTTCGGTGGAGAGCTCATAGACAATTTCGTCGATTGTCAGCCGCCAGCTCGTGCCGGGTATCGCCGGCGCCGAGGCATAGACGTAAAGGGCGTGGCTGAAATCATCCTCGCAGCGCACCGCGAGGCAGGCGTAATCCTCGGGCGTGGACTGACTGGCGCAACCAAGCGAGGCACGGTCGCCCTCGTCCGGCAGGGGCGAATAGTGCCAGCCCGCCTCCTGCCCGTAGGCAAAAGACGGAATCACCAATACGGCAAGCAAGATGAAGGCGCTTTGCATAAGCGATAATCGCGCCGGTCCGCCCCTGGCCGTCAAGAGCCGCGTCCGCCAGAAGCCTAGATCTAGCGCAGCCAGCCGCCGGGCTGGGGATGCAGATCCATCAATCCGCCCTTGGTGGCCTCGTCGATGGCCTTGATCTCCTCGTCGCTGAGATCAAGATTATCGAGCACGCCGAGATTGTCCTTGAGCTGGTCGAGGGTGCGCACGCCGATCAGCGCCGAGGTCATCTCCTTGCGCCGCAAAACCCAGGCGAGCGCCAGCTGCACCATGGACTGCCCACGCGCTCTGGCGATTTCGCCCGACCTTTTCGACCGCTTCGAGCACATTGGGCTCGATATGGCTCTGGCGCAGCGAGGAATTCTTCTCGCTGGCGCGGGTGCCCTGCTTGCCGCCCGAATTGTACTTGCCCGAGAGCACGCCCTGGGCCAGGGGCGAGAAGGCGATGATGCCGATGCCGAGGTCTCCGCAGGCGTCGATGGTGCCATCGTCCTCGATCCAGCGGTTGAGCATGGAATAGCTCGGCTGGTGGATGGTGCAGGCGACCCCCATCTCCTTGAAAATCCGGTGCGCCTCGCGGGTTTCCTTCTCCGGATAGCTCGAAATGCCGACATAGAGCGCCTTGCCCTGCTGCACGGCGCTCGGCCAGCGCGCCCATGGTTTCCTCGAGCGGCGTGTTGGGGTCGATAGCGGTGCGAATAAAAGATATCGACATAGTCGAGCCCCATGCGCTTGAGCGACTGGTCGAGGCTGGCGATCAGATATTTGCGGGAGCCGAACTCGCCATAGGGGCCGGGCCACATGCAGATAGCCGGCCTTGGAAGAGATGATCATCTCGTCGCGATAGGGGCGGAATTCGCGCGCCAGGACCGTGCCGAACAGCTCTTCGGCCGAGCCCGGAGGCGGGCCGTAATTGTTGGCGAGATCGAAATGGGTGACGCCGTGATCGAAGGCATAGCCCAGGATCTCGAAGGCCGTATCGTGGTCGCGGGTGCCGCCGAAATTCTGCCAGAGGCCGAGGCTGACCACAGGCAGTTGCAGGCCGGAGCGGCCCGAATGGCGGTATTGCATGGTTTCGTAGCGCGCCGGATCAGCACGATAGGTCATGATGTCCTCCAAGGATCGCGCCGCAAAGGACAAGGCCGGCTATCGGCCGTATGCAGCGCTTGGAATTTTTTGAATACCTGCGGTCGTTAAGAACCGTCCGCCGCCGGGCCAGCCGGCGCAGGCGAATTTATGACATGCGTTAACGTTCATCCGCAAGTCAGCCGGGGCGGCGGGTGTAGCGCATTTCGGTGAAGCGGGCGGCGCGGCCGTCGTAAAGCAGCAGCCTGCCGATCAGGGGCTCACCCGTGCCGGTGATCAGCTTGATGACTTCCATGGCCATCAGCGTGCCGATGACGCCGGTGATTGGACCAAGGACGCCAACCTCCTCGCAGGCGGGCAGCGCGCCCTCCGGCGGATCGTCGGGATAAAGGTCGGAGAAGCGCGGGTTGCCGCCGAGATGCGGGGCGAAAACCGTTACTTGCCCGTCGAACATCGAGACCGCGCCGGAGACAAGCGGCAAGCCGGCCCACTCGCAGGCAGCAGCGATAACTTTGCGGGCCGCGAAACTGTCCGTGCCGTCGACTACCAGATCGTACCCCTCAAACAGCTTTGCCGCATTGGCATCTTCGATGCGCACGGGATGCGGGTTCAGTGCGATATCGGGATTGAGGCTGCGGGCAAATTCCGCGGCGCTTTCGGCCTTGTTACGCCCGATACCGCCGGTGGTGTGCAGGATCTGGCGCTGCAAATTCGACAGGGAGACCGCGTCGTCGTCGCAAATGCCGATGGTGCCGACACCGGCCCCGGCGAGATAGGCGATCACGGGGCTGCCGAGCCCCCCGGCCCCCACCACCAGCACTTTCGCCGCTTTGAGCTTTTGCTGGCCGGCGCTGCCTATGCCCTTGAGCACGATGTGGCGCGCATAGCGCCGGCTTTCCTCGGGGGTTAGCGCCATGATCAGGGTTGGGACGTGCGCAAGGGCACGGCGATGAAGCGACGGTCGAGCCCCTCGAAACCATGGACATAGACGGACAATAGCGCCACCATCCTGCCGACGCCCACGCCCTGGAAGGGTCTGTACACGGCGGTGATGCGGTAGGTTTCGGGGCAGCCGCGCGAGCGGGGCAATCCCTGGTCGCGATGCACGTCCTGCGACTGGTCATTGGTCTTCAGCTTCAGCGCATAACCCATGGGCGCCGTGCCGAACCACTCCATGCAGGGGGCGCCGCCCTCGACCTTGAAGATGTCCAGTTGCAGCCCGAAACGGCCGTTCACCGCGGCGCCGAAGCCGGGCAGGCCGAAGTCGAGGCCCAAGCCATCTGTTTCCAGCGCGCCATCGCCATTGGCGGCGAGTAATTGGGCCGGCACATGAATGCCGAGATTGTCGATGAAGCTCTGGGCGTTCTTCTGGGCCTGCTTGCGAATTTCCGCCAGGGTGCGGGTGGCGTCGTCGCCGATGACGCTGACCGGCGTTCCGATCACCCATTTGTCGAGACCGAGGTCGATCACATAGATGTTGGAATAGGGAAAACCGGAGCCGTCCTGGATGCCGAATTCCTCGAAGGCGAAATAATTGCCGTCCTCGGAATAGCCGATTACGTCATATAGGGCGCTGTCGGCTGCGCTGGCCGGAAGTGCAAAAAATCCGGCAAAAGCGAGCACCAGCACCGCTGCAAGCTTTTGCATGCTCATTCTGCCGCGTGTCCGGTCGAGCCGAAGCCACCGGCGCCACGCCCGGTGTCGTCGAGCGTTGCGCAGAGGGTGAACTCGGCGGTGGCGGTGGCGGCAATCACCATTTGCGCGATGCGGTCGCCGCGGGCGACCATGAACGGCGCGCTGCCATGATTGATCAAAAGCACCTTCACCTCGCCGCGATAATCGGCGTCGACGGTTCCGGGAGCGTTGAGCACGGTCACACCGTGGCGCGCGGCAAGGCCGGAGCGCGGCCTGATCTGCGCCTCAAAGCCCTCGGGCAGCGCCATGGCAAACCCGCACGGGACCGCCCGATAGCCGCCGGCCGGGATTTCGAGAACCGCATCCTCGGGCAGGGCCGCGCAAAGATCATAGCCCGCCGACCCTTGCGTCTGCCGGCTGGGTAGGGGAAGACCTTCGCCGTCGCCGACCCAGGTCAAATCTATCTTGAGTTTGTCCGGCACGATCCGCCTTTCCGCCGTGGCCCGCTCTGGGGTGCTCTCCAGAGCTTAGGCAGGTCGCCGAGGTCGGGCAAGGTGACAAGCCGCCTTTGCACGCCTGTCAGGTGAGGCTGCCAATCGCCAGCGCGATGCAGGTGATGGCGAAAAGGGCGAAGCCCGATACCAGCATCCAGCGCGGAAAGACCGGCTGGCGGCGAATGCCGTGCAGCTCGTAATCCTCGAGAACCGCCCGCGTGCGGGTGACGAGTTCGGGCAGCTGCGCAATCGTATTGGCGGCGACGCGCACGTGATCGCCGAGCTCATCGATGCGCCCGAGCGGGCCGGCCTGACGGCGTAGCCAATCGCCCACCACGGGCTCGGAAATGGTCCATATGTCGAGGTCTGGGTCCAGATTGCGGGCAACACCCTCGACCAGCACCATGGTCTTTTGCAAAAGGACCAGTTCGGGCCGCGTCTGCATGGAAAAGAGTTCGGTGACCGCAAAGAGCTGGCCGAGCACCTTGGCCATGGAGATCTCGCGTGCCAGCCGCCCCTGCAGCGGTTCGCCGATAGACCGAAGCGCCAGGGCGAATTCGTCGATCGACTGCTCGGGCGGCACATAGCCGATCTCGAAATGGCGTTCGGCCAGCATGCGGTAGTTGCGGGAGATGAAGCCGTAAAGAATGTCGGCGAGGAAGCGCCGTTCGCGCTTGCCGATACGGCCGGTGATGCCGAAATCCACGGCGATGACGCCGTGCGTCAGGGGATCGGCGAAAAGATTTCCCGGATGCATGTCGGCATGGAAAAAGCCGTCGCGGATGGCGTGGCGCAGAAAGCTCTGAATGACGTTGGCGGCCAGCTTCTTGCGGTCGATGCCGGCGGCATCGAGCGCTGCGATGTCGCGAATGGGGACGCCGGAGATCCAGGAGGTGGTCAGGACGTTCTCGGCCACATAATCCCATTTGAGGTCGGGAACGGCGAAGCCCTTATCGTCGGTAATGTTCTCGGCGAATTCTGAGATCGAGGCCGCCTCGAATCTGAGGTCCAGTTCAAGCTGGGCGGAGCGATCCAGCGTCTGGACGACGCTGACCGGCCGCAATCGCCTCAGCGCGGGCATCATGCGCTCGGCAAATCGCGCGCCGGCATAATAGCTTTCGATATCGCGGCGGAAACGCGCCTTGACGCCCGGCCTCAGAATCTTGACGGCCACGATCTCGGCCTGGCCGTCCGGGCCGACAAGCACTGCGCGATGCACCTGGGCGATGGAGGCGGCGGCGACCGGCGGCGACAGCTCGGTCAGATCGGCGGCGCGCGGCCCCAGCGCCTCAGCCAGAATGCCCGGCACCAGACGGGCGTCGAACGGCTCCATACGATCCTGCAGGGCCGACAAATCCTCGGCAAGCTGGGCCCCGACCACGTCCGGCCGGGTCGCCAGGGTCTGGCCGAATTTGACATAGGTCGGGCCGAGCCGGTTGAGCGCCCGGGTCAGGCGTTCGGCGCGGCCGGTGCGCCGCACGGACCGGCGCTCGATCAGCCTTAGGGTTCTCAGACCGAAGCGCGCCGGCCCCGGCAACGGTTTGGGATCGAAAAGCGAGAGCGCCCCTTCGCGCGCCAGCACCAGTCCGGCGCGCAACAGGCGCCCATAGGCTGCAATACCCATGCGATCAGTTCCCAGCCCGCGATTGCCGACGCAGAGCCGGGGAGTGCCGTCCGATTTTTGTGATCATCGCTCGACTTTGCCGAACACCGGTGTCCACTTTTCGGATCTCGCTCAGATTTTCCACGCGCCGTGCAGGGCAGCGATGTTGCCGCTCATGGCGGTATGGGTGACACGGGAGAAGCCGGCCTTGCCGATCATGGCGGAGAAGACCTTGGGGGCCGGAAACTGCCGGATCGATTCAACCAAATATTGATAGGGGTCCGGATCGCCGGTCACCAGCTTGCCCATGGGCGGGATGACCTTATCGGAATAGGTTTCATAGATGCGCTCGAGCAGCGGCACGTCGACGGTGGAGAATTCCAGGCACAGGAAGCGCCCGCCGCGCTTGAGCACGCGGTGCGCCTCGCTCAGCGCCTTGTCGATCTGAGGCACGTTGCGGATACCGAAGGCAATCGTGTAGGCGTCGAAACTCTCGTCCTCGAAGGGCAGCTCTTCTGCATTGGCCTCAACGAAGCTGACCTTTTGGGGGTATTTCCATTTCCTGGCCCGCTCCTCTCCCACACGCAGCATGTCGGCATTGATGTCGCTCACCACGACTTCGGCATAGCCTTTGGAGGCGGAAAGGATGCGCTGGGCGATGTCTCCGGTGCCGCCCGCCATATCGAGCACCCGGTAAGGCCGTGCGCCCGATTTGGGCGGGGCGAGCCGGGCCACCATGGCGTCCTTCCAGAGCCGGTGCAGGCCGCCGCTCATCAGATCGTTCATGAGATCGTAGCGATCGGCGACCTTGCGGAAAACGCCATCGACGAGCCCCTGCTTGTCGGAGAGCGGCACCTGGCGGGCGCCGAAATGCGTCGTGGAGGATGGTGTTTCGCTCATAAGGATCACTCGTCGTACTGCAATTTCGGGGTGACCATAACCGAAGAGGGTCACTATATCTATTACGGCTTCCGCGACAGAACGCGCCAAAGCACGCCCTGTTTCCATCACCCCCTCCCGCTCCCCAAGCCCGATATGCCCGAACTTCCAGAAGTCGAAACGATACGGCGCGGCCTGGCGCCCCAGCTAGAGGGCGCCGAGATCGAGCAGGTGCGGCTCAATCGCGCCGATCTGCGTTTTGCCTTTCCCGACCATCTGGCGAAGGTGCTGCCTGGCCTGCGCATCGTGCATGTGGGGCGGCGGGCCAAATATCTGCTCTTCGAGCTGTCAAACGGGTCAACTCTCCTGAGCCATCTCGGCATGACGGGCAGCTACCGCTTTTCCAACCTGCGACTCGACGAGCCGAGCCGTTATCACCTGCCGGTGCCGGGCAAGCACGATCATCTGGAAATGGCACTGAGCCACCCGCACAAGGGCGACATGCTCCTTATATATGCCGACCCGCGACGGTTCGGCTTTTTCGACTGGCATTCGGAAGAGCGGCCAAGCCGGTATCTTGTCGGTCTCGGGCCAGAGCCACTGGGCAACAGCTTCAATGCCATCGACCTCGCCAAGGCGCTGGCCGGGCGCAAGGCACCGATCAAATCGGCGCTTTTGGACCAGAGACTGATCGCGGGGCTCGGCAATATATATGTGTCCGAGGCGCTGTGGCGGGCGCGCATTTCGCCGCTCACGCCATCGCTCGGCCTGGTCCGCGCGGACGGGCGGCCGACCAAGCGGCTCGAGGCGCTGGTTGCGGCGATCCGCGCCGTCCTTGAGGACGCGATCGCGGCCGGCGGCTCCACACTGAGGGACTTCCGCAATGCGGAAGGGGGCGGCGGATATTTCCAGCATGTGTTCGATGTCTACGACCGCGAGGACGAGCCCTGCCGGCGTGCCGGGTGCGGGGGCACCGTCACGCGGATCACCCAATCGGGACGTTCGAGCTTTTACTGCCCGGTCTGCCAGAAATGATCACGCGGCCCGTCCTTGTCGGATCCCGCCTGCCAAGCCGGCTTTGGTGTTGACTTTCGCTCAAGGCTCCAACTATAACGCGCCAACTTTGGCGGCGCGTGCCGCCGGTTTTGTTTTGATGCGGGCTCCGACGGGCATTTCGATGTGTCCGGGCGTTCGCAGATTAAGCTCCAAGAGGACATCATGGCCAACACTCCTTCGGCGAAGAAGGCAGTCCGCAAGATCGAGGTCCGCACCGCGGTCAACAAGGCGCGGCGTTCCAACATGCGCAGCTTCCTGCGCAAGGTCGAGGAAGCGATCGCCTCTGGCGACAAGAAGGCCGCTACCGAGGCGCTGAAGAACGCCGAGCCGGTGATCCATAGCGCCGCCAGCAAGGGCATCGTCCATCGCAACCTGGCCGCCCGCAAGGTCTCGCGCCTGTCGCATCGCATCAAGGGTCTCGGCGCCTGAGATTCAGCTCTGCTGATTAAGCGCTTGCCTCCCTTTGAGAGGCCCGCGCCGGTAAAGACGATTCAGGGCGCACAGCCCAGGTAAAGCCCCCGGTTTCCGGGGGCTTTTTTGTATGCCGCCTCACCTGGCGGGCATGGTTTTTTTGCAACAATCGCAAGCTCTGGAGAAGAGTTAAATTTTGTGAGATTCTGAGGTCGAATCCGAATCCTGCAAGAGTTCTCAATTCGTTAAAAACCGGTTAACAAAATGGGTGCGGGGGGTTCCAATTCGGACGGTTGAGTCAACCCCCATTTTGAGCGAATCCGATATTGAACGGGCCGATCCTGTCTTCTAAGGTGACTTTGCAGCGTAAGAAAAAAGGGTGACCCGGGGCAGTAGAAAGCTTCCGGTCCAAAAATCGGGGATAGAAAAAATGCGCTCTTATGAAGAGGCAGAGCTTGGGCACCTGTTGCCCATCAAGTCTTCCTTCCGGGCGGTTTTCTCTAGCTAGATGTCCTTTGTTCCAGTGACTACCCAGTAGCGTTTGCGCAGCGACGTAACAGTCGTATTCCAAAGTAATTAATTGTGTGCGGCACCGCAATGCTTTGCGGTGAACAGGATCAGTGCGTCCGGAGTTCCGGAGGCACGAGGACGTCGGACTCACGCCTTTTTTTGAGGCGGTTTCCACAGAAGGGGCCAAACAAAATGAAACATAACGTGATGACGGGACGCTCGGACTTGCTGGAGGGCGAAACCGCCCAGGCGCAGCCTTCCGTCGGCGATAGGGGGAAGGACATGGCGAGCCGCCAGGGAAAGATTCTTCCCTCCGATGTATGGGACCGCGTGAAGATGCGGCTCAAGACTTCGGTGGGGGAAGATGTTTACACGAGCTGGTTCGCGCGTCTCGAACTCGAAGAGATCGCTCGACGATCTCGCCCATCTTTCGGTGCCTACGCGTTTTCTGTGTTCCTGGATCCAGTCCAACTATGCCGAGCGCATCCTTGAGGCCTTCCGCAGCGAAGCGGAGCAGGTCGAGCCGGCTGCACTTTACCGTGCGGGTCAACGGCCAGGCGCGTCCCCGGCTGCAAGCGCCGGCGGGCGAATGCGCCTCGAGCGTGAGCGTCACGAAGCCGGTACCGGCCCGGCCGGTTGCGCCGGCCCAGGCGCCGCGCACCGACGCCCTGTCGGGCAGCGCAATCGATCCGCGCATGACGTTCGAGACCTTCGTGCCGGGCACGGCCAACGAGATCGCGCTCGGCGTCGCCAAGCAGGTGGCGCACGCCGCCGCCAACAACACGGTGACCTTCAATCCCGTCTATATCCATTCCACGGTGGGCCTGGGCAAATCGCACCTGCTCAATGCCATCGCCTGGGCGGCGGGCGCGGCGGATTCCATCGCGCAACATCGTCTATCTGACCGCCGACCATTTCATGTACCACTTCATCTCCGCGGTGCAGCGCCAGTCGGCCATCGCGCTTCAAGGAATGGCTCCGGCGGATCGACCTGCTGCTGATCGACGACATGCAGTTCCTGCAGGGCAAGTCGGCCACCGAGTTCGGCCACACTCTCGGCGCGCTGCTGATCGGGCGCCAAGCAGGTTGTCGTGGCCGGCGACGCGCCGCCGCGCGATCTCGACATGCTCGACGAGCGGGTGCGGTCGCGGCTGTCCGGCGGTCTGGTCGTGCCGATCTCGACCTTCGACATCGACCTGCGGCGCGCCATCGTGACACGGCGGGCCGAACAGGCCGCCGCCCGCTTCGCCGGGCGTGCATTTCCCGGCGGCGGTGATCGACTACGTCGCCCGCTCGGTGATCAGCCATGGCCGCGATCTCGACGGCGCCGTCAACCGGCTGGTCGCCGCCAACCAGCTGACCCGGCGAACCGATCACCGTGCCGCTGGCCGAAAAGACCCTGGCCGATCTGATCCGCACCCGCGAGAGCCGGCGGGTGCGGATCGAGGACATCCTCAAGATCGTCTCCCGCCACTACAAGGTGCCGCGCAACGACCTGCTATCCTCGCGCCGCTCGCGCGACGTGGTGCGCCCGCGCCAGATCGCCATGTATCTGGCCAAGGCACTGACCTCGCGGTCGCTGCCCGAGATCGGCCGGCGCTTCGGCGGACGCGACCACACCACCGTGCTGCATTCGGTCCGCAAGGTCGAGCAGCTGATGAAGGACGACGGCGACCTTCAGCAGGAAATCGAGCTTCTGAAGCGCATGCTCGAGGAATAACGCCAGTGCATCGGGGGCAGGCTGCCTTCCGAGGGCCGCGCCGGCGCGGAGGACCTTCGTCCTGCCGCGCCGGTTCTTGTTGTTTGAAGGCTGGCCAATCGGACTTGAGACTGGTCCCGCGGCGTCGCGCCGCTTGCCTTTTGCCGCCCTAGTTGCAAATGTCTGCACCCCGGATACGGGCGAGGAATCGGCGGTACGCGTCACGCTTGACCGAACAGACCAAGGGACAGGTCCATGAAAGTCACGCTCGAGCGCAATCATCTGCTCAAATCGCTGGGCCATGTGCATCGCGTGGTCGAACGGCGCAACACCTATCCCATCCTGGCCAATGTGCTGATCAAGGCCGGCGACGACGGGCTCGACCTGCGCGCCACCGATCTCGATATCGAGGTGACCGAGAGCGTGCCGGCCATGGTCGGCGACGCCCGGGCACCACCACGGTTCCCGCCCACACGCTCTACGAAATCGTGCGCAAGCTCGCCGATGGCGCGGAGGTCCGGCTCGAGACCGAGGGCGGCGAGCAGATGGCCACTCACCTCCGGGCGCTCGCGCTTCCATCTCGCCTGCCTCGTCGCCCGACGGCTTCCCGGACCTCAAGTCGGGCACCTTCTCCCACAGCTTCTCGCATGCCGGCCGCCGCTCTGCGCGAGCTGATCGAGCGCACCCAGTTCGCCATCTCCAACGAGGAGACGCGCTACTATCTCAACGGCATCTACCTGCACACGCTCGACGGAGAACGGCAATGCCGATGCTGCGGGCGGTGGCGACCGACGGGCACCGCATGGCGCGGGCCGAAGCGCCGGCGCCCGAGGGCGCCGGCGGCATGCCGGGCATCATCGTGCCCCGCAAGACCGTCGCCGAGGTGCAAAAGCTGCTCGATGGCGTCGAGGGCGACGTCACGGTCGAGCTGTCCGACACCAAGATCCGCTTCACGGTCGGCGGCGTGGTGCTGCTGTCGCAAGCTGATCGAGGGCACCTTCCCCGATTACGAGCGGGTGACCCCGAAGAACAACGACAAGAAGATGAGCGTCGACAAGGCGACCTTCGCCACCGCCGTCGACCGCGTCTCCACCATCGCCTCGGAGCGCGGCGGCAAGGCGGTCAAGCTCTCGCGCCAGCGACGGCCAGCTGGAACTGTCCGTCACCAATCCCGACCACGGCACGGCGAGCGAGGAACTGGCGGTCGATTTCGAGACCGACGGCTTCGAGATCGGCTTCAACGCCCGCTACCTGCTCGACATCATCGGCCAGATCCGCTCGGAAAACGCCATCTTCCTGTTCAACGATGCCGGCTCGCCGACGCTGGTGCAAGGAAGATGGCGAGGCGCGGGCGCTCTACGTGCTGATGCCGATGCGGGTCTAGCCGCATGCCTTGTCGCGCGAAGAGCGGCTGACATCTGCCGCGACGCCGGTAACGGCCTGGGTGCAGGCTGGCTATTCAATGTCTGATTTCATCCGCCACATCTCCCGCCTGCGGCTCACCCACTTCCGCAATTACGCGGTCCGCCGCGCTCGATCTCGACGCGCGCCATGTGGTGCTGACCGGGCCGAACGGCGCGGGCAAGACCAATCTGCTCGAAGCCGTTTCGCTGCTTCTCGCCGGGGCGCGGGCTGCGGCGGGCCAGTTTCGAGACGCTGACGCAGGCGCGGCTCGGACGCGCCCTGGGCGGTGGCGGCCACGGTCGAGACGCCGGACGGGCCGGCCGATATCGGCACCGGGCTCGACGCCGGGCGATGCCGGCGCGGCGCGTGCGCATCAACGGCGCCAATGCCCGCTCCATCGAGGACATGAGCGACTATCTGCGCGTGCTCTGGCTGACGCCGGCCATGGACGGGCTGTTTCGCGGTCCCGCCGGGCGACCGCCGGCGCTTCCTCGACCGGCTGGTGACGACGCTGATCCCGGGCCACGGCGTGGCGGTCGCCGATTTCGAAAAGGCCATGCGCCAGCGCAACCGGCTGCTCGAGGAAGATGCCGATCCGGCGCTGGCTCGGCGCGGTGGAGGCGCAGATGGCCGAGGAAGCCGCCGCCATGCATTTCGCCCGCGCCGACAGCCTTGCGCATCTGCAGGCGCTGATCGCCGAAGGCATCGATGACCGATGCCTTTCCCGCCGCCGATCTGGCGCTGACGCCGCTGTTCGACGATGAGCGCGAGCCCGATACCGCCGCGGCGCTGGAGGCCGAGCTGATGGCACGCTGGGCAGGTCAGCGGGCGCTGGACCGGGCGGCGGGCCGCACCACTCTCGGCCCGCACCGCGTCGATTTCGACGTCATGCACCGGCAAAAGGCCATGCCGGCCGCCCTGTGCTCGACCGGGGAGCAGAAGGCGCTGCTGATCGGGCTGGTGCTGGCCCATGCGCGGCTGGTGGGGCAGATGAGCCGGCATCACGCCGTTCCTGCTGCTCGACGAGGTCGCCGCGCATCTCGACCCGAGCCGGCGGGCGGCGCTGTTTTCGGCGCTCGACAGCCTTCGCACCCAATGCTGGATGACCGGCACGGATGCGGCCTTGTTCAGCGATATCGGGGCCAGCGGCCGCTTTGTCACCGTCAGGGACGGGCGCATGTTTGATGCGGACAAGCCCTCCTGAGGCGCGCGCAGGAGGGCTAAAATTCGCCTCATGCAATGCCTATATGTTGTGCAGGCGCCATAGTCGCACGAAAGCCGCGCCAAACGGGCCCAAAAACGCCAAAAAACGGCCAATTTGCTTGGGCTTGGCAGCACGATCCGCTAGAAGTTTTTCAGGTTTAATCACCCGATTCGGGGCAGGATGAGCGAAGACGACATTCCCACGGAAATCGAATATGGCGCGGACTCGATCAAGGTCCTCAAGGGCCTCGATGCGGTGCGCAAGCGGCCGGGCATGTATATCGGGGACACCGATGACGGCTCGGGGCTGCACCACATGGTCTATGAGGTGGTCGACAACGCCATCGACGAGGCCTTGGCGGGCCATGCCGATCTGGTGACGGTGACGCTCAATGCCGACGGGTCGGTGACCGTGATCGACAATGGCCGCGGCATTCCCACCGATATTCATACCGGCGAAGGCATTTCGGCTGCCGAAGTCATCATGACCCAGCTGCATGCCGGCGGAAAGTTCGACCAGAATTCCTACAAGGTGTCGGGCGGCCTGCACGGCGTCGGCGTTTCCGTGGTCAATGCGCTGTCGTCCTGGCTGAAGCTCAAGATCCGCCACAACGGCAAGATCCACGAGATGAGCTTCACCCATGGCGTCGCCGATGCGCCGCTGGAGGTGACGGGCACCTACGAGCCCAACAAACAGCCGGGCACCTATGAGGGGCGTTCGGGCACGCGAAATCACCTTCCTGCCCTCGCCCGAAACCTTCACCATGGTGGAGTTCGACTATTCAACGCTCGAGCACCGGCTGCGCGAACTGGCGTTCCTCAATTCCGGCGTGCGCATCTTCCTGCGCGATCTCCGGCATCCCGAGCCGGTTCAGACCGAGCTCTTCTATGAAGGCGGTCTGGAGGCCTTCGTCAACTATCTCGACAAGGCCAAGTCGAGCGCTGATCGACGAGCCGATCTATTTCACCACCGACAGGGACGGGATCACCGTCGAGGTCGCGCTGTGGTGGAACGACAGCTATCACGAGAACGTGCTGTGCTTCACCAACAACATCCCGCAGCGCGATGGCGGCACGCATCTGGCCGGATTCCGCGGGGCGCTGACGCGGCAGGTGACGAGCTATGCCGACAGTTCGGGCGTCTCCCAGCAAGGAAAAGGTCTCGCTGACCGGCGACGATTGCCGCGAGGGGCTGACCTGCGTGCTGTCGGTCAAGGTGCCCGACCCGAAATTCTCCTCGCAGACCAAGGACAAGCTGGTTTCCTCCGAAGTTCGCCCGGTGGTCGAGAGCGCCGTCAACGACAGGCTGCAGCAATGGTTCGAGGAGCACCCGGCCGAGGCCAAGACGATCGTCTCCAAGGTCGCCGAAGCCGCCGCCGCGCGCGAGGCGGCCCGCAAGGCGCGCGAGCTCACCCGGCGCAAGGGCGCGCTCGAAATCTCCTCGCTGCCCGGCAAGCTCGCCGACTGCCAGGAAAAGGATCCGGCGAAGTCCGAAGTCTTCCTGGTCGAGGGCGATTCCGCCGGTGGCTCGGCCAAGCAGGGGCGCGACCGCGCCACGCAGGCCGTGCTGCCGCTGCGCGGCAAGATCCTCAACGTGGAGCGCGCGCGGTTCGACCGCATGCTCGCCTCCGATCAGGTGGGCACGCTGATTACGGCGCTCGGCACCGGCATCGGGCGCGAAGAGTTCAATATCGACAAGCTGCGCTACCACAAGATCATCATCATGACGGACGCCGATGTCGACGGCGCCCATATCCGCACGCTGCTTCTGACGTTCTTTTACCGGCAGATGCCCGAGATCATCGAGCGCGGGCATCTCTATATCGCCCAGCCGCCGCTCTATAAGATCAAGCGCGGGCAGTTCCGAGCAGTATCTCAAGAACGAGCGGGCGCTGGAGGACTATCTGTTGTCCACCGGCACCGAAGATGCCGTTCTGACGACCAGCCAGGGCCTCACCCATGCCGGCGGCGATCTGCTGTCGATCGCCCAGCAGGCGCGCGATCTCGTGCATGCCATCGAGGGGCTCAACACGCGCTATTACCGCACGGTGGTCGAGCAGGCGGCGATTGTCGGCGCGCTCGATGCCGAGGCGATCGACGATGCCGAACGCGGTCCGGCGCTGGCCAAGCGCGTTGCCAACCGGCTCGACCGCATGGCCGACGAGGTCGAGCGCGGCTGGGAGGGCACGATCGACGGCCAGGGCGGCATGCGCTTCGTGCGCACGGTGCGCGGCGTCGAGGAGATGCAGACCATCGATGCCAGCCTTATCGCCAGCGCCGATGCCCGCAAGCTGCGGCAGCATGGCCGGGCGCGCTCGACGAACTCTATGCCGGCGTCGCCAAGGCTCAATCGCAAGGATGCCGAAACGCCGATCTACGGGCCGTTCTCGCTGTTCGCGCACCATCATGGCTGCCGGGCGCAAGGGCGTGTCGCTGCAGCGCTACAAAGGCCTGGGGGAAATGAACCCCGAGCCAGCTCTGGGAAACGACGCTCGACCCGAACGTGCGCACGCTGCTGCAGGTGCAGGTCAAGGAGTCCGATGTGGCCGACGAGACCTTCACCCAGCTGATGGGCGATCTGGTCGAGCCGCGGCGCGATTTCATCCAGGACAATGCGCTCAGCGTCGCCAACCTCGACGTCTGATCCGGGCTCCGGTTAATCGGCCCGATCGCAGGAACTGGCCGCAAACACCTCCGTTGCTCCGGTGCGCAGCTTTGCGCACCGGAATTGCAAGAGGAGGGTAAAATGGCATCCTATGCAGACCCAAACACCGGCCGCACTGCCGGCCAGGATGTGAACATCAACGAAACGGACCGGCTGATCGCCTCCGATAAGGTCGAAGGCACCGATGTGTACGACGCGTCCGGCGAGCATATCGGCCATGTGCGCAATTTCATGGTCGACAAGCGGACCGGCCAGGCCGCCTATGCGGTCATGAGCTTCGGCGGCTTTCTGGGCATGGGCGAGCGCTACTTTCCCCTGCCCTGGGACAAGCTCGACTACGACACCGAGCGCGGCGGCTTCGTCGTCGATGTCGATCCGAGCCAGCTCGAAAAGGCGCCGAGCTATGGCGCGGATGAAGACCCTTGGGTCGATCCCGCCTTCGGACCGGGCATTTATGGCTATTACGGCCTACCCTATTACATCTGATTGAAGCCGGTCCGGCGCCTTGAATGGCGGGGCATTGCCCCGCCATTTCTCTGGGTTATCTTGCTCAGAGATCAACCATTGCTGCCTTGAGGTCCAGGCTCGCCCCGCGGTCCCTGCGGGCCCTGCGGCCCCGGCTGACCCTGCGGTCCCTGAGGGCCTGTCTCTCCTTGCGGTCCTTTGGGTCCCGGCTCCCCGACTGGCCCCTTGGGGCCCTGCGGCCCGATTTCGCCTTGCGGCCCCTTGGGTCCGGGATCGCCCTGCGGCCCCTGCGGTCCGACGGGGCCTTGCGGGCCGACATCACCCTGGGGACCTTGGGGGCCCTGTGGGCCCTGCGGCCCCGCATCGCCTTGCGGCCCCTTCGGACCGGGAACAGCCTCAACCCGGGCAATTGCCTCATTCATTTGCTGCTGCGTGGTGGCGCCGAACCAGGAGGCGACCCAACCTCCCGACACCGCGTTGAGGGCCCAAAGCAACAGAAACAGCACCAGTGCTGCCACGGCGCCTGTCAACAAGCCCTGGCCGACGTCTCCTGACCCTGTTTCGTGTGATTCAGCGCTCATCTTTTCCTGTCCCTGTTTCAAAGTCCGAGATTTCCGGCGTTGTTCTGAACTGTGCCGGTTGTCTGGTTGACGGTGCTTCCAGCGGTTCCTGTCGCTCCACTGACGCCGGAGGTGGCGCTGCCGGCCGTATCGCCGGTGAGCGAATTCACTGTCGGCGCCGTGGTGGAGTTCACCGTGTTCACTGCGTCGCCCGTGGTCCCTTGCATGGTGTCTGCGGTGCCCTGAACCGCATCGACGGCATCGTTGGCAGTTCCTTGGACCGCATCGACGGTTTTGTTGATCTGCTGTGTTGCGGCGGGGGCTGGCGCTGGCGCGGGTGCACCTATTGGCCCTTGTTCTCCTGCGGGACCCGGTTCTCCCTGGGGTCCCTCGGCGCCCCGGTCGCCCGTCTGGCCCACAAGCCCGACAGGTCCGCGCGAGCCGGCCTCTCCCCGTTCGCCGACCGGACCCGTCTGACCCCGATCCCCTTGGGGTCCTTGCGGACCTTGCTCACCAGCAGGCCCCCTTTTGCCCGCCGGTCCCAGAGCTCCCTTCGGCCCCTGCGGCCCCTGCGGCCCAACCTCGCCGGCTCGCCCCTTGTCGCCGACCGGGCCGGGCGTCATCTGCACGCCGTCGACCGCAGTCTGGAGATCACTCTGGGCCGGGACCGAGAACGCATGAAGTATCTGGCCGCCGCTCAACGCATTCCAGCCCGCAAGCGCCAGAAACACCAGGCAGGCGCCCGCCAGATTCGGCAGAAACCGCGACGTGAACCAGCTTTCTCCCATGGGCCGGCACTCCTCTCCGGGACAATTAACGCAAGACAGGTTGAATGTTGTTGTGCGGCAACGCCTTTTGGCGGGTTCGGGTTCCGGCGCGGAGCTTTGTTGCGACGTCTTAAGGCCACATAAACCAGCCACATTTACCCTCGATATCCATTCATCAGGCACTGGGCAAAGAGCTTTGGGATCTGCAAGGGGCACGCGCACGCCCATTACGGCGCGTTGCTGATCCTGACCAACCGGGGAAACGCCAATGGATCTCAGGCTTTGGCCGGAAGATCGGGTCGGCGGAGGCAACTCCAAACGCGGCAAGAAAAAATCCGGCCGCAAGGGCCAGACGCGCGGCAAGACCTCCAAGAAGGCCAATGGCAAGGGCAAATCCTCGTCCCGCTCTTCCCGCTCCAAAAAGCAGTTTACGCTTTTCGGTCTTTTCGGCCGGCTTTTCTACTGGGGCTGCGTTCTTGCGCTCTGGGGCGGCATCGCGGTCGGCGCCATCGTCGCCTATTACGCCATCCAGCTGCCCTCGGCCGAAACCTGGAAGGTGCCGGAACGTCCGCCCAATATCCGCATCGTGGCGGCCGACGGGCAGCTGATCTCCAATCGCGGCAAGATGGGCGGCGAGGCGGTCAATCTGCGCGAATTGCCCCATTACGTGCCGGAAGCCGTGCTGTCGATCGAGGACAAGCGGTTCATGGAGCATTGGGGGATCGACCCCATGGGCATCGGCCGCGCGCTGGTCAGCAATCTCATGGCCGGCCGGATCACGGCGGGCGGCTCCACCATCACTCAGCAGGTGGCCAAGAACCTGTTCCTCACACCCGACCAGACGCTGGGGCGCAAGGTGCAGGAGGCACTGCTCGCCCTGTGGCTGGAGCAGAACTACACCAAGGAGCAGATCCTCGAACTCTATTTGAACCGGGTCTATTTCGGCGCCGGCGCGCATGGGATCGAAGCGGCAGCGCAGCGCTATTTCGGCAAATCGGCGCGCAATCTGTCGCTGGGGGAAGCCGCCATCCTCGCCGGGCTGCTGCAGGCCCCGTCGCGGCTTTCGCCGGACACCCACCCGCAGGCGGCCGCCGCCCGGGCGCGGGTGGTCCTGAGCGAGATGGCCTCGGACGGCTATATCTCGGAAAAGGAAGCGAAAGCCGCTGCGATCGATCCGAACAAGCGCATCCGCACCCATATCGCCGGGGCGGAATACTATGTCGCCGATTGGGTGGAGAGCCTGATGAAGGCCTATGTCGGCGATGTCGACAAGGACGTGATCGTCACCACCACCATCAATTGGGATCTGCAAAAGGAAGCCGAGTTCGACGTCAAGGAGCTGATCGCCAAACAAGGGGAGTCCCGCGATTTCAGCCAGGCGGCGCTGGTCTCGATGGATGTCGATGGAGCGGTGCGGGCCGTGGTGGGCGGCGCCGATTATTCGGAGAGCCAATATAACCGCGCCGTCACCGCACGCCGGCAGCCGGGTTCGGCCTTCAAGCCTTTCGTTTATCTGACGGCGCTGGAGAACGGGTACACGCCGGATACCGTGGTCGAGGACGCGCCCTTCACCTACAAGGGCTGGAGCCCGCACAATTATAACGACAAATATGCCGGCCCGGTGCGGCTCAAGGATGCGCTGGCCAATTCACTCAATACCGTCGCCGCGCGGCTGGCGATCTCCGTCGGCCCCGCCAATGTCGTCAACACGGCCATGCGCATGGGCATCTCCTCGCCGCTGCAGGCGGTGCCCTCCATCGCGCTCGGCAGCCAGGAGGTTTCGCTTCTGGAGCTGACCGCCGCCTATGCGCCCTTCGCCAATGGCGGGACCGGGGTGATCGCCCATGTCATCACCCGGATCGAGACGGCGGATGGCAAACTGCTTTACCAATCAATTCCTGCCGGGCCTGGCCGCGTGGTGGCGCCCCAGCAGGTCGCGCAGATGAACGAGATGCTGTCCTATGCCGTGCAATCGGGCACCGGCAAGCGGGCCGATCTGCCGGGCTGGCAGATCGCGGGCAAGACGGGCACGACGCAGAACAATCGCGATGCGCGTGTTCGTTGGGTATTCGGCCCGCATGATCACCGGCGTGTGGCTCGGCAATGACGACGACAGCCCCACGAAGGGCCTGGGCGGCGGTTCGCTGCCGGCGGAGTTGTGGTCGCAATATATGCAAAAGGCGCATCAGGGCCTGACCGTCGGCCGACCTGCCCGGCGCCTATGGTGTCGACGCCGGCACGCCGCAAGTCGCGGGCGCCCAACCGCCTCCCGGAACGCAAAACCGCAAGACGCTGGTCGACGCGCTGGGCAATTTCTTCGGCTGGAACTAAAGGTCTCTGCTGATCGCGGCTTCCGACCCGGAAAGCAGGTTCCTCTGTTCCCGGTAGCGCTCTAGCCCTCGATCGCCATCAGTTCGCGGCCATGGGCCTTGAGCCAGGACCGGCCGCGCTCCATGTCGGGCAGGGTCCTTTCCACCGTCCGCCAGAACGCCGGCCGAATGGTTCATCTCGACCATATGCGCCACCTCATGGGCCGCGACATAGTCGAGCACGAAGTCCGGCGCCAGAACCAGCCGCCAGTTGAAATTCAGCCTCCCCGCGCTCGAACACGATCCCCAGCGGGTCGATTGCGAGCGCATGGACAGGCCCGTCGGCCGGACGCCGAGATTTCTGGCGTGCAGCGCAACGGACTGCTCGAGGTCGCTCAGAGCCTGTTTTTTCAGCCAGTCGGTCAGCCGCCGGGCGATATGCGCCTCTTCGCCGGGCACCAGAAGGCGCGGCAGCGCCCCCTCCCCGGTTTCGATGCTCACCTGCCCGCGCAATCTGCCGGTTGCTTCGATCAGATGCTCGGCGCCACGCAGCGGGATGCGCGCGCCATGGGCCAGAGCGACAGGCCCGGGCTGGCGTTCAAGCCGCACGGCCAGCCATTCGGCATGACGGCGCAAAAACCCCTCCGCTTCCGAAATCCGCCCGTTTGGCGGCACAGTCAGCACCGGCCTGCCTGGTGCGGCAATGGTCAGCCGATAGGAGCGGGCGCGGGCATTGTGGCGCACGGCGACCGCGATCCGGCTGCGGCTCGTCTCAACGGCAAAGCTTTCCGGCCAGGGGCGTTTCTTGAGCATTGGCGGATGGGGTGCGGGTGATTCGGTTGGGCTATCTTGCCATTTGATTGTGGCGCATGGCCAAAAATATGCGGTCCCGCACCGTCAGCTCCCGGCGTGAATGGCCGAAAGGCCTTCGCGATAGGTGGGGAAGAGAAGTTCGATGCCCAGCGCCTTTTTGATCGCCGCATTGGAGACGCGCTTGTTGTCGGAATAAAAGCTGCGCGCCATTTGCGTCATCTCGGCGGTCTCGAACGGTATCTCCGGCGGCGGCTCGGTGCCGGACAGTCTGGCGGCAAAAGTCACGAGATCCTGCGGCGGGGCCGGCTCGTCATCGGCGAGATTGAAGGTGCCGTCGAGCTTTTGCTGCGCCGCCAGCGCCGTCACCCGCCCGATATCGGCGACATTGATGCGGTTGAAGACCTGTCCCGGCTTGATGATGCGGCGGGCGGTTCCTGCCTTGAGTTTGTCGAAGCTCGAGCGTCCGGCGCCATAAATGCCTGCGAGCCGCAAAATCGTCAGCGGCAGGCCGCGCGCCTCGGCAAAGCCGCGCCATTCCTCCTCCGCCTTCACGCGCCCTTGCGAGCGCTTGTTGACGGGGCGACAGGGGAAGGTCTCGTCTATCCAGGCGCCGTCGAAATTGCCGTAAACACCGACGGTCGAATAATAGCAGAGCCACTGCAGGCTTTCGGCGCGGTCGAGGTCGGCGCGGTGATGGCGCAGCACAGGGTCACCCTCTGCATCGGGCGCGATGGATTGGATCAGATGGGTGGTCGTGCCCAGCGCTTCGGCGACCGCAGGTCCCGGCCCCTGCCCATCGAAGACATGCGCCCGCAATTCCTCTTCGGCCAGCGTCTCGGCCTTTTCCTCCGAGCGCGTGGTGCCCAGTATTTCGGTTCGAGGCCCTTCAAGCTCTCTTATGGCGCGCGCCGCTGCACGCGACGAAAAGCCGAGGCCGAAGACATAGACCCTCACCGCACCGCCTCCACCTGCCTCTCGAGCGGCGGGGTGAGATCGCCCTGCCATTCCTCTTGAACCTCGGGATCGGTCTCATCCGGCGAATATTTGTCGCGGGCGCGGGCAATGTCCTTTTCTGCTGCCAGCCGCCGGAAAGCCCAAATGGCGACGCCGCGCACCAGCGGATCTTCGTGCGCCAGCCGCATTTCCACCAGCGGCGCCAGTTGCGAATCGCCGCTATTGCCAAGCGCGATCAGCACATTGCGCAAAAAGCGGGCATGGCCGAGCCGCTTGACCGGCGAGCCGGCGAAGAGCGCGCGGAAGCCGGCATCATCGAGTTGGACAAGATCGGCCAGCGCCGGGGCTTCGAGGTCCTGGCGCGCGCCGCAGCTTGGCCTCCCGCGTTTCGGCGGCGAATTTGTTCCAGGGACAGACGGCGAGGCAATCGTCGCAACCATAGATGCGGTTGCCCATGGGCGCCCGGAAACGGCGCGGAATCTGGCCCTTATGCTCGATGTTGAGGTAGGCTAAGACATTTGCGGGCATCGAGCTGGAAGGGCGCTGGAAAGGCGTCGGTCGGGCAGATGTCGAGGCATCGCCGGCAGGAGCCGCAATTTTCCGGATGCGGGTCGCTCACCGGCAAATCGGCGCTGGTGAAGATGGCGCCGAGAAACAGCCAGGAGCCGATGCTCGCGGGAGACGAGCACCGTGTGCTTGCCCTGCCAGCCAAGGCCCGCCGTCTCCGCCAGGGGCTTTTCCATCACCGGGGCCGTATCGACGAACACCTTGACCTCGGCGCCGCTGCGGCGGGCCAGAAGACCTGCCAGTTCCTTGAGCTTTCCCTTGATGATGTCGTGGTAGTCTCGATTGCGGGCGTAAACCGAAATATTGCCGGCAATCTTGTTGCCCAGCAGGGCCATCGGGTCGGCATCGGGTGCCGTAATTCATGCCCAGCATGACAATCGAGCGAACCCGGGCCACAGCGCTCCGCGGTGCCTGGCGGCGCTCGGCGGTCCCTGCCATCCAGTCCATGTCGCCCTGCCAGCCCCGCCGCAGCGCCTCGTGAAGTTTTTCGGGCAGATCCGGACGGGCATTGGCGGGAGCGATCCCGAAGGCATCGAAGCCGAGACTTTCGGCGCGCCGGCGCAATTCGGTGACGAGGCTTTCGGCGTCAGCCGTCAAAAATCGAGGTCCGCGTAAGACGAGGATGCCGGCATGCCCACCACGCGGTCGCCCAGCAGCGGCCGGAAAGCGGGGCGCGACTTGATGCGGGCGTACCAGTCGCTTGCTTTCGCCGGCATCGTCCCAATTCATGTCGCCGAGATAGTCGAGCGCCGACAGATGCGCGGCGAGCGCAAAATCGGCCAGCGTCATCTGCTCACCTGCCAGCCAGCGGCGCGTCGCCAGGAGATAGGCGAAATAATGCATGTGCTCGGACAGGTTGGCCTTGGCGGCGCGCAGTGCGGAAGGGTCGGGCGCGCCGGACTTGGTTTCGCGCTTGCCGATCTTTTCCTCGAGCAGATAGCGGGTCACTTCGTCATTGAACTTGACCATGACCCATTCGAACAGCCGCCACATCTCGGCTCGCGCCGGGCGCTCATGCGGCACCAGGCCGCCGGCCGAAGCCCGCGCATGCTGCTCTTCGATGTGATGGACCACCGCCAGCATGCCGATGACCGGGGGCTGCCCCTGCTCCTCGATGACGGGGATCGGACGCAGCCGGATTGATCGCCGCAAGCCGTTCATCGCGCTTCCATGGGCTGACCTCCTCGAGATCGACCGACTGGCCATATTCGGCAAACATCAGCCGGGCCAGCCGGGACGCGGGGTCGAGCTTGTGATGAAGCAATATTGCCATGGTCAGGTAACGGGCCTTTGGAAAATGCCGGTGACGCCTCAGCGCAAATCAGGCTAAGAGCATGCGCGCCGGGGACCACCGGCGCTCTGGATAGGGGATCAGATGAACGCCGATCAAGGTCTTTTTGTGCCACTGATTCTGGGAATCGTCGAAGGCCTGACCGAATTCCTGCCGGTTTCCTCCACCGGCGCATCTGCTGCTGCTCGGGCATTTCCTCGGCTTCGACAGTCCCGGGCGCGCCTTCGAAGTGCTGATCCAGCTCGGCGCCATCCTTGCCATCATCACCGTCTATTTCACCCGGCTGGGCGTGCTGATCCGCGACGCGCTGACCGGCAAGGCCTATGCCTGGGCGTTCGCCCGCAACGTGCTTCTGGCATCGGTCCCGGCGGCGCTCGCCGGGGTGTTGCTGCACGATTTCATCAAGGGCGTGCTCTATGAAAGCCCCTGGCTCATCTGCACCACGCTCATCGTGGGCGGCATCATCCTGTTCTTCGTCGACCGCATGGACCTCAAGCCGCGCTACACCGACATCTACACCTATCCCTGGCATCTCAGCCTGATCATCGGGCTGTTCCAGATGCTGGCGCTGATCCCCGGCGTCTCCCGCTCCGGGTCGACGGTCGTGGGGGCGCTGCTGTTCGGTGCCGACAAGCGCTCGGCGATGGAGTTCACCTTCTTCATCGCCCTGCCGATCATGGCGGGGGCCTTCGGCTACGATTTCTACAAGAACCGCGACGTCATTGTGTCGAGCGGCGGCCTCGGGCTCGAAATCGCCATCGGCTTTGCCGCCGCATTCCTTATTGCCGCACTGGTCGTGCGCTATCTGCTCGACTTCGTCAAAAGCTACGGGTTCGCACCCTTCGCCTATTGGCGCATCCTTGTGGGCGCTCTGGGCATTATAGGGTTGCTGATCTGGGGCTAGCTTCCAAGTTCGTGTTGCGCCAAGGCCATTGTCTGGCGGACACGTGTTGAACTAGTTTCGCTGGGGGCGAGGAAGACGTTGGATGGACGGTTTGAATTTGTCGCCCGACGTGGCGCATAATGAAAAGCGGCTGGCTATCGCGACCAGTGCCGCTTCCCTGGGCATCTGGGATTGGGACCTGCTGACCAACACGCTGGTCTATTCGCAGCGCGCCCGTGCGATTTGCGGTTTTCCCGCGGACGGTCCCGTGACCCTTGATATGGCGCGCGCGGTCACTCATCCAGATGATTTTTTGACGACCCACGCGATCTCGCGCCGCGCCATCGATCCCGACATCCGGAGTTCGGAAGTCTATCGCTACCGTATAAGACGGCATGACACGGGCGAATTGCGCTGGGTCACGGCCCACGGCGAGGCCATTTTCGAGCAGACCGCGGACGGAGTGCGGGCTGTTCGCTATACTGGAACGCTGCAGGACGTCACCGAGCAAAAACTGGCCGAGGATGCGCTGATCGAGAGCGAAGCGCGGCTGCGCATGGCCATCGAGACGGCGCGCATGGCCGTGTGGGAGCTCGACCTCGAGACGCAGACCCTGACCCCGTCGCCAGAACTCAACGCGCTCTGCGGGTTTCCGCCCGATGCGACGCCAACGCTCGAGGATGTGCGCGCTCGCTATGCGCCGGGGGAACGTGAGAGACTGCAGGAGGTGGGAGCTGCGGCGACCGCGCGCGGCGAGACAAAAATGCAGACCGAGTTCAGGCAGATCTGGCCGGACGGCACGGAAAAATGGCTGATGCTTCGCGCGCAGCTGGCGCCCGAGACCGGGCGGCCCGGACGGCGCGCCATCGGCGTACTCGTCGACATAACCGAACAAAAACTGGCCGAACAGCGGCTGTCGCTGGTGGCGCAGGAATTGCAACACCGGGTCAAGAATTCACTGGCCGTCGTGCAAACCATCGCCACCCAGTCCTTCCGCAACCGGTCAGATATGGAAGAAGGCCTCCAGGTGTTCTCGGACAGGCTGCGGGCGCTTGCCGCTACCAACGATATCGCCATCCAGCGCGGCCTCGACGAGGTCGAGCTGAAAGACGTTATCCAGCGCATCATCGGGCCCTATCGCGACAAGAACCGCGATCCCTTCCGGCTCGACGGCCCGGGCGTGAGCGTCGACAATGCCGTTTCCGTCGCTATCGGCATGGCGCTGCACGAACTCTGCACCAATGCCGTCAAATACGGCGCCCTTTCCGCGGGACAGGGGGAAGTGAGCATCTCTTGGACGCTGCGGCGCGATGGCGGGCTCGTATTGAGCTGGGCGGAGCGCAATGGACCAGCCGTACAGGCGCCGGAGCGGCAGGGTTTCGGCACAAGGCTACTGGAGCGCGGTCTCTTCGGCGCGCTGGGCGGAACGGTGCAACTCGATTTCCGGAAGGATGGGCTCTTCTGCGAGATCAGCCTGCCCAAAAGAGCGGAGGCCGCCTGAGCCAGATCGGTCCGGCGGGTCCCTAGGACGGGACGTTGGCGAACTGGCCGTGCTTGCGGTACTGCCACACATAGCCGGGAACGATGGCTTCCATGGTGGTCGGCGAGATCCCGAAGGCCACAAAGGTCCGCTTTTGCCGCTCGGCTTCTTCGGAAACTACATTGTCGGACTGGAGCTGGATCACCTGATCGGTTGTCAGCATGGGCGAGGGCAGGAGCTGCAAAATCCCGCCCATGAACCGCGCCAGGCCGGTCGGCAGGGGCATAAGCAGGCGCTTGCGGCCGGTGTAATGGTTCAGCCGCGTGAGTATCTCGCGCATGCTTTCCCTTTCCGGGCCGCCGAGTTCATAGACCTGACCGGGCTTCACCTGGCCGTCGGCGGCCATGGCGAAGGCCTTGGCGACGTCGCTCACATAAACCGGCTGGAACATGGAATTGCCGCCGATCAGCGGCAGGAAGGGCAACACGGTCGACATCGCGCCGAAGCGGTTGAAGAGGCCGTCTCCCGGCCCGAAAATCAGCGAAGGACGGATGATCACGGCGCTCGGGAAAGCCTTCAAGACTTCCGCCTCGCCCAGACCCTTGGAGCGGGAATAGGCACTGTCGGAGTCCGGGTCGGCTCCGATAGCCGACATGTGCACCAGCGATTTCGCCCCGGCGGCGGCAGCCGCCTCGGCCACATTGGCGGCACCCATTGTGTGGACGGCACGGAAACGCTGGCGGCCGGCCTCGAACAGGATGCCGGTGAGGTTGATCACCATGTCGGCGCCGGCGACGGCCCGCTCGACGGACGGCATGTTGCGCACATTGGCCTGGATTGGCTGGATCTGCCCCACAAGCCCGAGGGTCTTGACGTGGCCGGCAAGATCGGGCCGGCGCACCGCCACCCTGATGCGGTATCCCTTGCGCGCGAGTTCCTGCACGATCTGGGTGCCGACAAAGCCGGATCCGCCGAAGATGGTGACCAGTTTTCTATGGGTGTCGAGCATTCGGATATCCGCAATAGGTGTGCCGCGTTCGCCGGTTCTTAGCCCGCTCAGCCGTGCATGTCGAGAAGCTGGGACACCGCATACCAATACGGCTTGACGACAAGTTCTTGTGTTCATATTTTGTTCACTCGCACACGGAGGCTCCACCTGAATGGCCGAAGAGAAATCCTACGAGGGCAGTTGCCATTGCGGCGCCGTGCGGTTCACCGCCGACACCGCGCTCGACCAGCTGATCGATTGCAATTGCTCACGCTGCAGGCGGCTGGGCTGGGTCATGAAGGCGGTTCCGGCCACCCATTTCACCCTGCATACGGGCGAGGAGGCGCTGACACCCTACCGGTTCAACACCGAGCGGATCGAGCATTTGTTCTGCAAGGTCTGCGGCATTGAAAGCTTTGCCCGTGGCAAGGGACCGGATGGCGCCGTGACCTATATGGTCAATGTGCATTGCCTCGACGGCGCGAGCTTCGACCTGGAAAGCGTTACGCACTTCAATGGCGCGGAACGTTGAACCGGGATACCGATCGGTGATTGACAAAGCCCCGGACGCACCCTAGTGAGAGGCCGCTTCGGATTGCCTAATCCGAACAGCCCTTATGGGCCCTGGTGGCGGAATTGGTAGACGCGCTAGCTTCAGGTGCTAGTTTCCGTACGGAAGTGGAAGTTCGAGTCTTCTCCAGGGCACCATTTTTCTTTTGGCGCAAGCCGGTGCCGGAGCGGATTTGATCCGGGCAGGACACGGGTTTGGCCGACATTGACCCCTCGGACATAGAGTGTTTCCCAGATGCCGACGCCTTTGTGCGTTGGCTCGGCGCGCATGACGGCGGACGGGATTTTGTCTGGCTGCGCTTTCACAAAAAGCAGAGCGGTGTCAGCGGGATTTCCAAGGACGAAGCCATCGACGCCGCATTGTGCCAGGGCTGGGTCGACGGCCAGATCGGCAAGGGCGACGAGACCTCATGGCTCGTCCGGTTTTCGCCGCGCAAACCGCGCTCGAAATGGTCGAAGATCAACACCGAACGCGCCGAACGGCTGGTCGCCGAAGGCCGCATGCGGCCGGCCGGCCTTGCCGAAGTCGAGGCGGCCAAGGCCGATGGCCGCTGGGACGAAGCCTATGCGGGCCAGAAATCGGCCGAGCTTCCGGACGATCTTGTTGAGGCCATTGCGGCCAATCCCGCCGCGCAGGCGATGTTCGACACTCTCAACAGCGTCAATCGCTATGCGCTTTACTACCGCGTGACGACGGCAAAAAAGCCCGAGACGCGGCAAAGACGGATCGCCGATTTCGTCGCCATGCTGGCGCGCGGCGACACGATCCACCCCCAGAAGGGCGATGCCCGGCCGGGTCAGCGCCGGACAAAGGTGAAATAGAAGCTTCTCAGCCGGCCTTGTTCCCGCGCCTTCTGTTCATAACGGGTCGGCACCCACCCCTCATAGGGCTCGTACCATGAACCCGGGCTTTCCGGCGTCCAGGTGAACTCCGGCGCCCGCAGGATGTGCGCCAGGGTCCAGTTCGCATAGTCCTCGATATCGGTGGCAAACCGGAAGAACGCACCCGGCTTCAGGCAGCGCGCCAGTTCCCCCAGCGTCAGCGCGGAGACGAATCGCCGCTTGTGGTGGCGCGTCTTTGGCCAGGGGTCGGGATAAAGCAGATAGACCCCATCGAGGCAGCCATCCGGCAGGGCCCGCAACAGCTTCAGCGCGTCATCGGTATAAAGGCGGATGTTTCCGAGGCTGTCCGCGTCCATCCGGTCCAGCAGCTTGCCGATGCCGCCGGTAAATACCTCGCAGCCGATGAAACCGGTTTCGGGGTTCTCGGACGCCTGCCGCGCCAGATGCTCACCGCCCCCATAGCCGATTTCCATGACCAGCTTTTCGGGCGAAAAGCCAAACAAGTCTGCGGGATCGAGCTTGCCCGTCTCCGGCAGCGCGATGGCCTTTTCGGGCAGCAGGGTGTCGAAGAGATATTGCTGGCCGCCATGCAGGCGCTTGCCCGAACGGCGGCCAAAAAAGGCGCGGGGCTCACCCTTAAGGGTGAGCGGTGGTTTCCGGCTTGCTTCGGCCATGGGCTCTAGGGCAGGCGCGGCCCGTCCACCTTCTGCGCCGTGCCCAGCGCCACCTGCTTCATGATCAGGGCATATTCGGAGCGCCCGTCCGGCAGGAAGCGGAACAACCCGTCACGCCCGTTGAAACCGGATGCGCGCGTCAACGCGTTGCGGTCATAGCGGGGGTTGGTCTGCGACAGGGTGGAGGAATTGGCGAGCAGAACCGCGGTGTAGGCAATGGAGGCGAAGGGATGCGGCTGGCCGCCAAAGGCCGCCTGATATTGAGGCAGAAGGGCCTGCTGACCGGCAGGATCGACGGCCGGATAAACCGCACCGACGAGACCTGGCGTCTGCTGGATGGCGGCATCCCCGTCCCAATCGGCGGAGCCGACAATGGTCACGCGGGAGCGATCGACCTGGGCGGTCTCGAACAGAACCCCGAAGCTCGGCGCGGTGGCGCGATCGGGCAGAAAGATCGCGTCGATCTGGCCCGACTGGATGGCGGGCGTCAGCTGTTCGACCGCCTGGCGCGCCTCGGTTTCGTTGGAAAAGGTGTAAACGGCCGCGGCGTTGAGGCCCAGATCGGAGACGGCCTGGCGGAATGCGGCCTGCTGGATGCGGCCGAATTCGGTCGACGGGACGATGGCCGCGATATTGCGGCGGCCCTGCGAGCGCACATAGCCGAGCGAGCGGCGCACCTCGGTTTCGGGCAGCACGTTGAGCAGGTAGACGCCGGGCGAGGCGGCGCTGGTGGTGTTCGAAAAGCCGATCAGCGGCACGCCGGCGGAGCGGGCGACCGAACCGGCAGAACGCACGGCATCGGCGCGCAGAGGCCCGAGAATGAGGCTCGACCCCTCCCGCACGGCCTCGCTGGCCTTGGCGGACGCCGTCGCCGGATTCCCCCCGGTATCCTTCAGCACGAGCGTGATGTTGTCGCCAACATTGGGGTTCTGTTCGACAAAGCGCATGGCCAGCCTTGCGCCATTGGCCATGGAGGTGCCGACGCTGGCGACATCGCCGGTCAGCGGCAGAAGCAGGGCCACGCGCACCGGCCCATTGCCGATGGTCTCGCCGGAGGCGGCGGGCAGATTTCCGATCGGCTGGGTGGCCTGCTGCTGGGGAAGGCCTGAGGAGCCGGGGAATTGCGGGCCGAAGCCCATGCCCGAACATCCGGAAAGACAGGCCAGGCCGGCGGCGGCCGCACCGTAAAAGGCTTTCCTCATCAGGCCATAGGTCCGAAAGGACCGGCCAATTGCAGCTATCGTACTCAAGGCGAAAACTCCCATGCCTGTTCCGGCTCCAGGCCGGGCGCTGCCACGTTCCCCGCTGGTTCCGTCCGGGTATACAAAACGGCGGCGCATGCTTAAAGACTTTGATGTGTCCAAATCATGCCCATGGGGAAAAGCGTGAGTACCGATGACAATAGCCGGGGTGGTTATTTCATCGGCGGCCAGCCGTTTCCCGCCCCCCAACTGGCGCCCGGCCTCTATATCGTCGCCACCCCCATCGGCAATCTGCGCGATATTACGCTGCGCGCGCTGGAGGTGCTCGCCAGCGCCGACCTGATCCTGTGCGAGGACACCCGCACCAGCGCGAAGCTGCTCGATCATTTCGGCATCAAGGGGGTGCGGGGCGCCCTGCACGAGCACAACGAGACCGCGCGTCTGCCCGGGATCCTGGAAAAACTGGCGGAGGGGCAGCGCATCGCCTTGATCTCGGATGCCGGCACGCCGCTTTTGTCCGATCCGGGATTTCCGCTCGTGCGGGCGGCGCGGGAGGCGGGGCATGAAATCTTCGCCATACCCGGCCCCTCGGCGCTGCTGGCAGCGCTGACCATTGCCGGACTGCCGACGGACCGGTTCAGCTTTATCGGCTTCCTGCCGACAAAATCCGGCGCGCGCGGCAAGGCGCTGCAGGCGCTCGCGGACCGTACGGAAACACTGATTTTCTACGAATCGCCGCGCCGGCTGGGCGCAACGCTGGCCGCCATGGCTGAAGCCTTCGGAGGCGGCCGCGAGGCCGTGGTGGCGCTGGAGCTGACGAAAAAATTCGAGCGGGCACACCGTGCGGATTTGGCCGAACTAGCCGAAGCCTTTGTGGGCGATACGAAGGGCGAGGCAGTGATTGTCGTCGCGGGCGCCGAAGACGCAGCACCGGATGAAGGCGAATGGCAGGCGGCGCTGCAGCAGGAGCTCTCCGCACAGCCCTTGCGCAGCGCGGTTGATGCGGTCGCCAAACGTTTTTCGCTCAAACGCAAGCAGGTTTACGATGCCGCCCTCGCGCTCAAAGCCGAAAAGCGCTGACCGCCAGCGGGCCGAGCGGCGCGGGCATATTGGCGAGTTTTTAGCGGCGCTCTACCTGCGGGCGAAATTCTACCGCATCGTCGCCCGACGGGTGAAAACACCTGTCGGCGAAATCGATCTCATAGCCCGGCGGGGCGGCACGCTGGTTTTCGTCGAAGTGAAACTGCGTCGCAGCCGGGAAGCGGAACTGGCAACGCTCGAAGGGGTGAACCAGCAGCGCATCCTCAAGGCCGCGCAATATTTTCTGACACGGCATCCGCGCTATTCGAGCACGGACCTGCGCTGCGACGTCATCTTTGTTTCGCCCCGCGCCTGGCCGCGCCACATCGTCAATGCGTTTGGGGCCTAACTGCGGGGCAGATAATTATCCCCTCCCCTTCGCTCTTCTCTATCCTTGGCCCATCGGTTTGCACCAGAGCGGCTGTGCACACGAGCATGGCGCAAACCAACCCGGGTCCGATGAGGGTCGCCTCAGCGGAGGCCCAAACCGTTTGCAGCTGATCCGAAGCGCGCCGAAAGGGACTTCGGATAGTCTCGAAAGAGAGTGGGAAATCCCAGGCTGGCCTGACAAGGCTCCAAACAGGCGGATTAAGCCCAAAGCTCCCGGAAGCATGGGGCGCGTTGCGCCTCCCATTTCGCCGGGTGGCGTCAGCCACGAACTCCGGCACCGAGGTGATGCGCGCCCCATGCCCGCTCACTGGTTTCACCCGAGGCCTGAGGGCTGGCGGGCGCTTCGGGATGCGCTGGAGAAGCAACACCTTCCCCTCCCCCTTGCCTCGACGCGCCGGACGCGCCATCACTGACACCCAAAAACTAGGGGAGCGGCAATGGCCCTCAAGACCGTGGTCCAGATGGACCCTATCGAGACGATCAACCCGGCCGGCGATTCCAGCTTCGCGCTGATGCTGGAAGCGCAGGCCCGCGGGCATGAGGTGTTCTATTACACACCCGCCAGCCTGGCGCTGGAAAGCGGCACCGTCACAGCCCGGGTGGCGCCGGTCGAGGTGTTCGACAAGCCCAAGGGCGAGCATTTCAAGCTGGGGGAAACCAGCCAGACCGATCTTTCGGGGTTCGACGTCCTGCATTTGCGCCAGGACCCGCCCTTCGACATGCATTATATCACCACCACGCACATGCTGGAGGCGCTGCCCGCCAAGACGCTGGTGGTCAACAATCCCGGATCGGTGCGCAATGCACCGGAAAAGATCCTCGTCATGCAGTTTCCGGAACTGATGCCGCCGACGCTGGTCACGCGCGACCGCCAGCGCATCCGCGACTTCCGCAAGGAACACGGCAACATCATCATCAAGCCGCTGTTCGGCAATGGCGGGGCCGGCGTCTTTCTGTTGCAGGAGGGCGATCAGAACCTCACCGCGCTGATCGAACTGTTCGAGCAGAGCTTTCGCGAGCCGTTCATGATCCAGAAATACCTCCCCGAGGTCAGAAAGGGCGACAAGCGCATCATTCTGGTCGATGGCGAGCCGGTTGCAGGCCTCAATCGCGTGCCGGCGGAGGGCGAGGCGCGCTCCAACATGCATGTCGGCGGGAAGCCGCATCTTTCCGATCTGACCGAGCGGGAGCGCGAGATCTGCAGGACCATCGGCCCAGCGCTCAAGGAACGCGACCTGATCTTTGTGGGCATCGACGTGATCGGCGGCTATCTGACCGAGATCAACGTCACCTCCCCCACCGGCATCCGCGAGGTCAAGCGCTTCGGCGGGCCGGACATCGCGGTGATGATCTGGGACGCCATCGAAAAGCGGCTGGCCTAGTTCGTTCCAGGGGGATCGATGAATACGTTTCTGGTGGCATTGGCGACATTTTTTGCGACCGTCGGGGTGGCGGATATCGCCTTCGTCTTTGCCGCCATCACCAAGGACAACACAGGTCAGGAACGCTTCGTCATGGCGACGCGCGGGGTGATCGTCGCCACGGTGATCCTGCTGTTCTTCTCGTTTCTGGGCGATCTGATCCTCAATTTGTTCGGCATCACCCTGCCCGCGCTCAGGACAGCGGGCGGCGTGTTGCTGCTGCTGATCGCCATCGACATGGTGTTCGCGCGCCATTCGGGCGGCACCCAGACCACGCGGGAAGAAGACGCAGAAGCGCGCCAGCGCAGCGACATTTCCGTCTTCCCGCTGGCCATGCCGTTGCTGGCGGGTCCGGGCGCCATCAGCGCTGTCATCCTTCTGACGACGGGCGCCAGCAGCACCAGCGCCTTCTGGCTCACCATCGCGGCGCTGGTCACCATCATGGTCGCTGCCTGGCTGACGTTGTTGATGGCCATTCCCATTCAGCGGCTGTTGGGGCTGACGGGGCTGTCCGTGGTGTCGCGGGTTGTGGGGATATTGCTGGCGGCGTTGTCGGTGCAGTTCGTCTTCGACGGCATCAAGGCCAGCGGCCTGGTGGGTGGCTAGAGCTTTGCCCAACCTTAAGAGCGAGATGCCGCGCATGAGGTTTGCCCCATGCGCGGCTGCAAACCCTATTTGCCTTTCGGCTTGGAAGAGGTTGCGTCCTTTTTCGGCTTCTTGTCTTCCTTTTGAGGCTTTTGCTGACCTTTGGCCATCTCTCAAAACCCTGGAGTTCGGGGAGCTCCGCCCATGACCGCACGACTGCGCTCACAATATTCATTCTTCGCGCCGCATGCGGAAAATTACAAGCTGCATAACACGGGGCGAAACGCTGGTCGCTGCACTGGACAGGGCCGTCCGGCTTTGCAAGACTTCGCTCGATTTTTCAAGGAGATGCAGTGAATGGCCAGTCGCGCCGAAGCCTTTTTGCGACCTTTGATCGAGCAGGCCGGAATCACCGTTGGTGGCGATGGGCCCTCCGATGTCGCCGTGCATGATTCGCGGCTTTACCAGCGGCTGATGACGCAGGGCACGCTTGGACTCGGCGAAAGCTATATGGATGGCTGGTGGGACAGCCCAAATGTCGATCAGTTGATCCACAAGGTGCTGAAGGCCGACATCAAGGCGAAGGTGCCGGTCGACATCGGTTTGTGGATCAGCCTTGGGCGCGGCATGCTCACCAATCTGCAGCGCTCCCGCGCCTATGAGGTGGGCGAGCGGCATTACGACATCGGCAACGATTTATACGAGGCCATGCTCGACAAGCGGCTGATCTATTCCTGCGGGTATTGGCGCGACTCGGAGAACCTCGACGCTGCACAGGAGGCCAAGCTCGATCTGATCTGCCGCAAGATCGGGCTCGAAAAGGGCATGAAGCTGCTCGATATCGGCTGCGGCTGGGGCGGCTTCCTGCAATTTGCCGCCGAGCGCTACGGAATTTCGGGCGTCGGCGTCAGTGTGTCGAAGGAGCAGATCGCCTACGCCAAGGCGCATAGCGACGGGCTCGACCTCGAGTTCCGGCTCGAGGACTATCTCGACACCACGGGCACGTTCGACCGCATCGTCTCGGTGGGTATGTTCGAGCACGTCGGCTACAAGAACTATCGGCGCTATATGGAAAAGGCAGCCGAACTGCTATCGGACGACGGGCTGTTCCTCTTGCACTCCATCGGCGGCAATCACACCGTCACGCATGGCGATCCCTGGTCGGAAAAATACATCTTTCCCAACGGCATGCTGCCCTCGATCCGCCAGATCGGTACGGCCGCCGAGGGCGTGTTCGTGATGGAGGACTGGCACAATTTCGGCGCCGACTACGACAAGACCTTGATGGCCTGGCACCAGAACTTCGAGGCGGCCTGGCCGAGGCTCAAGGGAAATTACGGTCATTCCGAACGCTTCTACCGGATGTGGCGGTATTATTTGTTGTCCTTCGCCGCGACGTTTCGGGCGCGCAACATCCAGCTCTGGCAGATCGTTCTGTCCAAACACGGCTTACCCGGCGGATACCGGTCGATCCGTTAGGGCTTTCCAGCGCGCGTTCTTATTTCCAGCTCCGGCAGCGGCCATAGGCGGAAAGATATTCCGTCACGCGGGGATCGCAGCCGGTCAGGAGGAAATGGACCCACTCATCGGGCGTGCCATAAAAAGCGTTGCGATCGACCTCCCCGTTGACGCCGGGCATGGTGCCGGTCGAGGTCCATTGCCAGAAGGTCCAGCTGTGCGTGTCATATCGGCTGTGGGGCTCCGCGGCGACCGAGCGCAGCCAGATGGTGTTGTCGAAATGCTCCCCGTCGAGGATATCGCGGTAGAATGGGATGTCGGTGTAGATGATTGGCAGCTTGCCGGTGTGCTCTTCCATCGCGTCGAGCATCACGTGGATCTTTTCCAGCGTGTCGGCCTTGGAGAACTTCTTCTTGCAGCTCGAGGAGTGGTTCCATTCCAGATCGAGCACCGGCGGCAGGGCATCGATATCGGCGGGGACGTTGGCCTTGAACCATTCCGCCTGTTCGCGGGCGAGCGAGCACCAGGTCATGAAGTGGTAGGCGCCGCGCGGCATGCCTGCGGTCCGCGCCGCCGCCCAGTTGCGGTGGAAAGCGGGATCGACCCAGTCCGACCCTTCCGTTGCCTTCATGAAGACGAAATTGGTGCCGGCCTCGCGGGCGGCGTTGAAGTCGATATCGCCCTGATAGCGGGAGATGTCGAGGCCCTGGATCGGCAGGGTGCGGGCCCGCGCCACGGCGGGATGCGGGTCGTTGTCGCCCTTGACCACCCCATAGGAATAACAGCTGGCCAGGGCCGGCAGCATGGCCGCAACCGCAAGAAGACGTGCGGCTGCATAGGCGAGAGATCGGGGGGAGAAAGGCATTCAAACTCACTCAGATACGCATGGGTGACTTCTCCCGATGATTCAACATGTGCCGGTTAAGGAAGGATTGCGTTAACCTTTGCCCGCTCGGGGATAGTTAATGCGCCGTTAAACCCTGGAGGGGATCTTTCCCGTATATCTGTTCTCTAAACGTTCTTGCTCAGGCGTGACGCGGATGATAGCGTTGCCCCGAGTGGGCGTGGGGCAGGTCTGTTTTTTGATGGTCACCCGAGTACAAACGGTTGCGTTTCAGGGCATCGAAGCGGTGCCTGTCGATGTGCAGGTGCAGATCTCACCGGGCATGCCGAAATTCAATGTCGTCGGGCTTCCGGACAAGGCGGTGGGCGAGAGCCGCGAACGGGTGCGGGCGGCGTTGATCGCCTCTGGGCTGGGCCTGCCAGCCAAGCACATAACGGTCAATCTCGCGCCGGCCGACCTTCCCAAGGAGGGCAGCCATTACGATCTGCCCATCGCGCTTGGTCTTATGGGCGCGATCGGAGCGGTGCCCAAGGATGCACTGGAGGGATATGTCGTTCTGGGGGAGCTCGGGCTCGACGGGCGGCTTGCGCCCGTGGCCGGCGCCCTGCCCGCGGCGATTGCTGCCATGGCGCGCGATATGGGCATTATCTGTCCGGCGCAGAGCGGGCCGGAAGCCGCTTGGGCAGGCGATGATCTCGACATCATTGCGCCAGAAAGCCTGCTGGCGCTGACCAATCATTTGAGCGGCAATCAGCTGGCGGCCCGGCCCCAGGCAAAAAAACACGTGCCGGTGGAGGGACTTCCCGACCTGGCGGAAGTCCGCGGGCAGGAGGTCGCGCGGCGGGCGCTGGAGATCGCCGCAGCCGGGGGGCACAATTTCCTGATGGTCGGGCCGCCCGGCGCAGGCAAGTCCATGCTGGCCTCGCGCCTGCCCTCCATCCTGCCGCCGCTCAATCCGCGCGAATTGCTCGACGTGTCGATGATCCAGTCGATTGCCGGGGAACTGGCCGGCGGCCGAATTTCGGACCGGCGCCCCTTTCGCGCGCCACACCATTCGGCCTCCATGGCGGCGCTGGTCGGCGGTGGGCTGCGCGTGCGCCCGGGCGAGGTCAGCCTGGCGCATAATGGCGTTCTGTTTCTGGACGAATTGCCGGAATTCTCGCCACAGGTGCTCGACAGTCTGCGCCAGCCTCTGGAGGCCGGGGAGACCGTGATCGCGCGCGCTAATGCGCGCATCTCGTACCCTGCCCGCTTCCAGCTCGTCGCCGCCATGAACCCGTGCAAATGTGGCATGGCGGGCACGCCCGGGCATGTCTGCCGGCGCGGCGAGAAATGTGCGAGTGACTATCAATCGCGTGTCTCTGGCCCCTTCCTCGATCGGATCGACATCCGCATCGACGTGCCAGCGGTGTCGGCAGCGGACATGATCGGATCCCGGTCGTCAGAGAGCAGCGCGGAAGTCGCCAAGCGCGTGGCGCGGGCGCGCGACATCCAGCGCCAGCGCTACATGAAGCTGGGGCAGACGGGCGTTCACACCAACGCCGGAGCCGGCGCCAGTTTGATCGAGGAGGTGGTGAACCCGGATCGGGAGAGCCAGGCGCTGTTGTTGCAGGCGGCGGAGAAATTCTCGCTGTCGGCCCGCGCCTATCACCGCGTGCTGAAGGTGGCGCGGACGCTTGCCGACCTTGCACGGTATCCGAGAAGGTCACGCGGCCGCAAATCGCCGAGGCACTGAGCTACCGGCTGAACATGCAGATGGCATGAATGCGAGCCACTCTCATTTTCGATCCTAGAGTTTACGCAGAGACACGTGGCCAATGGTGTGATCGGCGTCCTTTTTCAGGATGAGGTCGGCACGGCCGCGGGTCGGAAGAACGTTCTGGACCAGATTGGGCAGGTTGATCTGCTTCCAGACCATGACGGCCATGTCCATCGCTTCGGTCTCGCTCAACTTGGAGAACCGATGAAAGAAGGATTGTGGATCTTGGAATGCCGTCTCGCGCAATCTGAAGAAGCGTTCGACGAACCAGCGCTGCAGATCATCCTCGTCGGCATCGATATAAATTGAGAAGTCGAGAAAGTCGGACGCGAAGAGGATCGGATTGCCGGTCTTCGGCAGTTCGCCGGGCTGAAGGATGTTCAGGCCCTCGACAATCAGGATGTCGGGGCGATCGACGATCACCTCCTCCCCCGGCACCACGTCGTAGACGAGATGGGAGTAGACGGGCGCGGGGACCTTTGGCTGGCCCGATTTCACCGCTGCGAGAAACTCGACAAAGCGTCCGCGATCATAGCTTTCGGGGAAGCCCTTGCGCTCGGCCAGACCCCGTTCCTCGAGCACGGCGTTGGAATAAAGAAACCCGTCGGTGGTGACCAGATCCACCTGGGGCGAGGAGGGCCAGCGCTGCAGCAGGGCGCGCAGGATGCGGGCCGTGGTCGATTTGCCCACGGCAACCGATCCGGCGACGCCGATGATAAAGGGGACCTTGTCGCCATCGGTACCGAGGAAGCTCTTGGAGGCGTGGTGCAGGCGCTGGATGGCCTCGACATAAAAGCTCAGCAGGCGTGTCAGCGGCAGATAGACCTGCTCGGCCTCTTCAAGCGAGATCGGGTCATTGAGCGAACGCAGGCGGTCGACATCCGCGCCAGTCAGCGTCATCGGCTCATCCGCCCTTAGGCGGGCCCATTCCGACTTTGTGAACCGGTGGTAAGGATCCACGGGCGGCCGACGTTTGCGGCTCATTGGCCCCTGCCCCGCGAAGCCTTTTCGGCCAGGCCCGATTGCCCGGTGCGGGCCTCGAGAACGGCCATGACTTCCTGAAGTTCAACGCCTGCGGCGCGCAGCATCACCAGCAGGTGGTAGAGCACGTCGCCGGCTTCCGCCGCCAGTTCTGTCTTGTCGCCCTTGACGGCGGCGATGACGGCCTCGGTTGCTTCCTCGCCAAGCTTCTGCGCGCATTTTTCTACGCCCCTGGCCAAAAGGCTGGCGGTGTAGGATTCCTCGGGAGTGGCCTGGGCGCGTTCAGCAAGCCGCTGGTCTAGATCTTGAAGGGTGAAGGGCACGTGCTCTTCTCCTGTTCGTGGGTCCACTGCATGGCGTCTGAACGGCTCAATCCTGGCGGACAGCGATGCCGTGTTCTGCCAGATAGGCCTTGGCCTCGGCAATGGTGTAGGTGCCGAAGTGGAAGATCGAGGCCGCGAGAACGGCGCTGGCATGGCCTTCGACGACGCCGGCGACGCAGATCATCGAGCGATCGCCGACGCCACCCGAAGCGATGACCGGCACGGCCACGGGTCGGCGATGGTGCGGGTCAATTCGAGATCGAAGCCGGATTTGGTGCCGTCCTGGTCCATCGAGGTCACCAGCAGTTCCCCGGCCCCGCGCCCAACCATGCGCTCGGCGAATTCGACCGCATCGATGCCGGTCGGCGTGCGGCCGCCATGGGTGAAGATTTCCCAGTCAGACCTGTTATCTCCGCCTACTCCTTGCGTGGCGCGGCGCTTGGCGTCGACGGAGACGACGATGCACTGATTGCCGAATTTGTCGGCGGCGCGGGCGACGAAATCGGGGTCGCGCACCGCAGCGGTGTTGATCGAGACCTTGTCGGCGCCGGACAGGAGCAGCTTGCGGATATCCTCGATAGTGCGCACGCCGCCGCCGACCGTCACCGGCATGAAGCAATGCTCGGCGGTGCGGGTCACCACGTCGAAAATGGTATCCCGGTCCTCGTGGCTGGCGGTGATGTCGAGAAAGCAGAGCTCGTCGGCGCCAGCGGCGTCATAGGCCATGGCCGCCTCGACCGGATCGCCGGCATCGACGAGATCGACGAAATTGACGCCCTTGACGACGCGGCCGTCTTTGACATCCAGGCAGGGGATTATTCTGGTCTTTAGCGTCACGCCAACCTCCCTGCCGCGTCTAGCTTTTTCGATTTTCGCGTCCTCGCGCCTTCAGCGCTCCGGGCGTCGCGGGAGCGGCTATCCTTGGCGTCGAGACACGGGATGATGCGGGTTTTGCGAGTCACTCTCTTTTGTCCGGATTTTGCGGCGGCGGCTCAGCCCGCGTTTACAGCGCGGCGCGACAGCAGAAAATGAATAAAAAGCACGATCAGCAATACGAATAGCGCGAGCGCCCCTAACGGTAGGGTGAAGAAGGCGAACCATCCGGCGACGCCCATGCCAGCCAGGAACTCGCCCCAATCGGCGCCGCCGATCAGGCAACGGTTCACGCCAGACTCGTTGAGCACACAGCCGTTAGCTCCAGCGATCAAACCGGCAATCAGCACCGATATAATGGGAAGAGCCGCGACGACAACCAAGGCCAAGGCGGTGATCGCGTAGGCCCGAAGCGGGAGACCGCGTTTAGCCGTCATGCTCATGCCGCCTGTCCCAGGCGCTGCAGGGCAGTTGCCGGATCGATACGCCCATCATAAAGGGCGCGGCCGGAAATGGCGCCTTCGAGAATTTGCGTTTCGGGGCGGGTCATCATGTCGATGTCGTCCATGGAGGCAAGGCCGCCCGAGGCAATAACAGGTATTGCCGTAGATTTTGCCAGTTCGAGGGTTGAGGGCCAGTTGATGCCCTTGAGCACGCCGTCGCGATCGATATCGGTATAGATGATGGCGGCGACCCCTGCCCCTTCAAAACGTCTTGCGAGCTCGATCGCCGTGAGTTCCGAAGTCTCGGCCCAGCCCTCGACCGCGACTTTGCCGCCACGCGCATCGATGCCGACGGCGATCTGCCCGGGAAACGCCTTGCACGCCGCCTTCACCAGGTCGGGATCACGGACGGCCACTGTGCCTAGAATGACGCGGGCCAGGCCTTTTTTCGAGCCAGGCCTCGACATGCGCCAGCGTGCGGATGCCACCACCGAGCTGCACCGGCATATCGACGGCGTCGAGAATGGCGTCGACCGCCCCGCCATTGACGCTCTCGCCGGCGAAGGCGCCATTGAGGTCGACGACATGCAGATATCTGAAGCCCTGCTGCTCAAAGGCTTTCGCCTGCGCCGCCGGACTATCATTGAAGACGGTTGCCTGAGCCATGTCGCCGAGCTTGAGGCGCACGCACTGGCCGTCCTTGAGGTCGATGGCGGGAAAGAGAATCACGGCTTCCACCTTAGAAAGTTGGTGATCAGGGCCAGGCCAAGCGCCTGGCTCTTTTCGGGGTGGAACTGGGTGCCCGCCATGTTGTCGCGCCCGACGGCCGCGGTGATCGGTCCGCCATAATTGGCGGTGGCCAGCACGGTTTCGGAATCGGTCGCATCGAGATGATAGGAATGGACGAAATAGGCGTGCAGCCCGTCCGGCCCGTCGGGGATGCCCTCAAACAGGGGGTGGGGGCGCGTGAATTCGAGCGTATTCCAGCCCATATGCGGGATTTTCAGGTTTGGATCGTTTGGCTCGATCTGCCGAACCGACCCTGGAATCCAGTCGAACCCCTCATGGCTGCCCTTTTCGAGCCCACGCGTCGCCATCAGCTGCATGCCGACGCAGATGCCGAGGAAAGGCGTCGCCTTGGCGATCACCTTTTCCTCCAGTGCCGCGCCCATGCCGGGAATGGCCAAAAGCCCATTGCGGCAGTCGGCGAAGGCGCCGACGCCGGGCAGGACGATGCGATCGGCCGACATCAGATGATCGACCCGGTGGCTGACAAGAATGGTGGCGTCGATTTCGGCTTCTCGGGCGGCGCGTTCGAAGGCCTTGGCCGCGGATTTGAGATTGCCGGAGCCATAATCGATCAGAACGACATTGTGGGTCACATCCGCACCTCGCGGCGCACCCATTCCATCTCGGCCAGTTCCGCATCGGCCGCGACCAGCTCGCCCTCGGGCAGAAAACCGCGCCGGCGGAGCGCGGCGGCGCGCAAGGACGAGGCTTCAAAGCCGAGATAGACGGCAAGAAGCACATAGAGCCAGAAAACGGCCTCGCCGCCGATCAGGGGCGCAAGGAATCCCAACGCGATCATAGCCAGCAGGATGAGCACACATTCGACCCAGAGCCGGTGCGCCAGCGCCCAGATTGGCGGCAGCCAGAAGGCGAACCAGGAAAAGCGATCGTCAAGAATTCTGTCGCCGCCAGGATGACGGGCGGCGGTGCGGGCCGGCTGGCGAAGAACCTGAAACAAAGGCATGAGAAGCTCCTTGAACGGGGCCTCTCTACTGCATTTTTTCCGCTTTTGAAAATGGGAAGTGGTCGGCCATCCGATGGTCGCGTTTCCGAATCGGAAAACCGCTACCGTCTTTTCCTAGAATCGCTCCTAAAGCGTGCCTTTGGTGGAGGGAATGCTGTCTGCGGCGCGGGGATCGATCTCGACCGCATCGCGCAGGGCCCGAGCGAGGGCCTTAAAGCAGCTTTCGGCGATATGGTGGTTGTTGTCGCCATAGGCACATTCGACATGGACCGTGATGCCGGCATTCATGACGAAGGCCTGGAACCACTCGCGAAAGAGCTCGGTATCCATCTCGCCCACCTTGTCGGCAGTGAAGCGCACCTTCCAGACGAGAAAGGGACGGCCTGAGACATCGAGCGCGACGCGGGAAAGCGTGCCGTCCATGACCAGATCGGCGCTGGCATAGCGGCGGATGCCCTTCTTGTCGCCAAGGGCCTGTTTGACCGCCTGACCCAGTGCAATGCCCACATCCTCCGCCGTGTGATGAAAGTCGATATGCAGATCGCCCTTGGCTTCGACCTTCATATCAATCAGCGAATGTTTGGACAGCTGATCCAGCATGTGATCGAGAAAGCCGATGCCGGTCTTCATCTGATGGCGGCCCTGGCCATCGAGATCGATCTTCACCGAGATGTCGGTCTCATTGGTCTTGCGGGCGATTTCGGCGGTACGCATGAACTTGTTCCGTTTGGATGCTGACGGCTGCTTTAGCGCAGGAAGCCTAGACGCAAAAGCCTAAGAGGCGGTTGCCGGTTAATCGCTCCGCCCGCACCACACGTTGCAATCATGTGTCAGCGGCCTAAATAAGGGGCTCGCCGCGCTTGCAGTTCCCTTCAGGCGGCGGAATGGCGGCTCATCAAGAGCGCCAAAGAAGTGGAGTTCCCCTCATGGCCGAAGACGGCAAATTTCCCGGCTGGCACGGCACGACCATCGTTGCGGTCAAAAAGGACGGCAAGGTGGTGGTCGCCGGCGACGGGCAGGTCACCCTCGGGCAGACGGTTATCAAGCATGGCGCCAAAAAGGTGCGCCGGCTGGCAGGGGGCAAGGTGATCGGCGGTTTCGCCGGTGCGACAGCCGACGCCTTTACCCTGTTCGAGCGGCTCGAGACCAAGCTCGAGCAATATCCCGATCAATTGATGCGCGCCTGTGTCGAGTTGGCCAAGGACTGGCGCACCGACCGCTACTTGCGGCGGCTGGAAGCAATGATGATCGTTGCCGACAAGAACGATTTGCTGGTCCTGACCGGCACGGGCGATGTGCTCAGCCCCGATTCCGGGGTTACCGCCATCGGTTCGGGCGGCAATTATGCGCTGAGCGCCGCTCTGGCGCTCAAGGATACCGAAACGGATGCGGAAACCATTGCCCGCAAGGCGATGGAGATCGCGGCCAAAATCTGCGTTTACACCAATGACTCTGTGACGGTTGAAGTGATGGACGCGGAAGGACAAGCCTGATGAGTGAGCAGAATTTCTCCCCGCGCGAGATCGTTTCCGAACTCGACCGCTATATCGTTGGCCAGCACGATGCCAAGCGCGCCGTCGCCATCGCCTTGAGAAACCGCTGGCGACGCCAGCAGCTGCCCGAGGAGATGCGGCGGGAAGTTGCGCCCAAGAACATCCTGATGATCGGACCGACGGGTGTCGGCAAGACCGAGATTTCCCGCCGGCTGGCACGGCTGGCGCAGGCGCCCTTCATCAAGGTCGAAGCGACCAAGTTCACCGAAGTCGGCTATGTGGGCCGGGATGTCGAGCAGATCGTGCGCGACCTTGTCGAGGCCGGGATTTCTCTGTTGCAGGACAAGCGCCGCGGCGAGGTGCAGGCCAAGGCGCACCTCAATGCCGAGGAGCGGGTTCTCGACGGGCTGGTGGGGACATCGGCAACACCGTCGACCCGCGACAGCTTTCGCAAGAAACTCAGAAACAACGAGCTCGACGACAAGGAAATCGAGGTCGAGGTGCAGGCCCAGCCGAATTCGGGTATGTTCGAAATCCCCGGCATGCCTGGCGCAAATGTCGGCATGATCAATTTGTCCGACATGCTGGGCAAGGCGTTTGGCGGCAAGGGCGTGAAGAAGCGCATGAGCGTCAAGGACAGCTACAACATCCTGATCACCGAGGAAGCCGACAAGCTGCTCGATCAGGATCAGCTGAAATCGGAAGCCATCGAGCTGGTCGAGAACCATGGCATCGTCTTTCTCGACGAAATCGACAAGATTTCCGTGCGCGAGGGCAGGGGCGGCGGCGATGTCAGCCGCGAGGGCGTGCAGCGCGATCTGCTGCCGCTGATCGAGGGCACGACGGTCGCGACCAAATATGGACCGGTGAAGACCGACCATATCCTTTTCATCGCTTCGGGCGCCTTCCATGTTTCCAAGCCATCGGATCTTCTGCCTGAATTGCAAGGCCGCCTGCCGATCCGGGTGGAGCTGAAGGCACTGACGCGCGAGGATTTTATCCGCATCCTCAACGACACGGACGCCTCGCTGATCAAGCAATATGTAGCGCTGATGGGGACCGAGGAGGTGACGCTGGATTTCACCGACGATGCTGTGGAGGCGATCGCCGACGCCGCCGTGCAGGTTAATTCGAGCGTCGAGAATATCGGCGCAAGGCGGCTCCAGACCGTGATGGAGCGGCTGGTCGAGGATATTTCCTATGAGGCCCCCGACAAGCAGGGCGAGACGATCCGCATTGACGGCAGTTTCGTGCGCGAAAAGGTCGGCGGTCTCGCCGGCGACGCAGATTTGAGCAAGTTCGTGCTCTAGTCTCCAGAGCAAAGATGCAAAGCAGAGCCCGCGCGTGAGTGCGGGCTTTTTGCTGCCCCTTAGCCGCGGCCGCTGCGTTTGACGATCTCGGTCTTGAGGTGAAGCAGATCGTTCTGGCTCAGCCGGCCGATGTTCTCGGCGAGGCGGTTGGCGAGTTCGGTCGCCTCAGGACTCAGGCCCGCGGTATCGATGGTTACCTTGGGGTCGGAAAGTTCGACCAGGCGTTGCAGCTCTTCGGCATCATCCCAGATGATGTTGAAATAGGCGATGATGCGCTGCAGCAGCATCCAGGTGGGCTTGCCGCGCTTGCCATGTTCAAGCGCCGACAGATAGGCGCTCGAGACATTGAGCGCTTCCGCCATCTGTTTGAGGGTGACACCTTTCTGGGACCGGAGGGTGCGCAGGCGCGCGCCAAAGGGGGTCATGACGTCGCCCTCTTCAGCCGCACATAATATGCCCCTTCGCCGCCATGGGCCTGGGCGGAAACCTGCCAGCCGGCGACCAGTGGCGCAAGGGCCGAACTGTTCAGCCAGATCGGCAGCATGTGCCGCAATACGCCCTGCTGCTCGATCTGTCCGAATCCCGTTTTTTCAGCCCCTTGCCGGTGATCACCAGCAAGGTGCGGTCGCCGCGGGCGTGCCGGGCGATGATGAAGCGCGTCAGCGCCTTGTGGGCTTCGACCTGACGCATGCCGTGCAAATCGATAGTAGCATCGATCGGCAGTTGGCCGCGCATCAGGCGGCGGCGCATGCGCGGCTCGAGCGGCTTATGGGTTGTAGAGGACTTGGCGGTTCCGGCTATCGGCTTATATCGGTCGGCGTTCGGGCCGGTTGCCGGCGGCGCGGTGTCCTCGGACCTGCGCGCTGCATCCAGCGCGGATCGGGCACTGGTCAATTTCGGTGGTTTGGGCAGGTCCTGCGCCGGTCGGGACCGCAAAGGCTTCACCGACCGGGTGACCTCATGCCACAAATGGAAATCCCGGACGGTCGGGCGCTTGCCGTCGCGCTTGGCCATGGACCGGGCTCCGCCGGACGCGCTCAGTCGAGCTGGTTGGTGGCAACCAGCTTCCAGTTGGGATCCCGCGATTTCGTGCTGCGCGCAAATGTCCATTCATCTGAAATGTTGACAACCTGATCTGCGTTCCCTTCGACCAGCTCGCCCTTGGCATCCTTGGTCGCCGAAACGACCTCGGCGTCGAAGTGAATGGTGATCTGGGCGACGCGGCGATCGAGTTCGGCTTCGGTGATCTCGATCTTGGGAAGCCCCACAAAAGTGAAGTCCACCGTGTGGCCGGCAGCCTCTCGCTCGGCGATGGCCGCCTCGAAGCCGTCATAAACTTCCTTTTCCAGCAGCGATTTCAACGTGCGCCGATCGCCGGCAGCAAAAGCCGTGATGATCATCTCATAGGCCGATTTCGCGCCCTCGAGGAAGCTCTTGGGCGAGAAGCTGCCGTCTGCGTCCGCGATATCCTTTAGTCCGCGCGCCACAGCCTCGTCACCATGCGAAAACTGCTCGATTTCCGCCTCAAGCTTTCGGGCGCGGCGTTCCGCATCGAGATTGGACGGCTGTTCGGAGCGTTGCGGCTTGAGGTCGACAACCTTGTCGTCCTGGGCCTGACGGGCAGGTCGGGGCGAAAAGCGGTCGGAGGGCCGACGCTCATTGCCGGTTCGGGTACCCAGCACAGAGCGCAGCCGCAACAGGACGACAACCGCCACACCGATGGCGATAAGGGTGGGTAAATCGAGGAAATCGGTCATGGACCTTCAATATGGTTTGATCGTTGCGAGTTCCCGGCGCCGGCCCGAGGGTCGCAGCCGAGCCTTGTTGTCCTATATATAGGCAAACACCGTTCCAAAACCAGTTCACCCTTGCCATAGGCTTAAGGTCGGGTTGGATGAACACATTTCCCGGGAGGCCGCATTGGCCCGTATATTATTCCTGCTGTTCCTTGTCGTGCCGATCATCGAGATCGCGCTCTTCATCATCCTCGGCCAGACCATCGGGCTTTTGCCGACGCTGCTCGGGGTTCTTGTGACGGCGCTCATCGGTTCGGCGCTGATCCGACGGCAGGGCGTCTCACTGGTCGCCGAGATCCGGCAGATGATGGGGCGCGGCCAGGTGCCGGGACGTCAGATCGCCGAAGGCGTCATGCTGGCGGTGGCTGGCGCTTTGCTGCTGACGCCGGGCTATTTCACCGATACCTGCGGATTTTTGTTGCTGGTTCCCTCCATTCGGCACGCGCTTTACACCTATCTGGCGAGCAAGGTCACCGTGGTCAGCTCCGGCGGGCAAAGGCCGCAGGCCCGGCCAGGCGGTCGCGACACCATCGATCTCGACCCCACGGACTATCGCTGAAACGGGCGCCAGCGGCGGTCTTTGGTTGAGATGGAACTGCTTTAGTGCTAGCCAGCGCTCAACACTGACAGCCTCAAGGGGATGCCTTCATGGCCGACGACACCACCACTGACGCCCCGAACGCCGCCGGGGGCGATACGGCGGCACAGGGAGCCGCTGCGCCCTCCATGCAGCTGCTCACCCAATATGTGCGCGATTTGAGCTTCGAGAATCCGAGCGCACCGGGTAGCCTGGCCGGCGGCGGACAGCCGCAGTTCAACGTCAATATCCAGGTGCAGGTAAAAAAGCAGACGGAAGAGGATTATGCCGTCGAGATTTCCCTGACGGCCAAGGCGCAGCGCGAGCAGACCCTGCTTTTCAATGCAGAGCTCGTCTATGGCGGGCTGTTCCGCATCCGCAACGTGCCGGAGGCGCAGCTGCCGCCACTGCTGATGATAGAATGCCCGCGCTTGATCTTCCCCTTTGCCCGGCAAATCCTGGCGCAGGTGACGCAGAATGGCGGGTTCCCGCCGCTGATGATGGAGCCGGTCGATTTTTCCGCTATCTATCGGCAAAACCTGGCGAACATGGCGCAAGCGCAAAAGGAGCAGGGCGGGCAGCCGGCCAATTAGCCATTGTGCGTCTTTCGAAAAGCATCAAGGCCGGCGATCAGCCGGCCTTTTTTTCATAAAGAGCCCAAAGTGCCTGATCGCCCATCTTGGCAATGAAGGCGACGTGCGCCTGTTGTTCTTCGAGCGTCAACCGCGGCTGCAGGGGGATGGGGCGTTGAGCTCTGGCTTGAGGCGCGAGGTTCTGGCCGCTGCCGGACGACATCACCTCGGCAGAAAGGGCCAGCGCGACCTGCCGTCCACCGATCAGTTCCAAATAGACTTCGGCCAGGATCTCGCTGTCGAGAAGGGCGCCATGCAGCGACCGCCGTGAGTTATCAATGCCGTAATGCTTGCAAAGCGCGTCCAGGCTGACGCGGGCGCCGGGATGCTTCTCGCGGGCGAGCTGGACGGTGTCGATGACTTCGTTCGACAGGGGTTTGCGGCCCGAGCGCTCCAGCTCCGCATTGAGAAAGCCCATATCGAAGGGCGCATTGTGAATGATGAGGGTGCCGTCGCCGACGAATTCCATGAAATTCCCGGCTTCTTCGTGAAATTTCGGCTTGTCGGCCAGAAAGGCATCGTCGAGCCCGTGCACACGTTGCGCATCGGCCGACATCTCGCGCTCCGGATTGAGGTAGACATGATAAGTGCGGCCGGTCGGCACGTGGTTGACCAGTTCGACGCAGCCGATCTCGACCACACGGTCGCCGCTGGCCGGACTGAGGCCGGTCGTTTCTGTGTCGAGAACGATCTCACGGGTCATGTGAGCTGGGGTGTCGTCCTTGTCTTCGGCGGCGCGGCGGCGGCAATCGGCGATGATATCGTTGACCTGGTCCCGCGTCGCCTCGAGGCTGGTGCCGGTGTCGATGACATAGCGGGCCAGTTGCTTTTTTTGCGCCTGCGGCATCTGGCGGGCAAGAATGGCGTCCAGCTTTTCCACGGTCATCCCGGGGCGCGCAAGGGCGCGGCGGCGCAATTCGGCATCCGCGCACCAGGTGACAGCCGTTGCATCGAGCGGATAGTCGGCGCCGGTTTCGAACAGAAGCGGGATTTCGATGACCGCCATGTCGGCTTCGGCAACGGCCGGGGTCGCCAGGAAGTCGAGCGTTTTCTGACGAACGAGGGGATGAACAACCGCCTCAAGTTCCGCGAAACGATCCGGGGCAATGTTTAACAGCACCGACAAGCGCTCCCGGTTGATCCGGTAACTCTCGACTGCCTCGGGGAACAATGCGCCGACAGGTCCAACGGCTTCGCCCTCATAAAGGTCGTGGACGATCTTGTCGGCAGAGATGGTGGGAATGCCGGCCTCTGCAAAAAGCTGGAGAACGGTTGATTTGCCGGTGGCAACGGAGCCGGTAAGGCCGAGAACAAAGGTCATTGCAATCCCAAAGACTGTTCGACTTTACGGCGCAATTCGGCCGTCACCTCCGGCCTTACGCCGAACCACGCCTCAAAGCCCGGCACGGCCTGGTGCAACAGCATTCCCAGACCGTCGACGGTGCGCAGGCCGAGCGCGCGAGCCTGGTGCAGGAAGGGGGTCACCAGGGGCGTGTAGACCAGGTCGGTTACGAGAGCGGAAGGTTTTAGCCTTTGCAAATCGAGACCTTCGAAGGCCGTGCCGTTCATGCCAACGGTCGTGGTGTTGACCACGAGATCGGCGGTTGCGGCCGGATCTGCAAATTCGTCGAGCCCTCCGGGGATGAGCTCGGCATCCAAACCCATGCTCATTTCGTCGGCCAGCATGATGGCCCGATCGGCCGTGCGGTTAAGCAGGTGGATTGTTGGGATACCCCTTTGCGACAGCGCCAAGAGGATCGCCCGCGCCGCACCTCCCGCTCCCAGCACGATTGCTGTGCGCGTGGCAGGCGCCCAGCCTTCGGCGTGGTCGTCGAGGTTGGCGACGAAGCCATAGCCGTCGGTGTTGGTGCCATAGATGGTCGGCGTTTTGCCGCCGGTTGCATCGCGGTAGACCAGAGTGTTGGCGGCTCCGATGATTTCAGTTTCCGAATCGAGCTCGTCGCACAGTGAAAACGCCCTTTCCTTGAGCGGCACCGTCACGTTGCCGCCGACAAACTCGCCCGATCTCAGGCGGTCGAGGAAGGCCGGCAGGTCGCGGGGGTCCACGTCGATGGCGTCGTATTGCGCGTCAAGGCCGTGTTCGGCGATCCAGCTCATGTGGATCAAGGGCGACCGCGAGTGATTGACCGGATGGCCGATGACAAAGGCGCGGCGGGTCATGTGGCGGTAAACTCCAAGGCTTCGGGCGCCAGGCGGCGCAGAGTGTTCAAAAGAGGCAAGAGCGGCAGGCCCAGCATGGCGAAATAATCTCCGTGGAGGCTTTCAAAAAGCTGAAGAGCCGGACCCTCAAGCCGGTAGGCCCCCACCGATTGCAGCGCCTTTTCACCCTCAAGGGCGAGTATGCGCGCAATCTCGGTTCGATCGAAATCGCGCATCACGAGAGTGGCCGTTTCGCCATGTTGCCACAGCAGATCGCCGTTTTTTGCAAGGGCGCATGCCGTGTGCAGATGATGGCTTTGGCCGGAAAGCCGGGCGAGCCTTTCGTGCGCCTCTTCAAGATTATCGGGCTTGTGCAGCACAGAACCGTTCGCTTCGAGCACCTGATCGGCCCCGAGCACGAGGGCATGCGGATGTCGCAAGGAGACCTCGGCGGCCTTGGCGCCCGCGAGACATTGCGCCAGGGCGAGGGGTGACCGACGTTCTTCCGCCTCGATCTCGCGCTCGTTTACCACCGCATTATCGGTCACGAAGACAACGCCAGCCTGAGCCAAAATCTCTTTTCTTATCAGGCTTTTGGAGGCAAGGATCAGCATGAGTGGCAAGCACCGTCCCCACGATTCACAGTGGCGGGGCGCAGTCTGGTGCGCAAGAAGGCACAAGATGGGGTGAGGGCTGGAATCATCCACATCGGTCCAAAGCTACGTCCACAGCTTGTCCTGTCGCGGGGGTACCGGCCGGTCTCCGGGAAGTCTGGGGAAAGCTTTCGAACCAGCATCCGGAATCCGACGCGGCGCAATGATGTTCGTTAACACTTTGTTAACATTTCGCGGCGCGTTAAACCTTTGTTTACCCATCTCATTAACGCGATGTTAACGCGGAGCCAAGCCGATGCCGACGACGTCACCCCGTCCGGGGTGCGGCAAAAACGGTGGATTCAGGAGGGGTGGTTGTGGAGGCCCGTGAATTCCTGCAAAACACCGGCAAACAGAAGATAAAGACTCAAAGAAAGAGTCTTTTAGGTTTTGAAAGTCTGGTTTGGTGAACGCCTCTTCCACCGACAAGCCGCTTCTGGCGGCAGTGCGCGGACAGCGCCAAACGCGCCCTCCAATGTGGATCATGCGGCAGGCAGGGCGCTATCTGCCTGAGTACCGCGCCGTGCGGGAACAGGCAGGAAGCTTTCTTGATCTCTGCTTCACACCCGAGCTGGCGGCGGAGGTAACGCTGCAGCCTTTGAAAAGGTTCGATCTCGATGCAGCGATCCTTTTTTCAGACATCCTGGTGATACCGCATGCCTTGGGACGTGATGTGCGCTTCGAGGAAGGAGTGGGCCCAATCCTCGAACCGCTTGCAGCGGGAGAGGTGGGTCAGCTCGACAGCGAGCAGTTTCTCGACAGGCTTGAACCTGTCCTGGACGCGTTAGGCCTGATCAAGGCTGCCTTGGCTCCGGAAAAGACATTGATCGGCTTTTGCGGCGCACCCTGGACCGTTGCGACCTATATGATCGGCGGCCGGGGATCCTCGGACCAGGCTGCGGCACGGCTTTTCGCGCTCAATCATCCGCAAGCTTTCGAAAAGCTCATGGCTGTCCTCATAGAGGCGAGCATCGCGTATCTGGTGGCGCAATTGCGGGCCGGCGCCGATGTGGTGCAGCTGTTTGAGAGCTGGGCGCTAAACCTCGACGAGGTCAGCTTCGAAAGCCATGTCATCGCGCCTGCCACGAGAATTGTCGATGGGGTGCGGGCAGAAGTGCCGAACGCCGCGATCATTGGATTTCCGCGCGGCGCGGCAGGGCTTGTCGGCGCCTATGCGCAGAAGACGGGCGTGAATGCCATCGGTCTTGACTATGCCATGCCAGTGGGTTTTGCCGATGCGGCATTGCCGAAAGGCCTGACCGTTCAGGGCAATCTCGATCCGTTGCGCCTGGTTGCAGGTGGAGATCAGATGCGCGAGAGGGTTGACCAGATCCTGAGCGGTTTTGCGCAACGCCCGCACATTTTCAACCTGGGCCACGGCATTGTGCCCGAGACGCCGATCGCGCATGTGGAAGCGCTGGTTCGCCAGGTCAAGGAAGGACGCTGAGCATGGAATGGGTCAAGGCACTGCATGTGATTTCCATCATCGCCTGGATGGCGGCCCTGCTCTATTTGCCGCGGCTATTCGTCTACCATACGGAGGCAGAGGTCGGCTCGAAGCAGTCGGAAACCTTCAAGGTCATGGAACGCCGGCTTTACCGCGGGATCATGACACCGGCGATGATTGGCGCGTGGCTGTTCGGGCTGTGGATGGCTTTCGCCTTCAATGTGTGGGGCGAAGCCTGGTTCTGGGTGAAATTCGCCTGCGTAATCCTGCTGTCTGGGTTTCACGGCATGATGGGGCGGTATCTGAAGGCGTTTCGTGACGACCGGAACGATAAGCCGCAAAAGTTTTTCCGCGCCATCAACGAAGTGCCGACCGTTCTGATGATCATTATCGTGATAATGGTGATCGTTCGCCCGTTTTAGCGGCATTTTCGGCCATTTGGGCGTCAAAGCGGCTTGCGCAGGTCCGCGGGAGCGCTTATTTAGGGGCTCCCCGCCTGACCGATTCCGGCCGACCCAACATAAGGGTCTGCGGTTCTTTCCCCCTAAAATCCTATTTGTGTCCGCAAAGGGTGCGCCCACATATGCAGAATATGAAGCTCAGCGAGCTTAAAGCCAAATCTCCAGCTGAATTGCTGTCCTTCGCTGAAGAACATCAAGTCGAGAATGCGTCGACGCTGCGCAAGCAGGAGTTGATGTTCGCCATTTTGAAGCAATTGGCCAGTAGCGAAGTCGATATAACTGGGGAGGGCGTTGTCGAGGTTCTGCCGGACGGATTTGGATTTCTTCGGTCGCCCGACGCAAACTATCTTCCCGGTCCTGATGATATCTATGTCTCGCCCTCGCAGATTCGGCGGTTTTCGCTGCGTACAGGCGACACGGTCGAGGGGCAGATCCGATCGCCGAAGGAAGGCGAACGTTATTTTGCGCTGCTCAAGGTCAACACGCTCAATTTCGAGGATCCGGATGCAGCGCGGCACAAGGTCAATTTTGACAATCTGACGCCGCTTTATCCCGATCAAAGGCTGCGGCTGGAAATTCCCGATCCCACCATCAAGGATCGCAGCGCGCGTGTGCTCGATCTGGTGGCGCCGCTTGGCAAAGGGCAGCGCGCCTTGATTGTTGCTCCACCGCGAACTGGTAAGACGGTTTTGTTGCAAAATATTGCACAATCGATCTCCGCCAATCATCCGGAATGCTATCTGATCGTGCTTTTGATCGATGAGCGGCCGGAAGAAGTCACCGACATGCAACGTTCGGTGAACGGCGAGGTGATCTCCTCGACTTTCGATGAACCAGCCTCGCGGCACGTCCAGGTGGCGGAAATGGTGATCGAGAAAGCCAAGCGGCTGGTGGAACACAAGCGGGACGTGGTTATCCTGCTTGATTCGATCACCCGGCTTGGCCGCGCCTACAACACCGTTGTGCCGAGCTCTGGCAAGGTTCTGACCGGTGGCGTGGATGCCAACGCGCTGCAGCGGCCGAAGCGGTTTTTCGGTGCGGCGCGCAATATCGAGGATGGCGGCTCGCTGACAATTATCTCTACAGCGCTGATCGACACGGGCAGCCGCATGGACGAAGTCATCTTCGAAGAGTTCAAGGGCACCGGCAACTCGGAAATCGTTCTGGACCGCAAGGTGACCGACAAGCGCATTTTCCCGGGTCTCGATGTAACGAAATCGGGTACGCGCAAGGAAGAATTGCTGGTCGAGCCGGACATTTTGAAGAAGATGTATGTGCTGCGGCGGATCCTCAATCCGATGGGGACGGTCGATGCCATGGAATTCCTTCTCGACAAGATCCGGCAGACCAAGACCAATCAGGAATTCTTCGATTCCATGAACACCTAGCGGCCTGGGCGGGGCCTGATCCTGGGGTCAGTGGGGGTTGCCATGCGGCAAGGGGATACGATCGTCGCCCTGTCGAGCGGCAGCCTTCCTTCTGGCGTTGCAGTGGTACGCGTTTCGGGTCCGCAAACACTCGAGCTCGTGGGCCGTCATGCTCCAGGTCAGCTCAAGCCGCGGCAGATGCGGCTGTCAGACGTTATCGATGCGGGTGGCGCTGCGCTGGATCGCGGCCTGGTCTGCGTCTTCCCTGCACCGCGCAGCTTTACCGGCGAAGATTGCGCCGAATTTCACGTTCATGGCTCGTCGGCCGTGGTCAAGGCGCTGCTGAGGACGCTGACGGCCAATGAGGGCGTACGCCTGGCCGAGGCGGGTGAATTCACCCGCAGGGCGTTTGAGAACGGCAAGCTCGACCTGACGGCGGTGGAAGGCCTGGGAGACCTGATCGGGGCCGAGACAGAAAGCCAACGGAAACAGGCGCTTGCCCGTGCCTCCGGGCTTTTGGCGATGCAGCTGGAGCGTTGGCGCGAGGTCTTGCTCGATGCGCGTGCGGAGATCGAGGCATTGCTTGATTTTTCGGATGAGGACGATGTTCCGACCAGCCTTTCGCGGGACTGGCGCGACGCGCTTATTTCCTTGCAAAACGAGCTGGCGAGCAGCGCTGGGGCTGTCGAGGCGGGACGGCTTGTGCGCGAGGGTTTCCGGGTGGCGCTGGCCGGTCCGCCGAACGCCGGCAAATCCAGCCTGTTGAACGCTCTGACGCGTTCGGATGCTGCAATTGTCACGGAGGAAGCCGGCACAACGCGGGACGTACGTGAGGTCACGCTGGACCTTGATGGACATCTGGTGGTTCTGGTCGATATGGCCGGCCTGCGGGAGACAGAGAGCCTTGCGGAGGCGGAAGGCGTGCGCCGGGCGCTCCGCGAAATTTCGGACGCCGATCTTGTGCTCTGGTTGGTTGCACCCAATGTCGAGATGCCGGTGCGCCCGGATCACGACCGGATCTGGGATGTGCACACCAAGAGCGATTTGGGCGGCGTCGGCAGCTTGGCGCTTTCGGCCAGGACGGGGCACGGCCTAGGCGATCTTTTGGACCGTCTGCGGGCGGAGGTGGAGAAGCGGACGCTGGGCGCTGAAGCGGTGTTGGTGAGCCGGGAGCGGGATCGTGTTTCGCTTTCCGCTGCAGCGGAGGCGATTGGCGCGGCCCTGATCGCCGAGGAAGAACTGGAACTGGCGGCGGAACAATTGCGTGCTGCCAGCGAGCACCTGGGCCGCCTGCTGGGCAAGATCGATACCGAAAGCGTTCTGGATCGTCTGTTTTCGGCCTTTTGCATCGGCAAGTGATTCACGTGAAACGCAGCCAGTTGCGCTGTGCCGTTGATTCACGTGAAACACTGGCTTATGGGACCGGCATGGACAAATTCGATGTCATAATTGTCGGCGGCGGGCATGCCGGGAGCGAGGCAGCGGCTGCTGCTGCCCGAGTTGGCGCCAGTACGGCTCTCATCACGCACAAATTCGCCACCATCGGCGAGATGAGCTGCAATCCCGCCATTGGCGGGCTGGGCAAGGGTCATCTCGTGCGCGAGATCGATGCTCTGGATGGTCTGATGGGCCGGGTTGCCGACAAAGCCGGTATCCAGTTCCGCCTGCTCAACCGGCGCAAGGGTCCGGCTGTGCGCGGGCCCAGAGCGCAGATGGACCGCAAGCTCTATCGCCGCTTCATGCAGGAGGCGCTTGCGGGACAGGCGGGGTTGAGCATCATTGAGGGGGAAGTCGACGACCTCCTGGTCGAAGCGGAGGCCGTGTCGGGGGTCAAACTGCTGGACGGACGCCAGTTTGGCGCCAAGGCCGTAGTATTGACGACCGGTACCTTCCTGCGCGGGCTCATTCATCGCGGCGAAGAAACAATCCCGGCAGGCCGGGCAGGCGAAGGGCCGGTTCTCGGGCTTTCCATGCGCCTGGAGAGGCTGGGTCTGCGGCTCGGGCGTCTCAAAACCGGGACGCCGCCGAGGCTGGATGGACGGACGATCGATTTCTCCGCGCTCGAAGAACAAAAGGGTGACGAGACGCCGGATTTGTTCTCGCGTATGTCCGGAGGTGTGGCGCAACCCCAGGTGTCGTGCTTCATCACGCGCACTTCGGAAGAGACCCACTCGCTGATTCGGGACAATCTGCACCGTTCGGCCATGTATTCGGGCCGGATCCAGTCCCGTGGCCCCCGTTATTGCCCCTCGATCGAGGACAAGATCGTTCGGTTTGCTGATCGCATCTTCGCATCAGATCTTTCTGGAGCCCGAAGGCCTCGACGACCACACCGTCTATCCAAACGGTCTGTCGACATCCTTGCCGGAAGAGGTGCAGGAGGCGTTCCTTCACACGCTGCCGGGACTGGAGAAGGTCGAGATCCTACGGCCCGGATATGCGATCGAATATGATTACGTCGATCCGCGCGAATTGCGATCCACTCTCGAAATGAAGCGGCTCGGCGGCATGTTCCTTGCGGGCCAGATCAATGGCACGACGGGCTATGAAGAGGCAGGGGCACAAGGACTTCTGGCTGGGGCCAATGCCGCCCTGGAGGCGCTTGGGCGGCCAGCGCTTTTGCTCTCGCGGACGCAGTCCTATCTCGGGGTGATGGTGGACGATCTGGTAACCCGAGGCGTTTCCGAGCCCTACAGGATGTTCACATCCCGCGCTGAATTTCGGCTACATCTGCGGGCGGATAATGCCGAGGAAAGGCTGACGGCGCTCGGCATCGCAGCCGGGCTGGTCGGAAATGAGCGGGAAGCTCTTTTTGTGAGTCGCTCTCATAAACTCGCGCGGGGCCGGCAACTTCTCGATGCGGCCAAGGCAACGCCGGAGGAGGCGGCGCGACACGGCTTGCGGCTAAATCGCGACGGCGTGCGCCGCAGCGCCTTCTCGCTTCTATCGCACTCGGATGTAGAGGCGGATCTCCTTATGGCGATGTTTCCGGAGTTGCGGGAGATCGAGCCGGTTATCTTTGCGCAATTGGCCGTGGATGCACAGTATGCCGTCTATCTGGATCGCCAGCGGGACGACATGGCGGCCGTGCAAAGGGATGAGGGCCGCGAAATCCCCGATTGGCTGGACTATGCTTCAATACCGGGATTGTCAGGCGAGGCGCGCCAGAAATTACAGGCTGCACGGCCCGCGACCATTGCACAAGCCCAAGCCATTGATGGCGTCACGCCGGCGACCGTCACGCTGCTTCTGGCGGTCATCAAGCGGGGCCACCTCAAGCGCAGCGCATGAGCGAGGAAGCGAAGCGGGCCATTGAGGCGTTTGCAGATGCGGTTCCGCGTCCGCGGTCGGAAGTCGCCGCCGATCTGGCGTCTTTCGAGACTATCTTGCTCAAATGGCAGCAAGCCAAAAACCTTGTTTCACGTGAAACACTCACAGATTTCTGGTCGCGGCATGTTTCCGACAGCCTGCAGCTTCTGCCTCTGATTCGTGCATCGGACAATGCCATCCTAGATCTCGGGAGCGGGGGCGGATTTCCGGCTCTTCCTTTGGCTATTTGCAGCAAAAATAGCGATCGGCACTTTTGTCTGGTCGAATCGAATCACCGCAAATGTGCCTTTCTTCGTCAGGTGAAGCGCGATCTTGCCCTTCCTGTCGATGTTTTCTCCGCACGGATCGAGAATGCGGAGAACCTCCATATTCCTGTCCCCAACGTCATAACGGCGCGCGCTCTGGCAAATTTACGCAGGCTTTTCAGCTATATAGCGCCTTTAGCCGCAGCGGAGACGCGATTGCTGCTGCATAAGGGCCGGGAATTTGGGGAGGAAGTGGAGCAAGCCGCTGCCCAATGGCAGTTCGATATGATAGTACATGACAGCATCACCGATCCGGAGGGCGTCATCCTGGAGATTTCCAGCCTGCAGCCCCAATCGGATTAAGAAAATTGCCTGTCCTGGAGAGTGTTTGGCCATGCGCGTTCTCGCCCTTGCCAATCAAAAAGGCGGCGTGGGGAAGACCACGACCGCGATCAATCTCGCGACCGCTCTTGCCGCGGTGGGCGAGCGGGTGCTGATCGTCGATCTTGATCCGCAGGGCAATGCCTCGACGGGTCTCGGCATATCCCGCCAAGGCCGGTCAAAGTCTTCCTACGACGTGCTTGTGGGCGATATCTCCCTGGCTGATGGCGCCGTAATGACCGGCGTTCCGCAAGTTGCCATCGTGCCCTCGACCATGGATTTGCTCGGTGTCGAGTTGACCATAGCCGGACAATCCGACCGCGCCTTTCGGCTGAAGGACGCGATGCGGTCCCTCGGCTCGCTCGCGGTCGACGGTGGCCCTATCACCTATGTGCTGATCGACTGTCCGCCCTCGCTGAATCTCCTGACGGTCAACGCCCTGGTTGCGGCCGATGCGGTGCTGGTGCCGCTGCAATGCGAATTCTTTGCTCTGGAAGGCCTTAGCCAGTTGCTGCAAACGATCGAGCAGATTCGCTCAACGCTCAATCCGGGGCTCTATATCCAGGGCGTGGTGATGACCATGTATGACCAGCGCAACAATTTGAGCGATCAGGTGCTCAGCGATGTGCGTAGCGAAATGGGCGATCTGGTCTATGATACGGTCATTCCCCGCAATGTGCGGTTGAGCGAGGCGCCATCCTATGGAAAGCCAGCCCTGCTCTACGACCTCAAATGTGCCGGCAGCCAGGCCTATCTACGGCTGGCAACCGAGGTTATCCGGCGTGAACGGCAGCTCAGCGCAGCTTAGGTTTGAGAAGATGAATAACGAAAAGCAGATGCGGTTGGGTCGGGGCCTGGCGGCCCTCATCGGCGATATGCAGCCCGTCGAAACAGCACGGGTTGGAGAATCGAGCGGCATCAAGCGCTTGCCGGTCGACTTCATCATCGCCAACCGGGCCAACCCGCGGCGCGATTTCGATCCGGAATTGCTGGCTGATCTTGCCAATTCCATCCGGGAAAAGGGCATCATGCAGCCGCTGCTGGTGCGGCCGAGCGGGGACGATCCCGACATCTACGAGCTCATCGCCGGCGAACGCCGCTGGCGCGCGGCGCAGCAAGCCGGCCTGCACGAGGTGCCGGTCATCATCCGCGAGGTCGATGACCGCGAAGCGCTGGAACTGGCGATCATCGAAAACGTGCAGCGCGCCGATCTCAATCCGCTGGAAGAAGCCCAGGGCTACGAGCAGCTCATGGGCCAGTTCTCCTATACGCAGAACGATCTCGCGCAGGTCATCGGCAAGAGCCGGTCACATGTGGCCAACACTCTGCGTCTTTTGCGGTTGCCCGACAACGTCCGCAGCATGCTGTCGCGGGGAGAATTGACGGCCGGTCATGCCCGAACGCTGATCACGGCCGAAGATCCGGCGTCTCTGGCGCGAGAAGATCATCGGCGGGGGACTGTCGGTGCGGCAGGCAGAGGCTCTGGCGCAAAAGCCCGGAAAGGCGAAGCCGGCGGAGCGGTCGCACCACGACAAGGATGCGGATACGCTGGCGCTGGAAAAATCGTTGGGCGATGCTTTGGGTCTGGCCGTGACGATCGCCGGATCGGGCGAGAGTGGCAGGATCGAGATTCGTTTCAAGTCGCTCGAGCAGCTCGACGGCGTCTGCGCGAAGCTCCTCGGCCGCAATTGAGAGCGGCTGTCTCGTGGAGCAGGCTGTAATCGGGTAGGGCCCATTTCATTCTGCTCGACGAGAGCGCGTTTTGGGCTTTAACCCTCTAATAAAGCTAATCTATTTTTAACTAGTGGCGCGCCGCCGCGATGCACACGGCAAGGAGGGCGCGTTGGGCCAGACTGGCGCCCGCCGCGCCTGTCTTGCGGGAGTCGGCAACCGCCTCGTAGAGCCGCGCGGCAGCACCGGAAAGCGCCGAATCGCTCCACAGGCGCAATTGCCGTTCCAGCCCCGCAGTTCGTGAAAAATGCGGGCGTGGTCGTGCCTGAGCCAACACGTCCCGCGGCGGCCGACCGGCATCGACCTCGACCCGAAGCCGGCGCAGCCAGGTAAAATGATTGAGGGCGGCGGACAAAATGCGCTGCGAATCGAGACCGGAGATCTGCGCCCGAGCCAAGGCTTCGTCGAGCCGCGCTGCGTCGCCGCCGGCTGCGGCATCAATGACGGTGTCGAGAGCCAGGGCGGCATTGTCGCCGCACAAGACAATGACATCCTCGACGGTGAGCCGGTGACTTTCGGCGGCGTAAAGTGAAAGCTTTTCGAGTTCGCGCCGGGTTACCTCACGGTCATTTCCCATCAAGCTCTTGAGGGTCGCCACCGCGTCCGGTGCAATGTCGATCTGCGTTTCGGCGAAATGCTGGCGAATGAGCACGGCCAGGGCCTCTTCATTGTCTGCAAAGCAGGGCAGGGTCCGGGCATCGCGGCTCTTTTCGATCAGGACCCGCAGTGCGTCATTGCGCTGCAGATTGCCAGCTTCCAGAACGATCACGGCGTCTGCGGGCTCGTCGAGAAGGCTGGACAGGGCGGTCGTGAGGGATTTACCGGCGTTGCGGACGCGAATGATGCGCGTGCCGCCGAAAAGGGAAGGGGTGCGTGCCTCCACCGCCAGGCGCTCCGGGGCGTCGTTGTCGGATCCCTCCAGCGTGATCGCGCCCCCAGGATCGCCCGATTGCGCCTCGAAATGCCGAAGAAGGGTATGCGCGGTCTCCCGGACAAGGCCAGCGTCGCCACCATAAGCCAGAAAAACGCCGGCTTTGAGGTCCGGGCGCTTCAGATAGCGGGAGACTTCATGTGCCTTGAGAGCGGTCAATGGTGCGGCATCCGATCAGGGGTCGGCGCGGTCAGTCTATTCGCCAGCGTCCGGTGCGTCCATCACCGCGCGGAGAGTTCAGCAAAAAGCGCCAGCCTAAGGCTCTCCGCCAAGGCGTGGGCAGCCCGGTCCGCCGCGTCGCGCACGGCTTCCTGGTTCGCCAACCTCTGGCCAGAGGTTTCGTATTGAGCTGCGGCTGTTCGCGTGACGCTGAACGGTTTTTGGTTACTGTGTATCGGATCAAGAACAATCTCGCCGCCGGCGAGCGTTGTTTCTGCCGTCTTGTCGGTTACGGTCGCCGTTCCCGTGATGACGATCTCATTGGTGGTAAAGGGGCTGTCGGTCGAGGAGCGGCCGACGCGCCGGGTGGCGGAAGAGATGGCGACACTGATTTCGGGATCGCCAATGCCGCCCCCGCGCCCCAGGCGGAAGGCCAGATCCTGATAAACGATCTGTTCCAGACGCGAGGCGGGGTCGGGATAGGAGACTCGCAGCTGGCTTACATCACCTGTGGCGCCATCACCGTAGACGGGGCTGAAGGTGCATCCGCCGAGAGCAAGCGCCGCCACGGCGGCTGGCGCGATCAGGCGGGTAAGGTGTCTAGACCACGACATTGACGATCCTGTTGGGCACGACGATGACCTTTCGCGGCTGTTTGCCATCCAGGATGCGGGCGACCGCATCGAGCGACAGAGCCTCATTCTCAACCAATTCGTTCTGGGCGTCGACGGGCACGACCACTTCTCCCCGCCTCTTGCCATTGACCTGAACCGGCAGGGTGACCGTGTCATCGGCCAGATAGGCGGGATCGGGCTTCGGCCAGGGCGCGTCGCAGACAAGAGTTTCGTGTCCGAGTGCCGCCCAGCAGGTTTCCGCCAGATGCGGCATCATCGGCGCGATGAGCTGGGTCAGATTGGACACGCCGAGCCGCAGGGCGCCGAGGCGGGTTCCATTGGGCTCGTCCTCAACGTGAGGCAGGAACTTGGTGAGCGCGTTGGTCAGCTCATAGATCTGGGCCACCGCGCGGTTGAAGCGAAGGCCCTCGATCTCCTCGCCGACCTGTTGGGTGGCGCGATGAATGGCCTTGAGCGCGGACACGGTGTCCTCGTTCGGAGCCGGGCGAAACTCCGGTCGATTCAAGTTTTGCGGCTTCCGAGACCAGACGCCAGACGCGCTGCACGAAACGGGACGCACCCTCGATGCCGGCCTCCGTCCATTCCACGTCACGTTCGGGAGGGGAATCGGAGAGCATGAACCAGCGGGCGGTATCCGCACCATAGGTCTTCAGAATCTCGTCGGGATCGACACCATTGCGCTTTGATTTGGAGACCTTCTCGACAGAGCCGATGATTGCCGGCTTGCCCGTGGCAATTTGGGTGGCGCGGCGCTGGCCTTCGATCGTTTCGATTGCCACTTCCTCGGGCGACAGCCATTTGCCGTCTTCCGATTTGTAGGTTTCGTGGGTCACCATGCCTTGGGTGAACATGCCCTTGAACGGCTCATCGAGATCGAGATGGCCGGTCAGTTTCATGGCGCGGGTGAAGAAGCGCGAATAGAGCAGATGCAAAATCGCATGCTCGACGCCGCCGATATACTGGTCGACCGGCAGCCATTCGGTGGCGACGGAGGGCACCGTCGGGGTGCCGGCTCTTGGCGCGGTGAAGCGGGCGAAATACCAGGACGAATCCACAAAGGTGTCCATGGTGTCGGTTTCGCGGCGGGCGTCGTTGCCGCAATCGGGGCAGGAGACGAATTTCCAGCTCGGGTGATGATCGAGCGGGTTGCCCGGCTTGTCGAAGCTGACATCCTCGGGGAGTTCGACCGGCAGATCCGCTTCGGGCACCGGCACGACGCCGCAATTGTCGCAGTGGATCACCGGAATCGGGCAGCCCCAATAGCGCTGGCGGGAGATGCCCCAGTCGCGCAGGCGGTAATTTGATCTGGCGGGTCGCCCTGGGGCTTGCCCTCGATGGGCCGCGCCTCGAGAATTTCGGCGACCTTGTTTTTGGCCTCATCGATCTCGAGCCCGTCCAGCATGTCCGAATTGAAAGATGGTGCCGGGGCCGGTATAGGCTTCGTCCTCGATGACCATATTTTGAGGTTCGGTGCCGGGCGCCAGCACCACCGGGGTGACCGGCAGATCATAGGCTCGGGCGAAATCGAGGTCGCGCTGATCATGGGCGGGACAGCCGAAAATCGCGCCGGTGCCGTAGTCCATGAGCACGAAGTTGGCGACATAGACGGGCAGGGTGGCACCCTCGATCAACGGGTGTTTCACGTGAATCCCGGTGGCGTATCCCTTCTTTTCGCCTTTCTCCAATGTCTCGGTGGCGGTGCCGTGCCGGTGGCATTCGGCGATGAATTCGGCCAGATCCGAATCGGCCTCGGCCAGTTGGGCGGACAAGCGGGTGATCGGGCGAAAGCGCCATGAAGGAGGCGCCAAAGAGCGTGTCGGGGCGTGTGGTGAAGATCTCCAGCAGCCGCTCGGTGGTCTTGTCGGTCTCGGCGATCTCGAAAAAGACGCGCAGGCCTTCGGATTTGCCGATCCAGTTGCGCTGCATGATGCGCACCTTGTCCGGCCACTCGTCCAGCCCGTCGAGCGCCTTCAACAGGTCCTCGGCGAAATCGGAAATGCGGAAGGCCCACTGGTTCAACTCGCGCTGCTCGACAATGGCGCCGGAACGCCAGGCGCGGCCATCGATGACCTGCTCGTTGGCCAGAACCGTCTGGTCGACCGGGTCCCAGTTGACCTCGGACTTGCGGCGATAGACCAGACCTTCGGCCAGCATGTCGAGGAATAGCTTTTGCTGCTGCTGGTAATATTCGACATCGCAGGTGGCGAATTCGCGCGACCAGTCCAGGCTCAGCCCCATGGACTTGAGCTGGGCGCGCATGGCCTCGATGTTCTGATAGGTCCAGGTCTTGGGATGCACCTTGTTCTGGATTGCCGCGTTTTCCGCCGGCAGACCGAAGGCGTCCCAGCCCATGGGGTGCAGCACATTCTTGCCGCGGGCCCGCTGATAGCGGGCCACGACGTCGCCCAGGGCGTAGTTGCGCACATGGCCCATATGGATGCGGCCGGAGGGGTAGGGGAACATCTCGAGCACGTAATAGCGCTCGCGCGGGTCGTCATTGGCCACGGTGAAGGTGCCGCGTTCCGCCCATAGTTTTTGCCAGCGTGGCTCCTGTTCGCGCGGATTGTACCGCTCGACGCCGTCAGCACTCACTTGTTCGAACCTGTCGCTTGTATGGTTGGGGATTTTTGGGTACCCGGACACTCATCAGAAAAGCTCCAAGAGGTCAACACAAACGCGCCATGGCGGCTTCTCCCGGAAATGCAGCAGAACGGCTTCAGATCATCAGGCAGCGCATGGCGCGCGCCGGAAAGCGCTTCGGGCCGCCGGGAGACGAGGCCCGGCTTGTTGCCGTCAGCAAGACCTTCGGCGCCGATGACATCCGCCCGCTGCTGGAGGCGGGGCAGCGGGTTTTCGGTGAAAACCGCGTGCAGGAAGCCAAGGCGAAATGGCCGGAACTGCGGGCCAGCTATCCCGACGTCGAGCTGCATCTGATCGGGCCGCTGCAGACCAACAAGGTCAAGGACGCCGTGGCGCTGTTCGATGTCATCGAAAGCGTCGACCGCGACAAGCTGGCCGGAGCGCTGGCCAGGGAGATGGCGGCAACGGGCAGAAAACTGCCGGTCTATGTGCAGGTCAATATCGGCGGTGAAGAGCAGAAGGCCGGTATCTCTGCGAAAGAGACCGTTGCGTTCGTCGAGCGCTGCCGGTCCGAGCACGGACTCGATGTGATCGGGCTGATGTGCATCCCGCCGGCCGACGAACCACCCGGTCCCTATTTCGCGCATCTGGCCGTGCTGGCTCGCGAGGCAAGGCTGCCAAAACTTTCCATGGGCATGAGCGCCGATTTCGAGACCGCGATCGAAATGGGGGCGACCGAGGTGCGCGTGGGGTCGGCGCTGTTCGGGGACCGGCCTCCGCAGGCCGCCCGTTAACCCCAAACTCCGCGTCACGTCCAATTGATTGGCGCGTCATCGGGCGAAGCCTAAGATTGGCGATGTGAACCGTTCGGGCGGGTCAATGCGTACCCACCCGAAGTGCAGACCCTTGCGGAGTAGGGAAACCATGAACAAGAGACGGATTTTTATCGTCGATGACGACGAAGACTTGCGCAAGACGCTGATCGACCAGCTCGGCCATTATCGCGAATTCGAAATCCTGGAGGCAGGCATCGGCCTGCGAGGCCCTCGACAGGGTCAAAGGCGCCCATGTCGATCTGATGATCCTCGATGTCGGCCTGCCCGGACATGGATGGCCGCGAGGCGGTCAAGATCCTGCGCGGAGACGGCTTCAAGGCGCCGATTCTGATGCTCACCGGACATGACAGCGATTCCGACGAAATTCTCGGACTCGAATCCGGCGCCAATGATTATGTCACCAAGCCCTTCCGCTTCTCCGTGCTGCTGGCGCGCATTCGCGCCTGCCTGCGTCAGCACGACCAGAGCGAGGACGTGGTTTTCACCATCGGGCCCTACACATTCCAGCCGGCCGCAAAGCTCCTGGAGGGTCTCGATGGCGGCAAGGTGCGCCTGACCGACAAGGAAACCTCGATCCTGAAATACCTTTACCGGCAGGGTCCCAAGACCATTACCCGCGACGTGCTGCTGCAGGAGGTCTGGGGATACAACAACCGCGTCACCACCCATACGCTCGAGACCCATATCTACCGGTTGCGCCAGAAGATCGAGCGGGATCCCTCCAACGCCAGACTGTTGGTGACCGAAGAGGGCGGCTACCGCCTCGTTCCCTGAGCTTGGCAGTTTCGGTCCGCAGCGATTCCGGGTAAGGATGGGCTGGGGGCGAGCTGGGAGTGCTTGCTCAGATGGCCGGAACGAGGGGTACAATGGAACTCGATGAGATCGCGTCCGTCCTGGCGCGTTCGGACTTCTTTTCCAGTTGCACGGATGAGCAATTGCGACTTCTGGCCTTTTCGAGCGAAAGGCGCAAATTCTCGCTCCGGTGAAATCCTGTTCAAGCAGGGCGAGAATGCCGATGGCGCCTTCGTGCTGGTGTCCGGCCGGGTCGAGGCTGCCGGCGATCTGGCCGCCAGGGGGCGGTCGTTAAGGGAGGATACGCCAGGGGCCGTATTGGGCCATTTGGGGCTGATCCTGGCGCGGCCGCGTATCTCGACGCTGCGAGCGGCTCCGTCGGCGGATACGATCTTCGTGCCGCGCTCGGCCTTTTCCAAGCTCCTCAAGCAAAATCCCGACCTGGCCGCCGAAATTGCGGCGCATATCGAGGAGGAGCTCGAAGATTATCTCGCTGCTCTTGCCCCGTTCGGCAGACCTCAATCGGCGAACTCCTAAAAACAGCGAAGTTTTCTTCAATCGGCGCCGAAGCGGGCGAGCACCGGCACGTGGTCCGAAGGCTTTTCGCTCCAGCCGCGGGCTGCCCGCAGGATTTCCGCGCCGCTTGACAACATCGCCACGTCGCGGGTCGCCCAGATGTGGTCGAGACGGCGGCCGCGGTCGGAGGCCTCCCAGTCGCGGGCGCGATAGCTCCACCAGGAATAGAGCTTTTGTTCGTGCGGGATGTGCTTGCGCACGACATCCACCCAGTTGCGGCGGGCGAGGATGGCGTCGAGCGCTTCGGTCTCGACGGGCGTGTGGCTGACAACCTTCAAAAGCTGCTTGTGGCTCCACACATCGTTTTCGTGCGGCGCAACGTTGAAATCGCCGGCGATGAGGTGTCCGCCGTCGAAATGCGGCTCGTCGAACCAGTCCTGCAGCTCTTGGAGGAAATCGAGCTTGTGGCGGAATTTGGGATTGATGTCGGGATCGGGTTCGTCACCACCGGCAGGGATATAGAAATTGTGCACCGTCACCGGCCCGGCGCCGAGATTGATGCGGGCGCAGACATGGCGGGAATCGCCCATTTTGCAGAATTCGCGCGTGGTGATTTCCTCCATGGGCAGGCGGGAGATGATGGCGACGCCATGATAGCCCTTCTGCCCGTGCACCGCCTGGTGCGGATAGCCGGCGGCGCTCAGGGCCTTGGCCGGAAACTGGTCATTGGTGCACTTGATTTCCTGCAGGGCCAGAACATCGGGCCGATGGGTGCGCAGGAATTCGAGCACCATGGGCAGGCGCAGACGCACCGAATTGATGTTCCAGGTGGCAAAGGTGACGGACATGAAAAGGCTCCGCTTCGGACCATGTTCGAGCTGGCGGGATCGCCAGGGCATGGCCCAAATCTGGTGAAGGAGCGCGCTCGAAAGGGCTCGGTGCCCGGATCAGGTTCGAGGGCAAGTTTTTTTCGAACGCGCTCTGTTAGGCGGAGCCTTTATGCCGGTCGCGGTGGCTGGCGTAAACACAGCCCGATCAGGAATTGGGGGCGGAGAAATTGGCCGGAATCGAGAACAGCGAGTTCGGGGATATCCTCGTTCTTGACGATGTCGTAAAGCGACACGGTCAGCTCGGCCCCGCTCGGCTCGGTCAGCGTCCACTGGGTGAGTTCCTTGGTCTGCGTGTCGAAAACCAGCGACACTTCCACCGTCCCGGCCGGCGTCGAATCGGACAGCGAGATGGAGATGTACCCATCGGTGAGCGTCACATCGGTGAGATTGGCCTTGAACAGGTCGATCTGGTCGCCAAGGAACTGGCGCAGGGGCACGCTGTCCTGCGGATAAGCGTAGGAGGTCTTCTTCTGGCGGTTGAGCACGTAAAAGCCCCGACCCGTCGAAACGATCTCTTCACGCGAGGGCGGCCCGTAGCGGAAATTCACCTTGTTGGGGCGTTCCAGAAAGAACGTACCCTCAGCACGCTGGCCGCGGCTGTCGATCTGCATGAAACGTCCGGCCATGGTTCTGATCTCGGTATTGTGCTGATTGATCTCGGTGATCAGCTGTTTCTCCTCCGGTGTCAGAACCCGGTCGAGGGCGAAGCCGGGGGCGACGGCGGCAAGGCTGATCAGCAGGGCAAGGAACAGGCGACGGAACATGTGTCAAAGGCCTTTCTGGGGCGTTGGCTCGCTCTCTATTGCAGGCGATTGCGGCAAGACCGGGTCTGCCTGGAGCGAGCGTTTCACGTGAATCCATAAAAGCGGCAGGCGGGAGCCGAGGTTCCCTCCTGCCAGCTTTTTCGTTTCAGAGATTGGCCCCGGCGGCCTGAACGGCGCGTGAACGCCCGTCAATAGGCGGCGCCGTCTCCGACCAGCATCTCGCGCTTGCCGGCATGGTTGGCGGGCGAGATGACGCCTTCCTGCTCCATGCGCTCGATCAGCGTGGCGGCGCGTTGTAGCCGATCGACAGGCGGCGCTGGATGTAGGAGGTCGAGGCCTTCTTGTCGCTGCAGAACGACATTGACGGCCTTGTCGTAAAGCTCGTCGCCCGAGCCGCCGAATTCGTCGCCGCATGCCTGCGCCGTCTTCGTCCTCCTCGGCGGTGATCGACTCGAGGTAGTCGGGCGCGCCCTGGCGTCTTGAGGTGGGCGACGACCTCCTCGACCTCGCCATCGGACGACGAAGGGGCCGTGCAGGCGGCGGATGCGGCCGCCGCCGGCCATGTAGAGCATGTCGCCCATTGCCGAGCAGCTGTTCGGCGCCCTGCTCGCCCAGAATGGTGCGGCTGTCGATCTTGGAGGTCACCTGGAAGGAGATGCGGGTGGGGAAGTTGGCCTTGATGGTGCCGGTGATGACGTCGACCGAGGGGCGCTGGGTCGCCATGATCAGGTGGATGCCGGCGGCGCGGGCCATCTGCGCCAGACGCTGGATGGCGCCTTCGATGTCCTTGCCGGCGACCATCATCAGGTCGGCCATTTCGTCGACGATGACGACGATGTAGGGCAGGGGCTCGAGATCGAATTCCTCGCTCTCGATAGATCGCCTCGCCGGTCTCGCTTGTCGAAGCCGGTCTGCACGGTGCGGGTGATGGTCTCGCCCTTCTTCTGGCGCTTCGGCGACGCGCTGGTTGAAGCCGTCGATGTTGCGCACACCGATCTTGGTCATCTTGCGATAGCGGTCCTCCATCTCGCGCACCGCCCATTTGAGCGCCACGACCGCCTTGCCCGGATCGGTGACGACGGGGGTGAGCAGATGCGGGATGCCGTCATAGATCGAGAGTTCGAGCATCTTGGGGTCGATCATGATCAGCCGGCACTGCTCGGGCGTCATCTGGTAGAGGAGCGACAGGATCATGGTGTTGATGGCGACCGACTTGCCCGAGCCGGTGGTGCCGGCGACCAGCAGATGCGGCATGCGCGCCAGATCGGCGATGACCGGCTCGCCGCCAATGGTCTTGCCGAGGCAGATGTTGAGCTTGCCCTTCATCTTCTCGAAATCGGCCGAGGCCAGCATTTCGCGCAGATAGACGGTCTCGCGGTCGTAGTTGGGCAGTTCGATGCCGATGGCGTTGCGGCCGGGCACGACGGCGACGCGGGCCGAGATGGCGCTCATCGAGCGGGCGATATCGTCGGCCAGCGAAATGACGCGGCTCGACTTGATGCCGGGCGCGGGCTCGAGTTCGTAAAGGGTGACGACCGGGCCGGGGCGGACATTGATGATGTCGCCCTTGACGCCGAAATCCTCCAGCACGCCTTCAAGCCGGCGCGCCTTGGCTTCGAGCTGCTCCGGGCGGTGCTCGGCGGCGAGGCCCTGGTGGCGCGGCTCGGCCAGAAGGCTTAGTTCGGGCAGCTCGAAGCCTTCGGTATCGAGCAGGGACCCTTGCGCCTCCCGCGACTGGCGCTTGCCGGGTGCGGGACGCGGCGCGGGTGCGGCGACGCGCGCATTCGCGGCCTGCGGTGCGGGCGCGACGTCATCGTCGAATTCCGCTTCGTCGGCATCGTAGTAGTCATCATCCGCTTCGGCCACCGCCCGAGAGCTGGAGCTTGAATAGGTCTCGATGACGGGCTCGCGGCGTTCCAGGCGTTCCACAGGCGGAGCATCGAAGGACGGCTCGACCGGCTCGGCGTCGCCATAGCCATGGGCGGGCAGATCGGCTTGGTTGCCGTCGCGGTGGCGCGCCCATGCACGCCGCCATGCGGTGCCGGCGGTGAAGATCATGTGCACCAGGCCGCCGAGGACGATGTCGAAAATGCCGGTTCTATCCGCTTCCTCGTCGATCTCGCCGTCGCTTGGCCGGTCCTCCAGCCCATTGGTGTTGAGGCCGAGGGATAGCCAAAGTACGCCCAGAGTGGGCGCGGCGAGAATGGCGGCATAAACGAGTGCGCCGGTGCCGGAGGGCACATCGCCGGCGATGAGGCTGAAAAGCGTCGTGAAGGCAGACCCCGCGAGCCCGCCCAGGCCGGTCGGCAGCGGCCAGCTGCCCGGCACGGCGATGCAGGAGAAGAGGCCACCGGCGAGCAGCACGCCGCCCAGCCAGGCGGCGAGGCGCAGAAAGAACCGCGACGGCACGCGCCGATGACAGAGGCTATAGGACCAGATGGCCGGGGGCAGCAGCGCAACCAGCGCCGCGAGACCGAAAAGCTGGAACATCAGATCGGCGACGACGGCGCCCGGAAAACCCAGCCAGTTCTGGACCGGCTTGGCCGTCGCATAGGAAAAACTCGGGTCGTCGACAGACCAGGAGGCGAGTGCCCCCACCACGGCGAGCACGGTCAAGGCGAGGACCGCACCGACGATGCGGGCAGGAATACGAATGGAGAAGACCGGCGGCTCCTTGGGGGGAGCGGCGGTCATTTGGGCGGGACGTGTCGCCATTAATAACACCGGCAGTTACGCAACTTGGGGGGATGCTAGCGGAGTATGGTTAACCTCAGCCTAACCCGTTGCGGATGCAAAAAGGCCCGGCTTTCGGCCGGGCCTTCACTGTCGGTTCCAGATTGGATGGATTTAGTTATAGGCGTTTTCGCCGTGGGTGGTGATGTCGAGACCTTCGGTTTCGGCACTGTCGGTGACCCTCAGCCCAATCGTCATCTTGCAGATCATCAGTGCCACGAAGGCGACGATGGCCGACCATACGACGGCGATGACGACGGCGATGAGCTGGGTGACGAACTGGCCGCCCATTGTGTAGCCGTCGAGGGCGAAGCCGCCGAGCGCGGGGGAGGCGACGATTGCGGTGCCAAGAGCGCCGACGATACCGCCCACGCCATGCACGCCGAAAACGTCGAGGCTGTCGTCATATTTGAACATCGGCTTCAGCGTGACGACGGCCCAGAGGCAGACCACGCCGGCAATGGCGCCGAGCACGATGGCGCCGACGGTTCCGGCAAAGCCCGCTGCCGGTGTGATGGCGACGAGACCGGCAACGGCACCAGACGCGGCACCCAGAAGGCTTGCATGGCCCCGCATGAGTTTTTCTGCGGTGGCCCAGGCGAGGGCGGCGGCGGCGGTGGCGGTGATGGTGTTCAGCAGCGCCTGTGCGGTCAGGCCATTGGCTTCAAGATTTGACCCGGCGTTGAACCCGAACCAGCCAACCCAGAGCAGGCAGGCGCCGATCAGCGTGAAGGTGAGGTTATGGGGGGCCATCGGTTCCTTGAGGAAGCCGATGCGCGGGCCCACCACGATGGCGGCCACGAGACCGGCGATACCGGCGTTGATGTGAACGACGGTGCCGCCGGCGAAGTCGTAGGCGCCGAGGTTGAAGAGGAACCCGCCGCCCGACCAGACCATGTGGGCGATGGGCAGGTAGGAGAAGGTGAACCAGATGGCGATGAACAGCATCACGGCACCGAACTTCATGCGCTCCGCGACCGCGCCGACGATCAGCGCGGGCGTAATGGCGCCGAAGGTCAATTGGAAGATCACGAAGGTGAGTTCGGGAATCTGCACCCCGGCCGTGAAGGTGTCGGACAGGGAGTCCGGCGTCACCCCGGCGAGGAACAGTTTCGACAGATCGCCGATGAAGGGGCTGAGGCCGCCTTCGGTCGGGCCGGCGAATGCCAGGGAATAGCCATAGGCAACCCAGAGCAGCGCGATCATGGAGAAGCCGGCAAAGACCTGCATGAGCACGGACAGCATGTTCTTGGCGCGCACCAGCCCGCCATAGAAGAGGGCAAGGCCGGGAATGGTCATCATGATGACGAGGATGGTCGAGATGAGCATCCAGGTCGTGTCGCCCTTGTCGACCGTCGAGGCGACAGCGGCGGCGGCGTTGCCCGAGGCCCCCGCCAGAGGTTCGGTGGTCGTTGCGTCCTGGGCCAGGACAGGCAGGGCCGTCGTTGCGGAGATGAGAAGACCGGAGAGGGCTCCCATCGAAATGGTGAGGCGTTTCATTTTTCTAATGTCTCCAGATGCCTTAAAGCGCGGCCGAACCGGTTTCGCCGGTGCGGATGCGGGTGACCTGTTCAAGATCGAGGATGAAGATCTTGCCGTCGCCGATGCGGCCCGTCTGGGCGCTGTCGCGAATGGCGGCGCTGACGGCGTCGGCCTGCGCATCATCCACGGCGATATCGAGCTTCAGCTTGGGCAGAAAATGCACTTCGTATTCCGCGCCACGGTAGATTTCGGAATGACCCTTCTGCCGGCCATAGCCCTTCACCTCCGTCACGGTCATGCCATGCACATCGAGCGCATTCAGCGCCTGGCGCACCTCTTCAAGCCGCGACGGCTTGATGATCGCAACCACCAATTTCATGGTGTTTTCCTTTCTCGCAAACCAACAGGCCCCAAACCTGCCGTCGTTGCGGACTCAAAAGCCGTGCCAGTTTCGGTCGCGCAAAAACATCTTTTATGTTCAGTGATTTAACAGATGCCCTTCCGGCCGTTGGCTAATCGGTCGGCACCGGTGCCTAATTTTCGGGTGGGATTTTCCCGTTTTGCCCAAGGTTTGTGCAAAAGGGCCCGCAGCCGAAACCGCGGGCCCCTGGGCCTTTGCCTTGGAGAGCTGTTGGCCGGGGCGTGCAGCCCGTGCGGTTTGCGAGTGGGAAGCCTTTCGAGGGTGAACCCGAGAGGGCACGAGCTGCACATCGCGGCCAACAGAATGACCCGACACGGGGCCGGGCCATTGAATTGCGTCAGAGTCTTGAGAACTCCGGATAGGCTTCAACGCCGATCTCGGCCCTGTCCATGCCGAGGGCTTCCTCTTCTTCACTGGCGCGAATGCCGATGGTGAATTTGAGGATCGCCCAGACGACGGCCGACACGACGAAGGTGAAGACGCCGATCGCGACAATGCCGATGATCTGGGTGACGTAGCTGGTGCCGGAATTACTCAGCGGCACGATGAAGGTGCCCCAGATGCCGCAGAGCAGGTGGACCGGGATAGCGCCGACGACGTCATCGATCTTGAGCCGGTCGAGCATTGGCACCGCGAAGACCACGATCAGGGCGCCGACACCGCCGACGAAGATGGCGACAGGCACGCTGGGAGCGAGAGGTTCGGCGGTGATCGAGACCAGGCCGGCGAGGGCGCCGTTGAGCGCCATGGTGACGTCGACCTTCTTGTAGATGACCTGGGTCGCGATCATGGCCACCACCACACCGGCTGCGGCTGCGATGTTGGTGTTCACGAAGATGCGCGATATCGCCGAGGCGTTCTCGAACCCATCAAGGGCGAGCTGAGAGCCGCCATTGAAGCCGAACCAGCCGAGCCACAGAATGAACGTGCCGAGCGTCGCCAGCGGAATGGACGACCCGGGCAGCGGGGTGACCTGACCGTTCGGGCCGTACTTGCCGACACGCGCACCCAGGAACAGGGCGCCGGAGAGGGCGGCCCAGCCGCCGACCGAGTGAACGAGAGTCGAGCCGGCGAAATCGGAAAAGCCCATTTCGCTGAGCCAGCCGCCGCCCCACTGCCAGGAACCGGTGATCGGATACATGATGCCGGTGAGGATGACGGTGAAGATCATGAACGGCCACAGGCGGATGCGCTCGGCGAGGGTGCCGGAAACGATCGAGGCTGCCGTGGCGCAGAACACCATCTGGAAGAACCAGTCGGACGCTGCAGCATAGTCGCCGGAGGTCTCGCTGGCCGGATCAGGAATGTCCTTGGGAATGGGGACGCCGAACCAGCCTCCGTGGCTGCCCACGTCCATATACATGAGGTTATAGCCGATCAGCCAGAACAACAGGCCTGCAACCGCGTAGAGGGCGATGTTCTTGAGGCACTGCATGGACACGTTCTTGGAGCGCACCAGCCCGGCCTCGAGCATGGCAAAGCCGGCCGCCATCCACATGACCAGGAAGCCTGTTACAAGGAAGGAGAAGGTGTTGAAGGTGAACGCCACAGCCGATGCGTCCGCCGCGGCGGGCGCCGCCGCCGCCCCGGCTGCCGCATCTGCGGCAGGTGCCGCGTCCTGCCCAAGGGCAGGCAGAGCGAGCATGAGCGATGCGATGATCGCCGGTCCCGCGAGCTTATGCAGTTTTTTGAATTCCATTGTTATTGTCTCCAGTGTTTGCGCCGAGTGGCCATGTTGATGGTCCGCGTGTCCAAAACCGAAAAGCCGGCCCCCTTTTGTGTTGGACATGCTTTTAAAGGGCGGCCGTGCCGGTCTCGCCGGTGCGGATGCGGGTCACTTGCTCGAGGGCGAGCACGAAGATCTTGCCGTCGCCGATGCGGCCGGTCTGGGCGCTATCGCGGATGGCTGTCGCGATGGCGTCCGCCTGCGCGTCATCGACCGCAATCTCGATTTTAAGCTTGGGGAGGAAATGGACGGCATATTCGGTGCCGCGGTAGATTTCGGAATGGCCCTTCTGCCGGCCATACCCTTTCACCTCCGTCACGGTCATCCCGTGCACATCAAGCGAGTTGAGCGCCTGACGTACCTCTTCGAGCCGCGATGGTTTGATGATGGCAACCACCAGTTTCATTCACGCGTTCCTTTCGTTCCAATCGGGACAGGTCGCAGTGTTGAGACTCAAATGCCGTGCCAAAACGTCGCAATCTCTGGCAGATCTTTGAGTTCAAAGCACTTTTCTGTTCACGGAAGGTCGGAGACGCATTAACCTTTGTGCAGTGGGAGGAGGCTATTGCCTATATAGTGTGCGCATAGTTTACGTGTGCACATTCGGTGAGCAACTGCTTTAGTTGCGATCCGATCTCGGCAGGGTAAATGTCGTGAAGCTGTAAAAACGGAGAAAACGAATGTCCCAGAGCGATATCGTGATCGTCGGCGGCGGGCCGGTGGGGCTGACGCTCGCCGCCGCCCTTCTTTCGGCAATGGAAGATCTCGACATCGTGATTTGCGACAGGCGCCCGGTGGCGGTTCCCGACGATGCGCGCGCCTCGGCCATTTCGGCCGGCGTGTCGCAGGTGTTCGAAGGGCTTGGGCTTTGGCAGAAAATGCTGGAAGCGGCCACACCCATTCGTCGCATGGAGATCACCGACTCCGGGTCGGGCGATTTGGCGCGGCCGCTGTTCCTCAGCTTCGAGGGCGATTTGGCGCCGGGGCGGCCCTACGCTCACATGGTTCCCAATACGGTGATGGCCAAAGCGCTGCTGGAGCGGCTCGAAGGCAAGGTGCGGTTCATGGCGCCGGTCACGATCACCGGTTGGTCATCGTCGGCGTCGGCGGGCACGCTCACCTTCGATGACGGGGAGGAATTGTCTGCGCCGCTGATTGTTGCCGCCGATGGCGCACGTTCGGCGCTTCGCGGCATGGCGGGGATCGAAACATTGCAACACGATTATGAGCAGATGGGGATCGTCACCACCATCGCGCATGAGATCGACCATCAGGGCACGGCGTATGAACATTTCCGCCCGGCCGGTCCCTTTGCCAGCCTGCCCTTGCCGCAAAGCCGGTCGTCGCTTGTGTGGACGGAAAGCCGGCAGGAGGCGCAGCGGCTCTTGACGCTATCGAAGGAGGCGCTTGCCGCCGAGATCGAAAAGGCCATGGGCGCAAGCCTTGGACATGTCGAGGTCGTCGACAGGGTTCAGGCTTTCCCGCTGCAGCTTCAGATTGCACGCGACTTCGTCGGACCGCGCCTGGCGCTGATCGGGGATGCGGCGCATGTGGTGCATCCGATTGCGGGACAGGGGCTCAATCTGGGGCTCAAGGATGTTGCGGCGCTGGCAGAGGTGGTGATCGAGGCGATCCGGCTGGGACAGGATCACGGCATGGCCGATGTGCTGGAGGGCTATCAGCGCTGGCGGCGTTTCGACACGGCGCTGATGGCGATGGCGACGGACGGGCTCAACCGGCTGTTCTCGAACGATCTGGCAGTGGCAAGGGTCGTGCGGGACTTCGGCCTGGGGCTTGTCGACCGCATGCCGATGGTAAAATCGCAGTTCATCCGGCACGCCGCCGGGATCGGGCCGGGGCCAAAGCTGCTGCACGGGGAACACCTTTGACCCACACCGCACGCCGCTACCGGCCGAGCCTTTGCAGCTCTTCGTCGCTGAGCTGGCGGCCTTCTTCGAGGCAAAGCAGGGGCACCCCATGGCGTATGGGAAAAGCCATGCGCCCCACGAGCGAGACCAGCTCGGTCTTGTCTTCGCTCAGGGTGAGGCGCGTCTTGGTCAGAGGGCAGACCAAGATCTCCAGCGTGCGAATATCGATTTCCTGGCGGTCCATGGTTCGGCGTCTATTGCAGAACGTGACCGGTCTGGGCGCGCGCCATTTCGATCTCGGCCATGGCGATGAGGGTCTCGGCGCGCGCCTGCAGGCTCTTGGCCTCCAAGAGCGCCTGCTTTTCCTCGGCTCCATAGGGGCTGAGCATGCAGCACAGATTGACCAGTTCGGCGGTGCCGGTTTCCTCGATCTCTTTCCAGTCGAGGTCGAGACTGGCGAAATCGGCGTAGGAGCGCATCATGTCGATGAAGCGCGAGCGGTCCACGGCGTGTTCACCGAATTCGGGCTCGAAATCGGAGGCATAGGCGCTGGCGTCGATCTCGAACTGGCGGAATTTCTGATCGCTGGCGATCTCGGCGCCCAGCTTCACGCGGCAGACCCCTTCGAGCACGATCAGATAGCGGTCCTCGGCATCCTCGAAATGGACGAGGCGCCCCAGACAGCCGATGTCCCACAAGGGGACACGGCCCTCAGGCGCTTCTTCGTCGGTCTTTTTGGGCTGTGCGAGGACAACCAGACGCTGATTGGCCAGGCTGTAGTCGATCATGTCGATGAACCGCTCCTCAAATATATTGAGCGGTCGCCGCGTGTTGGGCAGCAGCAGAGCCCCGGTGAGCGGAAACACCGGGGCTGTTGCTGGCAGATCCTTGGGTGCGGCAGGGCGTTTCATCGGTTCCGGTTTCACGAAAACAGGGCAGTGGACAATAAACGCCGGCCTTTGAGCGTTGCCGGATCCTTGGGGCCCCACGCCTCGAACAGGTCGAGCAGCTTCTTGCGGGCGCCGTCCTCGTTCCATTCGCGGTCACGTTTCATCAGGCCGACAAGGGTTTCGGCGGCCTCGACCTTCTTGCCCTGCGCGTTAAGAGCCAGCGCAAGATCATAGCGGGCCTGATGATCGTCGGGATTTCCTTCCAGACGGGCCTGCAGCTCGCCGAGCGAGCCCAATCCTGCGGCTTCGCTCTGCAATTGCAGCGCGGCAATGACCGACAGATAGGCGGGCAGCTTGTGGCCCTCTTCAGAGACCTGTTCAAGCAGAATATTGGCGCGCTCGGTGTCGCCGGCCTTTGCGTAGAGTTCGGCCATGCCGATCAGGGCATCGTCATTGTCCGGCGCATGCTGGAGAACCAGCGCATAAATCTCCTGGGCGCGGGCGAGGTCGCCATGGGCGGCTGCCTGGGCGGCCGCTTCCAGGGCCTGTTTGATCTCGGCCTGCTGGTCACCCTCGGCATCGGGGGCACCATCGACGATCTTCTGGGCGAACTGGCGAATCTGGGATTCGGGTAAGGCGCCCATGAACCCATCGACCGGACGGCCGCCGGCAAAGGCGAAGACGGCAGGAATGGACTGGATGCCCATCTGCCCGGCCAGAGCCTGGTTTTCGTCGACATTGATTTTGACCAGCTTCAGCCGACCCTTGAATTCGCGCACCACCTTTTCGATGGCCGGGCCCAATTGCCGGCAGGGGCCGCACCAGGGCGCCCAGAAATCCACCAGAACCGGCACCGTTTTGGAGGCTTCGATGACATCGGCCTGGAAAGTCGCGGTGGCGCTTTCCTTGACCAGATCGTCCGCGCCTGCCGCCGTTGGTGCTGAGGCACCAAGGTCCATTACCATTTATCCGTTCCTTTGCTGCGGGTCCGAAAGCGGACCCCGTCGGCTTTTCGGCCCCTTATGTGGCGTCTTGAGGCAGCAAATTGCAAGTCCCGCCGTCAAGGGAAATGTCGCGGGAAATTTCGGTTGCAATTGCAGGGCCGATTAGGCATAACGCGCCCGTTGCGGATGCCGGGTGCCGGCGCCGCCTGGAGCGCGGGCGTAGCTCAGGGGTAGAGCATAACCTTGCCAAGGTTAGGGTCGTGAGTTCGAATCTCATCGCCCGCTCCAATTTCTCAAAGCCGTGACGGTTTGATGACGAAGGGTCCGCAAGGGCCCTTTTTTCATGGACGCGAGGGTGCGCGCACCGCCCGTCGCGGCAACCGTTTCACATGCGCCTCTTCTGATGGATTGACTCTTGGCCGGGGCGAGAGTGTAATAGAACAAAGCAGGAACACTTGACCCTTTGATGGACCATGCAGGCAGCACTCACCCGTTTGCGGCAGCGGCTTTCCGTTCTCGAAAGCGCTGACTCACCTTCTTTCAAGGAGGTGTTCCCTCTGGGTGTGTCCGAGGTCGATGAGGCTCTGGGGGGCGGGTTGCAGCATGCGGCCCTGCACGAGGTGCTGGCGGCAGCGCCCCGGCATGCGGCAGCGGCGAGCGGGTTTCTGGCCGGTTTGATGCAACGGGCTTCGGGCACGGAGCAGAGCCTTTTATGGATCCGGCAGGGCTATGGCGCCACCGAGGCGGGCCAGCTTTACGGACCCGGACTCGCCGAACTGGGGCTCGATCCGGGCCGGGTGATCCTGGTGCAGCTCAAAACGCCGGCTGAGGTTCTGCAGGCGGGGCTGGAGGCGGCGCGCTGCAAGGCACTGGGGGCGGTCGCCATAGAGATCTGGGGGCAGCCGAGACTTCTCGATCTGACGGCCACGCGCCGCCTGTCTCTGGCGGCAGGAGAGGCGGGCACCAGCGTTTTCCTGCTGCGGATGGGGGCACAAGAGCAGGCAAGTTCTGCCGCCACCCGCTGGCAGGTCACCGCCGGCAGCTCTTCGGCCCTGGCGGCCAATGCGCCGGGGCATCCGTGTTTCGATGTCAAATTGTTGCGCCACAGGACTGGTCCCGCCGGCCAGAGCTGGCGCCTGGAGTGGAACCGTGACAGCCATGACTTCGCGTTCGTTACGCCGCTATCTCGCCCTGTGGTTTCCGTTCCTGCCGGCCAACCGGCTGCGGAAGTCACGCCGCTCTTCGCGCGTACCGGGTGAGCCGCCGCTCGCCTTTGTCGAAAAGGCCGGCGGAGGTATGCGGGTTCTGGCGGTCAACCGGGCCGCGCGTGAAATCGGTCTCGGACCGGGGCTGACCCTGGCCGATGCCCGCGCCCGCGTGCCGGAGCTGCAGGCCGTGCCGATGGAATGGGCGGAAGACGAAAGCTTTCTCGAACATTTGGGGCTTTTGTGCGGGCGCTATACGCCGCTCGTCATGGTGGAAAAGCCGGACGGGCTGGTGCTCGACGTCACCGGCTGCCCGCATCTTTTCGGCGGGGAGGCGGCGCTTTGCGCCGATCTGCAGCGGCGGTTCACGGCCTATGGGGTGGAGGTGCGGCTGAGCCTTGCCGGTACCCCCGATGCGGCACGGGCGCTGGCCCGGTTCTCTGATGTTGTCATCGTTCCACCCGGGGGGGAGGCGGCGGCGGTTCAGAAATTGCCGGTGGAGGCGCTGGGGTTCGAAGGCGAAACCACGACCGCGCTGAAGCGCGCCGGGCTCAAGACGATCGGCGACCTCGCCGAACGGCCCAATGCGCCTCTTGCCGCCCGATTCGGCGAGGAACTGACGGCCCGGCTGCGGCGGGTCAGGGGCCTGGAAGATATCTGCATCACGCCGACGCGGCCGCTGCCCGATTATGCAGCCGAGCAGCGTTTCGCCGAGCCGATCGGGCATCTCGACGACATCAAGGCGGTGCTCGGCGATCTGGCCCAGCGCCTGGTGCGTCTTTTGGCCGAACATGGGCAGGGCAGCCGTCAAATGGTAGCGGATTTTTATCGTACCGACGGGACGATCCGCCAGCTTTCGATCGAGACCGGGCAGCCGGTTCGCGATCCGAAGGTGATGGGGCGGTTGTTCGGGGAGCGCATCGATACGCTCAACGATCCGCTCGATCCCGGTTTCGGCTTCGATCTCATTCGTTTGTCGGTGACGGCGCTCGAGGATTTGCAGCCGGTCCAGTCGAGCCTTGACGGCAACAGCGCCGCGGCGATGGAGATGGCCGAACTGGTCGACCGGCTGGGCGTGCGGTTCGGCACGGATGCGGTGATGCGCTTTGTGCCCATCGATAGCCATATGCCCGAACGGGCGGTGCAGATGGCGCCGGCCCTGGCGGTTGGCGCGCAACCGCTTTTATGGACTGCGCCCGAACCCGGCATGCCGCCGGCGCGACCGCTGCATCTGTTCGAGCCGCCGCAAATGGTCGATGCCCTGGCGGAAGTGCCGGACGGGCCGCCGCTCAAATTCCGCTGGCGGCGGGTGCTGCATGAGGTGGTCAGGGCGGAGGGGCCGGAACGGATCGCCGCCGAATGGTGGCACGAGGTGCGCCCGGCCCGCGACTATTACCGCATCGAGGATGCGGAAGGCTTGCGGTTCTGGGTTTTCCGCGAGGGGCTTTATACCGAGGCGGGGGATGTGCCGCGCTGGTTCGTGCATGGGCTTTTTGCATGAGCGCTTATGCCGAACTGGCCACGGCCAGCAATTTCTCCTTTTTGCGCGGGGCCTCGCATCCGCAGGATCTGGTGGCGCGGGCGCTGGAGCTTGGTCATACGGGAATCGGGATTGCCGACCGCAATACGGTGGCGGGGGTGGTCCGGGCCTTTTCCGCGCTCAAGCAAGCACGCGACATTTTCCAAAAACATCATGGGCAAAGCGCGCAATTGCCGTTCAGGCTGGCGGTCGGGGCGCGGCTTTGTTTTGCCGATGGCACCCCGGATATCCTGGCTTATCCGCAGAACCGGGACGGCTGGGGGAGGCTCTGCCGGCTGTTGAGCGCGGGTCAGCTCAAAGCGGAAAAAGGCAAATGTATCCTGAGGCTTGAAGACCTCATCACCCATCTTGGCGATCTGCTTTTGATCGTCATGCCGCAACGGGTTGGCGATGCGGCGACGACTCTCTTGCGGTTGAGCGATGCGGCGCCAGGGGCAGTGTGGCTGGGAGCGGCAATGGGCTATCGCGGCGACGACCGGCGACGGCTGGCGGCGCTCAAGTCACTGGCGGCAAAGGCGAAAACCCCTCTGATCGCGCTCAATGACGTGCTTTACCATCATCCCGACCAGCGGCCTTTGCAGGATGTGCTCACCTGCGTCCGCGAAGGGGTGACGTTGCAGGCGGCGGGGCGGCTGTTGCAGGCCAATGCAGAGCGGCATCTGAAGCAAGCTTCTGAAATGATGCGCATTTTTCGCGACGCGCCGGACGCGGTGGCGGAGACCCAGCAGTTTCTGGCGCGGGTGGAGTTCTCGCTCGACGAGCTCAAATATGAATATCCGGAAGAGCCGGTGCCGCCGGGAAAGACGCCGCAGGGGTGGCTGGAGGAGCTGACCTGGCACCGGGCGGCATGGCGATATCCGGACGGAATTCCGGCAAAGGTCCATGAAGTTTTAGTGGACGAGCTGGCGCTGATCGAGCGGCTCGACTATGCGCGCTATTTCCTGACCATTCACGACATCGTTCGCTATGCCGAGGACAAGGGGATCTTGTGCCAGGGGCGCGGCTCGGCGGCCAATTCGGCGGTCTGTTATGCGCTCGGCATTACGGCGGTCGATCCGGCCGAGCACGATCTCCTGTTTGCGCGCTTCATTTCCGAAGAGCGCCGCGAGCCGCCCGATATCGATGTCGATTTCGAGCATGAGCGGCGCGAGGAGGTGATCCAGCACATTTATGAGCGCTATGGGCGCGAGCGGGCGGGGATCGCGGCGACGGTGATTTCCTACAGGCCGCGCAGCGCCATTCGCGATGTCGGCAAGGTGTTCGGGCTGACCGAGGATGTGACGGCGCGGCTGGCCGATACGGTCTGGGGCAGTTGGGAAGGCAGCAGGGGCAAAAAGAAGGAAGGCGGGCTCAGGGTGCGCGAGGCCGGGCTCGACCCGGACAATCCGGTGATCGCTCAGGCGGTTTCGCTGGCGAGCCAGCTTCTCGGCTTTCCGCGGCACCTCTCCCAGCATGTGGGCGGGTTCATTCTGACCCGCGGGCGGCTGGACGAGATCGTGCCGATCGGCAATGCGGCGATGGACGACCGCACCTTCATCGAGTGGGATAAGGACGATATCGACGAACTGGGACTGATGAAGGTCGATGTGCTGGCGCTCGGCATGCTGACCTGCATCCGCAAATGCTTCGACCTGCTCAAGCATCACCGCGATCTTCCGCTCGGCCTGGCCGATGTGAAGCCTGGCGACAAACCCACTTATGACATGCTGCAAAAAGGCGATTCCATCGGCGTGTTCCAGGTGGAAAGCCGGGCGCAGATCAACATGCTGCCGCGCCTGAAACCCAGGGAGTTCTACGACCTCGTCATTCAGGTGGCGATCGTCCGGCCGGGTCCGATCCAGGGGGACATGGTCCACCCCTATTTGCGCCGCCGCAATGGCGAGGAGGATGTCGATTTTCCCTCACCGGCGCCGCCGCACGACCCGGACGAATTGCGCCATGTGCTGGGGCGGACGCTGGGGGTGCCGCTGTTTCAGGAGCAGGCGATGAAGATCGCCATGGTTGCGGCCGAGTTCACCCCCGACGAGGCCAATGGGCTGAGGCGCGCCATGGCGACCTTCAGGCATATGGGCACCATCCACACCTTCGAGGACAAGATGATCGAGGGCATGGTCAGGCGCGGCTATGACCGGGATTTCGCGGCGCGCTGCTTCAACCAGATCAAGGGGTTCGGCGAATACGGCTTTCCGGAAAGCCATGCCGCCTCCTTTGCCAAGCTGGTCTATGTGTCGGCGTGGATCAAATGCCATTATCCGGCGGTCTTTGCCTGCGCGTTGCTCAATTCGCAGCCCATGGGGTTTTACGCCCCGGCGCAGATCGTGCGTGATGCGCGCGAGCACGAGGTGGAAATCCGGCCGCTGGATGTGAATTTCAGCCAATGGGACAATACGCTCGAGCGGCGGGCGGACGGGACGCTGGCGCTCAGGCTGGGGTTCCGGCAGATGGACGGGTTCCGGACCGAATGGGCAGGGCGGCTGGCGGAAGCCTGCGGGGCAGGGTTCGTCAGCATCGAGGATGTGTGGCGTCTGGCCCGACTGCCGCGTAGTGCGCTGGCGCGGCTGGCCGATGCCGACGGGTTCGGCTCACTGGGGTTGAACCGGCGCGAGGCGCTGTGGCGGGTCCGGCAATTGCCCGAGGACGATCCCTTGCCGCTTTTCGCCGCCGCTCAGGCGCGTGAACTGGGCGAAGAGCCCGACATGGCCCTGCCGCAGATGCCGCTTTCCGAAGAGGTGATCACCGACTACCAGACGCTGAAGATGTCGCTGAAGGCGCACCCCATGCGGTTTTTGCGCAAGTCGTGCCAGAAATCCGGCATCGTCAGCTGCGCCGAATTGGCCGATTTGCCGGATGGAAGCCGGGCGCGCGTGGCGGGCGTGGTGCTGGTGAGGCAGCGTCCGGGCAATGGCAAGGCCATCTTCATGACGCTGGAGGACGAGACGGGGATTGCCAATGCCCTGTTCTGGGCGCGGCGGTTCGAGAAATTCCGGCGGCAGGTGATGGGCGCCAAGCTGGCGCTGATCACGGGCGAGGTGCAGAAAAGCGCCGAAGGGGTGGTGCATCTGATCGCCAGCGGCATCGAGGACAAGACCGAAGCGCTGGGCCGCCTGGCCGAACGCGGCAAGTTCGAGAGCCGGGGGTCGGGAATCGATCCTTACGGTGCGCCCCATGACAGCCGCGCCCGGCATCCGCGAAATGTGCGGGTCATTCCGAAATCGCGGGACTTTCATTGAGGGGGGGCCGAACGAGAGCGCAGCTCGGGATTTCTCCAACCAAGCCGGAAGATTTACCTCTCTCCCCCTTCGACAAGCTCAGGATGAGGGGAGGGGTGAAGGAGGCTCTGCCAAGATTTTCACCAAACCGCCGGGTGCTATTCAGCAGACGAGTCGTCGGGCTCTTCTGACGCCGGGGTGGCTGCCTTGTCCGCCTGCTTGTCCGCCTTTGCCGGCGCAAACTCGGGCGGGCCGTCCTCGCCGAAAATGGCGCGCAGGAACATGCGGCCTTCCAATCCGACGATCAGATTGCGGGCATGGGCGCCGGCGACCTTGGGGAAGATTTCGGCTTCCTCATAGGCTTTCTGGGCGAGTGCCTGCAGAAGGGTGTCGTAATAGGTGCGTACGGCGTCGCGGAAATCGTCGAGCCGTCCCAGACTTTCGAAGAAGAGGGCGAAATAACGGGCTAGGTCGACGCCGGCCGCTTCCGCGGCGCGCGGCAATTGCTCATAGGCGTCGGCGATATAGGCGCGGGTTTCCTTGAGCGGCAGCTTGCCGATCTCGGCGAAATCGAAGGCGTGCATGGGCTTTAGAAAAAAGGCCTCGCACGACCTCGCGGTAGAGCTCTTCCTTGGTGGCGAAGTGGTGATAGAAGGCGCCCTTGGACAGCCCGGTATCCTTGAGGATGAGGCTGAGCCCGGTGCCTTCATAGCCGTTCTGGACGAAGCGATGAAAGGCAGCAGCAACGATGCGGTCGCGCGTATTGCGCGCCGAAGTTTCCGCCTTGTGATCGACCGCCGCGTCCACTGACTGCTCCGCTATGCTTGCAAGCCCGACCGATTGGTCTGTATCTGCGCCGGGGCGGCTCCGTCAATGCAGGGGGGCCGCCCCTGCACATGTCTTTGTGGGTCGCGCGATTCGCATTTACCGCACGCCACTCCGGGTGGTCGCGCTTCCGAACCGCAAAACCGTTTCCACTTTTGATGGAAGCGCTCCTAAGGCCGGCTCACATATTCGAGCAGGCTGGCGATGGAGACGAAGGGGATGCCGAGGTGCTGGCTGAGGCCGGTGGCGCAGGTTGAGACGGTTGATACGCCGATGCGGCAGCCGTCCGGCACGTCATTTTTGGCGAAGCGCAGGGCGTGGGCGTTCAGTTCGGGCTCGTACATGCCCTTGTCGCCGGCATAGCCGCAGCAGGTGACCGATTTCAGAACCGCGATGTCCTCGGCGCAGGCCTTGGCCAATGCTTCGGTGATCGGCTGTTCCGACATGCGCTGGGCCGAGCAATTGTGATGGACGGCAACGACATCGAGCGGCCGGGTGATGGTCAGATGCGGCAGCACCTCGTTGAGCAGGAATTCGGCGCTGTCGTTGACCGCGACGCCATCGGATTTGAGGTGCAGGGCGCAGGTGGACATGTCGGTGACGACCGGATGGGTGTCGCCACCGGCCCTGTCGAGCGCTTCATGCAGCTTGCGGCCCACCTTTTCGGCTTCCTGAGGGAAGCCCTTGGACTGGAAGGGCTGGCCGCAGCACTGGCCGGTCAGCTTGTCGGGCAGGGCGGGCGCGTAGCCGGCGCGTTCGAGCAGGGCGATCATCGCGTCGGTGACCGGCAAAAGCTCGAAGTCGGTCTTCGGGGCGCCGAACATGCGTGACGCGCAGGCGGGGAAATAGACCACCTTGCCGCGCGGCGCGTGGCTCGGTCCGGCTCTTGAGCTTCGGCGCACCGGGGCCGGGGGTCAGCGTGCTGTTGGGTTTTGGGAATTTCTTCCTGGCAAAGACGTTGAGGGCGCCGGTGAGCGAATCGACCACACCATCGCCGACGACGGAGCGCGCGGCCTGATTGGCATGGACGGCCGCGCCCATCATGTTCTCGACCATGCCGAGATTGCCGGCGGCCATGCCGGCAACGGCGTCGGCGAGGCCGGTACGCCGGTCGTCGCGGCGGCCCATGATCATGGTGCCGGTCTCGATGCCGACCGGGCAGCGGATGGAGCAGAGATTGCAGGCGGCGCAGGTCTCCATGCCGGCATAATAAAAGCCTTCGCTCAGCGCCTCGAGGCCTTCCTCGTCGCCGGCCTTTCGAGCCGCGCCTGCTCGCGGGTGACGGCGATGCGCTGGCGCGGGGTCAGCGTCATGCCCGCCGAAGGGCAGGCGGGTTCGCAGAAGCCGCATTCGATGCACATGTCGATGAGCTCGTTGGCCGGCGCCATCGACTTGATGTTCTTGATGTGGATCTTGTCGTCATCATTGAGCAGGACGCCGGGATTGAGCAGGCCCTCGGGGTCGAAGATCGGCTTGATCCGGTGCATCACGCCATAGGCGCGCTTGCCCCATTCGATCTCGACATAAGGGGCGACGGCGCGGCCGGTGCCGTGCTCGGCCTTGAGCGAGCCGCCGAAATCGACGGAAATGAGCTGCGCGAGGTCGTCGCAGAAGCGGTCGAATTTTTCAGGCAGCGCCAGGCCTTGTGAAATCCTCGGCCATCTGGAAGTGCAGATTGCCGGCCAGCGCATGGCCGAAGATGATGGCATCCTCGTAGCCGTGATCGTCGAGCAGGGTGCGCAGCTTGCCGACGACTTCCGGCAGCTTGTCGATCGGAACCGCCACGTCTTCGGTCAGCATGGAGGTGCCCTTGGGCCGGTCGGCGCCGGCGGAGGCGAACATGCCCTTGCGCACGTCCCACATGGCGGCCTGTTCGGCGGGATCGGTGGTGAAGAGGATTTCCGACAAGGGTCCGACGGCGGTCATGGCCTCGACGGCGCGGGCCATGTCGGCTTCAAGCGCCTCGGCGCTTTCGGCCATGATCTCGACCAGCACGGCCGGCGAGGTGTCGTTGAGATAGGGCAGATAGGGCTTGAGGGCCGGCTTGTCCTCGACGGTTGCCAGCGCCCGGCGCTCCATGAATTCGGCGGCCGACACGCCAACCGCATGCAGGGCGCGGATGCCCTCGGCGGTCTTTTCCGCACTCTCGAAGGGCACAAGGGTCGTCGCCTTGTGCGGATGGTCGGGCACGGTGTTGTAGGTGACCTCGGAGACGAAGCCGAGCGTGCCCTCGGAGCCGACCATCAGATGGGTGAGGATATCGATGGGGTCGGTGTGATCGACGAGCGCGTTGAGCGAATAGCCGACGGTATTCTTGATCGAATATTTGCGGCGGATGAGGTCGACCAGCTCATTGTCCTGACGCACTTCGGCAGCGAGCTTTTCGATGCCCTCGATGATATCGGGCCGCTTGAGCTTGAAGGCGTCGATCGAGGCGGGGTCGCCCGAATCGAGCAGGGTGCCGTCACTGAGCATCAGCCGCAGGCGCGCCATGGTGTGATAGGTGTTCTGGACGACACCGCAGCACATGCCGGAGGAATTGTTGGCGACGACGCCGCCGATCTTGGCAGTGGCCTGGCTGAAGCGGGATCGGGGCCGATCTTGCTGTTGAGGGGCCTCAGCGCGGTGTTGGCGACCGAAACGATGGTCGCCGGCCCGAGAGTGACCTGCTCGCCATCCTCGATGATGTCGATCTTGCGCCAGCCATCGCCGAGCACGCACAGAACGCCGTCGGTCACGGCCTGGCCGGACAGCGATGTGCCGGCGGCACGGAAGGTGACATGCAGACCCTCGGCGCGCGCCGCTGCCAATACGGCGCGGACCTCGTCCTCGGTGTTGGTGATGACCACGAGCGACGGAATGAGCCGGAAGAAGCTGGCATCGCCGGAATAGGCATAAGTGTACATCGCATCGGTCTTGAGGCGCTCTGCGGGAATCGTGCCGGCCAGACGTTCCGCCACACGCTTTCCGGCGGCCTTCTTGTCCTCAGCCGCAGGCTTCACGCTCTCAGATAGAGTATCGACCATTTCCTATGCCTTGCTGATGCGACGCCGGCCGTGTTGCCCGGGATGCCGCACATTCATAACAGTTATTGGAAGCCTTCCGGCGCCTGCGGAAGATAGGGTGCCTCGAGCGCCGCAATCTCCTCGTCGCTCAGCTTTATCTCCACAGCGGCGATGGCATCGTCAAGTTGTTCGGGCTTCGTCGCGCCGACAATCGGCGCGGTCACACCATCCTTGTGCAGCAGCCAGGCCAGCGCCACTTGCGCGGGTGCAATGCCATGAGTTCTGGGCCGTCTTTATGACGGTGTCGACGATCTGTTTCGCTGCGTCTTCGTGCCCCTTGTAGAGGTTCTTGCCGAAGGTGTCGGTCTCGGCACGCTTGGTGCTCTCGCCCCAGGGGCGGGTGAGCTTGCCGCGGGCGAGCGGGCTCCAGGGGATGACGCCGATGCCCTGATCGCGGCAGAGCGGCAGCATTTCGCGCTCTTCCTCGCGCTGGAGCAGATTGAGGTGATCCTGCATGGAGACGAAGCGCGTCCAGCCATTTTTTTCCTGGGTTTTGAGCATTTTCATGAACTGCCAGGCCCACATGGAGGAGGCGCCGATATAGCGGACCTTGCCCGCTTTCACGACGTCGTCGAGGGCTTCGAGCGTCTCCTCGATTGGGGTGTCATAGTCGAAACGGTGGATCTGGTAGAGGTCGACATAGTCGGTGCCGAGCCTTTTCAGCGACTGGTCGATCTCATGCAGGATGACCTTGCGCGACAGGCCCTGGCCGTTCGGCCCTTCCCGCATCTTGCCATAAACCTTGGTGGCGAGAACGATATCCTCGCGCTTGACCATGGACCACAGCGCCTTGCCAGTGATCTCTTCCGATTTGCCTCCGGAATAGACATTGGCCGTGTCGAAGAAATTGATGCCGCCATCGAGCGCCTTTTTGATGATTTTGGCGCTGTCGTCATAATCAAGGGTCCAGGGACGCTCCTCCTGGGTAGGATCGCCAAAGGACATGCAGCCCATGCAGATGCGCGAGACTTCGAGCCCCGTTCCGCCCAACCGCGTGTATTGCATGGTCAAATCCTCCTGACGGTGTCGCTGATGCCTCATGCTAGCGGCAGGAGGCGGGGTGAGGGAAGCCCGCATCTTGTATGCAAGTTTCGGGCGCGGTGCTAGTGCCGAAAAGGGCCTTGGAACCCGTGTGCGGAGGGGGCGTTGCCAGACTCAAGGCAACAGGCACGAGGTGCACCCCATGTCGCACAAGACATTGGCCAAGGCCGTGCTCGACAGACACGGCCAGAGCTATTCGGACGAACTCGGGATCGATCTTTCATCCAACACGCCCTCACCACTTTATCGCTGGCTTGTGGCGGCGACCCTGTTTTCCGCCCGTATCAGCCAGGACATCGCGGTGGATGCGGCCAAGGCGCTCAGCAGCGCCGGCTGGCGAACGCCGGAAAAGATGGCCGAGGCGACCTGGAAGCAGCGCACCGATACCCTCAATCGTTCTGGCTATGCCCGGTATGACGAGAGCACCTCGCGCATGCTGGGCGACAGCGCGCAATTGCTGCTCGACGATTATGGCGGCGATCTGCGCAAGCTGCGCGCCGAGGCCGGAGGCGATCTCGGCGATATGCGCAAGCGGCTGAAAGCCTTCAAGGGCATCGGCGATGTGGGCGCGGACATCTTTTTGCGCGAGGTGCAGCTTGCCTGGGATGAAGTCTATCCGTTTGCCGACAAGAAGGCGCTGGAGGCCGCGAAGTCGATCGCGCTTCCCGACGATGCGGATGCGCTCAGCAAGCTGGTTGCCAAGCAGGACTTTCCGCGGCTGTTGTCGGGGCTGGTGCGGATGAGCCTGGCGCATGACGAAGAGGATGTGAAGAAGGCCGCTTGAGCCAGACCCTGCCGATCAGACGCGCACCGTTCGACATGGTCTAAATTCCAACTGGCCGAACGTTCGAACCGCAAAAGTGGCGTCCACTTTTGCTGAACACGCCCTAGCTCGCCTCTTCTGCGCTCTTGCCGGGAATGGCGTAGCGGTTGAGGATCGGCAGCTGCGCCATGGAGAACAGGACCGTGATGGGCATGGTGCCCCAGAGCTTGAAGCCGGCATAGAATTTGTCGCCGGCGGTCGGGTCGGCAAAGAACATTTCCGCGCCCCGCCAGGCCATTTCGTTGAGCGCGGCCAGGCAGAAAAAGAAGATGCCCCAGCGGATCGTCAGGATCCGCCAGCCTTCCGGCTTGAGATGGTAGACCTCACCGAAGACGTATTTGAGCAGGGATTGATCGAAAAGCAGGCCGCCCAAAAGGGTGCCGCCGAACAGGCAATTGATGATGGTGGGCTTGATCTTGATGAAGAGCGAGTCCTGGAAATAGAGCGTCAGGCTGCCGAAGACCAGCACCATGGCAAGGGTCACCAGCGGCATGACGGCGACCCGCTTGAAGATGAACCAGCTCAAGAGCAGGGACAGGGCCATGGCCACCATGAAGGGGGCAGTGGCGAACACCATGGCGCTCGAAAACCAGCTTCTCAGCAAGGCGCTGCCTGCGAGCCAGCGATCGCCGAAAATCGTGCAGACGAGAAAGACCAAAAGCGGTCCCAATTCCAGGGCGAGCTTGATGACCTGGTTCTTCGGGCTCGCCGTTTGAGCCGCAGCGGCGATTTCGGTTCCTTCAGACGTCATTGTTGTGCTCCGCCGGCAATGGCGCGGGCGAAATCGGAGGCGGCGAAAGGCTCCAGGTCTTCGGCGCCTTCGCCCACCCCGATAAAATGCACGGGCAAGCCGAATTTTTTCGCGATGGCCACCAGAATGCCGCCGCGCGCCGTTCCATCGAGTTTCGTCATCACCAATCCGGTCACACCGGCCCGCTTGCCGAATATATCGACCTGATTGAGCGCGTTCTGCCCTGTGGTTGCGTCCAAAGTAAGGAGGGTCGCGTGCGGGGCGTCGGGGCTCAATTTCTTGATGACGCGAATGATCTTTTCGAGCTCGGCCATGAGCTCGTCGCGGTTCTGCAGCCGGCCGGCGGTGTCGATGATCAGCACGTCGGTGCCGTTGGCCTGCGCCTCCTTGAATGCATCGAAGGCGAGGCCGGAGGCATCGGCGCCGGTGGGGCGGGTTATGACCGGCACATTGGCGCGCTGACCCCAGACCTGCAATTGCTCGACGGCGGCGGCGCGAAAGGTGTCGCCGGCGGCCAGCATGACGGATTTGCCGTCGCGGGTGAGCTTCTGGGCGAGTTTGCCGATGGTGGTGGTCTTGCCCGAACCGTTGACGCCGACCATCAGGATGACGAAGGGCTTCTGGGCCGCATCGATTTCCAGCGGGCGGGCAACCGGGGCGAGAGTCTTTTCGACTTCGGATGCCAGCACGGCGCGCACATCCTCGACGCTGACCTGCTTGTCATAGCGTTCGGCGCGCAGCTGATCGGTGATGGCCATGGCGGTATCGATGCCAAGATCGGCCTGGATCAGCACGTCCTCGAGTTCATCGAGGGTTGCCTGATCGAGCTTGCGCTTGGTGAAGACGGCGGTGATGTTGCCGGCGAGCTGGTCCGAAGACCGCCGCAACCCCGAAGACAGGCGCTGGAACCAGTTCTGGCGGGGCGCAGCCTGCGGTTCGGGTTCTGCGGGAGCGACAGGTTCCGGCTGGGCCTCGGGCGCGGGCATGGGTTCGGGCTCGGCCGGCTCTTCCGGTTCGGCCGGCACAGGCCGCTCCTCGTGCTCCTCGATCCATTCGGGTGTGGTCTCGGGCGGACCGGGCTCGAAATCCGCCTCGTCTTCTTCTTCTGACGCATCGGGCGGGCGTTCAGCTGGCGGTGCGGGTTTCTCGGCCGGCTCTTCGGGCGGGGCAGGCGGTTCGGGCGGCGCATAGGGCTCGGTTGCATCCGATTGCTCCAGCGCCGCGCCAATGATTTCCTCGGCCTTGCGCAGGCTTTCGGCGTCCTCTGCGTCCCGGTCGACGGGTTTGCCCTTATCGGTGCCGAACCAGCGCTGGAACAGGCCCGGCTTCTTCTTCTCGCTCATATGCCGCCGTTATTTCTCGCGCTTGTGCGGATCGGGCTCTTCCTTCGCCTTTTCCATGTCGGCGCCCTCGGTCTTTGGCTTGCCCGGCTCAGTCGCCGGTTTGCCGGTGGCGCGCTCGATCGTCTTGTCTTCGTCGTGCTTTTTCTGGCTGACCTCGGCGTCGATCATCGCCGCGCGGAGGTCGGTGGGAAATTCTGGGGTCATGCTGCAATCCTCGCCGGCTCGCCGATCAGGCCCGTTTCATCGGTGCCGGTGATCTCGATGTCCAACAGGTCGCCGGGCCTGCCAGTGGAAGTGCTGACGGGCAGGAACTGTTCCGTCCGCCCCAGCTCGTCGCGTTCCATCAGCACGCGCTCAATCTTGCCGATGCGGCTTTGGCAGAGCTTTTCGAACTGGCTGTCGCCGGCGGCGCGCAAGCGGGCGGCACGGGACTTGGCGATGGATTTGGGCACCTGGTTGGGAATGCGCGCGGCGGGCGTACCCTGGCGTTTGGAATAGGGGAAGACGTGCAGATAGGTCAGGCCGGCTTCGGTCACGATCGACAGCGAATTGTCGAACATCTCGTCGGTTTCGGTGGGGAAGCCGGCGATGATATCGGCGCCGAAGACCATGTCGGACCGGGCGCTCCGCAACCGATTGACGAAGTCGAGCGTGTCGGCGCGCAGATGGCGGCGCTTCATGCGCTTCAAGATCATGTCGTCGCCCGATTGCAGCGACAGATGCAGATGCGGCATGACCCGATGATCGGAGGCGACGGCGTCGAACAGGGCTTCATCGGCCTCGATGGAATTGATGGAGGAGATGCGCAGGCGCGGCAGGTCCGGCACATGGCGCAGAATGGCCTGAGTCAGCTTGCCGAGGCTCGGTGTGCCGGGCAGATCGGCGCCATAGGAGGTGATATCGACGCCGGTCAGCACAACTTCCTTGTAGCCATTGCCGACAAGGGTCCTGATCTGTTCAACGACGGCGCCCATGGGGACCGAACGAGAGGGGCCGCGGCCATAGGGGATGATGCAGAAGGTGCAGCGGTGGTCGCAGCCGTTCTGAACCTGCACGAAGGCGCGGGCGCGTCCGTCCAACCCTTCGATCAGATGGCCTGCGGTTTCCCGCACGCTCATGATGTCGTTGACCTTGATCTTGGAGACGAGATCGAGGCCGAAGGTCAAATTGCGATAGGTTTCAGCCTTGAGCTTTTCGGCATTGCCGATGACGAGGTCGACCTCGTCCATATTCGCGAAAGTCTCGGCTTCCGTCTGAGCGGCGCAGCCGGTGACGATGACGCGGCGGCCGGGGTTTTCGCGCTTTGCCTTGCGGATGGCCTGGCGGGTCTGGCGCACGGCTTCGGCGGTAACCGCGCAGGAATTGACGATGAGCACATCGCCCGCGCCGGCCTTTTCGGCCTCCACCTTCATGACTTCCGATTCATAGGTGTTGAGCCGGCAGCCGAATGTCAGGGTCTCGACGCCGCTCATGCCGCCGGCACCGCCATGATATCGTCAGGCAGTACACCTTCCCCGTCACGGACCCAGGGACCGGTCATCAGGATGTGATTGTCGCTCTCGCGCCAGTCGATCTCGAAGCGGGCCGCCGGGCAGTTCGATGGTGACCTTGCGGCCGGTGCGTCCTGAACGCGCTGCGGAGACGGCAACCGCGCAGGCCCCGGTGCCGCAGGCGAGCGTCAGCCCCGCCCCGCGCTCCCAGACGCGCACCTTTATGCGCTCCGGCGAGAGCACTTGTGCAATCTCGATATTGGCGCGCTCGGGGAAGATCGGGTGATTTTCGAGCAGCGGGCCGAAGAGGTGCAGGTCATAATCATCCGGATCATTACCGATCCAGAAGACGGCATGGGGATTGCCGACATTGGCGACGGATGGCGTGTGGAGCACGGGCTTGTCGATGGGGCCGATCTGCAATTCGATGCCGGTGGTATCGGAGAATTCTTCCGCCAGCGGGATCTGCTGCCAGCCAAACCGGGGCACGCCCATGTCGACGGTGGCGGTTTCGCCAGAGACGCTGGTGGGCAGGAGGCCGGCATTGGTTTGAAGCACAATGTCGGACTTGCCGGTTTCCTCGGCCATCAGCGCGGCGACGCAGCGGGAGGCATTGCCGCAGGCGTCGATCTCGCCGCCATCGGCATTGTAGATGCGCATGAAAACGTCCGCGCCATTTGCGCGCGGCTGTTCCATGATGATCAGCTGGTCGGCGCCGATGCCAGCCTGGCGGTCGCAAAGGCGGCGAATCTGGTCATCCGACAGGGCGAGGGGCGCAGCACGTCCGTCGACAATGATGAAATCATTGCCCAGCCCGTTCATCTTGATGTAGCTGCGTGCCCTGCTCATAGGTCTCAGTCTATCATAATCGTTATGATGCCCATATGGCGCAGATCGCGGCAGAATTCCAGTAACCCGCGCTTGATTGGCGCGATTCAGTTCTTACTGCGGGCGGTGCCGTTTTCGCGCTTGCGGTTTGTGCTGCGGGTCGGGGCGTGAAAGGCGGGCGGCTTGGTGCGAACCCAGGCAATGAACCGGGCCATCTCCGGTTCGGCACGCAGCGCCTCGATGTCGGCAAGGCGGTTTGCGATCTCGGCCTCGGAAAACCGCGCATGGATGGCCGAATGGCAGATCTGGTGCAGATGCACAGTGCGCCGAACATGCTTCCTGACCGCGTCAGCTTGCATGCCCGTATCTGTTTCGGTCGCATCGCTATTCGCGAAAAACCGGTATCCACTTTTTCGCGCGATGCTCAATGTGTGTGCCGCCTTCAGGCGCGGGATGAGGTGATGCCGGCTCGATTTCGCGTCCGCCGGGATAGGCCGTTCGCACAAGGGACAGATTTGGGGCTGGCGGCTGGCTGTCTCGGCTTCGATAGCGGCAATGGCGCGTTCGATCTTTTTTGCCGAAGGGCGCGTCATCCGGCAGCCTCCCAGAAGCGCAGCAGATAGCCATCGGGATCAAGGACGCAGAACTGGCGCTGCATGAGGGCGCCGCTGTCAGTTTCGTAGCGCCTTGTTTCGACCGGCTGGAACAGGCTCTGTCCAGCCTCGGCGAGCGCGGCGAGAATTGGGTCGAGGGAGTCCACGGCGATCTGCAGGTTGATTCCGCGTCCCAGCGGGTTTTCGAGCGGAGCCGTCACCCAGTCGCGACCGCGGCCGATCTGGTCGAGCATGAGTTCGGCGGTGCCGAGCTGAAGATAGGCGAATCCTTCCTTCTCGCGCCGATAGCGGACCTCGAACCCGAGCAGGCGGCAGTAGAAGTCGAGGCTGGTCGCAATATCGGTTACCGCTAGCTCCGGCACCAGTGCGGGACGAGCCATGCCTATCCCGCCAGCGCCTCGCGCGCCTTCTTGCTCAGACGCTCGCTTTCCGACTTCAGCTGGCCACAGGCGGCGAAGATGTCGCGGCCGCGCGGCGTGCGGACAGGCGAGGCATAGCCGGCGCGGTTGACGATGTCGGCGAAGGCTTCGATCCGCTCCCAGTCCGAGCACTCGTAAGGGCTCTGCGGCCAGGGGTTGAACGGGATCAGATTGATCTTTGACGGGATTTTGGCCAGCAGGCGCACCAGTTCGCGCGCATCGGCATCGCTATCATTGATGCCCTTGAGCATGACGTATTCGAAGGTGATGCGGCGGGCATTGTTGAGCCCGGGATAGTTGCGGCAGGCGTCCATCAGCTCGGCGATGCGGCCACTTCTTGTTGATCGGCACCAGTTCGTTGCGCAAATCGTCGCGCACGGCATGCAGCGAAATCGCCAGCATGACGCCGATCTCGCGACCGGTCGGTTCGATCTGCGGCACGACGCCGGAGGTCGAAAGCGTGATGCGGCGCTTGGAGAGCGAGATGCCTTCGCCATCGGAGGCGATCAGCAGCGCCTTTTTGACGTTGTCGTAATTGTAGAGCGGCTCGCCCATGCCCATCATGACGATATTGGTGATGGCGCGGGTGTCGCCGCCGGGTACGAGACCGTCGGTGGGGCGGCTGCCGCCGGGAAAATCGCCCAGCCGCTCGCGGGCCATCAGGACCTGGCCGAGGATTTCGCCGGCGGTGAGGTTGCGGACGAGTTTCTGGGTGCCGGTGTGGCAGAAGGTGCAGGTGAGCGTGCAGCCGACCTGAGAGGAAACGCAAAGCGTGCCGCGCTCGGCTTCGGGAATGTAGACCGTTTCCACCTCGACCGGCGGCATGTTGGGGTTCTGCGGGTCGCGGAAGCGGAACAGCCATTTGCGCGTGCCGTCGGTCGAGACCTGTTCGGTGACGATCTCGGGGCGGTCAAGCGTAAACGTGTCGGCCAGCTGCTGCCCGGAACGCCTTGGAGATGTTGGTCATCCGGTCGAAATCGGTACACCCCGTTGACATAAGCCCAATTCCAGAGCTGGCTTGCGCGCATGCGGGCCTCACGCTCGGCCAGGCCGAGATCGGCGAGCTTTGCTGTGATCTCCGGTTTGGCCAGGCCGATCAGCGGCGTGCGGCTGTCGGATGAAGCGCGCGGCGCGGTCTCGTGAGCAATGTCGAGCGCAAGGGACATGGGTGTTCCGGCGGCAATTTGTGGATCGGGCGAGCCAATAACATATCGGGAGCCTTGCGCCTAGCGCCAAGCCCTCAGGCCTTTGCGAAGCAGCCCTGCCGCCTTCGCAAGGCGCCAGGCCCTAGCCGAGTAAGCCGGCCTTGCGCATGGCGCGCGCATAAACAGCGAGAAAGATGGCGACCGCGAATATGAGAAGAGTGGCGATGGGCACATAGGGACCATCAATGGCCCAGAGCGAAATTCTGGCCCCCAAGGCGCTGTGAAGGGCCATAACCGCGATGGCTCCGAGCGACGTCCAGAACATCGGTTCGGCCCATCTGCTGCGCACGAGCAGAAGGAGCGAGCCCAGAAGCGCCGGCCAGACCACGATGGACCAGGCCAGCTTCACCCAGACCGGCAGGGTGCCGAAATAGGCGATCTCCGGAGGAAAGAGGCTCGGATACCACTCATTGCCGCCGAGCGTCAAAATGTAGTCGAACAGACTGACGAGGTTCCATCCAAGAGAGGCCAGGGCGACGACTTTCAGATGTCCCGGCGCCATAACAGGGTCGACCATCCATTTCACCCCAAAACCACTATGGGGGGAACACTAGTCGCAAAACCTTACCTGGAAGAAAACGATTCTACCGGCATTCATCGTCGATGGCGCGGGAGGCAGCCGTTACGCCCGAAAGCGAAAAACTTTCCTTCACCGCGCCGCCACCTGCTGCAGTCCCCTCGATGGTCAGAGATGAACCGGCGCGCATGGCGCCTGCGACGTTCTGAGACTGGCCTGGGTCCTGCAACCACGCGGCATCGCCGCTTGTGAAGAGCTGGTAATCACGGCCGCCAATTGTCAGTGTCGCATCGCTGCCGGGCGCGAAATCGAAACCCGCCACCAGGTTGAGTTCGTTGTGAATGTTATCGGCGGGGCGATGGGTGAGATAGAGATAGGCCTGATCGTAACCGTCGGGCTCAGGCGCGACATTGGTCGGCTTGGAGAGAACGAAGCAGATCTTGCCCGTGCCATCCGACGTCGCATAGGCGGACCAGGAATTGAAATCGCCGAGCAGCTGTACCGATTGTGCAAGCGCCGGTTCGGCCAGTGTCGCGACCGACAGAATGAGAATGGCCGTCTTTGTGGCCAGTGAAATGTGCCGCATTGCCTCAACTTTCGGAAGCCGCTGAACCGGCTTCCCGCTCCCGGGGGTGGGTGACACGGCAAACGCGCCACGTCCCGAAATTGTTCATCCGCGATGGTTTGGCACGCGGCTTCCCGCGGATCAACGGACCAGCTTGAAGGACGGGAGAAAATAAACCCGCCCTTTCAGCCGAAAGGACGGGCGCTCGGGCTGGTCCCCATCACCTTTTAGCTGCAGGCCTTGTCGATGGTGTCCATGGCGGCGGTGACGCCGCTGAGAGAATAGGTGTAGCTGGTGTTGGTCCCGCGGGCGGAGACGGCCTTAACGGTCATGGACGAGCCGGCCTTCATCTTGCCGACAAAACCGGATTCGTCCTTTTCGCTGGCCAGCCAGGCAGCCTTGCCGGAGGGCACCATGTCATAGGAGTTGCCATCGACCGAGGCGGTCGGTGTGGAGCCCTGCTTGAGGTCGTAACCCATCAGGCTCTGCACCTCGTTCCTGGTGCCCAGACCCATGCGATGAATGACCAGAAAATGAATGGAGCCGTGATCGACATTGCTCGGCAACATCTGCTGGGGCTCGCTGGAGATGTAGCAAATCTTGCCATTGGCGTCCTGGCCCTGCCAGGCGGTCCACTGGTTGAAGCTGCCCAGTTTGGTGGCTTCCTGCGCCATTGCGGCCACCGGGGCGAACACTGCGGCGGCGAAGGCGCCTGCAATCATCAATTTTGCGAGATTGCGGGTCTTGGTCATGGCCTGATTATCCTCAACTCTAGAAATGCGCCCGCCGGCAAGGCTGCCATGAAGATGGTCACCAAGCTGCAAAAGGCACGGGGCCCCGTCCGCCGGGCGACCTTAGCGGCAAATTTGTCGGCAATTTGGCGCTTTATGCGGTCAGCCCCTAGGGTCGACCCAATATGGTGAAAGAAGCCTTAACACCCCTTTCATCGAGCGTTCAGGCTGCGAGATCGTATGCCTGTTCAACGATGTAGGGTCCGCCCCCGACGGAATCCCGCGAGGAGAACAGGACGAAGCGGGAGACCGAGAAGATCAACGGCTCGAACCAGGGCGCGTCATGCATGAAGCGGGCAAGGTCGCTGGCGCTGGTGCCGGACAGTCGGGCGAGGCTGACGTGCGGCGTGAACTTGCGGCTGTCGGGCGGCAGCCCGATCTGCTGGAAGGCCCGTTCCTGGGCGGCCTGCAACCGGGTCAGCGTCTCGTTGACCTCGACGCCGGCATAAAGTGCCCGCGGCTTATTGCCGCCGAAGATGCCAAGATGAGTGAGGCGGACGGTAAACGGGCTGTTAACCGTAAAGCGGTCGAGGATATGCACCACCTCGTTGGCCGTGCGCCGGTCCACGTCGCCGATGTAACGCAAAGTAATGTGGTAGTTTTCGCGATCGATCCAACGGGCGCCGGGCAGCCCACCGCGCTTGAGAGACAGTGCAAAGCCCACATCCTGCGGGATTTCCAGTCCTGTGAAGAGCCTTGGCATGGAACTCTCCTTTCGTGGTTGACCGGCCGAACCTCGTCCCCCGAATCAAACCCTAACACCAAAACGCATAAATTGATGTGTCGGCCGTGCAGTCTTGCCCATCTTGTATTCGCCACAAGCGAACGCCATATTAGCGCTCGAAAAGCGTGACGCCCGGATGGTCCGGTGACGCGGCGCTGCAACTGCAAAGGGAACTGACCATGGCTGAATTTGATCGACCCAGCGTCGGTTTGCGGGCCGGCTCCACCGGCGCCGTCATCGACGAAGGTCTGCGTAGCTATATGCTGCGCGTCTACAACTACATGACCGGCGGTCTGGTGATCACCGGGCTGGTGGCCTATTTCGCCAACATGATGGCGGTCGCCTCGGACAGCGCGTCCGCCGTGGCCCAGGCGCCAAATGGCGCCTTGCTGACCCAGTTCGGCGTGCTGCTCTATACCTCGCCCGCTGATGTGGGTCTTCGCCCTGGCCCCGCTCGGCTTCGTGCTGGCGCTTAGCTTCGGCATCAACCGCATGAGCTTTTCAACCGCCCAGCTGGTGTTCTGGGGCTTCGCAACGGTGATGGGGCTTTCGCTGAGCTCGATCTTCCTGGTCTATACCGGCACCTCGATCTCTCGGGTGTTCTTCATCACGGCGGCAACCTTCGGCGCGATGAGCCTTTACGGCTACACGACCAAGCGCGATCTGAGCGGCATGGGCTCTTTCCTGTTCATGGGCCTGATCGGCATCATCATCGCCTCGATCGTGAACATGTTCATGGCCTCCTCGGCGCTCGCCTTCGGGATTTCGGTGGTCGGCGTGCTGATTTTTGTGGGACTGACTGCCTACGATACCCAGTCGATCAAGGAGATGTACGCCGAGACCGACGCTTCCGATACGATGGGCAAGAAAGCCCTGATGGGTGCGCTTCGGCTCTATCTCGACTTCATCAACCTCTTCCTGATGCTGCTGAGGCTGATGGGCAATCGCCAGTAAGCGGATTTGGAAGACCATTATGAAAGGCCGCCGGTTTCCGGCGGCCTTTTTTTGTTGGGCGGGTGAGCCTGGTGGCGGTGCTGCCGCGGCTGCTGATCCTCAGTCCACGATGGCGCCGCTTGCCGCACCGCCGACATTGACCCCGAGGTCATAGACGAGCTGGCCGCCGTAATAGGCGACAAAAACGATGACGACCGCGCCGACGAGTTCGACGGCCGGGACAACCCAGGCCGTGCCCCCCGCAAGCCGGGTATCGCGCCACCAGAGCACGGCGCGAATGACCGCCCATATGACGAGAGCCAGAGTTGTGAACTCACCGAGATGCTCATGGATCTCGGCGATCTCGTTCTCAAACCCTCCCTGTTCCGCAATGTGCAGGGCCACTCCGCCAAAATAGACGGTGGCGATGGCGGAGAGAGCGGTCACGACGGCAAGACCGGCAGAGAGATTTCCAAGCGCGGTGCGGCCGGTGAGGCTCTTCCCGCGCGCAGTGGCAATCAGGTCGATCAGAAAAAGAGACAGCAGGAAGACGATCGGAAAATGCACCATCATGGGATGGATGTGCTCTGTGGCAATCATGGTTTTTGGACGCCCCTATCGTTCAGGCTCAGGCGCCGGCCCTCATGGCGCGGCTCACCGGCCCCGACTATGGTGCCGTAGCGAGCTGACCGGAAGCTGACAATGCAAGCTATTTGACGAGCGTGAGGCCCGGTTCGAAGACACGCAGCACCTGCGCCAGATCGTGGCCGCGCTTGAGCACGCGTCCTTCCTGGTTGGTCACCAGATACTGGCCCTGACGATTTCGGAACTTCGGATTTTTCTCGACCACGAATTGGGGGCGCTCGGATGTGTGTCGATAGATGGAAAACAATGCCCGGTCGCGCAGGAAATCCATGGCGTAATCGCGCCACTCGCCGCTCGCGACCTTGCGGCCATAGACGTTGAGCAGCAGCGTCAGTTCCGACCGGTTGAATGAGGTTATCGGCAGCGCCTTGGTGGTGGCGGGCTGCGCAGCGCTATGTCCCTGGATGAGGCTGAGCCCCTGGTTCGATCCTCGCGGCGTTCCGGCGTCAGCCAAATCGTCCAACCTCGCGCTTGCACATCAAGGTCATGATCGCGGCCGAATCGGTTTTTGGCAAGGCTATTGTCACGAACCGCGCATTTCAAAATCCGCAATTCGGACACAAAAACTCCCTTCTTGCGCCCGAAAGCCCCGGTAGAAACCCATCATTGCCTCCAGTGGCCGGTATCGGGACTGACCGAGCCCCCAAACCACGATGTTTCGGTACCGGCCGCCCTTCAAGTCTAGTCTCGAAAAAGCCCCCGATTTTTGTCGGGGGCTTTTTCGTGTCCGGTTGTATCTGGTCTGAAGACTCAGCAGCGTGAAGGCTGCGGCCCCCAAAATGGGCCCTGGCAGACCCTTGTTGTCGCGCTGCACGATGATGGCTGCGCCGTCGCTGTCGGAGCCCAGCGCGTCGGGCAGGGGCAGGGTGATCTGCGCCCCTTTCTTGCCCGACCACATGCCCAATATCTGCCGCTTGGTCACGATGTGGCTATAGTCGATAGTGCGGCCCTTGTTCTCGCCGCGCTCGATCGTAACGTTGGCGTCCTTCTTGTAGGCCACCAGCCAGACCGCGGCGGTGCCGCCGCCAGGCTTCTGCGCGATCGAGATATCGAGCATGCCGTCATGGGCCGAAAGAGTGACCGGCACGCCCAGGCCTGCGGAGGACAATGCGTTCTTCACTTCGGCGGGGTGGGAGCCGACTACGTCCTTTTCGCCGTTGACGATCAACTGGGGCGTGTAAACGCCGCTTTTGCCCTGCGCCTTGGCGTAGGCCCGCTGATATTCAGAGAAGGCCGGATCGCCAAAATTATCGCGCCAGCCGATATAGTCCCAGTAGTCCACATGGTAGCCGAGCGCGATGATATCGTTGCGTTTGCTCAATTGCTCGAGGGCCGCATCGGCGGGCGGGCAGGAGGAGCAGCCCTGGCTGGTGAACAGTTCGAGGACAGCCTTGGGGTTGCTGCGCACTTCGGCAGCAAAACCGGGCGCAGAAATGACAAATGTGAGGGCAAGGGCGGTGGCAACGGTCCGGATCATGGCGGAGACCCTACGCCCGCCCGCAAACACATGCCACTCACTTGGGCTTGAGATCATGTGGTTGTGATCTTCAGACAGGGCCGGCGCAGCGCCGCTGCCGCGCCGGCAATAGGCATCAGGCGGCAAGCGAGCGCAGCACGTAGTGCAGGATGCCGCCATGGCGGTAGTAGTCGAGCTCGTTCTCGGTATCGATGCGGCAGAGCATTTCGATCTCGACGCGCATTGCCATCCGCGAGACGATCTCGACCGGAATGGTCGCGCGGGGCCTGAGATTGCCCAGATCGGCGATCGAGACGGTCTCGTCGCCCGTCAGGCCCAGGACCTGCCAGCTTTCGCCATCCTGGAACTGCAGCGGCAGCACGCCCATGCCGATCAGGTTGGAGCGGTGGATGCGCTCGAAGCTCTGCGCGATCACGGCGCGCACGCCGAGCAGGCGGGTGCCCTTGGCCGCCCAGTCGCGCGACGAGCCGGTGCCGTATTCCTTGCCGGCGAAGATCACCAGCGGCGTGCCCTTGTCCTGATAGGCCATGGCGGCGTCATAGATCGGCATCTGCTCGCCCGTCCGGCCCCTTGGTGAAGCCGCCCTCGACGCCCGGCACCATCTGGTTCTTGATGCGGATATTGGCGAAGGTGCCGCGCATCATCACCTCGTGGTTGCCGCGCCGCGCGCCGTAGGAGTTGAAGTCCTTGGGCGCCACCTGGCGTTCGGTCAGATACTGGCCCGCCGGGGTGTCCGGCTTGAACGAGCCGGCCGGCGAGATGTGGTCGGTGGTGATGGAATCGAGGAAGAGCCCCAGGATGCGGGCCTGATCGACATCGGTGACCGGCTCGGGCTCCATCGGTCAGCCCCTCGAAATAGGGCGGGTTCTGCACATAGGTCGAGCGACGAATTCCAGTCATAGGTCTCGCCGCCCGCGACCTCGATGCCCTGCCAGTGCTCGTCGCCCTTGAAGACGTCGGAATAGCGGCGCGGTGAACATCTCGGGGGTGACGTTGGTGCGCACGATTTCGGCGACCTCGTGATTGGAGGGCCAGATGATCCTTGAGATAGACCGGCTTGCCGTCCGTGTCGGTGCCGAGCGGATCGGTGGTCATGTTGACGTGCAGCGAGCCGGCCAGCGCATAGGCGACGACCAGCGGCGGCGAGGCGAGATAGTTCGCCTTGACGTCGGGGTTCACCCGGCCCTCGAAATTGCGGTTGCCCGAGAGCACCGAGGCAGACGACCAGATTGTTCTGCGTTGATGCGTTGCCGAGATCTGCTTCGGCCAGCGGGCCGGAATTGCCGATGCAGGTGGTGCAGCCATAGCCGACGAGGTTGAAGCCCATGGCGTCGAGATCGTCCTGCAGGCCGGACGGCGTCAGATAATCGGTCACCACCTGCGACCCGGGGGCCAGCGAGGTCTTGACCCAGGGCTTGACCTTGAGCCCCAGCTCGCGCGCCTTGCGGGCGACGAGCCCGGCGGCGATCAGCACCGAGGGGTTGGAGGTGTTGGTGCAGGAGGTGATGGCGGCGATCACCACATGGCCGTCATGCAGATGGAAATCGCGGCCCTCGACGTGATGGCCTCTTGGGGAGGTCTGCTGCTGGGCGGCGCCTTCGGCCATGAAGCGGGCCTCGCCATTGTTCTCATTGCCCTCGACCTTGGGCGTGCGGCCGCCGCTCAGCGTATGCAGCGCCTGATGGAAGCCGGAGGCGGCGTCGGCCAGCGCGATGCGGTCCTGCGGGCGCTTGGGGCCGGAGATCGAGGGCACGACGGTGGTCAGGTCGAGTTCCAGCGTATCGGTGAACACCGGGTCGGGCGAGTCGGTGGTCGCGGAACATGCCCTGCGCCTTGGCATAGGCTTCGACCAGCGCCACGCGCTCCGGCGTCGCGGCCGGAGGTTCTGAGATAGTCCAGCGTGTCGTCGTCGACGGGGAAGAAGCCGCAGGTGGCGCCGTATTCGGGGGCCATGTTGGCGATGGTCGCCTGATCCTCGAGGCTGAGGTGATCAAGGCCCGGGCCGTAGAATTCGACGAACTTGCCGACCACGCCCTTCTTGCGCAGCATTTCGGTGACGGTCAGCACAAGGTCGGTGGCGGTGATGCCCTCGTTGATCCGGCCGGTCAGCTTGAAGCCGATGACTTCGGGGATCAGCATGGTGATGGGCTGGCCGAGCATGGCCGCTTCGGCCTCGATGCCGCCGACGCCCCAGCCGAGCACGGACAAGCCGTTGACCATGGTGGTGTGGCTGTCGGTGCCGACGAGCGTGTCGGGATAGGCGATGGTTTCGCCATCCTCGTCCTTGGTCCACACGGTCTGGGCCAGATATTCGAGATTGACCTGATGGCAGATGCCGGTGCCGGGCGGCACGACGCGGAAATTGTCGAAGGCCGACTGGCCCCAGCGCAGGAACTCGTAGCGCTCGCCATTGCGCTCGTATTCGAGCTCGACATTCTGGTTGAAGGCCAGCGGCGTGCCGAAATTGTCGACCATGACCGAGTGGTCGATGACGAGGTCGACCGGGACCAGCGGGTTGATCTTCTGCGGGCTCGGCGCCGAGCGTTGGCGGTGGCGTCGCGCATGGCGGCGAGGTCGACCACGGCGGGGACGCCGGTGAAATCCTGCATCAGCACGCGGGCCGGGACGGTAGGAGATCTCATAGCCGGCGCTGCGCGTGTCGTCAGCCATTTGGCGACGGCGAGAATATCTTCCTTCTTGACGGTGCGGCCGTCCTCGAAGCGCAGCAGGTTCTCCAGCACCACCTTCATCGACTGCGGCAGGCGGGAGATGCCCTCCAACCCGTTCTTCTCCGCCTCGGGCAGGGAAAAATAGACGTAATCCTTGCCCCCGACATTCAGGGTCTTGCGGGATTTGAAGCTGTCGAGGGATTTGCTTGTCACGGGACGCCACCTGCGGTCTTGAGGGTTTTGCGCCGCAGAACCGCTCCAGGGAGGGCCCGGCAGCGCACAAATTATGGCCACGCGGCCAATCGTTACGGGCCTTATAATGAAATCATTCTAAGCTTGCCAGTGCTCACTTGCCTCCCCTATCACCGCTTGTCATGAACGAAGCCGCCCCCCTTGCCGCCCGGCATCTGAGCGTTACCGGCCTTGCCTGCTCCCGCGGCGAGGAGCTGATCCTGTCCGATTTGGACCTCGAGGCGGGGCCGGGCGATATTGTTTTGCTGCGCGGACCCAATGGCGCGGGCAAGACCACGCTCCTGCTCTGCCTTGCCGGCCAGTTGCGACACGACGGGCAAATCGATTGGCGGGGGCGCAGCGACGATGCGCGGCCGGGCACCGACCTGCATCTGATCGGGCATTTGCCGGCGCTGAAGCCGAGCCTGACGGTCGAGGAGAATCTGGCTTTCTGGGCCGAGCTGAACGGCGGCGACCGGGCATTGGTGCCGGGGGCGCTCGAGGCCTGCGGTCTCGGCGGGCTTGGCGATCTCGATGCGGGGGTGTTGTCGGCGGGGCAGACGCGGCGCCTGTCGCTGGCCCGGCTGCTGGTTGCCGAACGGCCCATCTGGCTTCTGGACGAGCCGAGCTCCGCGCTCGACGCCAGGGGCGAGAAGTGGATCGGCGGGCTGATGGCGGCGCATGCGCGACGCGGAGGGCTGGTTATCGCGGCGACCCATCTCGATCTTGACCTTGGCGGCCATGCGGCACGGGTTGTGGCGATTGGAGCCGCGGCGTGAGCGCGTTCTTTGCCGTCATGCGCCGCGACGTGCAGCTGGCCGCCCGCAGCGGCGGCGACATGCTGACGCTCATCCTGTTCTTCGTGCTGGTGGGGGTGATCGTGCCCTTCGCCATCGGGCCGGACAAGATCCTGCTGGCGCAGATCTCGTCGGGCGTCGTCTGGATGGCGGCGCTGTTGTCCTCCCTGCTTGTCGCTGGACCGGCTGTTCAAGACCGACCTCGAAGACGGGTCGCTGCAAGCTTTCCGCCATGCGGCGCTGCCGCTCGAAGCCATCGTTCTGGCCAAGCTGATCGCTTATTGGCTGACGGCCATCCTGCCGCTGATCCTGGCGACGCCAATCCTGGCCATTCTGCTGAACATGAACCTCGCGACATTCTGGCGCACCGAGATTTCGCTGCTCCTCGGCGCGCCGGCGCTGGTAGCGCTGGGTGCGATCGGGGCGGCGGTGACGGTGTCGCTCAAGCGGGGCGGGCTGATCGCACCGGTTCTGATCGTGCCGCTGGCCGTGCCGATCCTGATTTTCGGCGTGTCCGCCATTGCCACCACGGCCGGTCCCGGCGCATCCACACAGGCCCTGTTGCTGCTGTCGGGTCTTTCTCTGGCCTTTTTCGCGCTGTCACCTTTTGTTGCCGCCCTTGCACTGAAGCTGGCGGCGGACTAAGCCAAGGCCAGACTCCGGGAAAGCCTTCGTGCCATGAGTGTCGACACCGCCAAGCAAATGAATTTCTTCGACAAGCTGGCCCATCCGGGCCAGTTCATGAAGTGGTCGCGCTATCTGGTCTGGCCCGGCGCCGTTATCTCGGCGGTCCTTTTTGCCATCGGGCTCTACCTCGCGTTCTTCGCCTCGCCCGAGGACTACCAGATGGGCCAGACGGTGCGGATCATGTATGTGCATGTACCCAATGCCTGGCTTTCCCAGTTCGTCTACGGCGTCATGGCCGTCTCGGCGGTCGGAAGCCTGGTCTGGCGGCACCCGATGGCGGATGTGTCGATGAAGGCGGCGGCCCCGCTCGGCGCGGCGTTCACCGCCATTGCGCTCTTTACCGGATCGCTCTGGGGGCGGCCGACCTGGGGCACGTTCTGGGAGTGGGACGGGCGCATGACCTCGACGCTCGTGCTGTTCCTCATCTATATGGGGCTGGTGGCGCTGTGGCGGGCGTTCGACGACCAATCGCGCGGGGCGCGGCTGATCGCCGTTCTGACGCTTGTCGGGGCGATCAACATCCCCATCATCAAGTTCTCGGTCGACTGGTGGAACACGCTGCATCAGCCGGCGAGCGTCTTCACCGCGGACGGGCCGCATATGCCGATGTCGATGCTCTGGCCGCTTTTCGTGATGCTCTTCGCCTTCACCTTCCTGTTCATGACGCTGCAGATCGTTGCCATGCGAACGGAGGTCATGCGCCGCCGGGTGAAGGCGCGGCAGCGGCGGCGCGCAGTCAGCGCGGGGGCGGCATGACCGAACCCGATCCGCATCTGATCTATGTGACGCTGTCTTATGTCGGCGTTGCCCTGGTCGTCGCCGGTCTGATCCTTTGGGTCGCGCAGGATTCGCGGCGGCAGAAAGCCAGGCTGGCGCGGCTCGAGGCGCAGTCGCGGCGGAGCGAGCCGCAAAGATGATGCGTTATGTTCTGTTGCTGGCGCCGCTCGCCATCCTTGCGGCGCTGGTCGCGCTGTTCGCCGCCAATATCGACCGCGATGCCAGCTACATTCCGTCCGTGATGATCAACAAGCCTGCGCCGGAGCTGGATCTGGCGTCGGTGGAGGGGCTGGGCGTGCCCGGCATTTCCCCCGCCGACCTCAAGGGCGATGTGCATGTGGTCAATGTCTTTGCGTCCTGGTGCGTGCCCTGCCGGCAGGAGCATCCGCTTCTTATGCAGCTTTCTGCAGAGGGCATCCCGCTTTACGGCATCAACCACAAAGACCAGCCGGAAAACGCCCGCGCCTTTCTCGATGGCCTGGGCAACCCTTACGAGCGGGTTGGGTCCGACCTGAACGGGCGTGCCGGCATCGAGTGGGGCGTTTACGGCGTGCCGGAGACCTTCGTCGTCAATCCGCAAGGCATCATCACCTACAAGCATGTGGGGCCGCTCGATCCGACCTCCATTGCCCGCGATCTGCTGCCGGCGATCGCGGCGGCGCAAAAGGGATAGCGCTTCAGGTCATCGCATTCCGGATTGGATGGAAAGACATGGTCCGGACCTTTGTGTGGTCGCGTGCCCGAACCGGAAAGCCGGTTCCACTTTTCCTGGACACGCTCCCGGCTACATATCCACGCCCGGCTCGTTCGCCGCATAGCCCATCGCCTTGAGATAGCGGGCTTCGGAGGCGGCAAGCCGTCCCTTGGCATCGCCATCCATGACGCCCGGCCACCAGGCGGAATAGATGCGGTCGAACGCCAGCCTTTCGGTGGTGGCGACGATCCTTCTGATGGCGTGCGGATCAAGCGGCACCAGGTTCGGATAGGACCACATGAAACTCGCCCAGCGCGTATCGGGCGTAACGGTGATGGTGTCACCGGAAAAGATCGCACCTTTTCCATTCGCGCCTTGCGGCCAGTGCAGGAGGGACGAGCCCTCGAAATGTCCGCCGGTGACATATTGGACAATGCCGTCGCCCAGATCGAGCCGGTCGCCGTCGAAATAGCGGATCAACTCCGATGGCCGCATGGTCCAGTCGCGGTCGAGGGCGGGCAAATGGATCGGCACGCCACCCAGCTTTTCGGCATTGGTGACCACGGCGCCGTAAAGGTGCGGATGGGACATGACGATGGCACGTACGCCGCCGCGGCGCTTGATTTCGGCAATCGCCGCGTCATCGAGCAATGGGACGCCTTCCCAGAGAATGCCGCCTTGCGGATGTTCGATCAAAAGCGCGCGCTGGCCGATGCCGATCAGCGGCGAAACGCCAATGCCCATAAGGCCGGGCTCGAGGTCGCGCAGCTCGGTCTTCCGCGTTTCCGCGATCTCGGTCTCGTGGGTCCATTTCTGGCCTTCGGGCTTCACATATTGACGCTCGTCCGCACAGATCGGGCAGATTTCCGGCGGCGTCGCGGAAGGCGGGAATTCGGCGCAGCAGGTGGCGCAGATCCAGGTGTGCATGGGTCATGGGCTCCGCAGGTTTGCGGAACCCTATCCCGGTGTGAATTGAGCGGCAATCGCTCGCTGGTCTAGATGTCGATATCGCCGCGAGCGATGTCGTCGGCAGCCCTGCTCAGAATGTCGGCGGCGCGGCGCTGGGCTTCTTCGTCGCCATTCACGGCGTCGGCGATGGCACGTTTGAGCTTCTTGCGGGCCGCGTTGAGTTCGGGCAGGGCGCCGGGAATGTCGCGGTCCGGGCCCTGGCGGCGTTCGTCGCGGCGCGCTTCGTGCTCGCGCAGGCGGTCGCGGGCGAAGGCGGCCTTCTTGCCGAATTCAGTCAGCCCTTCGCGGATGGCATCCGCTTCCTCGCGGTTTTCCGAGAGGTAAAGCTCGCCGGCATCGGTCGTCTGGTAAGTCTTCTTGTTGCCCTCGGCGCGGCTTTCGACATGGCCGGCTTCCTCGAGATAGGTGAGGGCCGGATAGATGACGCCGGGGCTGGGGCTGTAGATTTCGGACGACATCTCCTCGATGGCCTTGATGAGGTCATAGCCGTGACGGGGCTCTTCGGACAGCAACAGCAGGACGAGCAGGCGCAGATCGCCGCTGCCCAGCATGCGGCCGATACGGATGTCGTCGCCGAAGCCGCCTCTGCCGAAACCGCCGAAGGGCCCGAAGCCGCCGCCGCGCCGGCCGCGCGGTGCGAAGTGCATGTCGCGATGCATGTGTTTATGGAAATGAGGATGCATGAGATATTCCTTGCGATATATCTTACGTTACGCTACAGATAATCCACTAGCATGGACTATGTCAAGATATATCGTGAGTGCTATTTTTTGAAGGTGCGCCGTTGTTTATCGAGAGCCTGCCCCTTCGGTGCTGGCGCAGCGGAAGCACGGCAACAAAAAACCCGGCGCCGCAAGGGCACCGGGTCTCGATTTCACAAACGTATGGAACGCTTGTGTAAGGCTTATTCGCCCTTGTTCTCTTCGGCAGGCGCCTCAGCGGCTGCCTTTTCCTCAGCCGCCTTGGCCTCTGCGGCTGCTGCTTCCTCGGCGGCCTTCTCGGCTGCAAGGGCGCGGGCTGCTTCCTCGCGCTCGGCTTCGCGGGCGGCGCGGGCTTCGACGGCGGCTTCTCGCTCGCCGGCCTCGATCTTGCGGGTACGGGCGTTTGTCGACTCGAAAATACGGGCCGATTTGCCGCGGCGGTCACGCAGATAGTAAAGCTTGGCGCGCCGCACCTTGCCGCGCCGCATCACTTCGATGCGGTCGATATTCGGCGAGTGGATGGGGAAGACGCGCTCGACGCCCTCGCCATAGGAAATCTTGCGGACGGTGAAGCTTTCCATGAGACCGGACCCCTGGCGGGCGATCACGACGCCTTCATAGGCCTGCAGGCGCTCGCGGGCGCCTTCACGTACCTTGACCCACACCTTCACGGTGTCGCCATGGGTGAATTCGGGGGTTTCGCGCTTGGCGGTGAGCTCGGAGAGTTGCTCCTGCTCGAGCTGCTGGATGATGTTCATCTTTTCAAATCCGTTCTGATCTTTTCATGGGGAAGTTTTCCAGGCCCTGCATAAGTTGGCGAGGAGCCCTTTTCTTCCGGTCTTGGTTGGACGGAGAAATCGTCGAGGCGCGCTATACATGAGGTGCGGCGCGGAGTCCAACATTTTCGGGACGGTGCGGACGTGCCGCATGGCATGTTCGGCCCTGCTCGCATAGAAACACCGCAACATGGACAAGACGGCCGGGGAGGCCCCTATGAAGCTGAAGATTTTGGGCGCAGGTTTGACAGCGGGTTTATTGGCGATGGGCGGCATGAGTGCCTGCCTGGCCGAGGGGACAAGCGCCGCCAGTTCGACGCAAGCTGCGCCCGGCACGGCCCAGATTGGCGACATCGAGATCAGCGGCGGGTTTGCACGTGCCATGCCGCCGGGAGCGCCCACCGGCAGCGCCTATCTGACTGTCACCAACAGGGGAAAGAGCGAGGATGTTCTGACCGGCGTCTCCTCGCCCGCCGGTATGGTCGAGCTGCATCAGATGTCGAAATCCAATGGCATGATGACCATGGCGCCGGTCGAGGGCGGGCTTGCCATTCCTGCCGGAGGGACCGTGCAGCTGCAGCCGGGTGGATATCACTTGATGTTCATGAAGGTCGGCGCGCCCTTTGCCGAGGGCGCTACGGTACCGGTGACGCTGACGTTCAAGACAGCCGGCGATGTGACGCTGGATCTGCCGGTGGCCCCAATCGGCGCGACGGCGCCGATGCAGGGAATGTGAAAGGCCGGTTGATCGTCTTTTAGGCGGTCGCGTTTTCGACGACAAACCGGTGCCCACCTTGTCTGAAAACGCTCCTAAACCTGCGGGCCCGGCTCGTTGGGCTGAGGATCGGGCACGATCTCCGGTGGGGTGCCCGGTGGTTCCTCAAGCGGGCCCTCCGGCTGGGGCACCGGATCGCGGGTCGGCGGATGAACGCCGGGCGGTACGCTCGGCTCCGGGACTTCCGGTGGATTGGGGTTGGGCGGCGGCATGCCCGGATCGGGGTTTGGCGTGCCTGGTTGCGGTTGTACCGGCATGATGATGATCTCCCCTGTTTGTCGGTTGGGCTTTCGTGCCCAATCCCGCCAATGAGGACTCGTTCCCTTTGAAGCGGCAGCGCCTCAGGGTTTCAAGAGAATCTTGCCGTTGCGGCCGGGCGCCTGGGTGAGGTCCGCGCCCCGGCCTGCATCTTCAAGACCAAGGGTCCTGTCGACCGGCAGGGGCAGGTCGCCAGATGCGGCAAGGCCGATCAGCTCCCGAACCATCTGGCTGCGCTTTTGCGCATCGATTTCCGGAATGCGCCGCGCGGCCCAGAAACCCTTGGCAATCGTTTTCTTGAACAGCAGGTTTTTGGGGCTGATCTGCATATTCTGGCCGGACATGGAGCCAAAGCAGACGAGTTCGCCGCCATCGGCAAGCAGATCCATGATCGCATCGGTTGCCTCGCCTCCAACGGAATCGAGCGCGCGGACGATCGGCGCGCCCTTGGCGAGGCTTTTGGCCTTGTCCGTCCAGCCTTCGTCTTCGGTGACGATGATGTTGGAGAAGCCGAGGTCGGCAAGATCCTTGGCCGCGCCCTCGCGGCGTACAAGGTTGATGACGTTGATGCCGCGCTTTTGCGCAAAGAGGTTCAAAACCTTGCCGACGGCGCCATTGGCGGCGTTCTGCACGATCCAGTCGCCTTCGCCGACTTCGAGATCTTCGAGCAGCACCAGGGTCGACAGCGGCATGGAGACGAGCTGGCAGGCGATCTCGTCCGATATGGCATCGGGCAGCGGAATCAGACCGCCGGCCTTCACCACCGCGTATTCGGACCAAAGACCCTGGCCGCCAAAGGCGACGCGCTGGCCGGTCTCGAAGCCGCTGACGCCGGGGCCGAGCGCATCGATTTCGCCCATGGCCTCCGTGCCGGGAACAAAGGGCAGCGCGGGCAGCATGCCGTATTTTCCGGCGGCGATCATCAGGTCGTGATTGTGGATGGGCGACAGGCGGATTTTTACGCGGACTTCGCCCGCCTGTGGCTCAGGTACAGGCCGTTCGGATGGCTTGAGAACGTCGGCGGGCTTGCCGAATTCAGTCACGACGATGGCGCGCATGTGCCCATTTTCCTGCAATGGTGTTGTTGGGACCGCTTATCTGGTTGCGCGAGGCCCGACTTGCAAGGCGGGCGCAAAGTCAGGGGCGGCTGCAGGTCTTAGCTCGCCACGCCCAGCAGGGCGGTAAGTTCCCTGGGGTTCGCTGCCAGATCGGCCAAGGTGTAGCGATTGAGCACATTGAGAAATGCGTTCATGGCCTCGCCGAGCACGGCGCGCAGCTTGCAGGCGGGCGCGATCACGCATTGGGAGCGGTCGGGCTGGAAACATTCCACCAGGGCGAAATCAGGCTCGATCTTGCGCACCACATCGCCCACGCGGATGTCTCCCGGACTTCCCTTGAGCCGCAAGCCGCCCGAGCGGCCCCGAACGGTTTCTATGTATCCGCTCCGCCCGAGCTGGTGCGCGACCTTCATCAGATGATTGCGCGATATGCCGTATTGGGCGGCAATCGCCTCGATGGTGGCGATCTCTCCCGGACGGATCGAGAGCCGCATCAGCACGCGCAGGGCGTAGTCGGTCTGAAGGTTCAGGCGCAAGGGCGCTCCTTAAAAAAGATGTATCAAAGATATTGCTTTTCGTCCGGACCCGCAATAGGAAGGGAAACATGTATTATATATGCATCTTTTGGAGTGTCTGACACGATGGGTTCGATTGCGCATTCCCAAACGACGGTTCCGCCGGCAGACCTTGACGAGGCATCGATCGAGACGCTGGTGCGGGCCTTCTACGAGCGGGTGCGCTCCGATGCCCGATTGGGGCCCATCTTCTCGCAAGCGATCGGCACTGATTGGGAGCCGCATCTGCAAAAGATGTTCGCCTTCTGGTCATCGGTCATGCTGATGAGCGGCCGCTACAAGGGCCAGCCTGTGCCCACGCACAAGCGCCTGGCGGCCATCAGGCCGGAAGACTTCATCCTTTGGCTCGACATCTTCCGGCGGACGGCCCGGGACACCTGCGATCCCCGAACTGCCGAGCTCTTCATCGACAAGGCCGAGCGCATCGCCCGCAGCCTTCAGATGGCAATGTTCTTCAACCCAGCGGAGATCGTATCATGAACAAGCCGATGACGGCGGCCCAGGCCGCGGTTCTTGCGAGTATCGACCTGAAGGCCGACACGCTCGGCACGTGGAAAGCCGAAGGGGAGATCGTCAGCCAGATCCACGGGGGCGTCTATGCGCTGACCTTTGGGCTTTATGCCTATATCATGGTCGTGTTCTGGGTGTTGTTCGCGGGCCATGCCGCCAGCGCAATCAATGTCGGCGTCAGCACGTTTTTCCTGCTTATCTATGCGGCCGTGCCGCTGGTCATGATCAGGATCGGCCGGCTCCAACCGGAGCGCTACAGCTTCGGCGATTTCCTCAATGCCAGGCTCGACACCTATACAGGCCTGTTGAGCGGGCGTGCTGCGGCGGTACAGGTGCTGACGGTACCCGCTGCGCTTGCCGCTGCGGTCACCGGCATTGCCTGGGCGATCCTGCGCACGATGTGACGCCGGCATTCGGAGCCGCGCCGGCCCCTCAGGGCCGTTTCTTCGCAGACGCCGATTACCGGCGGGTTTTGAGCAAGTCCGGGCGACGGAGGCGTGTCAGCTTTTCCGCCTCTTCATGCCGCCATTTTTCTACCTTGCCGTGGTCCCCGGAGGTCAAGACCTCCGGAATGGTGCGGCCCTCGAAATCCTGCGGGCGGGTGTAGTGCGGATATTCGAGCAGGCCGGATTCAAAGCTCTCCTCGTCGCCGCTCGCCTCGGCGCCCAGCACACCCGGGATCAGCCGCACCACTGCTTCGAGCAGCACCATGGCCGCTACCTCGCCGCCAGCCAGCACGTAGTCGCCGATGGAGATTTCCTCCAGATCGCGCGCCTCGATGATGCGTTGGTCAACTCCCTCGAAACGCCCGCAGACAATCACCGCCCCCGGTCCAGCCGCCAGTTCGCGGACGCGCTTCTGGGTCAGGGGCGCACCGCGCGGGCTCATCAGGATTTTCGGGCGGGGATCGGTTTCCGGCGCGACATGATCGATCGCCCTGGCGAGGATATCGGGTCTGAGAACCATGCCCGGCCCGCCGCCCGCGGGCGTGTCATCGACCGTGCGGTGCCTGTCCTCGGCGAAATCCCGCAATTGGGTCGCCGTCAGGCCCCAAAGGCCCTCGCGCAGGCCACGGCCAAGCACGGAGGCCCCGAGCGGACCCGGAAACAGTTCGGGGAAGAGGGTTATGACATGAGCGGAAAAGCTCACTCCATGACCTCGCCGGTGATCTCGCCCAGCGGCACGATCACCAGATAGCCGCCCTCGATATTGATCTCGGGGACATTTTCGCGTGTGAAGGGCACCAGCTGGGTGTCATCGCCGGACAGCTCGCGGAACTCGATCAGGCTCCCGGCGCCGAAATCGGGAACCGCGACCACTGTGCCTTGCACGACGCCGTCGCCATTGCGGACCTCGAGGCCGATCAGGTCGGCGTGGTAGAAATCGTCCTGGTCCTCATGCGGCGGCAGGCGGTCGCGGGGCACGAAGAGATCGCGGCCGTTGAGCTTTTCGGCTGCGTTGCGATCCCTGATTCCGGAAAGGGTCGCGATGATCACATTCTTGGACAGGCGCGCCTTTTCGATGCGAAAGCTTTCGCCAGCCCGGTTGGTCGTCAATTCGCCATAGGAAGCGATGTCGAGCGGATTGTCGCAAAAGCTCTGGATGCGCACTTCGCCGCGAATGCCATGAGCCGCACCGATGCGGCCCATGAGCACCATATCTTGCTCGTCGCCGTCGTCCCTTGCGGACATGGCTTACTCGGCAGTCGCCTCTTCGGAAGCGGCCTCTTCGGCGGGAGCTTCCTCGGCGGGGGCCTCTTCAGCCGGAGCTTCGGCAGCGGCCTTGGCATCAGCTTCCTTCTGCGCCTTTTCCTCTGCGCGTTCCTTGGCCTTCTGACCGGGCTCACCCTTTTGCGGGTTATTGCGGGCTTCACGCTTCATCAGGCCGGCATCGTCGAGGAAGCGAGCGACGCGGTCGGTCGGCTGCGCGCCAACCTTCAGCCAGTGCTCGGCACGGGCGGTGTCGATTTCCACGCGCTGGGCATCCTTGGGCAGCATGGGATTGTAGCTGCCGATGCGCTCGATGAAGCGGCCGTCGCGCGGAGCGCGGGCATCGGCAATAACCACGTGATAAAAGGGACGCTTTTTCGAGCCGCCACGGGCCAGCCGGATCTTGAGGGACATGTTTCTTACTCCTGAGTGATCTTCAAGTCGTTTAAGGGATTGAGTTATTTCTTCTTGGGGCCGCCCAATCCGGGCAGGCCGGGGAAACGCGAACCGCCGAGACCGGGCGCACCCGCGCCGGCGGATTTCAATAGCTGGTTGACGTCGGAGGGCAGCTCCTTTGCGGGCTTTGCCGCAGGTTCGGGGCTGCCGCCTGCCGCCAATTGCTGCAACTGAGCCGGGTCCATGCCGAGCTGGCGTGCCATCTGATCGAGCTGGGCGGGGTCCATGTTGGCCGGGTCGGGCATGCCGCCCGGCATCCTGCCGCCCTTGCCGCCCATCATGCCGCTGAGCGCGCCCATGCCACCGCCGCGCGACATCTTCTTCATCATGTCGGCCATCTGGCGGTGCTGCTTGATCAGCTTGTTGATGTCGGAGACCTCGACGCCGGCGCCCGCCGCAATGCGCTTGCGGCGCGAGGCGTTCAAAAGCTCGGGCTGCGCCCGTTCCTTCTTGGTCATGGAGTTGATGATGGCGACCTGCCGGTCGAAAACCTTCTCGTCGATCTTGGCGTTGCCCATGGCCTTCTTGATCTGGCCCATGCCCGGCATCAGCCCCATCAGGGCGCCCATGCCGCCCATCTTCTTCATCTGCTGAAGCTGGGATTTGAGGTCTTCGAGGTCGAATTTGCCCTTTTTGAGCTTCTTCGCCATCTTCTCCGCGTCCTGGGCGGAGACATGCTCGCGGGCCTTCTCGACCAGGGCGACGATGTCGCCCATGCCAAGGATACGGTCGGCGATGCGGGAGGGTGCGAAGTCCTCGAGCGCATCCATCTTTTCGCCGACACCGATGAGCTTGATCGGCTTGCCGGTAGCCGCGCGCATGGAAAGCGCCGCGCCGCCACGGCCATCGCCGTCAACGCGGGTCAGAACAATGCCGGTGACATCGACGCGCTCATCGAAGGAGCGGGCGAGATTGACGGCGTCCTGGCCTGTCAGCGCATCGGCGACCAGCAGGATTTCATGCGGATCGGAAACGCGCTTGATCTCGGCCGTTTCGGCCATCAGCTCTTCATCGATATGGGTGCGGCCGGCGGTATCGAGGAACAAGACGTCATAGCCGCCGAGCTTGCCTTCGCGGGCGGCGCGGTTGGCGATCTCGACCGGCGACTGCCCCTTGACGATCTCGAGCGTATCGACGCCGATCTGCTCGCCCAGCGTCTTGAGCTGCTCCATGGCGGCGGGACGGCGGGTGTCGAGCGAGGCCATGAGGACCTTCTTGCCCTGCCGGTCCTTCAGCCGCTTGGCGATCTTGGCGGTGGTCGTCGTCTTGCCCGAACCCTGCAGGCCGACCATCAGAATGGTCACCGGAGGGTTGGCGTTGAGCGAGATCGGGGAGGGCTCTTCGCCCAGAACCTGCACCAGCTCGTCATGAACGATCTTGATGACCTGCTGGCCGGGGGTGACCGATTTGGTGACCTCGGCGCCGATGGCGCGCTCGCCGACCTGGGAGGTGAAGGCGCGCACCACTTCGAGCGAGACGTCGGCCTCGATCAGGGCGCGGCGGACCTCGCGCAGCGCTGCCTGCACGTCCGCTTCGCTCAAAGCGCCGCGGCCGGTCAGGCCCTTGAAGATTTCGCCCAAGCGGTCGCTGAGGCTATCGAACATGTTGTTTCCTTTTCGGCTGCCTTCGGCAGCCATATGGGAAGCCCAAAGCCGAATTACACCCGCGGGCGCATCGCGCTGGCGGGTGGTGACCGTGCTCCTCTCGGGAACACAAGCGGCTCGAAATCGTCGCTCTTTGCAGAACGGACGGCTTATAGGAGGCAAAGGACCGCGAAGTCAAGGAAAGCGAGTGGCACACCGTTTCTGGCGAGACCGGCGATGTCCTGCGCGGCGCCTATGACGGCGTCGGTCGGATCGCAATCTCGAAATCCCGTCCCTCCCATTTGTCGCGTTGCGCATAGTGGAAGGTGAAAACGATCCCCGTGCTGCCCGAGAGCGCGCCGGCGGCGAAGCGGACGCCGTGCATGCCGAAGGGGAGCGGGGTGGAGGCCCATTCCTGGGTGTCGTCCCAGCTGCCGAAGCCGAAATGCAGCGTGAAGGGCTCTTCGGCTTCGATCAACAGGTCCCGGTCTGCAGGCATCTTTGAAAAGGCGCTGTCCTTGCGCCAATGCCAGGTTTCGGCTTTGGGGATGTCGCCGCCATAGCGGTCGACCACGAGGTCGAGCAGTTCGGCGGGGCGGCCTTCCACCTCTGTCGCCAGCAGCTTGAGAAATTCGGCATGCGCCCAGACCAGCGGCATGGCGCTGCCGGAGGGTCTGCCAGGCTCCAACAGGCGTTCGGGAATTTCCGGAGCGTCCCATATCTGTTCGGGGATCAACCCGCCCGGACCCGTCATGCGGGCCATGGCTTCGAGATAGGGCCGGCCATTGCCGCCAGAGAGGATTTCGTAATGGCCGCGCTCGCCGGTCAGCAGCGGCCAGAGCCGGCCGATACCGGTGCCGTCGAACGCCTTGCCATCCTCGTGCTCGCCATAACCGTCGCCATTATAGCGGTGATAGGAGGGGCCGGTCGGCGTCTTCACCCGCAATTCCGCATCGACGAGCTTTACACTCTGGGCGATACGAGGATCGTCGGGCTTGCGCAGGCCCGTGCGCACCAGGGTGAGGAATTCCAGTCCGATAAGTTCCTTTGCGGCAATCGGGCCGGCCGTGGAGTTCCGCACCGGCACCTTTCCCTCAATCCCGCCCTCGGCAGTGGGTGCCCCCATACGGACGTAATAGCCCGAAATGCCGTGAGCAGCGGCGAGCGGACCATTGTCGGCATAGGTCCATTCCTCGATGCGCTCGTTCCAGCAATCCGCGAGGGAGAGCAGATAGTCCGCGTCATCGGCATCGAAAAACTCGGCGGCGCCAACCAGCGCGCAAACCGTCATCGCCAGCGTGAAGGGGGAGTAACCGGCATTCTCCTCCCAGCGGTCCTGATCGGTCGCAGGACCGTTATGGACAATGAAGTGCGCGGCCCGTTGCACCATGGATTCCACAGGCGCGAAGGTCGCCAGCCGCCCGAGCGCCTTGAGCTTGGCCATCAGCAATAGCGGCATTGCCGTTTCGTCGAGCTGGTGGCCGCCCCAATAGCCTGAGCCGTCGGGAAAATAGTTCTGCGCCCAAGAGCCGTCCAAGCCTTGCGTGCCGATGAGGTAGGCAAGGGTGCGCTCGGCGTCGTCGAGCTGGCCAACGGCAATCATGGCCAGTGCCGCCTCGACCAGATCGCGTGTCCAGACCAGATGATAGCCGCCCGGATCGTCATGCGCGGCGCCCCAGGGTACGCGAGAGGCTGGCGACGATGGCGCCGGCATAGGTGCGGTCCTCATGGATCTTGATGACGGCGGCGGAGAGTTCCGCCTCCCGCCTCAGTTCGGGCGCAGCGTGCGGGATCTGCAAGGTCCGACCCCATTCCTCCCACTGGTCGGTGAAGATGCGTCTGACCTCGTCGTAATCGTCGGCAAGGCTCGAGCGGGCGAGGGTGCGGGCCCCGTCCAGCGTTTGCGAGAAGCTGAGGGCCATGACCCCGCTATTGCCCGCCAGTTCGGCCGTCAGCGCCACGTTTCCGGCTCCCGCCTTGGCATAGGTCCACCTCATGCGGCCATTGCGCGAGAAGTCCTGCCAGCCGTCAGAAACCCCCACATAACCGGCGCTGGTGCGGGAGAACCCGTTGTCGGCTCTGAGGCAAAGCGCCGATTCCCCGTGCCGGGCCGATAGGTCCGCCCCCGCCAGAGCCTCATTGTCCCGGCGATCCTGGTTCAGATGCGGCGCCAGCAAGGCGTAAAGCCTGAGGCCGTCGCCATCGAGCTTGTAGTTGATCAGCAAGCTGTCCCGCATGGGGTGGGGCAGGTATTCGAGCTCGAGCCGGTAGTCGGCCGCCTCATGCACCACGCGCACCAGCGGCACATAGGCCGCAGGCGTCGCCAGCATATAGCGCTGGGCGCGCTTGACCTCGGTCCAGCCATTTGGGCCGGCGATTATGAAACCGAGATCGCGGATTTGCGGAAGGCCGGTCGACGGCCAATAAACCTCGTTGACGATGCCGAAGCCGAAGGTGGCCCAAACCCTGGACTGGCCGAGGCTGGTCGAGACCATATCCTTGGCGCTCGAGGTCCAGGTGGGCGCAATGCCCGGCGCACCCGGCGCCTCGCCCGAAGGCTTGCCGGCATCTTCGGCCATTTTTGGTGTCATCCCCCGTGGGCGAAATCGGGATAGTCGGTCATGCCGCCATCGACGACGATGGTGGTTCCGGTGACATAGCTGGCGGTGTCGGAGGCGAGGACCACGACCATGCGGGCGATCTCGTCGCGCGTGCCCATGCGGTCGAGGGGAATTTTTTCATTGAGGTCGGCGAGACCTGCCGGATCGTTCCAGACGGTGCGGTTGATCGGTGTCTTGATGGCGCCCGGGGCGACCGACAGGACCCGCACGCCATGCGGCGCCGCCTCCTGCGCCAGGGTCTTGGTGAGCATGGACAGCCCCGCCTTGGAGGCCGTGTAGGCGGAAAAGCCGGTCCAGGCGATGACTTCATGCACGGAGGTCATGTTGACGATGGTGCCGGATTTTTGCGGCACCATGCGCTTGAGCGCCTCGCGGGCGCAGTAAAAGCCGCCGAAAAGATTGATCTCGATGACTTCGCGCCAGCCCTTGAGGTCGGCTTCCCAGGCTTTTGCGGGCAAGCCATCGATGCCGGCATTGTTGACCAGGATGTCGAGCCCGCCCCACTCGGCATCGAGCTTTGCAAACATTGCTTCGACCGCGTCGGGATCGGACACATCGGCCTGAAGTGTGAGCGCCTTGCGCCCGAGCTTGCGGACATCTTCCGCCACCGCCTCGGCGTCCTCAGGCCGGGCGACGTAGTTGATCGCCACATCGGCGCCGGCATGGGCCAGCGCCAGGACCACAGCCTGCCCGATGCCGGAATTTGCGCCGGTGACGACGGCCCTGCGGCCCGAAAGGTCGATCTGCAGCATGTCAGCTCCCGAATTGGCTTGTCCGGAACGCTTCAGCCCCGTCTTTTGCCCGGACCTTTCCTGAATTTAATGTGTAGTCGGGTCAGGCGCCGAATTCCTCTTCGAGCCGCTTTTCGAGCAAGACCAGGTCTTCAGGGACCGGCATGCCCTCGGCGCGCAGCAGATTGATCTTCTCACGGATTTCGAGGGCAAGCTGATGGATGTCCTCGGGTTGTTCGGTCATCTGCTGCAAGAGATTGGAGATTTCGGCGGCAATGTCATTGTAGGCCATGATCGGCTCCCATTCGCGGTTTCCGGCGTTGAAGCGCGAAACGCGCGGCGGGTCAATGCGTTCGCGCGGATGCAGGCTTCGCTCGCGAGGCGACGGGTGGACAGGCGCTGCAGATGAATTACTAAGATGGCGACCCCGTTTCTTGCGACCCCCTGGAGAGGATCTTCCACCATGACCCACGCGCAATTCGAAGCCGAACTCGACAGACTTGCCGAAGTCGCCGTCAAGGTGGGCCTGAGGCTGGAGAAGGGCCAGGACCTGCTGATGACCTCGCCGGTGGCGGCCTTGCCGCTCGCCCGGCGTATCACGGCGGAGGCCTACAAGGCGGGAGCCGGACTGGTGACCTGCCTGTTGTCGGACGAAGAGATGTCACTGGCGCGCTATCAGTATGGTGCAGACTTCGGCTTTGATCGCGCGGCGGACTGGCTCTATGCAGGCATGGGCGAGGCGTTCTCCAAGAACACGGCGCGGTTGGCGATCGCCGGTGACAATCCAATGCTCCTGAGCGAGCAGGATCCGGACAAGGTGGGACGGGCCAACAAGGCGATGGCCAAGGCCTATTCGCCGGCCCGCGAGAAGATCACCGGGTTCGACATCAACTGGTCCATCGTTTCCTATCCCAATCCAAGCTGGGCCAAGGTGATGTTCCCGGACGATCCCGAGGAGATCGCCGTTGCCAAGCTGGCGCATGCGGTGTTCGCGGCGAGCCGGGTCGATCTGGACGATCCCGTCGCGGCCTGGAAGGCACACAATGGCGAACTCAGGAAGCGGTCGTCGCTGGCTGAACGAGATGAATTTCTCGGCGCTCCATTACACTGGCCCCGGCACGGACCTGACCATCGGACTGGCGGACGGGCATGAATGGATGGGCGGGGAATCGACGTCCAGGAACGGCATCACCTGCAACCCCAATATTCCGACCGAGGAAGTCTTCACCACCCCGCATCGCGAGCGGGTGGAGGGCGTCGTGCGTTCCACCAAGCCGTTGAGCCATCAGGGAACGCTGATCGACAATATCGAAGTCAGGTTCGAGGGCGGAAAGATCGTTCAGGCCAAGGCCAGCAAGGGCGAGGCGGTGCTGCAAAAGCTGCTGGATACCGATGAAGGCTCGCCGCGGCTCGGAGAGGTGGCGCTGGTGCCGCATTCCTCGCCGATCTCGCAGTCCGGCATCCTCTTTTACAACACCCTGTTCGACGAGAACGCCGCCTGCCATATCGCTCTGGGGCAGTGCTATGCCAAGTGCTTCAAGGGCGGCGAAACCATCACGCCGGAGCAGGTGAAGGCGCAGGGCGGCAATTCCTCGGCCATCCACGTTGACTGGATGATCGGGTCGGGTGATCTCGACATCGACGGCATCACCCAGGATGGCGAGAAGGTGCCGGTGTTCCGCAAGGGGGAGTGGGCTTAGTTCGGCCTCACGGGTCGTACCGTTTCGAATCGCGGCGGGCTGGTACCGGCCTGCGCTTGTTACTAACCCTCCGGCGGGGGCGCGCGAAACGTCGCGCGGGGTCCTCACGTCCTTTTCGCTTCGCCTTGTCCGAAAACTGCTGCCCAGTTTTCGGGGCTCAGCCGAGCGCTCGTCCGCCATCCGATCGCAATATGTTGCTGGCTACCGCCGGCCCTCAAGCGTGAGGATAGCGACGGCGAAGCCGGCAAAGACGGCTGCGAAGCTCCAGTTGAGCAGGCGCTGCACCTTCTCCGAACGGGTCAGGAGGGCGCCTATCCATTCGGCGAAGACGACGATTGCGATGACGACGGGCACGGAGACGATGAGGAATTCGGCGCCCAGGAACAGAAGTTTCCCCGATGCCTGCGCGTCGTCTCGCGAGACGAACTGGGGCAGGAAGGTCACGAAAAACAGAATGATCTTTGGGTTGGTCAGATTGATGCCGATCCCGGTCAGATAGCTTTGCCTGAGGGTCGGCTGGCGTTTGGCTCGGGCCAGAAGCGTGATGCCGCCGCCCTGGCGGACGGCCTGGATGGCGAGCCAGAAGAGATAGAGCGCTCCGGCGATCTTGAGCACAAAGAATGCGGTCGGCGCCGCAATCAGCAGCAGCGAGATGCCGAGCGCGGCCAGCATGGTATGAACCAGAAGCCCGGTGGACGTGCCCATGACGGCTGCAACGCCGTGCGGGCGGCCGTAATTGACGGTGCGCGAGATGAACAGCGCCATGTCGGGACCCGGCGTGATGGCGAGAACCAGCGTGGCGAGGGCAAATGCGGCGATCACCGCTGGGTCGGGAATGAAGGCAGGCATCAGAAATCGCTGGTCGGTCGGTCCGGCGACGATTGCATGAGAAGAGGCGCTTGAATAGTGTGCGCCGAAAATTCGGGCCAAAACGCCCAAGAACCAAGAAGAAGAATGATGAGCAAGCAAGTCAATAAGGTGGTGCTGGCCTATTCGGGCGGACTCGATACCTCGATCATCCTGAAATGGCTTCAGGAAACCTATGAGTGCGAGGTGGTGACCTTCACCGCCGATCTCGGCCAGGGCGAAGAACTGGAGCCGGCGCGCAAGAAGGCCGAAATGTTCGGCATCAAGGACATCCGCATCGAAGACCTTCGGGAAGAGTTCGTGCGTGATTTCGTGTTTCCGATGTTCCGCGCCAACGCGCTTTACGAGGGCGTCTACCTCCTCGGCACGTCGATCGCCCGGCCGCTGATCGCCAAACGGCTGGTCGAAATCGCCCATGAAACCGGGGCCGACGCCATTTCCCACGGCGCCACCGGCAAGGGCAATGATCAGGTGCGGTTCGAATTGTCCGCCAATGCGCTCGACCCGAACATCAAGGTCATCGCGCCCTGGCGCGAATGGGATTTGCAGAGCCGTACCAAGCTTCTCGAATATGCCGAGCAGAACCAGATCCCGATCGCCAAGGACAAGCGCGGCGAGGCGCCGTTCTCGGTCGATGCCAATCTGCTGCACACCTCCTCCGAAGGCAAGGTTCTGGAGGACCCGGCGGAGGCTGCGCCCGACTATGTCTATCAGCGCACCGTCGATCCCGAGCAGGCGCCGGATCAGCCGGAGATCATCACGATCGGGTTCGAGAAGGGCGACGCGGTTTCGGTCAATGGCGAAAAGCTGTCGCCGGCGACCCTCCTGACCAAGCTCAACGAACTCGGCGGCAAGCATGGTGTCGGCCGGCTCGATCTGGTCGAAAACCGGTTCGTCGGAATGAAATCGCGTGGTGTCTATGAGACCCCGGGCGGCACGGTGCTGCTGGTGGCGCATCGCGGCATGGAATCGATCACCCTCGATCGCGGCGCGGCCCATCTCAAAGACGAGATCATGCCCAAATATGCCGAGCTGATCTATAACGGTTTCTGGTTCTCGCCCGAGCGCGAAATGCTGCAGGCGCTGATCGACAAGAGCCAGGAGTTCGTCACCGGGGAAGTCACCATCAAGCTTTACAAAGGCTCGGCCACACTCGTGTCCCGCACTTCGCCCTTCTCGCTTTATTCGGAAGACCTCGTCACCTTCGAGGAAGGGGCGGTGGCCTATGACCATCACGATGCGGAAGGCTTCATCCGGCTCAACGGCTTGCGGCTCAAGACCTGGTCGGCGCGCAACAAGATGGCCCACAAGCCGTAAGGGGCCTCCCTCGCGCGTTTCTTCAGGGGGCTGCGCTGACGTTAAAGATTGGGTAAGACTGATTCCAGGTCCTTGTTGCCGGTGATCAAGCCTTAAACAGCCCATGTCAGGCTCTCTTTCGGGGTAACCCCGGAGGAGCCTATGCGTCTGCACAAGATCAGTTGGACCCAGCAGGGCGGATGGTCGGGATCGGCGCGCGACAGGGCCGATCTCGTGCTCTATTTCGGGAGCCGGCAGGTGCTGGCAGGGGATCGCTGGTTCGACGACCTCCGGCGGCTTTTTCCTGACGCACATCTTCTTGGCTGCAGTTCGGGTAGCCAGATATCGGGTGTCGAAGTCCTCCATGACGGCATCGCGGCCGTCGCAATGACGTTCGACAACACACCCTTGCGCGTCGAGGCGGTCTCTATTTCGCACCCTGGCCAGTCGCTTGCGGCAGGGCAGGAATTGGGGCGGAGGCTGGCCGCGCAGGATCTTGCAGGCGTTGTGGTCCTGTCCGACGGATTGGCGGTCAATGGCAGCGAATTGACCAAGGGCATTGCCAGCCAGATCGGTGCAAGCATTCCGGTCAGCGGCGGATTGGCCGCCGACGGGGCAAGCTTCAAGCAGACTCTGGTGGGGCTCGATGACGTACCGCGCAGCGGGCGCGTCGCCGCCATCGGCTTTTACGGAACAGCGGTGAGTCTAGCGACCGGCAGTGCAGGCGGCTGGGCGGAATTCGGGCCGCGCCGCCAGATCACCGGTTCGAAAGGTAATGTCCTGCATTCGCTGGACGGCGAACCGGCCCTGAACCTTTATGAGCGCTATCTCGGTGAGGAGGAGGTGAGGGCGCTCCCGAGTTCGGCGCTGCTTTTCCCTCTCAAGGTTTTCAACCCGGCGTATCCGGAGCACAGCCTGGTGCGTACGATCCTGGCAGTGGACCGCGACAAGCGCTCCATGACCTTTGCCGGCGACGTGCCGCAGGGCTGGGTTGCGCAGCTGATGCGCGGAACGATCGATCGGCTGGCGCTTGGCGCGGCAGAGGCGGCGCGTCAGGTGCATATAAAGCAGCCCCGTGCGACCAAGGACACGCTGGTATTGATGATTTCCTGCATCGGCCGGCAATTGCTGATGGGGCAACGCGTCATCGACGAGGTCGACGCGGTCGCGAGGGAACTCGGCACGGATGCAATGCGGCTGGGTTTTTATTCTTATGGCGAAATCTGCCCTCACGAGGTTTCAGGCATTGGCGAGATGCAGAACCAGACCATGACCATTACGGCGATAAGCGAAGCGGCATAGACTTATCATGCACAGACTATTGGTGCGGCAACTCGAGCTCGCACGAAACGCAGATAATGAAATCGACATCGGCAAGCTCCTCGATCTCGTCGGCCAGGCCTATGAGGAAGACGACCAGGACCGGCGTCGCACGGACCGTTCGATCACCCTGATGATCGAAGAGGTGGAGGACCTCAACACCAGGCTGCGCGCAAGCCAGGATCTGCGCTTCAGGGCGGCCATCGAGAACATGTCGCAAGGGCTTTGCATGTTCGATGGCAATCATCGGCTCGTGATCTGCAACAGCGCCTATGCGCACCTTTACAACTTGCCGCCGCGCCTGACCGAGCCGGGAACCAGCTTCTGGGCCATGCTCGATTATTGTGCCGAAGATGGAATGGTGACGATCGTTGATGGTGATCAGCGCCGGGAGACGATTGGGAATCGGATTGCCGACGCCAAGCCCTTGCGGGACCTGCTGGCGATGGCGAACGGCACGATCGTGCAGGTCTATCACGAGCCTCTGCAGGATGGCGGCTGGCTCTCGACCCATGAGGATGTGACCGAGCAGCGACAGCAGGACGATCTTATCCTGCGCCTGGCGCGCCATGACAGCCTGACCGGGCTCGCCAATCGCGGCACGTTCCTCGAAGCCATGGCCGAGGCCGAAGATCAGATCGCGGCCGGCAAGATCCTGGGCGTGCTCTATATCGATCTCGACCACTTCAAGCCGGTGAACGATACGCTCGGACACGCGGCGGGTGACGCCGTGCTCAAATCCGCGGCCGAACGCATTCGCCGCTGCGTGGGAAAGTCAGGCATGGCCGCGCGGCTCGGAGGTGACGAATTCGCCGCCCTTGTGGGACCGGTTTCCGATGTGCGCGAGATCGAGGCTGTCTCCGAGCGCATCCTTGCCAGTATCAGAGCGCCAATTCATTCCGGTGAACTCGAAATGGTCCTGAGCGCCAGTATCGGCGTTGCCGTGGCGCCGCGGGACGGGAAAGACACCGACACGCTTATGCGCAATGGCGATTTGGCGCTTTATCGCGCCAAGAGCGAACACCGAGGGAGCGTCTGTTTCTATCAGCCGGAAATGGACGCGCAGCAAAAGCGCCGTCACGCCATAGAGCTCGGGCTAAAGGATGCAGTGGGCGAAGGCACGCTGCAGCTCTATTTCCAGCCGCTGATTTGCCTTGCCGATCAGTCCATTGCCAGTTGTGAAGCGCTGATGCGCTGGTCGAGCGCCGAGTATGGTCCTGTATCGCCCGACGAATTCATTCCGGTGGCCGAGGAGACGGGCCTGATCCGCAAAATGGGCGAGTGGGCTCTTCGGACCGCCTGCATGACGGCGATGGCGTGGCCCGAGGATATGCGGGTTGCCGTCAATCTTTCGTCGATGCAATTCAAGAACAACCCGCTTGTGGAGCAGGTGAAGGCGGCACTCGCTGGCAGCGGGCTGCCAGCGGAGCGGCTGGAGCTCGAGATCACGGAATCGCTGCTGCTCGAGGACAGCAAGGCGGTGCTGGAGACCCTGCATGCGCTCAGGTCGCTGGGTGTCAGGATCTGCCTGGATGATTTCGGGACCGGCTTTTCGTCCCTGAGCTATCTGCGCTCCTTCCCCTTCGACAAGATCAAGATCGACCGCTCCTTCCTGAACAACGAGGCGGCGGGTGTCGACAATCTGGCCATCATCCGGGCAGTCGTGGAGTTGTGCAGCAGCTTCGGCATGGCGACGACGATCGAGGGGATCGAGACGGAATCGCAGCTCGAGGCCGTCCGGTCGCAAGGGTGTACGGAAGTCCAGGGCTTCCTTTTCAGCCCGCCCTTGCCCCCGCAAGCTATCGTCACATTACTGGAGAAGACCGCGGGGCGGCTGTCGGCACGAAAGCACCGGACAGCCTAGGTGTCCCGGAAAGCCGTCTACAGCACATCCTTTCGCATGAACTCGGCAAACTCCGCCTCATAATCGGGATGCCAGCGCGAGAGGGCCGGGCGGTTCTCGATCAGGTCAAGCGCCTGCCAGAGCACGCGCTTCTTGTCCATTTCCGGCGTCGTCTCCTCATCGGGGCAGATGATGTAGAAATCACCCGCCTTCGCCTTCTCGACCAGATAGTCCGCCACCTGTTCGGGCAGCCAGGCGCCGGGCTTGTGCTCGTTGTCGCCCGTCGTCGTCCAGCCCGGCACGAGCAGGTGCGCGGTCACCTTGTCGCCCTTCTGGCGCAGGTCACGGGCAAGGTTCATCGTATAGGCGTTGAGCGCCGCCTTGCCGACATTGTACGCCGGATTGCCGGGGGGATGGGTGAGCCCCTGTTTCGAGCCGGTATTGACGATCATCGCCGGTTTGCCGGCGTCCAGCATGGCCGGCGCGAAATTCGCGACGCCATTGAGGACGCCAAAAAAGTTGACGTCGAACAGGTCGCGCCATCCCTTCACCGGGGCCAGGGTGTCGCCCGCGCCGCCATGAACGGCAAAGGCGGCATTGTTCATCAGCAGTGCCGGCGTGCCGATATTGGCGAGGATTGTCTCCGCCATGTCCTTGTAATGGGCATCGTCGCTGACATCGCACACAAAGCTTTGTGGGGCCGGTGCGCCGTTGCCGCCGGCTTGCCGGACTTCCTCTTCGGCTTGAGGAAGCTTGGTCTTGTTGGTGTCGACCAGCACGATCTGCATGCCGAAACCGGCCAGTTTTTTGGCGGTGGCCCGGCCGATGCCGCTGGCCGCTCCGGTGATGACGGCGATGCTGCCGGATGAAAAGACGTCGCTCATGGCATTAACCTCGTCGTTTGACACATGGCCGCCATGCACGGCCATGTCCCGATTCTTCTTGAGTGCGGAGGCCCTTTTCTGTATGGCCTTGCCGGCATTCTCCCCAAACATCGGCCATTTTCATGTCCTTGCGCAATATTGCGATCATCGCCCATGTCGACCATGGCAAGACCACGCTCATCGATGTGCTGCTGAAGCAGTCCGGCTGTTCCGCGAAAACCAGCGCGTCGAAGAGCGCGCGATGGATTCCAACGATCTCGAGCGCGAGCGCGGCATCACCATCCTCGCCAAGGTGACCTCGCTGGTGTGGAAGGACACGCGGATCAATATCGTCGACACGCCGGGCCACGCCGATTTCGGCGGCGAGGTGGAGCGCATCCTCTCCATGGTCGATGGCGTGGTGATCCTGGTCGATGCGGCCGAAGGGCCGATGCCGCAGACCAAGTTCGTGCTCGGCAAGGCGCTGGCGCTGGGGCTTCGCCCGATCGTTGCGATCAACAAGATCGACAAGCCCGACGAGCGCCATATCGAGGTGCTCGACGAGATCTTCGATCTGTTCGTGGCGCTCGATGCCGACCGAGGAGCAGCTCGATTTCCCGGTGCTTTATGGCTCGGCCAAGCAGGGCTGGATGGCGAGCGCGACCCGGAAGGTCCGCAGGACAGCGTCGGCGCCGCTGCTCGACCTGGTGCTCGAGCACGTCAAGGAGCCAGAGGTCGAAGACGGCCCGTTCCGCATGCTGGTGACGACCATCGAGCGCAACCCGTTCCTCGGCCGCATCCTGACCGGGCCGCATCCTGTCCGGGCTCGGTCAAGGCCGACGATGCCGTGCATGCGCTTTCCCGCGACGGCAAGGAAGTCGAGAAGGGCCGCATCTCCAAGGTGCTGGCCTTCCGCGGCCTGGAGCGCCAGCCGGTCGATGTCGGCGAGGCGGGCGATATCGTCGCCATTGCCGGGCTTGAAACCGCGACCGTCGCCGATACGATCTGCCTGCCGGAGGTCACCGAGCCGATCGCGGCGCGACCCGATCGATCCGCCGACCCTCTCGATGACCTTCCGCATCAATGACGGCCCGCTTGCCGGCCGCGAGGGCGACAAGGTGCAGTCGCGCGTCATCCGCGACCGGCTGCTGCGCGAGGCCGAGGGCAATGTCGCCATCCGGATCACCGAAGGCGACGATGCCGACAGTTTCGAGGTGGCCGGGCCGCGGCGAATTGCAGCTTGCCGTGCTGATCGAGACCATGCGCCGCGAAGGGTTCGAGCTGACCGTCGGCCGTCCCGCGCGTGCTGATGCGCGAGGAGAACGGCCAGACACTCGAGCCGATCGAGGAAGTCATCATCGACGTCGATGACGAGCATACCGGCGTCGTCGTGCAAAAGCTCACCGAGCGGCAAGCGGCGACCTCGTCGACATGCGCCCCTCCGGCGTCGGCCGCACGCGGCTGCGCTTGCTACGTGCCGACCCGCGCGCTGATCGGCTATCAGCCGGAGCTTCTGAGCGACACGCGCGGCACGGCCATCTTCAACCGGCTGTTCCACGACTACGCGCCGCACAAGGGTCCGCTGCCGGGCCGCCGCACCGGCGTTCTGATCTCCAATTCGCACCGGCCAGTCGGTCGCCTATGCGCTGTGGAACCTCGAGGATCGCGGCCCGATGCTGATCGATGCCGGCGTCGACGGTCTATGAGGGCATGATCATCGGCGAGCATAGCCGCGAGAACGATCTCGAAGTGAACCCGATCAAGGGCAAGCAGCTGACCAATATCCGCACCACGTCCAAGGACGAGGCGGTGCGGCTGACGACGCCGAAAAAGCTTACCCTCGAACAGTCGCTCGGCTATATCGCCGACGACGAATATGTCGAGGTGACGCCGCAATCGATCCGGCTGCGCAAGATCTATCTCGATCCCAACGAGCGCAAGAAGGCGATGCGGGCGGAAGCCAAGGCGAGCTGATCGCCATAGGGTTCATGTATCTTTTGAAACGCGCGTCTCACATCGAGACGCGCGTTTTGCTTTGGGTTGTTAGCCCTGCGGTGTGGTGAAGCGCCGGGCGGCGCGGCGTTCGAGCCCGAGCCTGTGTTCGCGGAAAATGATGAAGATGCCGGCCGCGACCACGATGACGCCGCCGATGAGCATGTTGATCGTGGGTATTTCCGCAAAGACGACGTAGCCAAGAATGACGCTGAGAATAAGCGAGGTGTAGTCGAAAGGCGCGATGACCGACATGTCGGCGTGACGGAAGCTTTCGGTGAGAAGGATCTGGGCCGTACCGCCGGCAATGCCCGCACTGATCAGCAAGGCCAGGTCGCCTGGCGCCGGCATGATCCATCCGAAGGGAAGCGTCAGCAGGCCGCCAATGGTGCAGGACAGCGAGAAATAAAGGACGATGGTCGCACTTTTTTCTGTTCGGACCAGCGAGCGTGTCATCAACATGGCCGTTGCGGCAATGCAGGAGCCGAGCAGGGAGGAGAGGACACCTATACTTTCGTCCAGTCCCAGTTCGGCGCCACCGGTGAAAACGGTCAGGCGCGGCCAGGCGATGATGAGGACGCCCGTCATGCCGAGGGCAACGGCGCTCCAGCGATAGAGGCGCACGACTTCCCGCAAGACCAGCGCACTAAGAACGACAACCAGCAGAGGTGTTGCATAGGACAGGGTGGTCGCCTCGGGCAGGGGCAGCTTGGTGAGGGCGAAAAAACCACAGCCCATGCCAGCTGCGCCGAGAAATCCGCGAAAGGCGTGTCCGCCCAAGCGTTCGGTTTTGAGACCGGTGCCGAGTTCGCCGCGATAGAAGAGAAAAACAAGGATGGGCAGTATGGCGAAGGCGGAGCGGAAGAACACCATTTCGCCGACCGGGGTACCGGGCGCCGCCTTGAGGCACGTTGCCATGGTCAGGAACAAGGCGACCGACGAGAGCTTGAGCCCGATCCCGAGCATGGGGTTGTCGTCAGTAAACGGTTTTGCGGCCGACCCGGCGGTCGGCTTGCGTTGGGAGGTGGTCACGAAGAACTCCGGCGGGGCGGTCGGTGCAAAACGGCGAAACGTATTTGAGCACGAGCGGATGCGCAGTTCAAACGGGCGGGCATGGAAATCTCACCGTTGCGGCAGGTCCGCCTCGAGCCGGTCGACGGCCGCGGCGAGCTTTTCGTCGATGACGTGCAGATATTGGGTCCAGTTGTCGATGTGATGCAGATCGGAGGCGCCGTCGGAAATGCCGCGCAGGGCGATCATTTCGACCCCGAAGTGCTGGCAGGCGCGCAGCAGGGCGTAGGTCTCCATGTCGACCATGTCGGCATCGATCAGATCGTAGGCCCTGCCCGACACGATATTGGCGCCGGTGGAGAGGCGGGCCGCGGAAATGCCCTCAATGCGATGCGGCAATTTAAGTTCGGCCGGCAGGTCGAGAAAGGGCGTGACGCCCTTTGCAAAACCGATGGGGCTGGCATCCATGTCGCGATAGGAAACCGAGATTGCCTGGTAGATTTCGGTCTGCTCGAGGGTGCGGGAACCGGCGGAGCCGAGAGAGACGACCAGATCGGGCAATTGGTCCCTTGCGGCAAGGCGCGCCAGTGCGGCGGTCAGAACGATGGCGGCCTCGACGGGGCCGACGCCGGTCTTCAGCGGCTTGATGCGCTTTTGAAGGTGCGCGCCATATTCTGCATCTGCCGCCATGACGTAGAGCAGGCGTTTGCCAGCGGCGCATCTGATTTCGAAGCTCACGGTTCGGCCTCCCCCTCGCGCTTCGGCTCGTCGCTTTTGCAGTCGAAGTCCGGGGCCAGGGTGTCGGCGAGCTCGCGGGCCCGTTCATTGGCGTTTTCGACAGTTTTTGCGTCGATCGTGGCGACCTGACAGGTATTGCCGGGCGCGATCCGGATGACAATCAGCTCTTCGCCCTTGTTGTCCCCGCCCTCGGGGTCGTCGAGGTGATAGCGGATGATGGCGGCGAAGGGCAGGAAGCGTCCGCTTTCGTTGGAGAGCCGCCATTCGATCGTGTCGCCGAGCGTGTTGAAAGGACCGGGTGTCTGGGAGGCAGCCATTTCGTCCGGCGCACCGAACCCGAAGGAGACGAAATAGCGCAGGTCGCCCTCGGCGATATAGAGCGGGTAGCCGCGATAGCCGGGGCAGGCATAACGGGCGCCGAAATCGTCGGCGCTCGAGGACGGTGCACTCATTGAGGTCGATATCGGTATAGGCCGATTGGATCGCGGCGCGGGCGGGGCTGACAGCAAGCATTGCGCAGACGATTGCCGCCAGGCCCAGGGTCCGGATTGCGCCCATGCTTTATCTCCCGAGGCCTTTGGTGCAGCTTTCCTGATAGCGGATAATCTGGCAGCCGAAAACGCCCGGCAGACCGTTTGTCTTCGGGTTCAGGGAGCGGCGCGGCGGGACCTTTGCCCGTTCATGCGGTTACTCCGCGATATTTGTCGGGATCCAGTCCCGCCGTCGCAAACGCCTTTATGCTCCGGTCGTCCGCCGAGCGCAGCAGAGCGTTCCCGAAACCCAGCAGCGGCGGCCCGACTGCTGCACGTTCCCCTTCCGCAGCACTCCGTCAGCACTGCGCAACCGGAAGGGTAACGCAAGGATAGACCGGGTCGAGACAGGCGGGGATAAGGGGGAGTGTCCCCGCGCCGTCCTGCCGCGCGATTCCGGCTTGCCAGCACCACGCCGGATGGGGCAGACAGTGCGCGACACCCCTCCCCCCTTTCCGACGACAGAGTTAGTCCCATGAATATCGACGCCATCGCCATCGGCAAGAACCCGCCCGAGGATATCAATGTCATAGTTGAAGTGCCGCTGGGCGGCGAGCCGATCAAATACGAACTCGACAAGAAAAGCGGCGCGCTGTTCCTGGACCGTTTCCTCTATACGCCCATGCGCTATCCGGGAAACTACGGTTTCGTGCCGCATACGCTTTGCGGAGACGGCGATCCGCTCGACGCCATCATCATGAATTCGCGCCCGATCATGCCGGGTGCGGTCGTGCCCTGCCGGCCGATCGGGGTATTGAAGATGGAGGATGACGGCGGCCCGGATTCAAAGCTTATCTGCCTGCCGGTGCACAAGCTCACCCGCAATTATGACGATGTGCAAGACATCGAGGATTTTCCCAAGATCCAGATCGAGCGCGTGAAGCACTTCTTCCAGCACTACAAGGATCTCGAGCCCGACAAATGGGCGCGGATCGAGGCCGTGGAAGGGCTGGACGCCGCGCGCAAGGTGATTTTGGACGCCATCGAGATGGAAAAGGCCTCCTGATAGCTGTCGAGACAGCAAAAAGGCCCGGGATCGCTCCCGGGCCTTTTTTTGATCGCTGGTTTGGTCGTTGGTCAGACCGCGCCCGACATGTGCGCCAGCACCGCCAGAAGCAGCAGCGCCACGATGTTGGTGATCTTGATCATCGGGTTCACCGCGGGGCCGGCCGTGTCCTTGTAGGGGTCGCCGACGGTGTCGCCGGTGACCGAGGCCTTGTGCGCCTCGGAGCCCTTGAGGTGGACTTGACGCCGTGGCTGTCGGTGAAACCGTCCTCGAAGGACTTCTTGGCGTTGTCCCAGGCGCCGCCGCCGGCCGTCATCGAGATGGCGACGAAGAGGCCGGTGACGATGACGCCCATCAGCATGGCGCCGAGCGCGGAGAAGGCCGCGGCCTGTCCGGCGATCCAGTAGATCACGACGAACACCACGATCGGCGAGAGCACCGGCAGCAGCGAGGGGACGATCATCTCGCGGATGGCGGCCTTGGTCAGCATGTCGACGGCCCGGCCGTAGTCGGGCCGGTCGGTGCCGGCCATGATGCCCGGCTTCTCCTTGAACTGGCGGCGCACCTCGACCACCACCGACTTGCGCGGCGCGGCCGACGGCGGTCATCGACATGCCGCCGAAGAGGAACGGCAGCAGGCCGCCGAACAGCAGGCCGACGACGACGTAAGGATCGGCCAGGGAGAAGTTGACTCACCGACGCCGTCGAAGAAGCTGCCGGCTCGCGGCATTGGCCGAGAAGTAGTTTGAGGTCCTGGGTATAGGCGGCGAACAGCACCAGGGCGCCGAGGCCCGCCGAACCGATGGCATAGCCCTTGGTGACGGCCTTGGTGGTGTTGCCCACCGCATCGAGCGCGTCGGTGTTGTGAGCGCACCTCGTCGGGCAGGCCCGCCATTTCGGCAATGCCGCCGGCATTGTCGGTGACCGGGCCGAAGGCGTCGAGCGCGACGATCATGCCGGCCAGCGCCAGCATGGTGGCGACCGCCACGGCGATGCCGAAGAGGCCGGCGAGGTTGTAGGTGACGATGATGCCGGCGATGATCACCAGCGCCGGCAGGGCCGTCGATTCCAGCGAGACCGCGAGGCCCTGGATGACATTGGTGCCGTGGCCGGTGATCGAGGCTTCGGCGATCGAGTTCACCGGACGCTTGCCGGTGCCGGTGTAGTATTCGGTGATGACGATGATCAGGCCGGTGATGACGAGCCCGACCACGCCGCACCAGAACAGGCTCAGCGGCGTGAACGGCTTGCCGCCCTCGATTGCCGAGCTGGACGTCAAGGCCGCCGAAGACCAGCCAGAGCACCGGGAAGCAGCGCGATGAGCGACAGGACGCCGGTGGCGATGATGCCCTTGTAGAGCGCGCCCATGATGTTGGTGTCGCCCGCCCCAGCCTGACGAAGATAGGTGCCGATGATCGAGGTGATGACGCAGGCGCCGCCGATGGCCAGCGGCAGCACCATGCCGGCGACCTTGAAGGCATCGGGCAGCACGATGGCCGCCAGCACCATGGTGGCGACGGCGGTCACCACGTAGGTCTCGAACAGGTCGGCCGCCATGCCGGCGCAGTCGCCGACATTGTCGCCCACATTGTCGGCGATGGTCGCGGGATTGCGCGGATCGTCCTCGGGAATGCCCGCTTCCACCTTGCCGACCATGTCGCCGCCGACGTCCGCACCCTTGGTGAAGATGCCGCCGCCGAGACGGGCGAAGATCGAGATCAGCGAGGCGCCGAAGCCGAGTGCGACCAGCGCGTCGATCACGGTGCGGCTGGTCGGGGCGAAGCCCGATGCCGGTAAGGATGATGAAATAGAGGGTGACGCCGAGCAGGCCGAGTCCGGCGACCAGCAGGCCGGTGACGGCGCCCGACTTGAAGGCGAGGTCGAGCCCGCCGCCGAGCGATTTGGTCGCCGCCTGGGCGACGCGCACATTGGCGCGTACCGAGACGTTCATGCCGATGAACCCGGCCGCGCCCGACAGCATGGCGCCGATGAGCGAAGCCGATGGCCGCATAGATGCCGAGCAGCCACCAGGCGAGGATGACGATGACGACGCCGACAATGGCGATGGTGGTGTATTGGCGCTTGCAGATAGGCCGACGCGCCCTCGCGCACGGCAGCCGAAATTTCCTGCATGCGGGCGCGTGCCGGCATCGGCGGCAAGCAATGTGCGTGTGGTGACAATGCCATAGACGATGGACAGCGCCCCGCAGATAACGATCAGCCAGAGTGCTAAGCTCATGGAAAATCCCTCGATTTCTCGTTCCTCTCCTCCCCCAAGAGTTGACCGATCGTTCAGGCAAGAACTGCCCGGCCCCCTCCCCCAGGGTATCGGGGCAAGCCTACGCATAATTCTTAAGTTCCGGCAACGGGATTGCTGAGAAGCATAGGGAATGACAACAGTTTAAGTTGTCATTGCTCCGGCGGACGCTCGATGGGCGCGGCTGGTGACGGGAAATACAAGCGGGGTTAAGATGAAGCGCGGCCGGAGCGGCAAACGTTCAAGTGCAAGTGTTCCGTCGCCCTGCTTTTTGTGATCTTGCGTCGTTTAATCGGGAGAACAGCAAACCGGTTTTCCAAAGATGCTCAAGCGCTGCTGCAACAGGAGGAGCCGATGGCCGATCTACTTTCGCAATCGGAACGGGAACAGGCATTGGCCGATCTTGACGGCTGGAAACTCGATGCGGCGGGCCGCGAGATCTCGCGCCAATTCAAGTTTCCCGACTTCGTCGCGGCCTTCGGCTTCATGGCGCAGGTGGCGATTGTGGCCGAGAAGGCCGGCCATCACCCCGACTGGTCGAACAGCTACAACACCGTGACGATTTCCTTGTCCACCCATGATGCGGGCGGCGTTACGCATAAGGACATCTACCTGGCGGGACGGATTTCGAAACTGGCCCAGGCCTAGGGCGGGCGCTCGGCTATTGAAAAGTGCGCATGCCGCGCGCTTGTGCTTCGCCCTGCAGAAGGTTGACGTGGATGGCGATTTCGGCGAGTGCCGCGGCGTTCATCAGCTTGAAGGGCAGGGCCCAGAAGTGCCAGGTGTCCGGTCCGATCGTGCAGATCGTTGCGCCTGCAACGCTTATCGCCAGCAGGCCGCCCATCCAGCGCGGCAAGTCCGTGCGCGTAAAGAGCCAGACGGCCAGGGCGGCGCTCCCCACCAACATCAGAAGCGCCACGAGACCAAAAAGCACAAGGCCGTCGCCATATTCAAAGCTCTGGGTGGCAGTGGGGATGCGGACAAACTGATAGACCGCCTGCAGTCCGAAGCCGCCTCCGAGCGCAAAGATGGCGGTGCGCAAACCGACGCGGCCGTCGCGCTCGTCCCATAAAAAGGTGATGCCGACCGCCATCATGGTGAAGGCAAAGCCTGCCGCGGTCGTGACCACGCCATAGGAGTTCGCCCCGAAGAGCTTGATCAATTCGCTCAACGCCCAGATCACGCTTCCGGTGAGAAGCAGAGCAGCCCGCATGCCAAGCCCCCATGTTGGTCTCGCAATAGAGGTTACAGCCAAGGGGTGAACATCGAGTTTTCCAACTTCATACAAATGTTCACGATTTGCAGCCGCAAGGCGTGCAGAGGGGCTTGGCGGTGGACTTGCGCACTTTTTCCGGCCATGTGAATGGCCTTCAAGAATCGGCCCGAAGCTTGGCATCTTCGGGACCTCGTCCGGATTGCGCCCAAGGCAGAACCCAATGTCCGCACCGATCCATGTTCTTTTGTGTTTCGATGACAATTTCTGGGCGCCCGCCTACGCGGTGATGCGCGGCATCTGCCTGTCGACCCGGCGGCGCAAGGATCTCGTTTTCCATTTGTGCGAATTGCGCCTGGAGGATGCGCATCGACAGGATCTCAAGAAGATCGAGGACGAATTCGGCGCCAAGCTGGTGTTCTACGATCTCGAAAGCAACGAGGATTTCCAGCGCAGCTGCGCCAAATTGCCCACCGATACGCGCCTCAACCAGATCATGTATGCCCGCCTGCTGGTGGCCGAATTGATCCCAGACGAGGTCGAACGGATCATCTATTGCGATTGCGATACCTATATGCGCGGCGCCATCGAAGAGCTGGCCGAGATCGATCTGGAAGGCAAGCCGATCGGTGCGGTGGAAGACCCCTTGGGCGATTTCATTACCCGCCGGCGCGACATGCGGCAAAATGTCGATCTCTTCGATCCCGCCGACCCCTATTTCAATTCGGGGCTCCTGGTCATCGACACGAAAAAGTGGCGCGCGGCGAAGGTGCTGGAAAATCTGGCACGGCTGGTCGCGGACGGCACCATGGCGCGCATCTATTACGACCAGGACTTTCTGAACCTGACCTTTTTTGGCAATTGGAAGCCGCTCGACAAGATGTGGAACGTCATCGATCCGCGCCCGCCGCATCAGGCGCTCAACCCCAAGATGCTGCACTACACCGGCAAACGCAGGCCCTGGAACCTGGTGTCGGCTGTGGCGTTTGCTCGAACTTACCGGCATGTCATGACAAATGAATTGTTCTACCGCTATATGCGGCATCGCTGGCGGCGCAAGCTGATGAAGACCTTGCGCCTCAGCTGAACTCCGACGGATCGGAGGCGTTTGACCTCCGAGACGCTAAAATCTGGCCTGATCCTTCAGAAGTGGGTTTCGAGAGGGCCCGGCCGCGAACCCTGACCGCCCTGATCGCGAGGTCCGTACGTTCATGTTTGACGCACTCAGCCGCATGTTCTCCAAGTCCGAAGTCGATGGCGCACCGCCCGATCCGCAGCTCAGCGTGGCGGCGCTGCTGGTGCATCTTGCCTCGGTTGACGGGGTGATAACGCCGGAGGAGCGCAAGACCATCGCAGCGGCGCTGGAAGACCATTTCGGGCTGGACCGGGAGGCGGTCAAGAAGCTCATGGGCGAGGCCATGCGGCGCGACGCGGAGGCGGTCGACTTCTACCACTTCACCTCGGCTCTTTCGCGGTTGAGCGAGCGGGAGCGCATCGAGATCATCCGGCTGATGTGGCAGGTCGTCTATGCGGACCGTGAAAACCATGAACTAGAAGACAATATGGTGTGGCGTGTCGCCGAGCTGATCGGGGTATCAGCCCGCCAGCGTACCGTGCTGCGCAGCCAGATGAAGCGCAGCTGACCGTCTCCGCCATTGTTGCAATTGGCAAGGCCGGCTCGCATTCTGCAACGCAGGCTGCGCCGAAGACCGTCTGTTTTACCTGCCGTTAACCATAACGTTCCCGCTTAAGCGGGCGTTTTCGATCTGGCACGATAGCTGCAAGGCTTTCATCAGGCCCGGAACTTTGTGTTTTGCGTACCGGGACAAACTTCAGGCCCCGGCCGCCCTCGCGGCTCGGGCCTTTTCTTTTTGGCGGCGCAATGCATTGGTGAGGCGTTGGGTGCGAAGCGCGGGCCTGCTTGCCCCCGCGAACATCAATCGCTAGATAGGCAGGGTCGCGGCCATCGGGGCCAATCGTTGAGACAGGAAGTCGTCGCGCCCAGCATAGGTTCGGGTGAGGCGCAGGGGGTTTGAATGCGCGCCATTCTCGAAATCGTTCTGGTGATCCTGCAGCTTTATTCCTGGGTGATGATCGCCATGATCATCATGAGCTGGCTGATCGCCTTCAACGTCATCAACACGCGCAACGAATTCGTGGCCGCCGTCTGGCGGGGGCTGAATGCGCTGACCGAGCCCGTCCTGCAACCCATACGCCGTGTGCTGCCGAATTTCGGCGGGCTGGATCTGTCGCCAATCGTGGTGTTCCTGCTGATCATGCTGATCCAGCGGGTGATCGCCTATTACATCTACCCTTACGTCTTCTAGCCTTAGGCTCTTCAGCCTTTTAACTCTTTGTCGACTCCGGGTCGGAGGCGTAACGGCCCGGCTTCCAGAGCACGTCTCGCGTGCCATTGGCATTGGCCGTGCGGGCGAGAACGAACAGCAGGTCGGACAAGCGGTTGAGGTAGCGTAGCGCCTCGGGCGGCGTTTCCGGCTCCTCGGCGATGAGGGCGACGGCGATGCGCTCGGCGCGTCGGACCACGGTACGCGCCGCATGCAGCGCTGCGGAGAGGGCCGATCCGCCGGGCAGGACGAAGCTCGTCAGCGGTTCAAGCGCCTCATTGAAGTGGTCGATCTGTCGCTCCAGCCATTCTGTCTGACCGGCGGTTGCACGCAAATCCTTGTTTGCGTTCGGCTCTCGTGGGGTGGCGAGGTCGGAGCCGACGTCGAACAGATCGTTCTGGATGCGGGCCAGGACCGTGTCCACCTTGGGCATCGCTCCGGAATGTATCCGCGCCAAGCCTATGAAAGCATTGGCCTCGTCGACCGTGCCATAGGCCTCGACCCTGAGATCAGCCTTGGAGCGGCGCGGGCCGCGCACAAGGCCCGTCGTGCCGTCGTCGCCGGTGCGGGTATAGATCTTGTTGAGCTTGACCATTGTGGATCAGCCCCGCCCGCCGAAGAAATAAACCGCCATCAACAACAGTACGATAGCGACGAACTGGGCGATGACGCGGGCGCGCATAAGGCGCTGGCTGAGATTGGCGTCGCCGCCCTTGAGCATGTTCCACAGGCCCCAGCCGAGAATGAAAACGACGCCGGCGAGGACGATGAAGATGAGAACGTTCAGACCAAGTTCCATGAAGTTCCATGAACTTTCGTTGCGTGGGGCCGATGCGGCGAGCGTGGCTCAGGTTGCGGTGTTGGCGGCATCGACATGGCGGGCCAACTGTTGGGCGAGCCCGTCATAAATGGCACGAATTCGCCGGCTGGTGAACAGCTCGCGGTGCGTGGTAAGCCAAATTTCGAGGGGCGGGATTTTGAGTTGCGGCAGAAGCGGCACCATCCGCTCGGCGGCTGCGACCAAGGACGTCTGGGCAAAGCCGATGCCAAGCCCGGCCTTCATCAGCTCCCAGCCGAGGGTCTGGCTGTCGGTGCGCAGGACGAAATCCCCACGCGCCAGTTCCCAACCCATAGCCCGCGCCGCGCGGATGAGCAGGTCGGACCGATCAAAGCCGATAAGATCGTGATTGACCAGATCTTCGAGGGTTTCGGGCCTGCCACGGCGGTCCAGATAGGTTTGGTGTGCGCAGCAGGTCAGGGGCAAATCGCCGAGATGGCGGGTGATGAGATCGAGCTGGGTGGGGCGGAACATGCGAATGGCGATGTCGGCCTCGCGCATCAGCAGGTTTTCCGATGTATCGGAGGGCACGATCTCCAGCGCGATGTCGGGGAAGTTTTCGCGCAGGGGCAGGAGCAGAGCCGGCAGCACGTAGTGACAAAAAACGGTGCTGCCAGTGATCCGAACGCTGCCGGAGAGGGCTTGTGTGCGGCCCTCGGCGCGGGCGCGGGCCTCGGCAAGAGCGGCGTGGGCCGCCTTGACGGGTTCGAAAAGCGCCAATGCCGTTTCGGTCGGGGCAAAGCCCTTGAGCGTGCGCTCGAACAGGGTGACGCCGAGCCTTTGCTCAAGCGCATCGATGTGACGACCCAGGGTCGGCTGGGACAGGCCGAGCCTTCGCGCCGCGCCGGACAGCGTTCCCTCTGCCAGCACCGCCTCGAAGCTGCGCCAGAAGGTCCAGTCGGGATCGGAAGCTGCATTATTCATTTTTGTATTGTCGTATGCACATTCTCAGGAATTACCATTTGAATGTGAATGCGTCACTCTCAGCCTGTCAAGTTCAAACCAAGGAGACGGGTGATGACGAAGGTACTGGTTCTGGGGATCAATGGCCGCATCGGCCACCAGGCTGCGGCAAGCTTTGAGCAGGCGGGCTGGCAGGTGGCCGGGCTCGGGCGCAGCAATAAAATCCCGATCGCGGGGGTGACCTTCATTGCGGGCGATGCGGGAAGTCCCGAGGATATCAGAAAGGCCGCGGCGGACGCCGATGTCGTCGTCAATGCGCTGAACCTGCCCTACGACAAGTGGCATGGCGGCCGGGCCGAGGCGCAGCTCGAGGCGGTGCTTGCGGGGCTGAAGGGCAGCGGCAAGACGCTGCTGTTTCCCGGCAATATCTATAATTTCGGTGCCAAGCAGCATGTGCTGGCGCCCGACACGCCACAACATCCGGCGCGCGAGAAGGGCGAGATCCGGGTGCGGCTCGAGCAAAGGCTGAAAAAGGCCGCCGAAGCGGGCGATGTGCAGGTTCTGATCCTTCGCTCGGGAGATTTTTACGGTCCGGGCGTCACCGGCACCTATTTCGATCTCGCCATGCTGACCAAGGCCGGCCGCGGCATCATTCAGTATCCCGCCGATCCGGCGCTCGGGCACAGCTGGGCCTATCTGCCGGATCTGGGGGAGGCCTATGTGAAGCTGGCTGAGGCGCGCACCGCCTTGGGGCGGTTCGAGACATTCCACTTCCGCGGCCATTTCGTCACCGGCGCGCAGATGATCGCCGTCGTGCAGGCGGCGCTGCCGGACAAGGCGCGGGTCGTGCGTTTCCCCTGGTGGCAGCTGCGGCTCGTCAGCCCGTTCATGCCGATCCTTCGGGAGCTTCTGAAGATGCGCTATTTGTGGGAAGAGCCGCATGAATTGCGGGATGAAAGGCTCGAGGCGCTGCTGGGAGAGGCTACACACACGCCGTTCGAGAAGGCAGTGGCGGCGACCGTTCACGCCTATCTCAAGCAGTCATCGTCGCTCCCGGGCGTGACATCCGGGCACGCGAACAGCGCCGGTAAAGCTTTGCTCAAATCCTAAAGAACGAGCCTAAAGGCGGCCGTGGGCAAATCGGCGCTTGAGGAATGGCCGCCATCTGGTCGGTATCCGCTCCAACAATGCTGGGACCGAAAATCTAGGTCGTTCCCTCGGCTGGCGGCGGATTGCCAAACATCCCAAACATCGCAGTCGCCACGGCGGCTACCCACAAGGTCATCCATAGATAATAAAGTATTTCGCCTCGCCGAACTCGTGGCCTGTAGCTCAGTCTGCACTTCTGTTCTTCCGTCCAAATGCCAAGAACGTGGCCGAGCAAGAAGGGCCGCGACGACTATCGACGAAAACATCATGACCAAACCCGCAACGAATAAGCTTTGATCCGGCGGCGTGGTGCTAAGCTTTGCGACAGCGGCCAACCCTAGAAGGCTGCCAGAAGAGACAGCAAACCCAAATCTTCCGGTCTCCTGTAGCCGAGCTGAGGTTTGCGTTACCTCTTCCTCGACCCACTTACGGAGAATTGGAGCTACTTCACGAGCCTCCACCTTCATCCTTTGTCCTTCCAGACGGGCTGGCCACAGTCTGGACAAGTCTCCGTATCGCCGACTGTAACTGACGGCGGCGGTGGGACTGATACTATTGTCTGGTGACACGTCGGACAAATCGGCATCGGTCTTCTCCACTTCAGAGAGCTTATGCACTCGCCTCTATCAAGCTAAACAATCCGAGCAGAATTAATAGTTATAGACCCGCTATGGCCTGTTCGCGAGTCCAAACGCCTGCCCCTCCGACGTTCTCAATCAGGTAGACTACGCCCAAGCCCTTTAGCGCCCGCTAGGCCTTGTCGCGGCTGAGGTTGTGCGTCGTGATGGTCGCGGGCGCGATTTGGGGAATTTGGTGATCCCGACTGGATTCGAACCAGTGACCCTCAGATTAGGAATCTGATGCTCTATCCTGCTGAGCTACGGGACCGCCGCCAGCGGCCGGCGTGCCCATCTGGACCAACGCCGGCGCGTGAATTTCCCATAGCTTATCATTGCCCGTTTTGAAACCGTTCATGTCGAACGGCCGGCAATCTGCATTTGGCCGCCGGAGGGGGCCAAGGCGCTGGAGGTGTCGATCAGCAGCGCGCTCGCCGGCAGTGTGACTTCGACCCGTGTGCCGCGGCCCAAAGCCGACTTGAGCTTGATGGTGCCTCCATGCAGTTCGGCTATGCGCTTGCAGAGAGCCAGCCCCAATCCGGCGCCGCTCTTGCTTTGGGGGGCAAGGACATTGTCCAGCCGAACGAAGGTGGCAAAGGCGCGCGGAATTTGTTCTGCCGCCACGCCAACGCCGGTGTCCTGAACACAAAGCGTCACCGCACCGCTGGGCTGATGCGTCAGCGTCAGGGCGATGGTTCCTCCGCGGGGCGTGAATTTGACGGCGTTGTCGAGCAAATTCGCCAGGAGCTGGCCGATCAGACGGCGGTCGAGCTGCATGCGGCGCGGACGATCCGGCAGCCTCAGACAAAGGCCGATTCCGGCATCGCGGGCGCGCGGGCGGATGTGTTCGAGGCAATCCGTCGCCAGGGCCGAAAGGTCCACCGGCTGTTCGTCAAGCCGCAGCCGGCCACCCTCGGCCGCAGACAGATCGAGCAGGTCGTCGATGAGACCGAGCAGGTGCTGGCTGGCGTCGCGGATGTGCTGAAGATAGTCCTGCTCCCGGACTGGCCGGGCCGCAGCCTCGGCGCCGCTCGACAACAGTTCGGTGAAGCCGAGAATGGCGTTGAGCGGGGTGCGCAACTCATGGCTCATATTGGCCAGAAACTGGCTGCGGACTTCATTGGCCCGTTCGGCGGTCTGCTTGGCGATGCGGAGCTGGCGCTCCGACCGGTTGCGCTCGGTGGTGTCGCGCAGGGTCGCCAGATAGGCGCTGCCGCCATCCCACACAGTCCGGTTGGCATGGATTTCGACGATGGCCGGCTGCTCGCGGTCGCGGCGGACGAGTTCGATTTCGGTCACGCCGTCGCCCAAGATGGGAATGCCGAGCTGCTCGCCCAGAAGCTCGTGCGCCGACAGGCCCCAAATGCGTTCGGCAGAGACATTGGCGAAGCGGATGCGCCCCTCGGTGTCGATCACGAGTATGGGATCGGCATTGTCGGCGACGAGAGACAGGAAGCGGCCGTTCGCAACTTCCAGTTCGCGGACGCGGTTGCGCAAATTGATCTGCAGGATGTGCCCATCGATCGCACGCTGCACCAGGGGCGCCAGGGCATCCGCGGTACAATGCCGATAGGCGATGACGTCGGCCACGCCGGCATATCTCAGAGCCGTTGCAAAGCTGTCGGTGTCGCCGGTGCGCAAGACCACCACGGGCAGTCCTTCCGATCCGGCCACGACTTGCTCGACCATGTCCAGCGCCGCCCGATTGGAAAAATCGAGGCAGACGAGGATGGCGGACATGGTGATTTCACGGCTTATGCCACGCGGGACCGAATACCCCTTCAGCAGTGCCGTTCCGAAACCGGAACGCGGGTCGGTACCCAGAAGGCGGCGCAGTTCTTCCGCGAAATCCTGGTTGTCGTGCAGGATGAGAACCTGCTTTTCCAGCTCGAAGGCGTCGGGAAAGACCACGCGGCCCGTTTCATTTGAAGTCGATCCAGATGCCGCGGACTTCGATTCCATTCCCCGCTCCCTCTTGCTGCGCATCCGCAGATCTCGTGCGTGCGAAGAACAAGAAGACCCAATTTATGCTTAATGGCGCGTAGACCATCGCTTCCGGAAAATCCCATAGTTTGAAACAGGAGACGGAAGCCTGGCGTTTTCGGGCGGCGATCAACTGGCGACAAACGCCTGGGTCAGGCGCCGTCATCATGGGTCCGCTCCAACAGACCGAGCGCCTGAAGCACCCGGGGGCCGTTCGACAGATCGCCGATGGCGCGGCGCGTCGGAAAGGGCAATTCACGCACCAGTGCGGGCGTGGCCAGGAGACGGGCTGATGCCGCCCGCTCGGGCTGTTCGGCGACGCAGACCACCTCGAACTGCAAACGTTCACCGAAACGATCGTCAAGAAACGCGTGCAGCCGAATTTCCAGCGCCTCGGCTTCGCCTGTCCGGTTGCCGAGATAGAGCGTGATGACAATATCGCCGGCGAAATCGGTCATGGCATTTGCCGTTCGCCTTGATCCTTGCGCCGCTCGGGCACGGCATGCTGGCGGTAATAGTCGGCCATCGCCCCCAAAAGCGCGCCGAGCATCTCCTCGGGAATGGAGTAGTCGGGAGATGCGCTGGCGGCCTGTTGGAGCACCTTGGCGTGTATCAGGCGCGCATCCGCCTGAGTGGCGCGCACGAAGCCGAGACGCTGGACCAACAGAGGGAACTCCTGCGGCTGCTGGCCGGCGCGCTGCCGCGCCTCCTGAAGGCATTGGCGGTACTGGTCGACAAGCGTGTCGAAGACTTGTGGGCGAAGGTTCTTGAGCGAGGGCGCGGCGGTACCTTCCGGGTCAGGCGCATCTTCGGCACCAGCGCCAAGCTGGCGGAGTGCGGCGAGGCGGTGACGCTCGATCGCAAACTTTATGGTGCGGGTCAGCGTCTCCGGCCGCATTTCATTTTTCTGCACATAGTCCTGAGCCCCGCGGCGCACCGCCTCGAGCCCCTTGGCGGCGTCGAAACCGCCGGTGATCACGATTATGGGCGGCGGGTCCCCGGTATCACCTAGAGCGCCGTCGAGAGTTTCGAGCCCGGCGGAATCTGGCAGGGAGAGATCGAGAAGAACGACATCGGGCTGGGCAGCGGCCAAGGACTCCCGGGCTGCCGCCAGCGAGGTGACAGACCGGATCTCACAGGCATCCGAAAATCCGGAGACCAGCATGGTCTCGATCAGCAGCGCGTCGCCGGGGTTGTCCTCGACGACGAGTATGCTGGCCGGATCGGTCACTGCACCACTGTCGCGGGCAGTTTGGCGGTTTCGAACCAGAACTCACCGAGACGTGCGAACGCCGCCTTGAACCGGTCCATGTCCAGCGGCTTGACCACGAAGCAATTGGCGTGGTCGTCGTAACAGGCCTGGATATCGGTTGGGTGGTTCGACGTGGTCAGCACAATGACCGGGATGGTGCGCAGGGCGTCGTCTTGCTTGATCCGGCGCAGCACCTCATGGCCGTTGAGGCGGGGCAGGTTGAGATCGAGAAGAATGACGTCGGGACGCGGGGCCTCGGCATAGGGGCCGTTGCGATGCAGGAAATCCATTGCGGCTTCCCCGTCGCCGACGGTATGCAAATTAGCCTCCGACCCGGTCGAGCGGAGGGCCTCGGTGGTCAGCAGGACGTCGCCCGGACTGTCCTCCACCAGCAAAATGTCAACCGGATGCGTGCGCTTTGACGCTCTCATCGTCTTCCTCCCTTGCCAGCGGAACGGTGAAGGTGAACACCGTTCCCTGGCCATCTGATTGTTCTATCCAGATCCGTCCGCCCACGCGCTCGACGATCTTGCGGCATGCGGCAAGTCCCATGCCTGTGCCGGGATAGTCGGTTCGCGCGTGCAGACGCTGGAAAATTCCGAAAACCCTCTCGCGGTGCTGCTCGGGGATTCCTATCCCGTTGTCGCGTACCGAAATCTGGGCCATGCCTTCATGCTCGCTCCAGGATATCCCGATCCTGGGGGGCTGCTCTGCGCGGAACTTGAGCGCGTTGCCGAGCAAATTCTGCAGCAGAGAGGTTAAGAGAGATGCGTCGATGCGCAGGTCGGGCAGGTCGGCCGCGTCGATTTCGGCGCCGGTCTCGTCGATCAGCATTTGCAGATTGGCCGTGGCCTGGCGCAGCGCGGCCTGTCCGGAGGTGGCGCCGGCCGGCATGGGCACCGATTGCAGCCGGGCATAATCGAGCAGGTCGTTGATGAGCTGGCGCATGCGCTGGGCGCCGTCGACGGCATAGGCGAGAAATTGCTGGCCTTCGGGACCGAGCTGGCCCCCATAGCGCTTGTCGAGCAGGTCGCAAAAGCTGGAGACCATGCGCAAGGGTTCCTGCAGATCGTGCGAGGCGAGATAGGCGAATTGCTCGAGTTCGGCGTTGGAGCGTTCGAGTTCGGCGGTGTATTCGGCCAGCTTGGTTTCCATGGCGCGCCGCTCCGTCACATCGACAATAACGGCGAGGACGGCCGGACCATCCCTGGTGGTGATGGGGTTAAAGCTGATTTCGGCCGGGAAACGTTCGCCGGAATGGCGCCGCGCGCTCACCTCGATGCCGCCATGAGCGCTGGTGGCGGCGGAGTGGGCGTCGCCATCGGAGGAGTGGATGGTCAGGCCGGTGCTGACCGAGTTGGGCAGCAGGCCGCCAATGGGCTCTCCCGCCATGCTGCCGGGGGCGAAGCCGAAGATCTGCTCGGCCGCGGGGTTGGCAAGGGTGATGCGTCCGCCGGCCTGGAACATGATGAGGGCCGCAGGGCTTGCGGCGACCGCCAGCTGGAAGCGCTCTTCGGCCAGGTAGCGCTCGGTCACGTCGATGGCGATCTTGGCGACACCGTCAACGGCGCCCTCCGGGCTCATCAGCGGCGAAGCGGAGAGCTCGACCTGAACGATTTCGCCCGAACGGGTCAGCCGCTCGGTCATCGGGAAGCGCACTGCTTCCCCCTCATTGATGCGGTGGCGGGCCTGTTCGTATTCCTCTCGGCGGTGGTCGGGTACCAGCGCCGCGACCTTCATGCCCATGGCCGCTTCGGCGGAATAGCCGTAAAGCGCCGCAGCGCCCGCGTTCCAGCTGGTGATGTTGCCCTCGGTATCGGCGGTCAGCACCGCCACCGGTGATTTCTCCACGGCGGCGGTGAAGAGGCGTTCGCGCTGCAGAAAATGGTCGAAGGCGCGGGCCAGCGCACCGATCTCGTCGGTACGTTCGATGACATGGGCATTGCCGCGCATGGACCGCGCGACCACGGCGGCGGACAGGCGGTTGAGCGGGCGGGTGAGGGAATCGGCGAGAATGGCGGAGGCGGGTATGGCGGCCGCCAGAACCAGAGCGGCCATGACAGCAAGCGTCCGCAAAAGCGGCGCGAAGGGCGACAGGATCTGGTTCTCCTCGACCAGTTCGACCAGCGTCAGGCGGTGTTCGCCATTCAGATCAACCGGGACGGCGACGGCGATATCGGGGGTGCCGGAGACATCGAGGGTGACGGACGAAGGGTTTGATGCATCGGGGAGCGCGCCAAGCCCGGGGTAGAGATCGCCAATGGTCGGAGCCGGGCCGAACTCGAAGGCAAAGGCCTTGCCGGCATCGGGGTGCAAGAGGAAACGGCCCTTTTTGTCGACCAGCAACACTTCGCCGCGGGCCTGCGGCCCGCTCGCCAGGGCGGTGAGGGCCGGACGCATGTCGAGATTGGCGATCAGGGTGCCGAAGACGTCGCCTCTGGTGGTGTAGAGCGTGGTGGCGATGCGCAGGACCGGCATTTTCGGCTGCTGGATTGTGCCGAATTCGCGATTGAGATCTAGGGGCGAGACATAAAGGCCGCCGGGGGCGGTGCCGATCGCGCCGAGGAAATAGCTGCTTTCGCCCTTGGATTGCAATTGCGGCCCGGCGACCTCACGCAAGCCGTCGCCGGGCCCCTGACGGTCGACCCGCACAAGCTCCCGGCCGCCATCCCCGGCGGAGATGATACGCAGTTGCAGATATTGCGGGCGCTGGGCCAACTGGGCCAGAAAGCGCCGGGCGATACGCTGCCTGAGCGCTTCGGCCGCGGGATCGGCGATCAGGGCCTGGGTGTCGGGATCGGCGGCAAGGGCCAGAACGTCGGCGCCGGCATCATCAACAAGGGCGCTGAAGGGAGCGGCCCGCTGTTCGAGCTCGCCGACGATTTGCGCGCGCGCCTGATCGAGCAATTGTCCGCGCAGGGTCCAGCCGGTCAGGAGCGCGAATGCGATCAGTGTCAGAATGACAAGACTGCATGTAAAGATGAGCAGTCGCGTTCTCAGCCGCATCCAGAGGTCCCGGTCGCAAGTGATTTGGCCGGGAGTTTAGACCGCTCGCAGCCTGGGACCAACTATGCTGTTCTACTAATATAAGTTTTTCCTTGCGCTCACGCGGGATTCTCGGCACCCGGCGGCCCGAGCCGGATGATGGCGAGCAGGCCGCGGTGATTGGAGCCGAAATTGTCCGGCAGCGCATGTACTTCCTCTATATGCGCCGGGGCACGGGCGAGGACGTGATCGATGGGAATGCCCCATTGAGCTGCAGGTACCGGCCAGGTGCCGGGTTCGTGCGGCCCGGTGCGCAGGTCCGAGGCCTCGGCCATATTGACGAAGCCGGGCGCCCAGGGGGCCGAATTGAAATCGCCCGCCATGATGACCGGTCCGGTTATCTTGTGCAGTTCGCCGGCGAGATGCTCGAATTCGTGGAGCTGGAAGTTCTCGTAATAGGGCTTGGTCAGATGCGGCGCGACGATTGCGACCTGTTGGCCACCGATGGTGATGTCTGCCCGATAAAATCGGTTGGGGGAGAGCTCGGAGAGCTGGCCGATCTTCACATTGGTCAGCTTGTGGCGCGACAACAGCATCAAATCGCAATTGCGCCGATCATCGCAGCCGACCCGGTAGGGCATGAGCTTTTCGATATCGGCGAGATAGGGCTGAAGCGGTCGCGCCTCCTGAATGAAGGCGACATCGGCATTCGCGGATTCGAGGAAATCGGCGATGGCGGCGCCGTTGCCGGTATTGGTGGACAGGAGGTTGAAACTGACGATCCGAAGGGTCGCCGCCTGTGATGTGGCCGGGTCATCGACCGCCGCCAGCCCTTGCGTGGTGAGGATGATCTGCACGAAGGCCAGGACCGCGCCGGCGAGAAAAAGACCGGCTCTGATCCAGCGCCGCAGAGGCAGAAAGCACAGGGCGAGCGGCAGCAAGGCCAGGGCGATCAGCGGCCTCAGATTGGCAAGCGGGACGACGAGCGGCCAGTCGGGCGGCGCGAACCCCAGCAGGACGGCCGCCAGAAGACCCAGTGCCACCAGGGTGAGAGCGCCGGCGATTTCCGATGCGGTTTTTGACATCTGATCCGGGATTGGCGTGACAGGCGAGCATTGGGCCCGCGACCTTGCTTGTCGAGGTCAGGCGGCAAGACTATGGCAGGGGATGCGGCTGCGGCCATATACCCCGCATGCGGGTTTTTGCCGCAATTGAATGCATGTTGCCCGAATGCGGCGCCAGCATGCAATTTTGCAGAACATGCTCCAGCCGGGACATCTTTCGGGGGTGATGTGTGCAGACGCCGATTCGAGACGCTGACACTTGCGGGGCTCTTGGCCGTCACACTGGCGCAAGGGGCCGTGGCCGATACCGCGTGCCCGGATCTCAGGGAAGGACCGCAGGGCGAGGTGATGGGCGTTCCCGATGGTGACACGCTGGTCCTCGACGGCGGCATGAGCGTCCGGTTGATGGGAATGCAGGCACCGAAACTGCCACTGGGACGGCCCGATTTCGAACCCTGGCCGGATGCGGATCTGGCGCAGCAGGGCTTGAGCGCGCTGGTGCTGGGGAAGGTCGTGACCCTCAAATATGACGGGGTGGAGCGCGACCGGCACGGGCGGGCGCTGGCGCAGGTTTTCGTTCCAGGACCGGAGGGCCAGACCATCTGGGTGCAGAAGGCCATGATTGCGGCAGGGCTCGGGCGCGTTTATTCGTTCGCCGACAACAGGGCCTGCGTGGGCGAACTCTTGAAGGCGGAAGCACAAGCGCGGGCGGCGGTACGCGGCATCTGGCAGGACGATTATTATCAGGTGCAATCGGCTGGGGAACCGGCGGCGCTTTTGTCGCGCGTCGGGCATTACGATCTGGTAGAAGGGCGCGTGGTCAAGGCTGATCGCGCCGGGTCGCGCCTGTACCTGAATTTCGGCCGTTTCTGGAAAGAGGATTTCACCGCCGTGCTCGATGCTGCCGCGCAAAAGCTTTTCGCCCAGCAGGGTTTTGATCCGCTCAAGCTCGAAGGGCGGCTGGTGCGTCTGCGCGGCTGGATCGAGCGGCGCGACGGGCCGCGCATGGACATCACCCATCCCGAGCAGATCGAGATCTTGGCGGCGCAATGACGAAGAGGCATAGCAGGTGGGTGGCCGGCGCGACGCGTCTTGCCGGGGCGGTCGCAATGGCGGCATTGGCGGGATGCGCTGGGATCCTTCCCGGAAATGACGGGATATCTGTCCGCCAGACGGGCTCCAATGTGCAGGCGCCAGCCGTCCCCGCCGGTACCGAACCCGATGACGAGGTGATCGGACGGCGCGAGCATCCGCGCATCATCGCCGCGTTCGGCGGCGTTTATTCGGACCGCAAGGCCGAGATCATGCTGGCCCATATCGTGGGGCGGCTGATGACCGCGTCCGGCCAGGCCGATGCCAAGGTGACCGTGACCATCCTCGATTCGCCGGACGTCAACGCCTTCGCCCTGCCGGGCGGCTATATCTATGTGACGCGCGGCATTCTGGCGCTGGCCAATGATTCGAGCGAACTGGCAGCCGTTCTGGCGCATGAGCTTTCCCATGTGATCCTCAAACACGCGCAGGCGCGCTCCAACCGCCAGCACACCACCGAAATCGTCGATCGCGTCATCACCAGCATTCTTGGCGGGAGCGCCGAGACCGACCAGTCGGCGCAACGCTCGCGACTTTCCATGGCCGCGTTCAGCCAGGCGCAGGAATTGGCCGCCGACAAGGAAGGCATCAAGATTGCCGCGCGCGCCGGCTATGATCCCGGTGCCGCAGCGCGCTTTCTCGGTGCCATGGGGCGGTTCGCCAGCTTCGCGGCGGGTCAGGATTCGCAAGGCGACGATTTCCTTTCGAGCCACCCCTCGACGCCGGAGCGTATCGAGAAGGCGCTGGAGATTGCGCGCGCATTCGACGGCGCCAATGCCGAACGTGGCCGGCAGGACTATCTGGAGGCCATTGACGGGTTGAATTTCGGCGACAATCCCAGTCAGGGCGCGGTTGTGGGGCACCGCTTCGTCCACCCGCAGCTCGGGTTCACCTTCACCGTGCCGCAGCGCTATCAGCTGCAGAACGACCGCAATGCGGTGGTCGGGATCGCGGGAGACGGGGAAGCGGTGAGGTTCGATACGGCAGAAGTGCCGGCGAACATGGCGCTGACCGACTATCTGAAATCGGGCTGGATCGGCGGGCTCGATCCCGCCACCGTCAAGTCCGGCAGCGTCAATGGCATCGACATGGCGACCGGTGAGGCGGAGACCGAGCAATGGACCTTCCGCGTCAGCGTGGTCCGGTTCAAGGGTGAGGTCTATCGCTTCATCTTCGCAGCGCGCAGCGCCAATACCGCCTTCCTGTCGGCCGCCGAGCAGACGGTGCAGAGCTTTAGAGCCGCCACCGATGCCGATCTCAAACAGATCAAGAAGACGACGGTGCAGGTGGTGACAGCGAAAGCCGGCGATACCACACAGAGCCTTGCCGCGCGCATGGGCAATGTGGGGCGGCCGGGCGACCTCTTCCTCATCCTCAACAATCTCTATCCCGGCGATCCCATTGCGCCGGGCGATCAGTACAAGATCGTGACGATCGAATAGGGAAGACGGCCGGCCGCTCAGACCTCGGGAAAGCCGAGGTCGGCGCGGACCTGGTGTGCCGTGCGGCCCTCGGCGCGCAAATCCCGCAGCGCCTTGGAGCCTCGGGACTTGGCGAGCTTGTGGCCGGTCGAATCGAGCAGCAGCCGGTGGAAGGTGTAGATCGGCGCGGGCAGGCCCAGCAGGAATTGCAAAAGCACATGGATGTCGGTCGCGGCCTCCATGTCGCGGCCGCGGGTGACATGGGTAACACCTTGCGCCGCATCGTCGACGACCACACTCAAATGATAGCTGGTGGGCGTGTCCTTGCGCCGGATCACAACATCGCCCCAGCGCGCGGGATTGGCATAGCGGATCTGCGGACGGTCGGCCGGACTCGGTTGCGCCGTCGAATAGGTCAGCATGCCGGTGCGGGCCGTGGCGAGGCTCGTAGCGAGGCGGTATTGAACCGGATCGCGGCGGGAGAGGCGGGCGTCGATTTCGCTGGCACCGAGATGCCGGCAGGTGCCGGCGTAGAGCGGCGCCCCTTCCGGATCGGTGCCGGTTGCCTTTGCCGCGATCTCGCTGCGGGTGCAAAAGCAGGGGTAGATCAGCCCCATCTGGTCGAGACGGGCGATGGCCGCGGCATAGTGCTGCATACGGTCCGACTGGCGCATCACCGGTTCCGGCCAGTCGAGGCCCAGCCAGTGCAAATCCTCGAAGATGGCCGCGACGAAATCCGGGCGGCTGCGGGTTTGGTCGATGTCCTCTATGCGCAGCAGGAATCGGCCACCCATCGCATTGGCCCAATGGGCGGTGAAGAGGGCTGAATAGGCATGGCCGAGGTGCAGATAACCGTTGGGACTGGGGGCGAAACGGAAGATGGGAGCGGCGGGCATGGAAAAGAGACTAGCGTTGACGGGCCCGTTTGGAAATCGCTGGCGTGCCTGCCCGCCGCCGAAAGCGGGTGGACGGTGTTATCGGTGCGGGTGAAACTGGTTCATGTCTGAAATCCTGCCCGTCCATATTGCGAATGACGAGTCCTTGAGGCTGCATCTGGAGGCACTGGCCGCGCGTGATCCGCGTCTCAAGCCGGTGATGGCGCTTTGCCCGAATCTGGTGCCGCGGGTGGCGCCGAAGGGCTTCGAGGGGCTGGCACGGGTCATTGTCGGACAGATGGTTTCGACGCAGAGCGGGGCGGCGATCTGGTCGCGGGTGCGGGCACTCGCCGAGCCCTTCACGCCCAAACAGTTTCTGGCGCTGGAGCCGGAAGCGGTAAGGGCGGCGGGGCTGACGCGGGCGAAGACGGCGGCGCTCAGCGGGCTGGCAGAAGCGCTGGTCTCGGGTGCGATCGATCTCGATCGGATAGCGCAACTTCCCGCCGATGAGGCGATTGCAGCCCTTACCCGTCTCAAGGGGATCGGGGTATGGACGGCGGAGGTCTACCTCCTCTTCGCGGAGGGGCATGCGGATGTGTTTCCGGCCGGCGATCTGGCACTGCAAAAGGCGGTGGCGCAGGCGCTGGAGTTGGCGGCGCGGCCAGATGCGGCAGCGCTTCGGGCCCTGGCCGAGGGCTGGGCGCCGCATCGGGGTGTGGCCGCGACGCTGTTCTGGCGTTATTACGCGGAGACAATGAAAAGACAGGGAAGTGTTTTATGACGGCAAAGCTTTCGGGGCCGATGGCGCCGCCGCGTTCGGGCAAGGCAAAAAAGGCAGTCGTGCTGCTGCATGGCTATGGTTCGGATGGCAACGATCTCATCTCGCTGCAGCCTTATCTGGCGGACCTTCTCCCCGACGCCGTGTTCGTTGCGCCCAATGCGCCCGCGCCCTGCGCCATCAATCCGGCGGGCTATGAGTGGTTTCCGCTCGACCTCGACCGGGAGATCAGCCGGCTCGAAGGCATCGACAGCACGCGGCCCGTCATCTCTGGCTTTTTGAATGACCTCTGGGCGGAGACCGGGCTTGCGGCCAAGGACACACTGTTGTGCGGGTTCAGCCAGGGCGCAATGATCGCGCTCGATTCCGGGCTGAGGCTGCCGGAGACGCTGTTCGGGATCATCTCGTTCTCAGGCGGCGTGGTGGCGCCGGAAAAGCTGGGGGATGAGATCAAAGCCAAGCCGCCGGTCTGCCTGATCCATGGCGACAGCGACGATGTGGTGCCGCCGCGCATGAGCCTTGAGGGCGAAAACGCCCTGAAGGCGGCGGGTGTCGATGTGCGTTTGCACATCTCACCGGGGACCGGGCATTCGATCGCCCAGGACGGGCTGGTGGCGGCGCGCCAGTTCATCTCGGAACGGCTGGGAGTGGCCACAGCCTGAGGGCGGCTTCATCTAGATACTTCACAGCCCTGTCATACTAGGCATAGAATATCGGCCATGGTTTCTTTTGATTCCTGCCTCTGGAGCCTTGCGTGACCGTCCATGTGTCACCGGAGTCCTGTCCGGCCCTGGTCCTGAACGCCGACTTCCGGCCGCTCAGCTACTATCCCTTGTCGCTTTGGTCCTGGCAGGACGCGATCAAGGCGGTGTGCCTGGACCGGGTCAACATCGTCTCCGAATATGACCGGATGGTGCGAAGTCCGAGCTTCGCCATGCGCCTGCCCTCCGTCGTTGCCTTGCGAGACTATGTCCAGCCGGCCCGCCATCCCGCCTTCACCCGCTTCAACGTTTTCCTCCGCGACAAATTCCAGTGCCAGTATTGCGGCTCGAAGGACGATCTGACCTTCGATCACGTGGTCCCGCGCTCGAAGGGCGGGCGGACGACCTGGGAAAACGTCGTTGCCGCCTGCGCGCCGTGCAATCTCAGGAAGGGCAACCGCATGCCGCAAGGACATCAAGATGTTCCCGCTGCAGGCGCCCTATCACCCGACGGTGCACGATCTGCACAATAATGGCCGGGCGTTTCCGCCCAACCATCTGCACGAGAGCTGGATCGACTATCTCTACTGGGATATCGAGCTCGAGCCGTAGGGGCCGCGCAGGCTCAGAATTTTACCGATTTTTTCGAGGGTTTGGACTGGCCGATGGAGGAGAGCTGGCCGCCTTCGCTGACGCTCTTGGGGGCGGTCGAATAATATTTCGTGGTGCCGTCGGCGGCGGTGTAGGGGATGCCGCGATTGCCCGTGCAGGCGGCAAGGCTCAGGAGCACTATGCCCAGAACAATGGCTCTCATGTCGATTTCCTTTCGTCTAGGGAGGGGAATTGGCGTTCAGCTGCGTTCGCGGCGCCAGCGCTGGTACTGGCCAAGGGCGGACCAGGCGAGAAGGCCGGAGATGGCGAGACAGACAAGGGCGTTGTAGCCGGCAAGCGATATTCCGAACACGCGCAACTGCACCTCGTCGCAGGGAATGACCCTCGGGGCGGCGTTGAGGTCGCTGAGGTCGTTGAAATTGATGCCTTCGCCGGTGCCGGTGCAGGCGGTCGGGCCGGGCCAGAAGCCCCATTCGACGCCGGCGTGATAGGCGCCGAGATATGTGCCCCAGAGGAAGATCGCCATGATGACCAGGGTCGCGGCGATGCGCGCCGGCGTCGGGATACGGCGCCAGAAGGCGATCAGAAGCGCCAGCAGCGGCAGGCCCACATAATAGGGTACGCGCTGGCCGAGGCAGAGCTCGCAGGGGATGAAACCGCCGATATATTGCAGCGCCAGCGCCGCCAGGATGGTGAAGAGCCCCAGCATGAAGGCGGCGTTGGCGCGGTTGGAGTTCTCGCCGGTGAAGTGGATGCTTGTTCTGGCCATGCTGATTCTGTCCTTGCCGCTTGTTCCTAAGCGAGAAATTTGACCGCAAAAAAGCCGCCGATCAGCAGCGCGCAAAACAAAGTGAACAATATCCCCAGCCGCTTTTCGATGAAGGCGCGGATCGGCTCGCCGAACCAGTAGAGCAGGAAGGCGACGACGAAGAAGCGCAGGCCGCGCGCGACGATCGAGGAGAGGATGAAGACCGGCAGGTTGAGGAGCGTGACGCCGCTGGCGATGGTGATGACCTTGTAGGGGAAGGGCGTCAGGCCGAATACGAAGACGATCAGCAGGCCCCAGGCGTTGAAGGCCTGACGGAATTGCTCGAACTTGTCGAAATAGCCGTAGAATTCGAGGATCGGCCGGGCGACCGGTTCGAAGAGCAGCGCGCCGATCAGATAGCCGAACAGGGCGCCGAGCACCGAGGCGATGGTGCAGATCAGCGCCAGGCGGAGCCAGGCGCGGCGGTCGGCCAGCACCATGGGGATGAGCAGCAGGTCGGGCGGCAGGGGGAAAAACGAGCTTTCCGCGAAGCTCACCCCGGCCAATCCCCAGATCGCATGCCGGCCGGCGGCGAGGGACATCACCCAATCGTAAATGCGGCGCAGCAAGGCATGTGTCTCCCAAAGGCCAGGCGGGCGAAACCTAGCCATCGGGGTGACCAAGTCAATCGGGCCTTTTGTCATGTCGCCAAATATTGACGCCTGCAAGGGGATGGCTTAAGTCCGGCCCGGTTCAACGGCGCAGTCGCGTCGGCTGCGGGCGTGGCGGAACTGGTAGACGCGCCAGACTCAAAATCTGGTTCTGGTAACAGAGTGTCGGTTCGATTCCGACCGCCCGCACCAAGGCACAGGCCGAATTGCCGCAGGTGCCGCGAAAGATGGCCCGGTTCAGCCGGGTCGTTAGGGCTCTTCGCCTGCTTTTGCTGCCTTATCAAACCGTGAACCGGTTTCCGGTAGGGTTTGAAACGGCCTGGGGATCACAATTCCCATCAGTTGTCCCTTACGTCAACGCCTGCTAAGAGGCGGAACGGGAAGATGTTTTCCAAGGAGTACTCCATCGTGCCAGTTTTTCGGCACATTCTGGCCGTTTTTTTTGCGCTGTTGCTTTCGCTGACTTTTGCGCTGGGGCAGGCTTTCGCCATCCCGCGGCTGCTTGTCGACATGGACAATGGCGAGGTGCTCTACGCCGAGGAAGCGGGACTGCCCTGGCATCCGGCCTCGCTGACCAAGCTGATGACGGCCTTCGTTGCCTTCGAGGCAATCAGCGCCGGCCGCGTGAGCCTCGACACGCCCGTGATCATGTCCAAACGGGCGCTGGCGGAGCCGCCGAGCAAGGTGGGGCTGCCCGTCGACACCGCCATCACCATGAAGGATGCGCTCTATCTGCTGGTGGTCAAATCGGCCAATGACGTGGCGGTCGCGATCGCGGAGACGATCGACGGCAGTGTCGAATCCTATGTCGCCGAAATGAACCGCATGGCGGCGGCACTCGGGCTGACAGCGACCCACTACGTCAATCCCAATGGCCTCAACGATCCCGGACAGGTGACCAGCGCGCGCGATCTGGCGGTGCTGGCGCTCAACATAAGGGCGCGGCATCCGGAGTTCCTCAAGATGTTCGCCACCCGCTATGTGACCTTGGGCAAGATCCGCATGCATTCGGAGAACGACCTTCTGTCCCACTATGCGGGCACGACGGGCATGAAGACGGGCTATATCTGCGAATCCGGCCTCAACATGGTGGTAACGGTCGAGCGCGGCGCGCGTCATCTCATGGCGGTGGTTCTGGGCGGGTCCTCCGGCCGCGAACGTGGCGAACTGGCGGCGCAGCTGCTCGACAATGGCTTTTCCGGCCAGTTGAAGGGCAATGGCGAATCGGTGCTCAGCATTGCCAACAAGGTGAACACCGAACCCTACAACATGCGCCCCTATATCTGCGGGAAACAGGCCAAGGAGTATGTGGCGGCGCGCAAGGCAGCGTTTCCCATGGGTCTTGAGGGCGAGCCCACCTATCTCGATGACGACGTGGCGGAACTGACCTATGAGGTGCACATTCTGGGCCGGGTGCGCGATGTGCCGATCCCGCGTCCGCGCCCGCTGTTTGCGCCGTCGCGCCAAGCAGAGATCGCTCCTGAAACCAGCGCGGACGAAGGTCCGGTGGGGGATGGCGAGCCGGTCGCCACGGATTTGCCGCGCGTCGTGCCGCCCGCTTTCCCCCGGCCGCGGCCGCAATTCCTGGCCGGCCAATAGATCAGGCTGGAGCCGCTTCGCCTTAAGGTCTGCGCTCTAGCCGCGCGTGATGACGAAGCGCAGGAATTTCTCCTCGCGCTCCATTTCGCACGCATGGCCGTTTCTCTGGCAGAGCAGGGGGATGTCGATCCGGGCGACCGGATCGTCCGCCAGAACGACAAGGGTGGCGCCGCTGGGCAGCTCGGCGAGCCGCTTTTCCGCCTTGAGCACGGGCAGCGGGCATTTGAGCCCGCGCGCGTCAATCTCTGCGGTTTTCGTCTCCGACATTGCTACTGCGCGCTGGCCATGGTCGTGGCGGGTCCAGCAAAGAGCATGACCCAATGTACGCCATAGGTCGAGTTGGGATCGGCTGCGACACCAATGCCGGCTCGGGTGTTTTGCGGGTTGATGAGCGCCTCGGCATCGCGCGGCGTGTTGCGCCAGCCCGAAAACGTCTCGGCGAAATTGGCATAGCCGGCGCTGACCCGCATGGCGGATGCGGATTGCGGCATTTGCGGCGCCGTGCCGGTCGCTGCATAGCTCGCGGCGAGCTGCTGTGCTTCGCCGTCGAGGGCGGGGTCGGCTGCGAGCGGGGGAACGCCGCGGCTCTGGCGGAACTGGTTGACGAGGTTGAGCGCCTCGCGCCTGTCGAGCTGGGCGCCGGGGGCATCCATGCGCTGGGCGAGGCCGGGGGCCAGGCCGCCGCCTCCCGATGAACAGGCGGCAAGACCGAGAACGGCGGCAAAAGCGAAAGCAAATCGGATCATATGGCCTCCAGAGTTGGAGGGGCCGGATGACGGTGCAATCGGGCGAAATTAAGTTGGGCCGCTACCGGCTGCGTGCCTTGATCTTTTTAATGTCTTCGAGCGAAGAGACGATTTCGCGCCCCTCGACCGTGATGGGGATCAGGCGATCCCGCGGAAGTGCGATCGTGACCGTGGTGCCAATATCGACTTCGCTGTCGAGCATAATCCTTCCCTGATGCAGTTCCACGAAGCGTTTGGACAGCGCGAGCCCGAGCCCGGTGCCGTGATTGGCTTCCTTGGAATAGGCGTTGTCGATCTGCACGAAGGCCGCGAAAGCGCGCGGGATCTCGTGCTTGGGCATGCCGATACCGGTGTCGGTTGTAACAATGTGGACATCTCCGGACTGGGCCCGTTCCAGTTTGAGAGTCACCAGTCCGCCCGGGCGGGTGAATTTGATGGCGTTGGAGACGACGTTGAGAACCACCTGTTTGAGCATGCGCTCGTCGCCGCGCATCCAGACGCCCGGAATGGTGCTGCGGTAGTCGAAACTCACCCCCTTGGCGATGGCCTGGCCGCTGATGATCTCGCCAACGGCGCCGAGGAGCTGGACGAGGTCGAAATTGTCCTCGGTGAGTTCGAGCTTGCCGCTTTCCGCCTTGGCCATGTCGAGCAGGTCGTTGATGAGCGACAGCAGGTGCTTGCCGCCCTTATGGATGTCCTCGACATATTCCCGGAACCGGTCGGAGCCCAGCTTGCCGCCGATATCCATCATCATCATTTCGGAATAGCCGACGATGGCGTTCAACGGCGTGCGCAATTCATGGCTCATGCTGGCCAGAAATTGCGACTTCATCGCATTGGCCTGTTCGGCGGCCTGCTTGGCCAGCTTTAGCGACAGCTCGATCTTCTTTCGCCCGGTGATGTCGCGCATGGTGACGATGGAAGCCCGTTCGCCGTCCCAAAGGGTCGGGGTCACGCGGATTTCGGCCGTGCGGGTGCCGCCGGGCCGATTGGTAAGGTCGACCTCGGTCATGTCGACGCCCTCGAGCGGAACGCCGAACATCTGGCCCATAAGCTGCTGCGACGAACAGCGGAGGAGCCGTTCGGCGGAAGGGTTGACGAAGCGCACTACGCCGATGCGGTCGACCACGACGATCGCATCGGCATTGTCGGCCACGAGACTGAGAAAGCGGCCATTGGTGACTTCGAGCGCGCGGATATGGCTTTCCAGCGACTGGCGCATCCGGTGCTGTTCCAGGGCGTGGCGGATACGCCAGAGAAAAACGTCCGGACGCATGTCCTCATGCGTCAAGACGTCGAGGGCGCCGTGATTTGTCGTTTCCAGGGCCAAGCGCTCATACCCGGCTGGGGTCATGACGATGAGCGCGATGTCGGGACAGGTGTGCAGCATCTCGAGGGCGGCGCTGAAATCGTGACCGGGCTGATCCTCGAGGCTGAATATGATGACATCGATCTCGGGAGTGCCCGAACAGCGGTCCCGGGCGGATTTCAGGTCAAGAACCTGTTCGACGACGACCCCTTCTTCATCGGCATGGCTGAGGGCGGCGCTCAAGATGTGGCTGCAGCCAGGGTCGCCGTCGACGAGCAGGAGCGTGAGAGTTTCCGCGCCGATGCCGAGAAGCTCCCCTGTCCTGTCCGCGATCTTGCCCGAATCCGGCATCAGCGCGTGGTCCGTTCGATTCTGCCAAAAAGCACTCGAATCCCCGGCAAGCACTATGACCCTGCACCGGGTGCACGCGTATTCGTATTAGTTATTACTCATGGAGGAACATGGACTCGATCTGTTCGAGTTCATTGCGCGAAATATTATGCGGCGTGCCGGCAAGGATGCCCATGACCGAGCGGAACGGGTCGCCTATATGCATGCCTTCGCCGTCGATGGTGAATTCGCGGATGTTTCGTTCGTGTTTCGAGCCCCGCATCTTCAGTACGGTCAGGCCGCGCCGGACCTCGCCGAACAGTTCGACATAGCGCAGCAAAATGATGGTGTCGGTGATGGTGGAGATGTGGGATTCGGTGACCGAGGTGCCGCCCATCAGGGTGGGTGTGGTCGAGGTGAAGAGGCCGGCGACCTCCCGCTCCTTGATGAAGGAGGTCAGGCCGATGACGAATTCGCGGAAACCGCGAAATGTGGAGACGCGCTCCAGGGCCGACAGGCTGTCAACGGCGACGCGGTGCGGCTCGAAGTCCTCGATGATCTGCTTCATGCGGATGAGATGGTCTTCGAGGCCCATCACCTCGGGATAGATGCAAACGACCTTGAGAAGGCCATCCCGTTCGAGCTGCTCGAAATCGACGCCCCAGCCTATGGCATTGCGGAAGAGTTGCTCGCGGCTCTCCTCGAAGGCGAAGATCAGGCAGCGTTCGCCGTTGACAGCGCCGCCTTCCATGAATTCGGTGACGATCAATGTCTTGCCGGTTCCGGTGGCACCGGAGACCAGGCAAATGGAATCGCGATAGAAGCCGCCGCCGCAAAGGGCATCGAGACCTTCGACACCGCTCGGGACGCGCTTGTCGGAAGAGCGGTGCTGAAGTTCGATGGCTGAGAGCGGAATGGCTTGAAATCCGACTTCAGGAACGATGGCAAAGGGATATTCGCCCTTGTTGTGCATGGCGCCACGGAATTTGAGGATTTCGACCGTGCGGCGGCGCACCATTTCCTCCAGCGCGTTGCGCAGGACGATAACGTTGTCGGAGACGAATTCCTCGACGCCGAAGCGGGCGATCTCGCCATATTCCTCTATGCGTTCGGCCGTAAACACGGAGGTTACCTTCAGACGCTTGAGCGCCGTGGCGATGCGAAACAGCTCATGGCGGACGGCGGCGGCATCGGGCAGCATGGAAAAAAGCGGGCCGAGCGAATCGATGGCGACGCGATCCGCGCCGATCCGGCGCACGGCATGTTCAAGCCGCACCAGAAGGGCGCCGAGATCATAGGCACCGGAGATCGCAATTTCCGCGCCCACCTGGGGCGAGGCATCGACAAAGGCCCATTTGCCGTCCTTTTCCCATTGTTCGATGTCCCAGCCGAAGCTGGCCAGGTTCTTTCTGATGTCGTCAGCCGATTCTTCAAAGGTGACGAAGACACCGGGCGCATCGAATTGGCGAATGCCTTCCACCAGGAATTGCCCTGCGAATACGGTCTTGGCGCTTCCCGATGTACCTGTGACCAGCGTGACGCGACCCTTGGGAATGCCGCCATGGCCGATATGATCGAAACCGGGGATGCCGGTGGGGAGTTTTTCTATCGGCGTGGACATTGGCCGCTATCCTCAGCTTTTACTCACAAATTCTATGTCGAGACCAATCAGCACCCGGTCGGTGTCGGAGAGGTCTCCAATAACCTTGCGGATCGGCGGGGGCAGGCGCTTGACCACCGTAGGCGTAGCCACAATGCGCTCCTGCTCGGCCTCCTCGGGATGTTCGAGAACGTCGACGATCTCAAGTTCATAGCGGCCGCCCAGCTCCACTTCGCAGAGCTGCTGCAAGGTCGCGATCGCCTTTTCGGAGCGGGCGGAATGGCCTGTTATGAAGAGCTTCAGCACAACACGCTGCTCATCTGGATCGTTCATGGCGCGTCTTCTTCCGTGTCGGCTTTGGTTGGGACCTGCTGGCGCATCTGGCGCCCAGGCATCATGTGATCTCGATAGTAGGCGGCCAGATTGCCCATAAGCTCGATCAGAAGCAGCCGGGCTTCTTCGGTTACGGCATAGGACATGGACAGCTTCTCGGGCTGCAGACGGCGCAGGGCCGTGGTGTGCAGGGCAACAACATCGCGCGGGCCCGCCCGCAGAAAGCCGAGGCGCTGGGCGATGACGCGCAGATTTTGCACCGGTTTGCGTTCCAGGTGGAATTTGCGCGTTTCCACGCATTGGATGGCCAGCGTGCAATATTGCTCGACCAGCATGTCAAAGGCGTCGGGCGCGGACTGAGCCAGCCCGGCTATGCCGAAAGTCGCTGCGGAGACCTCGGATTCCGATTTCTGCATGGACTGCAGGGACGCAAGTTCGCGCGACTGGCGGCGGTCATCCTCGGCGCGGGCAAGTCTTGCCCTCAGGCGCTGGCGTTCGACGGCCAGCTGGATGGAGCGCACCAGGATATCGGCGCGCAGGGAATTCTTGGTCAGGTAATCGTCTGCACCATGCTGCATCGAGGCGATATCGGGCGCATCCCCGTCCGTTCCCTCAATGTCCTTGCGGCCGGTCAAGACGACGATGGGCGTCTCGCGGGCACGTTCGTTGGTGCGGGTCTTGTCCAGCGTTTCAACGCCGGCGGAGTTGGGAAGGGAGAGATCAAGCAGCACAACATCGAAGGGCTGCTGGGCCAGAAGCGCCAGGGCTTCATCGAGCCGGGCGGCCTGAACGATCTTGAAGCGGCCTTGACCTTGCGCGGAAAGCATCTCCCGGACGAGCGTCACATCGCCCGGATTGTCTTCAACCAGCAATACTCTCAACTCTTCGGTCTGCATGTCCCCGCAATCTGCCGGCCAGGCGTTCGTGAGCCGGACTGCGATGCGCTGAGAACGATCGGCACATGCCGGTTGCCCGCCTTGTCGATTGCAGGATGGGGATGCACCTCGCCATCAGTGGTTCGCGGCTGAATGTGGCTCTGTCAAAGTGCTAGCATGCAAAGCCCGCAGGAAGATTGGCCGCAACACTACCTAGGTAGAAGTTCCAGGGGCGCGCCGGAGCGCACAATGCAAAAAGGCCGGCGCAAGGCCGGCCTTTGGAAATTGTGCTGTAGATGAAAGCGCTTAGGCTGCCGCTTCCTCGTCATCGCTGGGCTCTGCATCGGCCTTGGCGGCCGCGGCGCGGGCTCTTCTGCAGGTTCTTTTCGATGAGCTGCACGGCCTCGGTCAGGGTCAGCTTGTTGACCGCGCCGATCTCGCGGCGACATGCGGTCCATCGCCTGCTCGAAGAGCTGGCGCTCGGAATAGGACTGCTCGGGCTGGTCGTCGGAGCGATAGAGATCGCGCACCACCTCGGAGATGGCGATCAGGTCGCCGGAATTGATCTTGGCTTCGTATTCCTGGGCGCGGCGCGACCACATGGTGCGCTTGACGCGGGCACGGCCGGTGACGGTGTCGAGCGCCTTCTTGACCAGATCGTCCTCGGCCAGCTTGCGCATGCCGACCGACTTGATCTTGGCGACGGGAACGCGCAGGGTCAGCTTGTCCTGCTCGAAGCTGATGACGAACAGCTCAAGCGTCAGCCGGCGACTTCCTGTTCCTCGATGGACAGCGATCTGGCCGACGCCGTGCGCGGGGTAGACGACGTATTCACCGGTCTTGAAACCGAGCACGCTGCTGGGACTTCTTGGTTGCCATAGGGCATACTCCTGTTGACGCCGCGGCAGTCCGGCATGTTCTGTGCCGGCCGTCCTTTTTTACGCGCCCCTTTCTGGGCGCTGTGACAGTCACAACCCACCTCTTGCCGATCCGTTGCTAGACACGGATGCCCGATGCGTTCAGTTCATTTCCAGCCGATCAAAAAAAAGTGCCTTGCCGGCACAGTTCTTCCATGGTGAGGTGACAACTGCAATTGTGTCACCATAGCACATATTTTCGTGAGAATCAAAAGAAGCGATTCGGCAAAGCGCGCGCGTGCACAGCCATGTGGTGCGGGCATTGCGTAAGATCAAGGGCAGGCCCGAATTCCGGGCAAAACGACCCGCAAATGGACCGCGTTCGCCCTCGTCAGCACCCGTATGAGCGGGGCTTTACGCTCAGTCGCCTTCGCCGGGCTCTTCGGAGAAATATTTTTCGAGCTTGCCGGTCTCGCCGTCGAACTTCTCGGCGTCGGGCGGGCGGATCGCGCTTTTCGGTGATGTTCGGCCAGACGGCGGCATATTTGGTGTTGATCTCGAGCCATTTCTCGAGCCCGCTCTCGGTGTCGGGCTTGATGGCCTCGGCCGGGCATTCGGGCTCGCACACGCCGCAGTCGATGCATTCGTCGGGATGGATGACGAGCATGTTCTCGCCTTCATAGAAGCAGTCGACCGGACAGACCTCGACGCAATCCATGTATTTGCACTGAATGCAATTGTCCGTGACGATATAGGTCATGGGCTATTCAGTGTCCCGCAGTGTAATGCGTCGTGGTTCCGGCAAGGTGGGCATAGCTCAAAACTGGCCGCGCGCCGGTGCTAGCCGCTTTTCGGCACGCTTGCAAGGCTGGTTGCGAGCACCATTGTGCGTGGTGCGACGCTGGGACGCAAAGCTGTTCCAGAACGGACCTCACGGCTCCTTTCCCGGCTCGGAAGCGGACCGGAAGCGGTCGATTTCCCGCCGCTCCTTCTTGGTGGGGCGGCCGGCGCCGGCGCCCGTGCGGCAGGCGCGATCGACGGCGAGCGGATCATGCCGGGGCAGGGGTGGCGAGAGGTCCTCGTAGAGCGCCTGGGCCTCGGTGGCGGGACCGCGCCGTTCGCCCGGCGTCGACAATCTGAGCACCCGCAGCCGCTCATGCACGGTCATGGTCAGCACGTCGCCCGGCGCCAACCCGGTGATCGGGCGAGGTGACCGCTCGGAATTGACCCGCACCGCGCCGGCTCTGCGATCAACTTTTGCGCCAGCGTGCGCGACTTGACGAGCGGGCGAAACCACAGCCATTTGTCGAGCCGCTGGCGCGCGGGCGTCGTCGAGCCGGTCATTCAGCAGACCGGTTCATTGCGCTTTACTTGCGGTCCATGTTCTTGAGCGCGGCGAGAGCCGCGAAGGGCGAATCCGGATCGATCGGCTTGTCGCGGCGCTGCGGCTTTTCGCGCGGCGGGCGGCTTGTCGGTGCGCGTCCTCGCCTTGAGGCTTGCCGCGCTTCTTGCCGAACGCTGCGGCCTTGCCGCTCCTGCGCTGCGGCCGTCGACGCTTGTCGCCGGCGCCGTTTGTGCTGGCGATTGCTGCTGACGGGCGTCCTGCCGCGGCGGCGGTTGCGTCGCGGTCCTGACGCCGGCCGGCCGGGAAACCAGACCTCGTCGAACTGGGGCTCTTCGGGTTCGGCGGGCGCGACCGATGCCTCCGGGAGCTGCTCTGCGGCGGCCACCGCCGTGCCGTCGGCTCCGGTTTCGGCCTGCGCAGGTGCGGGCTCTGCAGCAGCGGTTTCGATGGCTGGCATGTCTTCGGGCGCGGCGCCATCGAGCGGCGGCCGAGCGCTGCGGTCGTCTTCGGCAGCCTCGGATGGCGTCTGCCTCGCCGGCTCGGGGCGGCGCCATCGAGTCTGTCGCAGATCGGCCTGCGTCGCTGCCGATTCGGACAGCCGCGGTTTGCGGTCCGGATGCCGGTTCGGCCGCCGGCTCTGCGATCGGCGTGCGCCGCACGCGATAGCCGAGCGAGGTGAGGATCGAGGCGAAATCCTCGCCCGCGCAGCCGAGCAGCGAGGTCATCTCCACCGTGACGCGGAAGCCGTTGCCCTCGGCGGCGCCCGGCGGCGGCTCGCCCTGACGCGGCTCGGGATCGAGCGCGATCAGCGGCCGGATGATGTCGGCGAGGCGCTCGAGAATGTCGACGCGCACGGCGCGCTTGCCGGCGACCTTGAAGCCGGCGATCTCGTAAAGGCGCGGAGTCGATCTCGGGATCGACCTCGAACGAGGTGCGGCCCGAAAGCACGATCTGGGGCAGTTCGGAGACGCCGGGCTGGCGCACGCCGCCATGCTTGAGGGCATAAAGGATCAGCGCCAGCTCGCGCGGCGCGGGCTTGAGGCGTCAGCGGCACGTAGATGTGGTAGGCGCCGAACTTGACGCCGAGCTTGCGCATCTTGCCGCGCACGTCCTGGTCGAGGCCCTTGACCTCGTCGGCGACGGCGGCGCGCGGCAGGATGCCAAGATGCTCGGCCAGCTGGAAGGCGACGCCGCGGGCCGCGCCCTCGAGATCGGCGGGCTCTGCGCAGCGGCAATGATCTGGTCGAGCTGGGTGTTGATCAGATGCCGCAGCCACAGGCCCAGCCGATCCTGCACGCGCTCGAGATCGGGGCCGGTCAGGCTTTCGTCGGCCAGAACGAGCACGCGCGGCGCCAAGATGTCGTCGCCTTCGGCGATTTCGGCCGACGATCTCGCCGCGCCAGCGCAGATAGCCGTCGGTCGGCGAGCACGAATTCCTCGTTGGGCGCGCCGGCGAGGCGCTCGGCGCGGTTGCGGATTTCGGGGGCGACGGCATCTGGCGGCGGCAGCGCGCAGGCCCTTGGCGTCGGCCTCGCCCTCGGAGCGCGCCAGCGTGAAGCGGAAGCCCTCGATGGTGCCGATCAGATGGCCTTCGAGGCAGACTTCGCCTCGGTCGTTGATTTCGGGAGATACCATGCGTTTGTCTCTCAGGTGGCGGATCAGGACGCTGGTGCGGCGGTCGACGAAACGCTGCGTCAGCCTCTCGTGCAGCGCATCGCGACAGACGGTCCTCGATGTCCCGGGTCTTGTCGCGCCAATGTGCCGGGTCTTCAAGCCAGTCCTTGCGGTTGGCGACAAAGGTCCAGGTCCGGATCTGCCGGATCCGGTTGCGACAAGCGTGTCGATGTCGCCGCCCGTATTGTCGCAGAAGCGGACCTGCTCGGCAATCCAGTCCGCGTCGATCCGGCCCGCTGGCGCTGAGGTCGGTAAAAATGCGGGTGATGATCTCGCCGTGCTGGGCCGGGCGAGATGTCGCGATAGTCGGGAATCTGGCAGCATTCCCAGAGCAGCCGCACCGCCTCGCGCCGTCGGCGCCAGGTCGGCCGGCTCGGTGCGCAGCGAGGAATTCGAGCGCTGCCTGGTCGGTGGCCGATGGGCACGCGGGTCAGGCCCTTGTGGTCCGGCGCGGCGTCGAGCGAGCGGCGCAGGTCGTCGATGCGAGGCGAAATCCAGCTCGCGATTGCGCCATTGCAGCACCTTGACCGGCTCGAAATCGTGGCCTTCGAGCCGCACGACCAGGTCCTCGTCGAAGGCTCGGCGCCTGGCCGGTGACGCCGAAGGTGCCGTCGCGCGTATGCCGGCCGGCGCGGCCGGCGATCTGGCCGAGTTCGGCGGGGGTCAGCGGGCGGGTCTGGTGGCCGTCGAACTTGGTGTCGTCGGCAAAGGCGACATGGTGGACGTCGAGGTTGAGCCCCATGCCGATGGCATCGGTGGCGACGAGGAAATCGACGTCGCCATTCTGGTAGAGGTCGACCTGGGCATTGCGGGTGCGCGGGGAAAGCGCGCCCATGACCACGGCGGCGCCGCCGCGCTCGCGCCGGATCAGTTCGGCGATGGCGTAGACCTCGCGGCCGAGAAGGCGACGATGGCGGAGCGCTGCGGCTGGCGGGTGATCTTTTTCGAGCCCGCATAGCTCAGCTCGCGACAAGCGCGGCCGGTAGATGATCTCGGCATTGGGCAGCAGGCTGCGGATGACCGGCGCCATGGTCGCCGCGCCCAGCAGCAGCGTCTCGGATATGCCGCGGGCATGCAGGATGCGGTCGGTGAAGACGTGGCCGCGGTCGAAATCGATCGCCGTCTGGATCTCGTCGACGGCGAGGCATTCGACGGACATGTCGGAGGGCATGGCCTCGACGGTCGCAACCCAGTAGCGGGCATTGGCGGGCACGATGCGTTCCTCGCCGGTGACCAGCGCCACGGCCTGCTCGCCGACGCGGTCGCACAACGGTCTGGTAGACCTCGCGGGCCAGAAGCCGGAGCGGCAGGCCGATCATGCCGGAGCGATGCGCCAGCATGCGCTCGATGGCGAAATAGGTCTTGCCGGTATTGGTGGGGCCGAGAACCGCTTTTAGCGCCTGGTTCGGCCGGTCAATTGCATTCACGCAGACTTATCCGGGCGGGAGATGAACTGTGCCAGCTTGGCACTTAATGCACTTTCGCAAATCTTCAATGTTAAAGATGCGAACAAGAAGAGAACGAAGTAGGACCGAATCGCATTTGCACGCAGAATCCGGGTTTGTTCCCTACCGTATATGGGGTCCCGATTCTCTCACAAGCCGCAAGTCTTTGCAAAATGAGCATTTTTTCGACTTTTCTTGCTCCAGAAGCGCTTAACCGGCCTTACCAAACCGCTAATCGGGCCGTTCGTTAATAAAGCGTGAAGGCCATCGGTGTCGAAATTTCGGCGCCAGGAACTTTTGAGGTCAGCAAAAGCAGGGCGCCTCGGCGGCAATTTTGACAAAAAACATTTTGACGTTCCCTTCTGGGACAGTGGTGGCGGCGAATCCACCGGCTCCGGTGACTGGGTCAGCCGCCCGAATAGTGCCCCTGGCTCATGGCCCGATAGTAGTCTGCGAGGGTCGTGCCGGGCTCGGCGGCAAAGTTTTCCGGGGAGACGTTCAAATCCTCGATGCGATCGAGCCGGAAATTGCGGAAATCGCTACGCATCTCGCACCAGCTGCCCAGCGTCCACACCCGGCCCCAGTGCCACAGCCCGAGCGGGCGCACCTGGCGTTCGGAGCGGACGCCTTCCAGGCTGACATAGCCGAGTGCGAGCTTGCGTGAAGTGCGGATGGCATCCTCGATCCGGTCGAACAGCGCCTTGTGGGCGTCCGACATGCCCATGCCGAAAGCGTGGATGGGTACGCGATTGATGGCTGGCCGATCTTTTTCCGGCAGAACCGCCTCGAGCTTGACCTGCGCCTCCTCGGCGGCGCTGGCGGTTTCGAGGCCACCCCAGGCCTTGGCGAGCCGCAACCCGATCACCAGCGCGCTGACCTCGGCGCGGGTGAACATGAGCGGGGGCAGATCGTAACCCTTGCGCAACAGATAGCCGATGCCCGCCTCGCCATCGACGGGCACGCCATTGGCCTGCAGATCGGCGATGTCGCGGTAGATGGTGCGGGCGGAAACTTCCAGCTTTTCGGCCAGCTGGTGGGCCGTGAGCAGCCGGCCGCCCCTCAAGAACTGAACGATCTGGAAGAGGCGGTCGGCGCGGCGCATGTCACTTGACCGTAAACAGGCCGATGGAATTGCCGTCCGGGTCCGTCCCATAGGCGAAACGGCCGGCAGGGATTTCGATCACGGGTCCCAATGAGGTGCCGCCGGCAGATTTGAGGCGCTCCAGGGCATCCTCGACACTGTCTTCGAACGCCAGATGGATGGTGGGGCCGGTTCCCCGAGGCGCTGGCTTGCCTTGGTAAAGGTGGCCGCCGATCCCGGGCTGGGCATAGTCGAATACCGACATGGGATTAGGCCCGGTGTCGTCGCGCTTGAGGCCGGCGCCCGTCACGGCCGCATAGAATTTCTCGGCAGCGGCGAGATCTTTGACCGGAATTTCGAACCAGACGATGGGTGACGCAAAAGACATCTTGAAGCTCCTTGTTCGATCAAGACGCTCACAAGATGTCATAGCCCTGCTGACAGCTTTCTGTCAGCAGGGTGTCAGCACGCTCAGCTTTGCAATTTTGTCAGCACCATCGACAGGTCGCCGATCGAGGTGCCCATCAGCACGCGATAGGGAATGAAATAGCCGGACTCCCCAAGCGGGGCATACCAGATCAGGATTTTGTCGGACTGGGCGAGATAGTTGGTGATCTCGGAATCGGTGAAATGGCCGGAGACCGGCTTGTAGCGCAGCCGACACAGTACGACCGGCCCCTGATAGCCGGTGCGTGTCGAGGTCGCGACATCGGAGGCGGCATAGCTCATGTCGACGTCGTAGCGCTCCATGCCGGTAAAGATCTTCAGCGTGCGGTTGCAGAGGTCGGGACTGAGGGCGTCGCCTTTGAGTATGAACGACGCCATCGGGTCGGTGACCCCCTTGAGATCCTTGCGCTCGAGCGCGACGCGCCCGGCGGTCTCGAGCACGGGCGGATCGATCTTGAAGGCGGTTGCGTCGCCACCCGAATAATCGACGTCCACCGAGAAGTCCTCGCCATTGGCGCGGGTTTCGAGCTTGAAGCCGTCGGCGGTCAGTCCCCTGGACGACGTGCCGGCGACATCGGCCGTGGCCGTGCCGCGGGCAACCAGCGTGCCGACACCGGAGACATTGGCGCCGAGATCGATGTTGAAATGACTGCCGTCATCAACGAAGCGGACATCGACGCTGGCGACATTGATGCCGGCAAGGTTGACGACATAGTCGGCGCGGGTGTCGATCTGGGCGGCCTGGATGCTGCACGCCATAAAGGCGAGCGGAAGCGCGGCGAACAGAGGCCGGCGCCGGTGGCGGAGAATGGCGGTGAAGAGCACTTGTTGCGCGAACTCCCTGGTGGCAGTGGCGAGCCCCTTGGAGGGCGCAGTGTTGGCGATCATGCCTAACAATTGGTGAAGGACCGTCCGGACAAGGCTTTGCTTGACGGATGCGGGCCATTTGACTATCTAGGCGCAAATTTCAATTCAAGATGCGCGGCCCGGCGGGACACGACCTGCTGTTCTGGCCGCTTTTTGTGACAGGATAAACTCATGGCACGGCGTTGTGAACTTACCGGCAAAGGCGTGATGAGCGGCAACAATGTGAGCCATGCGCTCAACCGCACCCGCCGCCGGTTTCTGCCGAACCTCTGCAATGTGACGCTTTTGTCGGACGCGCTCAGCCGTCCGGTGAAGCTGAAGATCGCCGCCAGCACGCTGCGCACGGTCGAAGCCCGGGGCGGTCTCGACGCTTTCCTTCTGAAGGCCAACGAGGACGAATTGTCCGATCGCGCACGCGGGCTGAAGAAGGAAGTGCGGCAGGCGCTGGCCTCGTAAAGAGCGGCTTCGCTTTTTCTGCCAGTCCAGGCTAAAGTTTGAAGGGCGTTGCATCGCCGATGCAGCGCCCTGGTCGTTTATGAATCCCGCGCCGGTCAGATGCCGGTTTCGCGGAGAACCAAGAGGTGCAGAACGTGCGCGCTCGTCTTTTCGTCGCAATTGCGGCGATGGTTGCCGTGGTGGCAGCCTCCAATTTCCTCGTCCAGTTTCCCGTCCAGGGCCATGTCGGCGGCATCGACCTCGCCGGCATTCTGACCTGGGGCGCCTTCACCTATCCGGTGGCGTTCCTCGTAACCGATCTGACCAACCGGCATTTTGGACCGGCTGTCGCCCGGCGGGTGGTGCTGATCGGTTTTGCCATCGCGGTGGTGTGCTCGGTCTTTCTGGCCAGCCCGCGCATCGCGCTCGCTTCGGGCACGGCATTCCTTTTCGCGCAATTCCTCGACGTGGCGATCTTCAACGGTCTGCGCGCCAATCCGAAATGGTGGCGAGCGCCGCTGATCTCCTCGCTGATCGGATCGGTGATCGACACGATCCTGTTCTGGGGCGTGGCGTTCTCAGTCAGCTTCAGCTTTGTCGATCAGTTTTTCGGCTCAGAAGACGGGTCGCTCGGCTTTGCCGTTCCTTTTTGGGATTTGGGGCCCCCGGTGCCGCTCTGGGTGTCGCTGGCGCTGGGGGATTTCATGGTCAAGCTGCTGGTCGCGCTCGTCCTGCTGGCCCCCTACCGGATATTGCGCAGCCTTATCTCGGACCGCGTGCTGCATCCTGCCGCCGCGGCCTAAGGGATTTCCGGATCCGGTTCAGTGGAGGCCGGAGACGGCCAGAGGCACGATCTCGACGGGACGTCCGACCAGCGCGTCCTCGACCTTTTGCAGCAGGATGTCGAGGGTGAAGGGCTTGGGCACCACGTCATAGATCAGCGAATCGAGTCCGTGCGCGCGCTCGCGCTGATCGGCGAAGCCGGTCATCAGCATGATGGTCAGGTCTGGGTAATCCGCGGCCACGGCCAGCGAGAGGGCAATGCCATCCATCACCGGCATCTTGATGTCGGACAGCAGCAGATCGAAGGCACCCTGCTCTTCGCCGACGATCTCCGCGGCAAGACCGCCGTCCTGCGCTTCGGTGACATCATGGCCCTTCATCGACAGGGCGCGGGCGACGAATGCACGTACATTGTCATCATCTTCCGCTACCAGTATGCGCGCCATCATTTGCCTCCGACGTCCTGTGACGGTGCGGCTTGGATGCCGCCTTCCTCCTGATCCTTGCTTACATTGGCAAAAACCAGATTAACGCTGGCCGAATTCTGCGGGGCAGAATTCAACTGGGTCTCGAACGCGACGGTCTCGCCCGGTCCCATCACCCGGACCTGGGGCTGCGCCGTCCACTCGTAAAGGGACGCGCCCTGCTCGTCGAGAATGCTCACCAGTATCGGCGGCACCGCAACAGGCGTTCCGGCGACATTGCGAATCGTTGCACTGATCACCAGCACGTCGCGTCCGTCCCGAAGCGTACGCAAAGTCTTCATGTTGTCGAAATCAAGGCCGACGACATTTACGCCCAGCCCGATCGCCTCATAGAGGCCGCCGAGATCTGGCCACGCCCGCACGATATCGGTGCGCAGGAAGAAGCCGCCGCCGAAAAAGCTGAGCAGCAGAAACAAGGTGACGAAGCGTCCGGCGCGGCGGATGCGCGCCATGGGCAGGCGGTCGGCGAGGCGCTTCTGACGCTGGACCATCTCGCGCTGGCGACGCTTTTGCAGATCGTCGTCGATGCCGGCAGCGGACGCCTCGACCTCGTTGGGAAAGATGTCGGCCTCTTCGTCGTCTTCGTCCGCGAAATCCTCGGGCTGGGAAAAAGTGGAATCCGCTTCGGCGGAGGCGGCTTCCTGTTCGCGGGAGAAGGCAATGTCGAGCTCTTCTTCCGCTTCAGGACCAAAGAGTTCGTCGGTTTCGGCGATCGCGTCCGCAACGGGCTGAGGTGCTTCGGCTGCGGCGGTGCGTGCGCGCGGGCGCTGCGGCTCGGGGCGGGCGCGCCATGAGCGCTGGCAATGGGCGCACAAAACCTTGCGGCCGTCACCGAGCGCCTGCTCGGCGATCTCGTATTTCGTCCGGCAATTGGGGCAGGTGATGATCATCGTGCCAATGCGCCCAGAGCGAGGGGTTGGGGCGCCGCCGCCCGGTTGGAATTGCGTCCCGTCACGCGCTTTGCATCGGTCTTAGATACGCGGGCGAGCGGTCTGTCTGGCCGCAAACTAGCCGTATTAGGGTTAAAACTCCTCAAACGCGTGGCGTCCGCGGCGGCATGCGGGCCTAAGGGCTGTTAAGGTGGCCGGCAATGACTGATTCGGAGACAGGTGGATTGATCGCCTTCGAAAAAGTGGGTCTGCGCTATGGGCACGGCCCCGAAATCCTCAAGGATGTGAGTTTTCGGATCGCGCCCGGCTCGTTCCACTTCCTGACCGGCCCCTCGGGTTCGGGGAAGACCTCGCTTTTGCGGCTGATGCTGTTGTCGCTCAAGCCGACGCGCGGCAAGCTGCAGATGTTCGGCGAGGACGTGAACCGGCTCAATCGCGAGCAGCTTTTGAAGCTTCGGCGCCATATCGGCATCGTCTTCCAGGAATTCCGCCTGCTCGATCATCTGACGACATTCGAGAATGTGGCGCTGCCGCTGAGGGTTCTGGGCCAGCAGGAGACTGACTACCGGCCCAATGTCGAGGAATTGCTCGAATGGGTCGGGCTCGGAGACCGCATGGACGCCCATCCGGCGCTGTTGTCGGGCGGGGAAAAGCAAAGGGCGGCCATTGCCCGGGCGGTCATCTCGCGGCCCGACGTGCTTCTGGCCGACGAGCCGACAGGCAATGTCGATCCCGAGCTTTCGGAGCGATTGTTGCATCTGTTCGCCGAACTCAATCGCATGGGCACCACCATCATCATCGCGACGCACGAATTGCAGATGCTCGACAAGTTCTCCTATCCCCGCATGCTGCTCAATGATGGGGAGGTGGCCATCCATGAGTGAGCCCGCAGTCGCCGACGATCCGCTGAAGCCGCAGGCCCGAAGACGTCCGGCCGCCATCGTGCCGGGCACCTCGGTCGCCGGCCGCACGTTGATGCTGCTCATCGCCATCATGACGTTTCTTTGTTCGGTCACCTTCGGCGCGGTGATCCTGGTGCAGAAATCGGCCGTGGGCTGGTCGGCGGATGTGGGCAGCGAGGTCACCATCCAGATCCGGCCCATCGAGGGCGAGGTGATGGACAGCAACATCCGCACCGCGATTGCCCTCGCCGAGGCGACACCGGGCGTCTCCACTGCCTATGCGCTCAGCCTGGAGGACAGCGAAAAACTGCTGGAGCCCTGGCTCGGCACGGGGCTCGACCTCAGTACGCTCGCCATTCCACGCATGATCGTGGTGGAGTTGTCCGACCCCGCGGAAGCCGATCTTGCAGCGTTGTCCCGAGATCTGGCGACGGTGAACGGAGCGTCGCTCGATACCCATGCGGCCTGGCGCGACCAGCTCAACGTCATGGCCGGCACGATCGTGATTTCAGGTCTTTTGATCCTGGGGCTGATCATCGCCGCAACGGTGCTGGCGGTGATTTTCGCCACAAGGGGGGCGATGTCCTCGAACCGAGACATCGTCGACGTCCTGCATTTCATCGGGGCGTCGAACGCGTTCGTTGCCGGCGAGTTCCAGGGCCGGTTCATGGCGATCGGCCTGAAAGGCGGGTTGATCGGGGGTGGCGCGGCGCTGCTATTCTTCCTAGTGGTGGGCATGGCCATGTCAACGGTCATCCCGGCGGAATCGGCTGCGCAAATCTCCATCCTTTTCGGACGGTTTTCCCTTGGCGCGGAAGGGCTGATCGGCATCATGGTCCTGATCCCGGTGATCGCCGGGGTGACCGCGATGACCTCACGGCTGACGGTGCGCCGCTTCCTGTCGCAACTGGCCTAGTCGCAAAGGCATTGTTTCACCCAAGGAGAGGGCAATGGTTGTGCAGGCGATCCGATCGGCGGTGTTCTATGCCCTCTTCTTGGGACAGACGGTGGTTCTGGCCCTGTTCCTGGGGACGGTGTCGCTGTTCCTGAGGCGCTGGTCGCCGTTCGGGCTGGCCATCGGGCAATACTGGGCGCGCTCGAACCTGTTCTTGCTGCGGTGGGTGGTCGGCATCCGCACCGAGGTCGAGGGCGGCGAGAACATTCCGGCAGGCGGCTGCATCATCGCCTCCAAGCATCAATCCGACTGGGATATCTTCGCCATCCTGCCCTTTACGGGCAAGCCTGCCTTCATCGCCAAGAAGGAGTTGATGGACATCCCCTTCTTCGGATGGGCGGCCCGAACGCTCGAAACCATCCCCATCGACCGCAAGAAGGGTGGCGGCGCCATAGCCGCCATGACCGAGGATGCGCGCGGGGCGGTGGCGCGCGGCTGCCGCATCATCATCTTTCCCGAAGGGACGCGGACGGCACCGCTGAGCGATCCGAACTACAAGTTCGGCACCGCGCGCCTTTACGAGGCACTCGACGTCCCCCTGGTGCCCGTGGCGGTCAATTCGGGCCTGTTCTGGGGGCGGAACAGCCTGGTGCTGTGGCCCGGCGTGGCGCGGGCGCGCATCCTGGAGCCCATACCGCCCGGGCTCGGTGCGGTGGAAGCGCAGAAGCGGATGATCGCCGCCATAGAGGCCGAAGCGGCCCGGCTTGTGCTGCGGGCAGAGCAGGACGGCATCACGAGACCTCTAAGCTCGGATCAGAGGCAGCGGCTCGATCTGCTGAAGCAGCCAAGCAAAGCTTGAAGGCTTGGCGTTAACCTTTTGTTAACCAAAAATTTTCCCGCTTGCCGGAACCATCATGTTCGCAAGGCGTCTTTTTCGCAGAACATGCTTAACGAGGTGTAAGCAGTTTGGGGTCGCCGCCACTAGATGTTGACGGCCGGAGCGAACAGCTTCAAGATGTAGATGCAGCCCTAATGAAACCGCTTGACGACGTCTCGGATTTGTTCTAGTTTTGTTCCAACTCGTCGATGAGGCAAGAACCGTGTATTACGCGATGAAATCTTGGCAATCCTCTCCTGCCCCGGTCGTTAGCTGGCATGGCGGCTCAGGCCGTTCCTATGTGCTTCACACCGAAGATGTCGCCAGCTTTAGCCTGACCGGGAACGACATTTACGTCTTGACCGGCGAAGATGGTGCGGAATGGGTCGGCACGGGCGGCGACGTCATTGGCGACAGCCTTTCCCGGGCCCGTTTTCGCAGGGCGCTTGCCTCATGCAGTTCGGTGCTGCGGCTGGTCGAGACGCCTCAGGACGATGCCGAACGCAATCGGGCGGCCTGGGATCTGGAGAACGGGCATCCGGTGCCCTCCATGTCGCTGGCGCAGGCCGGCTAAGCTTCGGGCCGACCGGGCGCTCTACTGGGTCGAAGGCGCAAGGCGCTCTGCCATCAGATGCAGATGGCGGTCCCTGATGCCGAGTTCGGTCAGATGCTGTGCCGTGTTGAGCACATAGTCGGCATTGGGCCCCGCCGAGCCATGGCCGGCAAGCACGACCCGCACCTGTTCTTCGAGGGTCAGACGTCCGGCATATTGGGCGTGCTTCTCATCGACCAGATAGGCGAGGCACGTCACTGCCCGCCCATCCATCAGCGCCACCTTGCGATGCGCCTCGCGATAGACGCCGCTAACGAGCTCCCGCTCGCGCAGATAGGCCAGAACCTCCTTCCAGTCCTCAGGTGCCACCTCAAAGGCCATGCCGTTGCAGGATCCGCCGCGCAGCAGCCCGAACACCAGACCGGGCTGTTCGGGCGTGCCGCGATAGTGATGCGAATAGATGCAGAGGCTCCGGTGAGCCCCCCGCAATCGCGCCTTATGGGCGGAAAGGTATGAGAAGCCAGGGCGCCAGATCAGCGAGCCATAGCCGAAGACCCAGTGCGACTGGGCGGGATCGTATGTGGTCAGGTCCTGCATGATGGCGGAAAACTTAGGATCGTTGAGCCGCAGGTTCAAACGATATCGCTTGGCCCTTTTCTTGCCCGCATTGCGATGCTCTAAGCGGGGCAATGAAACGAATCATCGCCCTTATCGTCGTCGTCGTGCTGGTCATCGCAGGATGGAGCGGCGCCTGGTATTATTTTGCAGGCGTTTTGCGCCAGCAAATCGAGCTGCAGGCGCAAATGAGCCCCTCCATTACCTGCGCCGAGCTCGGTATTGGCGGCTATCCCTTCCATTTCGACATCACCTGCCACGGGTTCCACCTGGCTGATGGCGATCTCGGCGTCGATGTCGACGAAGTGCGTGCGACGGCGCCGATGACCCAGCCGAGCCATATCATGGCGTTCTTTCACGGACCGGCGGTCGCAACCGATGCCTTCACCGGCAGCAGGCAGGAACTCGCCTGGTCGGAAGCCGAGGCGAGCCTGAGGCTCGACAATGCCAAGCTCGAGCGGTTCTCGCTGGTCGCCAAGGATCTGCAGCTCTTCGATACCCTGGTCGACAAGACCCTGGTTGCCAGTGCCCAGTCGGCGCAGTTGCATGTGCGGGATCTGCCCGAAAAGGCGGAGCCTGCGCGCGGGCTGATGACGGCGGAGACCTATTTCGACGCCAAGGGCGTCAGCGTGCCGCAAAGCGGTGTGCAGAACGCCGAAGCCAAACTCGATGCGGACGTGACGGGCCTGCCGGACGATATAACGTTGTGGGGCAATCCGGACATTATCCGTCTCTGGCAGCAGGCGGGGGGCGGGGTGACGCTCAATACCTTGTCGGCCAGCGATGCCGATGCCAGCCTGAACGCCGAGGGCGGGCTGCTGCTCGATGCCGAAGGACGGCCGGAAGGCCAGCTGTCGCTCACCAGCAAGGGCGTGGTCGAACAGATCGGCGGATTGCTGCCAATGGACCTTGCCACCGTCATAGCCGGCAAGCCGGACCAGGACGGCAATTACTCTCAACAACTCACGATCAAGGCCGGCGTGTTCTTCGTCGGTATCCTGCCGGTCTTCACCATCGGGTCGCTCTTCGCCGCCTGACCCGTCGCTTGCCCGCTAGCCCGCGGCGAGGTCCTTCAGGACCTCGGCAACGGCGCGCATGGCCGATTCCGTGCCGATGGAAATGCGCAGGCCGTTGGATATCCCATAGCCGCCCATCTCGCGCACGATCAGGCCCTTGGCAGCAAGGGCGGCATTGGCCTTTTCCGCCGTCAGCCCCTGATCGGGGAACAGCACCAGAATGAAATTGCCCTGGCTTGGCAGAACCCGATAGCGGTTTCCGGTGAGCTGCTCGGTCAGCCAGTCACGCCATTTGGCGTTATGGGCCACCAGCTCGGTCAGAAAATGGGTATCGCGGGCGGCGGCCTCCCCAGCCTTCTGCGCAGGAATGCCGACATTGAAGGGGCCGCGGATGCGATTGACGGCATCGATCACATGCTCGGGGCCGTACATCCAGCCCAATCTCAGCGCCGCCAGACCCATCTTGGAAAAGGTGCGGACCATGAGGACGTTGTCCGCCTCGCGCACCAGCGCCGTTCCGTCTTCATAGTCGTCGGCGGTGACGTATTCGGCATAGGCATTGTCGACGACGAAGAGAATGTCGGGTCTCAGACCCTGATGCAGCCGGCGCACTTCTTCGGCCGGCAGCCAGGTGCCGGTCGGATTGTTGGGATTGGCCAGCCACACGACCTTTGTGTCCTCGGTGACGGCAGCGAGCATGTTGTCGACGCTCACCGTATAATCTTCATCATCGGCAAAGACCGGCGTGGCGCCGGCAGCTTTCGTCGCAATCGGATAGACCAGAAAGCCATACTGGCTGATCACGGCCTCGTCGCCGGGCCCGAGATAGGCATGGGCGATGAGGTTGAGCAGTTCGTCGGAGCCCGCTCCGACGATGATACGGTCAGCTTCGAGCCCGTGCACCTCGGCCAGCGCCTCGCGCAGGCTGGTGGACGCGCCGTCGGGATAGGCGGCGAGGCTGCGGGAGGCGGAGGTATAGGCCTCCACCGCCCTGGGGCTGGCGCCAAGCGGCGATTCATTGGATGAGAGCTTGATGGGCATCACCGGCCCGCCGGCGCCGGACTTGCCGGGCACGTAAGGAGCGATGTCGAGAATGCCGGGTTGCGGCTGCGGGCGGTCGGACATGGAACTCAATACCTGTGACCATGGACGCTAAAACGCCGGAACCATACGCAAACCACCTGACAAAGCAAGCCTCGGCGGCGGGCGCGCTAAATGTCCGGTTGCTGGGGCAGCTGCATTGCCGTCTGCGGGGCCAGCGCGGGCACCTTGACGAAGCGGGCGGCGCGCTCGCGGCGGGCGATGGCGGGGAAGAGCTGCTTTTTGGCCCGCACGCACAAAACGCCGGACAGGGTGGACCCCAAAAGTCTTCCGCCGCGCTCGAATAGTCGCGCAGATTTCAGTACGGGAGCCGCGGAACTGGGCGGCAGATAAAGCGCGTCACGCCACTCCTCGGGCGTGAAGGAATGGCTGCGCAGCAAATGATCGAGCTGGGAGCGGGAGAAGGGGTTGCCGGCGCCGAAGGGCGTGTTGTCCCATTGCGCCCAGAGCCCGCGCCGACGCGGCACCACGACGATCAGACGGCCATTGGGGGCCGTCACGCGCCAGAGTTCGCGCATCTGTTCGGCGGCGTCGACATGTTCGAAGGCATGCACTGCGATCGTCAGATCGACTGCCGAATCGGTGAGCGGCAGTTCAAGGGGGTCAGCCAGAACGGTATGCGAGGCCGATTCGCGCGGCCAGGCGGAAGCGCCCTGACGGGCAGGCATGACGACGATCACCCGTTCCGCGCGGTTGAGGGTGTGGCGCAGATAGGGCGAGGCAAAGCCGAGGCCCAGAACACGCTGCCCCGAGACGTCGCCGGCCAGTTTGCGCACCTCCTCGCGCACCAATTGGCGCGCGATGCGGCCAAGCGGCGATTTGTAGAAGTTGATCAGCCTTGTGACATCAGGTGTCATCAAAAAGGACCTTTGGCCGCGAAGCATGGCGCCAAGCGCTTGTCAGGGTGTGTCGCCAATCTTACCTTTCCCGCCATTGGCCGCAAAGGGAGACTGCTGACATGGCGCTCGAGATCGACATCTTCACCTGCCGCTCGGACAATTTCGGCTATCTCCTGCACGATGCGGGGACCGGCAAGACGGCGGCGGTGGACGCGCCGGAGGAAGAGCCGATCCGGGAGGCGCTGGAGCGGACGGGCTGGTCGCTGACCGACATCTTCATCACCCATCATCACGCCGACCACACTGCGGCCATTCAGCCGCTCAAGGCCGATTTCGGCGCAAGGGTCACCGGGCCGCGCGGCGAGGCAGGCAAGATCTCCGGGCTCGATGTGCTCGTCTCGGGGGGCGATGAGGTGCTGCTGGGCGCGACCCGGCTGCAGATCTTCGATGTGCCGGGGCACACGTTGGGGCACATCGCCTATTTCGACGCAGAGGGCGAGAACCTTTTCACCGGCGATTCCCTGTTTTCGCTCGGATGCGGGCGCATGTTCGAGGGCACCCCGGGGCCGATGTGGGCGGGCCTGGTGACCCTGAGGGATCTGCCGGACGGCGTGAAGGTCTATTTCGGCCACGAATATTCCAAGGCCAACGCCGCGTTCGCGCTCAGCATCGACCCGAATAATGGCGCGCTGAAGCGGCGGGCGGAGGAGGTCGAACAGCTCAGGGCAAAGGGGGAACCGACAACACCGTCGGCGCTGGGCATGGAAAAGCAGGCGAACCCCTTCCTGCGCGCCGACAACCCGGATCTGGCGCGGCGCATGGGGCTGGCGGATGCTGACCCCGCGGAGGTCTTTGCGGCGATCCGCAAAGCAAAGGATAATTTCTGAGGCCAAAATGGCCGGCGGACGCCTGACGTTCAAGCCGGTCACCACCGCCAATCTGGCGGATTTCGAGGCCCTGTTCGAGGGACCGGGCGGGCCGAAATATTGCTGGTGCATGGTCTTTCGCATCACGAGCCAGGAAGGCCGCAACACGCCCGGAAAAGAGCGCAAGCCCTTCATGGTGAACCGCATCAAGGCCGGGACGCCGGTCGGGCTCATCGGCAGCGACGCCGAGAACGTGCCGCGCGCCTGGGTGTCGATCGCACCGAAAGAAACCTATCTGCGCCTGGGTGGACCGGAGCCGCGGTCCGGCGAGCGCGTGTGGTCGCTCGCCTGCATGTATGTCCAGCGCAAATGGCGGGGCCAGGGGCTTGCGCATGAACTGATCGCAGCGGCGGTGGCGCATGCGTTCGATCAGGGCGCCGATGTGGTGGAGGCATACCCGGTGCCCTCGGATGCGCCCTCCTACCGCTTCATGGGATTTGTGGAGGCGTTCGAGGCGGCGGGCTTCGAGCACCATGGCATGGCCGGGAAACGCCGGCATGTGATGCGGCGGCTTGGGGAAAATAACCAAAAGTAAATGAAAGGTTAGCGCAACTGGCACGGAATCTGCGAGTTTAGCGGCAAGGGCCGGGACTTGTGTCCCAAAACAGAACAGATGGCCCGCAATGACACAGGGATGACGCCAATGTCGGACAGTGCCGCTGAAAACAGAGCCGAGATGACACGCAATCTGCCGGTGCTCGTGGGGCCGGCGCGGGAGCGCCCGAGCCTGGCGCGTTATCAGGTGCCCGCTTCTTTCGTGTCGCAGCTGCTGGCAGCGCGGCAGCGCGTGGACAGCCAGCGCGCCCGCAATCGCGCCCCCGCAGCAGTCGCGGTTTCGGCCTATCGGGCCGGGTCGGCGATCAGTGTCCGGCGCATGCCGGCGGGTTATCGCCACGCCGTGAACGCCTAGATCACAACGTTCAAGTTTCGAGATGCAAAAAAGCCGGTCCTGAGACCGGCTTTTGAATTTTCAGGCAGAGCTTGCTTTTTATAGCCGCGCGTTCGAACCGCGAAACCGGTCCTCACTTTCGCTGAGCACGCTCCGAAAGCTACTGCTTGGGCTGCAGAACCTGGCGGCCGCGATACATGCCGGTCTTCAGGTCGATATGGTGCGGACGGCGCAGCTCGCCGGAATCCTTGTCCTCCACATAGGCCTTGGCGACGAGGCCGTCGGCCGAGCGGCGCATGCCGCGCTTGGCGGGAGAGGTTTTACGCTTTGGCACAGCCATGATGTGAACTCCATCTCGGAATAAGCGCTGTCCCAACCGGCTTTTGCGCCTTGCCGGCCCGACAACGATTGTGTCTTTTGGTAACCGTTGCGCTGCCAGCCGGGACACTCATGTGCCAATGCGTCCAGCAAACGCTCCTGTTCGGATCGGCGGGCCTTATAGGGGATAAGAGCGGCTTTGGCTAGGGGGTAAGGGCAAATCGAGCAGGCTTAGGGAACAGTGGTGGTGTGCAAGTCCATAACGCACCCCAGATAGGTCGTTCCTGCCTTGCGGGCGCGGCGCTCGATGATGTCGGCCACGCGGTTCATACCTCGGCTCGGACTGCCGGGCAGGCGCAGGTGCGGATTGGGCAGGGCGGCTGTCAAAAGGGCAGCTCTTTGCCAGCTCAGTGACTGGGCCGATGTGCTGAAGGCGGCTTGAGCCCCTGCTTGCGCGCCGAACTCTCCGTTCGGTCCCCATTCGGCGATGTTGAAATAGATTTCGAGGATGCGGCGCTTGGACAGAACCAGGTCCACATAGACGGCCAGCGGGATTTCGAGCGCCTTGCGGATATAGGAGCGGTCTGTCCACAGGAAGAGGTTGCGGGCGACCTGCATGGTGATGGTGGAGGCGCCGCGTGGCGTATCGCCGGCCTGCAAAGCCCGCACCTCGTCCCGCAGCGCGCCAAGATCGACACCCTGGTGGCGGCAGAACTGGCCGTCCTCGCTCATGATCACGGATGCCTTCAGCCGATCGGAGATCTGGTCGAGATCGCGCCAATCCCGCTCCACCCTCTGGCCGGTGAGATGGCGCCACAGCATCGGCGTCGAGACCGGCGGCACAATTGCATAGAGCGGTGTGAGCACGGCAGGGATGGCAATGAGCACGCCAGCCGCGAGCAGGCCCGCCCGCAGGGCGCGTCTCATGCGCTTGCCGTTTCTTGCCATTTTCCGCCCGCCGCCTGCCGTTCGACCCGATTTGCGCCGCTTTTAGCGTCTCATCAGCGGCTTGTCGCCTCGCGGCTGAGACTCTATTGAAGGCGCATGACCCGCAGACGTCCCGTCACCGAAAATTTCGCCGATTTTTTCGATGCCGCGCTCGATGAGCGCCTGCAGCGAGAGGCGCTGTCAGGCCCGGGGCCGGCGCCGGCGCGCCTGGTGGCGGCGATGCGACATGGCGCGCTGGGCGGCGGCAAGCGGCTGCGGCCCTTGTTGCTGTCGCAAACGGCGATGATTTTCGGCGTCGGTCCCGAGGCGGCGCTGGTGCCGGGGCTCGCCGTCGAGATGGTGCATTGCTATTCGCTGATCCATGACGATCTCCCCGCGATGGACGATGACGATTTGCGGCGCGGGCAGCCCACGGTGCACAAAGTTTTTGACGAAGCGACCGCCATTCTGGCCGGGGATACGCTTCTGACCCAGGCCTTCGGCATTCTGGCGGACGAGAATTGTCACAGAAGCCCGGAAGTCCGGGCGCGGCTGGTGTTGGAATTGGCCACTGGCGCCGGCGCCGGCGGCATGGCCGGCGGGCAGATGCGCGATCTCGAAGGCGAAAAGGGCGGGTTCTCCGAAACAGATATCGCCGAGATGCAGGCAATGAAAACTGGTGCGCTGATCCGGGCAGCGGTGCGCATGGGGGCGGTGCTCGGCGGTGCGGATGCGCGGGCGCTCTCTGCACTCACCGCCTATGCCGAGGCGGCGGGGCGGGCCTTCCAGCTGGCCGACGACATTCTGGACGTAACCGCGAGCGCGGAACAGATGGGCAAGGCGACCGGCAAGGATGCGGCCCGGCAAAAGCCGACGCTGGTGGCGCGGATCGGCGTGGAAGCGGCGCAGGCGCAGCTGGCGGAGACGGTGAACGACGCCGTTTCGGCGCTGAGGACCTTCGGGCCGAAGGCGGACGGGTTGCGGGCAACCGCGCGCTATTTCGCCAGCCGGAGTAACTGAGGAGCTGCCGATGACGCTGCAAGCGGTTCAGGACGATCTGGCGCAACGGGCTCCCGATCTCGAAGTGATGGTGACCGATGCGCCGACCGCCACCGTGCAACAGGCCGCCGAGGTGCATCAATGCGCGCCGGGGCAGATCGCCAAGACGCTCTGCCTGCGCGTGGGGGAACAGGTCGTTTTGGTCGTTGCAAGCGGCGATGCGCGGCTCGATAACAAGAAGACCAAAGCCGAATTTGGAAACCGTCCGCGCATGCTGGGCGGCGAAGATGTCGAGAACCTGACCGGCCACGCCATTGGCGGTGTCTGCCCGTTCGGCCTCGTCAACGACGTGCCGATCTATCTCGATTTGTCGCTCAGACGCTTTGACATCGTCATTCCGGCCGCCGGCGCGGGCAACGCCTCGGTGCCGTTGACGCTCGAACGGCTGGAGGCGCTTACTGGCGGGCAGTGGATTGCGTGCTGCAGCCTGCCAGATGAGGACGAAAAATGAAGCTTCTGAGCGTCAATATCGGCCAGCCGCAAAAGCTCGAGGGGGCGTCGGGCAAGACCGGCATCTTCAAACATGCGGTGACGGGCCCGGTCGCGATCGACGAAATGGGGCTTTTGGGCGATGCCATCTGCGACAAGCGCCATCATGGCGGGCACGACCAGGCCGTCTATCTTTATGGCCAGCCCGACTACGATTTCTTCGCGCAAGAGTTTGGCCGCGAGGTGAAACCGGGGCTGTTCGGAGAGAATTTGACGGTCGAGGGGCTGGAGAGCGCGAAAACCTGCATTGGCGACCGGTTCGAGATCGGCGACGTGCTCTTGGAAGTCACCTCACCACGCATCCCCTGCAATACGTTCGCGCGGCGCATGGGCCATCCGGGCTGGGTGAAGGTTTTTCACAAGGCGATGCGGCCGGGGGTCTATGCGCGGGTGCTCAAACCGGGAAGCATTCAGGCGGGGGATTCGGTGCGGCATATTCCCTTTGAGGGCACAAAGATCCCGATCATCGATCTGATGGAGGATTACAAGAACCCCGCGCCCGAGCGGATGCGGCACCTCATGCAGGCGCCGATCCATCGTGACCTGGTGCGCGACTATCAGCAGAAACTGCAGGCGGCGCAGTAAATTCTATTCCGCTGCCGGTGCGTCCTGCCGGGCGCCCGCCCCGAAGCGCTTTTCGATATAGTCGGCGACCATTGCCTTGAACTGGTCGGCCACATCATCGCCGCGCAGCGTGGCGACCTTTTCGCCATCGACAAAGACGGGGGCGGCGGGGCTTTCGCCGGTGCCGGGCAGGGAAATGCCGATATCGGCGTGCTTGCATCTCCCCCGGCCCGTTGACGATGCAGCCCATGACGGCGACCGACAAATTCTCGACGCCGGGATATTTTTCCCGCCATTGCGGCATGGAGGCCGACAAATGGTCCTGAATGTCCTTGGCGAGGGACTGGAAGGTGGTCGAGGTGGTGCGCCCACAGCCCGGGCAGGCGGCGACGACGGGCACGAATTGCCTGAAGCCCATGGTCTGCAGCAATTCCTGGGCGACGACGACCTCCTTGGTGCGGTCGCCGCCGGGTTCGGGGGTCAGCGAAATGCGGATGGTGTCGCCGATCCCCTGCTGCAGCAAAATGCCGAGCGCGGCCGAGGAGGCGACGATGCCCTTTGAGCCCATGCCGGCCTCGGTCAGCCCCAGATGCAGGGCATAATCGCAACGCGCGGCGAGATCCTGATAGACGGCGATGAGGTTCTGAACGTCCGAAACCTTGGTGGACAAGAGAATGTGGTCGCGACCGAGCCCCAGTTCCTCGGCGCGGGCGGCGCTCAAGAGCGCCGACTGGATGATGGCCTCGCGCATGACATGAGAGGCCGACCAGGGCTCGGCGCGCTCATTGTTCTCGTCCATCAGCCGGGTCAGCAACTCCTGGTCGAGCGAGCCCCAGTTGACGCCGATGCGCACCGGCTTGTCATAGCGCTGGGCGAGATCGATCAGCGTGGCGAACTGGGTGTCGCGCTTCTGCTTGAACCCAACATTGCCCGGATTGATGCGGTATTTGGCCAAGGCCTCGGCGCAGGCGGGGTGATCGGTCAGGAGCTTGTGGCCGATATAGTGGAAATCGCCGACCAGAGGCACGAAGCAGCCGCGCCGCGCCAGCGCGTCGCGTATGTGGGGGACGGCAGCGGCGGATTCGTCGCGATCGACCGTGATGCGCACGAGTTCAGAGCCCGCGCGGGCGAGCGCGGCGACCTGGGCGACAGTTGCATCGATATCGGCGGTGTCGGTATTGGTCATGGATTGGACGACGATTGGAGCATCGCCGCCGACCTGCACGCCGCCGACATCGACCCCAACAGATTTTCTGCGGAAAGCTGGTCCTGCCATTCGTCCTATAGTTCCGATGTTCGCCAAATCAGCGTATGATGAATTTGTGTGCACATAAGGGCTCGAGCCTGCAGTGGCAACATGACATGAGCGCGACTGGCAAGCCGCCGTCATCGATTGGAACCAATCGTGGGGGAGGGCCGTTAACTGGCCACCGGGTAATACTACCCACCCTGGAGAGCAATCGTCATGACCACAATCATCATCATCATTTTGGTGCTGCTGCTTTTGGGCGCCATTCCTTCCTGGCCCTATTCGCGCGGATGGGGCTATTACCCCAGCGGCATCTTGGGGGCGATCCTGGTGATCGTCATCATCCTGATGTTACTCGGCTATATCGCTTAAGTCCCAAATAATCAGAACAAAAAACCGAGCGTTTCGCATCCTCCTCCCCCTTCGCGGATCGCTTTGCACTCAACTTCGGGCCCGGCTGTCGCCGGGCCCTTTTTTAGCTGCCGGCGACCAAGGCCGCGCCGGCAACCACAAGAACGGCTCCAGCCATCACCTTGAACGCAGATATCTGCCCGTATTCTCGAAATACGATGAGCCCGATGACCACGGTGACAAGGGTCGACAGCACCGTGATGGGTGCGAGCAGTGAGATTGGTGCAGAGAGGCGCGCCACCGCGAAGCTGATACCGCCCATGCCAATCGCCATGCCAACGCCGGCGAAGAGGGCGAACGGCGCACCCGCTAGCGCCCACCCGGACTCCGCGAAGGCCAGCCTGAGGCTGAAGCCTCCGAGCATGGCGACGAGCCCCACATAGACCAGATAGGTACCGATCTGCACGCCCTGCAGCGCGGCGGCCTTTTGGAATATCGCGGCCAGACCGAAGGCCAGAGCCGGCAGCAGGCCGCCAATGGCGATCATGAGAATTCTCTCCATTTCACAAATTCCTGTTGTTGGGACGGGTTTTGACGCGCAGGCGCACGAGGTCGAGGCGCCGGGAGACGCTGCAAAAGCAGGAGCGAAGGGGAATTGGTCAGTAATCGGCGGCGTCGAACTGCCAAGGAATTGGCGGATGATGCGGGATGTCGCCAGGTGCTGCACGCGGGCAGGCGGTATCCGATAACCGCCTCTTAACCTTGTTGGGCCTTTTAAGGGCGGGGGGAAGAAGCGCCAGACAAGGCAAAATGTTCCTTAACGTCTTGCCTGCACTGTTACCCCGAGAAGCAGTGTCACGTGATGTTCAGATCAGCAAGAACCAAATTTCCGCCTGCGGATTACGTGTCCATTGTCGCTTCGGTCTACAAGGACCGCAAGGCGATGCTGTTTGGTGCGTTCTCGGCCGGGCTGACTGCCCTGATTACCGGGATGAAGACCGGTTCGGCGCCGCTCTATGGCATCGCGCTTGCCTTTGCCGTCGTCGGCATCTTCCGCTTCATCAACATGACCGCCTTTCTTGCCGCCAACATTGCGTTCGACGATGCCGATGCAGCCGAAGTCTGGGAGACCAGGGCGACGCTCGGCGGGATAGCGGTTGCCGCGACCTACGGGGCCTGGTGTTTCGTCAGTCTTGTCGCTGTCAATGATGGCTTCGCCGAGGTTTCCAGCATTTCCATATCGATTGCGGCGCTGGTTGGTGTGGTTGCGCGCAACTTCGCGCTCGACCGGCTGGTCTTCGCCCAGAGCTCGATCCTGTGCTTCTTGATGGCTGCAGGCCTGCTGATCGTGGGCGATCCCTATCGGATCATGTTCGCGGCTCTGCTGGTCATCATGATCGTCAGCTTCCGCGATCTGGCCGGGCAGACGCGGGCCCTGCTGCTCAATACCGTGCATGATCGGGTCAAGGCCAACAAGCTTGCCGGCGAACTCGACACCGCCATGACGACGATGCCGCACGGTCTGTGCATGATCGACAGCCACGGCATCATAACGGTCATGAACCATCAATGCGTCGACTGGCTCATGGGTAGCCGCCAGGAGGATCTGGTCGGGTGCCACATCGACGACTTCCTCTCGGCAATGGTGGAAAGCGGGCGCGTGACCAGGGAAGCCGTGGCGCAGGTCGAACTGCGCCTTTCCAGCGGCACCAACAACAAAATGGTGCTGTTGACCAATTCCGGCGCGTATTTCGAAGTCACGCAGGCCTTTCGCAGCGGCTATACGGTCTTGATGTTCGAGGACATTACGGAACGGGTGAATATCCAGGAGCGGATCAGTTATCTGGCACGGTTCGACGAGCTTACGGGCCTGCCCAACCGCTCCTTTTTCAGCGAGAACCTGGAGGCTGCCCTGCAATCTGCGCGCCACGCCGGCGGCAATGGCAAGGTCATGCTGATGCTGATCGACGTCGACGGGTTCAAGCACGTCAACGACACCTATGGACACCCGGCGGGCGACCGGCTGTTGCGCGAGGTCGGGCGCCGGCTCCGCCAGGTGCTCGGGGGCGATCTGATGATCGGGCGCTTCGGGGGCGACGAGTTCGTGGTGGCGCGCGTGGGACAGAGCGATGTGCGCCTGTTCGAGGAGGACGCCAAGGCCGTGGTGGCCGGCTTGCGCATCGATTTCGACCTGGATGGCGAGCAGGTGTCGGTCTCGGGAAGCGCCGGCGTGGTCATCCAGAACTGCAGCGACGCCGAGCTCGATCTGCTGCTTTTGCTCAAGCGCGCCGATCTCGCGCTCTACAAGGCGAAGGCCGCCGGCGGTTCGCAATGGGCCATGTTCCACGAGGGCATGGATGTTGCTTACAAGCAGCGCCAGAAGCTGAAGGCGGATCTGCCGCAGGCGCTGGAGAACGCCCAACTGCTGTTGCATTATCAACCCGTCATCGACATCCACACGCGCAAGATCGTGGGGAGCGAAGCGCTGGTGAGGTGGCGGCACCCGGAACTGGGCAATATCCCTCCAATGACCTTCCTGCCGCTGGCGGAGGAAATCGGCGCGATGGCGGAATTGAGCCGCTTCGTGCTGGAAACAGCGACGCGCGAATGCAGGACGTGGCCGGCGGATATGTGGGTTTCGGTCAACCTGTCGGCCACCGATTTCCGCTCCACAGAAGTCGAACGCATGGTTGCGCAAGCGCTCACGGCGAGCGGGCTGGAGCCCTCGCGGCTCATTGTGGAGATTACGGAGACCGCCCTGATCGACGAGCCGGAGAAGGTCTCGCAAGCCGTGATCAAGATCAGGGAGCTCGGCGTCGGCGTGGCGCTCGACGATTTCGGAACGGGCTATTCGTCGCTGTCCTATCTGCAATCGATGTCGTTCACAAAGCTCAAGATCGACCGTTCCTTCGTCCAGAACGTCGTTGACAGCGAGCGAGCGCAGAAGCTCTTGAAAAATATCGCCCATTTGAGCCGAGACCTGAACATGACGCTGACGGTCGAGGGGATCGAGACAGAAGAACAGCTCGGGCTGATCATCGCCTCCAAGCTTGCAGACGACGCTCAGGGCTACCTCTTCGGTGCGCCGATGCCGGCACGGGACTTCATGGAAATGATCCGGCACATGCTCCCGGCTCCCGCCAAAGAAAGCCGCAAGAAGCTCGCCCCGGCGCGTTAAGCACATCGGCAATTGTTGCCCGGCCGGCAGGCCATACGATAATTTACCGGTTTACTCTTGTTTACCTTTCGTCAATCATCCCAGTGGTGTTAGGCGATATGGGGTAACGATGAGTTCTCTTCAAAAAACCGGTAGCGCCGAGATCGTGCCGGCAATATCGGGGACGCTGCACGATTCGCTCAACCGGCTGAGTTATCGACGTGTGCGGGTGGAAGATCAGTTCGACCCTGTCTATCAGCTGCGTTACGAGGCCTATAGGCGCGAAGACTTCATTCCGATAAATTCGCAACGTGTCGCCCGCGACGCGTTCGACTGCTCGCCTAACGTTTATTGCTTTGGTGTTTATTTCGACAATGAGCTGGTGAGTTCCATTCGCCTGCATCACGTCACGCCGAGCACGCCTGATTCGCCGGGCCGGTCGGTCTGGCCGGAAGTTCTCGATCCGGTGCTGGCGGCGGGGCAGAGCTATATCGATCCCAGCCGCTTCACGGCAGACCACAAGGCGAGCCTCGCCCTACCGGCACTTCCCTTCCTGACCTTACGCATCTGCGCCATGGCCACGGACTACTTCAATGCCGATCACTGCCTGTCGGCGGTGCGCCAGGAGCATGCGCCCTTCTACAGGCGCGTCTTTCGGGCAGAGCGCGTCGGCGAGGCGCGCAATTTTGCCGAGCTGACCTTCCCGATGTTCTTGTACATGACGGACGTGCACGAAGTGCTGGGCGGTCTTTATCGGCGCTATCCAATTTTCCAGTCGACACCCGAAGAGCGGGCGGCGTTGTTCTCGGAGGAGAGCTATACGACGCCGGTCAGACCGAGTTCGACCTTCGAACTCAAGCGCAGGTTCGAGGCGGCCACGGCTTAAGGCACAGGCCCCCCGGGAGGCTATCGCGCGATACGGCCTGAGCTCCCTCTCGGCGATCTTACGTCGAGGGTTTTCTAGACGTCCCAGACGGGGCACCAGTCCCCGTCGACCAGCCGCATGCCCTGGTCGAGCCCGCGCAGGCGTTCCATCTCTCCAGGACTGAGCTCGATGGTGCGGGCCTCGAAATTGGAGGCGATCCGTTCCTTCTTGCCAGATGAGGGGATGACCACATGGCCTTCGGCCATGAGGAAAGCGAGGGCGATTTGTTCGCCTGTGGCGTTGTGCGCCTCGCCAATCTCCTTGAGCAGGGGGTCGCCGACCACGCGCCCGCGGGCAAGCGGCGAGTAGGCGGTCATCGGAATGCCGATCTCCTGGCAGTGGTCGACGATCGGGCGGTTCTGCATATAGACGTGGATTTCGCACTGATTGGTCGTCAGCTTGCGGTCGCCCAGCAGCTCGATGGTGCGGTCAATCAGCGGAATGGTGAAGTTGGAGACGCCGATATATTTGGCCAGGCCGGCGTCATAGACCTCGGCGAATTGGCCGATATAGTCCTCCAGCGGATACTGGTTCTTGATGGCCGGCCAGTGCAGCAGCAGCAGATCGACCTTGTCAGTCCTCAGCTTTTCGAGGCTCTGTCTGACGCTGGGCATAATCTGGCCCGGACCGAAGTTTTCCGGCGCGACCTTGGTGGTGACGAAAATTTCGCTGCGCGCGATGTTGGAATCATCGAGGGCGCGGCCAACGTCCTGCTCATTGTTGTAGCCTTGCGCCGTGTCGATGTGCCGGCAGCCTGCCTCCAGCGCCCATCTGACGCCGTCATAGGCCTCGTCGCCGGGGCGGTTCCAGGTGCCGTACCCCATTTGCGGCATGGGGCCGACAGTCTTTTCTGGCATGCTCATCGCATCATCCTCCGCGTGTCTCTTGTTTGGAAGCAAGCCGTGGCGGGACAGCCCGGCTGTTGCTACCAGCCTAGGGCATGCCTGCCGGGCTGAAAAGTCCGCATTCGAAACAAGCTTTCGGCACAAGGGGTTGGCCGTTTGATTCACGTCAATCCGATCCCCCGTTCCGGGGTCTAGAGCGAAAGCGTAAGCGGAGCGCGGTCCTTGCAGACCACAGCCGTTCCGGAAATGTCACAGGGTGGGGCCTGAAATGCTCAAGGATATTCTCGTACATCTGGACGGGTCCGGCGAGGACGACACGCGGCTCGCCTTTGCAAAGGATCTGGCAGCGGCGCACGGCGCGCATCTGGGCGGCCTCTACTGCAACATCCTGCCCGATCTGCTGATCGCCAATGGCGGCGGCTATGCGGTGGCCGAAGTGGCGATGGACCTGCAGAACGAAGCCATGGCCAGCGGCGACATCAAGCAGGATGTGCTGGACACAAAGTTGAAGGCACTTGAAGTGCCGACGAGCCTGATGCGGATCGATGCCTATGGCGGTGCCATCGGGCGGGAAATGTCATCGATGGCGCACACCGCCGATCTATTTCTGGCGACGCGGCTCTACGGGCACGAGCTTGGCCTACCCGAGCCGCTGGAGGCGGTGCTGTTCGATGGCGGGCGGGCCTGTCTCTTCGTGCCGCCCGCCGCCAGGCCGCGCTCGATTGACACGGTGATGATCGCCTGGCGCGACACGCGGGAGGCCGCCCGCGCTCTGGCCGAGGCCATGCCCTTTATCGAAAAGGCCAAAAACGTCCACGTGGTCATGGTGGGCCAGCAAAGCGACAATGGCGGCACCGACACATCGGGGACAGGGGTGGTCGCGCATCTCAAGCGCCATGACATCACGGCCCGGCTGACGACACTGAGCCCGAAAACAGATGTGGCCGGCGTGCTGCTGGAGGAAGCGGGCCGGCTCAAGGCGGACTTGATCGTCATGGGCGGCTATGGGCATTCTCGCTTTCGCGAGTGGGTCCTCGGCGGCGTGACACGTGACGTTCTGGAACTGGCCCAGGTGCCGGTTCTGGTTGCCCACTAGCCGCCCGGGGCCGCGCAACTTATCGGGCCGGTGGCAGTTCTCCCGGCTAAGGCCGGCTTGTGACGGCTCTCCACTTTCTCAAAAGCAAGAGGCACGGAAACGATGCAAAAACTGCCCGATAGTTTTCGGCACATCCATCTCGAACTGGCGCGCGAAGAGGGCCATCCCGACGGAGACAGGTCGCATGGCTACGATATTCTGGCGCCGCTGACCGATGACGGCCATATCGATGCCGACACCTTCCGCGCGCAGCACGACAAATGCCGGGTGCGGCGGTTCCGGCCCGATGAGGACGACGCGGTGGGCGTTTTGAAGCGCAACCGCAGGGGCGACTGGTATTTCGATTACGACCCGGCCGACGACAGCGATGACGAGACGGGCTTCCGGTTCGGGGAAGAACGGTTCGTGCCCGGCGAATATGTGTCGATCAAGGAAGACGACGGCGAGATGCACACCTTCCAGGTGATGCAGGTGGAACGGCTGGACTGACTGACAGCTTCCGGCTCACGGAAGGCGCCGCCTGCCGCGTTAGGCGGCTTTTCCGGCCTTCTCCGACCGGTCTGCGTGAATGAGACCGTGGATGAATTCCAGTTTTTCCAGCACGGGCTTGGACAGCACGAAGGGATAAAGATCAGGCTGACCCATGGACCGGTTGATGGCGTTGATCGCCACTGTCACCGGCACCCATGCCTTGACCAGCTGCGCAGCGCTATCGGCTGAGTAGGGGTCGAAATCGATATCGGAACCGGCTTTGCGCTGATTGGAGCGGGCGACGTGGAGGTCGTAGGCGTGTGCGGTCTCCAGCGCGTCGACGATGTGCAGATAATGCGCCCAGGTTTCGGCGAAATCCTCCCATGGATGCGAGGTCGCATAGGCGCTGACATAGCCTGTCTGCCAATCGGGGGGCGCGCCATTGGCATAATGGGCCTTGAGCGCTTCGCCATAATCTTCGCTGTGGTCGCCGAATATGGCGCGCGACTCCGCTTCCCGCTGGCGGTCGGCGACGAGCCGGTCCCAATAATAGTGCCCGATCTCGTGGCGGAAATGGCCGATCAGCGTGCGGTAGGGTTCTCCCATGGCGCTGCGGCGTCTTTCCCGCTCGACGTCATCGCCTTCGGCAACGTTGATCGTAATGGTGCCGCGATTATGCCCGGTCATCACCGGCACGAGATTGCCATCCTCGTCATAGCTGTCGGCCAGACAATCGAATTCGAGACCCTTTTCCTGGTCTTCGGAGGCTGTCGGCATTGGCAGATGCCAGCGCAGGAGCGAATAGAAAAGCTGGCGTTTGGCGGCCTCGAGATGCCGCCAGTTCTCCAGATTCTTGGGATCGGAGAGGTCGGGTATGATGTGGTTATGCCGGCAGGAGGGGCAGTACTGCTCGCCTGATCGCGTTTCTATAAGCCAATTGCAGGCGTCGTATTGCTCGTTCGCGCAGAAACGGTAGGTCTGCGAGGGTTCCGCCAGCGCCCGCCAGCCCGTGCCGCCCGGTTCGAGCGCCGTCATCTCCGATTTTTGAGGCAGAAATCCGAGGCGATGGCCGCAGGCGACGCAACTGGTATTGGTAAAATGGATTTCGGCGCCACAGGCCTGGCACGCAAAACGCTTCATTTTCGAGAACTCTCCATTCGCGGCGGACGGCGGCCGCAGTTTTTCCTCAACGCCACGGGAAGAGCGTTGGTTGCAGGCATGGAGCGAGGGATAGAAGTGGTGCCGCTTGCGTGACTCGAACACGCGACCCCATCATTACGAATGATGTGCTCTACCAACTGAGCTAAAGCGGCGCCGGCAAGGGGCGAAGCGCGCCCCGAGCGGAATGGGTGGTCTTTTACTGATGGGCCGCCGTGCATGCAAGGGGTTTGGCAAGCTCTTCCCCTCGACCTCTTGGGAAGTGACGGCCGGCGACGTCCACGGCGCTCTCCTTTCCCCTTGGGAGGGTCGGGGTGGGGGGCCTCCAAACCTTATCCCCGCCCTTTCCCTCTCCCGTATCTTTCACCCCATCGGTTTGCACCAGAGCGGCTGTGCACACGAGCATGGCGCGAACCGGACCCGGGTTGCATGGGGGTCGCCTCAGGCAGGCCCAAACCGTTTGCAGCTGATCCGAAGCGCGCCGCGAGGGACTTCGGATAAGCCTGAAAGGGCATGGGAAATCCCAGGCTGGCCCACCAGGGCTCCAAACAGGCGGATTAAGCCCAAAGCTCCCGGAAGCATGGGGCGCGCAGCGCCTCCATTTCGCCGGACTAACCGGCACCGAGGTGATGCGCGCCCCATGCCCGCTCACATTTTTCAACCCGAGGCGCGAGGCTGGCGGGGGCTTTGGAATGCTCGGAAGCGACCCCCACTACCTTCGTCTCCCTCGGGCTTGACCCGAGGGTCCATGATGAGGGGTAACAAGGAAAGCGTTCGTGAGGGCAATGCAGCATGGGTCCCCGGATCAAGTCCGGGGAAAGCGAAGGAGGGGTGAGAGGATGGCGCGATGAATAGATGCACAATGACGGACGAGGACAAGCGCCAGAGGCGCGCGTCCGAGGACCCCGGCCGACGTTTCGGCCGCCCCGCCGGAGGCGCTGCGTTGCCCATAGCGACCAGCGTCATGGGCAAAGCGGAACGCGCCGTGAGGTAAGAGGACTTTGAAACTATTTCTCCGGCAGGGCAGGGGCGGCCTCGATCTGCTTTCCGTCTCCCGCCTGGCTTTCGGGCTTTTGCGGCTCGGGTGCGCGGGGGGCGAGGGCGGTGGAGGGCACTTTCCATTCGAACCCGTCGAGCTTGCCGGACACCGGGGAGACGGGCGCCCATTCTTCGGCCACCATGCCATCGGCGACCCAGGCGGGATCGCGCGGGGCGCGGACGGCACGGGAGAGCCATTCGCGGGCCTTGCCCTGATCGGCGTTCTGGCCTTCCTCGATCTCGGCCATGAGCATGCAGACGCCCTGGGTCGGGTCGGTCTGGGCAAAGCCGGCAAGCGCATTGCGGGCTACGCTCCACTCATAGGCGTCGATGGCGGCGCGGGCGAGCAGCATGGCCGAGGCGGCATCCTCGGCGGGGAGGCTGACCAGTTCGCGCACATGCTTGAGACGGTCGATCGCGGAGGCGCCGGGCTGGGTGTTGGCATAGAGCAGGCCGATATCGGCGTGGTGCGTGGCCCGCCAGACCCGGCGCAAGAGGCTCGCCGCCCGGCGGTTGTCGCCGCGATCGATATAAACGCGCGCCGCGATCAGCGCTGCGGGGACGAAATCGGACACCAGCTTGAGCGCGGCAAGGGCGTGCTCGAGTGCTGTTGCCGGGTCGGTGTCCGCTGCGCCATGGGCAAGAGCGGTGTGCAGCACGGCGAGCTTGCGGCGCTTCTCGGCCTTTTGAGGACGCGTGGTGGCCGAGGTTTCCTCGACGCGCTTCAGCGCTTCGCCCCAGGCGCCGCGACGGGTGATATCGTCGAAGACCGCATCCTCAGCCCAGTCCAGTCCGGGGGAAAGCGTGGCGGCCTTTTTCGCGAAAGTCAGCGCGGCCTGCTGGCGGCCCTGCGCCTCGGCCTGCTGGTAAAGCCCCGACAAGGCGGCGAGCGAAGTCTTGGGCCCGGCGATCAGGGCGCGATAATGCTCACGGGCCTGCCGGTAATCCCCCAGTCCCAGATCGGCGCGCGCCTCGAGCAATTGCGCGGCGGCATTGTCAGGCAGGCGCAACCTGGCCTCGCGGGCGAGCTGGCGGGCGCGGCGCATGTCGCCGGCCTCGAGCGCGATATAGCCGTCGGAGAGAGCATCGATACCGGCCTGGCGCCGGTTCTGCTCGGCGCGGCGGTTAAGAAAGGCGGGCAGAGAGATGATGCGCCTGAGGATCGCCCAGATGAAGATCGACGCCAAAACCAGAAGCACCAGGGAGAGCACGACAAGCCCAACACTGGGCTGCAGGAGATAGCCGTAGATCTCGATCTGCACCGTGCCGGGAAGCGAAATCGCCCAGGCGATGAGCGCGGTGACGACGAGGCTGAGAAGAATATAGCCGACGAGCCGGATCACTGGGCGGCTCCCGTGGTCGAGAGCGCGGCTTCACGCGCGTTCTGGCCGAATTGCTGGGCGGCGGCGAGCTGGGCGATCTCTCCAGTGAGGTCGCCGGCGGCCTGCTGCATGGGATCGGGCAATTGCTGCATGAGTTGATTGGCCGCGACAAAGTCCTGGCGGTTCACCGCGCCTTCCAGCCGCGAAATCACGGCATCGGGCGTATTCCCCTCGGCCTCGCCGCTGGGGCGCATGGCGAGCATGGCCTTGACCCGATCCATGGCCTGATCGGTCCATTGCGCGTTCGGATCGACTGGCTTGGCTTCGAGCATTGCAGGCAGGCGCTGCTGCAGTTTTTTCTGTACCTGGTCGGGGCGCGGCAACCCTTTCTCGGCAGCCTGCTGCAGATCGGCGGGGGCGGAAAGGTTGGGCAGATCGGAGGTCAGGGCCGCAATCTCCTCGGCAAAGGGGCGGCCGGCCGCGAGCGCCGTCTCATAGGCGGAGAGGGCCACGGGGATGCGGGCCGCGCTTTGGCTCTGGTTTTCCGCGGTCTGGGTCAGCTTGGTGTCGAGGTTCGACAGATTCTTCTTCAGCGCATCGAGTTCGCCCTGCAGGTTCTGCACATTGCCCGAGAGATCGGACTGGGTGCTGGAGCGCTGTTCGAGCTCGGCGGCCAGCTGGTCCAGCCTCTGGCCGAGGCTGTTGAGTTCGGCGCCGGTGTCGGAGGGAGGCGCCGCCTGCTGCAGATCGTTCAGCGCCGTTTGCTGGGACTGAAGCTCAGACTGCAGATCGGAAATCTGCTGGGACACATCAGCCGAGGCCGTTTGTGTCGGAGCGGGTTGAGATTCCAGCGCGTCGACGCGCGATTGCAGATCGGAAAGGGTTTGCGACAGGTCGGAGGGGACTGCCGCTGTGCCGGAAGGCGCCGATTCCAGCTTGTCGATGCGGGTCGACAGATCGTTTGCCGTCGAGGACAAATTCGATTGCAGAGCGCTAACCTGCGTATCGAGCTGCTCGAGACTGGAGCTGAGCGCGGAGGTACCGGCTCCCGTCTCGGCGGCAGGCTGTTGCGGCCAATATCCGGCGGCGGCCAGACCATAAGCCCCGCCGAGGCCGAGCAGCGCGCCGATGATGGTCGCGGCGGTCAGGGCGCCGGCGCCAGGTCCGCGCCGCTGGGGTTCGGCCGGACGTCGTGGCGCGCCGGAGGCCGGCGCGGCGGAGGATGCGCCCTTTGCCGCGGAGGCGGATTTGTCCGCGCGCTGTGTGTCGGCTGCAGATTTGGTTCCGCCCGGCGCGGATTCCACACTTTTGGCCGCTTCCTTGTCGGCGCTGGGCCGTGTGTTCGCCTCCTTGTTCGCAGAGGCCGTACTGGGGCGGCTCGCCGCTGCCGCTGCCGCAGCGGTGTTCGGCTTCTCGGAAGTTGGGGCGCTGCTGGCTTCCGGTTTTTCGGTGCCGGAGGTCTCCGTCGCCGGCTTGGCTGCCGGGCTCGCTTGCGCATCCGCCGGAGCCACTGGCTTCGGCGTCTCGGAAGGGGAAGCATCCGGTTTTTTGGCGTCGGGCTTGTCCGATTTTTCCTCGTTTCCCTGCGCGCTGCGGGCCTTGAGGTCGAGGGTGGGCGGCTTGACCGTGCCGCGTTTGCGATCAGCCATTTGAGCGGCTCCTTTTATTCGGGGGCCATCATGACCTTTTTCGGTCGCGGGCAAAAGACAGGGTTGAAGCCATCATAGCGTCCTCGCTGGGGTGGTCGGCAAGGGCGATACGCGGAAAATGCGCGGAGACGAAAGGCGTTGCAACATTCTCCGACAGACAGAATGCGGTAAAGCGCCGCTTCGCAGAACTGGACAGGGCCGTTTGGGCAATGGCGCAGAAGATTTCCGATGTCCGGCGCGAATAGAACAGACCGCCGGAAATTACGTTGTCCTCGATCCCCGCGACTATGGAAGCCGGCAGGTCAAGTGCGGCCTGCATGGCATAGACCGGTACGGTGAAGACCAGCAGCCCGGCGGGGGCAAGGGCATGGGCGAGGTCGATGCTCAGGTGTTCGCCGGAGGGGTAAAAAAGCGGGCCGTTCAATTGGGCCTGCTTGAGTTGGGTGATCAGATCATCAGCCGTGCCCCTGGCGCTTTGCACCTGCTCAAAGCCCGCGGCCCTGGCGGCATGGGCGGTACGGTCGCCGACGGTGAAGACGGGCAGATGGCGATAGGCGGCAAGCCCGTTATCCGCTTCAAGCGCCCTGATGGCGTTGGCGCTGGTCAGGACGATTCCGGCGAGGCCCTCCGGCTTGGGCAGGCTGGCGGAGAGCGTTTCGAAAGTGAGAAGCGGGCAAGAGACGGGCTCGATCCCGAGGGCGGCCAAGCGCGCCGCGGTTTCGGCGGCATCGGTTTCGGGGCGCGTGACGAGCAGCTTCGTCATTCCATGGCGCCGGCGCGCAGACGGGCAAGAAATTCAGGACCTGCCAGATCGATGAGGCGTTCGCCCAGCGCCATGCCGATGGCGTCGGCATCGGCACCGGCGCCTGCCATTTCGGCCTCGAACACTTCATGGCCGTCCGGGCTCAGCACCTGGCCGAAGAGCGCCAGATTGGGGCCGGCATGGCTGGCCAGGGCAGCTATCGGGGTGCGGCAGGAGCCATCGAGCACGGCGAGCATGGCGCGTTCGGCGCGCACGGCTTCGGAGGTGATGAGATCGTTGAGCGGCAAGAGCAGATGATAGGTCGCATCATCATCGGCGCGCAGTTCGATGCCGATCGCCCCCTGGCCCGGGGCGGGCGGAAAGCGGCGCGGGTCGAGCCAGTCGGTGATGTGGTCGCCCAGCCCGAGGCGGTTGATGCCCGCTGCAGCAAGAAGGGTGGCGTCGACAACGCCGTCCTCGAGCTTTTTCAGTCTCGTGCCGACATTGCCGCGGAATTCGACCATTTCGAGGTCGGGCCGGTAGCGCAGGATCTGGGCGCGGCGCCTGAGCGAAGACGTGCCGACCCGCGCGCCTTGCGGCAGGGTATCGAGGCTGGAGGCAACAGGGGAGATGAAGCCGTCGCGCACATCCTCGCGCGGCAAAAAGATCGGCATAATCAGGCCGGCAGGCAGTTCGGTCGCCATGTCCTTGGACGAGTGCACGGCCAGATCGATATCGCCGGCCAGAAGCGCGGATTCGATTTCCTTGGAAAACAGGCCCTTGCCGCCGATTTCGCTCAGGGAGGTGTTGGCCTTCTGGCTTCGGTCGCCGGCGGTCGAGATTTCGACGATCTCGATCTCCTCAATGGGTATGCCATGACTTTCGCCGAGCATACGCCGGACGGTTTCGGCCTGGATCAGGGCCAGGGCCGAGCCGCGTGTACCGATTCTGAGGGCCGGTGTTTTTGCCGCAGATTGCAATGGGAAGCTGTCCTATTGTACGCCACGAATTGTTTTTTACGCGCCAAGGCATAGACCACAACCCAAGTGAGCGAACAAGCCAACACCCTGATATTGGGCATCGAAACCAGCTGCGATGAAACCGCTGCCGCCGTGGTTGCGCGCGGGGCCGATGGGCATGGCCGCATTTTGTCCAATGTGGTGCGCTCGCAGATCAATGAACATGCCGCTTATGGCGGTGTGGTTCCAGAACTGGCGGCGCGGGCGCATGTGATCCATCTCGATCACATCATCGACCGGGCGCTCGACGAGGCAGGGCTGGGCCTCGACCAGTTCGACGCCATCGCCGCGACGGCGGGGCCAGGGCTGATTGGCGGCGTGCTGGTGGGGCTGACGACGGGCAAGGCGCTGGCGGCGGCAATGGGCAAGCCGCTGATCGCGGTCAATCATCTCGAAGCGCATGCGCTGACGGCGCGGCTGACCGACGGGATCGCCTTCCCCTATCTGATGCTGCTGGTCTCGGGCGGGCACAGCCAATTCGTGCTGGTGCGCGGCGTGGGGGATTACGAGCGCTGGGGCTCGACCATCGATGATGCCCTGGGCGAGGCCTTCGACAAGGTCGCCAAGCTCATGAGCCTTGATTATCCCGGCGGGCCGGAGGTGGAAAAGGCGGCGGCGTACGGTGATGCAAGGCGGTTTGCTTTCCCGCGGCCGCTGCTCAGGGAAGCGCGGCTCGACTTTTCGTTTTCGGGGCTGAAGACGGCGGTACGGCTGGCCGCGGAGGAGGTGGCGCCGCTCAGCGAACAGGATATCGCCGACATTTCGGCGAGTTTTCAGGCGGCGGTGACCGAGATCCTCGGAACAAGGGCGCGGCAGGCGCTCGAACGGTTCGCCAGGGAACTTCCCGACGCCGAGCCGCAATTGGTGGTCGCGGGCGGTGTGGCCGCCAACCAGGCCATAGGCGCCGCGTTGCGCGCGGCCACGCAGCAAATGGATGCAAAGCTGGTCATTCCGCCCCCGGCGCTTTGCACTGACAATGGCGTGATGGTCGCCTGGGCAGGTGCGGAACGGCTGGCATTGGGCTCGATTGACGGGTTGGATTTTGCGGCACGGCCGCGCTGGCCGCTCGACGATCAGGGGATGCGGATAGGGACCCGGTCATGAGCCAAGTCGCGGTGATTGGCGGCGGAGCCTGGGGCACTGCTCTGGCGCAGGCTGCGGCGGATGCCGGGCACGATGTCAGATTGTGTCTGCGCGATCCCAGCCTCGCCGAAGCGATCAATCAGGGCCACGAAAATCCGCGCTATCTGCCGGGGCAGGTGCTTTCCACCCATATCGGCGCGCAGGCGGGATATGCGGGTGTCGGGCAGGCCGATCTGGTGCTGATGGTGGCGCCCGCACAGGCAAGCCGCGTCGTGCTGGGTGAGATTGGCGCGGGTCAGCTGGCCGGAAAGCCGGTGGTACTGTGCGCCAAGGGGCTGGAGCGCAAGACGCTCGACCGGCAAAGCCAGATTCTCGGCGACACCGCGCCTGAGGCCGTGCCCCTGGTGCTGTCGGGCCCGAGCTTTGCCGCCGATGTCGCTGCGGGCCGGCCGACGGCAGTGACGCTCGCGGCGAGAGATGCCGGTACGGCAGAGAATGTTGCCCGGCTTTTGGCGGGGCCGGGTTTTAGGCCTTATGCCTCCGGCGATCTCGTCGGGGTGGAGCTGGCAGGGGCGCTCAAGAATGTCTATGCGCTTGGCTGTGGTGCCGTCGAGGGGGCCGGTTTGGGCGAATCCGCCCGCGCCGCGCTGATCGCCCGCGCCTATGCGGAAATGAGCCGGCTGGTGGTGGCGATGGGTGGCCAGGCGGCGACGCTGACCGGGCTTGCAGGGCTCGGCGATCTGACGCTCAGCTGCACCTCGGTACGCTCGCGCAATTACCGGTTCGGCATCGAACTGGGGCGCGGACAGCGCCCCGAGAAAATCGCTACAAGTGGGGTTGGCCTCGCAGAGGGCGTGACGACAGCACCGGTGGCGCAGGGGCTGGGTCGGCGGCACGGCATCGATCTGCCGCTGACCGATGCGGTCTGTCTGCTGCTTGCGGGCAGCCTGGGGATCGATCAGATTGTCGCGCAATTGATGGCGCGGCCGCTTAAGCGCGAAAGTGATGTTGTGTGACCCATAATGGGCAGGGGGTAAAAATGGCCTACTGGCTATTCAAATCGGAGCCGGAAACCTGGGGCTGGGAGCATCAGGTCAAAAAGGGCGCGCCGCAGGAATGGGACGGGGTGCGCAATTATGCCGCCCGGCTGAACATGCGCAAGATGAAGGTCGGCGACCTCGGATTCTTCTACCACTCGGTCAAGGAGAAACGGATCGTCGGCATCGTTCGCGTCGCCGCCGAGGCGCATCCCGACAGCACGTCGGACGATCCGCAATGGGAGTGCGTGGATGTCGAAGCGGTCAAGCCGCTGCCCAATCCGGTGAGCCTCGATCAGATCAAGGCGGAGCCCGCGCTCAAGGACATGGCGCTGGTGAAACTGTCGCGTCTTTCGGTCCAGCCGGTAACGGATGCGGAATGGGCGAAGGTTTGCCAGATGGGCGGGGTTGAGCCATAGTCCGGCGCGGACGCCAGACGCCTTTGAGCGTGGCGATTGGGGGAAATAATGGTCTTTTTCGGGGTGAACTGGCTGGCGGTCGTGCTGGCGACCGTCGGCAGCATGGCGCTCGGCGCGGCCTGGTACATGGGTCTGTCGAAACAGTGGATGAGCGCGGTCGGCAAGACGCCGGAACAAATCCGCAGCGGCAACAGCGCAGCGCCGTTTGTGATCGCGGCGCTCTGCCAATTGGTGATGGCCTATTTCATCGCGCTTCTGACGCCGGTGATGACGGGCGAGACGACCTGGTTAACCGGGCTTCTGGTGGGCGCACATATGTGGCTCGGGTTCATCATCACCTCGATGATCATCAATCACCGCTATCAGGGTGCGCCGTGGTCGCTGACGTTCATCGATGGCGGCTACATGCTCGGCATCATGATCGTGCAGGGCGTGATCATCGGGCTGTTCGGGTGAGTTTTTCCATGGTCGCGTTTTCGAACCGAAAACCGCTACCCAGTTTTTCTGAAAACGCTCCAAGGCCTCTCAAAAATCCGAGGTCAGGCCCTTGATCTCCCAATCGCCATATCGATTGGGATCGAGGCCACCGCGTCCCCCCTTTTCGACCGGCGCCTCGCTGGTGCGCCGATCGATCTCGACCTGTCTCTGACGGGCTTCGGTCAAGGCGCGTTCGGCGACATCGGCAGCGGGGCGTTTGGGGGGCAGGTTCTGTTTCTCGTCGGCCATGCGAAACCTCTCGATCAGTTGGGACGTTAGCACGATCTTGCATATGGGGCTCATGGGCACCATTTTTTAGCCGAAACCTCTCAACGGCGACACCGAAATGGCCAACGCACTTCGCACCGCAGTTCTTCTCGCCGCCATGACAGCGCTCTTCATGGTGGTCGGCTTTCTGATCGGCGGGCGCGTCGGCATGATGCTGGCGTTCGGCTTCGCGCTGGTCACCAACCTTTTCGCCTACTGGAATTCGGACAAGCTGGTGCTGCGCATGCAGAACGCCCGGCCAGTGGACCGCAGCCAGGCGCCGCAGCTTTACGACATGGTCGAAGACCTCGCGGCGCGGGCGAGCATTCCCATGCCGGCGGTCTACATCATGGAGGCCGATCAACCCAATGCCTTTGCCACCGGCCGCAATCCGCAGAATGCCGCCGTGGCGGTGTCGTCTGGCCTTTTGCGCCTGCTGGAGCCGCGCGAGGTGGCGGCGGTCATTTCGCACGAGCTCGGTCATATCCGCAGCCGCGACACGCTGACCATGACGATTACCGCAACGCTTGCCGGTGCGATCACGGCGCTCGCCCAGTTCGGTTTCTTCTTCGGCGGCATGAACAATCGCAACAATCCGCTCGGCCCGTTCGGGGCCATTCTGGCCATGCTGCTCGCGCCCATTGCCGCGGCGCTGGTGCAAATGGCGATCAGTCGCACCCGCGAATATGAGGCGGATCGCGATGGGGCGGAGATCAGCGGCGATCCGCTGGCACTCGCCTCCGCCTTGGAGAAGATCTCCGGGGCCGCGCAGCGCATCCCCAATCTTGCCGCCGAGCGGACGCCAGCTGCGGCGCACATGTTCATCATCAATCCCTTAAGCGGCGCGCGCATGGACAATCTGTTCGCCACACACCCCAATGTGGAGAACCGAATCGCCGCCCTGCAAGGCATCGCCAACGAGATGGGTGGGAGCGAGCTTTCTCCTGCGCCCCGAGGTCGCGAGCCAAGGGACACGCGGCGCAATCCATCAGAGGGGCCGCAATGGCGGGCACCGTCCGCGGGACGTGCTCCACTCGATGATCAGCGCGGTCCGTGGGGTTGATTTCTTGACTGCAAAAACCCCACCGGCGGGCTTTTTGCCCCGTCTTGCCGCCGCCGAACGCCTGGCCGAAATTCTCAAGGGTCAGGCGTTTTCGCCATTTTCAGAAGCCGAAATTGCCGACGGCCGCGACCGGGCCCTTGCGAACCGGCTGGTGACGACGGCGCTGCGCCGGCACGGACATCTCAACGCGGTGATAGAGGCGCTTCTGACGCGCGGTCTTCCAAAGCGCAGTGGCCTGTTCGAGCCCCTGCTCCGGCTGGGACTGACAGAATTGCTGTTCATGGACCGGCAAGCCGAGCATTCGGCGCTGTTTCTGGCCAGCGAGATCTTGAAGCGGGATCGCCGCGGGGCGCATCTCAACAAGCTTTTGAACGGCGTTCTGCGCCAGGCGCAGCGGCAGGCGGAGGAGTTCGGCGCGCTCGATCCGACGCTTCTCATTCCGCAGGATTTTGTGAAACCCTGGTCCGAGGTCTATTCGGCCACAGCGGTTAAGGGCTTTGCCGAGGCCCTGCTCGCCGGCGCGCCGCTCGATCTTACCTTGCGGGCGGAAGACCCGTCGCTGGTCGAGCGACTTGGCGGGGTGAAAATCATTGCGGACAGCTATCGGGTGGCGGAACGGGATCGATCGGTGCGCGATCTTGATGGCTATGACGAGGGGGAATTCTGGGTGCAGGACGCCGCCTCCGCGCTGCCGGCACGGCTCGTCGGTCTTGATCCGGGAGCGCGCGTGCTCGACCTCTTTGCCGCTCCGGGCGGCAAGACGGCGCAATTGTGCAAAGCCGGTTACGCCGTCACGGCGCTCGACAACAATCCCGACCGCATGGCGCGGCTCGAGGCCAATCTGGGGCGCCTTGGGTACAAGGCCGACCTTGTGACAACGGACGCAACCCCTTATACCCCAAGCGAAAGGTTCGATGCAGTCCTGTTCGATGCACCCTGCTCGGCGACCGGTACTTTCCGCAGACATCCGGAAGTGCTGTGGCACCGCAGCCGAAAGGATGTTGTGGAACGCGCCAAATTTCAGCGAATGCTAATGGACAAGGCGCTAGATTGGTTGAAACCGGGAGGGGTGCTGATCTACTGCACCTGCTCGCTGGAAGAGGAAGAAGGCGAGGCTCAGGCCCGTTGGCTTTCCAGGCAAGCTGACGGGTTGAACCCGTGGCCGATTTCGGCGGACGAGATCGGCGGTTTTGCGGAAGCGCTGACGCCGGAGGGGTGGATAAGAACCCATCCGGCCCTGACGGTGCCCGGTTCCGCTGGGGGCGCGCTAGACGGCTTTTTCGTTGCCCGGTTCCGGCTGGGCTGATTTGGGGATCACCAGCCGCAATTTGCGGCAGACCGGCTAACGGATGGGCGCGTGCTCGATCATTTGCGCATAAGGTTCCAATGGACCGGACTGGCGATCCTCGACCGGGCGGCCACCTCGCCGCTGGTGCGCTGGACCTGGAGCAGCTTCGGCGGCCAGGCCTATCGCGATGCGCTTTCGGACTATCGTCCGGCAGATCGCGAAACGGTGCATGAGATGATGTCCGGGCGGTATCTGCTGGCGGCGAAGCTGGTCGATACACAAGGCCTGTCGCCCTTTGCGACCCAAGCAAGCAATGCTGGCTGGCAGGACGAGTTACAGAGCTTTTCCTGGCTTCGGCATTTCCGCGATACGCGCGATTCTGGCGAACGGCGGTTCGCCCGTATGCTCGTGCTCGACTGGATCGGCCGCTACCGGAAATTCGATCGCTCGACCTGGCAGGTGCGCCTGACCGCGCAGCGTGTGCTCAACTGGCTCAGGCACTACACCCTTCTGACCGACGAGGCGACGCCCGAACAGGTGCAAACCATATCGCAGGCGATAGGATCTCAGGTGCAATCCCTGAGGTTGCGGGCAAGGCTGGCTCGCGAGCCCGAAGACCGGATCCTGGCGGCAACGGCGTTGCTGGGCGCTGCGCTTTGCGATGGCAGTTCAGCCGAAACGACGACAAGCCGGCTGCGCACGCTGGAGCGGCAGCTCAAAGCTCAGCTTGATGGGGATGGGCTGCATCTTTCGCGCAATTGCGCCCTCCAGGTGCTGCTGCTCAACGACCTTGTGAGCGTGCGCCGGGCCATTGCGCAAAGCCAGAGCACGGATCGCGGCGAACTCGGGCCTTTGATCGACCGCATGCATCAGGCACTGGCGAGCCTGACCCTTGGAACCGGAGAGCCAGGCTATTTCAACGGCTGCGGCCAGCAGCAGGTCGATCTGGTTTATGCCCTGCAGGCGCAGGGCGCTGCGCAGTCGGTTCGCGTGGGGACCTTGGGCGGCTATGGGTTTGTCAGCGATGCCAATGCACGCGTCATTGCCGATAGTGGCATCGTGCCGCCAATTGCCTTTGCGGCTTCGGCACATGCGGGGGCGCTGAGCTTCGAGTTCAGCCACGGAAATGAACTGGTGGTCGGCAATTGCGGCCCGGCTCCGGTGGAGCTGCAGCAAAACGCCGTATTGTTCCGGCATGGCTCGGCACACAGCGCACCGGCCTTGAATTTCCTCTCGGCGGCAAAGGTGATCCGGCGGGGGGTGCTCAAGGGCCGGCTCACAGGAGACGGCAAGCCCAGTGTTTCCGTGGAACCGGACGATCTGGCGATTCATCTGAAATCCGACGCCTTTCGCAAGCGCACGGGCTATTCGGTCGAACGCTCCATTACCCTGATTGCTGCGGGGGACACGCTTGTGGGGCAGGATCATTTTACACAGCATGGCAAGAAGAAGCGCCGCCGGCGCAAGCCGGACGTCGCGACGCTGCGGTTTCATCTCGGGCCCGGGGCGAAGGTCGTACGCGAGGAGGAAGAAGACATCTTCATGATCGAACTAGCCTCCGGTGCGCGCTGGAGCTTTCTCTGGGAGGGCGGCACGGCAAGCCTTGATGACAGCGTGCGCCAATCGGCCTATTTCGGCTTCTACCGCACCAAGCAGATTATCGTGGAGCGCGAGCTCGCGGACGGCATGGAAATGGCCTGGATCCTCACGCGGCAAAGCTAAGGGAAAACGGTTTGCCCCGGCCCGTCTTCATGCTAGAGCCGGCCAAAATTGCTGCCAAAGCCGCTTCTGGCGCCGTAATCCAGTCCCAAAGATCACGGCAATAGCCGGACGGCAGGCCTGCACCAGACAAATCCGGGATCGCGAGATGACTTCGATGGATGCCAAGTCCAAGACACGCCGGGCACTCATATCCGTTTATGACAAGACGGGGGTTGCCGATCTGGCGCGGGTGCTGATGGCGGCCGGTGTGGAGATCGTCTCTACCGGCGGCACACGGCGCCTTTTCGAGGAAGAAGGCATTCCCGCCATCGACATTTCTGAGCTGACCGGATTCCCCGAGATGATGGACGGACGGGTCAAGACGCTGCATCCCAAGGTGCATGGCGGCCTTTTGGCGGTCAGGGGCAACGAAGCGCACAAGAGCGCCATGCGCATTCACCAGATCCCGATGATCGACCTCGTTGTGGTCAATCTTTACCCCTTCGTCGAGACCGTGCGTTCCGGGGCCGGCTATCAACAGATCATCGAGAACATCGACATTGGCGGGCCGGCCATGATCCGGTCGGCGGCCAAGAACCACACCGATGTGACAGTGATCGTCGATCCGGCGGACTATGAGGCTGTCATCGGGGAGATCCAGCAATCGGGACAGGTGCCCCTTCCCATGCGCCAGCGTCTTGCGGCCAAGGCGTTTGCGCGCACCGCCGCCTATGATGCGGCGATCTCGAACTGGTTCGCGGAGGCGCTCGATTATCCGGACATGCCCTGGCGCAGCTTTGCGGGCAAGCTCAAACAGACCATGCGTTATGGCGAGAATCCGCATCAATGGGCGGGTTTTTATGCCGACGGTTCCGATAGGCCGGGAGTGGCAACCGCCGAGCAGGTGCAGGGCAAGCAACTCAGCTACAACAACATCAATGATACGGACGCTGCTTTCGAGCTTGTTTCGGAATTCGATCCCGAGGACACCGCGGCAGTAGCGATCATCAAGCATGCCAATCCGTGCGGGGTCGGCACGGGTACGACCCTGGCAGAGGCCTATGAGAAGGCGCTGCGCTGCGATCCGGTCAGTGCCTTTGGCGGCATCGTTGCGCTCAATCGGGAAATCGATGCCGACGTCGCAGAGGAGATCGTCAAGGTCTTCACCGAAGTCATCATCGCGCCGGCGGCGACCCAGAAGGCGCTGTCGGTCTTCGAGAGCAAGAAGAATCTGCGCCTGCTGCTGACGGGTGAGTTGAGCGATCCAAAGGCAGGCGGCCTTACCGTGCGCTCGGTCAGCGGCGGACTTCTCGTGCAGGGGCGAGACAATCATGCGCTCGAGGATGCCGAACTCAAGGTGGTGACGACGCGTTCGCCGACGGACAAAGAGATGAGCGATCTCAAGATTGCGGCCGTGGTTGCCAAGCACGTGAAGTCCAACGCCATCGTCTATGTAAAGGATGGCGCAACGGTCGGAATTGGCGCGGGGCAGATGTCCAGGGTCGATTCAAGCCGCATCGCGCACCAGAAATCAAAGGACGCCGCCAAGGCGGCGGGGCTGAAGGGGGCTTTGACGGAGGGGTCGGTCGTGGCCTCCGATGCTTTTTTCCCCTTTGCGGACGGACTGAATGCGGCGATCAAGGCGGGCGCAATGGCCGTCATTCAGCCCGGCGGGTCCATTCGGGACGAGGAAGTGATCGCAGCAGCCGACAAGGCAGGTGTCGCGATGGTCTTCACCGGCGTGCGGCATTTCCGGCACTAGGCCGATGCGGTTCAGCGCGGTCTGTCGAGCTGCCAGTTCAGATTTGAGCGCACAGCGGGCCAGTCCGGCGCGATGATCGAATAAACGCAGGTATCGCGCAGCGTGCCGTCCGGCATGCGCATGTGATGGCGCAGAATTCCATCCAGCCTGGCGCCGAGGCGCTCGATGGCACGACGGCTTTGCTGGTTCATGAAATGGGTGCGTAATTCGACGGCGATGCAGTCGAGTTTTTCGAAGGCATGGGTCAGCAGGAGCAGTTTCGCCTCTGTGTTGAGGGCTGAGCGCTGAACATGGCGGGCATACCAGGTACTGCCGATTTCCACGCGTGGACCGGCGACATCGATGTTCATGTAGGTTGTCATGCCGACGATTTGCCCGGCCCCGTCGATGACGGTGAAAGGCAACATCCTGCCCTCGGCCTGCAAGCCCAGACGGCGGTCAATTTCCGTTGCCATGGTGTCCGGCTGCGGGATGCTGGTGTACCAGAGCTTCCAAAGATCGCCGTCGCGGACCGCCTTGGCAAGACCATCGCGGTGATCGAGCGAGAGGGGCACGAGCGTAACATGCTTTCCAGATAGGGTGATCGGTTCCAGCGCCATCGACGTCAGGTCCGCACCAGATCCGACAGCAGGCCGGCGGCCACAGAAAGCCGCGACACGGTCAGTTCGCCCTCGGTGAGATCGCGAACCGTGCCGACGATGCGGTCGACTTCTGCTGCACGGCTCTCGCGCCAGGCTTTCAGCCGTCCCTCGACCGGGCCATTGGCGGCTGCGATCACATCGGTCGTCAGTTCACGCTGAGCCCGCATCAAATTGGCGAGCGCCCGGTCGAGCGCCATGCGGTCGTAGCGGTCGGAGAGAGCAATGCGGCTGCCCTGTTCGGTGATGCGGCCGAGATGGAAGAGGTCGAGCACCTTGAAATAGGCCGTGGCCGCTGTGTCGATATCGGCACCCGTGCGCTCGCCGACGAGCACGATATCGGTTGCAAGAACAAGCGCCGAGAGTTCGGCGACCCTGCGGGCAAGCTCCTCGGGGGCGCCGCCCTGAACAAACCGTTCGGTCTGGGCAGCAACAGTTTCAGAAATATATTCCGGCATCAGCGTGTCCAGGTTCGACCGCACGATGTCGATGCCCTGACCATAGCGCCCGATAATGGTCGACAGGCCTTCGTTCGAGGCGAGGTTGCGCAGGAACCATAGGGTCTGGTGGATCTGCAGCCCCTGCACCTCGGCATAAAGATCGAGTTGGGTAGGACCGTCCATCCTGGCGTCCAGCGCATCGATTTCGGCGTTGATCTCGATAAGACCGAAACTGTCGCGCGCGGCGGCATAGGCGAAGGCGACGCGGGGGGCGCTGGCCGAGGTGCCGGCGGTCATCTGGTAAACGAAGCTCGGGCCACCGCGATTGATCAGCGCATTGGCGAGAACGGTGGAGATGACTTCGCGGCGCAGGCGATGGTGCTCGATGGTTTCGGGGTAGCGCTGCTCCAGCATGTCCGGGAAATAGCGGAACAGCTCCTTGGCGAGATAGGGATCGTCGGGCACGTCCGATTCCAGCAATTCGGCATAAAGCGTGTTCTTGGCATAGGCGAGGAGTACGGCCAGTTCCGGCCGGGTCAGCGGTTTGCCGGCGGAAGCGCGCTCGCTGAGGGTCAGATCGTCGGGCAGGAATTCGACGGCGCGGTTCAGATGGCCTTGCTGTTCGAGGCGCTGGATCAACCCGATCTGATCGGGCATGTCGGCAAGCCCCCGCCGCTCGGCCAGGGACAGCGCCAGGGTCTGCAGGTAATTATTCCTCAGGCAGAGTTCAGCGACCTCGGGGGTCATTTCGACGAGGAATTCATTGCGCTCTTCGGTCGTCATCTCGCCGGCGCGCACCCTTGTCCCGAGGGCGATCTTGATATTGACCTCGAGGTCGGAGGAATTCACGCCGGCGGAGTTGTCGATGGCGTCGGTGTTGATGCACCCGCCATTGAGCGCGTATTCGATGCGGCCGCGTTGGGTGACGGCAAGGTTGGCGCCTTCCCCGATGACCTTGGCGCGCACCTGATCTCCCGTGATGCGGATGGCGTCATTGGCGCGGTCGCCGATTTCCTGCGGCGTCTCGCCCTTGGCGGCGATATAGGTGCCGATGCCGCCGAACCAGAGCAAATCGACCTCGGCGGCAAGGATCGCGACCATCAGCTCCTGCGGTGCGATCTCTCCAGGCTCGATCCCGAGCGCTGTGGCGGCCTCGGGACTGACGGGGATGGTCTTCAGACCGCGCGAATAGATGCCGCCGCCCTTGGAAAGCAGCGACTGGTCGTAATCCTGCCAGCTCGAACGGCCGCGCTCGAACAGGCGCCGGCGTTCGGCGAAACTCGTTTCGGTGTCAGGGTCGGGATCGATGAAGATGTCGCGGTGATCGAAGGCGGCGATCAATCGGATCTTTTCCGACAGAAGCATGCCATTGCCGAACACGTCGCCGGACATGTCGCCGACGCCGGTGACGGTGAAAGGCTCGGTCTGGATGTCGCGGTTCATCTCGCGGAAGTGCCGTTTGACGGCCTCCCAGGCGCCGCGCGCGGTGATGCCCATCTTCTTGTGGTCATAGCCGGCCGAGCCGCCGGAGGCGAAGGCATCGCCGAGCCAGTAGTCGCGGGAGATGGCGATGGCGTTGGCGGTGTCGGAGAAGCTCGCCGTGCCCTTGTCGGCGGCAACGACGAGATAGGGGTCATCGCCATCGGCGCGCACGACATCTTTCGGCGGCAGCACCTTCTTGCCCTGGAGGTTGTCGGTGATGTCGAGCAGGGCGCCGACGAAAATCTTGTAGCAGGTCGTACCCTCGGCCATGAAGGTTTCGCGGTCGGGGTTCTGCGGCATCAGTTTGGGCACGAAGCCGCCCTTGGCGCCGACCGGCACGATGACGGCGTTCTTGACCATCTGCGCCTTCATCAGCCCAAGCACTTCGGTGCGGAAATCCTCGGGCCGGTCGGACCATCTTAACCCGCCGCGGGCGATGGCGCCGCCGCGCATGTGAATGCCTTCGACGCGTGGGGAATAGACGATAGATCTCGCGGAAGGGGCGGGGGTCCGGCAGGCCCTTGACCCGCGAACTGTCATATTTGATGGCGAGGGCGGGACGGCGTTTCCCCTCGGCGTCGCGCTGATAGAGATTGGTGCGCAATGCCACTTCAGCCAGATTGCGGAAATGGCGGATGATGCGTCCTCGTCGATGGAACTGACACCCTCGAGCGCCTTGGCAAGCTCGTCGTGGAGCCGCGCCGCATCGGCTTCGCGGTTGCCCTTATAGGTGGGGTTCAGTCGTGCATGAAACAGCTGCACCAGGGCACCGGCGACGTTGGGATGCGCGGCGAGCGCCGACCACAAATAGCGCTGCGAATAGGCGAGGCCGACCTGTTTGAGATAGCGCCCGAAGGCGCGCAGGATGGCGATGTCGTCCCAGGCGAGGGAGGCCTTGAGCGCGAGCTGGTTGAAGCCGTCGCTTTCGGCCTCGCCGCGCCAGACGGCCAGCAGCGCATCCTGCAGCAGCCCGGCCACGCGCTCCATGTCGAGAGGTGTGTCATCGGCCGTCATCAGCACCATGTCGTGCAGATAGCGCTCGGCGCCATCACGGGGCCGCACGGTGTGGCTGCGTTCGTCGATGACCCGGAAGCCGAAATTTTCCAGCAGCGGCACGCGGCTACTCAGGGGAATGGGCGAGCCGCGATGATAGACCTTGAGCGCAAAGCAATCCTCCCGCTCCTGGCTTTTCGAAAACCGCACTGCCAGTTGCGACGCATCACTTAGGCTTTTGAACACTGCGATGTCGGCGAGGGCCTGTTCGTGGCTGTTATGCGACTGATAGCCCGGCGAGAAGGCGTCCCAATAATCGGCGACGGCGCTGGAATCGTCGGCAGCCTCGAGCAGCCGGTCTCCGAAGGTGCGGGTGAGGGCAGCCACCTCCTTTTCGAGCGCGATGCGGTCCGGGCGCGGGGTCCTGCCGCCATTGCGGCCGATGATGAAATGCACCCGAACGAGATCGCCCTCGGGAAAGTGCGGATAATAGGCTGAAACGCGCCCGTCATAGCTTTTGGCAAGGAAGACGCCGATGCGTTCGCGCACTTCGGAGGAATAACGGTCGCGCGGCAAATAGAGCAGAACCGAGACGAAATTGTCGAAGCGGTCGATGCGGGGCAGCACACGCACGCGCGGCCGGTCCGCAAGGCTGGAGATTATGCTGGCAAATTCGAACAGCTGGTCCTCGGTGATCTGGAACAGCTCTTCGCGCGGATAGGCATCGAGGGCCGCCATCAGCGCCTTGCCGGCATGGCTTTTCGGGTCGAGCCCGGAGCGGCGCATCACCTCCGATATCTTGCGGCGAACAAGGGGCACCTCAGTGTGCGGCGTTGCCAGCGACATGGAGGTGAACAGCCCAAGGATGCGCAGTTCGCCCGAAAGGTTGCCGTCATCGTCGTACAGTTTGACGCCGATGTAATCCATGTGCGCGCGGCGGTGGACGCGGGAGCGGACATTGGCCTTGGTGACCATGAGCGGCTCGGCGGTCTTAAGGAAGGCGACGTGCTGTTCGGTCATTTCTACATAGTCCTGGCCGTGGCGCAGGAAGTGGAAATTGGGGTCCTCCAGGATGCCCAGGCCGCTGTCGGGCACCATTTCGAGCCGTCCGGTTTCTTCCTGTTCCTCGGCGTAGCGATATTCGCGCATGCCGAGAAAGGTGAAGTTGTGATCGGCGAGCCAGGCGAGGAAGTGCAGGGTTTCGGCCAAGGCGGCGGAGGGGACTTTCGGGGGGTGCTGGCGGTAGTCCTGCACAAGCCTGCGCAGCCGTTCGAGCATCGGGCGCCAGCCGCGCACGGTCAGGCGAACTTCGTCGAGCACGCTGTCGATCTCAGTGCGCAGCGCCTTGGTGCGCTCCTCGTCGCCGATGGGATCGATATGGACCTGCAGGAAGCTTTCGAGGTGGCTGTCGGGCTTGGGCTCGGCCTGTATCTTCCAGGGCGAAGCGCTGGCGTCGACCGGCAGGATGGGATGGGTCATCAAGCGGATTGTGCCGCCCTGGGCGCGGATGGCGGCGAGAGTGGAATCGACGACGAACGGCATGTCGTCGACAAAGACATCGATGATCTGGGTGGGATGCGGCAGGGGCTTCTCGGGCCTTCGAACCGACACCGAATGTTGGCCGGCTTCGCGTTCCCCCAGCCTGGCATAGGATCGACGCAGGATGGCTTCGAAATCCTCGGGGCGAATGCCTGCCAGATCGCGGTCGTCGGTGGCCTGTACCGCCTTGGTGAAGAACAGGGCGAAGCCAGGGTCGCGTGCGGCCAGTTTTCTGGCATGGGCCGCGTGCTGCTCGTCCTGGCTGATCGCTGTGTCATTCATCGGCGGGCCTCCTCGACTTGCCGTTGGTGCCGGCCCTTCGGGCCCCGCCGAGGCTCAGGGAGGCATAAGGGACAGCCAGGTTGGTGGTTCACCCTGCCATAGGCGCGCGCCGTTCGCCAAGCGTGAGATCCTGAACGATCAACCTCAATCTGCACAAGCGAAGTAAGGGCTTCGTAGCATATGGCAGGCATAAAGGCAGGCACGTCACATTTTGGAACCACAATGGCGTCCCTTACGCAGACGACATCAGATATCGGCCCGGTCGTGCGCGATGGGCTCATGCGCTCTTTGGGGTCGCTGGCCATCAAGATTGCCGCGGCGGGGCTGACCTATCTGATGTTCGTGGTCCTGTCGCGGGCGATGACCGAGGCGGCCTATGGGCGCTTCGCGTTTGGTTTTTCGCTGGCGACCATGCTGGCCATCGGCGCCAGCATGGGGCAGCAAACCGCGATCCTGCGCTATTGGCCCGAACAGATGGGACGAGGCGCAACCGGCAAGGCGCATGAGGCGCTGCGGGCGGGCTGGACGCTGACCCTGCTTGCCGGATTTGCGCTCGGTCTTGCGCTGCTTGTCGGAGCGGCGGTCTATGGGTGGATGGGGCAGGGTTTCTCGCAGAACATGCATCTTTATGCCGCCGCCCTGCTCGTGCTGCCGCTTGGCGCCGCCGAATACGGTTCGGCGGCCCTGAGGGCACAAGGCTCGGTTTGGACGGCGCTGGCGCCGCGCGACATCCTTTGGCGGGGAACGGTGGTGCTGGTCGCGGTCGGCCTCATCATTACCGGGGCAAAACTTTCGGGCGCGGCCGGGCTTATGCTCACGGCCGGCGTTCTGGTCGGGGCCTTGCTGCTGCAGGTGCTTCTGGCGCGCCTTGGGGGCTACCGGCAGGATGTCGGCTTTCACGGGCTCGGCTCGTATTGGCACGAACATGGCAGGGCGAGCCGCTGGTTTTTCCTTGGCACCGTGGCCGACAGCGCAGCGCTCAACATCGACATCGTGCTGGTGGGATTGTTCGTCGCCGCGGAAAGCGCCGGGCTCTATTTCAACGCCTTCCGTACGGCCGGACTTCTGACGCTGTTCATGTTCTCGATCACCCTGGTGATCGCCCCCATGGTCGCCAAACATTATCATGCCGGCGAGATGCGCAAGGCGCAGGCGGTGACAACGCTCTGTGCCTGGGCGGGGTTCCTGTTCTCGCTCGCGGTCTTTGCCATCTACTGGTTTTTCGGGGATCTGGTGCTGTCGCTGTTCGGCGAGACCTATGCCGACGGGCAATTGGTGCTGGTGCTGTTGAGCCTCGGGCTTCTGGCAGATGCCGCGACCGGCCCGACCCGCATCGTGATGATGATGACGGGCCATGAGCGTGACTATGTGCGCCTGTTCGGGAGCATCATGGTCGTGGGGTTCCTGCTGCAGCTGATTGCCATTCCGCTTTATGGCGTGTTGGCTGCGGCGCTGGTGAATGCTGCGGCGCGCGCGGTTGCCCAAATCACCATAGCCATATGGACCCGCCGGCATGTGGGGCTCGATACTTCCCTTCTGGGCCTTTGGGCCATGCGGGGCTTGCCGTCTCGCGCCTGAGCCCTATCTGCACTTCTTGACCGCATAAATGCTGGGGCTTAGAACCGCGCCCGGGCATGAAGCTCACCTGCAATCACGGACTGGTGCAAATGGCTGGCAAGACGCTTTACGACAAGATCTGGGACGATCACCTGGTACAGGAAAATGAGGACGGCACCTCCCTCATTTATATCGATCGCCATCTCGTGCACGAAGTGACCAGCCCGCAGGCCTTTGAGGGCCTGCGCATGACCGGCCGCAAGGTCCGGGCGCCGGAGCGCACGCTCGCCGTGGTGGATCACAATGTGCCCACCACCGACCGCTCGCTGCCCAATCCCGATCCGGAAAGCGTGACGCAGATTGCCGCGCTGGCGGAGAACACCCGCGATTTCGGCATCGAATATTACGACGCGCAGGATCGGCGCCAGGGCATCGTGCATATCGTGGGGCCGGAACAGGGCTTCACCCTGCCGGGCATGACCATTGTGTGCGGCGACAGCCACACCTCGACCCATGGCGCCTTCGGGGCGCTGGCTCATGGCATCGGGACTTCGGAAGTCGAGCACGTGCTCGCCACCCAGACGCTGATCCAGAAGAAGGCCAAGAACATGCGGGTGCGCGTGGAGGGCGAATTGCCCGAAGGCGTGACCGCGAAGGATATCATCCTTGCCATCATCGGCGAGATCGGCACGGCCGGGCGGCACCGGACATGTGATCGAATATGCCGGCGTCGGCGATCCGCTCGCTCTCCATGGAAGGGCGGATGACGGTTTGCAACATGAGTATCGAAGGCGGCGCCCGCGCCGGCCTCATCGCGCCGGACGAGAAGACGTTCGACTATGTGAAAGGCCGCCCGCGCGCCCCGCAGGGCAAGGCCTTCGACATGGCAATGGATTATTGGAAGACGCTTTATTCCGATGACGACGCCGAATTCGACCGCGAAGTGGTGCTCGACGCCTCGGCGTTGCCGCCGATCGTTTCCTGGGGCTCATCGCCTGAAGATGTGATTTCGGTGACCGGCTCTGTGCCCAATCCAGACGACATTCCGGACGAGAACCGCCGCAAGTCGAAATGGCGGGCGCTCGACTATATGGGCCTCAAGCCCGGAACGCGTATCCAGGACATCACCATCGAGAAGGTCTTTCTTGGCTCATGCACCAATGGCCGCATCGAGGATCTGCGCGCCGCCGCCAAGATCATCGGGGACAAGCGCGTGCATGACGGCGTCTCGGCAATGGTGGTGCCGGGCTCCGGCCTGGTGAAGGCGCAGGCGGAAGCGGAGGGTCTGGACAAGGTCTTCATCAATGCCGGCTTCGAATGGCGCGAGCCGGGCTGCTCGATGTGCCTTGCGATGAACCCGGACAAGCTGAAGCCGGGTGAGCGCTGCGCCTCGACCTCGAACCGGAATTTCGAGGGCCGGCAGGGGTTCAAGGGCCGTACGCATCTGGTCTCCCCCGCAATGGCGGCGGCTGCGGCGATCGCCGGACGCTTCGTCGACATCCGCGACTGGAAGTGAGCCGGGACATTCCCGACTGGGCGGGGCGCAGGGCGCCCTCCCTCTCAGATTTCGAGGAGCTGGCGCGGGCAGCCTATGACGGGCTGCCCGAGAACTTCCGGTCCCTGACCGAAGACGTGGGCTTCGTTATTGCCGAACTGCCTGAAGAGGCGGTCCTGCGCGATCTCGGCCTGCGTTCGCCTTACGAATTGCTGGGTCTCTTCCATGGTGTGGGCCGGGCCCAATTCGGTGGCCAGCCCTTTACGGGGCAGATGCCGAACCGCATCTGGCTCTATCGCCGCCCGATCCTGGCCTATTGGCACGAGCATCCTGACCAAACGCTCGCCGACATCGTTACCCATGTGCTGATCCATGAGATCGGGCATCATTTCGGGCTGTCCGACGAAGACATGGAAGCGCTGGAAGCCGAAGCGGCAGGAGAGGATGGTGATGATGGGGCGCAGGACTAAACGACCGGCATCGGCGCTTGCGGGTTTACTCTCGGCAGTCTTGTGCGGCCCATCCCTTGCCGCATCGTTCAACTGGTGCGAGGTGCCAGATATCGGGCTCAATGAAAACGATCGGTCTCGGCTCGAGAACCTTCCGACGAGCCGGACCCGCGGTCTGGCTGCGGCCTTGCGAAGCGAAAGTCAGGCAGACCGCGAAGTGGCGGCCGATCTGTTCGATCCCGGCGTTCCGCCACCCGACGCCGATCTGATTGCGGGCGACTATCGCTGCCGAACGATCAAGATGGGCGGGAATTTCAATGCCCTGGTCATCTATCAGTGGTTCGAGTGCCGGATCACCGCGAATGACGACGGCAGTTTCGATGTCCGAAAGCTGACAGGCTCGCAGAATTTTTCTGGTACTCTTTACAAGGCGGGATTTTCCTATGCCTTCAAGGGTGCCAGCTATTACGGCTATGAGGATGGCACGATCCAGTACGGTGACAAGGAAGAACGCGATCTGGTCGGTTGCTTCGATGCCGTGACCAAGGGCAACCGCCACTTCATCCTCGAACTGCCGTTCCCTGTGCTCGAGAGCTTTCACGACGTCATCGAGTTCCAGCCCAAACCCTAAGCTCTGCGCTCTTGCGTATGCTTAACGGATTGTTGCCAAAGCCCCGCCTATGATCGCTACTCGGGGAGAGATGGGCTGATGGGTAGCGCCGGCTTTGTGCTAGCGATCAATTTGTGTCTGGGTCTGGTGTTCGCACTGGCCTTTGCAGTCGTGGGCAGCTTCGATCGCGCCCACAGCTCGGCACGCTGGTTTGCCATCGCTTACGGCATCGGCGCCTGCGCGATTGTTACCGAGTTGTTGCTCCCCTTCGGAATTGCGCCAAGGCTGCTCTATATCGCCGGATTCGCCTGCTATCTCTCAGCATTGTTGTCGGTCGTCGTCGGCTTCAGCCGGCGCTACGGCGCGCAGCCGACGTGGGTTGTGCTGGGCGTGGTGCTGGGGCTCTCTGTTGTTGGCATGACTTTCCTTTACGAGATGCCGCGCAACAGCCTGCCCCGCATGTTCGGCTACCAGGGCCCGCTGGCCCTGGCCTATGGGCTTGCCGCAGGGGTCATTCTCCGGCATGGCCGTAAAGCCTGGGCAGACCGCATCATTGCAGGCGGGTTGACCTTCGCTGCACTGCACAATCTCGCCAAGCCCTTCATCGCAATGATCGTCGGGGGGACGGGCAGCAGTGCCGCGCACTATGCGGACACGCTCTATGCCGCCATCTCCCAGGCGGTCGGCGGCATGGTCGCCCTGTCCCTCGGGCTGATGGTGCTGCTGGTCTATATGTGGGACATCGTCTCCGACATCAGGGAGGATTCCCTGACAGACCCTCTGACCGGCCTCTTTAACAGGCGGGGCTTCAGTCAGAAGGTGCGGGAGTGGCTGCGCGACCCCGATCATAAAGCTGTTCCCTCCGCGGTGGTGCTGGCCGATCTCGATTATTTCAAACTCATCAATGACAGCTATGGGCACAGCGCTGGCGATCACGTGATCGAGGCTTTCGCACGTCTGCTGCGCAATGCCTCTGCGGTGGATTATGTGCTGGGACGTGCCGGCGGGGAAGAGTTCGTGATTTTTCTGCCGCGAGCGAATGGTGCTGCGGCCCGGCTGTTTTCGGAAGCGGTGCGGGACCGGTTTTCGCAACTGCAGATCAGCGATCTGCCGGCGGATTACAGGCTGTCGGCAAGCTTCGGGGTTGCCGAGGTTTCAATGTCGGAGGATCTGGCGTCTGCGATCGATTGGGCCGACGATGCGCTTATACAGAGCAAAGCGCTCCGGCCGGAATCGCGTGGTGCTGGCCGGCGTGGCGCCTGCGGAGGAGGAACCTCCCCGGCAGGCGCAGTTCAATTTCAGTGCAAGGCGTCGCGGCTGACGAAATCGATATCGCAGGGCTGGATATCGTCGTCGTCACTGTCGGTCACCTGCAGTGCCAGGCGCTGGCGGTCCAGCTCGGCCAGCCATGCATCCCATGAGCATGGGCTGGTGCCATCGCCGACAACCCCGGCGTCGGGGCGCTGCAACAGCCTTCCACGAAACGCCAAAGCCAGCTTCTGACGAGGCTGACCGCGGCTATTGCGCGTGGTGCTGATGGCCGGCTGACCGTTGCGGAACTTAACCCAGTTCCGGATGGCTGTGTGGCTGGTCAATGTCCTTATTCTCGGCATGTGGCCTCCCTCCCGTTCTCGCATCGCATGAACGTGGAAGATGAACATTCGTTCCACTGGCGATGCGCCCGCAATTTGTGCCAACCCCTTCATCGCAGTGTCTTTTATTGGACGCCGCAAGTCAGACCAAGCATGAAGAGAATAAGTGGCACGGCTTCAAATGTAGACCAAAAACCTTCTGGGTAAAAGTCCAAGAATTGAATTGTTCGCTGCTTAACCATCAACTCGCGTCGCCAATTTGAGCGAAATCAACTCCTTGGAGGTGAAGTAGTAAAGCCGGTCGGGGGGCGTCTCGAGGGCATGTACCCAAACCTCCGGCGACACCTCCCGGCCATCGAGATAGCGGGTTATGCGGGCGGTCGTTACCTGCGCGTCGGACAGCGCCTGCGCAGCCGTTTCGGGCGTTTCCGCAGACGTGAATATCTGGTGGACGCCGATCACGGCCTTGCCGCCCGCAATCCGGTTCGTGCCGGAGGCAAAGATCAGCGGGCAGGACGAGGCGCAAAGGGCGCCGTCGAGAACTTCAGTGTCGTATCCGGCCTCTTCAATGGCGGCGCCGATGTCGAGCGCTTCGCGCACGATGCCGCCGGGCGAATTGAGGCTGACGGTCTTGATGTATTCCCCCCGCGCGGCGATTTCCGATTTGACCGCCTCCGCCGAGCCCTCTCCGATGGCGCCGGTCAGCTGAAGGACACCGCCTGGCATCAACTCGGCCTTCATGGGCTGGCGCAGCACTTCCGGGTCGGTCGTAATGCGCTCGGTGGGCGTGAAGGCAGGATCGTCGGGGTTTATCTCGGGGCGATTAACGGAGGGCAGAATCGGTGTTGCCGAGGGCTCGTAGACAGGCGCCGCTTCGTTGTTGAGCTCGGTGAAATCGAGGTAAAGCACGCCGGCCGTGCCAGCGAGCAGGGCGTAAAAGGCCGCACGCAGTATGGCGCCGTCGTCGATGCTGGCTAAACGCTGCAAAAAGGTGCGGCGATGGGTGGACGCGGTCGTCATTCGGGGCGCTTGCGGTGCCCGGCGATAATGGGGGTGACGGTGGCATCGGGCTTGGCATCCGGTGCGTCCGGCTCCTGCTCGGGAAGCGGCTCTTCGTCGTCCGGATCGGGATTGGGAGCAGGGGGCTCCTCCCGCGCCTCGGCGGCCATCTGGTTGTAGAGCGCCACGGCCCGCATCATGTCGGCGGCGGTCATGGTGTCCGCATCCTCGAGCACATCGGCCTCGCGGCGCATGGCGTCGTGCACCACCATCAGGACCAGAACCATGACGAAGGGCAGAAGGTCGATCGAGATGGCGCCGGCCCAGGAGGGGATGAAGTCGCGGAAATAGCGCAGCACGGCCTCGGCGCTCGAAAGCGCCACGAAGCGGCGGGTGGCGACACGCGGTTCTGCCAGGATTTCGTCGGCGGCCTGGGTCAGCGCCTGGCTCTGGGCGGCGACCGACTGGCGCACGGTTTCCATGACCTGATCCTGCCGGTTGACCAGATCCTGCGAGGCGCCATCGGCGACCGGGGCAATGAAGCCCAGCGACAGATCGGCGGCGGCGCGCTTGACCGATGGAGCGACCGAGGTCTCCTGCAGGGCGGCGATGATGCCGGTCAGCTGAACCGCCTCGGAGGCAAACTCATCTGCCCGCGGCTGCACCGAGCCGGGCCCCGAGACCAGTTCGCGCATTTTGGCGATGCGCTGCGACCCCTGATCGAACAGCTCCTGCACCCGGTCCTGCGAACTGCGAATGGTCTGGGAGAGTTCGGTCATCTGCGCGGACATCTGGGTCAAAAGCTGCACGACGGAGCCCGAGCCCGAGGAGCCGGTCAAGGCGCCGCTTTCGCGTTCGTTTGCCGCCAGCCGGCCGAAGCGGTCGGACGCCCGCTGCAGATCGGGCAACAGGGACTGGGCCGGCAAGCGCATTGGCATGGGCGGCATCGAGGTCCTGCGCATAGCCTTCGAGCGTTACCGCCAGATGCTGCTCGAGCGCGGCGGAGCCGGCGAGCGCGGCGGCATTGAGCCAGGAGGACATGGCGACGATCATCAGCGAGCCGATGGCCATGACCACGAACAGGCTGGCGCGCTTGGAGAAATCCCGGACCAGCGGCACAAAGCGCAACATGTAGGACCAGAAGGCATAGATGCCGACCGACACGGCCGCCGAATAGATGATGGCGGCGAAAAAGACGAACGTCGCCGAGCCGTCCAGCAGGGAGCGGACGCCGAGATAGGTGTAGACGCCGGAGGCGAGGGCGAGCACCGCCAGCGCGAAGCGCGTCATGGTGGAGAGGCTGTCCACGGTGTACCGGAGCTGGGCGGCGTTGGCGCGGCTGTGCATGGTCTTGGCTGGTCCCGAAAGCCTTGTGAAAAAGTTGACGAGAGCTTAACGGCAAAAAAGCGGCTAAAAAACGGGTGAAGTGCCGGGGTGGTTAGCGGGGTTGTTTTGCTTCGCGGCCGCGCACTGGAGTCTTTTTTTGCCTCACGGGTCGCGCCGGTCGAACCGCGACGGGCCAAGACCGCCCTGCGGTTCTCCCTGACCCTCCGGCGGGGCGGCCGAAACGTCGGCCGAGGTCCTCGCTGCGCTCGTCCGTCATTGTGCATTGAGTCATCACGCAGTTCCTTCTGTCTCGCGCCGCGCACCGCTCCGGCCACGACGCTGGTCGCTGTGACCTCCGCTGCGGCTGCGACGGCGCGGCGCAAAAGTGCGCCGGGATCCTCACGCTTACTTAGGCCGTAGCACTCGGAGAGGCAGTGCCTTCGCGTTCGTCCTTGAGCGGGTAGAGAATCATCACGCGCTTCCTTCTGTCTCGCGGGCCGAACCGCTCGCAGCGCGACGGGCTAAAACCGCCCTCCGGTTCTCCCTGACCCTCCGGCGGGGCGGCGGGTCTTTAGCCGCGATCCCGAACCGCAAAACCGGTTCCCATCCCCGGATCAAGTCCGAGGACATGCTTTTGCTAGGATCGCTCCGGCGTCGCGCGGGGTCCTCGGACGCGCGCCTCTGGCGCTTGTCCTCGTCCGTCTTCGTGCATCGAGTCATCACGCAATCCTCTCCTCGTCATTGCGAGCGGCCAAGGGCCGCGCGGCAATCCAGCGTGGCACATAAAGGTCTGGATTGCTTCGCTCCGCTCGCAATGACGGCGGTGGTTTTGGCACACCAAGACTTCCCTTCGGTCTTGTCTCGCGCCGCGTACCGCTCCGGTCACGACGCTGGTCGCTGTGACCTCCGCTGCGGCTGCGACGGCGCGGCGAAAACGTTCGCCGGGATCCTCGGCTGAGCCTCGTCCATGCCAAATCTCCCTCCGGCTTGCCGCGGGTTGAGCGGGCACGTGGCGCGCATCACCTCGGTGCCGGTGAGTTCGTGGTCCTTTGGACCACCCGGCGAGAAAAGAGGCGCTGCGCGCCCCATGCTGATCCGGGATTTAAAACCGAATGCCGGGAACCGGGCGTGACAAAGGCTTGCTGCGCCGCCTGTTACCGACGTCCGCAGAGTCACCCGACGCAGCCCGGCGAACAGGGGCCGGAACGTCCTTGTCACACCCGCGCGTCCGACGATCATCAGATCGACATGACGGCCCGGTCTTCGGCCAGGCTTGGGCGACCCCAAACCTCTCCGGCCGGTTTTGCGTTGAGCTCGTCGACACAACCCGCAGTGCAAACCGATGCGGCAAGGATAGGGGAGAGAGAAAGGGCGGGGATTACATATTTGACGGCGCTGTTCTGGCGTCGGGTTCTGGCGGCAGAATGGCCCATCGGGAGCTGGCCGGCTCCCGATGGGCAGCGGGCGGGTTTAGCGGGGATAGGCCTCGTGACGGCCGTAACTAATCTCACCCCCCGCTGCACCTTGTCCGGCCATCCGAACGGTAGAGAGGCCTTTGACGGCCGCATGTAATCCAGGAACCAACGGACAGCACGATGAGCATGAGCCCAACCCCATCGCAGTTCAACCACGTCGTCGCCTTCGAGGTGAGCAAGCACGAGCTGGTCGTGCACATTCTGCCCGCCGATACCGGCGAGCGGATCGTCAATACGGCAGCGGCGGTGCGCCGCCTGCTCAAGCGCGAGCACAAGCGTGGCCAGGCGCAGGATCTGGGAGTGCTGCTGGTCGTATGCGAGGCCACCGGCGGCTATGAACGCCATGTTCTGGCCCAGGCCGGCGGGCTCGGGCTCGCCACCCACCGCGCCCATGGCAGTCGCACCCGCCTGTTCGCCCGCTATCAGGGCAAGCGGGCCAAAACCGATCCCATCGACGCCAGACTGCTCGCCCTCTATGGTCGGGCCACTCCGGACCTGCACCTTTATCAAGCTCCCGGCCCGGAACTGGCAGCGCTGCGCGAGCTGCGCGTCCGGCGCGACCAGCTGATACAGATGCTGCGGATGGAGAAGAACCGCATGCAGCACGCAGCGCATCCGCGCAGCAAGGCGTCCCTGCGCCAGCACTGCAAATGGCTCGAGGGCGAGTGCAAAGCCCTCCAGGCGCAGATCGCCACGCTGATCGAGACCTCCCCGGATCTCAGCCACAAGGCGCGCCTGATGCAGTCCATCAAAGGCGTCGGTCCCGGCACCGCCGCCGCCATCCTCGCACACCTGCCCGAACTGGGCACCCTTACAAAAGCCCAGGCCGCTGGCATCACCGGCCTGGCACCCCACGCCAACGACTCAGGTCAGCACAGGGGCACCCGCCATATCGGCGGTGGTCGCAAATCCCTGCGCACCAGCCTCTATATGGCCGCCCTGGTCGCCAGGACATTCAACCCCAAACTCAAGGCCTTCGCTCAGACCCTCAGAGCACGCGGCAAACCCAACAAGCTTATCCTCACGGCCATCATGCGAAAGCTCGTCGTCATCCTCAACGCCGTGCTCAAGACAAACCAGCCCGCAAGGCCTTGACGCCAAAGACGGTAGATTAGTTTTGGCTTCTTGCCTCACGGGTGGCACCGCATTTGACATAACCTCCGCTTGCCATTCGAGCCTAGCTCTCATGGCCTTCTCGGCTCCAATCGTGCCACTGGCACGATTGGCAGAGGACGCCTCGAAGTCCCCACGCTCATCGCGGTGGATGCATTTGGAGGGGCAGTGCCTTCGCGTTTCGTCCGGAAGCGTGCATTCAAGCCGTCACGTGGCGCTTTCTGCGGCTTTCCTACTCGTAGTCCGTCAGCTTCCTGTCCGGATCATAGGCCTGATCTTCGACCTGTTTGGTCACCGCCTGCCCGCAGCGCATCTTGCCGGCCGCAGCGTCAAAGACATAGTGCGGCGGCCCGTAGAGCACCCAGCCCTCGGTCAGGGCCTTGGTCACCTTGTGGCAAAAGCTGGAATCGTCCTCGCCGGACAGAAAGCGGTAAATATGCATGATTGACATCGATCTCGCAGGAAAACGCACCGGCTTGAAGGGCTGGCGCAAAAAGCCGTCCGGGTAAAGGGCAAATGGCGCCGATGCCGTCAGAAGATCAGGCTTTGCGCCATCTGGTCGGCCACCAGAACCATATCGGCCGGCGCCATCAATCTCCAGCGCATGCCTGAAGGATCAAAGGACTGAATTACCTTGCCGCCGACCGATTGTCCGGTCAGCCGCTGCAAAATGGTGGAACCGAAGCCGTAGCGCTCCGGCGGCAGCACCAGAGGCCCGCCCTTTTCCCGCCATTCCAGCCAGAAGGTAGCCTGCCCATCCTCTTCAACCCCCCAGCTGACCTCCACCTTGCCGGTCTCCGCAGAGAGGGCGCCATGCCTGATGGCGTTTGCGGCGAGTTCGTGCAGGGCCATGCCCAGCGCCTGTGCGGCGACGGGCGAAATCATCAGGTCCTCGCCATGCTGGAAAATGCGCTTGCCGACGCCGGCATTGAAGGCGTCCGCCTGCGATGCGACCAGATCGCTCATGCGGGTGCCCTGCCAGTCGCCTTCGATCAGCAGATCCTGATTGGTCGACAGCGCCCGAAGCCGTTGCGAAATACGCGCGGTGACTTCCTCGGGCGTCGTGTTGCGCGCCGTCTGCCTGACAATCGCCTCGACCACTGCCAGAAGGTTCTTGGACCGGTGATTGACCTCGCGCGCCAGCGCCCGCCTGACTTCCTCGGCGCGCCTGCGGTCGGTGATGTCGCGCGCGATCTTGGAGGCGCCGATCACCTTGCCCTGCCGGTTGAAGATAGGCGAGACGGTGATCGACAATTCGATCAGGCTGCCATCCTTGCGCTTGCGCAGGGTCTCGTAATGCTCGACCCGTTCGCCGGCTGCAATCTTCGAGATGATATAGGCTTCCTCGCCGTGCCGGTCTTCCGGTATCAGCGTCAGGATCGACTGCCCCAAAATCTCGTCGCGCTCATAGCCGAACAGCCGCGTCGCGGCAGCATTCCAGGACACAATGGTGCCGTTGAGGGTCTTGCTGACGATGGCGTCGTCGCTCGACTGCACGATCGCGGCCAGCAGGGATTCTGAATCCGGCAGCATGAGATCGGTTTCAATCAACCCGTTGCTCCAAGACAGGCGGCCGCGGCGCATTCTGCGTCCACCTGGCCCAAAAATGCAGAAGGTTCCCCGATTGCACGGGCCACTTACCTAACGGTCACAAACGCAAAAATGCGGGAACGGTTGCCTTGTCTGCGCCCTTTTGGACCTTCCCGCAGGGCACCCAAGGACGGGGCGCTCTTAGCACATTTGCCATTCAACCGCCTAAACTATGTATTTTTACATGTTTGGCAATAACTTGCGCCTAGTGAGGGTAAATTCCCGGTGGAGAGAAATGGCATTGCGGTGAGAACCCGCATCGCACCCGTTCGCGCGTGGCGATTGATCTTGCGCGCGCCGGGCGCTAATCGGAACGCATGAACAAATTTCCCCAACGGCTCATCGCCGGCTACAAGAACTTCATGGACGGGCGCTATGCCAAGGAGCGCCAGCGCTATCACGAGCTGGCCAACAAGGGGCAGTCACCCGAAACGATGATCATTGCGTGCTGCGACAGCCGCGCCGCGCCGGAAACAATCTTCGATTGCGGACCGGGCGAACTGTTCGTTTTGCGCAATATCGCCAATCTCGTGCCGCCGTTCGAGGAAGGCGGCGGCCAGCACGGCACCTCGGCCGGTATCGAATTCGCCGTGCAGGCGCTCAAGGTCAAGAACATCGTCATCATGGGTCATGGCCGCTGCGGCGGCATTCATGCCGCTCTCAACCCTGAGGCGGCACCCGTTGCGCCGGGGCAGTTCATCGGCAAATGGCTGTCCCTGCTCGAGCCGGTCACCGCCCAGTTCGGCGACAACAGCCTCTTGACCAGCGGCGAACGCCAGACCGCCTTCGAGCGCATTTCCATTCGCAACTCGATGACCAATTTGCGCACCTTCCCCTATGTTGCGGAGAAGGAGAAAAAGGGCGAACTCAACCTTTACGGCGCCTGGTTCGACATCAAGCTCGGCGAATTGTGGCTCATGGATCCCGAAACCGGCGAATTCGACCGGCCCGAGCTCTAGCCGCTTTCTAGGCCTGCCCCTCGGGCGGCGCCGAGGTAACCACCGCCTCGCCGCGCGCCCTGGCGCCCGGCTTGCGGATGACGGTGGTCGCGAGGCCAAGCACCACCAGCAGACCTCCCGCGATCTCCAGCGGCGCGATGGTTTCCCCGAGCACCAGCCATCCCGAGGCGAGCCCGGTGATCGGCACCAGAAGCGTGAAGGGCGCCACCAGCGACGCCGGATGATGGCTCAAAAGGTGGTTCCAGACCGCCAGGCCGAACAGGGTTGCCGGATAGGCGAGGAAAAGCACCAGCCCCACGATCTGCCAGCTCGGATGCGTCACGGTCGCGACCAGGGGACCGGCGCCCTCCCACACAAGCGACAAGGCGAACAGCGGGATGGCCGCGATGGCCGAGCCCCAGACGGTCATGGCAACGGGGTTCACCCTCCCGGCCTTTTTCGAGACGACATTTGCGCAGCCCCAGCTCAGCGCCCCGCACAAGGCCAGCAACAGCGGAACCACGCTCGCACCCGCGGACCGCTCAAGCGCGATCACGCCAATGCCGGCAAACGCCACCGCCCCGCCAATGATCTGCTGGCGGCGCGGGCGCTCCTTGAGCACGAAAAAGGCGATGGCAATGGTAAAGAACGCCTGCGCCTGCAAGACCACCGAGGCCAATCCGGCAGGCATGCCGGCCGCAAGGCTCACATTGAGAAAGCTATAAAGCCCGAGCCCGAAACAGAGCCCGAACGCGGCCACCCAGCCGAACGCCACCTTGGGCGGCCGGATGAACAGGATCGCCGGAAAGGCGGCCAGCGCGAAGCGAAAGCCCGCCGCCAGAATGGGCGGCATAGCATCGACGCTCAATTTGATGACGACGAAGTTGAATCCCCAGATCGCCACCACCACCAGGGCCATCAGCACGTCGCGAAGCGGCATCGGGAAACTTTCCGGACCATGAAAAAGGCGCCGGTCAAAGCCGGCGCCATGAAGAAATGCGAGCCGCTCTCAGAGCTTGGCCAAATAGCGCTCGGACAGGCCGTATTCGAAGACGCGATAGCTCTCGCGGATGCCGGCGGTATAAAAGGGATCCTGCTCGACGATCATGGCGATCTCCTTTTCGCCCATCGGCCCGCCGATCACCCACATCGCATCGACCTTGTCGCCGTTATCCAGGGTCGTGCTGGGGCCGGCGAACTTGATGTCCGGCTGGCTTTGCAGAAACGCGTTGTGCGCGTCCGCCTTTTCCTTGCGCTTGTCGCCCATGTCCGGCTTGTTGGTGAAGAGAACCATCCAGAGTTTCATGCCGCTGCCTTCTGCATAAGTCCGCGCGCAATCAGCGTCTCGGCGATCTGAATCGTGTTCAGCGCCGCGCCCTTGCGCAGATTATCGGAGACCACCCAGAGGCTGAGCCCGTTCTCCACCGTCACATCCTCGCGGATTCGGCTGACATAGGAGGCATCCTCGCCCGCCGATTCCACCGGCGTCATGTAGCCGCCCGCCTCGCGCTTGTCGATCACCGCGACGCCCGGCGCCTCGCGCAGCAGGTCGCGCGCCTCGTCGGCGGAAATATCGTTCTCGAACTCGATCGTGACCGCCTCGGAATGCCCCACGAATACCGGCACGCGCACGCAAGTCGCCGTCAGTCTGATCTTGGGGTCGAGCATCTTCTTGGTCTCGGCCACCATCTTCCATTCCTCCTTGGTCGACCCGTCTTCCATGAAGACGTCGATCTGCGGAATGACGTTGAAGGCGATCTGCTTGGGAAATTTGTGCGCTTCCGGCCGGTCGTTGACAAAAATGCCCTTGGTCTGCCCCCAGAGCTCGTCCATGGCTTCCTTGCCCGCGCCGGAAACCGACTGATAGGTCGACACCACCACGCGCTTGATGGTTGCCGCCTCGTGCAGGGGCTTCAGTACCACAACCAGCTGCGCCGTCGAGCAGTTCGGGTTGGCGATGATGTTGAGCCGCTCATTGCGCGCCATATAGGCGTCCAGAACCTCGGCGTTGACCTCCGGCACGATCAGCGGCACCTCGGCATGCATGCGCCACTGGCTGGAATTGTCGATGACCATGCAGCCGGTCGCCCCGATCCGCTGAGCGTGGCTCTTGCTGAGCGCCCCGCCCGCGCTCATCAGGCAGAAATCGACGCCGGAAAAATCGAAATCGTCGAAATTCTTGCACTTCAGCGTCCTGTCGCCGTAGCTGACGTCGCGCCCGGTCGAGCGCGAGGAAGCGAGCGGAATGATCTCGCTCGCCGGAAAATTCCGCTCGTTGAGGATGTTGAGCATTTCGCGGCCCACATTGCCCGTGGCGCCGACGACTGCAACCCGATAGCTCATATTGGAAATCCTTGACCTTCATCCCCCGCGCGATCCCTTCAGGGCCGCTGCCATTCGTTCCGCCGCCGCTCCCCGGCGGGAGACGGCCCGGGGACGACGGTCAGGGGGTTTTGGTGGTGGTTTTGAGCGCGAACGGCCTGGCGCCCGGCACGAGTACCGGGAGTTTTGTCGTTATCTGTGCTGCAACATTTGCGCGCACGAGAAATCCTTCGCCGTTTGCTGACCGCTTCTTATCGCTATTGCCCGGCAAGTCAATGTTTTTGCGGCACCGGAGCCCATCGTGCGAAAAAGCGGCCGCCGGTTTTTCCTTACACCGATGCGACCACGAGAATCGCGCCGGCGCAGCTAGAACTTGGCCCCGAGCTTTATGCCGACATTAGAAAGTCCGTAATTGGGCGAACACAGTTCATCGTTCGACATGTGCTCATAGCTCAGCGTCGCCGTCACGCTGTCGGTGACGTCCACCCCGATTCCCGCCTCGGTATAGAACCCCACCCGGCACCCCTGCGGCCGCAGCGACCCCGGGCCCGCGAAAGTGCCCTGCAGGATGCCGTTATGGATGGCCCCACCGGCGCTGGCTTCCAGATAGACGGGCGAATCGAACAGATGCACCTGCCAGGTCAGCGCCAGATGCGCCATGCTCTCCTGTCCGTCGAGGTTGATCGTGCCGCCGAGATTGGGTCGGGGCGAGCCGATCCAGTAAAACCAGTCCGGCGAGCGGAACAGCACGTCGAAGCCGATATCCTCGATCTGGTTGAGGCGGAAATCGGACGGGGTGGTCGGCAGCCAGACCGGATAGGCGTCATGGGCCATGATACCGGCGCGCACTTCGGAAATGAAGAAATCCTCGGCCGGCGCCGCGGGCGTCTCCATCACCGGTTCCGGGCTCAATAGGTCGGCGGCCTGTGCGGTGCCCGCAAGGCCCAAACCGGCAAAAGCTGCAATCGCCAGCGCCATGCTTTTCATTCCGCCGCTTCCTTCCGCTCGAGGCGCGCCATAGGTGCACGCACCGGCCTTCGCGTCAATTGCAGCATCGCAACAGCGTGCCGCTTTGCGGGCACGATATAGAAGCCTGGGAAAGCGATGGTAAATGTGCGCAAACGTACGGAGAAAAAAGAATCCGTCGCCTTGGGAACCGCTTTCCGCAGTCGGCGTTTTGAGCGCAAACGGAGAGCGCGAAAATGGCAATCAACTCGCTGTCGGATTTGTTCGTGCACACGCTGCAGGACATTTACTTCGCCGAGAACCTGCTGACCAAGAAACTGCCGATCATGGCGCAGGAAGCCAATGCCGCCGCTCTCAAGAAGCTTTTTCAGGCCCACATGCAGGAAACGAAGGAGCATGTATCCCGGCTTGAAAAGATCTTCGAGATGATTGGCGAGAAAGCCGAGGCCGAAGAATGCCCCGCCATCGAGGGCATCATCGAAGAAGCCGAGGAACTTCTCGACGAAATCGAAAGCGCCCGCACAAAGGACGCGGCGCTGATCTCGTCGGCCCAGGCCGTCGAGCACTACGAAATAACCCGCTACGGCACTCTTGTGGCCTGGGCGAAGGAACTGGGCCACGACGATGTGGCAAACATCCTGCGCCAGACACTCGCCGAGGAAAAAGACGCGGACAATAAGCTTCTTCGCCTCGGCGAGGATGCACTGAACGAGAAGGCGGCCTAACCCCGATTGCCCTGAACGCCTTTTCGATGAGGGACCGCTGGCCATCCCCCAGGCCGGCGGTCCCTAATTTTTTTCTCACCAGGGTCGAGCGCCCCAGACGATTTCCGCATCATTGGCAGGCCGCGCGATCTGCGGCGGCAAGGTCGGCGTGTAGAGCAGCTTGATGTAGGAATGCACCAGCATGACCTGCTCGACGATCACATGCGGTTGAGTCAGCAATTTGCTCATGATGATGGCGCCATTGAGCACGGAGACGACCATCCGCCCAAGCTGTTCGGCGTCCACCCGATCCTTGGCCGCATAGCGTCCGGCAATCCGTGCGACCCGTTCGGCAAATAGCCCGCTCCAGCGCTCTGCGGTTTGTGCGGTAAGCATGCGCACGTCGCGATCGAACAGCCGTTCCTGATAACAGATGCTGGCCAAGAGACAGCCCGGATGCCCGTCCGGCCAAGAGTCGATTTCCTCGGCCAGAAGGCGCAGCCCGATCAGGCAGGATTGCAGCGGATCGTCCGAGAGTTGATCCCCGCGCTCGAAGACGCCCTGGAAAAGCTTGTCGTTGGCCTCGATGTAGCGAACCAGTATGGCGCGTGCCAGATCGCCCTTGTCGCGGAAATGGTAGAAGAACCCGCTTTTGGTGATCTCCGCCTCGGCGAAGATTTCCTCGAGGGATGTCGCGGCGAAGCCTTTCGCCAGTACCGAGGCCTCCGCCACCTCGAGGATCCGTTCCCGCGTGGCGTCTCCCTTGCGGACAGGGGAAACCAGGTTTGCCGACTGTACCGCGGGTACGGTTTTGGCCGCATCTCCGCCCCACCATTTGTCCATTCGAACGCTCCTTGCAAGTTCGGTTCGGCTCAACATACTGAAAAACCATCATATTCAGGCGGCGTTGCGTGAAGTGCACCGCAATCCCGCTAGAAAATACAACCGGGATCGCCGAAAAATTCCCCCGTCGATGCGGCCGATCATGGCCGTCCGGCTTTCGATCAAGAGCAGTCATCAAGATGAGAAAATCCCCCTGTAAACGAGTGGTAGCGGCGCTCACATTTTAGTCAGCCGCCGATGCCACCGCCGCAATATCGGCGGCCGCGGGGAACTGCTCTTCCTTCTTTTCAACAGCACGCGGACGCACCTGTCCGGTCGTCGACCCTTGGTGCGCAAAGGAGTTGGAATATGACCATCGAAGTTAAGGGCGTGGGCCCCTATGTCCCTCGCGAAAGGCAGAACTCCGCTTCCGGGGTGATTGCGCGACTTCGTCGGATATGGGACGAGCGCCGCAAGCGGATGCGTCAGCGCCGGACGGAGATCGAATTGCGCCATATCGACCCGCGCCTGCTGCGCGACATGGGCATAGAGCCGCAGGATGTTTTCGACGCCATGCAGGCGCGCCGCTCAAGGGGCATATTTGAATTCTGGAGCAGCTGGTACTAAGGCGGGCGGCTGCCACAACACACTGACCCAATTAAAAGGCGGGCGTCCATACCGGGACGCCCGCCTTTTTTGTCAAAGCCATTGCGGCTGCGAAGGACTAGAGCCTGGCGATGATCGCGTCGCCCATTTCCGAGGTGCCGACCTGCCGGCAGCCGTCCTGCATGATGTCGGCGGAGCGCAAGCCGTCCGCCAGCACGGCGGCAATCGCGCCTTCCACCTGGTCGGCCAGTTCGATCATGTTGAACGAATAGCGCAGCGCCATGGCAAAGCTGGCGATCATGGCGATGGGGTTGGCAACGCCCTTGCCCGCAATGTCGGGCGCCGAGCCATGCACCGGCTCGTAAAGCGCCTTGCGCGTGCCCGTTTCCGGGTCTGGTGCGCCGAGCGAGGCCGAAGGCAGCATCCCGAGCGACCCGGTCAGCATTGCTGCGGCATCGGACAGGATATCGCCGAAGAGGTTGTCGGTGACGATCACGTCGAACTGGCTTGCGGATTGCGCACCAGCTGCATGGCGCAGTTGTCGGCGAGGATGTGCTCGAATTTGATGTCCGAATAGTCCCTGGCCACCTGATGGGCGATCTCGTCCCACAACACGCCCGACTTCATCACGTTCTTCTTGTCGGCCGAATGCACCAGCTTGCCGCGCGTGCGCGCCAGGTCGAAGGCGACGCGGCAGATGCGGTCGATCTCGTAGCTCTCATAGACCTGGGTATCGACGGCGCGCTTCTGGCCATTGCCGAGCTCTGTGATCTCCTTGGGCTCGCCGAAATAGACCCCGCCCGTCAGTTCGCGCACGATCAGGATGTCGAGCCCCTCGACGATCTCGCGCTTCAATGCCGAGGCATCGGCCAGCGCCGGATAGCAGATGGCGGGGCGAAGATTGGCGAAAAGCTGCAGATCCTTGCGCAAGCGCAAGAGCCCGGCCTCGGGCCGCACCTCATAAGGCACCTTGTCCCACTTCGGCCCGCCCACGGCCCCGAAGATCACGGCATCGGCGGCGAGGGCTTTCTCCATGTCGGCGTCCGAGATCGCCACGCCATGCGCATCATAAGCACAGCCGCCGACAAGGCCGCTTTCATAGGTGAAGTCGGTTTTTCCGGTTGCATTGAGATGGCTGATCAGCTTTTCGACCTCGGCCATGATCTCGGTGCCGATGCCGTCGCCGGGCAGAAGAAACAGGGATTGGGACATGTTCGCCTCTCGCTAGAGCGCTTCCAGGAAAAGTGGAAATGGCTTTCCGGTTCGGAAGCGGGACCACTCAATGACTGGGAGCCGGTCAGCGCTTCCACGGAAAGCTGAGCGGCCCCTGATTACGGGGCGGTGTTTAACCCGGACTGGCAGAAAAACGAAAGGTCTATGTGATCGGTAGGCAAGAGACCGGGTGCCGCGGCAAATTCGGCACCCGGACCCTGTGGTGGCTCACACGACGTCCGCTTCAATATTGAGAGGTCAGAACCGGCAGCATCGGCGCGAGGTGCCGCAGCTCATAGCGGACATAGCGTTGCGCGGCCGGATGGGTCGCCACCGTCGCTTGCGTGATATCGAGCGACTGGAAGATATCGCCGCGGTCGGCCTTTTGATAAAAACTCTGGTCGTCCGCGAGGCTGTGCGGGGTCACCGGCGCACTCTCATAGGCCATGGCCATGCCGGGAAGAAGGGCCATGAGCCAGGCCGCCTGCGGCCAATGCCAAAACATGCTTTTCATTTTCAACTCCTTGGGTTGGCGTAACAACACCAAGAATCTGGGCATGCCAGACATGCGCCGGAATAGCGCCCGCGCATTATCTTTCGTCCATCTTGTTCATCTTCCGGACGGACCGGACGCGCGGCTCAATAGCCGAGCTTGGGATACCAGTCCGTGCCGCGCCCTTCAGGCGTCGTGTCGAGCAATGACCAGAGCGGGTCCATTTCCAGTCCGCGCGGGTCCTGCCCGGGATCGGCCTCGGTCATCTCCGACCCCCAGAAATGCCGGATCGTACCGTCCTTGAGGGTGAAAACATTGTAGCCTGGCACATCCGCATCTTCGGGATGGACATAGGCCCGGGTGTAGGCGCCGCTCTCATCGGAGAAGACCGGAATGTCAGGCCAGCCACGCGCCTTCTTGAAGTCGACCAGCCGCTCGATGGGTGAGCGAGCGACAAAAGCCATCCCGACCCGTTGTTCGAAATCTGCGATCTTGGATGCAAAGCTGCCCATATGCGAGGTGCACATCGGGCAGGGGTTCTTGCGCTGAGGGCCATACATGAAGGAATAGATCGCAAGCGCCGAATGACCGCCGAACATCTCCCTGAGCGACGTGCGACCGTTCTCGCCCATGAAGGTGTAATTCTCCGGCACCTCCCCGCCCTCCGGCAGAGCACGGCGCATCTCGGCAACCCGCTCGGTATGCCGCCGCAACTCGATCTCCTCGGCCAGCAGGGCCTGCCGCGCGGTCCGGTATGCCTCTGATTCATTTGGCCGTCTGATGGGGTTTTTCGCAGCCATCTCTGCGGCCGGCATCAAGCCATGCTCATTCATCTTGCCCGACCTCCTCGAATTCCTGGTTTTGGCTGGTCTCATTGCATATTTAACGAATTCATTAAATACGGGCAAGCATTTCCTGTGCGACGGTCATGCGCTGCGGCGGTCCGCAGTTCCTCTTCAGGAAGCGCGTCCCGGCGTTTGATATTTGATCGAGCCCGCCTTCTTCAGCGCCGCCAGCGTATCCTCCACGCTGAGCAAAGGCGTTGTCTGCATCGAGCTGATCGCGCCACCGGCATTGATGGCAAGCGCCGTGGCCGCCATCGACACATCGTCCGGCGCCTCCCACAGATTGTAGCCGTCATGATCGCCGAAAGCGTACCAGAACCCGTGCAATTTGCCGCCGACGGACTCGATATAGGTCTTGGCCGCGTTGCGGCGATCTTCCGGGTTCTGCATGAGCTTTGCCCAGGTCGCCGGGGTGTAACTGAACCGCGTCAAATAGAAAGGCATGATGCTACCTCCATCCGCTTGGCTCTCGGCAGGTGCCGAAGAGGCCGGGCAGTCTGCGCCCGGCGCGCAAGGACGGCAAGCGGATTGAAGGATAGCCGCTCCAGGAGCGCTGCTAGATCCAGGGGCGGTCTTCGGCCATCTTGTTCTCGAACCCTGCAATGGAGGTGTCCGATTTCAGCGTCATGGCGATGTCGTCCAGCCCTTCGAGCAGCACATGCTTGCGGGACGGGTCGATGTCAAACGAGATCGAGCCGCCATCCGGCCCGGTGATCGTTTGCGCTTCGAGATCGACCGTCAGCGTGGCGTTCGAGCCGCGCTCGGCATCGTCCATCAAGAGTTCAAGCTGCTCGGGCGTCACCACGATGGGCAGGATGCCGTTCTTGAAGCAGTTGTTGTAGAAGATGTCGGCGAAGCTCGTGGAGATCACGCAGCGTATGCCGAAATCGAGCAGGGCCCAGGGCGCATGCTCGCGGCTCGACCCGCAGCCGAAATTGTCGCCCGCAACGATGATCTTCGCCTGCCGGTAGGCGGGCTTGTTCAGGACAAAATCCGGGTTCTCCGTCCCGTCTTCGTTGTAGCGCATCTCCGAGAACAGCGCCGAACCCAAGCCGGTGCGCTTGATCGTTTTCAGATACTGCTTGGGGATGATCATGTCGGTATCGACATTGATGATCGGCAGCGGCGCCGCGACACCTGTCAGCGTTGTGAATTTGTCCATTTCGTCCTCGTCTTCTTCTCGCCTGGCCTCAAGCCGCCAGGCTCACCGCCGGGTCGACGCCCAGCATAAGATTGAGATTTTGCACAGCCGCGCCCGAGGCGCCCTTGCCCAGATTGTCATAGACGGCGAACACAACCACCTGCCCCTGCGCGTCGTTTCCGAAAACGTGCAGATGCAGGCTGTTGGTGCCGTTCAAGAGTTCGGGGTCCAGCGCCTCCGTTTTCGCCACCGCCTCGAAGGGCCGCACGGAAACGAACCCGTTCTCGATCTGCTGCGTAATGCGCGCTCAGCGCCGCATGCACCTCCCGCGCGCCCGGCAATCCATCGCCGGACGGAAGCGGAATGATCTCCAGCATGCCCTGGTAGAAATCGCCGACCGTCGGCACGAAGAGCGGTGCATGGCCCAGAAGGCTGTAGCGCGTCATCTCGGGCAAATGCTTGTGCTCGAAACTGAGCGCATAGGGCATCACCGCTGGCGCGGCATCGCCCTTCTGCTCATAGTCGGCGATCATCTGCTTGCCGCCGCCGGAATAACCCGAAACGCCGGTCATCATGGCGCCATGCAGCGCCTCCGGCGCATAAAGCCCAGCGGCGATCAGCGGCCGCAGCGCCGCAATCAGCCCCTGCGGCCAGCAGCCCGGATTGGCGACAAACCGCGCTTCGGCGATTTTCTTGCCCTGATCCTTGTCCATTTCGGCAAAGCCATAGGCCCAGCCTTCCGCCACGCGGTGCGCCGTCGAGGCGTCGATCACCCGGGTGGTGGTATTCTCGATCAGCGACACGCTCTCCTTTGCCGCCTCGTCGGGCAGGCAGAGGATCGCCACATCGGCGTCGTTGAGCAGCGCCTTGCGCGCGGCGAGGCTCTTGCGGTCCTCCGGCGCAATGGTCAGAAGCGTCGAGGTCACTGCGCGCGCGCAAGCCGCTCGCGGATCTGAAGACCCGTCGTGCCCGCTTCCCCATCGATGAATATCTTCGTGCTCATGAAACCGAGCCCTCCAGCCGCGCCGTGCCGCGGCAAGATATCGGCGCAAAAACCCGCCGCTTCAATGAACCAGCACTCGAAAATGGTCAAGCTTGCCCGGCCCATACCGCGTCTGGCAGATTGCGGCCCAAACGAGTTGAAAGGATGAGGCGGCATGACCCCACACAATGAAGCAAAAAAGGGCGACTACGCCGAAACCGTGCTGCTGCCGGGCGACCCCCTGCGGGCCAAATGGATCGCGGAGACCTTTTTCGCCGATGCCCGCCAGGTCAATGGCGTCCGCAATTGCCTTGGCTATACAGGCACCTACAAGGGCAAGCCGGTTTCCGTGCAGGCGACCGGCATGGGCCAGCCCTCGCTCTCGATCTATGTGCACGAACTGCTCGACGTCTATGGGGTGAAAAACCTCATCCGCGTCGGCACCTGCGGGGGCCTGTCCACCCGCGTCAAGGTGCGCGATGTTGTCATCGGCATCACAGCTTCGACCGACAGCGCCATGAATGACAGCTTCCTGCCCTATCACTACGCCCCCTTCGCCGATTACGGACTTCTGAGCCGCTCGGTCGACTTGGCCAAACAGCGCGGCTTTACCTGGCATGTGGCGGGCCTTTGCTCCTCGGACGTCTTCTATGTCCCCGACGGCGTCAAATCCTATGGCGCCCTGCCCGAGCATGGCGTGCTGGCGGTCGAGATGGAAGCGGCGGCCCTTTACACGCTCGCCGCGCGTTTTCAGGCGAAGGCGCTGGCCATCTGCACCGTCTCCGATTGCCTTGTCACCGGCGAGCACATCCCCGCCGACCAGCGCCAGACCTCGCTGGAGGACATGGTGAAACTGGCACTCGATACAGGCCTGGAGACGCAATAGTCACGGCCGCCGGCACGGCCAGACCTTGCCAAATCAGGCGTTCTCTGCCCACTCTCGGCGGTGCCGCCGAAAGGGTTTGGGCGGTCCGGACAAGAGGAGCGTGACGTTATGGGCGCCAATAAACGCACAGCCGATGGCGGCAACGGATATGTCGGGCTGGCCGGAGCACCAGCGGGCGGCATGAGCCGCCGGTCCTTCCTGCTCGGCTCTGCCGCCAGTCTCGGCGCTTTGGCGCTTGCCGCCTGCGCGCCAGGCGGCATGACCATGGACCAGGCAAAACTGGCCTATGGGCCGTTGCCGCATGAGCGCTTCCCAGTCCCGGGCGTCGACGTCAGCAAGATCAACCCGAAATTCTTCCGCCGGACGGTGCGCTATTCCAGCAAGGAAGAGCCGGGCACCATCATCATCGACCCCAGAAATCATTACGTCTACCGCATCGAAGGCGACGGAATGGCCACCCGCTATGGCGCGAGTGTCGGCCGGCAGGGGTTCTTGTGGAACGGCGAGGCCTATATCGGGCGCAAGGCGGAATGGCCCGTGTGGACGCCGCCGAAGGAGATGATCGCGCGTCAGCCCGAAGCCGCCAAATATGCCGGGCGGCATGCCGCCCGGCATCGACAATCCGCTCGGCGCCCGCGTGCTCTATCTATACCAGGACGGCCGCTACACGCTTTTCACGATCTACAGCACCACCCATCCCGAAACCATCGGCAAGGGCATTTCGAGCGGCTGCATCGGCCTTCTGACCCAGGATATGATGGACCTTTACGAAAAGACCCCGGTCAAGACCAAGGTGATCGTGCTCAAGGCATAAGGCGGCGACGACACTCTGCCTTTTCGCGCTCTAGACGTTCATCGGGTGATCGGATGTCGGAGTGACGACGACGCTTTCGGCGCTGCGGGTTGAGGGGCCGTGCCAGACCGCCTCGATATTGTTGCCGTCGGGATCAAGCAGGAAGCAGCCGTAATAGCCGGGATGATAGGGCCGCTCGCCCGGCGGGCCATTGTCGCGGCCTCCGGCCTTCAGCCCGGCCTGATAAAAACGCTGCACCGTCTCCTTGTCAGGGGCCTGAAAGGCGAGATGCACCCGGCTGACGTAATCGCCATCGGAATGCGGGTCGTCGCTTGCGGAAACGTAAAGCTCGTCGGCGGAGAAATGCCGGTCGTCACTGGTGACGAAACTGAGGCCCAGCGTTTCGAGCACGGCCCTGTAGAAGGCGCGGCTTTTCTCGATGTCCGCCACGCGCAGATGCAGATGGTCGATCAATCGTCCGACATGGAATTGCATAAGCGCGGCTCCGAAAGATGTGTGAAAGGCCGCACATTGTTCATATTTTGTTCTGGACGTCAATCTGGACCGGACTAGACTGACTTCGTTGGATGAATTGGAGGGGGCATGGCGACCGAGAGCGGCTCCAGGATTGTGAGGGGACGTACGCCGGAATCGGCGGCCATGCAGGCAGAACTGAAGCGCGCCATGACCATCGTTTCAAAGCTCAATCGCTTGAGCTTCGAAGATGCGGCGGAGATCAGGTCGCTTTTCGGCCAGCTCATCGGCTCTCAGGTCGACGAGCGCTTCATGCTGATCCCGCCGTTCTACACGACGGGCGGCGCAGACATGCGCGTTGGGCGCAATGTCTTCATCAACCAGAACTGCACCTTCTACGATCTCGGCGGGATCGACATCGCCGATGACGTGCTGATCGGCCCGAATGTGAGCCTGATCACCTCCGGCCATCCGATTGCGCCTGCGCACCGCCACGGAGCTGTTCTTGCCAAACCCATAGTGATCGAACGCAATGTCTGGATAGCCGCCGGCGCGATTGTGATCGGTGGGGTGACGGTTGGAGAAAATTCGGTTGTCGCCGCAGGTTCCGTGGTCACACGGGATGTTCCACCCAATGTGCTGGTTGGCGGGAACCCGGCGCGGGTGATCCGGTCGATCCGCGGCGAATGAGGGCCGTTGCCGTGGGCGCTAGCGGGCTACGCCCGCCTTTTGCAGCGCCAGATGCTGGAGCAGCAAAATCGTCTTGGCATCGCGGATCTCTTTGTCCTTCAGCATCCGAAGCGCTTCGGAAACGGGCATTTCGATGGCTTCGACATCCTCGTCATGGTCGCCTTCGCCGCCCTCTTCGGGCAGGGGGCCATCATAGGCGCCGATATAAAGGTGCATGAGTTCGGTGACCGAGCCGGGGCTGGCATAGCAGGTCGCGACAGGCTCGATGCCGGTGACGGTGAGACCGGTTTCCTCGAAGGCTTCGCGGCGCGCGGTTCCTTCGGGCGTTTCGCCCTCATCGATGAGACCGGCACAGATTTCGAGCAGGAACCCGACATCATCGTCGAGCGCCACCGGCAGGCGGAACTGGCGGACCAGAACCACCTTGTCGCGGGCTGCATCGTGCAAAAGGATGGCTGCCGCATGGCCGCGGTCATAGACCTCGCGTTCCTGGTGCTGCCAGTCACCCGAGGAGGTCAGATAGTCGATGTCGTAAATGGAGAAGGTGCCCCATTCATCGGAGACTATGCGGCGGGATTTGATGCGGTAACGGGCGGACATGGGTCAACCTTTTCGGGGCGGAGGCCAGATCTACTGGTGAGGGGGCGAAAGTTTTGACGAACGGGTTCGAGGCGGCTATCAGTGCCTCTCGATCCTTCTGAAGGCAAGATTCATGGCCCAGACCTCCCGTCCTGTCTCACCGCATCTGACCGTTTACCGGTTCCAGATCACCATGGCGATGTCGATCATCCATCGGATCACCGGGGTCGCGCTCTATTTCGGCACGATCCTTCTGGTCTGGTTTCTGGTGGCTGCGGCCTGGGGTGACGAACCGCTGGCGCAATTCCAGGCCGTCGCGGGCTCCTGGTTCGGGCAGATCATTTTGTTTCTGGCCAGCTGGACGCTGTTCCACCACATGCTCTCCGGCATCCGCTACCTGATCTGGGATACGGGCAATGCCATGACGCGCGAGGCGCGCTTTTCGCTCAGTTGGGGGGCGCTTTTCGGCGGGCTGGCACTGACCCTGCTGGTGTGGATTTTCCTGGTCTGGTTGTGAGGACATAGAAGATGGACATGAAAACCCCTCTCAACCGCGTGCGCTATCTGGGCGCGGCCCATGCCGGGACGGGCCTGTTCAACCGGCAGCGGATGACGGCGCTGGCCAACATCCCGCTGACGCTGTTCGTGGTGTGGCTGGCAGCGACCTCGTTTCAGGTGAGCCGGGACGAACTGGCCGGGCTCTTCGGCAATCCGATTGTCGCCGGGCTTTGCATCCTGTTCCTGATCTCGGTCTGCATCCATATGCGCATCGGGGTGCAGGAGGTGATCGAGGACTATATCCATACCGAGATGACCAAGAAGGCGCTTTTGATCGCCAACACCTTCTTTGCCTTTGTGGTCCTGGCGCTGGGCGTCGTTTCGGTTCTCAAGCTGAGTTTCGGGGGTTAGAGCATGCCGGCAGGCGCAGCATATGACATCGTCGACCATGCCTTCGACGTGGTCGTGGTCGGCGCGGGCGGCGCCGGCCTTCGCGCCACGCTCGGCATGGCCGAACAGGGGCTGAAGACGGCCTGCGTGACCAAGGTCTTCCCCACGCGCTCGCATACGGTTGCCGCGCAGGGCGGCATCGCCGCGTCGCTGGGCAATATGGGGCCGGACAGCTGGCAGTGGCACATGTACGACACCGTCAAGGGGTCGGACTGGCTGGGCGACAACGACGCCATGGAATATCTGGTGCGCGAGGCGCCGGCGGCGGTCTACGAGCTCGAGCATTACGGCGTGCCGTTTTCGCGCACCGAAGAGGGCAAGATCTATCAGCGCCCGTTCGGCGGGCACATGACCGAGTTCGGCGAGGGTCCCCCGGTGCAGCGCACCTGCGCGGCGGCCGACCGCACCGGACACGCCATCCTGCACACGCTTTATGGCCAGTCGCTGCGCAATGACGCGCAGTTCTTCATCGAATATTTCGCCATCGATCTGTTGATGGGCGAGGACGGCACGGTGCAGGGCGTTCTGGCCTGGAAGCTCGACGACGGCACGCTGCACCGGTTCCGCGCCAAGATGGTGGTGCTGGCGACGGGCGGCTATGGCCGCGCCTATTTCTCGGCCACCTCGGCGCATACCTGCACCGGCGACGGCAATGGCATGGTGGCGCGCGCCGGGCTGCCGCTGCAGGACATGGAATTCGTGCAGTTCCACCCCACCGGCATTTACGGCTCGGGCGTGCCTCATCACCGAGGGCGCGCGCGGCGAAGGCGGTTATCTCGCCAATTCCGAGGGCGAGCGCTTCATGGAGCGCTATGCGCCCAACGCCAAGGACCTGGCCTCACGCGACGTGGTCTCGCGCTGCATGACCCTGGAGATCCGCGAGGGACGCGGCGTGGGCAGCGAAAAAGACCACATCTTCCTGCATCTCGACCATCTCGACCCGAAGGTGCTGCATGAGCGGCTGCCGGGCATTTCGGAGAGCGCCAAGATCTTCGCCGGCGTCGATCTGACCCGCGAGCCGATCCCGGTGATCCCGACCGTGCATTACAATATGGGCGGCATCCCGACGAATTATCACGGCGAGGCGCTGGACCCGGCGCGCGGCGGTCCCGACGCGATCGTGCCCGGGCTGATGGCGGTCGGGCGAGGCGGGCTGCGCCTCGGTGCACGGCGCCAACCGGCTGGGCTCGAACTCGCTGATCGACCTCGTGGTCTTCGGGCGTGCCGCGGCGATCCGTGCCGGCGAGATCATCGACCGCAAGGCGCCGGTGCCGAGCGTCAACACGGCCTCGGAGGAAAAGATTTTGGCGCGGTTCGACCGGCTGCGGCATGCCGAATGGCAGCCAGCCGACCGCGGTTCTGCGCGAGAAGATGCAGCGCACCATGCAGGAAGATGCGGCGGTGTTCCGCACCGAGGAGACGCTGCAATCGGGCGTCAAACGCATGACGGGCGTCTGGGGCGAACTCAAGGACATCAAGGTCACCGACCGCTCGATGATCTGGAATTCCGACCTGGTGGAAACGCTGGAGCTGGAAAACCTGATGGCCAATGCGCTGGTGACGGTCGTGTCCGCCGAGGCGCGCAAGGAAAGCCGCGGCGCGCATGCGCGGGAGGATTTCACCGAGCGCGACGACGAAAACTGGCGCAAGCACACGCTGAGCCGGATCGCCGAAGACGGAACGGTCACGCTCGATTATCGGCCGGTGCATACCGATCCGCTGACGCCCGCCGACAAGGGCGGGATCGATTTGAAAAAGATCGCGCCGAAAGCCCGCGTTTACTAAGTGTCTGCCCGAGCGATGCCCGGGCCGCCTTCAACAAGGGTGCAGGTGAATGGCCGAGGCCGGCTATTCGGGCACACCGCTGCCCAAAAAGCTGGGATTGAAGGACGGTCAGCGCGTCGTTTTCGCCGATCTGCCCGATGCGCTTTTGGATCTGTGTGAGGCAGCCAGTTTCGCCCGTTGCGACAGGATCGGTCTCAACGATGTGGCGGCGCTCGCGGGACCACTCGATTATCTGCATGTTTTTTGCACATCGCGGGCGGTATTGGCCGATGCGGCCAGGTCTTTATGCCGGCTGATCGCGCCGGACGGCATGGTGTGGGTGAGTTGGCCGAAAAAGGCCGCGAAGGTTCAGACCGACATGAGCGAGGATGCGGTGCGGGAGGTGCTTTTGCCGACCGGACTGGTGGATGTGAAAGTCTGCGCCGTGGATGCGGTCTGGTCGGGGCTCAAGCTGGTCATCCGGAAAGAACTGCGCTGACGGAAGCCGGCCTGGCGGCGGGCGGCGGCCGGAACGTTTATCCCGCCCACCAGTTGGCCAAACATGATCCCTGGCCAATTGAGAGGCAGTTCCCATGCGATTTCGAAGAAGCCTGATCCTGTTGACCGCTGCTGTTTGCGCGCCCCTGGCGCTGAGCGGCTGCATGAGCACGCGGTCGGATGCCGATCCGCGCGTCACCGCGCCGCCCGGTTCGCCCGCCGTCAACAACAGGCGCGGGACGACCGGCGAGGAAATGGTGACGGCGCCGCCCTCCTCGGACACGGCCCTGCCCACCACGCCGGTACGCTCCTGAGGCCAAGAGCATCGGCCTCTGGTCGAGCGGGCTCGATTGCGCTAAGGCAGGGGCGTGATGTCATTGGCGTAGCTGAGTCATATGTCGGCTGGGCCCGCTCATGAGGATATGCTCGCGATATGGTCGAACTCGCCCTTCCCAAGAACTCGGTGGTGAAAACCGGCAAGACCTGGCCGAAACCGGACAGCGCCAATCTCAGGGAATTCCAGGTCTATCGCTATGATCCGGACAGCGGCGACAATCCGCGGCTCGACACTTATTTCGTTGATCTCGACACCTGCGGTCCGATGGTTCTGGACGCGCTGTTGTGGATCAAGAATCGCGTTGATCCGACACTGACGCTCAGGCGCTCCTGCCGAGAGGGCGTGTGCGGCTCGTGCTCGATGAACATCGATGGGCTCAATACGCTCGCCTGCACCAAGGCGATGGAGGACATCTCCGGCACGATCAAGATCTATCCCCTGCCGCACATGCCGGTAGTCAAGGATCTGGTGCCGGACCTTTCGACCTTTTACGCCCAGCACCGCTCGATCGAGCCCTGGCTGCAAACGACGACGCCGGAGCCCTCCAAGGAATGGCTGCAATCGCGCGATGACCGCGAAAAGCTCGACGGGTATTACGAGTGCATCTTGTGCGCCTGCTGCTCGGCCTCGTGCCCGAGCTATTGGTGGAATGGCGAGCGCTATCTGGGGCCGGCCGTTTTGCTGCAGGCCTATCGCTGGCTGATCGACAGCCGCGACGAGGCGACCGGAAGTCGGCTGGACGATCTGGAAGATCCCTTCCGGCTTTATCGCTGCCATACGATCATGAACTGCGCCAATACCTGCCCGAAGGGGTTGAACCCCGCCAAGGCGATTGCGGAAATCCGCAAGATGATGGTGGAGCGGCAGGCTTAGACAATCGCGTTTCTTGCGCGGACCCTGACGGAAAACCGGTGCCCACTTTTCCTGGCTCCGCTTTTAGTGGTCGCATGCCGAACCGCAAAAGTGGTGTCCACTTTTGCTGGCATACTCCGGGTGCCGAAATCCGCAAGATGGTGGTGGAGCGGCAGGCCTGAGGCTTGGCAATTGTTATTGGCGCGCGGCGCTCTTCATTTTGCCGCCTAGCTGTGCATAGATCAGCCTTAGTTGCCCACGGCGGGCAAGGGATGAATTTCCACTGACCTCTTTCGAGACCATTGCCGAACTGGACGATCTTTCTGCCGGGCGCGTGCTGCTGGCGGCCCTGAGAGCGCATGGGTTTCATCCGCTCGACTGGCGGGAAGGCGGCCTGCCGGGGCTGCCGAATTTCGTGAGGTCAGCCGGGCGGGTCGCAATCGAGGTGCCGGAGGGCGAGGCGGACGATGCCCGCCTTCTGGTCAATGCGCTGATCGCGGAAATGGGTCTGCAGCGCTGAAGCGCTGAAGCGTTCCACCGTTTCATGCAACCCAAACATTGAGCCGAGTGTTTAATTAAGATTATAAGCCCTTGTTGGGAGCGGCGTTCATCGTTCCTTGTTGCGGCAGTTCACGTCATTGCGCGGTCTCCCACAGATGCGGGATGCCGGCAAAGCCTGGAGCAGACATGATCACTTTTTCCCGCAGCGCGAGCCTGGCCACGGCCGCGCTACTGACGACCGCCTTCATCAGCGGGTGCACCTCCTCTTCGCCCCGCTATGCGTCCAGTACGCCAATGCAGCCGCCCGAACAGCTGCAGCCGATCGCGAGTTCCCAGGTGCAGACGGAAAGCCTGCCGCCGCTGAATGGAAGCGATGGGCAGATCACCACCGCCGACGCCAATGCGAACATCAATTCGAGTGGCGGGTTCGACGCCAACGGTACGGGACAGGCGCAGAATCCCGACGGCTCGTTTGTCAGCCTCAACGATGTGGGGGCGCTGCCCTCGAGCGGCGGGCGCGATATTTCCGGCGGCGTGACGGTGACCAAGCTTTTGGGCGTGTGGACGGTGATCGCCGGCTCGCAGCAATGCCGGCTGAACCTGACGCAGACTGCGAAATCAGGCACCAACCGCTACCGTGCCTCGACGCCGAATTGCGGCATTCCCACGCTGGCCTTGGTGACCTCCTGGCAGCTGTCGGGCAGTTCGGTGCAGCTTTACGATGAAAGCGGCTCGATCGTGGGGTCGCTCCTGCCCAGCGGCAACCGGTTCATCGGCACGCTGTCTGGCGGCATCGCGGTTTCCATGGTCGGCTGATCGGAGCGCAGTTCCAAAGAGTGCGGGGGGCTAAAGAGACGCCGCTGGCGCGCGCCTATCATGCCCATGTGCAAAAGGGGCGGCTGGCGCCGGATCCGGCACAGGAAGACGCCGTGCTGGTTCTGGCGCGGATCGCGCGCGAGCTGGAGGCGGCTCAGCCTTCGGGACTCAAAGCCCTTTTCAAAAAGCCTGAGCCAGTCCGCGGCGCCTATATCTGGGGGGCGGTCGGACGCGGCAAGACGCTGTTGATGGACCTGTTTTTCGAGACGGTGCCGGAGACGCGCAAGCGGCGGGTGCATTTCCATGAATTCATGGACGAGGTGCATCAGGAGATTGCCGCCTTCCGCGCCCGCCGCAAACACAAGCAGGACCCGGGCGACCCGATCCCGTCGGTTGTGGCGCCGATTCTGGAGACGACGCGGCTGCTGTGCTTCGACGAGTTCCACGTCACCGACATCACCAACGCCATGCTGCTTGCAGCGGCTGTTCGAGAAGCTGTTCGCGGGCGGGGTGACGGTGGTGGCGACCTCCAATGTGGCGCCGGACCGGCTCTATGAAAACGGGCTGAACCGCCAGCTCTTTTTGCCCTTCATCGATCTGCTCAAACGCCATGTCGAGGTGTTCGAACTGAAGGCCGAGCAGGACTACCGGCAGGCCAAGCTGACGGGAGAGGACGTCTTTCACATCGGCAACGGGTGCGAAGGCCGATGCGGCAATGGACCGCGTGTGGCTGAAGATGACGGGGGGCGACGAGGGCAAGCCGGGCGCCGTCAAATCGCTGGGGCGGGAGATCAGAGTGCCGGCGCAGGCTGGGGCGCGGCGCGGTTTGACTTCGCCGATCTGTGCGAAAAGCCGCTCGGCGCCCGCGATTATCTGCGGCTTGCCCGCCAGTTCCATTCCTTCGTCATCGAACATGTGCCGCAATTCACCCGGACCCGTTCGGACGCGGCCAAAAGGTTCATCCAGCTGGTCGACACGCTCTACGACCGGGGCGCGCAGGCTGGCCGCGAGCTTTGCGGTGCCGCTGGACGAGCTGGGGGCGGACGACCGCACGGCGTTCGAGTTCGAACGCTGCGTGTCGCGGCTGAGCGAGATGCAGTCGGCCGAATACCTGGCGGCGGCGGGGGAAGCCGAGGCGTCCTGACCGTACGCTCTACGTCCAAGTCCGTCTGCTCATTCCGCCATGTGCTTGCATGCGCATGCAAAACCGGGGCCGCCACACTTGCCTTGGGATCGGGCAGGCGTTAAGGAGGGCCGCGAGTTTCATCCTTTACGGTGACAAGGGGCAGCATAAATGGCGCGTAAGAAGATCGCTCTGATCGGGGCGGGGCAAATCGGCGGCACGCTGGCGCATCTGGCGGCGCTCAAGGATCTGGGCGATGTGGTGCTGTTCGACATCGTCGATGGCGTGCCGCAGGGCAAGGCGCTCGATCTGGCGCAGTCCGGCCCGGTCGAGGGTTATGACGCGGCCATCAAGGGGACATCCGAATACAAGGACATCGCCGGCGCCGACGTGGTGATCGTGACCGCCGGCGTGCCGCGCAAGCCGGGCATGAGCCGCGACGATCTTCTCGAAATCAACCTCAAGGTGATGGAGCAGGTGGGCGCGGGCATCGCCAAAGTATGCGCCCGACGCCTTCGTCATCTGCATCACCAACCCGCTCGACGCCATGGTGTGGGCGCTGCAGCGCTTCTCCGGCCTGCCCACCAACAAGGTGGTCGGCATGGCGGGCGTGCTGGACAGTTCGCGCTTCCGCACCTTCATCGCCGATGGAAATGGGTGTGTCGGTGGAGGACGTGACGGCCTTCGTTCTCGGCGGGCATGGCGACTCCATGGTGCCGCTGGCGCGCTATTCGACGGTTGCCGGCATTCCGCTGCCGGACCTGGTGAAGATGGGCTGGATCTCCAAGGAAAAGCTCGACGAGATCATCCAGCGCACGCGCGATGGCGGCGCCGAGATCGTCGGGCTGCTCAAGACCGGTTCGGCCTTTTACGCGCCGGCCACCTCGGCCATCGCCATGGCCGAAAGCTATCTCAAGGACAAGAAGCGCGTGCTGCCCGCCGCTGCGTTCCTCAAGGGCGAGTTCGGCGTCAAGGGCATGTATGTCGGCGTGCCGATCGTCATCGGTGCCGGCGGCGCGGAAAAGGTCGTCGAGATCTCGCTCAACTCCTCCGAGCAGAAGGCGTTCGACAAGTCGGTCGAGGCGGTGACCGGACTGGTCGAGGCCTGCAAGAAGATCGCACCGAAACTTGCCTGAGGGGCTCTGGCAGCCCCCCGCCGGCCATCTGGCGCAGATGTTCTGCGCTTCCGGTGCTCAGGTACCTCAATGTACGCTCCGCCCCGGGTCTCGAAATCCACACCATCCGCCACGGCGGGTGCACCCATAGCCTCCTCAGGCGAACGCTAAAGAGGGTTCGCGCGATGAACATCCATGAACACCAGGCCAAGGCGCTGCTGAAAGAGTATGGCGCTCCCGTCGCCGAAGGCGTCGCCATCTTTTCAGCAGGCGAGGCCGAGGCCGCCGCGAAGAAGCTGCCGGGACCGCTCTATGTGGTCAAATCGCAGATCCACGCCGGCGGACGCGGCAAGGGCAAGTTCAAGGAGCTCGGACCCGACGCCAAGGGCGGCGTGCGGCTGGCCAAGTCCGTTGACGACGTCGTCGCCAACGTCAAGGAGATGCTCGGCAACACGCTGGTGACCAAGCAGACCGGCCCGGCCGGCAAGCAGGTCAACCGGCTCTATATCGAGGATGGCGCCGATATCGCCCGCGAACTTTATCTGTCGCTCCTGGTCGACCGCGAGACCTCCAAGGTCGCCTTCGTCGCCTCGACCGAGGGCGGCATGGACATCGAGACGGTGGCCGAGGAAACGCCGGACAAGATCGTCACGCTGTCGATGTCGACCCGTCAGCGGGCGTGACCGGCGGCGACTGCGACAAGCTCTCCGATGCGCTGAAGCTCGACGGCGCGGCGCGCGAGGACGCCAAGACGCTGTTCCCGCTGCTCTACAAGGCCTTCACCGAAAAGGACATGAGCCTTCTGGAGATCAACCCGCTGATCGTCATGGAAGACGGGCATTTGCGGGTGCTCGACGCCAAGGTCTCGCTTCGACAACAACGCGCTGTTCCGGCATCCCGACATCGTCGAGTTGCGCGACCTGACCGAAGAGGACGAGAAGGAAATCGAGGCCTCCAAATGGGACCTCGCCTATGTCGCGCTCGAGGGCAATATCGGCTGCATGGTCAACGGCGCCGGGCTTGGCCATGGCGACCATGGACATCATCAAGCTCTATGGCGCCGAGCCGGCGAACTTCCTCGACGTCGGCGGCGGCGCGACGGCGGAGAAGGTGACGGCGGCGTTCAAGATCATCACCGCCGACCCGAATGTCGAAGGCATTCTGGTCAACATCTTCGGCGGCATCATGCGCTGCGACGTGATTGCGGAAGGCGTTCTGACGGCGGTCAAGGAAGTGGGGCTGAAGGTGCCGCTGGTGGTGCGGCTCGAAGGCACGCGGGTCGAGGAGGGCAAGAAACTGATCAATGAGAGCGGGCTGAACGTGATCTCGGCCGACGATCTCGACGATGCTGCGCAGAAGATTGTTTCTGCGGTGAAGGGAGCCTGAGTTCAATGTCCATTCTCGTCAACAAGGACACCAAGGTTCTCGTGCAGGGCCTGACCGGCAAGACCGGGACCTTCCACACCGAGCAGGCGCTGGCCTATTACGGCACCAAGATGGTCGGCGGCACGCATCCCAAGAAGGGCGGCGAGAGCTGGCAGTCGGGCGTCGACGGCACCTCACTGCCGATCTTCACCACGGTTGCCGAGGGCAAGGCCAAGACCGGCGCCAACGCCTCGGTGATCTATGTGCCGCCCGCAGGCGCGGCGGCGGCGATCGAGGAAGCCATCGATGCCGAGATCGAGCTGATCGTCTGCATCACCGAGGGCGTGCCGGTGCTCGACATGGTGCGGGTCAAGGCACAAGCTGCAGAAAATCGAAGTCGCGGCTGATCGGACCGAACTGCCCGGGCGTACTGACGCCGGAAGAATGCAAGATCGGCATCATGCCGGGCAACATCTTCAAAAAGGGCTCGGTGGGTATCGTATCGCGCTCGGGAACGCTTACCTATGAGGCGGTCTTCCAGACCACCAATGAGGGTCTCGGGCAGACGACTGCCGTCGGTATCGGCGGCGATCCGGTCAAGGGCACCGAATTCATCGACGTGCTGGAGATGTTCCTGGCCGACGACGAAACCAAGCCGATCATCATGATCGGCGAGATCGGCGGTTCGGCGGAAGAAGACGCCGCGCAGTTCCTGATCGACGAGGCCAAGAAGGGCCGCAAGAAGCCGATGGCCGGGTTCATCGCCGGGCTGACGGCGCCGAAGGGCCGCACCATGGGCCATGCCGGCGCGGTGATCTCGGGCGGCAAGGGCGGCGCCGAAGACAAGATCGCCGCGATGGAAGCGGCGGGCATCAAGGTGTCGAAATCGCCGGCAAAGATCGGCGCCACCCTGATGGAGGTTCTCAAGGGCTGACAAGTGGTTGAGGACAAAGCACAAGGCTGTGAACCTTCAGCCTTGGGGTTTGTCCGAAACGATGCGGCGGGTTAACCGTTAACAGAATGCTAAGGCGCTGCAGGCAAAGTGGCAGGCCAAATTAGACGAGCGAATTTGCGCACATGGTGCGCGTTCCAGGGGAAGACGGGGCCAGCACCCCGCCGCTTGAAATCATGACACGACAGGAAAAGAACGAAACGTTCTTGCTCACCTCGTTTCTTATACGGGGGGAATGCGGATTATATCGAGCAGCTCTATGCCCGGTATGCCAAGGACCCGAACAGCGTCGACGAAACCTGGGCCTCCTATTTCTCCAAACTCGAAGACAAGCCCGGCGATGTCGAGGCCAATGCCGAGGGCCCGAGCTGGGCGCGGACCGACTGGCCGCAGACGGCGAATGGCGAACTGGTCTCGGCGCTCGACAGCAATTGGGGCGACATCGCCGTCAAGAGCCAGACGGCGGCTGCCAAAAAGGCCGAAGCCAAGGGCGAGGCTGGCGACGACGCAGGATGTCATGCAGGCAACGCACGATTCCATCCGCGCCATCATGATGATCCGCGCCTATCGCATGCGCGGCCATCTGCATGCCGATCTCGATCCGCTGAAGATGAAGGAAGACGATGCCGGCGCCGGAACTCGATCCGGCGACCTATGGCTTCACGCCGGCCGACTACGACCGCAAGATCTTCATCGACTATTATCTGGGGCTCGAATACGCCACGATCCCCGAAATGCTCGACATCCTGAAGCGCACCTATTGCCAGACGCTCGGGATCGAGTTCATGCACATCTCCGATCCGGAGGCCAAATCCTGGCTGCAGGAGCGGATCGAGGGCCCCGACAAGGAAATCATCCTTCACCGCCGAGGGCAAGAAGGCGATCCTGAACAAGCTGATCGAGGCCGACGGGTTCGAGAAATATCCTCGACGTCAAATATACCGGCACCAAGCGGTTCGGGCTCGACGGCGGCGAATCCCTGATCCCGGCGCTCGAGCAGATCATCAAGCGCGGCGGCGCGCTGGGCGTCAAGGACATCGTGCTCGGCATGGCCCATCGCGGCCGGCTCAACGTTTTGACCCAGGTGATGGGCAAGCCGCACCGGGCGCTGTTCCACGAGTTCAAGGGCGGGGCGTTCTACCCGGACGACGTCGAAGGCTCGGGCGACGTCAAATATCACCTCGGCGCCTCGTCGGACCGCGAGTTCGACGGCAACAAGGTGCATCTGTCGCTGACCGCCAACCCGTCGCACCTCGAGATCGTCGATCCGGTGGTGCTCGGCAAGGCGCGCGCCAAGCAGGACCAGCGCTCGGCAGTGGACGGGCATTTCCTTTACGACACCCGCCAGACCGACCGGTCGCAGGTGCTGCCGCTGCTGCTGCATGGCGATGCGGCGTTTGCCGGACAGGGCGTGGTTGCCGAATGCCTCGGGCTTTCGGGGCTCAAAGGACACCGCACCGGCGGGTCGATCCATTTCGTGATCAACAACCAGATCGGCTTCACCACCTCGCCGATGCACTCGCGCTCTTCGCCCTATCCGACCGATGTCGCCAAGATGATCGAGGCGCCGGTTCTGCATGTGAACGGCGACGATCCGGAAGCGGTGGTCTATGCCGCCAAGATCGCCATCGAGTACCGCCAGAAATTCGGCAAGCCGGTCGTCATCGACATGTTCTGCTATCGGCGCTTCGGGCACAATGAAGGCGACGAGCCGAGCTTCACCCAGCCGCTTGATGTACAAGCGCCATCCGCGGCCACAAGCCGACGCTTGATCTTTATGCCGACAAGCTGATCGGCGAGGGTCTGGTCACCGCCGACGACATCGAGAAGATGAAGTCGGACTGGCGGGCGACGCTGGAAACCGAATTCGAAAGCGGCCAGGATTATCGCCCCAACAAGGCCGACTGGCTGGACGGCGCGTGGAAGAACATCAAGAAGGCCGACGATGAAGGGCCGCGGCGCGGCAATTCCGGTGTCGATCTCGACATGTTGCGCAAGGTCGGGACGAAGCTGACCGAGGTGCCGGACGGATTCAACGTCCACAAGACGATCCAGCGGTTCCTCGACAACCGGCAAAAGGCGATCGAAACCGGCGAAGGGATCGACTGGGCGACGGCAGAAGCGCTGGCCTTCGGCACGCTGGTAGCGGAAGGCCATCCGGTCCGGCTGAGTCGGGCAGGACGTGGAACGCGGCACGTTCTCGCAGCGCCACACGGTGCTCTACGATCAGGAGACCGAGGAAACCTATCACGCCGCTCAACCATATCGCTGAGGGCCAAGCGCGCTACGAAGTCATCAACTCGATGCTGTCGGAAGAAGCGGTGCTCGGATTCGAATATGGCTATTCGCTGGCCGAACCGAACGCGCTGACCTTGTGGGAAGCGCAGTTCGGCGACTTCGCCAATGGCGCGCAGGTGGTGGTGGACCAGTTCATCGCCGCGGGCGAGCGCAAATGGTTCCGCATGTCGGGCCTGGTGATGATGCTGCCGCATGGCTATGAGGGGCAGGGTCCCGAGCATTCCTCGGCGCGGCTGGAGCGCTATCTGCAGCTTTGCGCCGAAGACAATATGCAGGTCGCCAATTGCACGACCCCGGCGAACTACTTCCACGTGCTCAGGCGCCAGCTGAAGCGGGACTTCCGCAAGCCGCTGATCCTGATGACGCCGAAATCGCTTTTGCGGCACAAGAAGGCCGTCTCCACCCTCGACGAGATGGGCGAGGACAAGTGCTTCCATCGGCTTTTGTGGGACGATGCGGAGACGCCAGGGCCGGAAAAGACCACCATCAAGCTGGCGAGCGACGACAAGATCCGCCGCGTGGTGCTGTGCTCGGGCAAGGTCTATTACGATCTGCTCGAAGACCGCGAGAAGAAGGGCGTCAACGACGTTTACCTGATGCGGCTCGAACAGCTCTACCCGTTCCCGGCCAAGGCGCTGCTCGACGAACTCGGGCGGTTCCGGAACGCCGAGATCGCCTGGTGCCAGGAAGAGCCGAAGAACCAGGGGTCCTGGTTCTTCGTGCAGCCCTATATCGAATGGGTGCTGGAGCAGATGGGCCGGTCCGGCGGGCGGCCGCGCTATATCGGGCGTCCGGCTTCCGCCTCGACGGCAACCGGGCTGATGCGCACGCATCTTAGCCAGCTGCAGGCCTTCCTCGACGAAGCCTTCGGCGACTGAACCGAGAACTCAAAGAACGCAAAGACCACAGGACGTCATTCATGAGCACCGACATCAAGGTTCCGACACTTGGCGAAAGCGTCACCGAAGCCACCATCGGGCAATGGTTCAAAAAGGTGGGCGACAGCGTTGCCGCAGACGAGCCGCTGGTGGAGCTGGAAACCGACAAGGTGACCGTCGAGGTGCCGGCCCCGGCAGCGGGCGTGCTCGATGCCATCTCGGCCAATGAGGGCGATACGGTGGAAGTGGGCGCGCTGATCGGCGTTCTCGCGGAAGGTGCCGGAAACGGGGCCGCCAAGCCCGCAGCGCCAAAGGAAGCCGAGGCGAAAGCCGAGCCGCAAAAGCAGGCTGGCGAAAAGGCCAAGGCCGAAGCGCGCGCGCCGGCAGAAAAGCCGGAAGCGGAAACCGGCGGCGACATGCCGCCGAGCCCCGCGGCGCAAAAGCTGATGACGGAGAAGGGGCTCGCCAAGGCTGATGTCAACGGCTCGGGCAAGCGCGGCCAGATCCTCAAAGAAGATGTGATGGGCGCGGCGAGCGCACCTGCGGCCAAGGCGGAAGCTCCGGCTCCCGTTCAGGCGCCGCGCGGACCGTCGAACGCCGAGGATGCACCGCGCGAGGAACGGGTGAAGATGACCCGGCTCAGGCAGACCATTGCGCGGCGTCTCAAGGATGCGCAGAACACTGCCGCCATGCTGACGACCTTCAACGAGGTCGACATGAAGCCGGTGATGGAGTTGCGCGCCCAATACAAGGAGCTGTTCGAGAAAAAGCACGGCGTGAAGCTGGGGTTCATGGGCTTTTTCACCAAGGCGGTGACCCATGCGCTCAAGGAGATTCCGGCGGCCAATGCCGAGATCGACGGCACAGACATCATCTACAAGAATTACGCGCATATCGGCATGGCGGTCGGGACGGACAAAGGCCTGGTCGTGCCGGTGGTGCGCGACGCCGACCAGATGACCATTGCCGAGATCGAAAAGGAAATCGGCCGTCTCGCCCGTGCGGCGCGTGACGGTACGCTGTCCATGGCCGACATGCAGGGCGGCAGCTTCACCATCACCAATGGCGGCGTCTATGGTTCGCTGATGTCGACGCCGATCCTGAATGCCCCGCAGTCGGGGATTCTCGGCATGCACAAGATCCAGGAGCGGCCGATGGTGGTCGACGGCAAGATCGAGATCCGCCCGATGATGTATCTGGCCTTGTCCTATGATCACCGGATCGTCGACGGCAAGGAAGCGGTGACCTTCCTGGTGCGGGTCAAGGAGAGCCTTGAGGACCCGCAGCGACTTATTCTTGATCTCTGATCGCGCCAGAGCAAAGTTTCAAGGCCTGCGGTTTCGCAGGCCTTTTTTTGTGGCCATTGCCGCGTCGGGCCCGTGCCGCTAGCCTGCCGAAAGCGCGACGTCCGTGCGAACATAATCGAGCATCATTGGGGGAGCAGCATGAGTGAAGGTTCTGGCAGCGGGGTCCTCATCGTCACCGGCGGCTCGCGGGGCATCGGCGCGGCGGCGGCAAAGCTTGCCGCGCGGGAACTGGGTCATTCCATCTGCTTGAATTTTGCAGGCAATCGCGAGGCCGCCGAACAGGTGGTCGCCGAGATCATTGCGGGCGGCGGCATGGCGTCCGCGGTGCAGGGGGATGTGGGGACGCCAGAGGGCGTGGAAGCCATTTTCGCGCATGCCGACGCCATGGGACCTCTTGTGGGCCTGGTCAACAATGCCGGTATCGTTGCGCCGGCAAGCCGTGTCGATGAGATGGATGTTGCGCGGCTCGAACGCATGTGGGCAGTCAACATCACAGGCTCGTTCCTCTGCGCCAAGCAAGCCATCGAGCGCATGTCCACCAAGCATGGCGGCAAGGGCGGGGGAATCGTCAATCTGACCTCGGCAGCCGCCAAGATGGGCGCGCCCGGCTCGAGGGTCGACTATGCCGCCTCCAAGGGAGCGATCGACACGTTTACCGTAGGACTGGCGCTGGAAGTCGCGGGCGAAGGTATCCGCGTGAACGGGGTGCGGCCAGGCATCATCGATACCGATATCCACGCTGCCGGCGGCGAACCCGACCGGGTGCAGAGCATCGGGCCATCACTTCCGATGTCACGCGCTGGTACGGCGGACGAGGTGGCCGAAGCCATTGTCTGGCTCTTATCGGACAGATCGAGCTATACGACCGGTTCGGTCATTCACGTCTCGGGCGGGCGGGCGCTGGTGGTCTGATGAACTTTCCGGTCGTCGAATATTTGTCGCTGATGGCGGTGTTCGGCATCGGCGCGATTTCGCCGGGGCCTGACTTCGCCATGGTGTTGCGCCAATCGATCGCGCATGGCCGCGAGGCGGCTGTGTTCACCAGCGCCGGCATTGCCTCGGCCATTCTGGTGCATGGGACCTACACGCTTTTGGGCATCGGGCTCCTGGTCAGCCAGTCGCTCCTGCTGTTCAGCCTGTTGAAGCTGGTGGGGGCGGCCTATCTCATCTGGCTCGGCATCGGGGCGCTGCGCGCGCCCGCTCCGCAAGCGCCGGACAATCTCGACGCGCCATCAAAACGCGATATGCCGCCCCTCAAGGCTTATCGGATCGGGTTCCTGACCAATCTTCTGAACCCCAAGGCGGTGCTGTTTTTCCTGTCCCTGTTCACGACGCTGGTCAGCGCGCATACGGCGCTGGGCACCAAGGCGTTCTATGTCGGGTCGATGAGCGTGATGTTGTTCTGCTGGTTCGCGCTGGTTTCGGTGTTCTTTACCACGCCAGCCATCCGCAACGGGTTTTACCGCTTAGGTCAGTGGTTCAACCGGGCGACCGGTATCGCGCTGATCTTTTTGGCGCTTCGGGTTGCCCTCGCCCGCCAAGAGTGAGAGAGATATGGCCGAAAATTCGAGGGACAGGTCCATGGCGGATGCGGCGTCCATCCAGGTCTATCTCACGGTCGATAGCGGCCGGGAAGCGGTCGACTTCTACAAGAAGGCCTTCGGGGCCGAACTGGTCATGGAGCAGCCCGCCCAGGACGGCCAGCGGCTGATGCATGCCAGCCTCGATGTGTTCGGCGGCACCATCATGCTCTCCGATGATTTCGGCGGCAGCAGCCAGCATGTTTCAGCGCCGCGCAAGCTTGGCGCGACGAGCGTGACCATCCATATCAATCTCGACAGCGCCGACGCCGTGGACAAAGTGATGCGGCAGGCGGTGGCGCATGGCGCGAGCGTGACCATGCATGCCGAGACGACGTTCTGGGGCGCCTATTACGGGCGGCTGGTCGACCCGTTCGGGCATGCCTGGTCGTTCGGCGCGCCAGGCAGACAAGAATAGTTTTCCTTCCATCCAGCTTATTCAGGACCAAAAGGTTATGGCAGACACATTCGACCTCACAGTGATCGGTACGGGCCCGGGGGGCTATGTCTGCGCGATCCGCGCGGCGCAGCTGGGGCTCAAGGTCGCGGTGGTGGAGAAATGGCCGACATTCGGCGGCACATGTCTGAACATCGGCTGCATCCCGTCCAAGGCGCTGCTGCACGCTTCGGAGCTGTTCGAGGAGGCGATGCACAATTTCGATACGCTGGGGATCGACATCGACGGGCCGCGGCTCAATCTCGAGCAGATGATGGCGCACAAGGACGACACGGTGCAGTCCAACGTCTCGGGCATCGATTATCTGTTCAAGAAGAACAAGATTACCGCCTTCCGCGGCACGGGATCGATCGCGGGACCGGGCAAGGTGAGGGTGACGGGCGAGGGCGGCGAGACCGAAACGGTCGATACCAAGAACATCGTCATCGCAACCGGGTCAGTCTCGACGCCGCTGCCGGGGATCGAGATCGACGAGGAGCGGGTCGTCACCTCGACGGGCGCGCTGACGCTGGAGCGGGTGCCGGAGAATTTACTCGTCATCGGCGCGGGCGTGATCGGGCTGGAGCTCGGCTCGGTGTGGGCGCGGCTCGGGGCCAAGGTGACGGTGGTCGAATTCCTCGACCGCATCCTGCCGGGCATGGATTGCGAGGTTGCCAAGCAGTTCCAGCGCATGCTCGCAAAGCAGGGGTTTGAGTTCAAGCTCGGCACCAAGGTGACCGGCATCGAGAAGATCGGAGAACGGCCTCAAGGCGACACTGGAGCCGTCCAAGGGCGGTGAACAATCGAGCCTTGATTGCGATGTGGCGCTGGTCTCCATCGGGCGGCAGCCGTTCACCGAAGGGCTGGGCCTCAAGGAGGCCGGCGTCGAGATGGACGAGCGCGGCCGGGTGAAGACCGATGCGCACTACAAGACCAATGTCGACGGCATCTATGCGATTGGCGACGTGATTGCCGGGCCGATGCTGGCGCACAAGGCCGAGGACGAGGGCGTCGCCGTGGCCGAAATCCTGGTCGGGCAGGCGGGTCATGTGAATTATGGCGCCATTCCCGGCGTGGTCTACACCAATCCGGAGGTCGCCTCGGTGGGCAAGACCGAGGACGAACTGAAGGCGGACGGGATCGAATACAAGGTCGGCAAATTCCCCTTCACCGCGAATGGCCGCGCCAAGGCGATGCTGGCGACCCAGGGCTTCGTGAAGATCCTGGCCGACAAGAACACCGACCGGGTGCTGGGCGGGCATATCGTTGGCAAGAATGCCGGCGAGATGATCCATGAGATCGTGGTGCTGATGGAGTTCGGCGGTTCGGCCGAGGATCTGGCCCGCTCGACCCACGCGCATCCGACGCTTTCGGAGGCGGTGCGGGAGGCGGCGCTCGCCTGCGGGATCGGGCCGATCCATATCTGATGTGCTTGCAGCGTTCACTATGAGCGAACGCTGTAGGTGGCATTGGCCATGTTGGTGAGGGGAATGGTCCGCTCCATATGGGGCGGGAACCCTATTTCAGTGACCGACAAGGACGACCAGGATCATGATCAAGGATATCAAGGGTCTGCATCACGTCACCTCCATGGCCAAGGATGCGGCCGAGAACAACGCCTTCTTCACCCATGTGCTGGGGCTGAGGCGGATCAAGCAGACGGTCAATTTCGACGCGCCGGACGTCTACCACCTCTATTATGCCGATGAGGTGGGCACGCCCGGCACGGTGATGACCTATTTCCCCTTCCCCAATATCGCGCGCGGCCGGCCCGGCACGGGCGAGGTCGGCACGACGGTTTTTTCCGTGCCGAAGGGGGCGCTCGACTATTGGGAGAAGCGGCTGACGGCGGCCGGCGTGACGGGACTCTCCCGCGACACCAGTTTCGGAGCCAACCGGTTGCAATTTTCCGGACCGGACGGCGACGGGTTTGCGCTGGTGGAGGTCGAGAACGACAATCGTGCGCCCTGGACCGGGCAATGGCGTGCCGGAAGAATTCGCCATACGCGGCTTCCATTCGGCCTTACTCAGGCTGGCCGATGCCGGCGCGACCGAAGAGCTGATCAAGTTCATGGGGTACGAGAAGATCGATGCCCGCGACGGCGTGGTGCGTTACGGCGTGCCGGGCGGCAATGGCGCCGATCTGATCGATATCGAAGCGCTGCCCGATGCGCGGCGGGCGCAGCAGGGGGCGGGCTCGGTGCATCACATCGCCTTCGGCGTTTCGGACCGGCAAACCCAGCTCGCGGTGCGCAAGGCGCTGATGGACACCGGACATCAGGTGACGCCGGTCATCGACCGCGACTATTTCTATGCGATCTATTTCCGCACGCCGGGCGGGGTGCTGTTCGAGGTGGCGACCAACGAGCCAGGCTTCAACACGGACGAGGACACGGCACATTTAGGCGAAACCTTGAAACTGCCGATCCAGCATGCTCATCTTCGGGAGTATCTGGAAAAACATCTGCAGCCGCTGGAGCCCGTGCAACCGCAGGGCTGAGAAGGTATCGTCATGAGCAAATCAAGCTATCGTTTCGCCGAGCGGGAGGGCGAAGGCCCCGACGCGCCGCTGTTCTTTGCCTTTCACGGCACCGGTGGGGACGAGCAGCAATTGTTCGAGATCGCCGGAAGGCTGTTGCCCAAGGCGCATCTGATTTCCCCACGCGGCGATGTGAGCGAAGGCGGAGCGCTGCGCTTCTTCAAGCGCGTTGCCGAGGGGCGCTACGACATGGGCGATCTGGCGCAGCGCACGTCCACCATGGCGAACTTCATCGAGTCCTTCGAGACCGGGGTGAAACGGATCGGGCTCGGCTATTCGAACGGCGCGAACATCCTCGCCTCGGTGATGTTCGCGCAGCCGCAGCTTTTCGATGCGGCGGTTCTCATGCATCCGCTCATCCCGTTCGAGCCGCGCGAAGGGCTGGTGTTCGGCAGGCGCCGGGTGCTGATCACGGCGGGGCGGCGTGATCCGATCTGTCCCGCGCCGCTGACCGAGAAGCTGATCGCCTATTTCGAAAGCCAGGGGGCCGAAGTGACGCCCCTCTGGCATGATGGCGGGCATGAGGTCAGCGACGAGGAGTTCGAGGCGGTGGAGGCGTTTCTCGCGCCCTATCGCGCCGGTTAGGGCGTCGGCTGCGCCCTGAGCGCCGCAGCACGGCTGGCGCGGCGTTCGGTCTGGGTGAAACCGATGACGCCCATCAGCACCAGCGCAGCACCGATGGCGTGCCAGACGCTGAAAGTCTCCCCGAGAATTGTCACCGCCAGCGCGATGGTGACGAGCGGGGAGACATTGCCCATGACCGCTGCCGGCCCCGCCCCGACCCGTCCGATGCTTGCTGCGATCATGTAGGCGGGCAGAACCGTCGAGACCGTGCCGATGGCCAGCATCAGCCACATGGCATGCGTGGAGACGATGAGGTCGGACGGCTGATGCACGACGAGGAAGTGCACCACGACGGCGAACCCTGCAGCCGACATGGCGATCGAGGTGAAAAGCCGCGATCCCACCTTGTCGATCAGGGGCTTGGCCAGCGACTGGTAGAAGGCATAGGCGATGGCGGCGCCGAGAACGAGCGCGGTCCCCACCACCACGTCCTGTCCATCGAGATTGAGGTCGTGGGCGAAGATCAGTGTCAGGCCCAGATAGGACACCACCAGCATGGCCAGCATGAGCGGCGTGATCGGGCGCTTGAACAGCACCGCTCCTATGAGCATGACGAAGAAGGGGCTGGTCAGAAGGATGAGCCGGTCGAGCTGGGCGGAGATGTGTTCAAGGCCGGCGAAATCCAGATAGCTGGCCAGATAATAGCCGCTCATGCCGACCAGGCAGATTTTTATCATCGCCGATAGCGGCACATGAAAGCCGGGCGTTTTCGCCTTGCGCTCGCGATAGCCCAGCCAACCGACGGACGCGAAGATCGGTACGGCAATGAGCATGCGCCAGGTGAGCGTGGTCAGCGCATCGACATGCTCGATCAACGCCAGCTTGATGACGATGCCCTTGGTGGCGAAAAGCGCTGCGCCGAGAGCGCCGAGCGCATAGCCGACCCAATGGGCGTCGAACCATGTTGAGGATGAGGCGGCTGGCTTGACCTCGGCCATTCAGATTATTCCCTTCAAAGACCGCGTCGGGAGGCCAAGCTATGCCGGCTTTCCGCGAGGAGCGGTGCCGGTTGAAACAAGGTGGATCAGATCACGCGTGTTCGTCCCGGCATAAGGATAATGCCGAGGAGCCAAATCAGGGCAAGGCGAATGCTGTGCGCGATCATGGGATTGTTCCTAACCTCATGATCGCCACTGCGCAATATCGGGCGTGCTGGCGCGTCTTGTTACTGGCGCGCCCAGTTCTGCGATTTGCAGAAGATGGCCAGGGCACAGCCTGTGAGCTTGAGCGCGTCGCCATTGACGGCAGCTTTGCCGGAATAGGATTTGCCGTCCGCGGGATCGGTCACCTCTCCCTCGTACCGGCCGGGCTTCTTGGGCTGCAGATGACCTATCTGCATGCCCTTGTGTTCGCCGCTGATGAGCTTGATGCAGAACCCTTGTGCGCAAGGCGCGATCTGCGCAGTGGAGCCGACTTCAGTCGTCCAGCGGCCTTCGATCATGTCTTTTGCGAAGGCGGTGGTGGATAGTGCGGCGAGCGCTATGGCCGCCAGAGCGAGCAGTCTGATGTTCATGGGTCTCTCCTCCCGTTCTGCCGTTAAAGGCAGTACATTGACCTATAGGTTAGCCAATTCGTCAAAAGCGGCAAGTGTGATTGTGCACCTGTCCTGCCTTCGATCATGCAAAGTGCCGGGAGACAGAGGGCAGGATCAGCTGCGCGGATGCGCCTTGCGATAGGCATCGAGAAGCTGGTCGGTATCGATGCGGGTGTAGATCTGGGTGGTCGAGAGCGAGGCGTGGCCCAGAAGCTCCTGAATCGCCCTCAGATCTCCGCCGCCGCCGAGCAGATGGGTGGCGAAGGAATGCCGCAGGGCGTGGGGGGTGGCCGAAGTCGGCAGGCCGAGCGCCGATCGCAACTGTACCACGCGCTGCTGGATGAGGCGGGGCGACAGCACCCCGCCCTTTACGCCGCGGAAAAGCGGTTCGCCATAGTCGAGGGTAAAGGGGCAGAGGTCGAGATAGGTTTCGATCGCCTTGCGCACCTGGGCGAGCAGGGGCACGAGGCGGGTCTTGCCGCCCTTGCCAGTGACCCGGAGATTGGCTGCGTCGAGGTCCGCACGGCGTGACCGCGAGCGCTTCGGAGATGCGCAATCCGGCGCCGTAGCACAGGGCGAGCACGGCGATATCACGCGCCGCGACCCAGGGCCGGTCTTCCATTTCAGCCGTGGCTGACACAGTCTGGCGTGCCTCGATGGCGGTCAGCGCCTTGGGCAGGCTGGCCGGTTTCTTGGGCGGGCGGACGAGATCGAGCGCCTGTACCGCAAGCACGCCATCGCGTTCGAGGTAGCGAAAGAAGCTCTTGAGTGCCGACAGGGCGCGGGCCAGCGAGCGGGACCCCAGATCCTCGGCTCGGCGCGCGGCCATGAAGGCGCGAATGTCGGAGGTGCGCAACTGGCCAAGCGTTTTGAGCGAGACGGTCTCGCCCATGTGGTGATTGAGAAAACTTAGAAACTGGAACAGATCGCGGCTATAGGCCTCCACCGTATTGGCGGCCAGCCGCCGCACCGCCCCAAGGTCGCGCCGCCAGGCCGCAACATGGGACTGCAGCTGCTCATCGATGGCAAAGCCCGCGTCGCTCATGCGGCCCATTTTGCGCGCGCAAGGTTAGCGAAGTGCCAATGAAAACGGCCGCCCCTTCGCAAGAGCGGCCGTTGTGCATCTCATAGAAGCGATATAGCTAGCTTGCGGTACCGCTCGCGGCGGCCGGGCCGTCTTCTTGCTCGTTATAGACGCAGAAGGTGCCGCGACCCTGATTCTTGGCCCTGTACATGGCCTGGTCGGCCTGCTGGATGAGCGGCTCGCTGCCGATCTTGCCGGCAGGGGACATGGCAAGGCCCGCGCTGATGCCGACCTCGATCTTCTGCTCGCCGACAAAGAAGGGCTCGCCAATGGCCGCAACGGCGCGATCGACAATGGCCGTGGCCATGTCCGGATCGGCGGCGGGCAGGATGAAGGCGAATTCGTCGCCGCCAAGCCTGGCGATCTTGGCCGTCATGCCGGCTGTTTCGCGCAGGCGATGGCCGAGGAACAACAACAGCGCATCGCCCATGGAGTGGCCGAGCGAGTCGTTGACGTTCTTGAAGCGATCCACGTCGAAGAAGGCGAGGGAAACGGTCTCGCCGGTGCGCCTGGCTTCGGAAATCGCAAGATCGATCTGTTCCTGGAACAGCCGGCGATTGGGCAGGCCCGTCAGTTCGTCATGGTGGGCGAGGTAGCGGGCCTGTTCCTCCGAGCGCTCGCGCTGCGAGATCTCGAGGGTGAGGCGATGGTTGACCTCGCGGAGCCCGGCGGTGCGTTCGCGCACCTTCTCTTCGAGCTCCTCGTTGAGCTGCTTGAGAGCGGCGAGCGCCTTGCGCGTTTCGTCCTCGGCGCGCTTGCGGCTGACCTGGCTGGTAACGCGCGCAAGGGCGACCACGAAATCGACGGGCTTGGTGACGTAGTCGTTGGCCCCCATCTGCAGCGCCTCGGACACATCCTCGGACTGGTTGCGTGCCGTGACCATGATCACCGGCAATTCGCCGGGGGTGTAATCGGCACGGATGCGCTTGAGCGTCTCGAGCCCATCCATTTCCGGCATCATGACGTCGAGCATGATCACGTCGAATTTCTCGCGGGTGATCATGTCCAGAGCTTCGATGCCGCTCTCGGCCTCCTTGATTTCGTAGCCGCGGCGTTCGAAACGCCGCGCCAGGACAGCCCGGTTGTCGGCGACATCATCAACGATGAGCACGGCTCCCTGGCTTCCGGTTTGTTCGTTTGCGGAGCCATCAGCCGCACCATCTATGGCAAGATTTGAATAACTCATGGGTTTTTACCTTACGCAACTGCCTTGATGTCGCCCGTTTGACTGTCGGGGGTGGTCGAATTTGTATCTGCCGGCTTGGCATCGAGCTTTGCGGGAATACGCACTGTGAAGGTGGAGCCGCTCCCCGGTTCACTTTCCACGGTGATGGCGCCGCCCAGCATTCCGGCCAGTTTCTGGCTGAGAGCCAGGCCGAGGCCGGTGCCGCCAAAATCCTTTGCCGTGGCGGCGTGCGCCTGACCGTAGTTCTGGAACAGGCGCGCCTGTTCCTGTTCGGACATGCCGATGCCGGTGTCTGAAACCATGATCTCCAGCCAGTCGCCGCCAACCTTGGCGTCGCGGTCAACCGTCAGCCTGATCAAGCCGTCGGTAGTGAACTTGGCTGAATTGCTGAGAAGGTTGAGCACGATCTGCCTGAGCTTGGTTTCGTCGGAGAACATCTCGCCGAGACCGGGCCGAGCGACGACCTCAAACCGATTGTTCTTTTTCAAAAAGAGCGGCTTGGCGTGGGCGACGACCTCGTCGACGAAGCTATAAAGGTCGAACCGGGTGGTGTTGGTATTCATGGTCGAGGATTCGATCTGGGAGAGATCGAGCACGTCATCGACCAGGTTCAGCAGGTATTTGCCGGAATCGTTGATGCGCCTCAGATCGTTGAGCGTCTGCTCGCCTTTCTTTTCGTAAAGGGCGTCCTCGAGCAGCATCTCGGAATAGCCGATCACCGCATTGAGCGGGGTGCGCAGTTCGTGGCTCATCTTGGCCAGGAAGATGGACTTGGCCGTGGAGGCCTTTTCGGCCAGTTCCTTGACTTCGCGCAGCCTGACGGCCGTTGCGCGGTGGCGCTCGGCCTCCTGCTGGACCTCCGAACGGGAGGCAACGATGCTGGCATAATAGAAGGCCATCCAGGCGACGTAGATCGTGGCCGAGAGTATGGAAACGGTGCTGAGTGGTTCGAGGTTACGCTCCGACAGGCGGGAATCCAGGCCCCAGGCAAACAGAGCCGCGCCAAAGGTCGCAAGATTAAGCCCGAACAACCCGATCACCAGCACGGGGCGTTCGGACAGATAGAAGAAGCCCAGCAGCAGGGATACCACGAGCCATGGGAGGAATGGCGAAGTCATGCCGCCGTAATGATAGGTGCCGTAAAGGGAGGCAGCTGCCAGAAGCTGGAAGGAGGCCAGTGCGGAAAGTTCGATGCTGCCTGTCCATTTGAGAAGGAAGGGCATCGCAAAGAAGGACCAGATGGATCCGATGATGATCCATTTTTCCCAGACCGAGGTTGGGTCGCTGAGCAAAAGATAGATGCACATAGACTGGGCCAGCAGCGGCCCGACCATGTGAGTGAAGACGAAGTTCCGCGCGAGGCTGAGTTCTGACCGGCGGCGCTTGGCCGAGGCAGGTACAAACCAATCGAGGAAGGCCAGTATTTTTTTGTCGACGGCCACGGTAGTGCTCCCAGTATTTGTGAGCTAGCTTGTCTGGCAAGATTTAAAAAGTCGTTCATGCGGCCAAGCGGCAGAAGTAACCTGAAATTAATCCGCTCTGCTCAAAGGTGAAGCAAAGCAGGGCGTACCACAACGGTGTCCTGCACAGTCGATTGCTTTGGAGGTTGGCATGGCTGGTTCGGAGCTTTTCAGCAAACTGGCCGTAAAGATCACTGCGCTGGTCGACGGATTTATTCCCGCCCGCATCGCCGGCGAGAAGGAAGCCGTCAAACAGGCGCGCGTGTTCCTGATCAGCCATATCTTCGGCCCGTTCATCGGCAACGTGATCCCGCTCGCGCTGGCGCTGCTCGACCCGACCCCGGGAATTCCCGTGCTGGTGCTGGCGGCCTCGATCACCAGTTTCTGGCTTTTCCCGTTCATGATGCGGGCGAATGTGCCCTACCGAATTCTGGTGCTGACTTCGGTGCAGAACCTGATCTTCTGCATCTTGTGGAGCTGCTATTTCTATGGCGGGGTCAGTTCGCCTACGCTCCCGTGGATGCTCGTTATCCCGCTTCTGGCGTTCTTTTATATTGGACCGTCGGTTTTTCTGAGGGCATGCGTGCTCGCCCTGTTCGCGGCCAATCTCGCAGTCTTCTGCTCTCTTTATGTCTTCGTCTATGCGCCGCCCAACGACATGCCGCAGATCGCCCAGCAGGGCCTCGGCCTGGTGTCGACCGTTTGCGTGTGCCTCTATGTGGTGATGATGTCCTTTTACTATTCGAAGGTTCTGGCGTCTCAGTCGGAGCTCGAAATGGAGGTCAAGCATCACCTCGAGACGGCGGCCCAGCTGAAGGAAGCCGCCGCAGCAGCGGAACGCGCCGATGCGGCCAAATCCGATTTCCTGGCCAAGTCCAGCCACGAATTGCGCACGCCGCTGAATGCCGTGATCGGCTACTCGGAAATGCTTTTGGAAGACGCGAGCCTTACCGGTGACGATTTCGGCGTCGCCGATCTCGAACGCATCCGTGCCTCGGGCAAGCAATTGCTGACGCTGGTCAATGATGTGCTGGATCTATCCAAGATCGCCGCAGGCAAGATGGACTTGTATGTGGAAGATGCCGCGATGACGCCGCTGATCGAAGGCGCCGTGGCGCGAATAGTTCCGGAAGCGGAGAAGAAAGGCCTGAGTGTGGAGACGGACATGGCCGAGGATCTCGGTATCATGCGGTGCGACACGCACAAGGTTCAGCAGGTGCTGGCGCAGCTGCTCAACAACGCGGTCAAGTTCACCGAGACCGGGACCATCCAGATCAAGGCCGAGCGCCAGCAACGCGATGGCGAGGATCGGCTGGTCGTCAGGCTTGCAGACACCGGTATCGGTATCTCCGAAGCGATCATGCCGCAATTGTTCCAGGTGTTCACCGGTGCGGAAGACTACAGCTCGTCGAAATATGGCGGAACGGGCCTCGGTCTGGCCCTCAGCCAGAAGCTCTGCCACATGATGGGCGGCGGCATCATGGTGGAAAGCGAAGTCGGCAAGGGCAGCGTTTTCACCATCGACTTGCCGGCAAAACAGAAGGCGGAACCGGCCAAGCCAGAGCCGATGCTAACCATTCCCGAGGACGAAGACGGTAGCGAAGCGGACGCTGCTGCATAATTTGGCACAATCACATGCACTTTTGCTAACATGATGTTAACCAGGACAGTGCCAATGATTGCCTTATTCGTGCTGGAAGTGGTCCGCAAATGTCCAAAATCCTGCTGGTCGAAGATAACGAACTGAACCGGGACATGCTGTCGCGCCGCCTGAACCGCCAGGGGCATGAAGTCCTGTGCGCGATAGACGGCCCCGCCGGGGTGGCCATGGCGGCCGAAAAGCCCGACGTCATCCTGATGGACATCGCGCTCGGCGAAATGGATGGCTGGGAAGCCATCCGGCTGATCAAATCCTCCCGGGACACGGCCAACATTCCGATCATCGTTCTGACCGCACATGCGCTCGCCACCGATCGGGGCAAGAGCGTCGAACTCGGATGCGCCGGCTTTGAGACGAAGCCGATCGATCTGCCACGTCTTCTGGGCAAGATAGACACCTGCGTGACCCAGTAGGTCCTTCGCGGCAGCCGAATGCGTCGTGGCTGTTCTGCGCCAAGTATTTGACTAATATCAATAATCGTTTGGTAACCCTGATAGCAGGCGCTTGTAAATCAAGCGGAATTCCTGAACCGCATCGCACGCTATTTAAGCAAAAATTCAGAAGCCATGCCCATTCTCGGCGAAACGCCAAAAAACGGTAGAAACCGAAAAGGCGGTCACAGGAGAGTGCAATGGTCAAACAGATCTTTTTCCCCGACGTCGCGCTGGGGGGCAGTATGCGCGACTTCCGTGTCATCGAAGGCAGCAACATCCTCGAACGGGTGAGCGCCTTCTACAATTGGCAGGATTCTCGTCGGCAGGTCGGCTTGTGGCCGTTCTCCCGCTCCACCGATAATGGTCCGAAGGCCGAATGCGCCGCTCATAATGATAGCGGCGTAGGCATGCGCGGGGTGAATTTCGCCTCCCAGGACTATCTCAGCCTTTCGGCGCACCCGGCTATTTCCGAGGTTGCCAAGGAAACGATCGATACTTTCGGCGTGCACAGCGCCGGCTCGCCAGCCCTCGTTGGCAACACCAGCCTTTCGGTGAAGCTCGAGCACAAGATCGCCGATTTCCTCGCCATGAATGAAGTGACGCTGTTCCCCACGGGCTGGGGCGCGGGTTTCGGCGTGATCAAGGGTCTGGTGCGCAGCGCCGACCATGTGGTCCTGGACAATCTCACCCATTCCTGTCTGCAGGAAGGTGCGATGGCGGCGACCAACAATGTCTATCGCTTCCGTCACCTCGATAACGACTATGTCCGCCGGTTGCTGGAAAAGATCCGCGCAAACGACACGACCAACGGCATCCTGGTGGTGACCGAGGGCCTGTTCTCCATGGACTCCGACACGCCTGACATCGTCGGGCTGCAGGAGCTCTGCCACGAGTTCAACGCCGTTCTGGTGGTCGATGTGGCGCATGATCTCGGCGCGCTCGGCACTGATGGACGCGGCCATATCGGCGTTCAGAACATGCTGGGCAAGGTCGATCTGGTCATGGGCAGTTTTTCCAAGACGTTCGCATCCAACGGCGGCTTCGTTGCCTCCAAGACGCGTGCGGTGAAGGAATATCTGAAGTTCTATTCGGCGCCGAACACCTTCTCGAATGCGCTGTCGCCAGTGCAGGCGGCAGTGATCCACAAGGCCTTCGAGATCGTCGACAGCGCAGAAGGCGACAAGCTGCGCGGCGATCTGATGCGCAATGTCATGAGCTTGCGCCGTCAGCTCACCGAGCAGGGTCTGCAGGTCTATGGCGATCCCTCTGCCATCGTTGCGGTGCGCATGGGGTCCGAAGGGCTGGCGCGCATCGTCTCCAAGCAGATCGCTGAGACGGGGCTTCTGGCGAACCTGGTGGAATTCCCCGCCGTTGCGAAGGGCCAGGCGCGCTTCCGGCTGCAGGTGATGGCCGGCCATACCGACCGTAACATCTCGGATGCGGTGAAGGTTCTCAAAGCCGCCTATGATTACGGGCAGGAGGTACTCTCCGACACGCCCGACCATGAGGAACGCGCCATCGCCTAAGCGGGGCGCGACAAGGAACAAGGGTTTGGGCGCGCAGTGATATCTCCTGCATGCCCGGCCCGGAACGAGCGAAGCGAAGCGGCGAAATATCTGCCGCCGATAGGACCAGTCGAAGGAGCTTATTGGCAAGATGGTGCAGCCGGCTGAAATGCCTCATCAACAGCATCAGCAATTGTCGGCGATCCGCTTTGTAGGGCGGATCCCCGGCCGCTACACCTTGCCCGATCGGTACTCCGAGACCGAGGTCTCGGTCTTTGCCTGCCGCACTTACGGCATCACGCCCTTTCTGGTCACGCTGTCCGCCCCGGTCGTGGGCAAGGTCGGCGACAAGGTCTCCACTGTTTTCGATGATCTCGGGCTGATCAAGGGCCATATCTCCGGCACCTTCGACGATGGCTTCCGCATGGACGTGGATACGGTGGCCACCGATGTGGAACGCCTGGCCATGCGGCTCGAATGGCTGAAGCGCAAATCGACAAGCACCGTTGTCGACAACCGCAAGCACAAGCGCGTTCTGCCGCGCAATCCAGGCTCCACGCTCTATCTGGCCGATGGCAGCCGCGTGCGCTGCTTCATCATCGACATGTCGGCCTCCGGCGTTGCCGTCTCCGCAAGCGTGCGGCCCGGCGTCGGAACGCCGCTGGCAGTGGGGCGCGTGGTCGGCCGCGTGGTGCGGCATCTGCCCGCCGGTTTTGCGGTGCAATTCATTCGCACCATTGATCTCGATGTGCTGGAAAAGCAGCTGGTCGTGCAGGAGCCGGAAGGCGTGGCGATCTAGCATTGGAGCCTTGCCGGCTTTCCGCGTCCGCCAAACCTAACCAAAAAGACATGTGGCGTTCAGCGTAGCGTCAGGTCGCAATGTTTACTGGTTGCAAACAGGGCACTCAGGCCCAGCAATCAGGACCCGACCGATGAAATCTCTCGCAGCCTTACTGACGCTTACCACGGCCTTGGTCTCTCCGCAGATCGCGCAGGCCCGTCAGGTCAGCCTGACGACAAGCATTGCCAACTATTATGGCCCGCCGGCCTATTTCGCCATCTACCTCACAAAGCCGGACGGCTCTTATGAAAAGACCTTGTGGCTGGCGGGAAGCCGCTCGCGCTATCTGCGTGAGCTGAGCGGCTGGGTGCGCAGCATTTCCGCCTCGGGCGCCCGCAGCATCGACGGGGTGAGCGGGGCAAGCGTCGGGCCGGGCCAGACGCTGTCCGTCAATCTCGATCTCGCCGATTCCCTGATCAATGCGGGCTACAAGATACATGTCGACAGTGCCGTCGAGCATGCCGGCTCCTATCGCGACGAAATCGTCATGCCACTTTCAAGCGACGTTGCGGGCCAGCCCCAGCAGGGCAATGGCTTTGTCAGTTCGCTGACGGTCGGCATGTAGGCCGTTCCGAGCCAAGCAAGGGTTGAAGCCGATGTTGCGCAGTCTGCACTCTTGGCCTGCACTCGTTGCGGCCGTGCTGGTCAGTTTCATGGCTCTGACGGGCGCCTTCCTGTCGCTGGAGCCGGCGCTGGGCCATTTCTCCGCCCCGCCGAGCGATGCCGGGATCAACGTTGCGACCCTGGCCGAGGAAGTCGCCGCGCATCACCAGGGGCTGGATCATATCGAGCGCCAGGCGTCGGGACGGATCATCGCCTATTATCAGGGTGCGGATGGCAGCCAGCAGGCCGATGTGATCGATCCGCTGACCGGCGAAAGCCTTGCCCCCTACAAGCCTTCTGCCGTCTTCACCTTCATGACGGAGCTGCACCGTTCGCTGTTTTTCGGGCAGGGCGGGCGCGCCGTCTCCGGTCTTGCCGCGCTGAGCATTCTGGTGCTCGCAGCGAGCGGCATCTTTCTTCTGGCCAAGCGCCTGGGCGGCTGGAGGCAATTGCTGTCTCCGGCAAAAGGCCGCTTCAGCCAGCGCTGGCATGTCGATCTCAGCCGGATCGCCGTAGTCGGCCTTCTCATCACGGGGCTGAGCGGTGGCTACATGTCGCTGGTCAGCTTCGGGGTGATCTCCGATGGTGCGGGCGGGTTCGCCCCCTTTCCAACCGCGGATGGCGGCACCCCGGCGCCCATTGCCGAGCTTGCGGCCCTCAAGGCGATCCCGCTCGATCAGTTGCGTGAACTGGTCTTCCCGCTCGACCCCACCGACGTGTTCACGGTGACGACGGCCGCCGGGCAGGGGTTTGTCGATCAAGCCAGCGGCCGCATGCTGGATTTCACGCCCAATAGCCTCGGACAAACCATTTATCAGGCGGTCTACACCCTTCACACCGGAGCGGGCCTCTGGTGGCTGGGGCTGTTGCTCGGGCTTGCCGCGCTGTGCGTGCCGGTTTTGGCGGTCACGGGCTATGTCATGTGGTGGCGCCGGCAGCGGGCCAAACCGCGGCTGAAATCGAATGTGCGGGCGCAGGACGCCGATGCGGTGATTCTGGTTGGCAGCGAGAGCAATGCGACGTGGGGTTTTGCCCGCGAACTGCAGGAGAAGCTTGGCGAGGCCGGGCTTGGGGTGCATGCCGCGCCGATGAACGCGCTGCAAAAGAGCTATGCTCGGGCCAAATACATCTTCATTCTGACCTCGACACATGGGGATGGCGATGCGCCCGCCTCGGCGAGCCGTTTTCTCGACAGGCTCGAGACGATCAAGACGCCGCCGGCAGCTCAATTCGCCGTGCTCGGGTTCGGGGACACCAGTTTTTCCCATTACTGCCGGTTCGCCGAGGACGTGGATGCGACCCTTCAGGCGCGGGGTTGGCATCATCTGCTGCCGCTCGAGCGCATCAACCGGCAGTCTCCGCAAGCTTTTGCGCAGTGGGGGCTGGATGTGGCGCATGCGACCGGCATCGGGCTGGCCCTGTCGCATGTTCCGGCGCGCCCGCAGAGCCGTCAGCTCATCCTGGCCGAGCGGCTCGACTATGGGCAGGAAACCCAGACGCCGACGGCGATCCTGCGGTTCGTTGCGCCCAGGGACGGCAATGGCTGGTTCGGATCGCGCGCCGGCAGACTGCCGCGCTTCAACGCGGGCGATCTGCTCGGCATCCTGCCGCCGCAGAGCGATGTGCCGCGCTATTATTCGCTGGCAACGGGGACGCGCGATGGTTTCGTCGAAATCTGCGTGCGCAAGCAGAGCGGCGGGCAGTGCTCGGAGTTCCTGCACGGGCTGGAGCCGGGCATGAGCGTCGATGCCTTTGTCGAACCCAACCGCATGTTCCGGCCGCAAAGGGGCGGCAGGCCGGTCATCCTCATCGGCGCCGGTACGGGCATTGCCCCTTTCGCCGGTTTCGTGCGCGCCAACAGGCGCAAGCCGATCTATCTTTATTGGGGCGGGCGCGACCCGCACTCGGATTTTCTTTATCAGTTCACGTTGCGGCGGGCGCTGGCCGAGCGGCGGCTCAACGATCTGGTGACCGCGTTCTCGCGCATCGTCGGGGGCAGCTACGTGCAGGACGCTGTGCGGCGGGACGGCAAACGCCTGCAGAAGCTTCTTGCGCAAGGGGCACAGGTGATGGTGTGCGGCGGCCGCGACATGGCCGAGGCCGTCGGCGAGACGCTGGACGAGATTCTCATGCCGCTCAATCTCGATGTCGCAACGCTAAGAGCAAGAGGCCGCTATGTTGAAGATGTCTATTGAGGCGGAGCTGATCCGCTATGTCGTCAACGGTCCGACAATGGGGACGCGCTGGTCGGCGCTGTTTTTCGCGCCCGAGGGGATCGATGTCGCGGCGATCCGCTCAGACCTGCAGGCGGCGGTCGATCAGGTCGACAACCAGATGTCGAACTGGAAACCTCATTCCGACCTCAACCGGCTGAACAATGCGCCGCCCGATGAGTGGATCAGCCTTCCCGCCGAACTCTTCGGCGTCATCGATGCAGGCATGGATATCGGCGCCTTGACCGGGCATGCCTTCGACATGGGGGTGGGGCCGGCAGTCGAGGCATGGGGTTTTGGCCCATCGCAGGAAATGGCCAGCGATGCCGAGGTACAGTCGCGGCGTGTCCTTGCTAGCGCCGCCTATCTGGAACGCGACCCGACGCGGATGCGGGTGCGCAAGCACAAGCCAATGAGCCTCGATCTTTGCGGCATCGCCAAAGGGTATGGCGTCGATCGGCTAGCGGAGACGCTGGAGGCGGCCGGTCTTAACAGTTACCTCGTCGGGATCGACGGCGAAATGCGGTGCGGTGAGGGCAAGCCCGACGGACAGGGCTGGGCCGTCGCCGTCGAGCGGCCCGATGAGCACATGCGCGAGGCCGGCCGCGTGCTTGAGATGGAGGGGTGCGCCATCGCCACCTCCGGCGACTACCGGCATGTGCGCGCGCGGGACGGCAAGCGCTATTCGCATACCATCGATCCCGCCACCGGTGCGCCGCTTCACAATGGCCTGGCCTCTGTCAGCGTGATCTCCAATGAGTGCATGACGGCCGATGCGCTGGCGACGGCGCTGATGGTGATGGGACCGAAGAAGGGCGCGGAGTTTGCCCGGGCCGCCGGTTTGAACGCCTTGTTCGTTTTGCGGCTGGGTGAAGGCCCGCTGCTCGAAGAGGCGGTTGGCCCATATTTCGGGCAGTGGTGACACCCGCCGCGCAACCCTCTCCGATTTTTGTCAGGCCAGGGAACTTCCGTGAAACGCCGGCCTTATTGCGGCATCCGCAGCCGGCGTCCGCCGGCCGGGCAACCCGGCACCAGGAGAACGATCATGGCCAAGCAGAAGACATTGCAGGATCTGTTTCAGGATACGCTCAAGGACATTTACTACGCGGAACGCAAAATTCTGAAGGCGCTGCCGAAGATGGCACGTGCGGCGCAGTCGGAAGAATTGAGGGCGGCGTTCGAAAAGCACCGCGATCAGACCGAGGGGCAGATCGAACGCCTGCAGCAGGTTTTCGAGATTCTCGGCAAGCGCGCGCAGGGCAAGACCTGCGACGCCATCGAGGGCATCATCTCGGAAGGCGAAGAAATCATCGAGGAATTCAAGGATACACCGGCGCTCGATGCGGGACTGATCTCCTCTGCGCAGGCGGTGGAGCACTACGAAATCACGCGCTATGGCACGCTGAAACGCTGGGCCGAAACGCTGGGGATGACGGACGCCGCCAAACTGCTCGACCAGACGCTGCAGGAAGAATCGCAGACCGATTCCGATCTGACCCAACTGGCCGACAGCTTTGCCAATCAGGCTGCCCAGGCTGCCTGAGCCACTTAGTCAACCATGAACCGAGCCGGTGGGCGCAGCAGCACCCGCCGGTTTTTTGCATCCGGTGCCCTGATTGGACCTTGCGCGAACGGAACGGCGGTTAATTCGAGGCTCTGGAGGGGATTTGCGGAACGTGCTGCAAATGCGGGACGTTTCAGTTCCGGATTAGCAAGCGATGCAGGGGCGGGCGGAGCTTGTGGCGCGGTGTACGCGCCTCAGCATGCCGGAAGGTGATTCCGGCGGCAGGAAGGTTTTGTCCCCTTCCGGTCCTGCCGCGCTTGATCGAACGGCGATATGCCGGAGAGCAAGTGTTATGAAGATTGCCGTGTTCACGCCTTTCGGGGCGCCGCAAACCGAAAGAGCGCGCGATGAAGCTGTGCTGTTCGCCGCCCTGGCGGGACGGGGTCATCACGTCGTGTTTTTCGAACGCGCAGACGCCGGGGCTGTCGACGACAGCCGTCCCCCAGCAAATGTGCGGCACTTTGGTGGTGTCGGCGACCTCGACCGCCACATGGACGAGATCGCCGAAGCCGATGCGGTGTTCGTCGGTTCCGAAGTCGCTGAGGCAGCGGCGCTGACCAAGCGCCTGGTCACCATGGTGACGCGCATTCTCGGCTATCTCGATGCGGACACGCCGCGCAGCATCGCCGCGCTCGATGCGGGTGGGGACGACCGGATTTCACCCGATACGCTGGGGCTTTGCGATCTTTATCTCGCCTCGAGTGGCGGGCCCTATCTGGAGCGCATCATAAACCGCTTTGGAATGCAGAACGCCTATCTTCTGAGCACAAGTGCCGACACCACGGTCTATCGTCCGGTGAAGACGCAGCGGCGGTTCGATCTCGGCTATTATGGCGATCATGATGCAGCGCGCGCCCCCATGCTGGAGGCATTGCTGGTCGCAACTGCGCGCGAACTTCCCAAATTGCGTTTTGGTCTGGGCGGCGCAGGGCATGAGCGAGGGGACGACTGGCCTGAAAATGTGGAACTGGTCGGCGCGCTTCCGGAGGCGGAACATGCCAAGTTCTACGGGGCGCTGCGGTTCGCACTTTATTTGACCTCGGAGGCAGCCAAAAGATCCGGCTACACGCCGGATCGCGGCCTGTTCGGAGCCGTTGCCTGCGGCGTGCCCGTGATCTCGGACGATTGGGAAGGGATCGAGGATTTTCTCGTCCCCGGCCGCGAAGTGCTCATCGCCGAGGAAGCCGCCGACATCGTCAATCTCCTGACCGATCGATCGCGGCTCGGGCGGCGGGTGGCAAAGGCGGGGCGCGAGCGCATCTTTGCAGAACATTCGGCGCGGGAGCGCGCACAGCAGCTGGAATCGCTGCTGCAGCAGAACATGACGACCGGCAATGGGCTCGTGCATGGCGCACGCGCCTGAACGCCGGCCTGGTTCCCGGGCATTGCCACGCCCTGTGCGCTTCCCTAAGAAATAGCGCCAATGAAGGGGGCTGTGGTGACCAAGACTGCGCACAGGCAGGTGCTGACCGATATGTTCGCGGCCGCGATTGAGGCTGCCGAGCCCGACAAGGTGCTGCCGCGGTTTTTGCCCGAGCGTCCCAAGGGCCGAACCGTGGTCATCGGGGCTGGAAAGGGGTCCGCGCAGATGGCCCGGGCGCTGGAGCGGGTATGGAAGGGGCCGCTGGAAGGGCTGGTCGTCACCCGCTATGGCTATGGGTGCCCAACGGACAGCATCGAAATTGTCGAAGCGGCGCATCCGGTGCCGGATGCCGCTGGCGCGGATGCGGCGCAAAGGCTGCTCAAGCTCGTTACAGGCCTGACGGAAGACGATCTGGTGATCGCGCTGATCTCGGGCGGCGGTTCCGCGCTTCTGCCGGCGCCGGTTACGGGCCTGACGCTTGAGGACGAGATTACCCTCAACAAGATGCTGCTGGCCTCCGGCGCGCCGATTTCGGCAATGAACGCGATCCGCAAGCAGTTTTCCGCCATAAAGGGCGGACGTCTGGCCAAGGCGTGTTTTCCGGCGCGTGTGGTCAGCCTCATCGTGTCGGACATTCCAGGCGACGATCCGGCCATGGTGGCGTCGGGCCCAACCGTGCCGGATACGGTAAGCCGGGCGGAGGCGCGGGAGCTGATCGCTCTTTATGACATCGCGCTGCCGGAAGCGGCGCAGCAAATACTCGACTCGCACGCCCATCTGCCGCCCTTACCGGACGACCCGGAGTTCGCCCGCAACACCGTGTCGGTGATCGCATCGGCGCGGCTGTCGCTGGAGGCGGCGGCGGAGGTGGCGAATTCGAAAGGCTATCCGGCCGTGATCCTGTCCGATGCCATCGAAGGCGAGGCCCGCGAAATCGCCAAGATGCACGCGGCGCTGGCCCGGCAGGTGGTCTCGGACAATCCCTTGTTCAAAGCTCCGGTTGTGCTGCTGTCGGGCGGCGAGACCACGGTCACGCTGGGCGGCGATGCGGGGCGTGGCGGTCGCAACAGCGAGTTTTTGCTGTCGCTGGCGCTCGGCATCGAGGGCGTAGGCAACATCACGGCGCTCGCCGCCGATACGGACGGGATCGACGGGTCGGAAGACAATGCCGGCGCCTTTGCCGATGGGCAGAGCACGGCGCGCATGCGAGCGGCGGGGATTGATCCGCGGGCGGCGCTGGCCCGGCACGATTCCTATGGCGCGTTCGCGGCGGCGGACGATCTGTTCGTCACCGGCCCGACGGGCACGAACGTCAACGATTTCCGGGCGATCCTTATCGGGTAGGCGAGACGGAAACTGGCGCCCTCTCCTTCGACAGGCTCGGGATGAGGGCGCTTCGATAAGTTCAGGACGAGGGCGCTACAAAACTTACCAGTGCGCGACGCGGTCGCGGCCGACGAACTGGGCGCTGTCGGGCGTATACTGGAAGAGTTCGATCTTCACCCCGTTGGGGTCGGTGATCCAGGACTGCCAGGTGTCGTCGCAGCCATTGGATTTGTCGGTCGCCTCGACGCCTTGCGCACGGATGTGTTCGAGCGCTGCGTCCATGTCGATGACTTCGAAGCACATGTGGTTGATCTGGTTCTTGCCAGAATATTGCGCCTCGGCATTCTCGAAGACTTCGACGAAGGTGTCGCCGCCGGCATCGAGATAATAGCCGAAGACGCGCCCGTCGCGGGTGAAATTGAAGCGCTTCTCGAAGCCGAGGACGTTCTCATAAAACCGGGCGGTGGCGTCGATGTCGCTGGCAAAGATGCAGACATGGGCGAGCTGTTTGACGATTTTCTTTTGCATTTTCAGAGGTTCCTCCAGCTGATTGCGCCCGGCATAGCGAAATCTCCAGGGTCCGGCAATGGAGGCGCTGCAAAAGCCGAGGTTGACGCAAAGGTCCAACAGGCTGACTAATTGGAGTGCTCGATTCCGAGGTCGGTTTTTCCATGGACAGCCCCAACAAGACGCGCCGCGCGACGCAAGCAGTACGTCCGATCGAAGACCGGCGCATTGCCGGAATCGGGCTCATCCTGTGCGCGGTGTTCTTGTTCTCCTGCCTCGATTCCTGCGCCAAATGGCTGGTCGTGTCCGGCGTGCCGCCCTTCGAGGTGGTCTTTGTGCGCTATCTGACCAATTTTCTGCTAGCCCTGGCCTTCTTTGCGCCAGGGCAGGGGCTTTCGCTGTTCAGGAGCGGCAATATCCGGTTGGAGGTTTTGCGGGGCGCGGCGCTGATGGGCTCGAGCGTCTTCAACTTCTTCGCCGTGCGCTATCTGCCGCTTACCGTGACCGGGTCGATTGCGTTCTCGATGCCGCTGATCCTCTGCGGCCTGTCGGTGCCGCTGCTGGGGGAAAAGGTGGGCTGGCGGCGCTGGGTCGCGATCGCGGTGGGGTTTTGCGGCGTGCTGGTCATCGTCAGGCCCGGCGGGGCCGAATTCCATTGGGCGATGCTGTTATCAGTGGCAACCGCGACCTGCGCTGCGTTTTACAGCGTCTTCACCCGCAAGCTGGCGGGGCGCGATCCAACGACGACGCAACAGATTTATGCCACGGGGCTTGCGACAGTGTGCCTGATGCCGCCGGCGCTGGCCAGCGGCTGGCAGTGGCCCGCCGACAATGTGGGATGGTTCGCCCTGTTTGCCGCCGGCGTGTTCGGCGGGCTTGGGCATTTGCTGGTGACGATCGCGCACCGGTTCGCGCCGGCCTCTGTGCTCGCCCCATTCAATTATTTCCAGATCATCTGGATGACGACGCTGAGCTGGATCATTTTCGCTCAGCCGCCCTCGGTGTCGATCTTCATCGGCGCGCCGATCGTGGTCGGATCGGGGCTTTACATCTGGATCCGGGAAAAGCAGCTCGCCATTCGTCCGCATGTGGCGCATCCGGATGATTGAAATCTAGCTATTCAGTCTCCGGCTTGCGCAGGGTGTGGATGGTGGCACCGATTGCGCCAACCGCCACGATGCCGATGACGATCGAGGCGAGCGCGTTGATGTCCGGGCTGACCCCGAGGCGGATTTTCGAGAAAATCACCATGGGCAAGGTGGACGAGCCGGGACCGGAGACGAAGCTGGCGATGACCAGATCGTCGAGCGACAGGGTGAAGGACAAGAGCCAGCCCGAGATAAGCGCCGGCGAGATGATGGGCAGGGTGATGTCGAAAAAGACCCGGACGGGCGTCGCCCCCAGATCCTCGGCGGCTTCTTCGAGCGAGAGATCGAGGTCGTAGAGGCGCGACTGCACAACGACGGTGACATAGGCCATGCAGAAGGTGGCATGGGCGATGGTGATGGTGACGACGCCGCGCCCGGCCGGCCAGCCGATCAGGCTTTCCATGGCGACGAACAGCAAAAGCAGCGAGAGCCCGATGATGACATCGGGCATGACGAGCGGGGCCGAGACCATGCCGGTCATCAGCGCGCGGCCGCGGAAGCGGCGGAAGCGCACCAGGGCCACGGCGGCGAGCGTTCCCAGAATGGTGGCGATCGTGGCCGAGATGGCGCCGATCTGCAGGCTGAGCCAGGCCGCGCCGAGGATTTGCGGGTCCTGGAAGAGATTGCCGTACCATTTGGTCGAAAACCCGGTCCAGACAGTGACGAGACGGCTCTCGTTGAAGGAGAAGAAGACCAGCGACACGATGGGCGCATACAAGAAGATGAAGCCCAGCGTGGCGGTGATGGGCAGGAAGAGGCCGCGGCGTCTCATTCTGACCCCACCACGGCACTCTGGGAGTTTCTCAGGATCATTATGGGGATGACCAGGACCACCAGCATGGCGATGGCAACCGCCGAGGCGACCGGCCAGTCGCGATTGGAGAAGAACTCGTCCCACAGCACGCGCCCGATCATCAGGGTGTCGGCGCCGCCGAGAAGAGCGGGGATGACGAATTCGCCGACCACGGGGATGAAGACCAGCATGGAGCCGGCGATGATGCCGGGCATGGAAAGCGGCAGGGTAATCGTCAGGAAGGTCGTGAAAGGCCGCGCGCCGAGATCGGCAGAGGCTTCGAGCAGCGCGTCGTCGAGCTTCACCAGATTGGCGTAGAGCGGCAGGATCATGAAGGGCAAATAGCAATAGACGATACCGATATAGACCGCGAACTCGGTCTGCATCATCACCAGCGGCTCATGGATGATGCCGGTCCACATCAGGAAATTGTTGATCACGCCATTGGACTTCAGAAACCCGATCCAGTGCGTAAACGCGCAACAGGAACGAGGTCCAGAAGGGCAGGATGACCAGCATGAGCAGGATGTTGCGCATGCGCTCGGAAGACCGCGCCACCAGATAGGCCATGGGGTAGGCGATCAGCAGCGAGAAGACCGTGGAGATGAAGGCGATCTTGATGGAGCTGAAATAGGCGGCGACATAGAGCGGGTCGTCGAACAGGAACTGGAAATTGCCGAAGTTGAGCGTGACGATCAGCTGCTCGTCGGCCCAGCTGATGAGATTCGAATAGGGCGGGCTCGCCAGAATGGACTCGCTCAACGCAATCTTGCAGACGACCGCGAAGGGGATGAGAAAGAAGACCAGGAGCCAGGCCATGGGCGCGGCGATGACGAGGCCCCGGCCGCTGAGGCCAATCTTCTTGAGCTGGTCGCGCACGAAGCCCCAAGGGGTGATCTCGGTTTCGGCCGGGAGATCGGTGTCGGTCATGAGGTCAGGACGGCGCCCGATTCCGGCCCCCAGACCACATAGACCTTCTCGTCCCAGGTGATGGCGTCGGGATTGAAGCGTTCGACATTGGGGCGGGTGACGGTAATGCGTTTGCCCGAGGTCAGGGTGACGCGATAGGTGGTGCTGTCGCCCATATAGACGGCGTCATCGACAATGCCGGTGGTGTAGTTGGCATCGCTTTGCGGGCTTTTCGCGCTGGAGGCGGATCTTTTCCGGCCTCAGCGCAAACCAGAGCGTCTGGTCGGGCGCGCAGGAGACGCCGTGCGAGACGTAGATATCGCAATCGGCCTCGCGCGAATGGATGCGCACATAGTCGGGCTCGTCCTCGATGACCTGGCCCTCGAACATGTTCACCGTGCCGATGAAGTCGGCGACGAAGCGGGAATTGGGATATTCGTAGATGTCGCGCGGCTCGCCGATCTGGGCGATATAGCCTTCATCCATGACGCCGATGCGGGTCGCGAGGCTCATCGCCTCTTCCTGATCGTGGGTGACGACGATGAAGGTGACGCCCAGGGTCTCCTGGATCTTGACCAGTTCGTACTGGGTTTCCTCGCGCAGCTTCTTGTCGAGCGCGCCCAGGGGTTCGTCGAGCAGCAGAAGTTTGGGCCGCTTGGCGAGCGAGCGGGCAAGGGCGACGCGCTGGCGCTGGCCGCCGGAAAGCTGGTGCGGCCGTCGCTTGCCGTAATTGTCCATCTTGACCAGATGGAGGAGTTCGGCCACCCGGTCGCGGATCTCGTCGCGCGGCAGCCGGTCGCGCTTGAGGCCATAGGCGATATTGGCCTCGACGCTCATGTGCGGGAAGAGCGCATAGGACTGGAACATCATGTTGACGGGGCGCTTGTAGGGCGGCACCCCCGCCATGTCCTGACCGTCGATCTCGATGGAGCCGGCGGTCAGATCCTCGAACCCGGCGAGCATGCGCAACAAGCGTCGATTTGCCCGAGCCCGAACCGCCGAGCAGGCAGAACAGTTCGCCCTTGAAGATATCGAGCGAGACGTCGTGCGACGGCGATGATGTCGCCGAACCGCTTGGTGACGTTCCTGATCCGCACGAAAGGCCGGGCATTGGGGTCGCGCCAGGGTTTGGAAACGGCCGCTATGGCTTCAACGCTATTCAATAAGGTGCCCCCGGGGTCGGCTTGGATGTCGGGACGGCAGCGTGGCGCCGCCGCCCCGGTTTGCGGTTACTGGCCGGTCTTGATCCGCGTCCAGGCGCGGGTCAGCAGACGGTCGAACTTCTGGGCAGTAGGTCGGGAGCGCGAAGAGCTTTGCCCGCACCTCGTCGGAGGGATAGATGCCGGGATCGCTCGTCACCTCGGGGTCGACCAGATCGTAGGATTTGGCATTGGCGTTGGCGTAGAACACGTAGTTCGAGATGTCGGCCGTGATCTGCGGCTCATAGATGAAGTTGATGAACTTCATGGCGTTCTCCGGATGCGGGGCATCGGCGGGAATGGCCATCATGTCGAACCAGACAACCGCACCTTCCTTGGGGATCACATAGTTGATCTTGACGCCGGCGCCTGCCTCATCGGCACGGTCTCGCGCCTGCAGGATGTCGCCCGAATAGCCGTGGGCGAGGCAGGTGTCGCCATTGGCCAGGTCGGAGATGTACTGGGAGGAGTGGAAGTAGCGGATATAGGGCCGGATCTTGTTCAGCAATTCCTCGACCTTCTCGAGATCGTCGGGGTTCTCGCTTTGCGGGTCGAGGCCGAGATAGTTGAGCGCGGCCGCGGTGACTTCTGCCGGTGCGTCGAGCAATGAGACGCCGCAATCGGCGAATTTCGACACCACGTCGGGATTGAAGAACATGTCCCAGCTGTCGACCGGCGCATCGGGCATGCGTTCCTTGATCATGTCAACATTATAGCCGAAGCCGGTGGTGCCCCACATGTAGATGGCGCCGTACTCATTGCCCGGGTCGGCGGATTCGACGGCCTTCATCAGGGTCGGGTCGGCATTGGCCAGGTTCGGGATCTGCGATTTGTCGAGCTTCTGGAACAGGCCCGCCTGGATCTGGCGCTTGAGGAAATTGGCAGAGGGCACGACGATATCGTAGCCGGAATTGCCGGTGAGAAGCTTGGCCTCGACCAGTTCGTTGGAATCGAAGACGTCGTAATTGACCTTGATGCCGGTCTCGTCCTCGAACTTCTGGATGGTGTCCTCGGCGATATAGTCGGACCAGTTGTAGATATTGAGGACTTTTTCTTCGTCCTGAGCGAAGGCGGCGGTGGATAGAACAGCCAGGCCAGCCGCGATTAGAACGCTTGATCTCATTGTGTGTGGCGCTCCCTGTTGCGCGTGGTTCGTCTTGTCAGCCCCGAAACCGCGCTGAATATCTCGGCAGTTCGAGCTTGAGGCCAAAACATAATCAGAAACCGGCGGGTGATGCTATGGGGAAGATGAAAGCGCCGTTAGCCGCCGCCGCGCTCAGATCGGAGACGCAAAGCGAGCGCGCGAAGGTCTGGCGTTTGCCGCCCGATGGTTTAAGCAGGCGAGATGGCCCAACCCTTACCGCCGGCGCTCATTCGCGTCATGCCCGCCATCTTCGTTGTCTTGTGGTCGACCGGTTTCATCGGCGCGCGCTATGCCATGCCGCATGCGCAGCCTTTCGGGTTCCTGAGCCTGCGCTTTGTCATGTGCATCGCCCTGATCGGGCTTTTCGCGCTTTGGCGCGGCGCGCAATGGCCAAGAGGCCGGGTGATGGTTTCGGCGCTGGTGACGGGGGCGCTCATTCACGCCACCTATCTCGGCGCGGTATTCTGGGCGGTCAAGCACGGGTTTCCCGCAGGCTTTGCCGGGCTGATCGTGGGGCTGCAGCCGGTTTTGACCGCGCTTCTGGCCGGTCCGATAACGGGTGAGAGGGTGACCGCGCGGCAATGGCTGGGCTTTGGCATCGGGCTTTTGGGCGTGGTGCTGGTGCTCGGTCCAAAGCTGATGAGCCCGCTCGGCGCCAACGCGCTGGTCAATGCACTTGTATGTTTCGGCGGCGTCGCTGCCTTTGCGCTCGGTACGGTGGTGCAGAAGCGGTTTGGCAGTGCCGGCGATCTGGTGGCGGGCACGGTGGTGCAATATGCAGGTGCGCTTGTGATCGCGCTGCCGCTGGCGCTGCTGTTCGAACCTCTGGAGATCGACTGGACGGGCGAACTGGTCTTTGCGCTCCTCTGGTTGGTGCTGGTCCTGTCGATAGGCGCCATCGGGCTGCTGCTGGTAATGATCAGGGCGGGCGAGGTGGCGCGGGTCTCCTCGCTTTTCTATCTGGTGCCGGCGGTGACGGCGGTGTTCGCCTATTTCCTGTTCGGCGAAGAATTGACTCCGATCCAGCTTTTCGGCATCGCGGTGGTGACGATCGGGGTGGCGCTGGCGACCATGCGCGGCAGCAGGCGGATCGCTGTGAGGATTTGATGACCGAAGATTATTTCAAGCAGCATCTTCAGATCGGAGACGAGGTCGCCGACACGCTGAGCAAAGGCGGGGCGGTGGTGGCGCTGGAATCGACCATCATCAGCCACGGCATGCCCTATCCGCAGAATCTGGAGACGGCGCAAGCGGTCGAGCAGATCGTGCGCGACAATGGCGCGGTGCCGGCGACGATCGCGCTGATGGACGGCAAGATGGTGGCCGGAGTGACCGGCACCGCGCTGGAGCGGCTGGCGCAGGATGGGCACGGCGCAGCCAAGGCCTCGCGGCGCGACCTGGCGGCGCTGTTGGCGAAAAAGCGGTTGGCGGGCACCACGGTTGCCACAACCATGCAGATCGCGGCGCTGGCGGGGATCAAGGTTTTCGCGACCGGCGGCATTGGCGGGGTGCATCGCGGGGCGGAAGAAACTTTCGATATTTCGGCAGACCTTCGTGAACTTTCACAGACCTCCGTAGCGGTGGTCTGCGCGGGCGCGAAATCGCTGCTCGACATTCCAAAGACGCTGGAGGTGCTGGAGACCAATGGCGTGCCCGTGATCGGATATGGCACAGAAGACTTTCCCGCTTTCTATGTCGCCTCCAGCGGGCAGAAGGCGGATTACCGGCTCGACACGCCCCAGGAAGTGGCCGAGATGCTGGCGCTGCAATTCGGCCTCGGCATGGGGGGTGTATTGATCGGCAATCCGATTCCGGCCGAGCACGCGCTCGAGGCCGAAACGGTCGAAATGAAGATCAAGCAGGCGATCAACCAGGCCGGCGAGCAGCACATCTCGCGCAAGGAGCTGACGCCCTTTTTGCTCAACGCCATCTTTGAGCTGACCGGGGGCAAGAGCCTCGACGCCAATATCGCGCTGGTGAAGAACAACGCCATGGTCGCGGCGCAGATCGCGGTGGCGCTGGCGGGACGCGCCGGTTGAGTCTTTTTGCGCTTAATGGCCGGGTGGTCGTCGTCGGCGATGTGATGACCGACATCGTCGTGCGGCCGGAAGGGCAGCTGGTGCGCGGGCTCGGACCGCAAGGCAGAAATAGATATTCTTCCGGGCGGTTCGGGCGCCAATCAGGCGGTCTGGCTCGCCCATTTCGGCGTGGACACGGCACTGGTCGCGCGGGTCGGAAAAGCCGATTTCGACAGCCAGTGCGCGGCGTTCGAGATGCTGGGGGTCGTGCCCTTGCTGCAGGCCGACAACGACAGACCAACCGGTCGGCTGGTGACGATTGTCGATCAAGATGGAGAGCGGAGCTTTCTCACCGATCGCGGCGCGAACCTCAATTTGAGCGCCGGAGATCTGCCAGCCGACTGGCACGAAGGGTGCGGCGTGCTGGTTTTGTCCGGCTATGCGCTGTTCGAGGCAGGGCCGCGTGCGGCGGTACGAGCAATGATGGCCGAAGCCAAGGCGAGCAACATTCCCGTTATCGTCGATCCGGGTTCGGCGAGTTTTCTCAAGGCGGTCGGTGCTGACACGTTTCGCCGGTGGACCGAGGGGGCGGACATGGTGGTGCCCAATGCCGAGGAAGCGGAGATTTTGAGTGGGGAGTCGGATGTCGAGGCGCAGATTCGGGTGCTGGGGGAAACCTACAGGCTTGCCGCCATCAAGCTTTGGCCGGCGGGATCGGCGGCAGGGACTGCCGATGGCCTGCTGGCGCGCGCGCCGGCGGAACCCTTAGAGCCGGTCGACAGCACAGGTGCGGGCGATGCTTTTCTGGCCGGGTTTTTGAGCGCCCGCAGCCGCGGCGAGGAGCTTAAAGCGTGTCTTCATGCTGCGAACGCGGCAGGCGGCGCGGCGGTCAGGAAGGTGGGCGGGCGGCCCTGAGCCAGGAGGCTCAGCCGTAAAGGTCTTGCCAGGTAGGGAATGTGTCATCAGGGGCGGCGGTTGCGGCGAAGATGCCGCGGGCGATGGCGCGGGCCAGACAAATGGAGGCCGCATGGCCTAACTCAATGGCATCGATTCCGGGATCGCCCAAGGGTCTCTCGCCTGTTGCAACGGCGAAGACAAGATCGCCATCGACCGGCGTATGGGCGGGGGAAATCGCCCGGGCGATGCCATCTTGAGCAGCGACCGCAAGCCGCTTGGCCTCCGCCTTGGTCAATAGCGCATCGGTTGCGACAATGGCGATGGTGGTGTTGGCGAACGCATCCACCAGATGGCGCTTGGTCAGGACGGATTGCTCGAAGGGGATGGTGTAGCCCGAGCCGCCCCTGCCGCCGAATTCGCCGTCGATTTCGAAGCTATGCGCCCAGAAATGTTCCGACTGGCCCATGGTGACGCTGCCGGTGGGATTGGCGGCGACCAGCGCGCCGACGGTAATGCCGTTGTCGAGCACCAGGGAGGCAGAGCCGAGCCCGCCCTTCATACCGGCAGCAAGGGCACCAGTGCCCGCCCCGACGCTGCCAAGTGCGAAATCGGGTTTGGCGTCTGCCAGCGCCTGCTCGCCCAAGGCGCGATAGGGGTTGGCTTGCCAGTTCTTGTCGCCGCCATTGATGAGGTCGAAAAGGATTGCGGCGGGCACGATGGGAACAGTGGCGGGGCCGACACGATAGCCGCGGCCGGTTCTGGCAAGGGCATCGGTGACCCCCGACCCCGCATCCAGCCCGAATGCGGAGCCGCCGGACAGGACCAGCGCATCGACATCGCGCACCAGCTTGTCGGGGGCCAGCAGGTCGGTTTCGCGGGTGCCGGGCGAGCCGCCCATCACGTCGACTGCGGCAATGAAGGGCTTGTCTCCAACAAGCACGGTGACCCCAGACTTGATCTTGTGGTCTTCAGCATTTCCGACTTTGAGGCCGGGGACGTCGGTAATGAGATTGCGGGGGCCGGGTCGGGTCACTCTTTATTCTCTTGTTGGTCAGGCGTAGCGGCGGCTGGCGGCGTCGGCCGCCTCGTCGAGTAGGCCGAGCTTTTCATAGATCTGGGCCAGCATGCGGTTGAGAGGGATACCATTCGGGTCGTATTTGCGGCGGCGCTCCAGCATCTGGCGCGCCGTCTGCAGATCGCCGTTTTGGACATGGGCGTCAAGCAGGACCTGGGCGAAGAGATCGCGTTGGGCGTGGCTGCCGCCGACCTGCATCATGTGCGGCATGGCGGCGGTGAGTTCTCGCACCGCTTCGGCGTGGCGGCCACGGGCATGGGCCAAGAGGCCGCGGCAGGCCGGCAAGGCCACATCTGCCCAGGCCGTCTTCTCGAACGCTTGCGCCGACGCGGCGCGCTCCTCAACCGCCCGCATCAGATCGTCGGCCTCCGGCAGACCGGCTTTGGCGAGGCCGTAAAGATATTGGATGGTGAGGAAGGGCTGGAGCGTGTCCTGTGCCCGGACGCGCAAATGCTGGCCGAGATCGGACCAGCGGGCGCCGACCTCCATGCCGGCCAGTTCCATGCGGGCGAGCAGCGAGACGGCGCCGATCTGGTCCTGCGAATAGGCTTTGTCGATACCCCAGCAATGAGTGTCATAGGCTTTGAGAACGGTTTCGAAATCTCCGGCGGAGATGTCGAACAGGGCGGCGTGCCACCAATTGTGGGTGTACATGAAGGAGTTCAGCCCGATCCAGGTTTCGGATGCCCTGCGCATGAAATTGCGGCCTTCCGGGACGCGCCCTTGCGTGAGCATGACATGGGCGAGGGCATGGTGGGCCCAGGGTTCGGCAAAGGTGATATCGAGCGCGCGATTGGCGGCCTCTTCCGCCTTGCCCAGTTCATGGCATTGCTCGAAGCCGAAGGCGAGCATGCCATAAAGATGCGGGTTGTCCTGATTGGCTGACATCGCCTTCTGCGCAATGCGCAACATCTCGGGCGCGTTACCGAGATTGAAGTTGAAGGTCTGGTGCAGCTTCAGCGCGGCGAGGTCGGTGGGATAGTCGGAGACAATGTCGTCGCCGATGGCGAGGGCCCTGGGAATGTCGTAGGAGATCCATGCCTCGAGCATGGAGAAGTTCATCTGCTCGCGGCGGGTGGCGCGGTCGTAGTGGAGGCGGGCCCGATCCAGCCAGCGCCGTGCGGTAACAGGTGCTTCGCGAGTGTCCGCGAACATGGCAACCCAGCCGGCATAGACATTGGCCAGCATGGCCTCGGGCGCGGCCTCCGCTGCGGCAAGAATGTTGATCGCGCGGGTCTGATAGGCCAGAAATCCGGAAACAAAGTCATTGACTCCGTCAAGGAATTCAGCGGTCTGTCCGCTTATTGCATTTCCGAGCACATCGTGTGCCATTTTCAACCATCCCTTATAGGTCAATAGCTTAGCGCAGCCATTGCCGGTGTCCATTACTCATTCGTTAACGGGGGAACCCCTAAATGCCCTTTCTGATCAGCGGCGATGCCGAGATTTTCTATGAAGTCAGGGGGCAGGGCCAGCCCCTGCTGCTGATTGCCGGCACGGCGAGCGACGGGGCGAGCTGGGCGCCTCTTTTGCCGCTGCTGGAGGCTCAATTCCAGCTGATCCTGATCGACAATCGCGGCTCGGGCCGGACGCGGCATGAAGGCCCCATCCGGTTCGAGGACATGGCCGGGGATTGCGTGCGGCTGATCGATCATCTGGGGCTTGGAGAGGTGCCCGTGCTCGGTCACTCGCTCGGCGGGCTGATCGGCCTGCACCTGGCGGCCCGGCACGGCGAGAAGGTTTCGGCGCTGATCACCATGGGGGCGGCGGGTACACAAAAGAGCCTGATGCTGCTCAAGGACATGGCGGAACTCTATGCCTCGGACGTCGCGCCGCAGCTGTTCTTCCGGCTGCTGTTTCAGTGGCTCTTCTCAGCACCGTTCTTTGAAGATGAAGACCGGGTGACGGCAGCCGCCGAAGCCTCGACCGCTTATCAATACCGGCAGTCGCCAGACGACATGAAACGGCAGGTCGAGATGTTTGAGACAATACCGGCGCTGGATGCCTCCGCGATTGCGGCGCCGGTTCTGGCAATTGCGGGCGCTGACGATCTGCTGGCGCCGCCAGAGGCCGTGACGGAGGCGCATCGCGGCGTTCATGGGCTGGAGCGGGTGACGCTCCCAGGGATCGGCCATTCGACGCATTGGGAAGCGCCGGAAAAAGTGGCCGAGCTGGTGACAGGGTTTCTGAGGGCGTGATCAATCGCCAGGCGCCTCTCTCCTTCGACATGCGCAGGATGAGGCGCGCTCAGGGCGGCGAGTAGCGGTCAAGCGCAGGACGGATCTAGATGCACCGCCCGCCGTCGACTTCCATGGCGATGCCTGTGACCATCGAGGCTTCGTCGGAGCAGAGGAAGCAGGCGGCGTTGCCCATATCCTCGGGGGTTGAAAAGCGGCCGATGGGAATGGTCGCCAAAAACTTGGCGCGCATCTCGGGCGTGTCCTCGCCCATGAAGGTTTTCAAAAGAGGGGTCTCGCCCGCGACCGGGTTGATGGCGTTGACGCGGATGCCCAAAGGCGCCAATTCCACGGCCATCGACTTTGTTGCCGTTATCATCCATCCCTTGGAGGCGTTGTACCAGCTCAGCCGCGGGCGCGGGCTGACGCCTGCGGTGGAGGCGACGTTGAGGATGGCGCCGGCCTTGTTGGCCTTCATATGCGGCACCAGATGGCGGGCCGTCAGATAGACCGACTTGACGTTGACGGCGAGCACGCGGTCGAAATCCTCTTCCGAGATATCGTCGAGCGCGGCGGGCATGTGGCTGACCCCGGCATTGTTGACGAGGATGTCGAGCTTGCCGAAGGCCATGATGGCGGCGGCCGCCAATTGAGAGACACTCTCAGAATTTGAGACATCCACGGCCTGCGCGATCGCTTGTTCGCCGATCTCCTGAGCCATGGCTTTGGCCGCTTCGGCATTGATGTCGGCGATCATCACGCGTGCGCCCTCGGCGACGAATTTCTTCACGATACCGGCGCCGAAGCCGGAGGCGCCGCCGGTGACGATGGCGGTCTTGCCGTTCAGACGCATTAAACTCTCCTAATCTTTTTGTGGTCGCGTGTCCGAACCGAAAAAAGTGGCATCCACTTTTGCTGAACATGCTCTAGCCATGCAGGGCGGCGACGGTCTTGAGGGTGGAAAAGCCGTAAAGCGCCTCGAACCCCTTTTCGCGGCCATGGCCGGATTTGCCAGTGCCGCCGAACGGCAGTTCGACGCCGCCGCCGGCGCCATAATTGTTGATGAAGACCTGGCCGGAACGGATGGCGCGGGCGAGGCGCATCTGCCGCGCGCCGTTCTGCGTCCAGATACCGGCGACCAGACCGTAATCGGTGCCATTGGCGATTTCGACGGCCTGCTCCTCGCTTTCGAACGGAATGACAACCTGAACAGGTCCGAAGATCTCATTCTGGGCGAGGGCGTGATCCGGGGCCACATCCGAGATAAGGGTCGGCGGGACGTAGTGGCCGCCCTTGGGCGCGTCGGCAACGAGCCGGCCTTCGGCGGCGATCGTCGCGCTGCCGCGCTGGCCGAGAAAGCCGGCGACGATCTCCTTTTGGGTTTTCGAGATCAGCGGGCCGACATCGAGATCGTTCGTGGCGGGGCCGACCTTCAGCGCTTGATAGCGCTCGGCCATGCGCGCCAGCACCTCATCATGGACCTTGCGGTCGACCAGAATGCGCGAGGCGGCCGAGCAGGTCTGGCCGGCGTTCTGGATGCCGGCATTGACGAGGAACGGCAGGGCGGCGTCGAGGTCGGCATCGGCGAAGACCAGTTGCGGCGACTTTCCGCCGAGCTCGAGCGTGACCGGCACGACATTTTGCGCCGCGGCTGCCTGGATGAGGCTGCCGACACCGACCGAGCCGGTAAAGGAGATGTGGTTGATGCCGGGATGGCCGGAGAGCGCCGCGCCGGCCTCTTCGCCAAGACCCGGAACGACATTGAGAGCGCCTCTCGGAAAGCCGATCTCATGGGCGAGGTCGGCAAAGGCCAGCGCGGTGAGGCAGGCCTCCTCCGCGGGCTTGAGAACGGCGGCATTGCCCATGGCGAGCGCGGCGCCGACCGAGCGGCCAATGATCTGCATGGGGTAGTTCCAGGGGATGATGTGCCCGGTCACCCCGTGCGGCTCGCGCAGCGTGTAGACGGTATAGCCATTGAGATAGGGAATGGTTTCGCCGTGGATCTTGTCGCAGGCGCCGCCATAGAATTCGAGATAGCGGGCGAGCGCGACAGCATCGGCGCGCGCCTGCTTGAGCGGCTTGCCCACATCCATGGCTTCGAGCGCGGCGAGATCGTCCACCCGCTCCAGAACCTTCCGGCCGAGTTCTGTCAGCAGACGGCCCGCGCTCGAAGGCGGGCAGTTGGCCCCATTCGCCGGCAAGGGCGCTGCGTGCGGATGCGACAGCTGCGTCGATGTCAGCTTTCGTGCCGCGGGCGATCCGGCCGATCTCAACTCCGTCGGACGGATTTTCGAGCGGCAGGTACTCGCCGGCTTCCGGTTTGCGCCAGGCACCATCGATGAAGCAGTTGTCGGTTTGAAACCAGGGTTTGGTCATGGGAAGCATTGCCTTGAAGAAGAGGGCTTCTCGTTACCCCTACCCGAACCTTTACCGCAAGGGGGCTGGTGCCGCTCACACGCGGCGCGCGGCGAGTGCCGTGTCGAGGACCGGCGCGGCGGCAATGAGCTGTTTGGTGTAGGGGTGTTTTGGGGAATGAAAAACGGTTTCGGTTTCGCCCTCCTCGACGATCTTGCCGGCCTTCATGACCAGCACGCGGTCGGTGATGGCGCGGACGACGGATAAATCGTGCGAGATGAACAGATAGGAGAGCTGGAAGCGCGTGGAGAGGTCGGCGAGCAGATCGAGGATTTGTGCGCGAATGGAGACGTCGAGCGCGGAGACGGCTTCGTCGAGCACGATCAGCGCGGGACGAATAATCAGGGCGCGGGCGATGGCGATGCGCTGGCGCTGGCCGCCGGAGAATTCATGGATGTATTTGCCGGCATCGGCGCCTTCGAGCCCGACCGTCTCCAGCGCCTCGGCGATACGGTCGCGCCGCTCCTGCCCCTTGGGGGCTTCTGGGCCGAGCAGGTGGAAGGGTTCGGCGACGAGCCGGTCGACGCGGTGGCGGGGGTTGAAGGAGCCATAGGGATCCTGGAAGACCACCTGCATTTTGCGCCGCACGGAAAAGCTTGCGCCATGCGCGCCGGTGACCGGTTCGCCCTCGATAAAGATCTCGCCGGACTGCACCGGTTCGAGCGCCATGATGGCGCGCGAGAGGGTGGATTTGCCGCAGCCGCTTTCGCCGACCAGACCGACGTTTTCGCCCCGTTTGATGGAAAACTTGACTTTGTCAACGGCGCGGAATTTGCCATGCGCCGCGAAAGGGGAGGGGCGGGGGAGGCGGTAGTCGCGCACGACGTCGCGCACCTCAAGTACTGGAATTTCTTCAGGTGTTTGAACAACAGACCGGTCTGGTACATGTTCGGAAGCGGCGAACAGCGCCCTGGTATAGGGGTGCTGCATGTGGTCGAAGAGCTGCAGCGTCTCGCCGCGCTCGACGACTTCGCCGCGGCGCATGATAGCGAGATGATCGGCAATTCCAGCGACGACGGCGAGGTCGTGGGTGATCAAAATCAGCCCCATGCCATCCTCGGTGACGAGCCGTTTGAGCAGGGTCAGGATCTGCGCCTGGGTGGTCACGTCGAGCGCTGTCGTCGGCTCGTCGGCGATCAGCAGACGCGGCCGCAAGGCGATGGCCATGGCGATGACGACACGCTGGCGCTGGCCGCCGGAGAGCTCGTGCGGATAGCGGTCGAGCGGAAAGCGGTCCTCCGGCAATTCGACGCGGTTGAGCGTTTCGCGGGCGATGGCCAATGCCTCGGCTTTCGACTTGCCGGTATGCACGCGCACGGTCTCGGCCACCTGATCGCCGATGGTCATGACGGGGTTGAGCGCGGTCATCGGCTCCTGGAAGATCATGCCGATGTCGCGGCCGCGAATGGCGCACATCTCCAGCTCGGTCTTTTTCAGCAAGTCGTCGCCTATCCAGACGGACGACGCCTGTGCAGCTCGTGCCCCGCGGCAGCAATTGCATGATGGCATGCGCGGTCATGGATTTGCCCGAGCCGCTCTCGCCGATGACGCCGAGGATCTTGCCGGCATCGAGCGACAGGGTGACCTCATGCAGGATGGGCATGTCGCCAATGGAGAGCGACAGATTCTCGACCTCGAGCAGGCTCATGTTCGGCTCCGCCTGAGGCGCGGGTCGAGGATATCGCGCAGGCCATCGCCCATGAGATTGAGTCCGAGCACGGCCAGCACGATGGCGAGGCCGGGAATAATGGCAAGATAGGGGGCGAGCGAGACGAGTGTCTGGCTGTCGGCCAGCATCTTGCCCCAGCTGGGTATGGGCGGCTGTGCGCCGAGGCCGACATAGGCGAGCGCGGCTTCGGCGAGAATGCCCAATGAGAACTGGATGGTACCCTGCACGATCAGCAGATTGGTGATGTTGGGCAGGATGTGCTCGACGGAGATGCGTAGCCGTGCCCTTGCCGGCAACGCGGGCGGCGAGGATGAATTCGCGGGTCCAGAGGCTGATGGCGGCGGCGCGCGAGAGGCGGGCGAAAACCGGAATATTGAAGATGCCGATGGCGATGATGGCGTTGATCGCCCCGGGTCCGAAGACGGAGGTGATGAGGATTGCGATCAAGAGGGCCGGAAAGGCGAAGATGAGGTCGTTGCCGCGCATGACGATCTCGTCGGTGAGCGTGCCGCGCTCGGCCGCAGCAAAGAGCCCGAGCGGCACGCCCAGCCCGATACCGAGCGCAACGGCGACCAGCGCGACCGAGATGGAGGTGCGGGCGCCGACCAGAATCATGGAGAAGACGTCGCGTCCGTATTGATCGGTGCCGAACCAGTGCAAGGGGCCGGGCCCGTGCAGCTTGTTGGGGATGTCCTGGGCCGCGAAGTCGTAGGGCGTCCAGACGAACGACACGAGGGCGGCGAGAACGATCAACGCGGTGAGAACGAGCCCCGCCATGAGGTTCGGTGACCTCAGCACGGCCTGCAACAGACCGGTCTGTCGCGCTGAAGGTTCCGGCGTTGCGGTGTCGGTCATGTGCGTCGCCTCAAACGGGGATCGATCAGCACATAGGCGATCTCGACCAGGAAATTGACGAGGATGACTGCGAAGACCAGCAGCATGACCACCGACTTGACCGTGATCAGGTCGCGCTGGGTGATGGCCTGAAAGACCAGCCTGCCGAGGCCGGGCAGAAAGAAGACGTTCTCGATGATGATGGCGCCGGCCAGAAGGAAGGAGAATTGCAGGCCCACGATGGTGAGCACCGGGATGAGCGCATTGCGCAGTGCATGGCGTCTCAGCGCCTGGCCGCGTGTCAGCCCCTTGGCGCGGGCCGTGCGCACATAGTCCTCATCGAGGGTGTCGAGCAAAGACGATCGCATGACGCGGGCAAGGATGGAGGCTTGCGGCAGGGCGAGCGCAATGGCGGGCAGAAGAAGTCCCTTGAGGCTGATCCAGAACCCCTTGTCCCAGCCCGGGAAAGCCGCCGGCCGAAAACCAGCGAAGGGTGACAGCGAAGATCCAGACCAGAATGATGGCGAACCAGAAATTGGGCACGGCGACCCCGAACTGGGTGACGCCCATGACGGCCGCATCGGTGGGTGAATTGCGGCGTGCGGCAGCGATGATGCCAGCGGGGAAGGCGATCAGGACGGTCAGGACAAGCGACAGGATGGCGAGCGGCGCCGAGACGCCGATGCGCTGCCAGATCAATTCGCTGACCGGCGTCCGGTAGGTGTAGGAGATGCCGAAATCGCCATGCAGCATGCCGGTGATCCAGGCGAGATAGCGAACCATGGCGGGCTGGTCGAGACCAAGCTGATCGCGCAGCGCGGCCAACGTATCCGGCTGGGCATTGAGCCCGAGCATGAACTGCGCGGGATCGCCGGGGACGATTTCGATGACCACGAAGATGACGATGCTGGCGACGAGCAGGCTGATGAGGATGGAGGCCAGCCGGCCAGCAAGATAGGAGGGCATGGGCACGCCAAACGGTGAGGGGAAATGGCCGGCGAACCGGCCATTTCCGGAGAGCTTAGTTGGACCAGTGCATTTCGGCTATCGGCATTGCCGGAAGCGGCTGATCTTTCCACACACCTTGCAGGTCGGCTGAGGCGATGGTGATGTAGGGGTATTCGAACAGGAACACCGCCGCAAAATCGTTGGCGAGTATCTTCTGCGCCTGCTGCTTGAGCTCTGTCTGCTTTTGCGGGTCGGTGGTGTTGCCGATCTCTTCGATCACCTTCTTGTAGGCGTCGGAGTGATAGTCAAAATAGTAGTCGTCCCGGGCAAACACGCCATAGTCGTTGGGTTCGACATGGCTGACGATGGTCAGGTCGTAGTCCTTGTTCTTGAACACGTTGTTCAGCCAGTCGGCCCATTCGACATTGGTGATCTCGACCTGGATACCGACCTGGGCCAGTTCCTGCTGGATGATCGGCCCCGCCGCGCGGGCATAGGAGGCCGGTGGAAGCTTGAGCGACAGCTGAAGATTGCTGACACCGGCTTCGTCGAGCAGCTTCTTGGACAGTTCGGGGTCGTGATTGGAGATCGAGGTCAGATCGACATAGGCGGGGTCGCTCGGCGGGAAAAAGCTGCCGATCGGCGTGCCATATCCGAACTGGGCGCCGTCGATGATGGCCTTGCGGTCGATGGCGTGAGCGATGGCCTCGCGCACCTTGATATTATCGAGCGGCGGCTTGCCATTGTTCATGGCCATGACAGTCTCGCCATTGGTGTCGCCAACGATCACCTGGAAGCGCGAATCGGCCTTGATCTGCTCCAGCGTCTCGGGTGCCGGGAAGCCACCGAAATAATCGACATCGCCGGCGAGAATGGAGGCGACGGCGGCGGTGGGATCGGAGATGAACTTGATGGTTGCGGTCTTGATGGCCGGCTGCTCGCCCCAGTAATCGGGATAGGCGGTGAGGGTGACGTGGTCGCCCTTGACCCATTCGGAGAGCTGATAGGGGCCGGTTCCGACCGGTTTGGTGCCGTTGTCGGCAGCGTGTTTTTCGGAGACGATGACCGCATCGCCCCAGGCCATGTCGTAGAGGAAATCGCCCTGGGGGCCGCTGAGGGTAACCTTGACGGTCTGGTCGTCGACCACATCGACCGAGGCGATCTTGGCAAAGAGCTGCTTCTGGGCGTTGACGGAACCTTCTCCGCGGGCGGTGTCGAGCGAATACTTCACATCGGCGGCGGTGAAGGGCGTGCCGTCATGGAAGGTGACGCCGTCCTGCAGATGGAAGGTGTAGGTCAGCCCATCATCGGAAATGTCCCAGGACTTGGCGAGGAGCGGCTGCACCTTGCCGTCCTTGTCGATCTTGGTCAGCCCCTCGAAGATGTTGTCATAGGTGACGCTGCGGATGGCCGCCGCAGCGCCGCCGGTGGTGGGGTCGAGGCTAGGCGGCTCGAGCTGCATGGCGATGTTTATGTCGCTGCGCTGAGCGAAGGCAGGCGCCGCCAGAGCCGTGACGGCCAGCGCGGCCACAGCCAGAACGGATTTGAGAGTTCGTTTCATTTTCTTCGTTTCCCCTGTGTCACGGTCTTTGTTGCCGTTCGATTTGTCCGAAAACCGGTTGCCGCTTTTCGGATCTCGCTCTTGCTCTTTCAGTCAACAGACCGGTCTGTCGACAGCAGATGCATGAGCGTCAGTCCCATGACCTTAGCGCTGTCCACCATATCTTTGATACCCACATATTCATCGGGCTGGTGGGCAAGGTCGAGAATACCGGGCCCGTAGGCGATGCAATTGTGCATGCGGCCGATGCGGTCGATATGTTTCTGGTCGTAGGTGCCCGGCGAGACGACATAGTCGGGCGCCTTGGCGAGCACCTGCTGGATGGACGCGGCAACCGAGGTGACAACTGGCGCGTCGCGTTCCGTCATCGTCGGGCTGACCTGCCAGAGTTCCCGGATTGCGTAGTCGAATTTGGGCCGGACCGATTTGACCTTTTCGAGCAGGTCGACGATCTCGCCGCGCACCTCTTCGGCGCTCTCCTCCATCAGATAGCGGCGGTCGATGACCATGCGGGCGCTGTCCGGCACGAGCGCCGCCGGAAAGCCGGTGAAATCCTTTTCGGGCTCTTCGAGCCCGCCGTGGAAGGAATTGATGTTGAGTGTGGACTGGCGCGCGCCCTCGGGCACGACCGGCATTTCCGTCCGCTTGCCCGCGAGTTTGGGAAACAGGCTCGCTTCCATCTCCGCGAGCACGGCACCCATGTGGCGGACGGCGCAGTCGCCGAGGAAGGGCATGGAGCCGTGGGCGATATGGCCCCTGGTTTCGATCTCCGCCCACCAGACGCCGCGATGGCCGAGACAGATGCGGTCCTTGTTCAAGGGCTCGGGGATGATGACGTGCTGGACGCGTTCGGGGGTGAAATATCCCTGCTCGGCAAGCCAGGCGACGCCGCCATAGCCGCCGGTCTCTTCGTCGGCGGTGCCGGAGATTTCGATGGCGCCGGCGAAATCGGGGAAGCAGTCGATGAAGGCTTCTGCGGCGATTATGGACGCTGCGAGCCCGCCCTTCATGTCGCAGGCGCCGCGCCCGAAGATTTTTCCGTCCTTCACCTCGCCGCCGAAGGGATCGGTGGTCCAGCCGTGACCGACAGCCACGACATCGGTGTGCGAATTGAAGTGCACGCACTCCCCGGATGACTTGCCTTCGCGGCGCGCGATGACATTCCAGCGCGGATATTTGTCGCTGTCCCCGGGCGTGCCGGTGGCGCGCAGCAACTCGACGGCAAAGCCGCGCTTTTCGAGCCGCGCCTGCAGATATTCGCAAATCTCGCGATAGCACTCGCCCGGCGGGTTGAGGGTCGGAATGCGGATCAGATCCTGCGTCAGCGCCACCAGATCGTCCTCGAGCCTTTTCGATGCGGGCGAACAGGCGGGCGGCGTCGGGCGTATCGAGCATCAAACTCTTCCTTCGGGACTATGCGGACCGGACACTAGGCAATCGGCGTGCATTCTTCTACCGGGAATTTAGGGCGCATGAAGGCGCGGCCGCGTTTCAAGGCCGACATGCTGGCCAGGAGCGCAATTGCTGTTAGGCTTGGCGCAAGAGAGCAGAAAGACGGCCCCACGCGGCCGCAGGGAAGGACGGACAGATCAATGGCAAAAGTCGCATTTTTGGGCCTCGGCGTGATGGGCTATCCGATGGCGGGGCATCTGATGGCCAAGGGGCATGAGGTCACCGTTTACAACCGGACGGCGAAGAAGGCCGAGGACTGGGTGTCGCAGCATGGCGGCGCCCGTGCCGAAACACCAAAGGCAGCGGCGAAAGGCTGCGAGATCGTCTTTGCCTGCGTGGGCAATGACGACGATGTGCGTGAGGTGACGCTTGGCGATGCGGGCGCATTCGCCGGCATGGACAAGGGCGCGATCTTTGTCGATCACACCACCGCCTCGGCGGAACTGGCGCGGGAGCTGAGCGAGACGGCGGACGGGATGGGGTTCGGCTTCATCGATGCGCCGGTCTCGGGCGGGCAGGCCGGTGCGGAAAACGGCGTCCTGACGGTGATGTGCGGTGGGGCGGAGCATCATTTCGACAAGGTGAAGGATGTCGTCGATGCCTATGCGCGTTTCTGCCGGCTGTTGGGGCCTTCGGGTAGCGGGCAATTGGCCAAGATGGTCAACCAGATCTGCATTGCCGGGCTGGTGCAGGGGCTTTCCGAAGGCATTCATTTCGGCAAGCGGGCGGGGCTCGATATCGATGCGGTGATCGAGGTCATCTCCAAGGGCGCTGCCGGGTCCTGGCAGATGGAGAACCGCGGCGCCAACATGAATATCGGCAAATTCGACTATGGGTTCGCGGTGGACTGGATGCGCAAGGATCTGCTGATCTGCCTCGAGGAAGCGCGGCGCAACGGGGCGCGGCTGCCGGTGACGGCGCTGGTCGACCAGTTCTATGCCGACGTGCAGAAAAAGGGCGGCGGGCGCTGGGACACGTCGAGCCTATTGTCGCGGTTGGAGGATTAGGCTGCATCCAGTCGCTTCCGGAGGCGCAGGGCATCGCCCGGTGCGGCCGATTTCATGTCATTGTCGAAAAAGCACCAGACATCCTGTTCGCGCTTGCGGCAGGCGGAGATGAAGCCGGCCCAATCGTTCAGCGCCTCATCCGAATAAGAGCCGTGGTAGCGCCCGCTGGTGCCGTGCAGGCGGATATAGGTCCAGTCAGCGGTGATCTCCCGTGGGGCCGGCGCGGCGGCATGATCGGAGAGGCAGAGCGCTGCGTTGTGGCGGCAGAGGACGGCGAAGGTTTCGTCGCTGTACCAGCCCTGATGGCGGAATTCGAAGCTGTAGCGGCGCCTTGAATCGAGGCGCGAAAGGAAGGCGTCGAGCCGCGCGGGGTCGGCGTGGAACTGCGGCGGCAGCTGGAACAGCACGGGCCCGAGCTTTTGCTTTAGACCCGAAAGGCGCGACTCCAGCAGCTCGAGGGAATAGTCGTCACACATCAGCCGCTTGAAATGGCTGATGAAGCGCGGCGCCTTCCATGCGAAACGAAAATTATCTGGCGTCTGATCGAACCAGCCTTGGACCGCCTGCGGCGTTGGCGAACGATAGAAGGGTGCATTCAGCTCTGTCGCATCGAAGCGGCTGGCATAATAGCTCAGGGCGTCCTTCTTCCTGACGGTTTCAGGAAAAAACGGTCCCCACCAATCGGCGTAGTGCCATCCGGATGTGCCGATGCGGATTTCGCTTTCCGGCACTTTTCCTTCAGCTGCGCCCTTGCGGGCTTACGGTCGAGGTTTCGACAGTGTTGCCGGGTGCTTCTTCGTCGCTCTGCTGATCCTTGGCGGGCGGTTTGCCCGGCGCAAGGCCGCCCGCCTGACTTGCGGCGCGGTATTCGTCGTCGGTATTCGGGCTGTCGATGGCGAGTTCGCGCTCGGCCTGCAGCCAATGCTCGACATGGCGGTCCGAGGGTTCCCCCTCGCCTTTCCAGATCTGGTATGCGCGCTGTCTGACTTCGTCTTGCCGGTCCGCCATGCGGTCCTCCGCTGATCTATGGCTGCCTCTCAAGCGCTGAAACGGCCGGGCGGCGCCCGACGTTCCCGATCAGGGATGTACGAAAACAGACAAGCGGCGCATCCGGCCAGCCGCGGTCCGGCGCTGCAGGCGGCACTGGCGGAATTATGCGAATGGGCTTGATCTTGGCACCGGGTACACATCAACTGGCAAATGCGAGCGGTGGCAGGGTGCAGGCCGTCCAAAGGTATCGCACGCAGCCCAGATCACGGAACGATCATGCCAGAACAGACACCTTCGCTCCACGACCTTCTCAACCAGATGACGCTCGAAGAGCAGGTATCGCTGCTCTCGGGTGCGGATTTCTGGTCGGTGCCGGGGGTCGACCGGCTTGGCATCGGCAAGCTCTACGTTACCGACGGCCCCAACGGGGCGCGGGGCGGCGGGTCGCTGATCGGTGGCGTGAAGTCAGCCAGCTTTCCGGTCGGCATCGCGCTCGGCGCGACCTGGAATGTCGACCTTCTGCATCACGTTGGCTCGGCGCTGGCCGACGAGGTCAAATCCAAGGGCGCGCACATGCTTTTGGGGCCGACGGTCAACATCCACCGCTCGGTCACCAATGGCCGTAATTTCGAATGCTATTCCGAGGATCCAATCCTGACCGGAGAGCTTGCCGCGGCCTATATCGCCGGCCTGCAGGAAAAACATGTCGCCGCGACGATCAAGCATTTCGCCGGCAATGAATCCGAGATCGAGCGGACGACGATGTCGTCCAGGATCGACGAGCGATCCTTGCGCGAAATCTATCTGATCCCCTTCGAGTGGGCGGTAAAGAAGGCGGGGACATGGGGCGTGATGACGGCCTACAACCGGGTCAATGGCATCTACGCGTCCGAGCATCACTGGCTGATCGAGGAGGTGCTGCGCGGGGAATGGGGCTTTGACGGGCTGGTGATGTCGGACTGGTTCGGCTCCCACTCCACGGCGCCGACAGTCAATGCCGGGCTCGATCTCGAAATGCCGGGTCCGACGCGCGATCGCGGAGACAAGCTCATTGCCGCAGTCAATGCCGGGGAGGTGTCTCGCCAGACGGTCCGCGAACGGGCTGGGAACGTGCTGAAGGTTATGGAGCGCACCGGTGCGCTGCACGATTATCGCCATCATGACGAATATGCCGACGACCGGCCTGAACACCGTAATCTGATCCGCAAGGCCGGTGCTGAGGCCATGGTTCTGCTCAAAAACAAGGATCGGGTGCTGCCCTTGTCGGGGCAGGAGAAGATCGCGGTCATCGGTCCGAATGCGAAGACGGCGCAGATCATGGGCGGGGGCAGCGCGCAGCTGAATCCGCATTACCGCATCAGCCCCTGGCAGGGTCTGGTGTCCGAGATGGGCGAGGCCGGGCTCAGCTATGCGGAGGGCTGCACCAATTTCCGCTTCCAGCCCTTGCTGGAGACTGAATTCACGATCGACTATTTCGCCAATGACAGGCTGGAGGGTGCGCCGGTTCACAGGGCGGCGATGGACGAGGCGCAGGCCTTCTGGTTTGGCACCATCGCCGAGGGAAAGGTCGATCCAAAGCGTTTTTCCGCTCGCCTGACCGGCCAGTTCGTCCCGGAGAAAAGCGGTGTTCATCGCGCCGGCATCTTTTCGGCCGGCCTGTCGCGGCTCCTTGTCAATGGCAAGCTGGTCGCCGACGCCTGGACCAATTGGCACAAGGGCCGTACCTATTTCGAGGAAGGGTGCGACGAGGTGGTGGGCGAGGTCGAGCTCGCAGCCGGGGTGCCGGCCGAAATAGTGATCGAGTTCGCCACCAAGCCGCATGCCATGCTGGATCTGGCGGCGTTTCATGCCGGCATTTGCTTGCCGCTCGGTGATGAGGCCATTGCGGAAGCCGCCGAAATCGCCGGGGCATCCGATGTGGCGCTGGTGTTTGTGGGGCGGAACGGTGAGTGGGACACCGAGGGGAGCGATCTCGAACACATCAGCCTGCCGGGCCGCCAGAACGAGCTGGTAAGCGCGGTCGCAAAGGCCAATCCAAAGACCATCGTGGTGCTGCAGACCGGGGGACCGGTCGAGATGGCGTGGCTCAACGACGTCGCCGGGGTGATCGAGGCCTGGTATCCGGGGCAGGAGGCGGGCAACGCCATAGCAGACGTACTATTGGGGCGCGCCGACCCGGGCGGCCGTTTGCCACAAAGCTTTCCGGTCAAATGGTCCGACAATCCCGCGCACAGCCAGGACCCAAGGGTCTATCCGGGGCAGGACGGCGAGGTGGAGTATCGGGAGGGTGTCTTTATCGGCTACCGGCACTATAACCGCCATGGCATCAAGCCGCTCTTTCCCTTCGGGTTCGGGCTGAGCTATGCCGATTTCGCGCTAAGCGATCTTGCCATCGATGACAGTCGGTTCGAGGCCGATGGGAAGGTCGAGGTGCGCATCAACGTGGCCAATACCTCATCGCGCCGCGGCTCGACCGTCGTTCAGCTTTATATCGCGCCTCGGGACGCACCGGTTGCGCGGCCAGAAAAGGAGCTCAAGGGCTTCGTCAAGCTGCACCTTACGGCGGGGGAAACCAAGCAGGCGCTCTTCAATCTCGATGTGCGGGCCTTTGCCTATTTCGATACCGCCAGAACCGCATGGGTCGCGGCGCCGGGCCGTTATGCCATCCAGATCGGCACCGATGCCGAGAGCATTGTGGTCGAGGGAGCGGTGAGCCGGCATAACGAGATTGTGCTGCGACCCTGAGCAAATTTGCCGTCGGGGCATCGAAAGTGTCACAAGTGACGCGATGAGCAGTAGCGAAGCCTCAATATCCGATACCGTTCCCGCGCGTCCGCGGGATTTTGTCTACGCGCCGCCGAGCACGCCTTATGGAATCTTTTATGTGGACGAAGCTATTCTGGTGCTCGACAAGCCGTCGGGCCTGCTGACCGTCGCCGGAAAAACCGAAGACCTTGCGGATTGCCTGGAGTCTCGTGTCAATGCTGCATTTCCAGGCGCGCGTCCGGTGCATCGTTTGGACAAGGACACTTCCGGCCTGATCGTCTTCGCCCGAACCCCCGAATTGCTGGCCCATATCGGCCTGCAGTTCGAAAGGCGCCAGACGAGAAAAACCTATCAGGCACTCGTATGGGGCCAACCGTCCGAGGAGGCAGGCTTCATCGATCAGCCGCTGAAATCGGACTGGCCCAATCGTCCGAAGCAACGCATCTGTGTGCAGGGCGGACGTCCGGCCCAAACCGAATGGCGTATCATTGATAGGTCAGATCGCGCCCGCATTCTGTTGCGGCCATTAACGGGGCGCACGCACCAGTTGCGGGTCCATATGGCCTTTCTGGGCCATCCCATTCTTGGCGATAATCTCTACGCTCACGAGCCTGCGCTAAACGCGTCCAGCCGTCTCTGTCTGCACGCAGGCACGCTCGATTTTGTCCATCCGTCAAATGGGACGACGCTTCAATTCAGCAGCGAGACGCCATTTTAGGCTGCGGAATTTTCCAGTTTCTGGAGGCAAAGTGCGGCCGGATTTAGAACGGAGCGACGGCTGCCTTCCGCGCAGCCAGCATCTTGAAATAATTCGGAGAAAAATCGGAATGGTGGAGCTGAGGGGAATCGAACCCCTGACCTCATCATTGCGAACGATGCGCTCTCCCATCTGAGCTACAGCCCCGTTCCGACGGGGGGCTATTTACCGAATTCGCTGGCCCGAGAAAAGGGCTTTCTCCCATTGCGGCTAAAGGAAATTGCTCGGGGCGCCGCGCTGCCCTCGTGCTGAGCCAATGTTACATCTTGCAAATAACTGACTGGTCAGTTATTAAGAGGGGTGTTTTATCCCCGTTCGCAGAGACCGGCGGCATGATGATGGGCTCTTTTCAAGAGCAGGGATGCGGGGAACTCCGCCGCAGCGCAGAGGGAAGAATTCATGGCGAAGCCTGAGCAAAGCATGCCCAAGTTCCGCAGGCGCGCCGAAGCGCGACCGGACGAGGTGCTCGACGCAGCGCTGGAGCAGTTCATGCTCAAGGGATTCGCGGCTACCCGTGTCGACGACATTGCCCGGGCGGCTGGGCTCTCCAAGGGCGCCGTCTATTTGTATTTTCCCTCCAAGCAGGCGTTGCTCGAGGGACTCGTGCAGCGCGCGATCGTCCCGATTGCCGAGACGGCCCTGACGTCGGTCAAGGATTACGAAGGCGACCCTCGTATCGTCATCACCAAGGTCTTGAAGATTCTGGCGATGCGCATGGGAGAGGCCGAGGTGCTGGCAGTCCCGAAACTGATCATTCGCGAGGTGGTGAATTTCCCCGAGCTGGCCGAGATGTACCGGCGGGACGTGCTGGATCGCGTCATCCCGGTTATCGAAGGGCTACTGACCAAAGGCATGCGCGAGGGCTATCTGCGTCCGCTCGATCCTGAGCTGACCGTGCGCTCGATCATCGGCCCGCTAATCCTGCATCTGATGATGGCGGAAGTCTTTGGGCTGGTGCCGAAGGACGGGCTGTCGCTCGACCGGCTGGTCGACAATCACCTCACGATCCTGTTCGACGGGCTGAGCCAGCCGAGAGCGCCGGAGAGCAGACGATGAACGAAATCGGCGCCTTCCTGATCGGCCTGGTGTCTATCGTGCTGCCTGGGTTCGGTGGCCCAAACCAGCCGGTCTATTATGGCTATGTTGAAGCCGACTATTTCTACAGCGCGCCTACCGCATCGGGGGTTGTCCAAAACCTGCCGGTGGCCGAGGGCGATCATGTGCAAAAGGGCGATCTTCTGTTCACGCTGAAGGCGGACAAGCAACAGGCGGCGCTTTTGGCCGCCAAGGCGCAGGTCGCCGCGGCCGAAGCCAATCTCGCCAATATCGAGACCGGCAGCCGGCCCGAGGAGATCAAGGTCATCCAGGCCAGTCTCGACAAGGCGAAGTCCGATCTCAACCTGGCCCAGGTGACGCTGGACCGCTCGCAAAAGCTGGCCGCGCAGCACCTGGCCCCGCAGGCGCAGGTCGATCAGAACCAGGCCAATGTTGATGCCGCCAAGGCGCAAGTCGCGCAATTGCAGGCGCAACTGGAAGTGGCGCAATTGCCGGGCCGCAATGCCCAGCTGGTCGCCGCTGAGGCCAATCTCGATGCGGCACGGGCTGGGGCGGCCAGTGCGCAAGCGACACTGGACGACATGAGCGTTTACGCGATGACGGCAGGCCGCATCGACGACGTCTATTTCAAATCCGGGGAAATGGTGGTGGCGGGCCGCCCCGTCCTCTCGATCGTGCCCGATCAGGGGCTCAAGGCCAAATTCTACGTGCCCGAAGCCGAGCGGGCGCATCTCGCCCTGGGACAGGTGGTGACGATCGCCTGCGATGGCTGCGCGGAGGGTCTGACCGGTGAAATCTCCCGTTTCGCCTCCGACCCGCAATTCACTCCGCCGATCATCTATTCGCGCGACGAACGCAGCCGGCTGAGCTTTCTGGTGGAAGCACAGCTCAAAGCGGGAGCCAATCCGCTGCCGGGGCAGCCGGTCAGCGTGACGGTGCCGCAATGAGCGCCCCGGCAGAGCAGGAACGTGTCATCGACGTGACCGGGCTGACCAAGAGCTTTGGCGACAAGCTGGTGGTCGATCATTTCGACATCTCGGTGCCGCGCGGGGCGATCTACGGGTTCCTTGGTCCCAACGGCTCGGGCAAGACGACCACCATCCGCATGCTGTGCGGGCTTGCTGACGCCCGATGCCGGAGAGGGAACCTGCCTTGGGTTCGACGTGCGGACCCAGTCGGAGCGGATCAAGGCCGAGGTCGGCTACATGACGCAGAAATTCTCGCTCTATGAGGATCTGTCGATCCGCGAGAACCTCGATTTCGTCGCCCGCATGTACCAGATCGCCGACCGGCGCCGGCGGGTCGATGCCGCGCTTGACGACCTGGGGCTGAAGGACCGGCAAAAGCAGCTGGCCGGGACGCTGTCGGGCGGCTGGAAGCAGAGGCTGGCGCTTGCGGCGTGCCTGTTGCACGACCCCAAGCTCCTGCTGCTGGACGAACCGACGGCGGGCGTCGATCCCAAGGCGCGGCGCGATTTCTGGGACGAGATCCGGCGGCTGTCGCAAACAGGGCGTCACGGTGCTGGTCTCCACCCATTACATGGACGAGGCGGTGCAGTGCGATTTCATCGCCTATATCGCCTATGGCAGAGAAGCTGATCGACGGGCCGGCGGCCGAAATCCCGGAGCGGATCGGGCTCGAGACCTGGCGGGTCGGAGGGGCCGGACCTCGGCGCGCTGGAGGAACAGCTCAAGACCGAGCCCGGCGTCGAGCAGGTGGCGCGGTTCGGGGCGGTGCTGCATGTGTCGGGCACGGACAAGAAGGCGCTCGACGCCACGGTCGCCCGGCTCAAAGCCGATAAACGCTATCGCTGGAGCCGGCAGGTGGCCGGGCTCGAGGAAGCCTTCATCTATCTGATGGCGGGGGCACGGGACAATTTCTCGCGCGACGCGGCATGAGCGTGTTCTCCTTTCGCCGCTTCATGGCGGTTCTGATCAAGGAATTCATCCAGATGCGGCGCGACCGCATCACCTTCGGCATGATGATCGGGCTGCCGATCGTGCAGCTTCTGCTCTTCGGCTTTGCCATCAACGCCGATCCGCGGCACCTGCCGACGCTGATCGAGATGAACGATAGCGGGCCGCTCAGCCGGGCGATCCTCGCGGCGATGAGCCAGTCGGACTATTTCGACTTCCGCGGCGTGGTGCGCGGGACCCAGGCCGGGCAGGAGGCGCTGCAGGCGCGGTGAGGCGAATTTCGTTGTCGTCATCCCGCAGGATTTCGAGCGCGACGTGGTGCGCGGGCGCACTCCGGAGGTGCTGATCGCCGCCGATGCCTCGGACCCGGCGGCGGTGGGCGGGGCGGCGTCGGCGCTCTCCGGCATCATCTCGGTTGCGACAAGCGAGGCGCTGACGGGTCCCTTGGGCGGGGATCAAGCCGCGCCGCCGTTTTCGGTCATCGTTCACCGCGAATACAACCCCGAGGGCAAGACCTCGACCAATATCGTGCCGGGGCTGCTGGCGATCATCCTCTCGATGACCATGGTGATGATCACGGCGGTCGCCATCGTCAAGGAGACCGAGCGCGGCACCATGGAAATGCTGATCTCGACGCCCGGTTCGGCCGTTCGAGGTGATGCTGGGCAAGATCCTGCCCTATGTCATGGTCGGCTATGTGCAGACGATCGTGTTCCTGCTGGCGGCGCGGGCGCTGTTCGACGTGCCGTTCGAGGGCTCGTGGGGCGCGTTCTTCCTGGGCTTCAACCTCTTCATCGTGGTCAATCTGGCGCTGGGGTTCCTGATCTCGACGGCGGCGCGCAACCAGATGCAGGCCATGCAGCTGAGCTTTTTCACCATCCTGCCCTCGATCCTGTTGTCGGGCTTCATGTTCCCCTTCGCCGGCATGCCGGGCTGGGCGCAGTTCATCGGCCAGGGCGTGCCGGCGACGCATTTCCTGCGTATTACCCGCGCCGTCATGCTCAAGGGCGGCGCAGGTGCCGGATATCCTGATGGAATCCGGTGCGCTGGCGCTGATCCTTTGCGTCATCTCGGTCATCGCCATGCTGCGGTATCGGCAGACGCTGGATTAGGTTTCTTTGTCTCACGCCGCGCTGGTTTCTCTTGTCTCACGGCTCGTACCGCATGTCTGTCTTGCTTCGCGGCTCGCATCGCGCTCGGCATGACGCTGGTCGCTATGCCTTGCGCTGAGCCTTCGGCGGGGAGCCGCTCGACAGCAGAAAGGGATTCCGCCCCCTCGCATCGATGTCCGAGGGTTCGACCTCTCCCCCAAAGGGAGAGGGTGAAAGGCTCAAGCCAAACGCCCCGCCATTCGAGCGTAGCTCTCATGGCCTTCTCACCTAAAATCGCTCTCCTTCGATAGCTTGGGAGGAAGGCCCCCTCACCCGGACCTTCGGTCCGACCTCTCCCCCTAAGGGAGAGGTGAAAGGCTCAGCGACTGGCGAGCATTTCATCCTGCTTCTGCCGAAGCGCCCACAACCGCGTCGACGTGTCCGGCTGGGCGTTGTCCGACGTCAGCAGCTCACCCTTCTTGACCGGCTTCAGCACCTTGCCATGTTCGAGCATGCCGACGGGCATGGCGTTTTGGGCGCGGGCGTCGGCGACGGTCATGGTCCAGGAGCGGTAGCAGGTTTCGCCGATGGCATCGAAGGTCTCGCCCGGCTTGAGGTCGCGCTTGGCGACGGCGCAGACTTCGGCCACGGGGCGCGGCAGGGGCACCATGTCGGGCTTGCCGTAGAGCATGATGCGGGCGGCGGTGAGCGGGACTTCGAGGCTCGTCAGATGATAGGGCCGGAAGAACCCGTAATAGGGGCCGTGGCCGATATGGAGGTCGTCCATGCGCTCGATGATGCGGGGGTGCTCGGCCTTGACGACGACGAAGACGCCGGGCGCGACGCCCTTGCCGATGGTGTAATCGACCACGCCGATTTGTTGAGAGCATGCCGCCATCCTCCTTCGGGATGAGCACTTTGGGCAGCTCCTCGCGGGAGGCTTTGCGGGCCGTGCATGCCCGGCACGTCGGGCACCAGCCCGGTGGCATTGGCGATGGCGCACATCTCGACCGCGGTTTTGGAGCCGTCGACGAATTCGACCAGCATGCGCGGGTTCATGTTCCGCGCGCTCGGCTTCCTCGCGGTAATCGTCGGGCACGGCATCATGGTTGAGCGGGTTGTTCTTGCCCTTGCCGGCGGAAACGATGGTGTAGCCGAGCGCGGAGGCGAATTCGATCAGCTCCATGCAGGAGGAGGGCTCGTCGCCGGCGCCGACCGAATAGATGACGCCGAGCCGGTCGGCCTCGTGCTTGAGATAGGCGCCGATGGTGACGTCGGCCTCGACATTCATCATCACCAGATGCTTGCCGTGCTCCATGGCCAGCAAGATCGTAATCGGCGGCAACGCCGGGCTTGCCGGTGGCGTCGATGACGACGTCGATTTCCGGGGCGGTGACCATCAATTCGGGATCGGAGGTGATGGCGCATTTGCCAAGCGCGATGGCCTCGGACATCTGCGAGCGGGTCGCGACCTCGCGGGCGTGATCGGCATCGCCATAGGCGATCTCATGGGCGGCGAGCGCGGTGTGGGGGCGGCGGGTGGAGATGGCGGTGACCTCCAGCCCCTCCATCAGCATGCCCTGGGTGACGAGATCGGTGCCCATTTCGCCCGAGCCGATGACGCCGATGCGGATGGGGTTGCCGGTGTCGGCGCGGGCTTTCGAGATCGCGGGCAAGGCCGGTGAGGGAGACATTGGTCATACAAGAACGCTTTGGTCGCGGGGGTGGTCGCGCAGCCGGTTAACCGGTGCCGCGGGTTCCGAGTATCACTCCAAACAGTGCTTGGGAACGGCGGCGTGCAAATTGGTATGCATGAGACGTCGGCGAATTAGGAGTTTCTAAACCAGTAAAATGCGAAATGTTCCCTACGTATATTTCGGGGGACATAGCGCTGATGGGCAAGACCAAGACGCAATCCATGGCACTGCCATCGATTGTGGACCTGGATTCGCTGGATTCGGTCCGCGACCGGATGATCGAAGTGCTCGATGGCGGGGCTGTCGAGATCGATGCGTCCGGGGTCGAGCGGATCGCCACCAATGCGCTGGTCATGCTTTTGAGCGCGGCCGAGACCGCCCGCCGCAATAATTTTGGTTTTTCTGTCGCAGGTCCGAGCGAGGCAATGAACTCCGCCATCGCGCGGCTGGGCTTTGCCGACAGCTTTGCACCGCTCATCAAAGGATAAGTGACCATCATGCGCGTTCTCACCGTCGATGATTCCCGCACCATGCTGGCGATGCTGCATCACACTCTTTCGGGGGCGGGCTTGAGGTGCTGCAGGCCGAGGACGGCCAGAAGGGGCTCGATGTCTTGAAGAACCGAGGATGTCGATGTGGTGATCACCGACATCAACATGCCGGTGATGGACGGCATCGAGTTCATCAAGAACGTGCGCGCCTCCGGCCAGCACCAGAGCCTGCCGATCCTGATCCTGACCACAGAGACCAGCCAGGAAAAGCGCGACCTCGGCACGGGCCGCGGGCGGCACGGGCTGGATCGTCAAGCCGTTCGATCCCGAGAAGCTGATCTCGGTGATCCAGCGCGTGGTCCACTGATCTGCTTTCCCTGAGGCTGCAGGCCGTTCACGATGAGCGAACTCGACGATTTCAAGGCGACCTATTTCGACGAATGCTCCGAGCTTCTGAGCGAGCTCGAGGAGCAGTTCGCCGCCATCGAGGAGGGCGACCGCGAGGCGGACCGGCTCAATGCGGTGTTCCGCGCCATCCACTCGATCAAGGGCGGCGCCGGCGCGTTCGGCTTCTCCGGGCTGGTGGGGTTCGCGCACGACTTCGAGACGCTTCTCGACTATGTGCGCAACGGCAAGGTCGAGATGACCGACGAGGTCGTCGCGCTGTGCATCCGCGCCAATGACATCGTCGCCGATTTCGTCGCCGCCGCAAGGAATGGCGAGGAGCTGGCCTCCGATTACGGCGAAGAGGAAAAGGCGCGCTTCGTGGCGCTCTGCCGGGGCGAGGAGCCGACCGAGCTCGGCGCGGACGAGCGAGCCGATGGAGGAGTTCGACATCGACTTCACGCCGGTGGCGGTCAATGTCGAGCAGCCGGTGCAGGAAGAAAGTCGCGGGCGGGCTGGCTGATCCGCTTTGCGCCGCATAGCGAGCTTTATGCGCGGGCCAACGATCCGCTCTTGTTGTTTCGCGAGCTTGACGAACTGGGCGACATCACCGTCACGCCCGGTCTTTGGCGACATTCCCCCGCTCAGCGATTTCGAGCCCTTCGGGGTCTATTGCAGCTGGGAGATCGTGCTCGCCTCGGATACGGCCACCGAGGCGCAGATTCGCGAGGTGTTCGAATTCGTCGAGGGCGATTGCGACGATCGAGATCGACGAGCTGACGGCCAGCGCCGCCAGTTGGCGACGATGCGGACGAGGATGGCGACATGCCGAGCCTTGCCGATCTGGTGGCCGAAATCCGGCCGGCGCCGGCAGCGCCCGCCGCAGCGCCCATGGGCGGCGGCGGCCGGCAATGCCGCGTCCAGCGGAGCAGGCGAGGAGAGCGGCGGCGGCAAGTCGGTCGGCGTACAGTCGATCCGCGTCGATCTCGACAAGGTCGACCGCGTCGTCAACATGGTGGGCGAGCTGGTCATCACCCAGTCCATGCTGACCCAGCAGATGGACGAGAATCTGCGCGTGCGCTACCAGGAGCTGGTGCGCGGGCTCGAGGTCCTGGCGCAGACGACGCGCGGCCTGCAGGATTCGGTGATGGCGATCCGCGCGCAGCCGGTCAAATCGGTCTTCTCGCGCATGCCGCGCCTGGTGCGCGAACTCGCCACCAAGACCGGCAAGAAGATCCGGCTCGAGACGGTCGGCGAGAACACCGAAATCGACAAGACGGTGATCGAGCAGCTTTCCGATCCGCTGACCCACATGATCCGCAACTCGGCCGACCATGGCATCGAAAGCGCCGGAAAAGCGCGCCGCCGCCGGCAAGCCCGAGACCGGCATGATCCGGCTTTCGGCCGAGCAGGCGGGCGGGTCAACATCCTGATCATCGTCGAGGACGACGGCGGCGGGCATCAATCGCGAGCGGGTGGCTGCAGATCGCGCGCGAACGCGGCGTCGTGGCGCCCGACCAGCAGCTGACCGAGGAGCAGATCGACAACCTGATCTTCGCGCCGGGCTTTTCCACAGCCGATGCCAGTCTCCGACATCTCGGGACGCGGCGTCGGCATGGACGTGGTTCTGTCCAATATCAAGAAGATCGGCGGTTCGGTGCATGTGCAGGTCATGGACCGGGCAAGGGCACGCGCATGACGCTGAGACTGCCGCTGACGCTGGCGGTTCTCGACGTCATGCTGGTCAAGGTCGGCGGCAGCCCCTACGTCATTCCCCTGAGCTCGATCGTCGAGACCATGCAGTGCGCGCGCGCCGATTTCGGGCGTATGCCGAGCGGCGGACGGGTCTTGCAGGTCCGGGGCGAATATGTGCAGGTGGTCGACCTTGCGCAGCCAGCTTCGGCATGATCACAGACCGCTCGAGGAGACAGGACCGCTTCGTGGTTCTGTGCGAGGCCGAGGGCAGTCAGAAGGTCGCCTTGGTCGTCGACGACATCATCGGCCAGCAGCAGGTGGTCATCAAAAGCCTCGAGGAGAATTTCGAGAGCATCGACGGGATCGCCGGCGGCACCATTCTGGGCGACGGCAATGTCGCTCTCATCGTGGATGTGCAGGGTCTGCGCAACACGCCCAGTCAGAGGAGCGCGGCCTAAGCGGCTGCGGGAAAGGCGAGAGAGCATGGAAGCGCTGGATTTACGAGAAGAGCACGCATGACGGCAATGTCGGCGAGCAGAAGCCCGCACGCCTGCAGCTGATCGCCTTTTCCATCGGCGAGCAGGTCTATGGCGTCGAGATCACCACGGTGCGGGAAATCCGGGCCTGGAACGGCGCGACGCCGCTGCCCAATACGCGCGAATTCGTGCGCGGCGTGATCAATCTCCGCGGCACCATCGTGCCGATCTTCGATCTGCGGGCCCGCTTCGGCGACGGCAAGACCGAGCCGACCAAGAACCATGTCGTCGTGGTGATGTCGGTGGGCGACAAATGGGTCGGCATCCTGGTCGATGCGGTCAGCGACATCCTGACCGTGTCGCGCGACGACATTCACAATGTGCCCGAGGGCAATCGGCGACACCGAACTGCTCAACGGCATCATCACCCATGACAGCCGCATGGTGGGATTGATCGACCTGCACGCCATCGTGGCCGGCGCCCGAACGGACGGGTGAGCGGGTTAACATCCGAGGGTTTGAAAAGGGCGCCACTGGCGCCCTTTTTTGTTGCGGAGAGCCAAGCCTAAGCGTCCAAAGAGGTTTCAATGGCGACAGCTGCTGGCCCGAAACTCTGGGCCAGGTGGCGGGATTGTTCCCGCATGGGGAAAAGCGATACACTTGCCCGCGAATGGGCCGAGGCAAACGAGCAATGACGGACCACGGCCAAACAGATGCGATGCGTTTGGCGCAGAAGTCGCGGGAAGACCATCTCCTCATCGAGGCCATCCTGCGCACGATGCGACAGCCTCTTGTCGTGCTCGACGCAGCGCTTACCGTGGAGCGGGCGAACCGTGCGTTCTATGCGACATTCGGGGTGGGGGAAGCGAAGACCGAGAGGCGCAAGATCTACGATCTCGGCAATGGCCAGTGGGACATCCCCGAGCTGAGACGGTTGCTCGAAGAGATTTTGCCGAACAGCGGCGAGGTGACCGATTTCAGGGTCGAGCATGAATTCGAGCAGATAGGCCGGCGGGTCATGCTGCTGAATGCCTACCGAATGAAGTCCGGCGGCCAGAACGACCACATATTGTTGTCGCTGGAGGACGTGACGGAACGCGAAAAGGTGCGCGAGGAGCTGCAGGGGCAGAAGGAACTTGCGGAAAAGATCGTCGACGCCTCGCGCGATCCGCTGCTGATCCTGACCAACGACCTCCGCGTCGAGGCGGCGAACGCGACCTTCTACGAAACATTCAGGGTCAACCCCGCGGAGACCAAGGGGCGTCTGGTCTATGAACTCGGCAACGGGCAGTGGAACATCCCAAAGCTCCGAGACCTGCTGGAAAACGTGCTGCCGGACAATGATGCGTTCGACGATTTTCGGGTCGAGCACAATTTCGAGGAGATCGGCCGACGGACAATGGTGCTGAATGCGCGCAGGGTCGACCATATGCAGCTGATCCTGTTGGCGATCGAGGATCAGACGGAAGTGCGAGAGACCTCTTCGCGGCTGGAGAACAGCGAAGGGCGGCTCCGGCTCATAATGCAAAGCATGAGCGATGCAATCTATGTGGGGACAGCGGACGGCATCACATTTGCCAATCCGCCCGCACTGAAACAGTTGGGCTACGAAAGTTACAAGGAACTCGACCAGCATATCAGTCAACTGGCGGAGCAGATTCAGACGCGCGACTTTGCGACGGGAGCCGTGATTTCTGGCGAAGACCAGGCGCTGGCCAGAGCCTTGCGCGGCGAGAATGTTGTTCAGGACGTTTCGATCATAAACCGAAGGACGGGTGAGCAGCGTGTGCTGCGGTGCGCGGCGTCTCCGCTTGTCGAAGGCGGGCGGATCGTTGCGGCGGTGGCCGTCAACACAGACATTACTGACCAAAAGAAGACCGAGGCCGCGTTGCGCGAAAGCGAGGAGCGTCTCCGCAACGCCGTCGAAGTTGGCGGGATAGGGCTTTGGGACTGGAACCTCCGCACTGGAGAGCTTCACTGGTCGGATCAGCATTTCCGCATGGAGGGCTACGAGGTCGGCGAAGTCACCCCTAGCTATGAGGCCTGGGCGTCGCGCCTTCATCCTGAAGACCGCGCCGAGACCGAGGCCGCGATCAGCCGGGCGCGGGATGATCGCGCGGAATATGAGCACGAATTCCGGGTCGTTCATCCAGATGGCGCGGTGCACTGGCTGTCGGCCCGCGGCCGGTTCTCCTATGACGAGGCAGGCTCGCCGCTGCGGATGGTTGGCGCGATGGTGGACATGACCGAACGCCGGGAATTGGAAGAACACCAGAAGGTGCTGATCGGGGAGCTGCAGCACCGCACGATGAATCTGATCGGGGTCGTGCAATCGATCGCCGACAAGACGGCGCGCGCCAGCGCGGATGTCGACGATTTCCGGCGCCGTTTTCGGGAGCGGTTGCAGGCGCTGGCGCGCGTGCATCGCTTGCTGTCGCAGCTGGACGAGCATCACCGCGTCAGTTTCGACGCACTGCTCGATGCGGAGTTTTCGGCACTCGATGGCGGTACCGAGCAAGTCATTCGCGACGGCCCCTCAGGCATCCCGCTGCGCTCCTCAAGCGTGCAGACCCTTGCCTTGGCGCTGCATGAACTGGCAACCAACGCCGTGAAGTATGGCGCGCTCGCCCAACCCGGCGGTCGTCTGGCCGTCACCTGGACATTGGATGAGTGCGAAGGTGAGCCGTGGCTGCATATCGATTGGCGCGAAAGCGGTGTGGACATGCCCCCCGAGGGCGCGGAGCCGCAGGGTACGGGCCAGGGACGCGAACTCATCGAGCGCGCTCTGCCCTATCAACTTGACGCGCGGACGTCCTACGAACTGGGGCCAGATGGCGTGCATTGCACGATCTCGATGCCCGTATCGCTACAGACGGAGGCGGCCAGAGGACAATGAGCGTGATGGACCTGAAGGGCCGCCACGTCCTTGTGGTCGAGGACGAATACATGCTCGCCGACGCGCTCGCCGGCGGCCTTGCCGATGCCGGCGCAATCGTGCTCGGACCGGTCGGCTCTCTGCCAAAAACCCTAAGCCTGATAGAGAACGCCGCCGCTATCGATGCAGCGGTGCTCGACGTCAATCTCAGCGGCGAACTGGTCTATCCGGCGGCCGACATCCTCACGGCCCGCAATGTTCCGTTCGTCTTCACGACCGGATATGACTCCGCCGCCATTCCGCAGCGCTTCGAAGCCATTACAAGGTGCGAGAAATCGGACAGCCCTGATCAGGTCGTCGCCGCCCTCGTCAGGTCGATGGAGGCGCGAGGCCAGGCTTGATCTGGCCCGAACCTCGATCCGACGGCAATGTCATCCACGCTTGGTGCTTTCACGCACCATGACCTCATAACCGAGATCGACGACTTTCGGGGCGGGCTCATCGGCCTCGATGGCTGCAATAAGCATTTGCATTGCCCTCAGGCCCATCTGCTCGCGATGGGTCCTGACGCTGGTCAGGGAGGGGCAGGCGGCCGCCATCATCTCCAGATCGTTGAAGCCGCAAATGCCGAGGTCGCGAGGCACCGATATGTGACGGCGCTGCGCTTCGAAGAGGGCGCCGAGGGCAATGTCGTCATTGTTGCAAAAGACGGCGTCGGCATCGGGGTGGCGCGCGAGAAGATCGGCGAAGAGCTGCGATCCGAGCGTGATCGAAGATGGTTGCGGCGTGGTGACGATGCGCTTGTTTTCGCCGTGTCCGGCCGCGTCCAAAGCCTCGCGATAGCCTTGCAGGCGGCGCTGTGTTCTGGGGTCCATCCGCGCGCCGAGGAAGGCGACGCGCCGATAGCCGGATGCGATGAGGTGCTCGACAGCGGTGCGGGCCGCGTCGCGGTGCGAGAAGCCGATCATCATGTCGAGGGGATCATCGCCCATTTCCATGATCTGGACGACAGGGCATTCCGCGCGCTTCAGAAGCTGGCGCGCGGCCTCGGACTGGTCAATGCCGGTCACGATCAGACCGGCGGGTCGCTGGCCGAGAAAGGTGCGCAGGAGTTTTTCTTCCTCGGTGGCGGAATAGCGGGTGTTGCCGAGCTGGAGCTGGTAACGGGTGCCCTCGATCGCCTCGTACATGGCGCGCAGGACGTCTGAAAAAACGTTGTTGGTGACCGAGGGGATGAGGGCGCCGATGACATTGGTGCGGTTGGACGCCAGCGCCTGGGCGGCGGAATTGGGAATGAACCCCAACTTGGAGATCGCCCGTTCCACCCGCTCCCGCGTTTGAGGCGAAACAAGGGCCGGATCGCGCAAAACGCGCGATACGGTGACAGCGCTAACGCCCGCTGCCAAGCCAACATCAGACAGCGTAATCGTTTTGTTTTTCTGACGCTTAGCCATCAATCCTCCAATACGTGCCAGAGTATATGCAAATTGAGGCGTTGACAATGTAAGCGCTATCATGGTTTTCAAGGGCCCGGAGGAGAGCTGTCCAGATGTCTGCCTTTTACGGATTGCACACCGATGCACCGCGCCGCTTCTTCGTCGTGATGGGCGTTTGCGGGGTCGGGAAATCCACGATCGCTGCGGCTATCGCCGAGACGATCGGCGGCAATATGGTGGAATCTGACGCCTTGCACTCTTCTGAAAATGTCGAGGCGATGTCCAACGGTCGTCCATTGACCGATGAACAGCGCTGGCCATGGCTGCATGCGGTGTGCGATGCGGCGCTGGCACATGATGCCGGAGAGCCGGTCGTCATTGCCTGCTCCGCGCTGGCCCGCCGCTACCGCGACCTGATCCGTCAGCGTCTGCCGGGCGTGGTTTTCGTTCACCTTCAGGGTGACGAAGATCTCATTCGTACCCGGCTGCGCGAACGGGGACCGCACTTCATGGCGCCGGGCATGCTGGACAGCCAGCTGTCGGTGCTCGAGCCCACCGATGACGAATTCGATTGTCATGAGCTCGATATCGCTGGACCGCTCGATGCCGTTGCGGCGCAAGCAGTCTCGATCTGCGGCAGCCATCTGGAGGGCCGGCCCGCCGGCGCGCCGGGGGATGCCCGAACAAACCAAGACCCATCCTAGGAGGATAAACGGATGAGAAAAACCACAGCACTCTTTTCGGTCGCGGCGCTGGCTGCGATGCTGGCGAGCGGCACCGCGTTCGCGCAGGACTTCACCTTCAAGTTCCAGTCGAGCGATCCGGCCGGCAACCCCAATTTCGAGCTGCAGCAGGGCTGGGCCAAGAACGTGTCGGAGATCACCGACGGCAAGATCAAGATTGAACTGCTGCCGGTCGATTCCATCGTCGGCCATGCCGAGACGCAGGACGCCATCTCGGCCGGCATTCTCGACGGCCACATCACCGACGTTTCCTATTTTGCCGGCAAGGATCCCGCCTTCGGCCTGATCGCCAACCCGGTCGGCGCCTGGTCGGATCCCAAGACCATGCTCGACTTCATGCGCAATGGCGGCGGCGGCGAGCTGATGAACGAGCTCGACGGACAGTACGGCCTGCACTTCATCGGTGCGACCACGCCGGGTTTGGAATCCTTCGTCTCCAAGGTGCCGCTCGATGGCGTCGCCGACCTCAAGGGGTTGAAGATGCGTGCGCCTGAAGGCCTGGTGCAGAACGTCTTTGCGGCCGCGGGCGCAGCGCCGGTCAACCTGCCGGGCTCGGAAGTCTACACCTCGCTCGACAAGGGCGTGATCGATGCCGCCGACTACACGGTCTTTTCGACCAATCAGGCGCAGGGCCTCAACGACATCGCGCCGAACCCGGTCTATCCGGGCTTCCACTCCCTGCCGCTGGTCGAAATCGCCATCAGCCAGAAGGATTGGGACAAGCTGCCTGCGGATCTGCAGGACAAGCTGACCCAGTCGGTGAAGGACTTCGCCGATCACGAACTCGAAGTGCTGCAGCAGCGCGACGAGGAAGCGGTCCAGAAGGCCAAGGAAGGCGGCAAGATCCACATCCATGACTGGTCGGCCGAGGAACGCGCCAAGTTCCGCCAGATCGCCCAGGGCGAGTGGAAAAAGGTTGCCGAGAAGTCGGACAATGCCCAGAAGGTCTACGACACGCTGACCGGCTATCTCAAAGACAATGGTCTGATGCAGTAAGACCCTCTTGGCCGGCGGATATTTTCCGCCGGCCCTTCTCGAGCAAATGGATCGCATAGATGTCTGATGAAGAACCGTCGGGCTTTGACGCAGAAGATGCGCTTCCCGCACATTCGATGGCCGATGAAACCGCCATACCCGAGGCGGGAATTCTGGGCCGCGTGATCCAGAAGGGCGGCATATTCGTCGCCGTGTTCTTTCTGGTTTCGGCCGCCATCATCATCTACGAAATCTTCATGCGCTATGTGCTCGATGCGCCCACGCTATGGGTGACCGAGACCACGATCTTCATCTGCGCCGTCGCCTTCATCTATGGCGGGCTTTATTGCGTGGTGCGCGACCGGCATATCCGCGTCGTCCTCATCTATGATCATCTATCTCCCGGATGGCGCCGCATCTTCGATGTGGCCATCTCCATCCTGTGCCTCATCTCGGCATGCTTTTTTGCCTGGGCGAGCTGGACCATGGTGCAGAAATCCTGGTGGGCGCCCACAGGCCAGTTCAGGCTGGAGGGCACCGGCAGCGCCTGGAACCCGCCGACACCCGCCCTGCTCAAGGCCATTCTCATGCTGGTCATGATCACCATGGCCGTGCAGTTCGTCATTCTTGCTGTCAACTATCTGCGACGGGCGCGCTAATCATGTTCGATCTTTCCGTCCTCGGGGTCGGTTACGGCACCCTTTTGATGTTCGCCATGCTGCTCGGCATGCTCATCGTCGGCATGCCGCTGGCGTTCGTGACGCTGTTCGTGGCGCTGTTCTTCGCGGTCGGCTGGTTCGGGCCGATGGCCGTGCCGCTGATCACGACGCGCGTTTATTCCTTCGTTTCGTCCTATGTCTTCGTCTCGGTGCCGATGTTCGTCTTGATGGCGGCGATACTCGACCGATCAGGGATTGCGCGAGACCTTTTCGACGCCATGAAGCTGATTGCCGGCCGGGTGCGGGGTGGCATCGCCATTCAGACCATTTTCGTGGCGGTAATCCTGGCGGCGATGAGCGGCATCATCGGCGGCGAGATCGTGCTCCTGGGCATGCTCGCCCTGCCGCAGATGCTGCGTCTCGGCTATGACCGGAACCTGGCGATCGGTGTCGTCTGCGCGGGCGGATCGCTCGGCACCATGGTGCCCCCCTCCATCGTGCTCATCATCTACGGGCTGACCGCGAATGTCTCGATCGGCGACCTTTTCACCGCCGCCTTCATTCCCGGTTTCATGCTGGCCGGCTTTTATGTCGCCTATGTCCTGATCCGCGCCTATCTCAATCCAGCGGTGGCGCCGGTCATGGAAGAAGACGAGATGACGCTGAAGGAGAAGCTGAACCTTCTCAAGGGGCTCATCCTTCCCGCGCTCGTCATCTTCTTCGTTCTCGGGTCGATCTATGGCGGCATCGCTTCGGTCACCGAGGCATCGGCGGTCGGCGTGGCAGGCGTTGTGCTGTCGACGGCGCTGAGGCGCGAACTCACCTTCGAACTGCTGCGCAGCGCCGCGGTTCAGACGCTCGCCACATGCGGCATGATCGTCTGGATCGGCATCGGGGCCAGCGCCATTGTCGGCGTGTTCAACCTCATGGGCGGGCTCGATTTCGTCAACAATCTGATCACCGGGATTTCGGACAACCCCACCGTCATCATCCTGTTCATGATGCTGATCCTGTTCATCCTGGGGATGTTCCTGGACTGGGTAGGGATTGCGCTGCTGACGCTGCCGATCTTCGTGCCGATCGTCAAAAGCCTTGGCATGGACCCCATCTGGTTCGGCGTCCTGTTCTGCATGAACATGCAGGTCGCCTTCCTGTCGCCGCCCTTCGGCCCGGCGGGGTTCTACCTCAAGAGCGTTGCACCGCCGGACATTTCATTGGGCGACATTTTCAAGTCGCTGGTGCCGTTCGTGTGCATGCAGATCGTCGCGGTTGCGCTTCTGGTCTTTTTCCCGGGGATCACGGGGCGTTAGGCCTCAAGGCTCCTGGGGCTGGGAAGATCTCGCGGGCGGCTCAGAAGAATTCGCACTCGCCGTGCTCTTCATGCGCGGCGACGCCGGACAGCTCCGGCACTGCGAGTTCCTCGAGGCTCAGCTTCGACCATGCCTCGGCAAACGCCTTCTTCGTGAATTCCTCGGATTGGGCAAGGCTGCGCACGGCCTCTGCCATGTTGCGGCAGCGCTGCTCAATGCGGTCCTGCGCCTGCATGGCCACCACGATCGCAGTCAGCGCGGCGGATTTGTCCGTCCCCGCCGCGTCGGGCCTGGCAAGCGTTTCGACGGCCGCCTGGATGTTTTCGACCATTTCGCCGGATTGGCGCGCCGTTTCGTCCAGTTCCCTGGCCAGGCGTTGCAAAGACATAAGGGTAGTACTCCCGGTAACCTGGTTGCAACGTATCCCCCAATTCCTAAGTGCATATTCCGGTTCGGGAAAAAGGTTGCATCGTTTGCAGGTGTGGTTAGCGATTCCCTAAGGAATCCTACCTAGTCTCCTCCGGACAGTGAGGTAGTCGATGGCGTTGCAAAACGGTTCTCTCCCGCCCGAATTCGATCGCGGCGTTGCCACCAATATCCACCAGGGGGACTGCAGGGTCTCCGGCGGGGCGGACGTGACCTTCACGACGGTGCTGGGCTCGTGCGTCAGCGCGTGCATAAGGGACCGCGAGGCGCGGATCGGCGGTATGAACCATTTCCTTCTGGCGGACCAGTCGGGCTCCGCGCGCGACCGTTATGGCGCGTCGGCCCGATATGGCGCCTTCGCCATGGAACAGCTCATCAACATGGTGTTGAGCAAGGGCACCGGAAGGAAGGCCAATCTCGAGATCAAGGTGTTCGGCGGCGGCAAGATCAATTCCGCTCTTGACGATGTGGGCGCCAAGAACGCTGCATTCGTGCGCGATTTCCTGGCGGCGGAAGGCTATGAGATCGCCGGCAGCGATCTGGGTGGCACGTTTGCACGGCGGGTGCTGTTCAAGCCCGAATCGGGCCGGGTTTTCGTCAAGCGGCTGGACAGCATGGCCGGCCAGAACGTGGCCCGCGAGGAAATCGCCTTTGCCGGCAAACAGAAAGTCGCGGCTCCGGCGGTGGACGATATCGAACTGTTCTGAGACGCCGGGATCGGCAGCTATGCGGTCCCCCTGCTAACATTCGTGCCCCGGCCAGGCTGTTGGCTTCTGATTGCATGTTCGAACCGCAGAACCGGTTGCCAGTGTTGCTGAACATGCCTTGACTACATGCAAGTTAGCAAATTCTTGCGCCGGCCAGGCGTTGGTCAGATTTGGTTAACCATTGTTTCAATAGTGTTGCGCCCATGTGCGCGCCTCGCTTTTTCCGGCCGGGCCGGTTTCTGCCATGTCCCGCTTCGCGCTAGCCCTTTTCGGCGCGAGCCTGAATCTTTGCGCGCTGATGGCGGCGGGCGCGAGCCTCTGGCTCTTCGGGCCGACGGCTTTGGGGCTTGGGCTTGCGGGCGTGCTTGGGATGGGCGGCGCGTTAGTGCTGCTGCTGACAGGGCAGGGGGCCGACCGGGCCGCCGCGCGCAGGCTGGCGGCCATTGGCGAGGCGTCAGGATGCCCTCCCGAAGGCAATAGCGATGAAACCCTCTATGTCAAAGCGATCGTCACCAGTTTGTGCCGCAGGCTCGAACGTTCGCAGGGGTTCAAGGCGGCACTGGCAGCCACGCCGCATCCGCTGCTCCTGGTGGAGGAGGGGCAGATCGCCCAGCTCAGCGCCGGGCTGGCCGCGCTCGACCCGGCGCTCAAGCGCGGTCAGGTGGTGCCGGCCAATTATCGTGACAAGGGACAGGCGCGGATCGCCGGTCAAGACTTCACCGTCATCGAAAGCGATCTGGGCGGCGGGCGGCAGGTGTTGAGCCTAAAAAGATGTGGTGCAACGCTGGCGCAGCGCGATCTCGACGGCCTGGCGACGGCGCTGGCGGAAGGCCGCACGGGCTTCCGTTTTGCACCGGAAAGCCTGAAACAGACGCCGGAACTTTTGGCGCTCAATGACGGGCTCGAGCTGCTCGACAAGAGCGTCACTCTGATCGATGGGCTGGTGGCCGGCGATGCCGACGCCTTTGCGGGAGCAAGCGGGCTCAATTCGGGACTGGGGCCGCGGGTCAGGGATATCCGCGACACCCTTTCCTACCTGGCCGAAGCGCATGCGGACGAGATGCAGATGCGCGAGGGGCTGGAGCACAAGATCGCGCAGATCAAACTGCTGCTGGACCGCCACCGGACGCTCGCCGCAAAGATCGAGGAGGAGGCTTCCGACGCGGCCCGCTCCGTCACGCAGATCGGCGAAAGGATGGGGCAGGGGAAACAGAATGCGGCCCGACTGGCCGGGCTCAGCGAAGAGGCGCTGAAGATCGCAGGGAGCGCGGAAAGCGCGGCAGCGGTCAATTCGGCAGCGGCGACGGAAATGGCGAGCGTCGCGGAGCGGATCGACAGGCTGCTGGCGGGGATCGAGGACGTATCCTTCCGCACCAACCTTGTTGCGATCAATGCCGCGGTGGAAGCCGCGCGCGCCGGAGAAAAGGGCGCGGGCTTTGCGGTGGTGGCCGACGAGGTCCGCCAACTGGCGCAGGCGACGACCAAGACCGCCAAGCAGATCCGGGCGCTCACCAGCAAGGGGCGGACCGATTCCGAGGCCGGTGCGGAGCAGGCGCAGGCCCTGGGAGAAACTCTCAACCAGCTCTACGCACATTTACGCAATATAAGTAATGATGCGGAGATACTTGCCGGCGCACTGGATGAGGACAGCAGCACCCTGCCCAAACTGGGTACGGCGCTTGCCGGCATCGCGGGGACAGCCGGCAAATTGGGGGCCGGCCCCGGGATGACCAAAAGCGGCTGAGAATGCCTGCTCGCCTCTCTTTCGTGCCGTGAGTAAGGAGTACGGGGGCGAATGGAACAGGGCGAGATTGCGCTCAGCGATCGTGAATTTCAGCGCATCAAGAGCCGGGTCTACAAGGTTGCGGGCATTTCCCTCAGCGAGGCCAAGCGCACGCTGGTGGTGTCGCGGCTGAGCAAGATCCTGCGGGGGCTCGGCATTGGGTCGTTCGACGATTATGTCGATTTTCTCGAGCAGGGGCGCGACCCCCAGCACGACCAGGATTTCATCAATGCGCTGACGACCAATCTGACGCGGTTCTTCCGCGAGGATCATCATTTTGCGCATCTGAAAGACTATGTGGGCCGGCTGGTCGCGCATCCGCCGCGCAGCAGCGCCGGCGGCAAGCCGCGGCTCAGGATCTGGTCGGCGGGCTGCTCGACGGGGCAGGAGCCCTATACCATCGCGCTCGATTTGTTGGCGGCCTATCCCGAGCTGAAGCGCTGGGATTTTCGCATCCTTGCCACCGATATCGACACCAATGTGCTGCACAAGGCGTCGCAGGGTCTTTATGCGGAAGCCGATCTGGCTGGGCTCAGCCGGGAGCGCATGGCGCTGTTCGAGAAGAGCGGCAGCACGGTGCGAATCCCCCAGGCGGCGCGGGATCTGATCGCCTTCAAGCCGCTCAATCTGCTGCGGGACTGGCCGATGAAGGGCAAGTTCGATGCCATCTTCTGCCGCAACGTCGCGATCTATTTCGACAAGCCGACCCAGGAGCAGCTGTTCCGCCGGTTCGCCGACGTGCTGGTGCCCGAAGGCTTTCTCTATATCGGCCATTCGGAGAATCTGGGGGCCAGTTCCCCGGCGTTCTCGCTGATGGGAAAGACCATTTACCGCAACAAAACCGCGCCCGGCGCACGAGATGCAGCATGATCAAAGTGCTTGTGGTGGATGACTCCGCCCTTATCCGCGAGGTCCTGTCGAAATCGCTGGAAAAGGATGGGGACATCGAGGTGGTGGGCACCGCCGAGGACCCCATCGATGCGCGCGAAAAGATCAAGACGCTCAATCCGGACGTGCTGACGCTCGACATCGAGATGCCGAACATGAACGGGCTGGCATTCCTCGAAAAGATCATGCGGCTGCGGCCCATGCCGGTGGTGATGGTTTCGACCCTGACCCAAAAGGGAGCCGAGGAGACGCTTCTGGCGCTCGAACTGGGCGCGGTGGATTTCGTCGCCAAACCGTCCGCCAATCTTTCGGGCGGGATCGACGAATTCGGAGCGCAGGTGCGCAAGAAAGTCAGAGCCGCGGCGCAAAGCGATGCGCGCTCCCGTGGCATGGCCGACAGGGCCAAGCCGGCGGACGTGCCGATCCGCACCGCCGCTGCGCCCGCCGGCACGGTGATCGCCATCGGCGCCTCGACCGGGGGCGTGGAAGCGATGCGCGTGGTGTTGTCGACGCTGCCGGCGGATTGTCCGCCCATCGTCATCGCCCAGCACATGCCGGCCGGCTTCACCACACGTTTTGCCGAGCGGCTGGACGAATTGTCTGCGCTCACGGTGATGGAGGCGGAAGACCGTCTGCCGCTTCGCGTGGGCCATGTCTATATCGCGCCCGGCAATTTCCATTTGCGGCTGGAAAAGAGCTCGGGGCAGATCAAATGCCGTCTGGCCCAGGACGAGGAGGTCTCCGGACATCGTCCAAGCGTCGACGTGCTGTTTGAATCGGTCGCCAAGACCGTGGGGCGGCATGCGCTTGGCGTCATCCTAACCGGCATGGGACGGGATGGCGCAACGGGGCTGAAGATGATGCGCGACGCCGGAGCGATGACTTTCGGGCAGATCGAAGACTTCGGCGCTTGTCTATGGCATGCCGCGGGTCGCCTTCGAGGAGGGGGCGGTTTGCGAGCAGGCGCCGGTGGAGGCGATTGCCGGCAAGTTGGCCCACGCACTGTCGAAAATGGGCGCGCCGGCGTAACTCGCCGGATTGAGAGAAAAGTAAGGGTTTATCCTTAGAAACTGAGGCGAAGCCCGTCCTGAGTAGCGGCGTGTTTGGGAGTCAAATAGACAATGCCGAAAGCAAGCGATGTGAGCGTTCTGATCGTTGACGATCAGCAATCCATGCGGGGCATCTGCAAATACATCCTGACCCAGTTGGGGTTCAAGGAGATCATCGAGGCCAAGAGTGGCCGCGACGCGCTGGGCAAGCTGGAAAAGTCCAATGTGCAGCTGGTGATCTCTGACTGGAACATGGAGGACATAGACGGGCTGACGCTGCTCAAGGTGTTGCGCAAGCATCCGCGCACCTCGACCCTGCCCTTCATCATGGCGACCGGCCGCTCGGACAAGGAGCAGGTCAAGGAAGCGATCGCCTGCGGGGTCAACAATTACATCATCAAGCCGTTCGACGCCGGTACGATGAAGAAGCGTATCGAGGCGGTAATCGGTACGCTGTCCTGATCGCCTCGTATGGATTTTGAAGCGCAGTCGCGGCCTCCAGCAAAAGGTCGCCGCCGCCGCCGCGAGGCCGCTGTCGATGAGGATTGGGGAAGGCTCTCGGGCTGACCTGGGAACCGCATAAGGCTGGAATGAAAAAGGGCGCCTTCCGGCGCCCTTTGCTTTGAGGCGGGCGCGCCCCAATGGGGCGCCATCGTGATGTGAACCGGCCTTGCCGCGCTTGCATTTGCAGGCGGGACCTATTTGTTCTTCCGTTCCGTTCCCGTTCCCGTTCCCGTTCCCGTTCCCGTTCCCGTTCCCGTTCCCGTTCCCGTTCCCGCCGGCGTTGGAATTGCCATTACCGCCAGCATTGGAGTTGCCATTGCCACCGGCGTTGGAATTGCCATTGCCGTTGCCGCCAGCGTTGGAACTGCCTTTTTCCTTGTCACCGGCGTCGGTGTTGCCCTTGCCGTTTCCGCCGGCATTGGAGTTGGCAGCCGCGTTGGAACTGCCTTTTCCATTGCCGCCGGCATTGGATTTATCGGCCGGGCCTTCATTGGGGCCGTCCTTTTGCATTTCGGCGACGCGCTCAAGCGCCTTAACGGCCTTGGGCGATGCATTTTCAGGCAGAACCGGTGTGATCTTTGGCGCCAGATTGCCGCCCTGATAGGGGATGGCCACATCCGCTGCGCCGCTTCCTGTGACGTTGAGCGCCGCCGTCTGCCCCGCCGAAGCGGATTGACCGGGCGTCACCTCGACAACCATCTTGCGCTCGAGATCGCGCACCTCGACCTGTCCGCGCTGGACGGCCACAGAAGCGCGGGTATCGTTTGCATTGACAGTGAAACGAGTGCCTTTGACCACAGCGGCGAGGTAGGGCGTGACAACGGCGAAGTGTTTCACATTCTGCCGCTCTGCGTCGATCGTGACCGCGCCCGAACCTTCCTGCACGACGGTGTAGCGCCTCATGCCACCCATGTCGTAGATCTTGATGTGGGTGTCGGACGCCAGGTCGATGGTCTCTTCATCGCGGCGGAACTGCACGCGGCCATTGGCGGCGGTGCGGACATCACGCTCGTCGGAGACGACATCACCCCTTTTGAGCGGGATCCATGCTCCGTCCTGGTACTGGAAGACATCACCGCGCAGCTTGACCGCCACCCAGTCGTCGGCGAAAACCGGCATGGCCAGGGCGCAGATCGCTGCGCCGGCTAAAAGAACAGATTTTGTGTGACGCGCAGACATTGTCGGCAGATCTCCTTCTGGAACTTGCCCGACAGCAGAACATCGAAAATGTTAAGCGAGATTAATGTGTCTACGATCTTTGATGCCGCAGTTAACGAGGGCCCAACCGGCGCGGGCAAATTGAAGCGATAAGGAGCGGGCGATGTCCGACAAGATGATCGGGCTGGTCGCCCATGACCAGAAAAAGGCTGATCTGGTGGCCTGGGTGGAAGCGCACCGCGCCATCCTGGGGCGGCATAACCTTTGCGCAACGGGTACGACAGGCGGGCAGATCGTTGCGGCGACCGGGCTCGATATCCTGCTGTTGAAAAGCGGCCCCCTGGGTGGGGACGCCCAACTGGGCGCGATGATTGCCGAGGAAAAACTGGATGCGCTGATCTTTTTCATCGATCCGCTATCCGCCTTGCCCCATGATGTGGATGTGAAGGCGCTGACGCGGCTTGCAACCTTGTATGACGTCTTGTTTGCGTGTAACCGGGCCACCGCAGATGCGGTGCTCGGGACGATCGAGCGCTTGGGGACCTCCGATTGACCGCATGGGACCGGTATGAGCAGATGCGATAAAGGCAAAAAGCAACGCATCAGGACTTGGGGTTAGGGCACGCAGTGGACGCAGTTATCGACGTCCGGAACGTCAGCAAGCATTTCGGTGGCCTCGCCGCCGTCGATCGCTGCTCGCTCAAGGTGGAGCGCGGTTCGATCACCGGGCTGATCGGCCCCAATGGCGCGGGCAAGACGACACTGTTCAACATGGTGGCCGGCACGCTGATCGCCGATGAGGGCGCGGTGATCTTCGATGGCGAGGATATCACCACGCAGCCGCCGCATGAGCGGTTCTCGCGCGGGCTGCTGCGCACCTTTCAGATCGCGCATGAATTCTCCCACATGACGGCGCTGGAAAACCTGATGGTGGTGCCTGACCATCAGCCGGGCGAAAGTCTTCTGAACACCTGGCTGAAGCCGGGGCTGGTGCGCGAGAAGGATCTGGCCGTCCGGCAGAAGGCGGAGGACGTCATCGACTTCTTGAAACTCGGCCACGTCAAGCACGAGCTGGCCGGCAATCTCTCGGGCGGGCAAAAGAAGCTGCTTGAGCTTGGCCGTACCATGATGGTCGACGCCAAGGCGGTGCTGCTCGACGAGGTGGCGGCGGGCGTCAACCGGACCCTGCTGCAGGACCTCGCCGGCAATATCGAGCGGATGAACCGCGAACTCGGCTATACCTTCTTCGTCATCGAGCACGACATGGATCTGATCGGACGCTTGTGCGACCCGGTGATCGTCATGGCGCAAGGCGAGGTGATCGCGCAGGGACCGATGGCCGAACTCCGGCAGAACCCGGAAATCATCGAGGCCTATTTCGGCTCGGCCGTGGAGGTCACGGCGTGAGCGTGACGGAGACGCAGGCGCCAGACGCCAAGACGGCTCCAGCGGCCAAGGCACCGTTGATCGAGGTGCGGGAGGTCGTCGCCGGCTACGGCGGCGTGCCCATTCTCAATGGCGTCGATATCTCGATCACAGCCAAGGATATCGGAGTGATCGTCGGGCCGAACGGGGCGGGCAAATCGACGACGCTGAAGGCGATCTTCGGCCTCTTGAAGGTGACGGCGGGCGCGGTGCTGTTCGAGGGCAAGGACGTCACCAATTCGCTGCCGGACAGGCTGGTGCCGCTGGGCCTGAGCTTCGTGCCGCAGGAAAAGAACGTCTTCACCTCGATGAGCGTGCGACGAAAATCTGGAGATGGGCGCGTTCATCCGGCGCGACGACATCTCGGACTCGCTGCACTTATGTCTATGACATGTTTCCCCCGCTCAAGGAAAAGCGGCATCAGCCGGCGGGCGAACTCTCGGGCGGGCAGCGCCAGATGGTGGCCATGGGAAGGGCGCTGATGAGCCAGCCGCGGCTCTTGATGCTGGACGAGCCCTCGGCCGGTCTTTCGCCACGCTATGTGATGGAGATCTTCGAGCAGATCGTGAAGGTCAACACATCGGGCGTCGGCATTCTGATGGTCGAGCAGAATGCGCGGCAGGCGCTCGGTTTCGCCTCCAAGGGCTTCGTTCTGGCCGGCGGGCAGAACTCGTTCACCGGCACGGGGCGCGAACTGCTCGACGACCCCGAAGTCGCCAAGAGCTTTCTGGGGGGCTGAGGGCCGTGAACGAGCTGATCTTTTTCTTCAACAACGTCATCGTCGCGGGTGCGGTGCTGGGGTGCATCTATGCGCTCGGGGCCATCGGCGTGACGCTGATCTTCGGCATTTTGCGCTTCGCGCATTTCGCGCATGGCGACATGATGACCATGGGCGGCTTCATTGCCTTCGTGCTGGCCTCGCTTCTGGCGTCGACCGGGTTCGTGGGCCCGCTGCCGACGGGCTTCATCGTGCTGCCCGTCGCCATGGTGATCGCGGCGATTTTCGCGCTCGGCATCGACAAGGGGTTCTATGCGCCGCTGCGCGCGCGTGGCGCAAAGCCCGTGACGCTGCTGATCGCTTCGATCGGCGTGACGCTGATGATCCAGGGGCTGATCCGCCTGTTCTTCGGGGTCGGCACCTATTCCTTCTTCGAGAACGAGCCCAAGACGCTGATCCGGCTGAACGTGCCGATCCCCGGCGTGACCCGCACGATCAATTTCACCGAGCCGCAGCTCCTGATGATCATCGTGACGCTGATCGCGGTGATCGCGCTGCACTTCTTCCTGACCCGCTCGCGGCTCGGCAAGGCCATGCGCGCCATGGCGGACAATGCCGATCTGGCGCAGGTCTCGGGCATCAATACCGCGCTGGTGGTCAGGGTGACCTGGATCATTGCCGGGGCGCTGGCCTGCATGGCCGGCACCATGCTGGCGCTGGACGTGACGCTGAAGCCGGACCTCGCCTTCAACATCGTCCTGCCGATCTTCGCGGCGGCCATCGTCGGCGGCCTGGGGCAATCCTATGGCGCCATCGCCGGCGGGTTTCTGGTCGGGTTTGCCGAGACGATGGCGGTCTTCAACTGGGCGATCCTGCTCAGGCCCTTCAAGGACGGCCCCCTGGGCGGCCTGGTGGCGATGCTGCCCAACGACCTTTCGATCGTGCCGACCGAATACAAGCTGACGGTCGCCTTCGTCATTCTCGTCATCGTGCTGCTGGTCAGGCCCGACCGGCATCTTCAAGGGAGCCTCGACATGATCCGGCGGGCGCTCCTCCTCTATGCGGGCCTCTTCGTGCTCATCCTCGCGGTCGGCGTGGTCATGGGCCTGCCCTTCACGGTGCGGCTGTGCGTCGAGGCGGCGGCCTATGCGCTGATCGCGCTGGGTCTCAACATCCAGTGGGGCTATGGGGGCCTCTTCAATTTCGGCATCATGGGGTTCCTGATGATCGGCGGGTTTGCCGTCACCTCCATGTCCATGCCGCTGAACATGGATTTCTGGCATTCCGACGGCCCGTTCATGCTCCTGAAGGCGGCGATTGCCGCCGGGATTGGCGCCCTGCTGATTATCGGCGCCAACCGGTTGGATCGCGCCGGCGTCAAGGGCGGCTGGCAGCGTACGGCGCAGGTGGCGGCGTGGATCGTCGCCTATATCATCTATCGCAGCCAGATCGATCCGGCGGCCGCATTATATCGAGGACAAGGCGGGCTGGGTCGGCGGGCTCGGGCTGCCGGTGGTCGTCGGCTGGATTTTCGGCGGCGTGCTGGCGGCGGGCGTCGCCTATATCGTGGGGCGTATCGCGCTCGGGTTGAGGACCGATTATCTCGCCATCGCCACCATCGGCATTTCCGAGATCATCCGCGCGCTGATCAAGAACATGGACTGGCTGACGCGCGGCACGCTGACCGTTTCGCCGATGCCGTGGCCGGTGCCGCTGCCGCAGGACTATCAGGCTGGGGCGTTTCGAGCCTCAATTCCTTCGTTTATGCGCGCGCCGGCTATCTGGCGGTGATCGCTATCGTGCTGCTGGGGGCGCTGTTTCTGATCCAGCGCGCCTATGGCGGGCCCTGGGGCCGGATGATGCGCGCGATCCGCGACAATCACGTCGCGGCGGCCTCCATGGGCAAGGACGTCAAGTCGCGCCAGCTCGAGATCTTCATTTTCGGCTCGGTGCTGATGGGGATCGGCGGCGCGATGCTGACCAGTTTCGCGCAGATCTTACGATCCGGGCGGCTACCAGCCGATCAACCACACCTTCCTGGTCTGGGTGATGGTGATCGTCGGGGGCGCCGGCAACAATGTCGGCGCGCTGTTCGGCGGCATGTTCATCTATGTGGTCTGGGTGATCTCAGCGAGCCGATCAGCCAGGCGGTGATGCTGACGATCTCGGACTGGTCGAACCATATGGGCTGGGGCGCCATTCCCGAAATCGAGTGCCGCTCGCTGCAGATGCGCGTCTTCGTGCTCGGGCTGGTGATCTCCATTGCGCTCAGCTACGCGCCGCGCGGGCTGATCCCGGAAGTGATCGAGCGGCACTGACGACAGAAGAAGTGATCCGGAGATGTTTGGATGGAAAAAAGGCCCGGGCGAACCCGGGCCTTCTTCGTCAATCGGTTCGGAGAGCTTACTTGCTCTCGGCCGGCATGGCTTCGCCGACTTCGACGAACTTGCCGTCCTTGACCGTCATTTCGACGATGGAGCCGGGAACGTCGCCAGCGTCATCGAAGTCCTCGGGACCGGCGGCGCCTTCATAATTGATGTCCTGGCCGTCATCGAGCAGCTTCTTTGCCTTCTCCCATTCGCCAGGGAGAATGGTCTCGCCCGGAGGGGAGGAGACATCGCGCAGCGCCTTGTTCAGGCCGGCGCGGTCGGCGGAGCCGTTCTTCTCAATGGCAAGGGCCAGAAGGAAGGCGGCGTCATAGGCCTGAGGCGCGAAGATGGCGGTGGGATCGAGCCCCGCATCGGAGGCCAGCTTGGAATAGACATCGGCACCCGGCACCTTCGGCGAACCCGGCTTGGTGGCGATCATGCCATTGACGGCGGAGGCGTCGATGCCGGTCAGCAATTCGTCGCCGACCATGCCGTCGCCGCCGACGAAGATGTTGAAATTGCCGCTCTCGACGGCCTGGCGCAGAATGGTCTGGCCCGAACCGTTGGCATAGGCGAGAACAACCAGGTTCTGGACGCCGGTCGAGGCGAGAGAGCCGATTTCGGCGCGGTAGTCGGCCTTGCCCTCTTCATGCGCCTCGCTGGCCGACACCGTGCCGCCGAGCTTCTTGAAAGCCGCGCTCAGCGCGTCGGCAAAGCCCTTGCCATAGTCGTTGTTCACATAGGTGATGACGATGTCGTTGATGTCATGGGACTTGATGACATTGGCCAGAACCTCGCCCTGATAGGCATCGGACGGCGCGGTGCGGAAGACCAGATCGTTGTCCTTGAGATCGGTCAGGGCCGGGGAGGTGGAGGCCGGCGAGATCATCACGACATTGCCGGGAATGGCTGCGTTGTTGGCGGCGGAGATGGTTGCGCCCGAGCACAGCGCACCGACAATGGCGACGACCTTTTCGGTGTTGACTTCCTTGTCGGCCGCATTGGCGGCGGCGGTGGCGTCAGCGCAGGTCGTGTCGGCCGACGTGATGGAGAGCGTGTCGCCCTTCAGCATGCCGCCCTGGTCGTTGATCTCCTGGACGGCGAGCTTGGCCCCCTCGAAGATCGGCGGCGTCAGGCTTTCGATCGGGCCGGTGAAGCCGCCGAGAAAGCCGAGCTTGACGTCGGCTGCCGAAGCCGGGGCGGCCAGGGCGAGAACCGAGGCGGCGGCGGACAGGGCAAGGGTGGTCTTCAATTTGTGCATGATTTCCCTCTTGTTATCATTCCTAAGACGCGCCGATTGGTTTTATGCTTGGTTGGCGGCGCGGTCGCTTGGCGCACAGAATCCTGTTATCGAAATGTGTGCTCCAAAATCCTTGGTGCGTTCAGGGGGCAGGCGAGCCTGTCCCGCTGGCGGCGAGCTTTGCATATTTTGTCGCACGGAGTCACCCGCAATTGCGCCACGGGGAACTCCAAGTGGCTACAGGTTATTTTGACCTTGAAGCCAGGAAAAGGGGCGGCCTATGGGCTTGGTAAATTCGCTGCTGGCAGCGGTTGCGCTGATGCTGGCCTTTGCGGGTGCGGCGCAGGCGCAGGATAGCGGCTGTGGCGACACCCCGATCACGATCGCACGCATGCAATGGCCGGCCGCCGCCATATTGGCGGATATCCATGCCGCGCTGATCAGCGAGCAATTGGGATGCCCCACCGATGTCGTCGCGGGCGATCTGGCCGCCACCACCTCCTCCATGGCGACGACCGGGCAGCCGGAAGTGGCGCCGGAACTCTGGATCGGCAGGGTGGCGGAGGTGTGGAATTCGGCGCTCGGCACCGGGGAGGTGCGACCTGCCGGACAAAGCTATAGCGGGGGCAGTTTCGAGGGCTGGTTCGTGCCGCAATTCGTCATTGCCGATCACCCCAAACTGGCCAAGGCCACGGATCTGGATGCGTTCTGGCAGGTCTTTGCGGAAGAAGGCGCCAAAAAAGCCCAGCTGATTTCCTGCCCCGCGGATTGGGCCTGCGCGGTGATCAACAGGAATTTGATCCGGGCCCTGGGGCTTTCCGAGCATTTCGAAGTGGTGGAGCCGGCCAACCGTTACGAGATGGACCAGCTGATCGGCGAAGCCATGTCACGCAAAAAACCGATCCTTTTCTATTATTGGCAGCCCAACGCGGTGCTGGCGCAGTTCGACTTCAAGCAGCTCGATCTCGGCAGTTTCGATGCAGAGGCGATGAAATGCCTGGCCCAGCGAGACTGCGCGGATCCAAAACCTTCGGCCTTCGCCATGGAGCCGGTGGTGATCGGGGTGGCGAGCCGGCTCTATACCGAGGCGCCTCGGGTGGCGGTCTATTTGCAAAAGGCGAGCATGCCGCTGAACGAGATGAATGCGCTCCTCGCCTGGCAAAACGCGGAAGGGGCTACGCCGGAGGAAGTGGCCGGGCATTTCGTTTCCACGCGGCAAGAGGTCTGGCAAGCCTGGACCGGCGATTGAGCCGCGCTTTTTCGGGAACCTTTCCTCCTTCGTGCTCGTTGAAGATGTTGATCCCGAGATGCGCCGTTTTGCGCCGCCGTGATCGCTTCTGCTTTTGCAACGGAGATGGTCCAATGAAGCTTCTCGGCCTTGGAGGTGCGGGCGCAGTTGTCGTGCTTGCCGGGTTTTTCGCCGGTTCGCCGGCATTGGCGCAGGACACCCAGTGCGGCACCGATCGCACGATCCAGATCGCGGAAATGGGCTGGCCGTCCGCGGCGGCCTTCGCGAACATCGATGCAATCATTCTTGCAAAAGGGTTCGGCTGCAAAGTCGAGCTGATGAGCGGGGACACGGTGCCGACGCTCGCCACCATGAGCGCGCGCGGGGCGCCGACGCTGGCGCCCGAGCTTTGGCCCAACGCCGCACAGGATGCCTGGGACAAGGCGCTGGCAGACAAGGCAGTGGTCAATCTGGGACCGGCCATCAAGGAAGGCCTGGTGCAGGGGTGGTACATCCCGACTTATGTGGCGAAGGCCAATCCGGGGCTGAAGAGCGTCGAGGATTTGCCCAAATACGCCAAGCTCTTCGCCGATCCGGACGACCCCAGCAAGGGGCGGTTCCTGTCGTGCCCGCCGGGTTGGTCGTGCGAAATCATGAACGAGAACTTCTTCAAGGCCTACGGGCTCGGAGACACGTTCAACCTCTACTCGCCGGGCTCGGGGGCAGCGCTCGACGCCACCATCGCCCGTGCCTTCACCCGTGAAGAGCCGGTCGTCTTCTATTATTGGGGGCCAACAGCCATGATGGGGCGCTTCGATATGACGCGGCTCGACATGGCCCCTTTCGATGCCGACAAGTTCGCCTGCATCGGCAAGGCCGACTGCAAGGATCCGCAAAAGACGGATTTCGTCGTGCCCGACGCGGTCAAGGCCGTGGCCAGCTGGTTGCCGGATGCGGCTCCGGCGGTAACCGACTATCTGAAGCAGGTTTCGCTCAGCAATGCCGAGGTGGGACGGATGCTGCTGTGGGGCGAAGAAAACAAGGCCGATGCCGCAAAGACCGCCCGGCATTTCCTCGAGAGCGAACAGGACATCTGGACCAAATGGGTACCGGCCGACGTGGCGGAGCGGGTCAAGTCCAGCCTGTGATGGCTGGCTGGGCGGCGCTTTGGCGCCTGAAGGGTCACCGTCCCTGACGTTTTTGCCGGTTTTTTGTTGTCTTATGTTAGTGTTTCTCGTCTGTTATGGCATCACAAGAAGTTTATTTTTTGGGTACTAACAAATACACAGGATAAGTATCCAGTAATAGTAACAAAGTAGTGGCGGATAATCTATTTGCCGCTACCGATACACATGTGCGCTTGCGGCGTGCCGTTTGGCCGTGGTGCATTTGACTTTCAAAACATGGGCCCTTAGTGTCCGGGCCATCAAAAAAAACAAACGGAGAAACGCTTGATGACTTTCAAAACAGGAAGCGTCGTGGCCGTGCTCGGGCTCGCGGCGGGGCTTGGTTTTGCCGCGCCGGCAATGGCTCAGGACACGTCCTGCGGCACGGACAAGACCATCGATATTGCCGAGATGACCTGGGCTTCGGCTGCCGCCCTTGCCCATATCCACGCCAATATCCTCGAGAACGGCTATGGCTGCAACGTCGATATCGTCGCCGGCGACACCGTGCCGACTTCGGCGTCGATGATCAGCCGCGGCAAGCCGGCGATCGCTCCGGAGCTGTGGACCAGCTCGATCCAGGAGCAGTGGCAGCAGGCGATCAAGGACGGTGAAGTGGTCGAACTGGGCGACGCCATCTCCGGCGGCGCCGTCGAAGGCTGGTTCATCCCGCAATACACCAAGGATGCCCACCCGGATCTGGTGACCGCGCAGGACGTGGTCGATCATCCCGAGATCTTCCCGCTCGCCGGAAGAGCCGGGCAAGGGCCGTCTTTATGCCTGTCCTCCGGGCTGGGCCTGCGAGCTCGCCAATGCGGCCGTGTTCAAGGCCTACGACATGAAGAAAAATTGGGAGCTGTTCTCGCCCGGTTCGGGCGGCAATCTCGACGCCTCGATCGCGCGCGCCTTCACCCGCGAAGAGCCGATCCTCTTCTACTATTGGGGTCCGACGGCCATCCTGGGCAAGTACGACACCTACCAGCTGAAAATGCCGGCGGTCGACGAAGCGGGCTATCAGTGCAACACCAATCCCGATTGCGACAAGCCGGCGGTCAAGACGGCCTGGCCGTCTTCGCCGGTCAAGGTTGGCGCCGCAGCGTGGATCCAGAAGGATGCACCGGAGGTCGCCGACTACTTCTCCAAGGTCGCCGTCGATTCCGACACCATCAACGGGCTGCTCGCCTGGGCTGACGACAACAATGCCGACGCCGAGGAAACCGCGCAGAACTTCCTGAAGGATCATCAGGATGTGTGGACGAAGTGGGTTCCCGCCGACGTCGCCGAGAAGGTCAAGGCCAGTCTGTAAGTGACCGGCAGATAGGTTCATGATGGAGTGGCCGGGCCAGGCGCCCGGCCACTCTTTTGGCTTGGAGAAATCGCATGTTTCCCGAAATCATCGACACAAACCCGCTTCGGGATTCCATCGACGACAGCCTGAACTGGGTTGTGCGCAATTGGGGCGGCGGCTTCGAGGCTGCGGCTCATCCGCTTGCTGCTCCTGCTGATCGGCATCGAGCAAGGGCTGCTCGCCATCCCGTGGTGGCTGCTGATCGCCTTTCTGGTGGGCCTGGCCTGGCTCGCCACCCGCGACTGGAAGCTGCCAGCCGTGGTGCTGGTGGCGCTGCTGTTCCTGGGCGTGATGGATCTCTGGGAAGACGCCATCGCCACCATGGCGCTGATGATCGCGGCGACCCTGACGGCCATCGTCATCTCGCTGCCGGTGGGCATCGTGATGGCGCGCTCCAAAGGCGTGCGCAGCGTCATGACGCCGATCCTCGACCTGATGCAGACCATGCCGAGTTTCGTCTATCTCATTCCGACGGTGATGATCTTCGGCCCGGGCAAGGTGCCGGCGCTGCTGGCGACCATCATCTATGCCGCGCCGCCGCTGGTGCGGCTGACCGATCTCGGCATCCGCATGGTCGATCCGGCGGTCATGGAAGCGGCGCGGGCCTTCGGCACCAATCCCGCGCCAGCGCCTGTTCGGCGTGCAAATTCCGCTGGCGATGCCGACCATTCTCGCCGGCATCAACCAGACCACGATGATGGCGCTGGCCATGGTGGTGATCGCCTCGATGATCGGTGCCGGCGGGCTTGGCTATCAGGTGCTGCAGGGCATCGGCCGGCTCGAGGTCAGCCGCGGGCCTGTTCGCGGGGCTCGGGATCGTGGCGCTGGCCATCATCTTCGACCGCATCACCCAGGCCTTCGGCAAACAGCTTGCAGGAGCGTATCGGACTGGCGGAGACACGCATATGAGCCAGAATTTCCAGCGAAGAATTTGCAATCGACATTCGCAATGTCACCAAGATTTTCGGCCCGGAGCCGGAAAAGGCGCTGGAACTGCTGAAATCAGGCAAGTCGAAATCCGAAGTTCAGGCCGAGACCGGCCATGTGATCGGGCTGAACGACGTCTCGCATGCAGGTCAGGCCCGGGCCAGGTCTATGTGGTGATGGGGCTTTCGGGATCGGGCAAGTCCACACTGATCCGCCACGTCAACCGGCTGATCGAGCCGACATCGGGCGAAATCTATGTCGAATGGCAAGGACGTGCTGGGCATGTCGCTCGACGAGCTCAGGTCGTTCCGGCGCACCAGACATCGCCATGGTGTTCCAGAAATTCGGCCTGTTGCCGCACCGGATCGTGCTCGACAACGTCGCCTATGGCCTCGAAGTGCGCGGCGTGAAGAAGGCCGAGCGCGCAGGAAATCGCCGCGCAATGGATCGATACGGTGGGGCTGAAGGGCTATGAGCATTCGCAGCCGCATCAGCTTTCCGGCGGCCAGCAGCAGCGCGTGGGTCTTGCCCGGGCGCTGGCCATGGACACCGGACATCCTTTTGATGGACGAGGCGTTTTCCGCGCTCGACCCGCTGATCCGCTCGGGCATGCAGGACCAGTTGCTCGAGCCTGCAGAAGGAGCTGAACAAGACGATCCTGTTCATCACCCATGATTTCGACGAGGCGCTCAAGATCGGCGACGGCATCACCGTGCTCTATGATGGCGGCGTGGTGCAGCAGGGGCGTCCCGAGAACGATCGTCCTGCAACCGGCCAACGATCATGTCGAGGAGTTCGTGCGCGACGTGAACAAGGCGCGCGCCATCCAGGTCAAGACGATCATGACCAAGGATGCGAATTTCGAGAAGAGCGACATCGCGGTGCCGGACACGGCCCGCTGCGAGGACGTGCTGCCGCTGTTCGCCGAGCATGAATGGGTTGGCGTGATCGATGGCGACGGCAATCAGATCGGCTATGTGACCGCCAAGCAGGTGATCAGGGCGCTGGCCCGGCACCAGCCGACTATCGAGACGACGTCGGTCTAGGCGCGGCTCCCAGACTTGTATTCGGCGCCGGACCGGCCGAGCTGGTCCGGCGCTTTCTTTTTCGGCAGCAGCCTCAGCAGTGTTGGCTGGCTCCGCCCGCTTTGGTGCTTGCCCTTGCGCGACGTGTCGCACCTCCTGTAATCAGAAAAGACTGGATCAGGCAGCAGCCGGGAGAGGGCGTTGGAACTCAAGCGGATCAATGATCATGTGAGCGTTTCGGGGCAGATCACGCCTCGAGGACATGCCGGCGATCAAGCAGGCCGGGTTTACATCGCCATCGTCAACAACCGGCCCGACGGCGAAGCCCCGGACCAGCCGACCGGCGCCGAGATCAAGGCCGCGGCGGAAGCGGCCGGGCCTCACCTACACCGCCATTCCCATGGGCCGCGAAGGCGTGACGCCGGACATGGTCGAAAAGACCCGGGCGGCGCTCGAGGGGAGCGAGGGCCCGGTGCTTTGCTATTGCCGCTCGGGCACGCGCTCGACCACGCTCTGGGCGCTGTCGCCAGGCGGGACAGATGCCGGCCGACGAGATCATCTCGGCGGCGGCGAACGCCGGCTACGACATGTCGCATCTGTCGGGGCATCTCAGCTCCAAATAGGCTGTCAAAGAGCGCGCGCCGAAGGCCGACGCGCGTCTTTTGCCGCTGACGTCATGTCAGTGCCGTCCCCTCCTGCCGTGCGGGTAAGCTCGATGCCGATCAAGAAAATCCTCGTCGCCAATCGCAGCGAAATCGCCATTCGCGTGTTCCGCGCCGCCAATGAGCTGGGCATCAAGACGGTCGCCGTCTTTGCCGAAGAAGACAAGCTGGCGCTGCACCGGTTCAAGGCCGACGAGGCCTATCTGATCGGCAAGGGCAAGGGGCCGGTCGAGGCCTATCTGCAGATCGACGAATATATCCGCATCGCCCGTATCTCCGGGCGCCGATGCCATCCATCCCGGCTACGGGCTGCTTGTCCGAGAGCCCGGAATTCGTCGATGCCTGCGAGGATGCCGGGATCATCTTCATCGGTCCGCAGGGCGCAGACCATGCGCGATCTCGGCAACAAGGTCGCCGCCCGCAACATGGCGATCGCCGCCGACGTGCCGGTGGTGCCGGCGACCGACGCCGCTGCCCGACGATCTCGACGAAGTCGCCAGGATGGCCGCCGAGATCGGCTATCCGCTGATGCTCAAGGCGAGCTGGGGCGGCGGCGGACGCGGCATGCGCCGGATCATGGACGAGAAGACGCTGCGCTCGCGAAGTGTCCGAGGGCAAGCGCGAGGCCAAGGCGGCGTTCGGCAAGGACGAGATGTATCTCGAAAAGCTGATCGAGCGGGCCCGGCACGTCGAAGTGCAGCTTCTCGGCGACGACCACGGCAATCTGGTGCATCTGTTCGAGCGCGACTGCTCGGTGCAGCGGCGCAACCAGAAGGTGGTCGAGCGCGCGCCGGCGCCCTATCTCGACGACGAAGGTGCGCAAGGAGCTGACCGAGGCGGCGCTGCGGCTCGGCAACGCCGCCAACTATCGCTGCGCCGGCACGGTCGAGTTCCTGATGGATGCCGACACCGACAAGTTCTACTTCATCGAGGTCAATCCGCGCATCCAGGTCGAGCATACGGTCACCGAGGAGGTCACCGGCATCGACATCGTCAAGGCGCAGATCCATGTGCATGGACGGGGCGGTGATCGGGACGCCGGAATCGGGCGTGCCGCGCCAGGAGGACATCAAGCTCAACGGCCACGCCATCCAGTGCCGGGTGACGACCGAGGATCCCGAGCAAAACTTCATCCCCGATTATGGCCGGATCACCGCCTATCGCGGGGCGACCGGGTTCGGGGTGCGGCTCGATGGCGGCACGGCCTATTCGGGCGCGGTGATCACCCGCTATTACGATCCGCTGCTGGAAAAGGTCACCTGCTGGGCGCCGACGCCGGAGGAGGCCATCGCGCGCATGGACCGGGCCCTGCGCGAGTTCCGCATCCGCGGCGTCTCGACCAATCTGGCGTTTCTCGAAAACATCATCGCGCACCCCAATTTCGTCGACAATTCCTATACGACGCGCTTCATCGACACGACGCCGGAGCTGTTCGACATCACCGCGGCGCAAGGACCGGGCGACCAAGCTTCTGACCTATATCGCCGACGTTACGGTCAACGGGCATCCGGAAGTGCGCGACCGGCCGCGGCCGCCCGCGGACGCTGCCGCGCCGGTGGTGCCGGAATTTCGCCGAGCCGGGCCTGGTCGAGGGCAGCCGGCAGGTGCTGGAGCGCGAAGGCGCCGAAGGGGCTGGCGCGACTGGATGAAGGCGCAGACCCGCGTGCTGTTCACCGACACCACGATGCGCGACGCCCATCAGTCGCTGCTGGCGACGCGCATGCGCAGCCTACGACATCGCGCGCATCGCCGATGCCTATTCGCGCGGGCTGCCGAACCTGTTCTCGCTCGAATGCTGGGGCGGGGCGACGTTCGATGTCGCCATGCGGTTCCTCAACGAAGACCCGTGGGAGCGGCTGGCCAAGATCCGCGACGGCGCGCCGAACATCCTGACCCAGATGCTGCTGCGCGGCTCCAACGGGGTCGGCTACACCAATTATCCCGACAATGTCGTCCAGTTTCTTCGTCGCGCAGGCGGCTAAGGGCGGGGTCGATCGTTTTCCGCGTCTTCGATTGCCTCAACTGGGTCGAGAACATGCGCGTCTCGATGGATGCGGTGATCGAAAGCGGCAAGGTCTGCGAAGGCGTGATCTGCTACACCGGCGACATGCTGGACCCCGACCGGGCCAAGTACGACCTCAACTATTATGTGGAACTGGCCAAGGAGCTGGAAGCCGCCGGCGCGCATGTGCTGGGGATCAAGGACATGGCCGGCCTGCTTGAAGCCGCGCGGCGGCAAAAAAGCTGTTCGAGACGCTGAAACAGGAAATCGGCCTGCCGATCCATTTCCACACGCACGATACCTCCGGCGCGGCTGCGGCGACGGTGATGGCGGCGGTCGAGGCGGGCGTCGATGCGGTGGATGCGGCGATGGATGCGCTTTCGGGCACCACCTCGCAGCCCTGTTTCGGCTCGCTGGTGGAATCGCTGGAAGGCACCGACCGCGATCCGGGGTTCGACCCCAAGGTGATCCGGCAGATTTCGTTCTACTGGGAGGCGGTGCGCAATCAGTACCGCGCCTTCGAGAGCGACCTGAGGTCCGGCGCCTCGGAAGTCTATCTGCATGAAATGCCGGGCGGGCAGTTCACCAATCTCAAGGAGCAAGCCCGGTCGCTGGGGCTCGAGAGCCGCTGGCACGAGGTGGCGCAGACCTATGCCGACGTGAACCAGATGTTCGGCGACATCGTCAAGGTGACGCCGTCCTCCAAGGTCGTCGGCGACATGGCGCTGGCCATGGTCTCGTTCGGGGCTGACGCGCGCGGAGGTCGAGGACCCGAACAAGCGATGTGTCCTTCCCCGATTCCGTCGTCGGGTTCTTTGCCGGCGATCTGGGCCAGCCGCCGGGCGGCTTCCCCGAAGCGCTGCAAAAAAAGGTTCTGAAGGGCAAGGAGCCGCTGACCGACCGGCCGGGCTCCTACCTGACCGATGTCGACCTCGAGGCGGAACGCACCACGGCTCGCCGAGGAGCTCGGCACGGAAATCGACGATTTCCAGCTCGCGTCCTACCTTATGTATCCCAAGGTCTTCCCCGATTTCATGAAGTCGCAGGACTTGTACGGGCCGACCGAAGTGCTGCCGACGCCGGTCTATTTCTACGGGCTGGAGCCGGGCAGCGAGTTGATGGTCGACCTCGAAAAGGGCGTGACGCTGGTCATCCAGCTGCAGGGCGCGCTCGGAGCCGAACGAGAAGGGCATGGTGCGCGTGTTCTTCGAACTCAACGGCCAGCCGCGCGCCGTTTCCGTGCCCGACCGGCTGAAGGCCGGCGATATCGTCGCACGGCCCAAGGCCGAGGTCGGGAGACGCCAAACAGGTCGGTGCGCCGATGCCGGGGGTGATTTCGACGCTGGCGGTGAAAGCAGGACAGACAGGTAGCTGCGGGCGACGTGCTGTTGTCCATCGAAGCGATGAAGATGGAGACGGCCCTCCATGCGGAGACGGACGGGGTGATCGCCGAGGTGATCGTCAAGCCCGGCGACCAGATCGACGCCAAGGACCTGCTGGTCAGGTTCGAGTAGGCACCTGAGGCGGCAGCAGTTTTGCACGCGAACCGGCGTGCTGATAAAATGCGGTGAACCTTGCCGCCCGGAGCGCCGTTCCCAATCGTACAGATATTGTCCGCTCCTGCCAGAACTGCCGGCGGCCCAGATGATCCAGGGAGATGCTTTTTGGCTGATCCATGTTGCAAACCGGAAGATTCAGCGTGTTGTGCGCCGCCGCCTCTCGAGCTCCCGGCGCTGAAAGGCGCGAGCAAAAATGGCGGCGAAGTGGACGCCTGCTGCTCCGGCGGCGTCGCCGTGTTCGATGGAATGGACCCGCGCTACAAGCGGATTTTGTGGACAGTGATCGGCATCAACGGCGCGATGTTTCTGGTCGAGATGCTGGCCGGCCAGCTCGCCGGGTCGCAGGCGCTCAAGGCCGATGCGCTGGATTTTCTGGCCGACACGATAACCTATGGCCTAAGCCTTGCCGTCGTTGGAGCGAGCCTGAGAACGCGTGCGACGGCGGCCCTCTTCAAGGGCGCGTCGCTCTTCGTCATGGCGTTGTGGGTGTTCGGATCGACGCTCTATCAGACGCTGGTCCTGGGCGTGCCCAGCGCAGAAGTGATGGGAAGCATCGGCGTTCTGGCGCTTGCGGCCAACCTTGGCTCCGTCCTGCTGCTGCGCCCCTACAAGGATGGCGATGCCAATGTCCGCTCGGTCTGGCTCTGCTCGCGCAACGACGCCATTGGCAATGTCGTGGTGATGGCGGCTGCGCTCGCGGTCTGGGGCACGACTTCAGCCTGGCCGGACCTTGCGGTGGCGGGCGTGATGGCCGGCATCTTCCTCAGTTCCTCATTCCAGATCCTCAGGCAGGCCTGGGGCGAATATCGCGAAGAGCGCGAAGAGGCCTCCGCCTGAGATCAGATAAACGGGTCCCATGACCATTGCAGCAGGGCCTGGCGCTGGCGTTTGCGGCAGGTGAGGTCGTGCGGCTCGCAATTGGCTTTGATCTGGCCGGCGTGGCGGGCGAAATTCTTCCAGCGGCCGATCTGGCGTTTGTCGATATCGGAGATGCGGCGGCCGCGATAATAGCGGCAGTACCATTGGAACCAGCCGCGCGGGTCCGGGCCCATGATCCAGCCCTTCTGCTGCCAAACCGATAGCGGCTGGCGGCTCTTGATGCCAAAATAGTTGAGGCTCTCGTCGGCCCTGTCGCTAAGCTTTGCGCCCTCGAACCAGGATTTGGGGAATTCACCTCGGCAATCGTTGAGATATTTGCCCTCGAACACGCCCATATGCAGCATTTCCGTCGGAGTGAAGTGCGGCTTGAAATCGTCGGCGAAATTGCGGCCAGCCGGTTCGGTCAATTCGTAGGCATAGCCGGTCTGCATCTTGTCACTGACCTCAATGCGCTCGCCCATGCTGCCTCTCCTTGATGCCGGTTTAACGGCTACGCCCTAACCTTGGAGCCGGATCAAAATGCCTGTGGCCCCGCGGCAACGCGTTCGCGATTGTCCGAGCAGCGGGCGGGTGCGTGGTGGACGCCGATGCGAAATCGGTTAAATCTGTGTTTCTTGCAAAGGGTTGGCTTGGGTCGATGAAGAAAGAAACGCTTTGTGCGGCTGGCCTTGCGGCTGCCTTCGGGCTTTGCCTCATCGGCGGTGCGCAGGCGCAGGACATGACGGCCGGCTTGCGGCCCGCATTCGAGGCTTCGGCGGGCGTCGGCGTGCTGGGTGTCGAGGCGCATGAATATGTGTTCTCCGGCGCCAACCATGTCAGCTTTTTGAACTGGCAATCCGTCGCGCCGGTGCTGAATGCGAGCATGAGCGTTTCCCTGCCTCAAAACTGGACCTTGACTTTCGACGCGCAGGCGGGGCTCTCGGGCGACAGCCATATGGCCGACTATGATTGGACCGGTGGATATTTCGTCGACTACAGCTTCGACAACTGGACGCACAGATCGCTGCATCCCAACACCAATCTGGACTTCTATTTCAATGGCAGCGCCGCGATCGGTTATGATGTGGTGGCGGACGGCCAAAATGCCGTGAACCTCAATGGCGGGTTCAAATATATCGATAGCCAGTGGACGGCCTATGACGGCACGGCCATCTACAGTGTCGGAGGCTTCCGCGATTCGAGTTTTGCAATTGCAGGGAAGGGGGTCACCTATCGCCAGCAATTGCCGGCGGTGTTCGTCGGCGCCGACGGCACTTTCGAGCGCGGCGAATGGACGTTCTCGCTCGGCGCACAGGCCGGGCTGACGGTCGGCGGCCGAGCCATTGACGACCATTGGAAGCGCGACATCCATTTCGAGGATTTTTTTCATCCTGCGCCGCTGCTGGCCGCTACGGCGGGTGCCGAATATGGCGTCAGCGACAAGGTGTCCGTGTTCGTGAAGGGGACGGTGGACAAGGTCTTTCTGCAGCGCGGCAACACGGACTATTACGAAATTTCGACAGGCGCCTATACCGGCACGTCCTATGATTTAACCGGGGCCGAGCTGTTGAGCGGTACGCTGACCGCCGGGGTCAAGGGCGCGTTCTGAACCTGACTTTTCGCCGCCGCGATGACTGCCGAGGCGATTGCGCCTTGGCCAACCTCTCCTGAATCGGCCATTGTTGCCCTCTTGTTCTCGCAGCAGGGAGCCGAAAGTATATGTCCTGCTGGTATTCTCTTGACGCGTTTTCGAACCGGAAAACCGGTTTCCACTTTTCCTGAAAACGCTCTTCCCGGGCAAGCTATATGCGGGGCGGCATGGACGAATTATCCGACAGCGTTGCGGTGATGGTGGGGGTGGCCGTCGATGGCCCCTATACCTATCGCGTGCCGGAGGGCATGCAGGTGCAGCGCGGCTCGATCGTGGTGGTGCCGCTGGGGCCGCGGCCGACGCTGGGCGTGGTCTGGGGCAAGCCGAAGGACAGTTTCGCGCATAACCGGCTCAAGGATATCGCGCATGTCTTCGATGCGCCGCCTTTGTCCGACGAAATTCTGAAACTGGTCGACTGGGTGGCCCGCTATACGCTTGCCGCGCCGGGCATGGTGCTGCGCGGCGTGCTGCGCTCGGTCGAGGCGCTGGAGCCGGCCAAGCCGATCACCGCCTACCGGCTGACGGGCGATGAGCCGGCGCGCATGACCGATGCGCGCATGCGGGTTCTGGAAACCATGACCGACGGGATGGCCTGGGCGAAGACCGCGCTGGTGGGGGCGAGCGGGGTGTCGCCCTCGGTGATCGACGGACTGGTCAAGTCTGGCGCGCTGGAAGCGGTGACGCTGCCGCGCGCCGCCAGCGGTCGAGCCGCCCGATCCCGACCATGCGCCCCCAACCCTCAATGCGGGGCAGGCGGCGGCTCTCTGCCAGTTGCGGCAGGCGGGCGAGGGCAAGTTCGCCGTGGCGCTGCTGGATGGGGTGACCGGGGCGGGCAAGACGGAAGTCTTCTTCGAAGCGGTTGCCGATCGCCTGCGCGCCGGGCGGCAGGCGCTGATCCTTCTGCCCGAGATCGCCTTGACGCACACCTTTCTCGACCGGTTCGACGAAACGCTTCGGGGCGCGGCCGGCGGAATGGCATTCGGACATGACGCCGGTACAGCGCACGCGCGTCTGGCGCGGCGTGCATCGCGGCGAGGTCAGGGCGGTGGTCGGTGCGCGCTCGGCGCTGTTCCTGCCCTTTCACGAACTGGGGCTGATCGTGCTCGATGAGGAGCATGACGGCGGCCTACAAGCAGTCCGAAGGGTTCAATTATCACGGACGCGACATGGCGGTGGTGCGGGCTTCCGCTTTGCGGTGCGCGCGTGATCCTTTCTTCGGCGACCCCCTCGGTCGAAACGCGCAACAACGCCAATACCGGGCGCTATGCGCACATCAAGATCGAGAGCCGCTTCGCCGAAGCGAGCCTGCCCGACATCACCGCCATCGACATGCGCGAGGACGGGCCGGAAAGGGGGCAATGGATTTCGCCGCAACTGGCGCGGGAGGTTTTCTCCACGCTGGACCGGGGCGAGCAGGCGCTGCTGTTCCTCAACCGGCGCGGCTATGCGCCGCTGACCCTCTGCCGGGCCTGCGGGCACCAATATCAGTGCCCGGACTGCTCGAGCTGGCTGGTCGAGCACCGCTTCCGGGGGGTGCTGATGTGCCATCATTGCGGGCATGAGCAGAAGCGCCCCGAGGCCTGCGGGCAGTGCGGAGCGGTCGATGCGCTCGATTCCCATCGGCCCGGGAATCGAGCGGGTGGCCGAGGAGGCCGCCGAGCGGTTTCCCGAAGCGCGCAAGGTGATCCTCTCCTCCGACATGGGGAGCCATGCGCAGATCCGCGAGCGGTTCTCCGAGATCGAGCGGGGCGAATACGACCTCATCATCGGCACGCAGCTGGTGGCCAAGGGGCACCATTTCGAAAAGCTGACCCTGGTGGGGGTGATCGATGCCGATCTGGGGCTGGCGCATGGCGACCCACGAGCAGCGGAGCGCACCTTCCAGATCCTGACCCAGGTGACGGGGCGGGCGGGGCGCGCTTCGAAGGCCGGGCAAGGCGTTTCTGCAGACCTATCACCCGACGCATCCGGTGATCGAGGCCATGATCAAGGGTGACCGCGAGGCATTTTACGCGCATGAACTCAAGGTGCGCGAGGAGGGCGGGCTGCCGCCTTTCGGACGGCTGGCGGCGCTGATCGTTTCGGCCAATGAACATGACGAGGCGTTCGCGTTTGCGCGGCGGCTGTTGTCGGCGGCGCCGATGGCGGAAGGTTTGCGGCTGTTCGGGCCGGCCGATGCGCCGCTCGCCATGGTGCGCGGGCGCCATCGGGTCCGGCTTCTGGTGCAAAGCCCCAAGGAGTTCGATCTGAGCGGCTATGTGCGGTTCTGGCTCAACCATGGCGGAGAAACCCAAGGGCAATCTCAAGATACAGATCGATATCGACCCGATCAGTTTTTATTGATCGGGGCGCTCAGAAATTGCCGGAAAACCGGGGCTGTTAGTGGGCGCCTGAATCACGTCCCGCATGCTTGCAAGCGCCGTAAAACGTGTGCTAGAGGGTGCGCGGCTTTGAAGGCCCCTGGGGCCGGTCATTATCTTTGACAAAAGTCCCGTCATCAGCGTCTGGTTGATCAAGACATTGGCCAGCGGCTGGCGGGAGTGCAGCAAGACGGATTGCGGACATTGAGCGCACAGAACTCGACGATTCACCATATCGCCCAGCCCTATGCGAATGCCCTGTTCGATCTCGCCAATGAATCCAACCAGATGGCGGAGGTCGAGAGCAATCTCGACCAGCTCGCAGAGCTGATCAATTCGGACGCCGATTTCCGCAATTTCCTGCGCAGCCCGGCCATTCCCGCCGACACCAAGCGCGAGGCGATGGAGGCCATCGTCGCCAAGTCCGGCCTTCCGGAGACGGTGGGAAATTTCGTGCGGCTGGTGGCAAAGAACGGACGCCTGTTCGCTCTTCCGGCGATGATCGCAGAATTCAAGGCCCGCGCCGCCAAGGCGCGAGGCGAGGTGAGCGCGGATGTGACCTCCGCTGCGCCCTTGTCCGAGGCCCAGCTGAATACGCTTGCCGAAACGCTGAAAGCGAAGATCGGCAAGACCGTCAATCTCGTAACCCATGTCGATCCCAGCCTGATCGGCGGCCTTGTCGTCAAGGTCGGCAGCCAGATGATCGACAGTTCCCTCAGAACCAAACTGACGGCGATGAAGATCGCGATGAAAGAGGTCGGCTAATGGATATCAAAGCTGCGGAAATCTCCGCCATCCTCAAGGACCAGATCAAGGATTTCGGCAAGGAAGCCCAGGTCTCCGAGGTCGGTCAGGTTCTCTCGGTCGGCGACGGCATCGCGCGCGTTTACGGCCTCGACAAGTGCCAGGCCGGCGAGCTGGTCGAGTTCCCCGGCGGCATCAAGGGCATGGCGCTGAACCTCGAATCCGACAATGTCGGCGTCGTGATCTTCGGGTCCGACCGCGACATCAAGGAAGGCGACACCGTCAAGCGGACCGGCTCCATCGTCGACACCCCCGTCGGCAAGGGTCTTCTGGGCCGCGTGGTCGACGCGCTCGGCAACCCGATCGACGGCAAGGGCCCGATCCAGGCCGACGAGCGCAAGCGCGTCGACGTCAAGGCGCCGGGCATTCTGCCGCGCAAGTCCGTGCATGAGCCGATGTCGACCGGCCTCAAGGCCATCGACGCGCTGATCCCGATCGGCCGCGGGCAGCGCGAGCTGATCATCGGCGACCGCCAGACCGGCAAGACGGCGATCATCGTCGACACCTTCCTCAACCAGAAGCCGGCCCATTCGGGCGATGACGAGAAGCGAGAAGCTTTACTGCATCTATGTCGTGGTCGGGCAGAAGCGTTCGACGGTGGCCCAGATCGTCAAGACGCTCGAAGACCGCGGCGCGATGGAATATTCGATCGTGGTTGCGGCGACCGCCTCCGATCCGGCCCCGATGCAGTTCCTGGCGCCGTTCACCGGCTGCACCATCGGCGAATTCTTCCGCGACAATGGCATGCATGCCGTGGTCGCCTATGACGACTTGTCCAAGCAGGCCGTCGCCTACCGCCAGATGTCGCTGCTGCTGCGCCGTCCGCCGGGGCGCGAGGCTTTCCCGGGCGACGTGTTCTATCTGCACTCGCGCCTGCTGGAGCGCGCCGCCAAGCTCAACGAGGATCACGGCGCCGGTTCGCTGACCGCCCTGCCGGTCATCGAGACGCAGGCCAACGACATCTCGGCCTATATCCCGACCAATGTGATCTCGATCACCGATGGCCAGATCTTCCTTGAGACCGACCTTTTCTTCCAGGGCATCCGCCCGGCGGTGAATGCCGGTCTGTCGGTTTCCCGCGTGGGCTCTGCCGCCCAGATCAAGGCGATGAAGCAGGTTGCCGGCTCGATCAAGGGCGAACTGGCCCAGTACCGCGAAATGGCGGCGTTCGCCCAGTTCGGCTCGGACCTCGATGCGGCCACGCAGCGCCTGCTCAATCGCGGCGCGAAGCTGACCGAGCTCTTGAAGCAGCCGCAGTTCTCGCCGCTGAAGACCGAAGAGCAGGTGGCGGTGATCTTTGCGGGTGTGAACGGCTATCTCGACGATATCGCGGTCAAACAGGTGCGCGAGTTCGAGAGCGGGCTTCTGAGCGTGATGCGCTCCAAGCACAAGGACGTGCTCGACGACATCGCCAAGGAAAAGGCGCTGTCGGATTCGATCCGCGACCGGCTGAAGTCGGCGCTCGATTCGTACAAGAAGACGTTTGCCGCTTAAGCTGACGTAAGCGGTGCGCTTCGGCGCGCCGCGCCAATGATCTAGAGCCTTGAGCGCCGGGGAGCCGGCGCGACGGGCCCAGGGAGTAAATGGCTCTATGCCTTCTTTGAAGGACCTCAAGAACCGGATCTCTTCGGTCAAGTCGACCCAGAAGATCACCCGCGCCATGCAGATGGTGGCAGCGGCCAAGCTCAGGCGCGCCGAAGAAGCGGCCGCGGCGGCGCGGCCGTTCGCGGAGCGCATGGGCAAGGTGCTGACGGCGCTGGGCGCGGCCTATCAGGGGCGTGAGGATGCGCCGGCCCTGCTCAAGGGCACCGGCAAGGATCAAACGCATCTGCTGATCGTGGCGACGGCTGACCGTGGTCTGTGCGGGGGCTTCAATTCCTCGATCGCGCGGCTGGCGCGCGAGCACGCCAACAAGCTTCTGGCCGAGGGCAAGACGGTCAAGATCATCACGGTGGGCAAGAAGGGCAACGACATCCTTCGGCGCCTGTTCAAGCAGCAGATCGTCGAGAGCTACAATTTCCGCGAGGTCAAGCAGATCGGCTATGCCGAAGCGCAGATGATCGGCGAGAAGGTGCTGGAGATGTACGCCAATGGCGAGTTCGACGTCGCCACGCTGTTCTATTCCGAGTTCAAATCGGTGATCAGCCAGGTGCCGACCGCCCAGCAGCTCATCCCGGCCGAGTTCAAGGAAGACGCCGAGGGCGAGCCTGAGGCCGAGCAGGTCAATTACGAATACGAGCCGAGCGAAGAGGCGATCCTGGAGGATCTTCTGCCGCGCAATATCAGCGTGCAGATCTTCCGCGCGCTGCTGGAGAACGCGGCGGGCGAGATGGGCGCCAAGATGACGGCCATGGACAACGCCACGCGCAATGCCGGCGAAATGATCGACAGGCTGTCGCTGGACTACAACCGCCAGCGGCAGGCGCAGATCACCAACGAACTGATCGAAATCATCGCGGGCGCCGAAGCGCTCTGACGTATTACTCAAGAGGATTTAACGATGGCAGCTTCTGACAAACCCGTCGGCCGCATCTTTCAGGTGATTGGCGCCGTTGTCGACGTGCAGTTCGACGATCACCTCCCGGCCATTCTGAACGCGCTCGAGACCGACAACAATGGCAACCGGCTGGTGCTGGAAGTCGCCGCTCATATGGGCGAGAACGTTGTCCGCACCATCGCCATGGACACCACCGAGGGCCTGGTGCGCGGCCAGGAGGTGACCGATCTCGGCGAGCCGATCAACGTGCCCGTCGGTGACGGCACGCTTGGTCGCATCATGAACGTCATCGGCGAGCCGATCGACGAGGCCGGCCCGATCAAGTCCGATCAGCGCCGTCCGATCCATGCTTCGGCTCCGGAATTCGTCGACCAGAGCCCGGAAGCACAGATTCTCGTGACCGGCATCAAGGTCATCGACCTCTTGGCGCCCTATGCGCGCGGCGGCAAGATCGGCCTCTTCGGCGGCGCCGGCGTGGGCAAGACCGTGCTCATCCAGGAGCTGATCAACAACGTGGCCAAGGCGCATGGCGGCTATTCGGTGTTCGCCGGCGTTGGCGAGCGCACCCGCGAGGGCAATGACCTCTATCACGAAATGATCGAATCCGGCGTGAACAAGGACCCCAAGGAGCATGGCTCGGCGGAAGGCTCCAAGGCCGCGCTGGTCTTCGGCCAGATGAACGAGCCCCCGGGGGCGCGTGCCCGCGTGGCGCTGACCGGCCTGACCATCGCCGAGGATTTCCGCGACAAGGGCATGGACGTCTTGTTCTTCGTGGACAACATCTTCCGCTTCACCCAGGCGGGTTCGGAAATGTCCGCGCTTTTGGGCCGCATTCCGTCGGCGGTGGGCTATCAGCCGACGCTTTCCACCGACATGGGCGCGATGCAGGAACGCATCACGACCACGACCAAGGGTTCGATCACTTCCGTGCAGGCCATTTACGTGCCGGCGGACGATCTGACCGACCCGGCGCCGGCGACCTCGTTCGCGCATCTTGACGCAACGACGACGCTGAACCGCGCCATTTCGGAAAAGGGTATTTACCCGGCGGTCGATCCGCTCGATTCCACCTCGCGCATGCTCGACCCGGCAATTGTCGGCGAGGAGCACTACATGGTGGCCCGTTCGGTGCAGGAGATCCTGCAGCGCTACAAGTCGCTCCAGGACATCATCGCCATTCTGGGCATGGACGAGCTTTCCGAAGACGACAAGTTGGCCGTGGCCCGCGCCCGCAAGATCGAGCGCTTCATGAGCCAGCCCTTCTTCGTGGCCGAGGTCTTTACCGGCTCGCCCGGCATTTTCGTGCCGCTGGAAGAAACCATCCGCGCCTTCAAGGGACTGGTGGCCGGCGAATACGACCATCTGCCGGAATCGGCCTTCTACATGGTCGGCACCATCGACGATGCGGTGGCCAAGGCGCAGAAGCTGGCGGAAGCCGCCTAAGCCAAGAAGCACACGGAACGGAGACGCCGCGGGCGTCTTCGTTGATCTTCAGGGAAAATCGTCATGGCCGAGAACCTCCACATCGAAATCGTCTCGCCCGAGCGGCTGCTTTTGTCGGCGGAAGCGGAATCGGTCAGCGTGCCGGGCACGGAAGGCTATTTCACCGTCATGGCCAATCATGCGCCGATGATGAGCACGATGAAGCCGGGCTTCGTCACGGTGAACGGCGCGGACAAGCAGACTTTTTACGTGCGCGGCGGCTTTGCCGAGGTGAACCCGGACGGACTGACCATCCTTGCCGAACTGGCGCGGCCGGCCGGCGAGCTGGAGCGGGCCGAAATCGAGGAAGAGCTGGCCAAGGCGCGCGAGCAGGTCGACAAGAGCCAGACCCCGGAGGAGCGCAATATGGCGCAGGCGCTGGTCGATGGGTGGAACAACCTCATCACCGATGCCGAGCATCTGGGACCCGACGTCCGGCTCATGTAAACGGCCATGTTCATAACCGACTTCAAAAACCGTCCCGCTCATTGGGGCGGTCTTTAATTTGCCGCTGCTTAATTGCCCGCGGAGAGTGCTTGGGGCCCGGCTCCATCGAGCGAGGACAGCCTCCCCTCTTTGAGGCACATCATGCCGCCGGAACGATCCGGGCGTTCTGGAGGTCGAATTTGCGCTCCATCCAAGACCGTATTCGGCACGCCCTGCTGTTCGAGATCCTCGGCCTTGTTGTCGTCACACCCTTGGGGGCGTGGCTCTTCCATTTCCCGTTGCACGATATCGGCATCGTTGCCCTGGTTAGCGCGACCATCGCAGCGGGGTGGAATTTGGTTTACAACTATCTCTTCGACCAACTCGCACAGCGGCTTTTCAGGACCACGCTGAAAGGGGGACTGACACGTATCGTGCATGCCATTTGCTTCGAGCTTGGGTTGCTCGTGGTGCTGATGCCCTTCATCGCCTGGTATCTGGGCGTTTCTATCTGGCAGGCCCTCGTAATGGATTTGTCCTTCGCGGTTTTCTACATGGGGTATGCTTTCGTCTTCAACTGGGCCTATGACCGGGTGTTTCCGCTGGCGGAGTGGAATGCCGAGCCATGAAATGGAGCCGCGTCACAACTTGCCGAGGTTCGCGTGACAGGTTCAGCTGCTAACGCCGACAGGCCCGCCATCGCGAAAACCGACGGTGGGCTTTTGCTTGTGGTGCGTTTGACACCGGGCGCGAGCGCGAACCGCATTGTTGGGCTTGAGACCCGCGATGACGGGCAGGAGGTCCTGCGGGTCTCGGTGACGGCACCGCCTGAAAAGGGCAAGGCCAACCAAGCGCTGATCGCCTTGCTGGCAAAGCAGCTGGGTGTAGCCAAGTCAGCGATCAGCCTTCAGAGCGGCGAGACGTCGCGTCAGAAACTGCTCGAGGTGCAGGGGGATGCGGAGGGGCTGGCGGCGAGGTTGAGCTAGTGCTTCCTTGTGATGGTTTCGTTGAGCGTGGCGACCGGAAAGCCGAATTTCCGAGCCACCAACCGGTTGAGCGCGATTTGGCCGCCCGGTTGCAAATACAGCCATTGTTCCGTATCGAGGCCACCCTTTCTGGCTCTGTACCGGATATGCAGCAGGTTCCCACTAACCTCCGCACTGATCGGGCCGTCGGCGTCGGTGAGCGAACCGGTGAAATGCGTCTCGTCGATGGGCTGAAGGCGCCAGGTGCGTGTGTAAGGCGGCTGGCCCTCCTCAGCGACCGTCTGCACCAGGACGAGAGTACCGTCGGATTCGACATGGCCGCGGCCCTCGACATGCGTCTGCCTGTTTCCCTGGAGGGCGATGTCCAGCTTGCCCTCGCCGACCGTCTTGCCGGAGAAGAATGTCTGGGGTGAGAAGACGGGAGAAGGCTCCATCAGCTGTTTGTGGGGCGGCGTGGAGACGCAGGCGGCAACTGGCGTGAGCAGGATCACGCTCAGGATTAACATTGGTTTCATGGATCAGATCTCCCAGACTGCTAACGCTTTGGAAGATCGTTTCGCTCCAGATATTTGTATCGCGTCAGCCTGTTAGCCCAAAGCCGCATCCACCAATGCTTTGGCGTGCAGTTCGGTGGTGTCATAGGTCGGAAGGGGGCTCGAAGAATCGTCGATCAGCATGGAGATTTCGGTGCAGCCGAGGATGACGGCATCGGCGCCGCGCAGGGCGAGGGCATTGATGGCGTCGACATAGATCTGGCGAGATTCGTCACGAACTATGCCCTTGCAGAGCTCCTCATAGATGATGCCGTTGAGATTGGTGATGCCAACTTCAGGCACGATGACCTCCAGTCCCGCCCGCTCCAGCTCGCTCGCGGTAGAACGGCATCTCCATGGTAAATTTGGTGCCGAGCAGGCCGACGCGGGTCATGCCGTCGGCCAAGAGCGCTTCTGCCGTGGGATCGGCGATATGGATGAAGGGGAGGGAACTGGCCCGCTCGATATGGTCGGCGACGATATGCATGGTGTTGGTGGCGAGACCCAGAATTTCGGCGCCCGCCGCTTCAAGACGGCGCGCGGATTCCGCCAGCGCCATGCCGCCCGCGTCCCAGTCGCCCTTTTCCTGCTGGGCGGCAATGGGGGCGAAATCGAGCGAGTGCAAAAGGATCGGGGCGGAGTGCAGGCCTCCGAGGCGGCGCGCGACTTCCCTGTTGATGATGGCGTAATAGTGCGCCGTCGATTCCCAGCTCATGCCACCGATCAGACCGATGGTCTTCACGCCTCACCCTCTCGGGTCAGGCCGGCGGCGAGAGAAGGCAGGGCGGGAGGCACATGCTTGAAGGCGGCCACCACCTGCTCGTAGGCCTTTTTCTTGAAGGGCACGATCAGCTCGGGTACGCGTTCGAGATCTTCCCAGCGCCAGTCCTCGAACTCCGCTTCATGCTCACCCCCGCCGGGATGGGCGACGTCGATCTCATCGTCCTCGCCCTCGAACAACATGGCGAACCATCGCTGCTTCTGGCCGCGGAACTTGCCCTTGTAGGCCTTACCCAGCATGTCGTCGGGCACATCATAGGTGATCCAGTCGGGCGCCGCGGTAAGAATGGAGGCGGTGCGGACCGAGGTCTCCTCGAAGAGTTCGCGCAAGGCCGCGTCGATCGGCTCCTCGCCCTCGTCGATGCCGCCTTGTGGCAGCTGCCAGGCATGGGCGGGCACATCGCCGCCGGAATGGACGCGCTTGCCGAGAAAGACCTTGCCCTGCCGGTTGAACAGAACCACGCCGGCGCACGGGCGATAGGGGAGGGCTTCGCGATCGGTCGCGCCGTCTTGTTCGTTACTCATGATGCATTCCTTACTGCTTGGCCATCAGCGCGCTGGCGGGCACCAGAAGGATGCCCTTGTCCTGCAAGCCTTGCGCCCAGGCGCTGACGAGCTGGATGGAGATGGGCAGGGCAGAAATGACGCCGATGGCGCTCCCGTTCTCGAGCGCGGTCTTTTCGAGATTTTCGAGTCCCTGCAAGATGGAGGAACGCGAAGGGTTGGCGTCGAGTTCGGTATCGGCGCGCCCGAAGGGCACTTTGTTGGTCTTGGCCAGGGCCGGGGCGAGCGAGCGGTTGGAGCTGCCATCGTCGAGATAGCCGAGCCCGCGTGTGCCCACTTCCTCCATGAAGGGGCCCATGTCCGTGCCCGAGGCGGTAAAGCGTGCGCCCATATGGTTCATCAGGCCCGATATAGCCGCCAAAGCGTGCCATCAGCCAGTAGAGCCGGTCGAGATTGGCGCGGGCAGGCTGGCCGGTCAGAAGCGTTTGCGGGCCGGGATCGTTATCCGGATAGTCGATAGGGCTCGAGCGGCACCTGCAGCAGCATTTCATGGCCGCCCAGGCGCGCTGCCGCCGTGGTGCGCTGCAGGGAGCGTCCATAGGGGGCGAAGGCCAGGGTGACGTTATCGGGCAGCCTGTCGATGGCCTCCAGCGTCTCGTTCTCGTTAAGACCCATGCCGGTGACGACAATGGCGATGCGGGGCTTGCCATTGGCGGCTTCCGCGCTGACAGAGGCGCGGGAATAGACTTCGAACGGCGTTTCGCCGGTGGCGCTGATGCGTGGAATGGGCCCGTTCTGGGTCTCTTCCATCAGATCGGGATTGACGCCGAATGCGTTGAGCTCCTGCATCGCGGACGGGAGACGGGGCTCCGCACTGCTCGGCAGATCGTCCGTCGAGATGATCGCGGGGCCTCCCGGGGCTGCGGGATCGGACATCATGGGGGCGATGGCGTCCGGCGTTTTCTGCGTTGCCACGTCGCCTGCGACACGATTGGAATTGCGTGAGGAGTTGATCTCCACCTGCGCCGAAGGCCGGCCGCCCAGCGGATCGTCCACGGTCGCGATGCGGAAGGTGATACCGGCCATGGCCAGAAGCCAGAAAGGCAAACGCGACGCGGGCGAAGGGAAAGCTGCCAAGCCCAATCTTGGGCAAAGCCGGCAGGGACCGCGATTTCTTGCGCCCCAGAGGCGCGCCGAGCTCTTCGGTCATGGGCGTTCCGCCAGAGCATTTCAGACAAGGCGCGCCGAATGCACTTCCGCGCGCCCCGTCTCCTTCTAGCACAAATCAGCCTTCGGATTTGGGCGGGTAGGCCGGATCGGTCTTGTTGCCCTCGATCAGCGCGATCGCATATTGAGCTGGTTGTCCTTGTCCTTGTCGGCCGGCACGTAGACCGAGGAGCCGGTGGTGGCGACCTTCTTCGGTGCCGCCGCCGATCTGGCCGGCAAGGCCGGCTTCGCCGAGGATCTCGTCGCGGCCCTTGAACTCGTCGGGCACGTCCTGGAGATCCTGGATGTCGGGCTGATGCCGGCGGCCTGGATCGAGCGGTTGTTCGGCGTGTAGTAGCGCGCCGTGGTCAGGCGCATGGCGCCTTCGCTGCCCGAGCGAGATGATCGACTGCACCGAGCCCTTGCCGAAGGAGCGGGTGCCGAGCAGCGTTGCGCGCTTGTGGTCCTGCAGGGCGCCGGCGACGATCTCGGCGGCCGAGGCCGAGCCGCCATTGATCAGCACGACCAGCGGCACGTCCTTGATCATCTTGCGTCGAGGTCGTCGGGCTTGGCGTCGTAGCGGGCGCTTTCCTGTCCGGCGTGCGGCCGCGCGTCAGCACCACGGCGCCCTGCTCGAGGAAGGCGTCGGCGACGTAGACCGCCTGGTCGACCAGACCGCCGGGATTGTTGCGCAGATCGAGGATGAGGCCCTTGGGCGCCTTGCCGTCGCGCTCGGCTTGAAGATGTCCTTGATGGCCTTCTGGATGCCGGCATAGGCCTGCTCGGAGAAGCGGGAGAGGCGCATGACGCCGACATCGCCCTCGCAGCGTACCAGCTGACGGCCCGCATGGCGATGATGTCGCGGGTCAGGTCGAAGTCGATCGGGTCGTTGACGCCCTCGCGGACCACGGTCAGCTTGATCTTGGTGCCGACCGGCCCCTCATCTTGTCGACCGCCTCGTCGAGCGTCATGCCCTAGCACCTGCTGGCCGTCGAGCTCGACGATGAGATCGTTGGCGAGGATGCCGGCCTTGGCGGCGGGGGTGTCGTCGATGGGCGAGACGACCTTGATGACGCCCTCCTCCATCGTCACTTCGATGCCGAGGCCGCCGAACTCGCCGCTGGTGTCCTCGCTGCACGTCGGCATAGTCGGTCGGGTCGAGATAGCCCGAATGCGGATCGAGCGAGGTCAGCATGCCCTGGATGGCGGCGCGGATCAGCTCGCGCTCGTCCGGCACGTCGACATATTCGGCGCGGATGCGGTCGAAGACCTCACCGAACAGCTTCAGGTCGGAATAGATCTCCTCGATCGCGCGCGGGGCTGGACCGGCGGTATCCGCGCTGGGGTGTCCTGCGCCAGATAGCGGCGCGGACCGCAAAGGCACCAGCCACGATTGCGCCAGGGCGGCGGCCGCGGACGGGCGACAAACTCGCATCAGGGTCTATCCACTCTGTGTTTGGGTGTCCGGGATGGCCCACCATCCGGTCGGATCGATCGGGCTCGTTGTCTTTTCTCAGCTCAATATAAAGCGTGGGCCGGGAGACGCCAGCACTGGTCGCGACGGCGCTCGACCAATTGTCGTGATGCCCATGGTGCCGATCGGCTCTCCCATGAGCACGAACTGGCCGATATCGCACGTTCGATCTCGTCCAGCCCGGCCAGCAGGATGGTGTAGCCCTCGCCCGGATTGAGAATGATGATTTTGCCATAATTGAGGTAAGGGCCCTGATAGAGCACCCAGCCATCGGCGGGCGCGACGATCTGCGCCTCCGGCGCGGGTCACGCAGCGAGATGCCCGACGAGATGCCGCCGAAGCCGTCGCTGGCGCCATAGTCGACCACCTTGACGCCAGCGGCGGGCAAGGCGAGATAGCCGCGGCCCTGGTCGAAGGGGAAGGCGGGCTCGGTGCGCGAGGTATTGGCCAGCGCCATCTTCACCTCATCGGGCGAAAGGTCCGGCTTCGGCGTGCCGGCAGTGGCCGCAGCCGCGGCGGCGTCGGAGGCCGCTTCCAGGCGTGCGGTCAGGGTATCGATGAGCTGGTTGAGCGAGGTGGCCTTCCTGGCCAGTTCGGCCGCCTGTTTTTCTTCGGCGGCCAGCTCGGTCGCCGACGCGATCGGAAGCCCTGGCGGCGGGCCTCGAGCAGGGTGGCGATGCGCAGGCGCTCCTCCTCGAGCGTTTCCAGATTGGCCTTGAGCTGACCCTCCTCGGTCTGAGCCGCCTTGCGCAGCGCCACCATGCGGTCGAGGTCCGCGGTCACCTGGTCGGCCCGCTCCTTGAGCTGCGGCAGGGCGGCTGCCAGAAGCGTGGCGCCGCGCGCGGCGCCCAAGGCGTCGGCGGGCTTGACGATCAGGGCCGGCGGCGGCGTGCGCCCGATGCGCTGCAATGCGGCGAGCAAGTTGGAGATCTCGGCATCCGTGCCGTCCAGCCGGTCGCGGATTTCGGATTCGGACGCCAGCAATTTGGCCAGGCGGTCCTCCATGGCGTTGACTTCGATCTCGGCCATCTTGACGCGCTGGGCGGCAGCGATCAGTGCGGCGTTCTGCGCGGAGGATCGGTCTTCAGCTTCTCCATTTCGGCGCGCAGCTTTTCGGTGCGCTCGTTGCTGAGTGTGATCGACTGCTCGATGCGTTGCAGTTCGGCCCGCGCATCGTCCGCCGCGCTGGCGAGCGTCATGGTGGTGTTGGCGGGAGCGGCATTCCTGGCGAGGCTGGGCGCCGCGATAATGCACGCCATGCCGAGCAGCACCAGGGCATGCTTGACGCCGGCTCGGGACATGTCTCGGCATTTGCGTTTGGGAGAACAGTCGAATCACCCTTGGGACCATAGCAAGGCGTGCAGAGAAATTCTGCGTAAATCACGCCGGACTGCGGGTGCGCATCACGCAGTTTTGAGCCGCACATTGCAGTGATGGCACAGTGGGCGTCAGCCGCCGCGATGGTAGGGATGGCCGCTGAGGATGGTGGTGGCGCGGTAGAGCTGTTCGGCCAGCATGATGCGCACCAGCTGGTGCGGCCAGGTGAGGGCGGAAAAGCTCAGCACGCGCTCCGCGCCGTCGCGCAAGTCACGGTCGAGGCCGTCGGCGCCGCCGATGACGAAGGCCAGTTCCGGCCTGCCGGCATCGCGCCACTCGCCGATCCAGCCGGCAAAGGTTTCGGAGTCGATGTTCTTGCCGCGTTCGTCGAGGCAGACCGTCAGCGCATCGGGCACGAGAGAAGCGAGGGCTCTGCGCTTCTTCGAACTTGCGGCGATCGGCGCTGGAGGCGCGGGATTCGGGGGTTTCGAGCACGTCGAAGCCGGTCAGGCCGATCTGGCGGCCGGTTGCCCGGGCGCGGTCGAGATAGCGCTCGGCCAGTTCGCGCTCCGGGCCCGGCCTTCATGCGGCCGACGGCAGCGATGGACAGGCGCATGTCACCCCCTGCTGCCCGGCGGCCGGCGCCGCCAGGTCATCGCATCTCCGCCTCGATCCGGGATCCATACCAGAGCACAAGCGGCGCCCCGGAAAGACCGAAGCCCGCTTCCCAGAGGTCTCTAGTGCGTGTCGCCGGTGAAATCGGCAGCCCACATCTTTTCGATGTTGTAGAAGTCGCGCACTTCGGGCCGGAAGATGTGCACGATGACATCGCCGGCATCGACCAGCACCCAGTCGCAATGCGGCAGGCCTTCGATGCGCGGCTTGCCATAGCCGTTGTCGCGCAGGGCCTGCGCAAGCTGGTCGGCGACGGCGCCGACATGCCGGTGCGAACGGCCCGAGGCGACGACCATGTGGTCGCTCAGGCTGGACTTGCCGGTGATGTCGATGTGAACGATGTTTTCGGCCTTGGCGTCTTCGAGTGTGGACAAGACCACATCGATCATGCTCGGGCGGGGCGAAAGTGCCGGCGCTTCGGCGCGGCGATTGGGCGTTAAGGACATCAGCTCGCGTCCATCGCCCTTGGGTCGAACCCATGGGTCATGCGTTTCGATACATTCCTTTGTTGACGATCAGTCCGGGTCGCACTCGGTGTCGTGCCTTGGTCCCATTGGTGCAGCACAGGCTGCTTTTGCCCTCTCAATATGCGCGTTTCGGGCCGGATTTGCAAGGTTTGATGGCGTGTGAGGCCTCGTAAGGAGGCGGGGTGTCTTTCTCAATCCATTGATTTAGATCGGGATTTTTCAGACTCTCGCAGCGCCGTCGAGGAGAGGCCGGACATCATGCCGTGCAGATAGACCCAGGCCGGCGCGTCGGTTGTCGGCAGAAGATGCGCATCGGTTTCGTCGAGCCGATAGCGGGCCAGAGTGGTGGCGGCCCTGGAACGCATGGCGCGGCGCGAGGAGCCGGGGCGGACATAGACGGCCATGGGCATCAGCGCGGCAATGTCCTGCCAGTGCTCCCATTTATGGAAGCTGGCGAGGTTGTCGGAGCCCATGATCCAGACCAGATGCCGCTCGGGCAGCCGGCGCTTGAGAAAGCTCAGCGTGTCGAAGGTGTAGCGAAAGCCGTGGGCCGCTTCGAAGCCGGTGACGTGCACGCGGCGTGATTCGGCCAGTTTACGCGCCGCGCGTACCCGCTGGTCGAGCGGAGCGAGGTCGTCGTGATCCTTGAGCGGGTTGCCGGGCGAAACCAGCCACCAGACGGCATCGAGGCCGAGCCGCTTGAGCATCTGGCGAGAGACCAGGGCGTGGCCTTCATGGGGCGGGTTGAAGCTGCCGCCGAACAGGCCGATGCGCATGCCCGGTTCGGACAGCGGCAAGGCGGTGATGTCGGCGTCGTAGAAAGGGCTTGCGGTCAAGAGCGGGTCTGCCCGTTGCCGCGCACCAGATATTTGAAGCTGGTCAGTTGTTCGACGCCCACCGGGCCGCGAGCATGCATCTTGCCGGTGGCGATGCCGATTTCGCCGCCAAAGCCGAATTCTCCGCCGTCGGCGAACTGGGTGGAGGCATTGTGCATCAGGATGGCGGAATCGATTTCGGCGAAGAAACTTTTCGGCCGCCGCCTCGTCCTCGGCGATGATCGCCTCGGTGTGATGGGACGAATGTGCCTCGATATGGGCGATGGCGTCCTCCAGCGAGTCCACCACTTTGATCGAGAGAATGGCGTCGAGATATTCGGTGTCCCAGTCCTGCGGGCGTTGCCGGGGTGACGCTCGGCGATTATTGCCGACGACCGTTTCGTCGCCGCGCAAGGCGCAGCCCGCCTTGAGTCAACGCCTCGCAGATGGGGCCCGAGATGGGTGTCGACCAATTGGCGGTGGATGAGCAGGGTTTCGGCGGCGCCGCAAATGCCAGTGCGGCGCATCTTGGCATTGAGCACGACGTCCACCGCCAGATCGCGGTCGGCGGATTTGTCGACATAGACATGCACGATGCCTTCGAGATGGGCGAAGACGGGCACGCGCGCTTCGTTCTGCACCCGCTCGACCAGGCTGCGGCCGCCGCGCGGCACGATGACGTCGATATTGCCGTTCAAGCCCCTTGAGCATTTCGCCGACGGCGGCGCGGTCGGTGGTCGGCACCATCTGGATGGCGTCCTCAGGCAGGCCGGCAGCCTTCAGCCCTTCGACCAGGCAGGCATGGATGGCGCGAGAGGAATGGAAGCTGTCCGATCCGCCGCGCAGGATGGCGGCGTTGCCGGCCTTGAGGCATAGCGCACCGGCATCGGCGGTGACGTTGGGACGGCTTTCGAAGATGACGCCGATGACGCCGAGCGGGGTGCGCACGCGGGAAATCTTCAAGCCGTTAGGCCGGTCCCATTCGGCCATGACGGTGCCAACGGGATCGGGCAGATCGGCGATGTCGCGCAAGGCCCCGGCAACCGCCTTCAATGCGCTGAGGCGTCAGATCCAGCCGGTCGAGCAGGGCCTTGCTCAAGCCAGCCTCGCGCCCTGCTGCCATGTCGAGCGCATTGGCGGCGATGATATCATTCTGTCGGGCGAGGAGCGCGTCGGCAGCAGCACGTAGCGCGCGGGCCTTGGTCTCCGCGGGCGTCGTGGCAAGGCGTGCTGCAGCGGCCCGGGCCTTGCGGCCGAGTTCTGCCATCACCACTGCGATGTCGGCGCCGCCCAAATCGGTGCGCTCGACACTGTTCATGCGTTGGCTCCCCGCTCTGCCGACAGCAGAACCAGATTGTCGGCATGCACCAGTTCGGTGCGATTGTTCTCCCCAAACAGGCCGATGATGGCGTGGCTCTTCTTGCCCTTGGCCATTTGCGCTTCGGTGCTGGACATGCCGGCCAGCCCGCGCGCGATCTCGGCGCCGTCGGGCGCGACAATAGAGACTGCATCGCCGCGTGAAAAGTCACCCGTAATGGCTGTTACGCCGATGGGCAACAAACTCTTGCCCGAGAGAAGGGCGCGGGCCGCGCCGGCATCGACTGCAACGTGCCCGAGACGTCCAGCGTGCCGAGGATCCAGCGCTTGCGCGCGGCAGCCGGGCTTTGGTTGGCCTCGAACAAGGTGTGGCGCTCGCCGTTGGCAAGGCGGGCGAGCGGATGGGCTTCGGTGCCTTTGGTGATGATCATCGCGGTGCCGGACTGGGTGGCGATCTTGCCGGCCTCGATCTTGGTGGTCATGCCGCCGCGCGACAAATGGCTGGCTGCGCCGCCGGCCATGGCCTCGATTGCGGGCGTTATAATTTCCACGTGCGGCGATGTGCTCGGCATTCGGATCGGTCGCCGGGGGGGCGGTGTAGAGGCCGTCGACATCGGAAAGGATGATGAGGCAGATCGGCGCCCGAGCATGGCGGCGACGCGGGCGCTGAGCCGGTCGTTGTCGCCATAGCGGATCTCGGCTGTGGCGACGCGTGTCGTTCTCGTTGATGATCGGCACCGCGCCCAAGTGCCAGGAGCGTCGAGATGGTGGTGCGGGCATTGAGATAATGCCGGCGCTCTTCGGTGATGTTGGGCGTGATGAGAATCTGGCCGGTGGTGATATCGTGCGCCATCAGCGCATCGCGCCAGGCCTGGCTCAGGGCGATCTGCCCGACACTTGCGGCGGCCTGGTTCTGGTCGAGCGGCAGGGATTTCGCCGTCATGCCGAGAATGCGCCGGCCAAGCGAAATGGCGCCGGACGAAACGATGATGATCTCGTGCCCCTCGCGCTTGAGCGCGGCGATGTCCTCGGCAAGGCTCGACAGCCATTGCGCACGGGGCTTGCCGCTTGCCGGATCGACCAGCAGCGCCGAACCGACCTTGATGGTGATCCGCTTGTAGCCGGCGAGGCTGGACAACTTCATCTTATGGCGTCCAGCCCTCGGCGGGGGCCGGGTCCGGTTCGGCGACGCTGGCGGCGGCGGCGTCGATGTGCCCGACAATGGCGTAGAGCAGCTTGTCGACGCCGGCGCCGGACACCCCGGAGACTTCCAGCACCTTGGCCTTGCTGGCCTTTTCCAGCGCCTTGCGCTTTTCGGCGATCTCTTCTTCGCTGAGCGCGTCGATCTTGTTGAGCACGACGAGTTCGGGCTTGTCCTCGAGATCGTGACCATAGGCGAGCAGTTCGCCGCGGACGGTCCGGTAGTCGCCTGCGACGTCTTCCGACGTGCCGTCGATCAGATGCACCAGCACGCGGCAGCGCTCGATATGGCCGAGGAAACGGTCGCCGATGCCGGCGCCTTCATGGGCGCCCTCGATCAGGCCGGGGATGTCGGCGAGGACGAAGTCGCGCGCGCCGGCCTTCACGACGCCGAGATTGGGGTGGAGCGTGGTGAACGGATAGTCGGCGATCTTGGGCTTGGCGGCGGAAACGGCGGCAAGAAAGGTTGATTTGCCGGCGTTCGGCAGGCCGACCAGCCCTGCGTCGGCGATCAGCTTGAGGCGCAGCCAGACCCATTTTTCCGTGCCGTCCTGGCCGGGATTGGCGCGGCGCGGGGCCTGATTGGTCGAGGATCTTGAAATGGGCGTTGCCGAAGCCGCCATTGCCGCCCGACAACAGCTTCACCCTTTGGCCGATTTCGGTGAAGTCGGCGATGAGGGTTTCGTTGTCCTCCTCGAAAATCTGCGTGCCGACGGGCACCCTCAGCACGGTGTCCTCGCCGGCGGCGCCGGAGCGGTCGCGGCCCATGCCGTGCATGCCGGTCTTGGCCTTGAAGTGCTGCTGATAGCGATAGTCGATCAGCGTATTGAGGCCGTCGACGCATTCGGCCCACACATCGCCGCCGCGGCCGCCATTGCCGCCATCGGGGCCGCCGAATTCGATGAATTTCTCGCGGCGGAAGGAGACGGCGCCGGCGCCGCCATTGCCACTCCTGATATAGACCTTGGCCTGGTCGAGAAACTTCATGATCCGGTCTTGGTGTTGTTGCGTTCGCGGGATGTCTGGTCGCTGTCGTGGCCGGGCTGGCGGGTGCGATAGGCCTCATAGGCGTCGCGCGTCAGTTCGGTGTCGATGCGTTCGACTTCCTGGCCGCGCGCCATGCACAGCATGACGGACCGGCCGGTTTCGACAAAGCCCAGTTTCTGCTGAATGGCAAGGGAGGCCATGTTGAAATGGAAAACGCCGGAGCTGAGAAAATCGGACGTGGTGATGTCGAAATACCAATCGAGCATCGCCTCTATGGCCTCGGTCATGATCCCGTGACCCCAATAGGGCTCGCCCAGCCAATAGCCGATCTCGCAGGCTTCCGGGCGCGGCTCGTTGCCGATGACACCGATGGCGCCTTCGTCTCCAAGCTCGATGACAAAGCTCGTGGCGTTCGGGTTGCCGCCCCTGTGGCAGGACCCGATCCAGGCGCGGGCATGCTCGGTGGTATAGGGATAGGGCACGCGGGAGAGATTTCCCGACACGCCGAAATTGTTGAGCAGTTTGGCCAGAGGCTCGGCATCCTGCATGCGCGGCGGCCGTAGCGTCAGACGCTCGGTGGTCAGCCTGTCGATCATGGTCTTCCCTCCCGCTCAAGATAGACCACCACCACCCCCTTATGCGGGCCGCAATTGTCCACCCTTTCGCCGATTCTGCGAATCCGGCCTTCTCCAGAACACGGATCGAGGCGGTGTTGTCCGCCCGCGCCCGCGCCTCCAGCCTTTCGATGCCGACAGCATCGCAGGTCTTCGTGACGGCGGATGCCGCCTCGCTGGCGTACCCCTCTCCCCAGTAGGGTTCGCCAAGCCAATATCCAAGCTCCGGGGCGTGCAATGGCTTGAAGTGCAAGCCGATCACTCCCAGAAAATCCTCATCCCGGTTGAGCACGGACCAGGCGTGCTCCTGTTCGCAGCGGGCGGCCTTGCCTATGAAGGCGTGTGCATCTTCGAGCCCGTAGGGATGCGGCAGGCGTGCCAGCATCCGATACACTTTCTCATTATTGGCCAGCCGCGCCAAGGCAGGTGCATCCCCGATCCGGGGGCGGCGCAGCAAAAGCCTTTCCGAAGCAAGGCCGTCGGGCAGGTGCCGGCGTAAAGCAGAATCGATCATCGGTCCAAGGCGTCCAAGAGGTCAAAAAAGGGAGCCGGCTGGCTCCCTTTCGGTTCTCGGCGCTTGGCTGATCTGCCTGTCCGGGAGCTCCTCGCTCCGGCAGGCTCGTGTCAGGATCCTGCCGTTATTCTGCGGCTTCGGCCGGGGCTACGGATACGAAGGTTTTGCCCTTCGCACGGGTGGCAAAGGTCACGGTGCCATCGACGAGCGCGTAGATGGTGTGGTCCTTGCCAAGACCGACACCGGTGCCCGGATGCCATTTGGTGCCGCGCTGGCGGATGATGATGTTGCCGGCGATCACGGATTCGCCGCCGAACTTCTTGACGCCGAGACGGCGGCCAGCTGTGTCGCGACCGTTGCGGGACGAACCGCCTGCTTTCTTATGTGCCATTGTTTCGTCTCCTTACTTGTCTTCGGACTTCGGGGCGGCCTTCTTAGGGGCTGCCTTCTTCGCCGGGGCCTTCTTCTCGCCGGCATCGTCAGCCTTGGCGGTGGTCTTGGTCTCTGTCTTCTTGGCCGGCGCCTTCTTGACAGGCTTGGCCTCGACGGCTTCGGCCTCGGGCTTTGCGTCTGCCTTCCTGGCGGCCGGCTTGGCCTTGGTCTCAGCCTTTGTGTCGCTCACACTCTCGGCCGGGGCGGCGGCAGCCTTGTCCTCGGTGGCGGGCTTGGCCGCCTTCCTGGCCTGGGTCGGCTTCTTGCCGCCGGTCAGAATTTCGGTGATGCGCACGGTCGACAGCAACTGGCGATGGCCGTTGCGGCGGCGATAGTTGTGGCGACGGTTCTTCTTGAAGATGATGACCGTCTTGTCCTTGCGGGTCTCCACCAGCTCGGCGGCAACCAGTGCGCCATCAACCAGCGGAGCACCGATGGTGAGATCGGAGCCTTCGCCGCCGACCATCAGCACGTCCTCGAAGGTCACCGTGTCGCCGGCTTCGCCTTCGAGCTTTTCGACCTTGAGCACGTCATTGGCGGCAACCTTGTATTGCTTGCCACCGGTCTTGATCACTGCAAACATTTGCTTTTCGCTCCGCCTTATGACGAAGCCCTCTTGTTCACGCGCTATGCGGCGCTGCGGAGAAGCCCTTTTGGTGCCGGAGCACGTGATCCGCAGACTTGGTTCGAACCTGAAGGGTCCTGGGCAGCCTTGAGCAGCAATTTAAATAGGTCACATTGTCGAACCGACTCATCGTCCGGCAACGTTCAAGCGGCGCGCCGGAGGCCGGCACGCGCGTTCGCGGCTGCTTATGGTTGCAAAAGGGGCTGGAGTCAAGATGGGAGAGCAGGCCAAAGCGGGGATTGCAGGGCCGTGCCGGCTATGTCATAAGCCGCCCATTCAAGCGACCCTTGACCGCCATTTTGGGGCGGGACGCCTTGCGGAGAGGTGCCGGAGTGGTCGAACGGGCCGGTCTCGAAAACCGGAGTGCGGGTAACCGTACCGTGGGTTCGAATCCCACCCTCTCCGCCATTGCTTTTTGCTAAAACTGAGTTTTCATTAATTTTACTTTGGCGCGGCGGAATCCACCAACCGACCCCAAAGGGGGCACGCCTCTCACAGGTCGTGCAGGATGAGACATTGACGGTTCTCTGGAAAAGGCAAAGGCATACCTTCAGTTGCGCTGCAAATGGCCAATTGCACCTCGCCTTCCGGGACCTTTTATCTACTTTCGCGTCTGACGCCTGAGGCGCGCACTAGAACATGTGCTTGCCCGTAGGACCTGGTCCTGCCGGTCTGTGCGTTTGACCTGGGGCATGTCAGCCGGCCGAATGTCGGCGCCCCCGCCCAGTCCGTGTTTTCGCAAAGTTCGTGCCGAAGACGTGGTCCCAAAGCGGGCTGCTCACACCGAAACCGCGCTCTCTGTCCACGAAGTGGTGGCGCATGTGATTGCGCTTGAGGGCACGGAAAAAGCGATTGCGAAAGCTGAACCGATGAACAGCGAAGTGGGTCATGTCATAACCAAGATAGCCCATGCCGAAGCCGGCCATGAGCGGCCACACCCGCTGTGCGCCGAAAATCCACCAGCACAGTCCGAAAAACAGCAGGCCCAGGGGCAGGGAGACAGAAGGCGGCATGACCAGCCTCAGCGGATCATTGGGATAGTCATGGTGGATCCCGTGAAATATCTGATGGAGCCGACGGCCCCACTTTCCGCTGAATTCCATGTGGAAAACGAAACGGTGCAGCCCGTACTCGGTGATGGTCCACAAAAGCGCGCCCGCCAGGGCATGGGCGCCGATGACCGGCCAACTCAGGCCGACATAGACCCTTGCTATAATGAAGGCAGCGGCGATCAAGGGAAGGTAAAGGCACAACGGCACCAGCACGTGCACGTGGCTGGCGGCTTCCAGGATCCGATTGTCGCACGGGTCCGAGCAGCAGCGCGACCACAATGATGGCGAGGCGGTCCGCGCGACGCATCCACAGCCGCGGCAGCTCGATATTTAGCCCCTCGGCGCGCGCGCGTACATAGGAGATGGCAAAGCTGAAAAACAGGACGGCCAGCGGGATCACCATGGATTTGCCCCAGGGCGCAAAATAGACCACCAGGCCTGCAGGAATGGCGGCATCGCTGAGGCGATCGAGGCTGGAATCGAGCAGGGCGCCGAAGGTGGATGTCTTGCCGGTCTGGCGCGCCAGGCTACCGTCGAGCACATCGAACGCTCCACTGAGAACAAAAAGCAGCGCCGCCAGCCAGAATCTGCCGTCAGCAGCTGAAAATCCTGCCAGGATCGCGGGCAAAATCGAAATGCTCGTCACCAGATTGGGATGGACGCCGGTCAGCGCTAGGCCGCGCGTGCAGGTTTTCAGGCAAGCCTCGTAAGAGGCCGTCAGGCTTTGAAACAAGATGATCCTCCGACCCCAAATATGTAGTCCGACCTCTCCAGGAGGTCGGCCGGGGCGGCGGGAACAATGGCGTCAAACACCAGCAAAAAAAAGAGCATAGGCCGGTGCGTCAGGCGCATTTGCGCACATTTTCCAGGGCTGGCCGGGTGGGGCAGGGGTGTTGGGCGAAAAAACGGCCGCACGCGACATGCTGATCCGCGAGCCGGCGAACGCATCGGCCCGTGAGGTCGCGCGACGAGACCAGTGCCCGGAAGCCACGGCTGCAGGGCCGACACGATCACCACCGCTGCTCCAGATCGATTTTGGGAGGAGGCGAGGAGAACGGCGTCAGCTCGACTCTCCCATCCGAAACGTGACGGGCAGGACGACCTCGGGACGGCCGAAGTTTCCGGTCTTCAGGTGCTCTAGAAGCACTTGGGCCGCAGTGGCGCCCACATCGGCGGGGCGCGAAAGGATGGTGGTAAGGTTGGGGCGAGCAAAGCCGACCGGATAGAATCCGTTGAAACCGGTCACCAGTACATCTTGCGGAACGGCTACGCCGATGTCCTGCATTGCGCGAAGCGCCGCGAGGGCCAGTTCGTCATTGATGCCGACAATGGCGTCGGGTCGCTGGCCAGTTTGTAACATCCGGGCGATGGCGGTGAGGGCATCCTCGAAGTTGTTCTTATCGCAGGTGATGGTCTGAATCTCGACCTCCCGGCCGGCGGCGCTGAAGCCCTCGTGCAAGCCACGGAGGCGCGATTCCGTCATCGGCCCGCTGAAGCGGGGCACGATGACCCAAAGCGTCCGTACGGCACGCGCCGCGAGATGGTCCGCCATGATCCGGCCGCCGCCGTAGTCATCCTGGCGGACGACACACTGGGTCGGGCTTCTTGGTGGAAGCGATTCCTGGATCAGCACCACCGGCTCGCGCAGGCGCGCCAGGCTATCGAGCATTGCCGCGCGTTGCTCTTCTGACCCATGCAGACGAATGCAATACGCGTCTGCGTCCGCACGGCGCAGACCGAAGGTACTTGCAAACTGATCCGGCGCCAGCCCCTGCACCGTCATCGTGTAACCCTTGCGGTTGAGTTCACCGCAGAGGCCAGAGACCATCCGCGAAATGAATGGATGCGACAGGAAGTCCTGGGATTCGTCGACAATGACCACGCCGACTGCCTGTCGGTTGCCGAGCCGCAGGTTGCGCCCGCTGCTGAGCAGCCTGTAGTCGAGGTTCTGGATTTCCTTGAGAACGCGTCGCCGCGTCTCTTCGCCCACGAAGTCCGTCTTGCTGTTGATGACGTTTGAAACCGTCATGGGCGAGACCCCTGCCGCTGCGGCTACGTCGCGAATGGTGACCCGGCGAGGCTTTGACGAACTTTTTGGCGCGCGGGCTCCTTTTACGGCATTCTCCTCAGCCTTGCTCTTCGGATCTGTCATGGATGGCGCCCTCAAACGTTCAAGCAGAGACGACATTATATATCGATAAAGAGCATCATTACAAAAGCTCGTGCACGCAGGGGTTCATCCCCACTGCATAATGCGATTGGGCGTTTCGTGTTGGCGTCTAGCAGCCACGGCTTGACGCGATCGGTCTTGCTCCGTATTCATGTATCGATAAATGCGAACTCTGGCGACTGATGCCGGAGGTGATGTCGGAGTCGTCGAGCTGAAGAGTGCATCGGAAACAGTCGTGCTGGTGACCGGCGCAGCCGGCGACATCGGTTTCGCCATGGCGGAGGCATTCTACCGTGGCGGCGCCATGGTGGTCGGTTCCGACGTTCGGGGCGCGGACCTTCATCAGCGCTTCGACGCCCTCTCCAAGGGGGGGCGCGGGCTGTCCATTGTCGCTGACCTCGCAGACTCCAGCGCCGTAGCCGCCCTCGCCAAGTCGGCAATGGATTTCGCAGGGCAGCGTCGACGTTCTGATCAACAACGCGGCCGTGCAACCCGACGGCGACATTGAAGACTGTGCCCCCGAGGACTTTGACCGTGCCCATGCCATCAACGTCCGCGCGCCCTATCTGCTCAGCCGTGCCGTCGTGCCCTCCATGCGTAAGGCGGGGGGCGGGGCGATAATCAACGTCGCGTCTGTCCACGCAACCACGCCCGGTCCCCGCAGGCTGGCCTATGCGACCAGCAAGACAGCCCTGCTCGGGATGACACGTTCGATGGCGGTCGACCTCGGCCGTCACAACATACGCGTGAACGCTATTTCGCCCAGCGCGACGATGACCACACAACTGCGAGCGGCGTGGTCTGCCCGCCCTGCCGTGCCGGGCGCCGAAGACCTTTTCAGGCACGCGGGCCGGCAGCATCCACTCGGCCGTCTCGCAGATGCAGGCGAGATCGCCAATGCGGCTGTTTTTCTCGCCTACTCGCAATTCATCAGCGGTATTGAGCTGCGCGTTGACGGGGGGCTGCTTTCATCGCTGCGCCTGCTGCCCGACCTGGATCCCCAGTGACGCAGCCAAACCACACGATCAATCAGTCTCCACGGCGGTCTTGGAGACGCAATGACCACAGTTCGAATGGAGAAGACGACATGGGCGAGCAGTTCCACGGCATCTATCCGATGATATACGCCTTCTTTGGCTCTGACGGACGGCTCGACCGGGGTGCGATGAAGCAGCAGGTGGAGGCGCTGATTGCCGGTGGCGTCCACGGTATTGCTATCCTCGGAATCGTGACCGAATACAACAAACTGGATGTCAACGAACGTCGGCAGGTCATCGAGTGGTCGGCCGAGGACGTCGCTGGACGCGTGCCGCTGGCGGTGACCGTCAACGAAATGAGCGTGCCGGGGCAGATTGAGATTGCGCGGCTGGCGGCCGAGGTGAAGGCCGACTGGATCATCCTGCAACCGCCGCCGGTCAAGAATGTCAGCGAGACCGAACTGGTGGGCTTTCTCGGGAAGGTTGCGGATGCCTCGCCGCTTCCGGTCGCGATCCAGAACAATCCGGTCAACCTCGACATCACGCTCTCGGCGAGCGCCCTCAAGACGCTCAACCGTAATCATCCCAACGTCACCCTTCTTAAGGGAGAGGGGCCGATCGATTACGTTCGCCGCCTGATCGAGGATACCGACGGGACGTTCACCGTGTTCAACGGCCGGGGTGGCATGGAGCTGCCGAGCAGCCTCCGGCTCGGCTGCGCCGGCCTGATCCCGGCTCCCGATTGCGTCGATGTCCTTGCGCAGGTCTATGACCTGTTCCAGAAGGGCGACGAGGCCTCGATCGCGCAGGCTGAGGAGCTGCACGCCAGCGTCCTGCCGCTGCTGACCTACGTCATGGCCTCCCCCGAACATATGCTGTGCTACGGCAAGCGGCTCTTCGCCCGTCGGGCCGGAATCGCGGAGGTTCACCCGCGCCACCCTTGCGTGCTGCCGAACGCCTTCGGCGAGTCGATCGTCGCGCGATACGCGGCCGCCCTGCCGAGCCTCGCTTGCTGATCGCCGGACTCCCGGCAGCCGACCTTCCGGTTGTGCTGGCCGCGGTCCTGGTCATCGGCATCCTCATCGGCAGCGTCGGCATCGGCGGGCTGCTGCTGGCGCCGGTGCTCGTTGGCGTCGTTCACATGGAACCACGGCAAGCGATTTCCACCAGCATGGCCGCCTTCATCGCGACCGGCCTCCTCGCGTTCTGGATGTTCTCCCGCAATACCGCGAGGACACCCGTCCGCTGGACGCTCATTCTCGCGACCATGCCGGGGGCGCTGCTCGGCGCGCTCGTGCTCTGGGCCCTCCCGGGCCGGATCGCGGTCCTGGCCCTCGCCGCGTTCCTGATCTTCACCGGAGTCCGGCTGCTGCTGGGCCGCGTCGCGGACGGCGCCGGCCTCGAGAAAACCTCGACGGCGGCCGACCTCCAGATCGGCGCCGCCACGGGCTTCGCCTCCGCCCTGACGGGCACCGGCGGGCCGATGGTGCTGGTGCCGCTGCTCGCCTGGCGCGGCGCGGCGCTGATGACCGCGGTCGCCCTCGGGCAGGTGGTGCAGCTGCCGATCTCGGCGGTCGCGACGGTGGGCAACTATTTCAGCGGCGGCGTCGAACTGGCGACAGGTGCCGTCATCGGCGTTCTTTTGCTCCCGGGGGTCGTCGTTGGTCGCAAGCTCGCTGAAACCCTGCCGCTGACGCTGATGACGCGCGGGCTGGCCGGCGTTCTGGTCGTCGCCGGGGTTTGGCTGGCGGTCCGGGCCTTCTGACCGCTCAAGCGGCCCGCCAGCGTTCAATGCCTTCTGCGCTTGCTGTAATCGCCGCCTCGTCGACCTCGACTGCGAGGCCGGGCCGGTCGGGAACCGCAAGCGTGCCCTTCGAATAGCGCCAGCCCGTGTCGAACCCGTCGGGCAGCACATCAGCAAGGTCGAGCTGGTACTCGCAGGGCAACTCGGGGGCGATCGCAGCCCAGAAACTGAGCGCCGCGGCCTGCACGATGGGCGAGCCGGAGCCCATGTGCGGCGTCACGATCACACCGTTGGCGCGGGCATTCGCTGCCTGGCGCAACCCGTCGGAGAAGCCTGTGCGCCCGATGTCCGGCTGAAAAACCGACAAAACGCCGCTCTCCAGCCACGGGCTGCTTTGGTAGTGGGTGAAGAAGTGTTCGCCCAGTGCGATCGGAGCCCCATCACCATCTGCCAGCCGGCGGTGCGCGTCCAAATCCTCGGGGATGAGAGGACATTCCAGCCAGCGCACGCCGCGCTCGCCCAGCGCGCGGCGCGCCTCCGCCGCGGCATCGACCGTCTCGTAGGACCAGAGCGAATCGACCATGAGCTGCCAGTCGCCGCCGACGCGGGTGCGCAGGAGATCAATTTCGGCGAGCGTGGCCGCAGTGTCGTTCGTGACAAAGAGCTTCACTGCCCGCAGGCCATCGACCACCAGCGTAGAGAGCAGGTCGACGCGCTCGTCCTGGCGAACCACGCCGAAGCCCAGAGACGTATACGGGCACGGCTGGCGCCGGCCTCGCGGAGAGCAGCTCGCACAACGGCTGCTCCGCCCGGCGTCCGAGCGCATCCCAAACGGCGATATCGATGGCCGCCATGGCATGAAGTAGGTAGCCAGCGGTATGGCCACGCACGCGTTGCAGGTCATAGGCGTCGTCCCACGCCGTGGCGGGATGTTCATAGGGGCGGCCGCCGATGAACGGCGCGATTAGGTGGATGGCCAGCCGGCAGATGACCTCTGGGCAGATCGGTTCGGTCGCTTCGCCCCAGCCTACGGTGCCATCCTCCAGCGTGACTTTGACAATGGCGGTCTCGAAGCCGCGGCCGTAGGCGGCGCGCCAGCCCGGCTTTAGAACATAGCGGTCGCTTGTCGCGCGGCTCTCCTGCTGCAGGCTGCCCCAGTAGGCACGATCCCGCACGACGACGTGAAATGCCTCGACCTTCGAGATGCTAAAAGCTGTGCTGGTCATAAAACGTTGATTTTCCGGATCCAGTCAGGACGCCTTGAGCTCGAGCACGACCAGTGTGTCTGGCGCAAGCTCAACCTCCAGCGGGTCATAGATGTCGCATGGCAGGTCGCTGCCGTCCTGGGCCACAAGTGACGCTGTACGCGAAAGCGCGGCCCCGCCCCAGGCGGTCGGATCAACCGCCACCGTCGCAGTGACCGGCTCATCCGTAGGGTTGGCGATGACGAGAAGCACGTCCTCTCCCAACGTATAGGCGCGGGCGAGGCACCCGCTCTGCCGGACACCCTCGGTGTGCCGGAACTCGCCCTCGGTGAAGTAACGCAGGAAGCGCCGACGCAGGGCCGCCAGCTGTTTGATGGTCTTAACGAGACCGGGGAAGTCCGCCAGCTTGAAGCTGTGCATGTTGCCCGGCATGAGATTGATCAGCCCGCCCTCGGCGAAGCCGTAAATCGCGCCGCGCGGGTGCTCGTTTACGTTTGCGTTGAGCCGCACCTGCGGGAAGACAACCCGGAACGGGGCGTCATCGTCGAGTTCCTCCGCATTGCGCCACTCCCAGGTATAGTCGAGGATGGGGACTTTCATCTCGGTCGGCATCTCGCCCGAAAAGGTGCCTCTAGGGTTGCGTGCCCGGATCATCGCCTGCGCCTCTTGTCCGAACTCCAGCAGCCGGTCGCCTTCCGCATCGGGCGGCGCGTCACGCTCCTTGCTGAAATTCGGCTCGAACCAGGACCAGAACTGATCGAAGCAGATTGACGTTGCGCCGAGATCGAGCAGGTGGGCGTATTCGCGAAGCGCCTCCTCCCGCCAGCCGGGGGCAAGAGCAGAGCCGCGCATCATCGCGTGCGTGCCCATGAAAGGTACGCGCCAGCGCGGCAGGAAATCCCGACCATAGGTCCAGTCGTCCTGGACCGGCTGCAGCGCAGCATTGAGGTGCCGCCACGCGGGCGGGGTCTCGTCGCTGTCGCGCAGCAGGTGGTGGCTGACGAACAGCGAGACCGGCACACCGAGCTCGCGGCAGCGTGCGAGCACAGCTGCTAGGTCGTCCTCGGTGCCGAGCCGCGGGTCAAGGAGGATGGGAAGGCCGTTCTTTTTCCACCAGTGCCACACCACCAACTCGCCGACCGAGAGATCGGGATCGGCGACCTCCGAGGCGATGTCGGCAATCCGGTCGATGCCGCCCTCGGGCTTGTCGGCGTTGCGGACGGCGGCCCACATGCTGCGGATCGCGAGCGCCTCGCGGATATGCTGCGGCGCCTGGTAGGGATAGGCTTCGCGGGCGAACTCGGCGAAGGCGCGGGCGCCGGCATGCCAGTCGCCCTCGTGCAGCAACACCACGAAATCGCCGCTCTCCCACGTCTCGCCGGGTTCGATCAGCGGCATGTGCATCCAGCGCAGGTCGACGGTTTCGGCGGTCCGCCCGGGCCGCTCCACGAGCAGCCCCTGCGCCCGGTAGCGCGGATCGCGTCCGTACAGGGTCAGGCCGCCGGCGGTCGCCCCAAAGTCAAGCCATTTCATGCTCAGCTCGAATGCGCCGTAGCCAAAATAGCGCTGCAGCGGAATATCGAGGAAGGTTGCGTCGTCGGGCCGCATCCACAGATCGCGCAACGGATAGACGGCGCCTCGGCTCATCCGAACCCGCGTGTCGTCTTCGCCGCCCACTGGCCTCAGGCCTAGCAGTTGCGGGAAGGCGACCTGGGGCAGGCGAAGGTCCGTTCCATTGCGAATCTGCGCGCGCAGTACCAGGCCTTCCGGACGTGGCTCAATGTCGACGCTGACCCGGATGTCGAGCTCGGCGTGCGGCGTGATCAGGCGCTCGTGCACGAGCGTAATCGCATTGCCACGGCGCTGGACTTCCGGTCTGCCGTTCGTTCCCAGCTCTACAAAATGCGATGGGTAGTCCGGCAGCGGAGCCGCGATGCGCAGCAGTCCACGGCCATTGGTTCCGCTCAAGAAATCGAGGCCGTCTTCCGCGGTCGCTCTGGCCAGTCCGCCGCTGGATGGATCGAGGATGACGCGACCCCCCCTTATTTCGATGGCGAGCCCATCGGCTGGTGCGGAGGAAGCCGCGACGTCTGGGGAGGTCTGGCCTGCAGATTTTCCGGTTGAGCTGCCCCCGCGAGGACGAGCGTAAGGACGGAGCATGGTATCCCAATCTGTTCGACAAAGAGCGATGGCTATGTTTATCGATACAGACGATCCAAGTCGAGACTTCCTTCGCTGATATTTCACTCGCGGCACAAGCCCTTCCCCCGAAGACAGAAAAGATACGCGGCCGACAACTGCCGGGATTGCGGGTGGGCGACCGCCTGTTTGCCGTGCCTCAGGGAGCTAATGCTGCATGGTGCAAGCCGAATTGAGAGCGAGATTGTGCTCAGGTGCGCCTCGGGCGAGGGCGGTCCAAGACAGTTTGACTCGCGTCCACCGCCATTGTATCGTTAAATGTGCAACTGGATGGTTGCACAGGGAGAGAGCGCCCATCGCGCTGAAATCGTCAGAAAGGTGGAGTCACCATGACATTCAATCGTAGGCAGATGATCATCGGATCGGCCATGGGGCTTGCCGCCATGGGGTTGGCGCGACCGAGTTGGGCGCAGTCAGCGGGCGCGGCAGCAGACGGACAAAGCGCGACAGGTGTTCCCTACGTCAAAAAGGACCAAATCAACGGTGGCAAGCCGATCAAGCTGACCTACTGGGAGTGGGTGAACACCCGCGCCGACTATGAAAAGCGTTGGACCGAAGAGTACATGGCGATGTACCCGAATGTTGAGATCGAGGTGGTGATGCAGCCTTGGGAGCAGTACTTCCAGGCGCTCGCAACCAACATTCCCTCGGGGCAGCCGGCGCTGTTTCACATGCACACCAGCCGGGCGGCGCAGTTCTGCGACTCCAAGCTGATGGCGCCGATACCGTCCGATGTCGCGGACCCCGAGTACCTTAAGGCGAACTGGGTGGGCTTCACGGAAGGTGCACTCTCTTGCGATGATGGGTCGATCAATTACCTCCCGATGGGCACGCAGTTGCCGATCCTGCTGATCAACACGGACATGTGGAAAGCGGCCGGCCTTACCGAGGCCGAGATTCCGAAGTCCTGGGAGCAGCTCCGGCAGGCGGCGATCAAGCTGACCCAAAAGGATGGCCGCGGCCGCATCACGGTCGCCGGTCTCAGCATGATTCCGCAGGAATACCTGCAGAACGCGGTTTACCAGCAGGGTCGCTATCTCTTCACCGCGGACAAGAAGCACGTCCAGGTGCAGAACCCTGAGTTCAAGCGCGCGGTCCAGTTCTTCTCCGACCTGCTCCATGTCGACAACGCGTTCGACCCGGCCCTCATCGATCTGCAGTGGAACGCGTTCCTGGGTCAGAAGGCCGCCATGTATATCGGCTTCTCCTGGATCGTGGGCAGCGTGCGTCCGCTGAGCAAGGATATGGGCTGGATAGGCGTACCGATGCCGACGCCCGATGGAGAACTGGCGCCCGCGTATGGTAACATGCGCTTCCCGGTCGAGGCCTCGGTGAACCCTTATGCCCCCGATGATGTGAAGGCGGTGGCATGGGACTTCTGGCACTTCACCTATTCGCGCCCAAGCAACGTCCTAAACGATATGGCGCTCAACAACGGCTTCGTGCCTGCCTACAATCCCGTTCTCGATGCCACGGCGGTTACCAGCGACCCAATCATGGCCGCCCTCGCACCTACAATGGATTATGGCGTCATCAGCGATGTTCCCGACCCAATCCGGGATGAGCAGAACCAGTTGCTCGAACAGGTGATCCTCGATCCTTCCGACCTTGACGGCAAGCTGGCGGCAGCCGAGCAGAAGATGAACGCCGTTCTCGCCAAGCGCGACAGCTGGACGATCCTGGAGCGTCGGTACAAGCATGACGACCTGATGATCCCCAACCAGCCTTGATAGGGCTTTGCTGAGGCGGGGGACGCCGCGGTTCAGGTTATGGTGCCGGAGCGGTCCGGCACCAGTCTCTTGATCGGAAGGATCACTCATGCGTCAACCGCGGGAGACTAGGCTATTCGTCTGGGGCGCTGTTATCCTGACGGTCGCGTTCTTCCTCGTCTGGTACATCGTCCCGATCGGTTGGACGTTGGGGCTCAGCTTCTTCCAATGGGCGCCGGGAAACCCAGCGAACCATTTCATCGGCCTGGAGAATTATCGCGAAGCGCTGGTCGTCGACGATGTCTTTTGGCACGCGCTCTGGGTCTCGATCTATTTCACGCTCGGCAACGTCATCGGCGGGACGATCCTCGCCGTCCTGATTGCGAACTCGTTGCGCTCCATCCCGAGGTTCAAAACTTTCGTACGCCTCGCCTACTTCCTGCCGGCCGTCGTGACGGTGGTCGCCGCGGCCGTCGTTTGGAAGACGATTTTCGAGCCGCGCTTCGGCATACTCAACAATGGCCTCTATTTCATAACCGACCTGCTCGGACTGCCAGGCTTCCCGGAGATCGGCTGGACCACCACGACCGAATGGTCGATGCCAACCGTCATTCTCTTCGGCCTTTGGAAGTATCTGGGCATCCGCGTGATTATCCTGCTTGCAGCAATGGAAGCCGTCCCCCGCATGTACTACGAAGCGGCCGAGATAGACGGCGCGACGCGTTCCCAGCAGTTCTGGTTCATCACGCTTCCTTCGATCCAGCCGGCGCTCTGGTTCGTGCTCATCACCGGCGTCATCAACAGCCTCCAGATTTTCGAGCCGAACTACGTTGTGACCGCGGGCGGGCCAGCGCGGTCGACCGAGTCACTGGTCATGCTGATTCTCGAGCAGGCTTTCCGGCTGGCGCGCTTCGGCTACGGTGCCGCCATTTCCATGATCCTGTTCACCATCATCGCTTCGCTGAGCCTGGTGCTGTTCGCGTTCTCGCGACGGAGGGAGGTCCAATGAGAAAGGTTCTGCGCGGCTGGACCCTTGGTCACGTCCTGCTGCTGGCGGGCGGCGTGGTCATGCTCTTCCCGATGGTCTGGATGCTGTTCGCCGTCTTCAAGACCGAACAGGAAATGTTCGACTATCCGCCGCAGTTGTTGCCCAAGCAGTTCACGCTCGAAGTTCTCCAGTACATGTGGAGCCAGCGCAACTTCTCTCGCATGTTCGTCAACTCGACGATTGTTGCCTCCGTTGTGACCGTGATGACGGTGCTGACAAGTGCATATATCGGATTCGTCTTCGCCAAGTTCCGGTTCCCGTACCGCGAAGCGCTGTTCTACTTCGTGGTAGCGACCATGATGATACCGTTGCCGGTGCTGCTCATCCCACACTTCCAGATCGTTTCCTGGCTCGGCTGGGTGAACACTTACCAGGGGCTGATCGCTCCCTTTATGCTCAGCGCATTCGGAATCTTCCTGATGCGCGGTTTCATGGCGGATTTCCCGGACGAATTGATTGAAGCGGCTCGGCTCGACGGCGCGTCATCGCTGCGCACGTTCATGGTCATCGTCCTGCCGACAATGGCGCCTGCCTGCGCCGCGCTCGGCATTATTACCTTTCTCCATCAATGGGAATCGCTGCTCTGGCCGATTGTGGTCGCCAATTCTTCCGCTATGCAGACGCTGTCGGTGGGGCTTGCCAGCCTGACATCGCAGACGGCCGAAAACTCTTCGTTGATGAACCCCTTCGCCGGCGCCTTTATCGCCGCCGCACCTCTGGTGATCGTATTCCTGTTCTTCCAGCGCCAGATCATTCAGGGCATCGCCATAACGGGCATGAAATAGGCCGATGGCGAGGCCGAACATCCTGATCGTCTGCACCGACCAGCAACGAACTGACACGTTGAGTTGCTACGGCAGCGACTTCATCGACACTCCGGGATTCGATCGCGTCGCGGAGCGCGGCACCCGCTACGAGCGGGCGTATTGTCCGAGTGCCGTTTGCACGCCGAGCCGGGTCTCGCTGATGACCGGCCAATACACCATGCGGCACGGTATCTGGAACGTTGGCGTCAACACCGGCGGCGACGTCGATTTCCTGTCGCACCGCCTGGCGCGCGCAGGGTACCAGACCCGGCTGGTCGGCAAGGCGCACTATGAATCCTACAACGCCGGCGCCTCCCAGTCGCGGGAATCCAGCGCCGACTATGGGAGCGGATACGGTGGCTGGACCGGACCGTATTACGGTTTCGAGAAGGTCGAGCTGGCCCTCGGACACACTGTATATGGGCTCTCCGGGCATTACGGCGAGTGGCTCGGGCAGCAGGAAGACGCCGCGGATTTGGCCCGTTACCGAAAGCTTCAACCGGCCGACGATGCGCCGGAATTTGGAGGCAATGCCTACAATTGGGCGCTGCCTGCCAGGTTTTCCAACTCCGTATGGACGGCCGATCGTGCCATCGCCTTCCTTGAGCACGACCGTGATCGGGAACGCCCATTCTTTCTGTTCGTGGGGTTCCAAGATCCACATCACCCCCACTGTGTGCCCACCGACTACAGTGGTAAGCTCGACCCTGCATTGGTTCCGCTGCCCGCCTATACCGAGGGCGAGCTCGACAGCATGCCACCACATTTCCAACTCGCGCACGAAGGACGCCTCAAGGGATCGGAAATTGCCCGGAGATGGCCGGTGGCGGGCCAGCACGATGGCTTCGATTACCGGCAGGTGCCCGAGAGTTCCCAACGGCTTGGCCGCAGCTACTATTATTCCATGGTCAAGCTGATCGATGAGCAACTGCAACGGCTCTGGGCGTCGCTCGACGCGAGCGGTCTGACCGAGAACACGCTCGTGTTCGTCACCAGCGACCACGGCGAGCTATTGGGAGACCATGGTCTTTGGATGAAAGGGCCCTTCCACTACGAGCCTTTGACCCGGATACCGCTGCTGGCAATGGGACCCGGTGTTGCGGCTGGGGCATCCGAGGACGCGCTGGCCAGCCTGGTCGACATTGCGCCCACCTGCCTGTCAATGGCTGGCGTGTCCGTCGATGACGATATGGACGGGATCGATCTCACCCGGAAGCGTCGAACAGCGGACGATACTGTGCTCTGCGAAACCATCCTCGACTGGCAAGGCCTTATCTGCCGCAGCGTCATCGGCGAGCGCTACAAGCTCACCTGGTACGCCGATGCCGACTATGGCGAACTCTTCGACCTGGCGCACGACTCCGGCGAAACAGAAAATCTCTGGAGCAGCGAGGGCATGGCGCCTGTACGAGCACGACTGCTCAGCGCCCTTGTGAACCATGATACCCGCATGCAGGCATCCCATAAGGAGCGCGTTGCATATGCATAGGGGAGGGTCCTGATGACGGCCGCCACCCAAAAGACCGTCCTCGCCTTCGGCGACAGCCTGACATGGGGTGCGGCTCCGGACAGTGGCCGCCGGCATGATCATGGAGATCGGTGGCCAAATGTTCTTGCGACCGGCTTGCGGGGTTTGGTGCGGGTCATAGAAGAAGGGCTGGGCGGCCGCACAACGGCCTTCGACGACTACACGGCGGCTTACGATCGCAACGGTTCCCGGGTCCTTCCGATCTTGCTGGCTAGCCATAGCCCGCTCGACCTCGTGATCATCATGCTGGGCACCAATGACCTGAAGCCGCACATTTGCGGCAGTGCATTCGGTGCGGCACAAGGGATGAATAGGCTGGTCGAGGTCGCCCGGACCTTTCCGTTCGGGCTGGAGCCGCAGCCGGAGGTGCTGGTGGTTGCGCCACCGCTGTTCCGGCTTCGTGAGGGGGGCGAGGCGCCGCGTGGCGATCGGGACGTAGAGGAATCGCGCCGCTTGGCAACAGCCTATCGCGAGGTTGCCGATGCGTTTGGCTGCGCCTTCTTCGACGCCGCGACAGTTGCGACTGCCTCGCCGATCGACGGTGTGCATCTTGATGCTGAACAGACCCGGGCGATTGGGTTCGGGCTGGTGCCGGTGGTGAATGAGCTGCTCGGACTTGGCTAATGGAATGCGCATAGAAGCCGACGTCCGTTCTTCCTACGTTTCATGCTGCTGCGATTAAAAAATTTCTTGGCAGATCCCCTCTTCGCCACAAGTTCAGCTAAGATTTTTTTATCTGCAATTTTTTCTGGCACCCTGCCACTGGGCTGTCAGGCGTGCGCACGGTCCAGCCCTAGCAGATGTCGGTCGACGATCAGGGGCTGGGCAGACGGGTGAGGGCGCAGCATATTCGGATAGACTGCCGGACCGCTGATATAGGTCACGCGCTGTCCGAGGGCCGCGCGGGCCTTGACGATGGAATTGGCTCCGCTGACAAAGGTGCGGAACATCCGGCCAGACAGCATTTCCAACTCGCAGGCCCACGCGGTCAGATTTCTGAGGTCCGTGGGCTCGGCGCGATGGGCTTCGAGCGACAGGCCGCAGAGCAATTCGTAGATGGCGGGATCCGCGGCCAGCTGCAGGCGCGGCAGCCGCGCGACAAGCTGGTCCGTCACCTGCGAAGCGGCGTTGAGGACCAGCGAGAAAGCACGCGTTCGGCACAACTCGGGGATTCCATGGATCTCGAGCGTCAGATGGCGGCGGTACTGGTCTGGAAGAAGGCTGGCCAGACGCAAATAATCGGCGCGCGACTTCGGTCTCTCCAGCGTCGAAAAGTGAACGCTAGCCAAAAGCTTTGCCGGTTTTCTCGCCTGCATGGAATGATGGATCTGTTCGACCGTGCGCGTCAGGAGGACACAATCGATCGCCTCCGCCATGCCGCGTTTTTCCGGAACGTCATCATCGTGATGCGTCGCTTCATAGGACCATTCGAACATGCATCGGTTGATGGTCGGGTCGAAGCCGTTCGTCGGCCACATTGGCTGGAACACCACGGGCACCTTGCGCATCATGGCAAAGGCCGGCCGTGCGTCATTGGTCTCCTCGAGCGCAGCCTCCGCCGCGATCTGGCGGAGTGATTGGCAGAGGAAATCGAACGGCTCGACCGCTCCTGCCATCTGTTCGGCATCGACGCGATGCACAAACGACGTGGCGCCGACTTCCGACAGTTCCTGGATTTCCGCTCGAATGCGGCTGGAAATCGCCTCGCTCATGCATTTGGCAAGGGAGCGTGCAGACTCGTCGTCTCCGTTGGCAAAGCAGATGAGGAAGGTCTCTTCGTCGTAACGTTCGCACACGTCGTCGACCGTGAGCAGGCGCCTGATTTCCTGCTCGGCGATCCGGGCCGCCTTGTCCGCAAGCAAGGACCAGCGGTCACCCAGGCTTTGCCTGATGTCGCTCAGACCAACGAGCTCGACCGAGCCGGCCAGGACCTGACCTTCGGCGTCCGCCTGCTCGCTGGCAAAATCGCGGATTTTTCTGCTCGATTCGCGCTGCGGCGGCACCGGCGCACGCTGCGCCGGTACTTTCGGCGGCTGATCAGAAAGAGCGCGCTTGAGGTCCTCCTCCTCGAAAAGGTCCTTCAGGTGCTCGACGAGTTTCCGGACGGAAGGCATGGCGTGATAGTCCAAGTCAAGTTGCCATATTTTGTCCGTTTATCGGCATCGTTCGTGAAAAAACTCCGAATAGAACTCGGCAGATTCAAGCTTTATGACGAATTTAGATAATATTCGTTGATCCTAATAAACTATATTTGGGGTAATTCGACAGGGCGGGTGTCGGTGCCCTCGAGAACCGGGCGTGCGCTGCCGCTATTCCGCCCTTTCGCAAGCGGTCCTTTCTGTCAGCTGAACGGTTCCCGGTCATCGGCGTGGCGGAGAGAATGACAAGAGAAGTCGTAAGAGTCCCAATTGGCTGGAGACATAAGTCTTTTCGAACATGCGCTTCAGGTGTGTGCGTGCAGTGTTCGGGCTGACCGAATTGTCTGCGGCATACCGTTCAAGATCGACGCCCTGCGCCAGGGCCAAGGCCAATCGCCTCTGTGCGGGAGAAAATCCGAAGGCCTGGCTTGCAACGGCCACGCGCTGGTCGACCGTGCGACGGTCTTCAAGAAACACCAACGCGGATCCCATGTCGCCGATTATCCATACAATCCTGGGCACTCCGGTTTCCGAGTCGAGATGAAAAGGGATGGCTGTCGCTTGCGGCATGAAGTGATCGTCCTGGGAAAGCGCCCAGTCGAGAACGCTATCGAATCGGGAGTTGATGCGGTGTTTTCGAAGGCGAAGGCGGCCCGATATTTCGATGAAGTGCTCGTCGGCAGGAAGCCCTTGAGTCCCGGCAGGGCTTTTCCAGAGGATAAGAGCATCGCGACCAACCCGCACGACGCAGTCATCTCCAAGCGCGCTGTCAAGCAGTGCGCTCACCGCGATCAGCCATTTCCCATGATGCTTCTCCAAAATGCGGAGGTTGTGGGTGACGCCGTTCGGGCCGTGGCCATGGAGGTCCGGCAAAGGTGGATGATTTTTCTCGAAGCTGGCCCAGGCGATGTCGCTCGAAACGCGCAGTACGAGATTGGATAGCGGCGCATCAGCAAATTCAGGTACAGGCCGCGGCAATTGTTGCATGTGCGTGAGAGAACGCGGGCCGATTTCTTTCCAGCCCCTTCGGATAAAAGGCCCGCCGCCTGCCAAGAACCCCCATCTGAGGGACACGTCCTCCTTGAGGTGGAAGGCTTCGAAGGCTGCGGCGTCTTTCATCCAGAATGCGCGAAACTCCGCCTGAATGACCTCCAGAACCGCCGTCTGCTCGGACGAGAACATATCATTGCCTCCGTCGAAATGGCGGCTGATGCGCGGCTCCACAATCCGGCGACGCTTGGGGTCCGCCTATAGCCCGGGATAATAAGCCGGCGTTTGCGCGAAGTCTGTCACCGGATGGGTGACGGGCGCGGATCCTCGATAATGCTAGGCCGAGGGCATCGATTTGTGGAGAAAAGTCATGCCTCTCGCCCCAGCTCTATTCCGAGTAATCCTGCCTTGCAAATTCCAGCCTTCAGGCCGCTGCCCGCAGGCTTCTTCGTCCATGGGGGCGGACAAAGCTGGCCGTCATCGTGCCCTTGTTTCACTTTGCCTGGCATGTCTGTTCGTTCACCTCAGTCCTGAACGAGCCGAGGCGGCACACGTCGGCCACACGGCGAAATGCGCAGCCGTGCCCGATATTGACGTTGTAGGGTTTGTCGAGAGCGCAACGAAAAGACCTCTTCCCCCAATTTGCGTGCGCGCTGTCGATCAAAAAGAGCTAGCTTCTTTTGCCCGGGCGACAGGCCTTCCCGAAGATGGTGAACTTGCCGCCCTCTATGTGCCCAGTCGGCTTGAGATCCTGATTGCAAACGATCTGGACATGAGCAAATTGGTCGACCGCAGTTATCTCGTGCACGAATTGGTGCACGTTCAACAGCATGCCACAGGCGCAATGACAGCCGCGCCCTGCGCCGGCCTGCTGGAAGCGGAAGCGTACGCCACGCAAGCGTCCTTTATTCGCGCGAACGGGTCCGGCAAAGACGCCTTTGTCTTCAGTCTTCTCGGCATGCTGCAGGGCGCTTGCGGCCAGTCCGTTCCTTAGCCATCAGCGGCAAACTTCGCCGACCCGGCCCGTTTGACCAGGACTTGCCGCCTTATATCGGCATCACGCCAACATCGATCAGAAATGAGCAGCAGGCTGGCGGGGCGCGACCTTCCGGGTGCAGGCCAAGAGCTGCGTTGACAACCGTGTTCCTCCGCGACTAGGGTTATGACATCGATGACATGACATTGATGTCATCCGGGAGGAGACATGGCTACAATTCACGACGTCGCCCGCCGGGCCGGCGTCTCGTCCAAGACGGTAAGCCGCGTCCTCAACTCCGACGCGCCCGTGAACGCGGAAACGCGCAGGCGGGTCGAGGCGGCCATGGATGCGCTGGGCTACGTTCCCTCGTCGGCCGCCAGGGCGATGCGGTCGCGCCGATCCGGACTGGTCGGACTCATTACTGGCGCCATCACCCTCAACCCCGAGACCCGCGAGCTCAAGGGGTTGCCCGACCTGCCCATCGTGCAAGGCATCCAGACCACCTTGTCGGAGGCGGGTGTCACCTTGCTCATCGCCGATACGGGCGGCCGGGAAGATCGCGTGCCCAAGCTTATGCGTACCTTCGCCGAGCATCGGGTTGAGGGCATGATCTATGTCGCCGATCATCATACCGAAGTCGCTCTTCCCGTGCAGGCCGGACGGCAACTGGTTCTGGCAAATTGCTACGATCGCGCGGGGACGCCATGCGTCTTGCCCGACGATCGCGGCGGACAGCGTCAGCTGACCGCACGCCTGATCGCCGCGGGGCACCGGCGCATCGCCTATATCGGACTGCCTGCGGATCTCGTTGCCACGGGCCTGCGCGTGCAAGGCTATCGCGATGCGCTTGAGGCGGCAGGGATCGGCTTTGATCCGGCACTCGTGAACACCGCCGATCTGGACCAGCCGGACGGTCAACGCGCCTTCGGTGCGGCGATTGAAGGCGTGCTTGCCACAACGCCGCGCCCAAGCGTGATTGCGTGTGGCAATGACCGCATGGCCATGGCCGCCTATGGCCTGTTGCGGTCACGCGGGCTTGCCGTGCCGCGCGATATCTCGGTGGCCGGATATGACGATTACCAACTCATCTCGGAAAGCCTGTTTCCCGCTCTGACAACGGCGGAGCTTCCCTATCGCAGGATGGGAGAGCGGGCTGCGGAAATGCTCATGAGCATGGTGCGGGCAAAGGCCGACGAGACTGAAGAATACGGGCCGCAGCTCATCTCCGGCGCCGTGAAATGGCGTGAGTCCGTCAGAACGCTCGCGCCGCAGGCCGATGACATCCAAACCCAAGGGAGGAAGACAGGATGATCAAGACACTTATCGCCGGTGCAGCGTTCAGCCTTTTAAGCGGCGCCGCACTGGCTCAGACCGATCTCACCATGTGGTATCATGGCGCGGGAAACGAAGTCGAAAGCAAGATCATCAATCAGATCGTCGACGACTTCAACGCCAGCCAGAGCGACTGGAAGGTCTCGCTCGAGAGCTTCCCGCAGGGCGCCTACAATGACAGCGTCGTTGCTGCGGCCCTTGCCGGCAATCTGCCCGACATTCTGGATGTGGACGGTCCCAACATGCCGAATTGGGCCTGGGCGGGATACATGCAGCCGCTGCAGATCGACGAGAGCGCCATCAAGGATTTCCTGCCCGGTCCGATCGGCCGCTGGGATGGCAAGCTCTATTCGGTCGGCCTCTGGGACGCGGCGGTGGCCATGATCACGCGCCAGAGTTATCTCGACAAATACGGCATCCGCAAGCCGACGCTCGAGCAGCCCTGGACGAAGGACGAGTTCGACAAGGCACTGGTCACCCTGAAGGAGTCTGGCGACTTCGACTATCCCCTCGACCTGGGGATGTCCGATCAGGGCGAATGGTACCCTTACGCCTTCGAGCCCTTCCTGATCAGCTTTGGCGGCGACATGATCAACCGCGACGATTACCAGAGCGCCGAGGGCGTTCTGAACGGCGATGCGGCGATCGCCTTCGGCGAATGGTGGCAGAGCCTGTTCGAGCGCGATCTGGCGCCCGGACCCAGCCAGGATCCCGCGGACCACGATACCGGTTTCCAGGACGGCAAATATGCCATCTCCTGGAACGGCAACTGGCAGGCCGTACGCTTCATGGACGCCTTTGATGATGTGGTGTTCCTGCCGGCGCCCGATTTCGGCAAGGGTCCCAAGATCGGGGCGGCGAGCTGGCAGTTCGGCGTCTCCGCAACATCTGATCATCCCGACGGCGCAGCCGCGTTCATCAAGTTCGCCCTGCAGGACAAGTACCTGGCTGCTTTCTCGGATGGTATCGGCCTGATCCCGGCGACTTCGTCGGCAGCCCAGATGACCAAGAACTACGCCGAGGGTGCGCCGCTGGCGGTCTTTTACGATCTGTCCAAGGCGCAAGGCACGCTGCGCCCGGTGACGCCGGGCTATGTCGTCGAGGCCAAGGTGTTCCGCAAGGCCCTGACCGACATCGCCAATGGAGCGGATGTGACCGATACGCTCGATGCTGCTGTCGACGAGATCGACACCGACATCCAGCGCAATAACGGTTACAAGTAAAACCGTCATGCGGAGGGCGTGCGCGCCCTCCGCCACCGCCTTTTGGGAGGAACGGCGTCATGGCATCGAAACTCACGCGATCGAACGCGGCGGGCTGGGCGTTCGCAGCTCCGGGCTTCGGGCTGATTGCCCTCTTCATCATCCTTCCGTTCTTCTTTGCGTTCGCGCTCTCCTTCACCAACCAGCGGCTGATCTCGCCCAATCCCACGCAATGGGTCGGGCTTGCCAATTACAATCAATTGCTGGGCGTGGGGATGATCACCCTCGAGCCGGAACGCGATGCATCGGGCGCGATTGCGCGCGATGCCAATGGTGCGATGAGCTATCCGCGGCTGCGCGGCTTTACCCGCAACAATCCCGACTATCCCAACCTTCAAGGCATGCAGGAATGGTTTTCCTGGCAGAACGGTGACAACCGCACCTATGTGCTGGCCCGCGACGTCGTCTTCATGAAGGCCCTGGTCAATACATTCCTTTTCGTGATCGTCGTGGCGCCGGTGCAGGCCGGGCTGGCTCTGTGCCTCGCCCTGCTGATCAACCAGAAGCTGCGCGGCATCAACATCTTTCGCGCCATCTATTTCATGCCCGTCGTCGTCTCGATCGTGGTCGTGTCGCTCCTCTGGCGGTTCATCTATGACGGTCAGAACGGTCTGTTGAACAATGTGCTGCAGGCGCTGAGCTTCGGTTTTTACAAGCCGATAGACTGGCTGGGAAATCCGCAGACGGCGCTGCCTGCGATCATGGCGATGTCGATCTGGCAGGCTGTGGGCTTTCACATGGTTATCTGGCTATCGGGCCTGCAAACCATATCGCCCACGCTTTACGAGGCGTCAGCCATTGAGGGGGCTTCGCGATGGCAAACCTTCCGCTTCGTCACCTGGCCGGGCCTTCGCAACACTGCCGTTCTCATTCTCATCGTCATCACAATGCAGGCTTTCGCCCTGTTCGCCCAGATCGACGTGATGACAAGCGGCGGGCCGTTGGACAGCACGCAGACCCTGGTCTTCCAGGCGGTCGAGCGCGGCTATGGCAAACAGGACATCTCCGGCGGCTCCACGATTTCGGTGCTGCTGTTCGTGATCGTGCTCACCATCAGCCTGATACAGCGCTGGCTGACCCGCGAAAGGACATAGGATGGCGGCAACATTCGCACCGGAAAACCGCGGGCTGCGGCTGTTTGTCCGTTACTTTGTGCTGGTTCTGATCGCGGTGATCTTCATCTTTCCGCTGCTGTTCATGGTGGTTTCCTCGCTCAAGCCGTCGGACCAGCTTCTGGCAGACACCGGCTCGCTGCGCGCTTTCCTGCCGGTCGGCGACATCTCGCTGAACAATTATACGGATGCCTTCGCCCGGGCGCCGGTGGGGCTTTTCATCTTCAATTCGGTGCTGGTGACCGGGGTCACGGTCCTGCTGTCGCTGCTGATCTGCTCGCTTGCCGGTTTTTCCTTCGTCTTCGTCAACTGGGCGGGCCGCGGCGTGCTGCTGTCGATCATCCTTGCCACGCTGATCGTGCCGTTCGAGACCATCGCGATCCCGCTTCTGCTGATCTCCTCGCGCCTGCCCTGGATCGGGCTCGACGGCTTCACCATCGGCTGGCTCAACAGCTACAGGATCCAGATCATCCCCTGGATCGCCGATGGGCTGACGATTTTTCTCTTCGTCCAATATTTCAAGGATCTGCCGCACGAACTCATCGAGGCGGCGCGGGTCGAAGGCGCCAGCTGGTGGCAGATCTACCGCAAGGTGGTCATGCCACTTGCCGGCCCGGTGCTCGCCACCGCGGCGATCCTGAAATTTCTGGTGATGTACAACCAGTATTTGTGGCCGCTCATGGTCGTGCAGCAGGAGGGGTACCGGCCCGTCATGGTCGGGCTGCAATATTTCTTCCAGCTCAACCCCGCCTGGGGTGAGATCATGGCCTATCTCTCGCTGATCACCGTGCCCGTACTGGCCTTTTACCTGGTGCTGCAGCGCGCTTTCATCGCTTCCATCGCAAGCCAAGGGGTCAAAGGCTGAATGGTTCTCGCACTCAAAGATCAGTGGATATGGGACAGCTGGTACGTCAGGGAGGACGGACGCTGGCACTGCTTTTTCTTGAAAGCGCCGAAATCGCTCGGCGATCCGGAATTGCGCCACGTCAACGCCACCCAGGGGCATGCCGTCTCCACCGATCTGGTCAATTGGGAGTATCTGGGCACGAGCCTGACCCCCGCCCCCGAACCCGCATGGGACGACTACACCACCTGGACGGGCAGCGTCGTGCGCGACGACGAGGGGCTCTGGCATCTGTTCTATACGGGCACCAGCCATGCCGAAGACGCGCTCTACCAGCGCATCGGACATGCCACGAGCACCGATCTTCATAACTGGCAGCGCGTCGGCAATGGTCTGTGCCTCGATCTCAAGGGTCCGACCGCGTCCGACTATGAGGCCGACCATCAGGTTGGATTCTGGCACGACCGGGCCATGCGCGACCCTTGGGTGATGCGGGATCCCGACGGCAAGGGTTGGCTGATGTTCTTTACCGCGCGTGTCGCCAGCGAGCCGGAGCCCAATGCCGGTGGCGCGATCGGTTTCGCGACTTCGGACGATCTAGAGAGTTGGACGCTGCAGCCGCCGGTTTTCCACGGTGGCTACGGCCAGCTCGAAGTCCCGCAGGTCTTTGAGGTCGATGGGCGCTGGTATTGCCTCTTCTGCACGGCGGCGCAGCATTTTTCCGCCGCTCAGGCCGAGGCGACCCCGGGCGGCCCGGTGACCGGCACGCATTATCTCATTGGTGACAGTCCGCGAGGGCCGTGGCGCATCGCACCCGGATTTCTCGACGGCGCGCTGCCCTGCCGCCGTTACGCCGCACGGATTGTCGAGACCGATGCCGGTCTTCGCATCATGGGCTTTGCCGACCGGCCGGATGGCGGAGCCTTCATCGGCCACGTCATGGACCCGGAGCCCGTCATGGTCGATGAGAATGGACTGCTGAGGGTCGTGTCCGAAAGCGAGGAGGCAGACTGATGGCCGAGGTCAGATTGAAAGACGTCCGCAAGTCCTTCGGCAATGTCGAAGTCATCAAGGGCGTGAATCTCGAAATCGAGGACGGCGAGTTTGTCGTCTTCGTCGGCCCTTCGGGATGTGGGAAATCGACGCTGTTGCGCATGATATCGGGGCTTGAGGACATCACCTCCGGCACGCTGGAAATTGGCGGTCGGGTGGTGAACGAGGTGCCGCCCAAGGAACGGGGCATCGCCATGGTCTTCCAGACCTACGCCATCTTTCCGCATATGACGGTTCGCGACAACGTGGCTTTCGGGCTGACGATCAACGGCGTGCCCAAGGAGGAAAAGGAAAGGAAGGTGCTCGAGGCCGCGCGCATCCTGCAAATGGAACATCTGCTCGACCGCCGTCCCTCGCAGCTTTCCGGCGGCCAGCGCCAGCGCGTCGCCATAGGGCGCGCCATTGTGCGCGACCCTTCCGTCTTTCTGTTCGACGAGCCGCTCTCCAATCTCGATGCGGCCTTGCGCATGTCGATGCGCATGGAAATCGGGGCGCTGCATCAGCGGCTCAAGGCGACGATGATCTATGTCACGCATGATCAGGTGGAAGCCATGACCCTGGCCGACAAGATTGTCGTGCTCAAGGATGGCGCCGTGATGCAGATCGGGGCTCCCATGGAGCTCTATCACGAACCGGCCAACCTCTTCGTCGCAGGATTTCTCGGCGCGCCGTCGATGAACTTCATCGATGTCTCGGTAGAAAAAACCAACGGGGCCGAGGCCTTGGTCCGCAACGCGGCGCTCGAGCCCATTTCAGTGCCCAATCGCGTCGGTGTCGCGAACGGGGGCGCCATTTTGGGCGTGCGACCGCAATATCTCCAGCCGGTGGCACCCTCGGAGGGCATGCTGCATGGCAAGGTGGCGCTGACCGAGCGGTTAGGCAGCGAGACTGTGGTCGATGTCACCCTGGCTGATGGCGAGAAGATCATCGTTGCACTTCCTGAAGACCGCCGGCTCGGACTGGGCGAGGAAATCGGCTTGCGCTTCGATCCTCGAATGGCCCATTTGTTCGACCGCCCCGCCGACTATGATGCGCGCAACGAGGCGTGACGCTTCTCGGAAAGCTTTGTCGGCATAAGGGTTGAGGTCTGCTTCAGCGCTGACGCAGGTTCTGGCGCCACTGATCGAGAAAGATCGCGCGCTTGTCATGGTCAAGCCCTACGAGCATGACCGGCGACAGGGCGATCGGCCTGAGGGTCGATGGACCGCCACCGGGAAGGTCGAGATCGCCGGCATCGGGCGATCCGACGCGCACGATCAGGCGGGCGCGCGTCAGGACATCAACCCCGGCCGGGGACAGCATGAAATCGATGAAGGCGCCGGCAATGTCCGGGTGCGGCGCATGCTTGGGGATGAGTGCCGCCCGCGACAGCATCAGCGTGTAATCGGTGGGGGCGCGCACCCCTATGCGCGGATCGGTCTCGGCGCGGGCAAGGGCGTAGGAGCCGAGGACGTTGTAAGCCACGAGATAACGCCCTGCGGCCACCGCATCGATGATCTCGGCCGAGCAGCAGGTGGCGACTGCGCCGGAGCGGCCGAAGGCTTCCAGCAGCCGCCCGAAGGTGTTGGCCTGCAAAGAGTCGGAGAAGGCGAACAGATAGCCGAGCCCGGATTCCTCGATGTCGTAGGTGGCGATCTTGCCGGCATAGCGGGAATCGGCGGGCCGCAGCAGATCGATAAGGTCGAAGCGCGAGGTCGGCGCTTCCTCGGGCGGCACGAGATCCTTGTTGTAGATGAGAACGGCCGGTTCCTCGGTGATGCCGAAGATCTCGCTGCGCCAGCGGCGCGATTCCGGCAGCGCATCGGTCAGGGCGGATTGGTGCCGGCGCGCGCAGCCATTGTTGACAAGACGCACCTGTAGATCGACCGCTGAGGAAACAACGAGGTCGGCGTCCGGTCCATCTCCGGCACAGTCCCTGGCGGAAAGCGCGTCGAGATCGTTCGATCCCCATTGTTCATAGTCCATGCCGAGCCCGGCACGTGTGGCAAGGAATGCCTCGATCACCGGGGCAAAGACGGAGATGTCGGTCGTGCCGCGCACCGTCAGCCGCGTTGCGGCATCGGGGGGGCCGAAGGCTGCTTTCGCCTCGACCTGTTGTGCGGATGCCGATTGGGTCGAGAAGCCCGCGGCAAAGAGAATGGCCATGAGAAGATACCGGAGGCTCATGCCGTCTGCTCCTCGGTGATACGCGGCAGGCTCAGTCCGATGCCGAACGCGTCGCGATTTTCGCGCCGGATGACGAGCTTGCTGTGATGTGCGGTGGCGACGGCATGGGCGATCGACAAACCGATGCCGGCGCCAGAGGTGCCCGTCGCCGTGGCGAAACGTTCGCCGAGGTGGCGCTCTTGTTCGCTTGTCAGCCCGCTTCCCTGGTCCCAGACCATGATCTGCGCGTCTTCGCCTTCCGGCCTGACCGTCACCGTGATGTTGCCCTCTCCGTGGCGGAGGGCGTTGGATATGAGGTTCTTTGTGGCCTCGGTCAGCGACAGGGCGTCGCCTTGGGCAAGTAGCGGACTTGCCGGCACGTCGAGCCGCAGCTTTCCGGTTTCGAACATGTCGCCATCGTCGAACATCTCGGTTGCCGCCATGGCGATCTTCCGGAGATCGACCTGCGTGTGAATGGCGGTATCGGCACGATGTGTCACCAAAGCCCGGTTGAGCATCTGGTCGGTCAGCCGGCTGAGGCCGACGGCGCGGGTATGGATGCGCCGGACGATCTCGGTTCGCCGGACGGGGTCGGGCTCTTCGGCGGCGAGTTCCGCCTGGGCGCGGAGGGCGGCGATGGGGGTACGCAACTGATGAGCAGAGTCCGAGATAAGGTTCTGCATGGCGTCGAGCTGGCGCTTCAGCCGCAGCATGAAACCGTCGATGGCAGCCATGACGGCACTGAGTTCAGCGGGCACGGCGATGTCGAGCGGGGTCAAATCCTTGGGATCGCGCCGGCGCATTTCCCGCTCCAGCCGGTGAAGGGGAGAGAGGGCCGAGCGGATGGCAAAGGCCGCCAGCAGCACCATGCCGATGCCCGCCACGCCGAGGGCGATCCAGGCATTGCGGGCGATATCCCAGGCAAGGGCATTGCGGGCCAGAAGCGTGTGTCCGACCATTGTGGTGACGGAGCCGGAAAAGCCGCGTTCGGCAAAATGCCGCCGGACCGCGACCAGACGGATGGGCTCGCCGGTGAATTCTCCATCGTAAAAGACGACGTCGCCCTCATCTTCGGGCGGCGCGACGTTTTCGTATCCGGTCAGCGTTTTGCCGGAAGAATTCGGCGACGCGGTAGACGATGCGGTCGTTCTCGGCGAGCGCCAGAAGATCGAGCGCAGTTACCGGCAGGTCGACCAGCGGGTGCCCGTCGACGATGGAGATGGAGGCGGAAATCTGATCGGCAGCGCCGATCAGCAACCGGTCGAAGGCATTGCGCGCCGCCTGCTGGCCATAGGCGAAGGCGGCCCAGGTGACGATCAGGCCGCCGACCAGCAGGATGAAGCCAATGGCGCCGAAGAGGCGCGTGGCCAGCGACAGCGTACGGCGCGGCCGCCCGATGGTCGGGGACATGGCTCTAGTCATCGCTCACCAGTTGGTAGCCAAGGCCCCGCAGGGTCTTGATGCTGACGCCGCCGCCTTCGATCTTGCGGCGCAACCGGCCCATATAGGTCTCGATGGCGTTGAGGCCGACTTCGGCCTCGCTGAAGGAGAACATGCGCTCGAATATCTGCTCCTTGGAGACGACGCGGCCGCGATTGGCGAGCAGGATTTCGAGCAGGCTGAATTCGCGCCGCGTCAGCGTCACGGGCTCTCCGGCCCGCGTCAGCGTCTTGCCGGCCAGGTCGACCTCAAGGTCGCCATAGGTGATGCGCGCGGTCTCGGCGGAAGCCCCTTTCGTGCGCCGGATCAGGGCGCGCGCACGTGCCTCGAGTTCTCGCAGGTCGAAGGGCTTGACCAGATAATCGTCCGCCCCGAAGTCGAGCGCGGCAACCCGGTCGTCCACCTCCAGTCTGGCGGTCAACATGACCACAGGTGTTGTCAGGCCGTTGCGGCGCTGCGCACCAAGCAGTTCGATGCCGTCGCCATCGGGCAGATTGATGTCCAAAATGATGAGGTCGTAGGTCTGCACGGCCAGCATGTCCTCGGCATCGGCGCGCGAGGTGGCGTGGTCGACAGCGTCGCCCCGGCTCGAAAAGCGACCGACGATGGCACTGGCAACGTCCTCGGTGTCCTCGACAAGCAGAATGCGAATATCGCGCGCCCTCCCTGAAGCGCGCGCCAATATCGGCTCGGGCGGGCGCGCATTGCAAGGAATTTGGGCCGGGTGCGACATGACAGCTTGATGACAGCTTGGGGCACTAGGGTGGGATCAATCTGCCGAAGCGTAAATCGCGGGCAGGTTCATATATGTGGAGGAACATCATGAAAATGGCTCTGGTGGCACGCGCCACCCTTGTTGCGGCTGCGCTTGGCGTCGCCGCGTTCACCTCCGGTGCGATTGCCTTCGAACCGGACAATCCAGAATGCATCGCGCCGGCCGATCCCGGCGGTGGTTGGGACTTCACCTGCCGTCAGGTGGGCAAGACCCTGCAGGACGAAGGTCTGATCAACCAGACCATGCAGGTCACCAATCTGTCCGGTGGCGGCGGCGGTGTCGCCTATGCCGAGGTGATCAACAAGCGCAATGACGACAACAATCTGATCGTTGCCGCCTCGTCCGCCACGGCGACCCGTCTGGCGCAGGGCGCCTATCCGGGCAACACAATGGACCAGGTGCGCTGGCTGGCGTCGATCGGCGCCGATTACGGCGTGATCGCGGTTGCCAAGGATTCCGATATCAGCACGCTTCCCGAGCTGCTGGACATGATCAAGTCGGATCCGACCTCCGTGGCGATTGCCGGCGGTTCGGCGGTTGGCGGCTGGGACCATCTCAAAGTGCTGATGGCTGCCAAGGCCTATGGCATCGATGATGTCCGCAAGATCAAATATGTCGCCTTCGACGGCGGCGGCGAGGCGGTTACCCAGCTTCTGGCCGGGTCCGTGCAGGCCTTTACCGGCGATATCTCCGAAGCCAAGGGCTTCGTTGATTCCGGCGACATCAAGGTTCTGGCCGTGCTGGCGCCCGATCGTCTGCCTGGTGAATTCGACAAATTCCCGACTGCCAAGGAGCAGGGCGTGGACGTGATCGGCGCCAATTGGCGCGGGTTCTATGCCCCGGGCGGCATGTCGGACGAAGCCTACAATTACTGGGTCGACCAGATCGCCACGCTCTATGCCTCCGACGAATGGAAGCAGGTCATGGCGGCAAACGGTCTCGCTCCGCTCGATCTGCAGGGCAAGGAGTTCGAGGATTTCGTCGCCAAGTCGGTCGCCGACATCCAGGGGATTTCCAAGGAAATCGGCATCATCAAATAAGCCGATGTCCTGAACTGGCGGCGCTCAAGGGCGCCGCCATTTTTCCGTTTTCCACGCTTGCCCATAACATCTAGTCTGGACGCCTTGTTACGCGTCTTGGGGAGGACAGAATGAGCGACCGCGTTCTCGGCGGGGTCGGTATCCTGCTGGCCATAATCTTTATCTGGCAGGCAACACTGATCCAGGAAAGCTTCATTCAGGATGCGGTGGGGCCCAAGACCTTTCCCATCATCATCGGCGTGGTGCTCGGGCTGGCGAGCCTTTATTTCGTCCTGCGCCCCGATGAGGACCCGATCTGGCCCAAGGCCGGCGGGCTGATTGAGATCGGCCTCGCGGCATTGGTCATGGTCGCCTATGCGCTGTCACTGCCGGAACTCGGCTTCGGCATCTCGACCGCTTTGGCTTCGGCCTATCTGGCCTGGCGGCTCGGTGCGCCGCTGCTTTACGCGGCGCTGGCCGGGCTTTGCACGGCGGCTGGGCTCTATATCATCTTCCGTCTCATCCTCGGGCTGTCGCTGGCCCGCGGTCCGCTCGGGTTCTAGGGGCGCACCATGGACGTCTTTTCCTCGCTTCTTGACGGCTTCGTTGTCGCGCTGACCTGGCAGAACCTGCTTCTGGCGCTGATCGGATGTTTTCTCGGCACGGTCATGGGGGCACTCCCCGGGCTCGGCCCGTCCAACGGCGTCGCCATCCTCATCCCGCTCGCCTTCACCCTCGGGCTCGGTGCGACGCCTTCCATGATCCTTCTCACCTCGGTCTATTACGGGGCGATGTATGGCGGACGTATCTCGTCCATCCTGTTGAACATCCCCGGCGACGAACCGGCGCTGATGACAACGCTCGATGGCTATCCCATGGCCCGGCAGGGGCGGGCAGGGGAGGCGCTGACTCTCTCGGGCATCGCATCGTTCGTCGGTGCGTTCTTTGCCACCTGCGGTCTGGTGCTGCTCGCGCCGCTGCTGGTGAAGGTGGCGCTGCTGTTCGGCCCGGCCGAATATTTTGCCTTGTTCACGCTCGCCTTCGCCACGCTTGGCGGCATCGCCTCGAAGAACCAGGCCAAGGCGGCCTTCGCCGCCGCGCTCGGGCTTGCCATCGCCATGGTCGGGGTCGACGGGCAGACAGGCGTGCCGCGCTTCACTTTCGGCGAGGTGCATCTTTACGACGGGATCGATTTTCTGGTCGCCATCGTCGGCATGTTCGCGCTCTCCGAGGTTTTCATCTTCCTGGAGAACAAGGCGCAAAACGCCGAGCACGGCACCGAAAGGGTGGAGATCGGGCGCATTGTGCCCTCCTTCGATCTCATCAAATACTGCACGCCGACCATGATCCGCTCGACGATCCTCGGCTTTCTGGCGGGTGTGCTGCCCGGAGCCGGCGCGTCGCTCGGCTCGTTCATCTCCTATTCGATCGAAAAGCGCCTGTCGGACAAGGACGGCACATTCGGCAATGGCGATCCGCGCGGCGTCGCCGCTCCTGAAGCGGGCAACAATGCTGCGGCCGGCGGCGCTCTGGTGCCGATGCTGGCCCTGGGGGTGCCGGGGTCGGGGACGACGGCTGTGCTCCTCGCGGTCTTGCTGGCGCTCAACATCACGCCGGGGCCGCTGCTGTTTCAGAACAATCCGGATGTCGTCTGGGGTTTGATCGCGGCGCTCTTCATCGGCAATCTGATGCTCCTGGCCATGAACATCCCCATGGTGGGGCTGTTCGTGCGCGTGCTGCTGGTGCCGCCGAAATATCTGATGCCGGTGGTCGCCATGGTCTCCTTTGTTGGCATCTACGGCATTTCCGGATCGAGCTTCGACCTCCTGGTCATGGTTGCGTTCGGCGTTCTGGGCTGGGTTCTGAGAAAGGTGGACGTGCCACTGGTGCCGGTCATTCTCGGCGTGTTGCTCGGTGGCGCCATGGAGAAAAACCTCAGGCGGGCCCTGACCATTTCCAATGGCGACTGGCTCACCCTCGTGCACTCGCCGCTCTCCATAGCCCTGTGGGTCATTGCCATTTTCGGCTTCGTACTGCCGATCATTCTGGGGCCGACCATTCGCCGGCGCATGCGGGAGCGCAAGGACGCCGTCGGCTCGGAGGTCGACTGAGGCCAGATCTGGAGGCGCCTGTCGGGCGCCTCTGGCCGGCGCAAAATCGTAAAATAATTTCGTCCTACCCACACGGGTAGGGCCGCGCCATCCGATTTCCCCTAAATCGCCTGCCACTGCGGCAGCGTTAGCGCCCTTGTGGCGAGACCGCGCAAGCCGCAAGTTCAGGAGATCGGAAAATGGACGACATTTTGCGGGTGCCAGCGCACCTGAAGGAAGACTTTGCGCATAAAATCGACGGCCTGAGCGCCTTCTTCAAGGGGCGGATCGTGACGCCGGAACAGCTCGAATACGATGCGTTCCGCGCCCTGTGCCTCAGCAATTGGGACCACAAGCCCGCGATCATCGCGCGTGTGCTCGATGCCGAAGACGTTGCCGCAGCCCTGCGTTTCGCACGCTTGAACGATTTGGAAGTGGCGATCCGCAGCGGCGGCCATTCGGTCGCCGGGTTCGGCGGGTGCGATGGCGGCATGGTCATCGACATGCGCGAGATCGACAGCCTCGAGATCGCGGCCGACAAATCCTCGGTCTGGGCGGGGGCTGGACTGACGGCGGGCGAGGTGACGATGGCGCTCGAGAAGCATCAGGTCATCATTCCCTTCGGCGATGCCTCGACCGTCGGTATTGGCGGCATCACGCTTGGCGGCGGCATCGGCTATCTGGTGCGCAAGCACGGGCTGACCATCGACTCGCTTCTGGCGGTCGAACTGGTGACGGCGGGCGGCGAGATCATCATCGCCGACGAGCATAACCACCCGGCGCTGTTCTGGGCGTTGCGGGGCGGCGGCGGCAATTTCGGCGTAGTGACGCGGTTCAAATACCGCCTACATGCGCTGCCGGAATTCACCGGCGGTCCGCTGGTTCTGCCCGCGACGGCCGAGACGCTTGCCGGTTACATCGCTGCGGCGGAGGCTGCTCCGGAAGAACTTTCGACCATCGTCATGGTCATGCCGGCGCCGCCCTTGCCCTTCGTGCCCGAGCACGTCATCGGCCAGACGGTCATCGTCGGTATGCTGGCCTTTGCCGGGCCTGCGCATGAGGCGGGAAAGGCACTGGCGCCGTTCCGCGCCCTTGCAGAACCGCTGGTCGACCTCGTGGGACCGGCGCCGCTAAGTTCGCTTTATCTGCCGGAGGATCCCGATCCCAAGCCATCGGTCTGCATCCGGTCGATGTTCACGCAGGGGATGAATGTGAAACAGGCAGGCAGGATCCTGGCCCTGCTCGAGGAATGCGACGCGCCGATGCGGATGGCCCAGATCAGGGTGCTGGGCGGGGCGGCCGCTCGTGTGTCTGCGGATGCAACGGCCTATGCCCATCGCCACGCCCGGGTCATGGTGTCCTTCCTTTCCATGGATGCACCGCAGGCGAATCCGCGGCACGAGCGCTGGGTCAGTCACTGCCTTGCCGAAATGCGCGGCCCGGACACCAGCGTTTATGTGAACTTCATCGCCAATGAAGGTCCCGACCGCATCATGGACGCCTATCCCAAGACGACCTGGAACCGGTTGCGGCTGGTGAAGCGGCAATACGATCCGCACAACGTGTTCCACTTCAACCAGAACATTCCGCCGGCCCAGTTGCCGTCGGCATGACCTTCACGACCGGGCGCTGCTTTGGCCCCAATCCAGCGTCCGGTCGAACCCTTCCCCTACTGGTGCGGCGCCCGCCGCACATTTTTTGTCTGCCGTGGAGGCAATCGTGCACCGGACTTTGCCGCTTGTGGGGCTTTACGTTCTCGCGCTGATGCTTCTCGCGCTGCCCTATTGGCAGGCGATCTGACGTCACCGGCTCCCCGGGCAGCTGCAAGCCTGATCTATTCGCTTTCGAGTGCCACAGGGCTAGCGATGAAGAGGCTGATCAGGTCGGCCTGGCGGTCCGTCTCGGTCTTCCGGAACAGGTTTTTCATCGTATAGCTGACCGTGTTGCGGGAAATGCCGAAGGTCTCGGCGATCTCCTCGATGCGCATGCCCTTGGACAAGGCCACGGCCAGCCGCGTCTCCGCGGGCGACAGGCGGTAGAGCTGGGCCACCGCTTCGGCCGTTGCTTCCGAACGATGTTCCGGATCTGTCACGAAGAGCCCGACAACCGGCTCCCCCGGTCCGGCCGGGCCGTGGCCGAGCGGGCAGGCAATGGCAAACAAGGACCGCCGGCCGGAATGGCGGGTGAGGCCCACGGGGTTGCCATAGGTGTGCTTGTCTGCCGTGGCATTGGCGATCGCCGCATCGATGATCTCGCGCAGGGCGGCGGTCTGTTGCGGCTTTTCCCCCCGCAACAGCTTGTCGTGGGAAAGGGTAAGCCCGTCCGCCTCCTTGAGCAGTTCCTCGGCCCGTCTGTTGTGGAAGATGACCTGGCGGCCGGCGTTGAGAAGGAAGACGCCGGCGGCCACATGGTCGAGGGCTTCCCTGGCGGCCATGAGGGCCGCGCGCGGTTCCGCATTCTCGTCCGGTTCGGCGAGGTGGGCGGCCTGCTTGACGCGGCGGACCTGGTCGAGCCGTGCCGCAATGGTGAGAAGCATGAGGTCGAAGTCGATCGGCTTGGTCAGATAATCGTCCACCCCGGCGGCCTTGCCGGCGATGATGTCCGAGCGGTCTGCGAGGGCGGTCAGAAAAACGAACGGCAGGTCGGCCAACTCGACATGACCGCGCAGTTCGGTCAGCAATTGAAGGCCCGACATGCGCGGCATGGTGATGTCGCAGAGGACGAGATCGGGCCGCATTTCCTTGATGCTGGCCAGGGCCTGGAGGCCGTCTCCAGCCTCGTTGACCTCGTATCCCGCCGCTTCGAGCTCCTCACAGATGTCGGCTCTGAGATCGGCTTCGTCCTCGACACACAAAATCGTGGCGGTCATTGTCCTAGTCCGTGAGCTGGAGCGGCGGCCATGGGCACAATGGGCTCCTCGGGCGCCGGCTTTTGGAAGGGAAAGCGCAGGGAGAAGGTCGAACCCCGTCCCTCCACGCTTTCGACATCGGCCCGGCCGCCATGCAGATTCATGATCTGGGCCACAAAGCTCAGCCCTATGCCGGTGCCGGGGATGCCCTCGGCGGTACGGGCGCGGAAGAAACTGTTGAAGATCGAGCCGATCTGGTCGGAGGGTATGCCGACGCCCGCATCGGTGACGGAAATCACGATATCGGTACCCTGCAGCCTGCCTTCCACGCAGTACGCGTTCGCCACTGGGCGAGTATTTCAGCGCGTTGGACAAAAGGTTCTGCACCGCTTGTTCAAGCAGGGTCTCGTCGGCGGTCACCCAAATGGGGAGCGACTGTATCGAGAGATCGATGCGGTCCTGGTCTTCCTCAGGCTGGCTGCCAACGATGGTGCGGATCAGCTTTGGCAGGTCGCAGGCGCGAGGCCTGAAGCTGATCTCGCCCTGTTCGAGGCGGGCGGCATTGAGCGTGCTCTCCATCAGCCGGGTCAGGCGCAGGCAGGCGTTGCGGATCTTTTCGGCACGGCTGATGATTTCGTCATGGGTCATGGCCGTCCCGCGCCGGATCATGCGTTGTGCGCTGGCGTCGATGATGGAGAGCGGCGTTCGGAACTGGTGCGACACAACCGAGATGAAGGCCCGGTGCAGCCTTGAGACCTGCCGCTCTCGTTCGAGTGCGGCTTCGGCGCGGGTCATGATCCTGTGGTCGCGCACAAGGATGATACCCACCATCACGCCCGCGGCCACTGTTGCCGACAAGAAACCCAGCACTTCCAACAGAATGCGCCGCCGCTCGTCGCGCCGCTCGATTGCGCGTTCGCGCGCATCGAGCATGCCGGTATTGGCGAGATCGCGCATGGTCTGGGCCGTAAAAATCGCCAGATCATGCAGAGAGTCGATCGCAGCGGTGTCATCTGGCCGCAATACCGGCAACATCGCCCGGCCATTGTCGAGCTTGAGCCGCAACTGGTCGATCTGCGGGCCGAACCCAAGGGCGTCAATCTGCCGGCGCCCCTGACCTTCTTCGAACAGGTGCACGCGGCTGTCCATGATGTCGAAGCGGAGCTTGAGCTCGTCGGGCGAGAGTTTTCCCGTGCGGAAGCTCATGGACGCATCGGCCATGCGCATGGCTTCATATTGCGCCTGGCTGGAGAACCACACCACACCTTCGGTGAGGTCGCCGCTCAGCCGGCTTTCGTTTACGGCAAGGCGCACCACCGCCGCGAGCAGCAGAGTGAACAACACAATAAGGGCTAGCGCGGCGGCGAAAAAGCGACGCGACATCCACGGCCTGAGGTTCATTCGACCCCCAGTCCCTTCAGCTGCCAGACCCAGCGCTCGTTGTAGAGGGTATCCTGCAGCACGGGCTGGTCATCGCGCGGATAGACGATCCAGATCGGGCCCTTGTCGCTGACCTTCATCTCCTCGCCATTCATCTTCATGGCCAGAAGCACGTCGTAGTTCTGGAAGTCTTCCATGGGGATGGGCGCCGTATAGTCGTTGAGCGCGGTCGCCATGACGGTCGTGCCCTGAGCTCCCACCCGCTCGAAGACCTTGCGCGCAAGCACGCCTTCGAAGACCTGCACGCCATCGGTCCAGGTGGTGGTGGTACGGATTTCGGTCGGGCCGAGCGCGTACAACATGTCGCGGTCGAATTCGGCGCCCTTATCGGAATTTTTGACCGAAATGTTTCCGGTGACGACCAGAATGACTGGGCCCTGCGGCTCGGGCAAAGGATCGGCAGCAAGTGCCAGGCTCCCCGCCAGCAGGAGCAGGAACGCAGACAGGAGGGCATGCGCGGTCGCGCGCCCCCAGGTCAGTCGCAGTCGATGATACCCCGTGCCCCACATCGTCACAGACCGCCCACAGTCTCAGAACATGGCCAATTGGTTAATGAATTCTACCTTTGTCGGCGCTTCAATGCACCAAGAATCTTGGGGGACGGATGCCCGGCATGAATTTCACAGTGCAACTATGGACTTGTCGCGATGCGGCTTCAGGGCCAGCATGTGCGGGGCGGGGCTTTGCAGATCGGCAAATGCGTGATTTGACAGGGGGCTCCGATGGATCGCCATCGGGCAGGTCGAGGGAGGAGTAAGACGCGTGAGTGATATTGGCGGCAAGAAGGTTTTGATCACCGCAGCGGCGCAGGGTATCGGCCGTGCCAGCGCGCTGGCCTTCGCCGAGGCGGGCGCGCAGGTGATCGCGACGGACATCAACCAGGATCTGCTGGCGAAGCTCGATGGCATGAAGGGCATCGAGACGAGGAAGCTGGACGTGCTCTCCAAGGACGCTGTCGCGGCAGCCGCCTCAGAGATCGGCGATCTCGACGTGCTGTTCAATTGCGCAGGCGTCGTGCACAACGGCACGGTTCTGGAGATGACGGACGACGAGCTCGAATTTGCCCTTGATCTCAACGTCAAGGCGCAGGTGCGCACGATCAGGGCCTTCCTGCCGCGCATGCTGGAACGCCGTGACGGATGCATCATCAACATGTCTTCGGTGGCGGGTAGCCCCAAGGGCGTGATCAATCGCTGCGCCTATGGCACCAGCAAGGCCGCGGTGATCGGACTGACCAAATCCGTCGCCGCCGATTACGTGACGCAGGGCATTCGCTGCAACGCGATCTGCCCCGGTACGGTGGACAGCCCCTCGCTCAAGCAGCGCTGGGAGGCGACGGGCGACTATGAGGGTGCGCGCAAGGCGTTCATCGCCCGCCAGCCCATCGGACGCATCGGCGCACCGGAAGAAATCGCCGATCTTGCCGTCTATCTTGCCGGCGCCACCTACACGACCGGACAGATCCACATCATCGATGGCGGCTGGCTGAACTGAGGCGCATGTCGGATCGTTTCCGCCAGAGCATGGTTTCGGCCATAGGCCGATGCCGCTAACATCGGCACAAATCTGACGCAGGCCCATCCGATACCTGCCGACCTTGCCGCGAGGATCCAAATGACCGCCCACAGCTCCGCCGCTCCCGCCCTTTCCGCCGCCAGCCCGATCGCGCAATGCCTTGTCGACGGGAAATGGATCGGCGAGGGCACGCTGGAGGTGCGCAATCCGGCGACAGGCGAAGTCATCGCCAAGGTCCCCGACGGCGGTGCAAACGAGGCCAACGCGGCGATTGCCGCAGCCAAAAGTGCCTTTCCCGCCTGGTCGGGTCTTCTGGCCAAGGAGCGCGCCAACATTTTGAGGCGCTGGTTCGATCTGATGATGGAAAACCATGACACGCTCGGGCGCATCCTGACCCTGGAGCAGGGCAAGCCCCTGGCTGAAGCCAAGGGCGAAATCGCCTATGCGGCCTCCTTCATCGAGTTCTACGCCGAAGAGGCCAAGCGCGTTTACGGCGAAACCATCCCGGCGCACATCAAGGATGGGCGTATCGTGGTCATCCGCCAGCCGGTCGGGGTGGTCGCTGCAATCACGCCGTGGAATTTCCCGGCGGCCATGATCACCCGCAAGATCGGGCCGGCGCTTGCCGCGGGTTGCACGGCGGTGGTCAAGCCAGCGCTGGAGACGCCGCTCACCGCTTTTGCTCTGGCTGCGCTCGGCGTGGAGGCGGGGCTGCCGGCGGGCGTGCTCAACGTCATCACCGGCAATTCGAAGGAAATCGGCAAGGCCTTCTGCGACAGTTTCGATGTTCGCACGCTGACCTTCACCGGCTCGACGGCGGTCGGGAAAATCCTGATGGCGCAGGCGGCCGGGACGGTGAAGAAGCTGGGGCTGGAACTGGGCGGCAATGCGCCCTTCATTGTCTTCGATGACGCCGATCTCGACGAAGCGGTCAAGGGCGCCATGGCGTCGAAATTCCGCAATGCCGGACAGACTTGCGTTTGCGCCAACCGCATCTATGTGCAGTCCGGCATCTATGACGCCTTCGCGGACAAGATGGCGGAGGCGGTGCACAATCTCAAAACCGGCAACGGGCTGGAAGAGGGCGTGGAGCAGGGGCCGCTGATCACCGAAGCCGCGGTCAAGAAGGTGGAAGAGCATATTGCAGATGCGGTCTCAAAGGGCGCGAAGGTGAGTGAAGGCGGCCACCGCCACAAGCTCGGCGGCACCTTCTTCGAGCCGACCGTTCTGCGTGACGTGACCCAACAGATGGTGGTGGCGCGCGAGGAGACGTTCGGGCCTTTGGCGCCTCTCTTCAAATTCGACACCGAGCAGGATGTCATCGACATGGCGAACGCCACCGAGTTCGGGCTCGCTGCCTATTTCTATGCGCGTGACCTCGGACGCGTGTGGCGCGTCGCCGAGGCGCTGGAATACGGCATGGTCGCCATCAATTCGGGCATGTTGTCGACGGAAGTCGCGCCCTTTGGCGGGGTCAAGGCCTCCGGTGTGGGGCGCGAGGGCTCGCGGCACGGTATGGACGAGTTCACCAATCTCAAATACATGCTGATGGCAGGGCTCTGAGGCACGTAACACAAATCTCTGTCGTGGAAGACAGGAAAGGGCTTGCGTTTGCTTCGGCTCCGAGCGCAGCTTTGCGCGCAAAACACGCCTGAGGGAGGCCGGCCGGTTCTCCCCAACACGCGCAAGATCAAGGTGGAGGAAACGGCGTCATGACCAAACCCGTGGGCATTGGCATTATCGGGCTCGGCAATATCTCTGCGGCCTATCTCAAGGCGGCCAGGGATTTTCCCATTCTCGACATCAAGGCGGTGGCCGATATCAATCCCGATGCCGCCAAGGCGCGGGCCGATGAATTCGGGCTCAAGGCGGTCAGCGTCGACGCGCTATTCGCCGACCCGGAGGTCGAGATCGTGCTCAACCTCACCATTCCTCGGGCGCATGTGGAGGTGGGCCTGAGGGCCATCGAATCCGGCAAGCATGTCTATTCGGAAAAGCCGCTGGGCATTGCGCTCAGCGAGGGGCGCAAGCTGATCGAGGCCGGACGCGCCAAGGGGCTGCGGGTGGGTTCGGCGCCCGACACGTTTTTGGGCGGCGGACATCAGAAATCACGCGAGGTTGTCGACTCCGGTGCCATCGGCACACCGGTGGGCGGTACGGCCTATTTCATGTGCCCCGGCCATGAGCGCTGGCACCCCAATCCGGCCTTTTATTACGACATCGGCGGCGGCCCGATCCTTGACATGGGACCCTATTACATCACCGATCTCGTCAATCTGCTGGGGCCGGTGGACAAGGTTCTGGGCGCCGTGAGCATGCCGCACAAGACCCGCACCATTACCGCCAAGGAACGTTTCGGCGAGACCATCGATGTCCATGTGCCGACCCACGCGGCGGGCACGCTGGTCTTCCGCAACGGCGCCATCGTGCAGGTCTCGATGAGCTTCGATGTGGCCGGCCATAAGCATGTGCCGATCGAGCTCTACGGTACGGAAGGTTCGCTGATCGTGCCCGATCCCAACCGGTTTGGCGGCGATGTCGAACTGATGAAAAAGGGCGGCGAATGGGAAAAGCTCGACAATTCCTTGCCCTATGCCGACGGCAATTATCGCTCCATCGGCCTCGCCGACATGGCGGCCGCCATCCGCGAGAACCGGCCGCACCGGGCAAATGGCGATCTGGCGCTGCATGTTCTTGAAGTCATGGAAGCGTTCGGAACGTCCTCGGACAGCGGCCAGGCGGTGAAGATCACTTCCGATGTCGAGCGGCCGGCACCGCTCACAAAGTCCCTGAAGGATGGCAAGCTCGGGCAGGTCTAGGCCTCCCGCGACCTTCTACAGACATTTAAGAGCGCCCGATCTCGTACACTCGGAGGTCGGCCGGGGTTCAGGCCGCGGTTGCCTCCACCGGCCGCAATTGCCCAACTTCCACGCGATTGCGGCCGCCCGATTTTGCGGCATAGAGCAACTCGTCTGCATTGCGGAACAGCATGGGGAAGGTCACCGAATCCTCGAAAGCGACCGCCCCGACGCTGACAGACAGGCGATGGGCGGTGCCGTCGACGACGAATTCGGACAGATCAACGGATTCCCGGATGCGCTCGGCAACGCGCTGGGCACTCTTGAGATCGGCATCGCGCAGGAAAACAGCGAATTCCTCGCCGCCGATGCGGCCGACGAAATCCCCGCGCCGCACCATGGAGCGGACGCTGTCCGCAATCAGGCGCAGGGCCTCGTCGCCCTTGTCGTGACCGAGTTCGTCGTTGATGAGCTTGAAATAGTCGGCATCGATGACCAGCAGGGCGCCCTTGACGCCAGTCTTGCCCTTGCTGATCTGCAGGAAGCTTTCGACCTGACGGCGGAAGGCGGTCTGGTTGAGGCAGTGGGTCAGCCCGTCCCGCGCGCTCTGCGCCTTGAGGCGCAAATTTCTGAAGGCCAGTGCCCTGAGCTTGCGGATCAAGAGGAAATAGGTCGGGGTGCCGAGAAAGACGGGAAGGATGAGCGAGGCGATCATTGCCCGCTGCACCACTGCACCCCCGAGATCGCGAAAAATGAAATAGGCATAGACAGCGGAGGCGCCCATGCAGGCCATCGTGCAGATGGTCGTCAGGGTGAGGGTCCTCATACGCCAAGTCAGCGCGCGCAAATGCACCGTCATCCGATCGCCCTTCATATCCCCAAAATGCAGGCGGACATAGTAGGGGACAAGGGATGAACAGGGTTCTAGGAGGGGGGCGACGATTGCGCAGGCCAGCGCAAGGGATTTTCAACCATTGGCGGCAATGCTTCCTTTACGGCCTGGCTGCAAGCATGCGGCCTAGCTTTTATCTCGTCTGCGGGCTCCAAGCGCATGAACACCGATCTGGCGACATCGATGATTGCGACCAAGCAGTCGGCCATCAGGCAGAGCGCGCAGCTCAAGGTCCTGAAGAAGACGATGGACATGGAGCGACAGGCAATCGAGATGCTGATGCATGTCGATAAACCCACGCCGCCATCGGGTCAGGGCACACGGGTCGACAAGTCGGCCTGAGGCTCTATAGCGCTTTGCTGTTGCCCAGCGCCGCCTTGATGACGGCGTGTCCGTCGGGGCTGTCCCATTCGGCCGGACCCTGCAGCACCGCGATTTCGCAGCCCTTTTCGTTGAGGATCAGCGTTGCCGGCAGGCCCAGCGCGACGCCGGACGTCTTGAGCCTTTCAAAAGCGTCATAGCTCGGGTCGGCGTAGAGGGTGAGGTTCTTTAGCCCCATGTCGTCAAGGAAGGTGCGGGCCTTGCCGATGCCGTCCTCGCCGATGTCGAGATTGACCGGCACTACTTGGAACCCCTTGGTGTCGTAGGCGCCGGCCACGGCGTTGAGCGCAGGCATTTCCTGGCGGCAGGGAATGCACCAGGTCGCCCAGAAGTTGACCAGAAGCGGCGTGCCGGAGAAATCGGCGAGCGTCTTCTGGGCGCCCGTCTCGTCTTCGAACTTCAGATCGGAATAGTCGCGCCCCGAGCCGGTCACCTGCAGCCCCGCCAGTTCGCCCTGCGCGGCCGCATCCACGGCGGCGGCCCTATCGGCGTCTACCGTGCAGCCGCCGCCCATGCCGGGGCCGGCATTGATAACATAGAAGAGCGCCGCTATACCTAGCGCCGCGCCGACGATCCCCGCCGCCAGGACCCTTTTTGCGACAGGGGTTTGCAGCCATTGTGGGGTTCGCGTCATGACATCTCCATTGCATGCCAAGGGACCGGAATGAGCAATCGCATGTGGGGCGGGCGTTTTGCCACCGGCCCCGACGCAATCATGGAAGAGATCAACGCTTCCATCGGCTTCGATCAGCGGCTGTTCCGTCAGGACATCGCCGGTTCGACCGCGCATGCCCAAATGCTCGCAGCCGCCGGCATTCTGAGCGCAGAAGATAAGGACGCCATCCTTGGCGGTCTAGAGCAGATAAAGGGCGAAATCGACGCAGGCACGTTCACCTTTTCGCGCGCGCTCGAAGACATCCACATGAATATCGAGGCACGGCTCAAGGAGATCATCGGCGAGCCGGCGGGACGGCTGCACACGGCCCGCTCGCGCAATGACCAGGTCGCGACCGATTTCCGGCTCTATGTCCGCGAGGCCGTCGACATGCTGATCGGCCAGCTTCGGGCGCTGCAAAAGGGGCTGGTCGCCCGGGCCGAAGAGGAAGCCGACACCGTCATGCCCGGCTTCACCCATCTGCAATCGGCCCAGCCGGTGACGTTCGGACATCATCTTCTAGCCTATGTCGAAATGTTCGACCGCGACGCGGGACGTCTTTCCGATGCCCGCGCCCGCATGAACGAAAGCCCGCTTGGGGGCGGCGGCGCTGGCCGGCACGTCCTTTCCGATCGACCGCGAGATGACGGCGAAGGCACTCGGCTTCGACCGGCCCATGGCCAATTCGCTCGATGCCGTCTCGGACCGCGATTTCATCCTCGAAACCTTGTCCGCCGGCGGCGATCTGCGCCGTGCACCTGTCGCGCTTCGCCGAGGAGCTCGTGATCTGGTCGTCGGCACAGTTCCGCTTCGTGCAAGCTGTCCGACAAGTTCTCGACCGGCTCCTCGATCATGCCGCAAAAGCGCAACCCGGATGCCGCCGAGCTGATCCGCGCCAAGATCGGGCGCATTCTCGGCGCGCTGACCTCGCTGCTGGTGGTGATGAAGGGCCTGCCGCTCGCCTATTCCAAGGACATGCAGGAAGACAAGGAAGTTGCCTTCGACGCCCTCGATTCCCTGTCGCTGTCGCTTGCGGCGATGACCGGCATGGTCGGCGATCTCAGCGTCAACCGCGAGGCGATGCAGGCGGCCGCCGGGGCCGGGTTCTCGACCGCCACCGATCTCGCCGACTGGCTGGTGCGCGAAGCGAATGTGCCATTTCGGGACGCCCACCACATCACCGGGCAAGGTCGTGGCGCTGGCGGAGGAGAAGAAGCTGCGGGCTCGACGCGCTCACCATCGAGGACTTCAAGAGCATTGACGAGCGCATCGACAGCCGGGTTTTCCGGGTGCTGAGCGTGGAGAAATCGGTCGCCAGCCGCACCAGTTTCGGTGGCACCTCGCCGGACAATGTGCGGAAACAGGTCGAGGCCTGGAAAGACCGGCTCGGAGGCTGACCGCCGGCACATCCAGACGACCCACGAGACGTTAACCCGGGCATCCCAATGGTTCATCACTTCCAATATCGCGGCGATAGTCTTTACGCCGAAGATGTCAGCCTTACCGAACTGGCCGAGGCGGTCGGCACGCCCGCTTACGTCTATTCGGCGGCGACCTTGCGGCGGCATATGCGGGTGCTCAACGAGGCCTTTGCCGGATCAAACGCCCTTATCGCCTATGCGATGAAGGCCAATTCCAATCAGGCCGTTCTCAGGCTTCTGGCGAGCGAAGGCGCGGGAGCGGATGTGGTGTCGCTGGGCGAACTGGAGCGCGCCATCGCCGCCGGTATTCCGCCCGAAAAAATCGTTTTTTCCGGTGTCGCCAAGACTGTCGCCGAGATGCGGCGCGGGCTGGAGCTGGGGATCCACTGCTTCAATCTCGAAAGCGAACCCGAGCTCGAGCGGCTGAACGCCGTGGCCGAGGCGATGGGCGTGGTCGCGCCCGTTTCCGTCCGGGTCAATCCGGACGTTGATGCCGGCACCCATGCCAAGATCTCCACCGGCAAGTCCGACAACAAATTCGGCATTCCTTATGCACGCGCCCGCGCGGTCTATGACCGCATCGCGGCGCTCGATTATCTCGAGGCGCGTGGCGTCGACATGCATATCGGCAGCCAGATCACCGATCTGACACCGTTCGCCAACGCCTTCCAGCTCATGGCGGAGTTGGTCACCGATCTCAGGGCAGCGGGCCATACCATCGCTCATGTCGATGTGGGAGGGGGACTCGGCATCCCCTATCACCGCGACAATGTCCCGCCTCCGGATCCCGCGGCCTATGCCGGGGTGGTGCGCGAAAAGCTTGAACCGCTCGACTGCGGTCTGATCATCGAGCCGGGGCGCATGATCACGGGAAATGCCGGGGTGCTCCTCACCCGCGTCGAATATATCAAGCAGACCGGCAAGAGCTTTGTGATCGTCGATGCCGGCATGAACGATCTTTTGCGCCCCACGCTCTATGAAGCCCATCACGACGTGCTGCCGGTTGTGCTCCAGCAGCGCGGTGAGATCGTTGCGGACATCGTGGGGCCGGTGTGCGAGAGCGGTGACTATATCGCCCTCGACCGGCTGATGCCCGAACTGGCGGAAGGCGATCTTCTGGCGGTGATGACGGCAGGCGCCTATGGCGCGGTCATGGCCTCGACCTATAATTCCCGCGCGCTGGTGCCGGAAGTGCTGGTCGATGGCGACCGCTACCATGTCATCCGGCCGCGCCAGACGCTCGAGGATCTCATCGGGCGCGACAGCGTGCCGGACTGGCTCTAGAGGCGTTCCTGCCAGCGCTTGCGCAGTCTCATGGTGCCATAGACGGATGCTGCCGCGAACAAGGAGATGATGGCTTCGACCGGCCAGACCTGCGCCGGGTCAGCGAGATCGAGCCGGAACTGGGCCCAGGCGGCGACGGCGTCCAATCCGCTCTTGAGCCAGAAGGCATGCCAGAACCATCGCATCTCTCCGGCCTTCGCTGCATAGACGACGGCATAGACGGTGAAGATGTGGATGAGGATCGTCAGGGCCCGCTCCACACTCGCAATGGGGACGGACGCCCAACCGATTTCCGGCACGAGCCGGGCCTGTTCCGGCGGCAGCAGATCCGGCCAAATGGTCAGCAGCAACGGCGCAGCGAGGGCGGACAGCCCGATCACCAGGGCCTCGATTGCGCCGAAGCCGGTGCCGAGGGCCAAGGCCTGATCGCTGGAGGTTCGGTTCAAGGCCGGGACGGCACGCGCAAGCGCGTAGAGCACGCCGCATTCGAAGACGCCGGTCAGCAGCCCCACATAGAGCGCAGCCACGACATCTCCCGCCAGCGGTCCGAGCGCCGCGTGAAGCGCGTGATAGACCGGCGGATTGACAGGAATCGCCCAGGCGAATTTGAGCCCGACCGTCAGGACCCACAGCGCCGCGCCGACAAGAAGCGCCCGCCATACGGGTCCCAGTCTCCAGCGCGCGATCGCAATGGCGGCGACGGCCACCGCCAGCATGGCGGTCGCGGAGATGATGTTGGTGAGCATGGACATCTCCGCATCAGGCCAGGAGGCGATCCGTTCATTGGCCTTGATCGCGGTGGCGGGTCAAGCCCGGCAACGACTTGGTGCGGGCGGTGGCGATGGATGCGGGGAGTGTGTTCACTGAACCAGGGGCGGGGCGGGATCGGCCGCGCCCCCGGTGTGGCGTCAGGCGGCCTTTGCGGCCGGCACGCGCATGTCGAGCCAGGAGATGATGTCGCCCATCACTTCTTCCTTGCCGAGATCGTTGAGCAGGTCGTGGAAATGGCCCTGGTAGAGCTTCAGCGTCTTGTCCTTCGATCCGGCGGTCTCAAAGAAATACTGGCTGCCGCTCGGCTTTGTCGCCTTGTCTGCCGTGCCGTGCAGGATCAGGACAGGCAGGGTGATCTGCGGAAACTCCTTCTTCAACCGCTCATCGGCGCGCGCCAGTTCGGCAATGGTACGGGTCGGTTGGGATTCATGAGCGATGAGCGGATCGGCATTCATCGCCGCCACCACCTCCTTGTCGCGCGAAAAGTCCTCGTTCTTGAGCTTGAGCACATGGGCGTGTGGGGCGAGATGGCTGATGCCCTGCATGGCCGCAATGACGAAATCGGGAGCGGGCACCTGATGGGCGAAGCTCTCGCAGATGAGCCCCGAAAGCTTCGACTGGTGATCCAAAGTGTAGATGCAGGCGACGACGCCGCCGGCGCTGTGGCCGAGCAGGTAGAGCGGCAGGCCGGGCTCTCTCATCGCCGCCAAATTGACCATGCCGTCGACGTCGGCGACATAGTCGGCAAAGCTGTCGACATAGTATCGTTCGCCATCGGAAAGGCCGCGTCCGCGCAGATCGAGCGTGTAAACGGCGAAGCCGTCCGCCACAAGTTTCTCGGCGACCCAGCCATATTGGCCGCTATGGGCGTTGAACCCTGGCACGATGACCATCACCGCGCGCGGCGGCATTGCGGGGCGCCAAGTGCGGTAGGTGATGTTGAGACCGCCCTTGCTCTTGAACCGTTCGGTGGCGGCAGGCGTCGGATGATAATTGGGCATGATCAATCTCCATTGCAAAACCACCGGCCCCCAAGGGGCCGGGAAAAAGTCGGTATGCGAGAGAAGTCATCCGCGGCGGGGCGTCGCCTCGGGGCGGAGCGGGGCGATCCTACCCCAACTCCGCGATCGCCGGAACTGGCGATTTTGCGGTTGCCGCGTTTGACCGGGCAGCCGCTGCGAACAATCAGACGTGCAGGGCGTCGCCTTGCAGGCAAGCCGCCAGAATATCGAGGGCGGCCTGCAGGTCGCGCTTGTCCACGGTCTCGGTGACGGTGTGGATATAGCGTGTGCCGACCACGATGCCGATGGCCTTGGCACCGGCGGCGGCCTGCTGGGCCGCGGCGCCGTCCTGGCCGCCGCGCGGCAGGATAGTGCGCTGGAAGGGGATGGATTTGTCCCTTGCCAGTTTTTCGATCTGCTGGGCGAGGCCACGGTCGGCGATGAAGGAGGAATCCTTGATGTGCAGGCCGAAGCCTTCGCCCTGCCGCGTCACGGCTTCCTGTGCGGGAATGCCCGGCGTGTCGCAGGCAAGCGAGGTGTCGATGCCAACCCCAATATCGGGCAGAACGGCATGGGCGGCAACGCGGGCGCCGCGCAGGCCCACCTCTTCCTGGCTGGTGAAGACGACATGGACCTCGAACGCATTCGATCCGCCGTCGGCCTTGAACTTGCGCACGGATTCGATGCCGAGCCAGCAGGCGACGCGGTTGTCGAGCGCCTTGGAGACGATCTTGTCGCCCATTTCGAAAAGCGGTTCGTCCATGACGACGAAATCGCCGATCTGCACGAGATCCTTGGTCTTCTCGCCCAGGCCAATGTCGATGAAGAAGCCTGAGAGTTCCGGGATCTTCTTGGCGTCCTCGGGCGGCAGGATGTGAATGGGCTTGCCGCCGGGGTTCATCACGCCCTTGTAGTCGCCATTGTCGGTGCAAACCAGCACGCGGCGGGAGAAGAGGTTGCGCCGGTCGAAGCCACCGACGGAATCCACATAGATGTAGCCCTTCTCGTCGATATGGGTGACGAGAAAGCCGATCTCGTCCATGTGGCACAGATACATGAGCTTTTTCGGAGTGTCGCCGCCCGTCTTTGCCCGCAGCACGCAATGCAGCGACCCCATGGCGTCCGTGCGCACGTCATCGAAAAGGCCTTCGACTTCACGTTCGATCAGCTCGCGGACACGATGTTCGTGGGCCGGCACGCCGGGCGTCTCGCACAGGCGCTTCAAAAGGTCGATGTTCATGGCAGGTCCTTGCGGAGGGGGGCGTCAGGGGAGAAGCCCCGAGCCTAGTCCGATGGCAGGGAGAATTCCAGCCAGAGATTTCGCTCCCAGTCGTTGAAATTGTCGTCCGAAATGATGGCGACGCGGAGGTCACCATCGGGGCCGGGATAGGCTGCGATGCCTTCCATGTTGTCGATCTCGCCGCCCGAGGCGGAAAGGATTACCGGTCCGTCCATCAGCGCGCCAGGCTTGACCTGATCGGCGGGCACACGGCGCACCTCCATCACGAAGCTTAGGAGCCCGGTGCCGCGCTCGAGCACCAGCAGGTCGCCATTGGGCAGAAAGGCGCAATCGGTGGGGTCGACGCCGTCCTTTTTGACCATGAAGACGTCGCCGCGATCCTTGTTGCCCAGCAGATGGCCGCGCAATTGCCCGTTCGGCCCTACGGCCGCCTCGGCAATCAGCAGGGTCGACCCCGCGACGGGGGAAGCCGGCGGCGCGATGCAGACCGATTCCAGCGAGCGATTGGTCCGCATGCGCGTCAGCCAGTCGGGAATGGTGATTTCACGCGCCGCACCGGCCGGCCGGCCCGCTTCGAGGGCGAAATCGGCCACGCGGGTCAGGTTCTCGAAGCCCGACGCGCACGGCGGCGGGCTTGCCGTCGCGAATAATGGTGTCGAGCGCCTCGGCGTCCTTGGCGAAGGCGCGGGGGAGTTCGTCGCCCTTGGAATTGCGGATGGGCGTGATCTCGACGCCGACAAGGCTGAGCGGACGGCCCTGTTCGTCATGCAGCATCTGGCCGGAAACGAAATTGCCGACATCGGACACCATGGCAAACTGGCCATCGGGGCCGGTTTGGGCGAGGCTGGACAGACCGCCGAAATCGGGATTGGCGCTGGTCATCACCAGTCCGCCGCGCCAGATCAGCCCATCGACCGCTTCACCGATCGCCGCGCCCTTGAAGGTCTCGATTTGGCGCTGACTCGACGATGGCTTCGCTGGCGAGGACCGGCTGCGCAAGCGCAAGCGCCAGCCCCCCGGCCATGGCAAGGCGGCGGGCAAATCGCATCAGCGACGCATCCTGCGGCTTTCGGAGGGGGGTTCCTCGTCGAACAGCGCCGCCAGCTGGTCGGTGATGGCGCCCGCCAGTTCCTCGGCGTCGAGCAGGGTCACGGCGCGCCGGTAATAGCGGGTGACGTCGTGGCCGATGCCGATGGCGATGAGCTGGATGGAGGAGCGCAGTTCGATGTCCTCGATGACCTGGCGCAGATGGGCTTCGAGATAATTGCCGGGATTGACGCGACTGGGTGGAATCGTCGACCGGCGCGCCGTCGGAGATCACCATCAGGATGCGGCGGTTCTCGGGCCGCCCCATCAGGCGCTTCTGGGCCCATTGCAGGGCCTCGCCGTCGATGTTCTCCTTGAGCAGGCCCTCGCGCATCATCAGGCCGAGATTGCGCCGTGCATGCCGCCAGGGCTCGTCGGCGGCCTTGTAGATGATGTGGCGGACATCGTTGACCCGGCCCGGATTGGCGGGACGGCCGGCTTCGAGCCAGGCCTCGCGCGATCTTGCCCGCCCTTCCAGGCGCGGGTGGTGAAGCCCAGGATCTCCACCTTCACGCCGCAGCGCTCCAGCGTGCGGGCGAGGATATCGCCGCAGATCGCCGCAATGGTGATCGGGCGGCCGCGCATCGAGCCGGAATTGTCGATCAGCAGCGTCACCACGGTGTCGCGGAAATCGGTGTCGTTCTCGACCTTGAAGCTTAGCGGCTGCAGCGGGTCGGTCACCACGCGTGTCAGGCGTGCGGTGTCGAGCAGCCCTTCCTCGAGATCGAAGGCCCAGGAGCGGTTCTGCTGCGCCATCAGCCGGCGCTGCAGCTTGTTGGCCAGCCGCGCGACGGCACCGGCGAGGTTTTCGAGCTGCCGGTCGAGCAGGATGCGCAGTTGTTCGAGTTCCTCGGTCGGGCAAAGTTCGGGCGCGCTGCACGATCTCGTCGAACTTGGTGGTGAAGATCTTGTACTGCGAGATATTGGACAGCCGACTCGTCCGCATCGGCCTGCGGCGGCGGATTGGGGCTTTCCTCGCCCGCATCGGCGGTCTGCGTCCTCGTCGGATTCGGCGAATTCGGCTTCCTGACCCTCGACCTCGCCGGTTTCCTCGGAGGTGCCGGGCGTTTCCTCGCGCTCGGCCTCGGCGTCCTGGCTGTCGCCTTCGCCCTGTTCGGTGTTCTCGTCGTCCTCGCCGGGCTCTTGCTCGGAATCCTCGCCTTCGCAGTCCTCGTCGCTCTCGCCCTCGTCCATGTCGGCTTCCGCCAGAAGGTCGAGGTCGCGCAGCAGATGACGGGCGGCGCGGGCGAAACTTTCCTGATCGTCAATTGCAGCCATCAGTTCGTCGAGGGAAGCGGCGCCTTTTTCCTCGATTTCGCCCGCGCCACAGATCGACGATGGCACTGGCCGGAGGGCGGCACGTCCATGCCGGCGCTCTTCTCGCGCAGCATCAGGCCCAGCGCCTCGGCGAGCGGGGCATCGTCGCGCTCGGTGACCGCGCCATAGTTGGCGCGGAACAGCCGGTCTTCGAGCATTTCGGACAGGTTTCCGCGCATGCCGGGCATGCGCTCGCAGCCAAGGCCTCGACCCGCGCCTGTTCGAGCGCGTCGAAGGCGGCGCGCGCTTCGGGGTCGGCGGGGCAGCGGCGGCGGTGCATTTCGGCATCGTGGCTGGCCATGCGCATGGCCATGGCGTCGCCCTGGCCGCGGGCGATGGCGATATCGCGGGCGGTCGGCAGGCGCGGCAGATTGGCCAGACGCGCCTTGTCGGTCGTCAGGATGGGCCGGTCGGAGGTGAAGGCGACTTCGAGGTCATGGCGGGCCGCCACCGCGCGCACGGTCGCCCCCACCGCCGCCTTGAAAGGCTGCGTTGTGTCGGGCTTGTTGGCTTTGTTGCGCGGCTGTTGTGCCATTGCGATATCAGTTTCTGCTCTGTTTGGGTGCAGACGATTGGGCGGTGCGGGCTGCGACGAGTAGGAACATGGGGCGGCGCGCGTCGTCGGCCCATTCGGGATGCGCGGCCAGATCGGCGGTCGACGGCCCCCACTCGTCGATGTCATAAACATCCAGGCCATTGGCCCGCAACACGTTGATGACGGTCGAGATCGTGCGGTGGTATTTGACGATGCCGCTGGTAATCCAGTCGCTCACGCGCTCGCCTTCAGTCAAATAGTCGCGCACCAGGAAGACGCGATTGCCCTCGGCATCTTCGGTCCATTCGGGATTGGCGCGCGCGGCAAACAGCGGATGCTCCATGGAAAAGACGAAACTGCCCCCCTCGACGAGGCAGGCGCGGATGCGGGCGCACATCCCGCTGAAATCCGACAGATAGTGCATTGCCAGAGTGCTGTAGACGAGATCGTACTGTCCAGCCTCGGGGCTATAGGTCTCCAGATCAGCCTGCTCGTAGCGAATGGCATAACCCTGACTGCGGGCGCGGGCCTGGTTGAGCATGTTGGCGGAGAGGTCGACGGCGGTAACCCGTTCGGCGCCATTGTCGAGCGCCCAGCGATCGAAGGCCCCGAATCCGCAGCCGAGGTCGAGCACGCGCGTCCCTTTCAAGGACGGCAGCATGGACATCAGCCGCGGCCATTCCGGTGCGCCGTTCAAGCCCTCGCGGGAACGCAGAATCTGGCTATAGCCCGCATAGAACTGCGCGTTGTCGTAGATGTTCTGCGCCAAGAGAGTTCATCCTCAGGCGCTGATCGCCAGATTGGCCGCCGATTCCGGCAAATCCTCGCCGAACACGCGCTGGTAGAACTCGGCCACCACCGGACGTTCGAGCTCGTCGCATTTGTTCAAAAAGGTCAGCCGGAAGGCAAAGCCGAGATCGCCGAAGATTTCCGCATTCTCGGCCCAGGTGATCACCGTACGCGGGCTCATGACCGTCGACAGATCGCCATTGATGAAGGCCGAACGCGTCAGATCCGCCAGCCGCACCATGTTGTTGACGGTCTTCTTGCCCTTGTCGTTCTGGTAGGTCTTGGCCTTGGCCAGAACGATGCCAACCTCCGCGTCATGCGGCAGATAGTTGAGCGTGGTCACGATCGACCAGCGGTCCATCTGGCCCTGATTGATCTGCTGGGTGCCGTGATAGAGCCCCGATGTGTCGCCGAGACCGATGGTGTTGGTCGTCGCGAACAGCCGGAAGGCCGGGTGCGGGGTGATGACGCGGTTCTGGTCGAGCAGGGTCAACCGCCCCGCGACCTCGAGCACGCGCTGGATGACGAACATGACGTCCGGCCGGCCGGCATCGTATTCGTCGAAAACGAGCGCGATATTGTTCTGTACGGCCCAGGGCAGGATGCCGTCGCGGAATTCGGTGACCTGCTTGCCCTCCTTGAGGACGATGGCGTCCTTGCCGACGAGGTCGATGCGGCTGACATGGCTGTCGAGATTGACGCGCACCAGCGGCCAGTTCAGCCGCGCGGCCACCTGCTCGATATGGGTCGATTTGCCGGTGCCGTGATAGCCCTGCACCATGACGCGGCGGTTGTAGGCGAAACCGGCGAGGATGGCGAGCGTGGTCGTCCTGTCGAACAGGTAATCGGGGTCGATCGGGGGCACGTGCGGGTCGGCCTCGGAGAAGCCCTTGACCACCATGTCGCTGTCGATGCCGAAGGTGTCGCGGACGTTGAAGTCCTTGTCCGGCAGATTGGTGAATTCGGTCATTTCGGTCCCTTTGCGAGGGTCTTTGTCTTGCGGTCGAATGAAAGCCCGCGGCGTCTATAGCAGCTTAAGTTTTGAGGGCCTAGAGGACAGATCGGCTCAGACAAAGCCCTTCTGCTTGAGATGGGTATAGGCGGCGATGATGGCGCGTAGCCGGTCTTCGGAACCGCGGTCCCCGCCATTGGCGTCGGGGTGGTGCTTTTTCACCAGCGTCTTGTAGGCCGCCTTGATCTGGTCCTTGTTGGGCGAACCGTCAAGGCCGAGCGTTTCCAGCGCCCGTTTGTCCGCCTCGATATAGCGGCGCTCGCGCTCCTTGATCGGATTGCGGCCCTGGTTGCGGGCGACGCGGGCGAAGAGGTTGTGCGGGTCGGAAAAACGCCGCCGGGTGAAATCGGGTCCCGCCTTCTGGCGCGGGCGCGGATTGCCTTTTCCCTGAGGGTTGGAACTTGTGCCCCAGGTGGGGCGCTCGCCGGTCTGGGCGGCCCGCTTGAGGATGTCGTCGATCTTGTCGCTGTCGAGATCGGCGAAATAGTTGAAGGTCTGGTTGTAGTGGCGGACGTGCTCGAGGCAGAAATGATGAAACTCGCCATTGGCGCGGTTGGCCTTGGGCGCCTTGTAGGGGGCCGGGCGGTCGCACCCCTCCCAGTCGCATACCGGAATGTCTGGCTGGCGCGGTTCGCGACGGCGCGATTTGACCCGGATGCTGTCGAATATCTTGGAATCGGAACTCATTGATCTTAAGTGCCCCTGAACGCCCTCAGGCCTTTTCCAGTTAGGTTTCACGCATGTCCGTACGCGACAAGATCACAGACAAGCTCAACGCGCGGTTTGATCCCGCGTTTCTCGAAGTCATCGATGAATCCGAACGCCACCATGGCCACGCCGGATGGCGCGAGGGTGGCGAGACCCATTTCCGGGTCAGAATCGCGACCCGGCATTTTGACGGCTTGCCGCGGCTCGCGCAACACCGACAGGTGATGGAAACACTTGATGACGAATTAAAGGCGGGCGTGCATGCCCTCGCCATCGAAGTGGTGCCGCCCGAAGGTCCGGTCGAACCCAAGGTCCGGATGCGGCGCTAAGACTGACCTTCAGCGTTAAGCTTCGCCGCCCGGCGCCGGTTGCGTCCCCGCCGGCTTGCGCTCCGGTGGCGGGCTGGTCGGGGTGATCCTGAGCCGGGTCAGGCGATTGTCCGATTTGCGCAGCACGCGGAACCGCAGTCCGTGAAAGGTGAATTGCTGGCCCTGCTCGGGAATGGATTTCGCCTCATGGATGACGAGGCCGGCAATGGTGGTCGCCTCTTCATCCGGCAATTCCCAGTCGAGCGCGCGATTGATGTCGCGTATCGGCAATTGTCCGTCGACGATATAGGAGCCGTCGGTCTGCTTGGTAATGCCCTGCATGACCTCGTCATGCTCGTCCGAGATGTCGCCGACGATTTCTTCCAGGATATCCTCGAGCGTGATCAGCCCTTGCACCTCGCCATATTCATCGATCACCAGGGCGAAATGGCTCTTGCCCTTCAGAAAGGCGTTGAGCTGGGATTGCAGCGGCGTGGTGTCGGGCACGAACCAGGGCTTTGACGCGATCTTGAGGACATTGACCTTGGCGATGTCGCCCTCGACCTTGATCAGGGCGCGCAGCACATCCTTGGCGTGCACCACGCCGATGATGTTGTCGGTATCGCCCTGGTAAAGCGGCATGCGGGTATATGGGCTCTCGAGCACCTCGTTGACCAGTTGCTCCGAGGTCTTGTCGCTGTCGAGCGCGAGCATGCGGGTGCGGTGCACCATGATGTCGGACACCTCCAGATCTTTCAGATCGAGAATGCCGCCGAGCATGTCACGGTCGCCCTTGAAGACCTCGCCCTCGGAGTGAAGATAATCGAGCGTGCCGCGGATTTCCTCATAGCCGAAGCCGGAGCGGCTTTCGTCGGTCTTGATGCCGAAGAGGCGCAGGACCATGCGCACGATCACCTGCACCACCGCCGTGACGGGGGCGAAAATGGTGATGAAGGGCTTGATCAGCGGCGCGACGCCAAGGGCGAATTCATCGGGCGTATTGATGGCCCACGTCTTGGGCAGCACCTCGGAAAAGATGACCACGGCAAGGGTCATGACGATGGTCGCGTAGACCACGCCATTGGCGCCGAACAGGGCAATCAAGACGCTGGTCGCCAGCGAGGAGGCCAAAATATTGACGAGGTTGTTGCCGAGCAGCAGCGAGCCGATCAGTTTTTCCTTGTCGCCGGAGAGCTCGGCCACCGCCTCGGCGCGGCGCGACCCTTTGCGCGCCAGCTGATGCACGCGGGCGCGTGAGGCGGCGGTCAGGGCCGTCTCGGAGCCTGAGAAAAAGCCGGAGAGCACCAGCAGCACAACGATGCCGGCGATTGTCAGCCAGATTTCAGTGCTCATCTTGCACGGGCCTCTTCGAGAAACGTCCTGACAGCCGAGGGCTCGACCTTTTTTTCAATGAAGGCCTTGCCGATGCCGCGGGTCAGAATGAAGGTCAATTCGCCCCGCTGCACTTTCTTGTCCTGCGCGATTGCCTGCATCAGTTCATCGGTCGAGGCCAGGTCGCCGGGGATGTCAGCCAATGTGGTGGGCAGGCCTGCCGATTGCAAATGGCGCTCGACGCGGACCGCGTCCTGCGAGGGGGCCAGCCCAAGTTTTACCGAAAAGCGGTGCGCCAGGCACATGCCGATGGCAACGCCCTCGCCATGGATCAGCCTTTGGGAAAAGCCGGTGACCTTTTCCAGCGCATGGCCGAAGGTGTGGCCGAGATTGAGCAGGGCCCGCACGCCCTTCTCCGTCTCGTCGGCCACCACCACGCGCGCCTTTGCGGCGCAGGCGCGGGCAATCGCCTCGGCGCGGGCCGGCCCGCCGCCGAAGATTTCGGGGCGGTTGGCTTCGAGCCAGAAGAAATAGTCCTCGTCGTCGATCAGGCCGTATTTGACGACTTCTGCATAGCCGGCGCGGAATTCGCGCTCGGGCAGGGTGTCGAGCGTTTCAAGATCGGCCAGCACCAGGCGCGGCTGGTGAAAGGCGCCGATCAAATTCTTGCCGTGCGGGGAGTTGATGCCGGTCTTGCCGCCGACCGAGGAATCCACCTGCGCCAGAAGTGAAGTCGGTATCTGCACGAAGCCCATGCCGCGCCGGGCTATCGCCGCCGCAAAGCCGGCGAGATCGCCGATGACACCGCCGCCGAGGGCGATGACCAGATCGTTGCGCTCAAGACGCGCCGCCAGAATGCCTTCGACGACGTCATTGAGGATTTCGAAGCGCTTGGTGCTTTCCCCAGCCGGCACCATGATCTCGGTGTGCTGCAGCCCTTGCGCGTCCAGCGACGCCGTCAGCCGCGGCAGCTGCGCCTTCGCCACATGCTCGTCAGTGACAATGCCGAAGCGGGCGCCGGCAAACTTTTCCGCCAGAAGCGCGCCCGCCCGGTCGAGAAGATCGGGGCCGATCAGGATGTCATAGGCCCGGTCGCCCAGGGGAACGTGAACGGTGTGCGTGGTGTTAGCGGACATTTGCGGCCTTGTTGTTTTCGCCTTTCAGATATTCGGTCAGCGCCTCGATGGTCTCTGCCGCCACGCGGTCATGGGGCACGTCGCGCGAGATGACGGTCACGTCCGCCTCCGCATAAACGGGCGAGCGGTCCTCGATCAGTTTTTTCAGCGTCTCGCGCGGATTTTCCGTCTGCAGCAGGGGCCGGTTGGATTTGCGCGAAACGCGCGCGAACAACAGTTCGAAATCCGCCTTCAACCACACCGTTACCGCCTCCGCCTTGATCAGCGCCCGGGTTTCCGGATTGATGAAAGCACCGCCGCCAGTGCCGAGCACAAGGCCCTGTTCCTTGAGGACGCGGGCAATGACGCGGGTCTCTCCGGCGCGGAAATCGGCCTCGCCATGGCTTGCAAAAATGTCGGTGATCGACATGCCGGCGGCCTTTTCGATCTCGGCGTCGCTATCGACGAAATGGCGATGCAGGCGGCTGGCGAGCCTGCGGCCGACCGTTGTCTTGCCGGCTCCCATCATGCCCACGAGCGCAATCGGCCGCTCGCCCAGCAGGTCGAGCAGTTCGGCGATAATGGGCCCGGTAATGGCGGCCTGAGCGCGCGGCACGGAGGCAATCTCCCCAGTTCGGTCGGGCGGTTGAAGCGGCCCGGCGGGCTCATGTCAAGCAATTGGCATGGGCCCAAGCGCAGCAATGATGGCACAAGCGGCGGCATCTTAACCAAAATTCAGCGGTTGGCGGTCTTGAGTGGGGGGTCAACTTGATCGCCTCAGTCAATTCCGGCAGAAGGGGAACGGAGGATCGCCATGCCTAGTCTCATTCGCCTTCTTGTGGTCATCGCCTTTCTCGCTGCGCTGGTCTTCGGGGGGATGATCGCCCTTACCATCTTCGTGCATCCGCAGGACAAGGACGTGACGGTCCGTATTCCGGCGCGCGATCTGTTCGGGAACTAGATCTTGGCGCGCGAGGGTCATCTGATCGGCGCCTTTCTGGAAATGATGAGCGCAGAGCGCGGAGCGGCGAAGAACACGCTGGAAGCCTACCGCCGCGACTTGACCGACTACGCCGATTTTCTCGACACCAGGGGCGCCTCGCCACTCAAGGCAGACCGCGATCTGGTGCGGGCCTATCTCGAACGGCTCGATGCCGAGGGGCTGGCGGCAAGTTCAGCGGCGCGCCGGTTGAGCGCGCTCCGGCAGTTTCACAAATTCCTCTGCAGCGAGGATTTGCGGGGCGACGATCCCACCCGCATCGTTGCGGCGCCGAAACCACGACGCGGCCTGCCGAAAGTTCTCTCGATTGCCGATGTCGATCTGCTGCTGGCGCGGGCCGAAACCGAAGCCGGCGAGGAAGCGGCGGACGGCAAAAAATCCGCCGCGCAACGGCTCTACGTGCTTTTGGAACTGCTCTATGCCACCGGCATGCGGGTCAGCGAACTGGTTGGCCTGCCGCGCGCCGCGGTTATCCGCGATGCCTCCTATCTCACCATTACCGGCAAGGGCGGGCGCGAACGGATCGTGCCGCTCAACGACCGGGGCCGTGATGCTGTGATGGCCTGGCTCGGCCGCATCGAAAAGCAGAAATTCCTCTTTCCCGCCGAGAGCGGCAGCGGGCATTTGAGCCGGCAGGTTTTTGCGCGCGATCTCAAGGCCCTGGCGGGCCGCGCCGGAATCGGGGCGGCGCGGGTCAGCCCGCATGTGCTCCGGCACGCCTTCGCCAGCCATCTGCTGCAGGGCGGCGCGGACCTGCGTGTGGTTCAGACGCTGCTCGGGCATGCCGATATCTCGACGACGCAGATCTACACCCACGTGCTCGACGAACGCCTGCGTACGCTGGTCGAGAGCGCGCACCCGCTGGCGCAGTCCGAATAAAGTCTTTTCCCCAAAGACTTCTGGCCATTTTCGCGCCACTTTGACGCCGTACCTGCCGCCCGATAATATGGCGCAAAAATCTTGAAGAGCGGGTGGCATGCAGTCCTATCTCGATTTCGAAAAGTCGGTGGCCGAACTTCAGGGCCAAATTCAGGAACTGAAATCCCTGGCGACGACCGACGGCTCGGTCAAAATTGACGAGGAAGTCAACCGGCTGCAGACCCGCGCCGAGGAAGCGCTCAGCGACATCTACCGCAAGCTGACGCCCTGGCAGAAAACCCAGGTCGCCCGTCATCCGCAGCGCCCGCATTTCTCCGACTATGTGCGCGAGCTGATCACCGAATTCCAGCCGCTTTCAGGTGACCGGAAATTTGCCGAGGATGCCGCCCTGCTGGCCGGCTTCGGGCGGTTCCGCGGCCAGCCTGTCGCTGTGATGGGCACGGAAAAGGGCTCGAGCACGGAAACGCGCATCAAGCACAATTTCGGCTCCGCCCGGCCCGAAGGCTACCGCAAGGCGACCCGCATCATGGAGATGGCCGACCGGTTCGAGCTCCCTGTCATTTCCTTCGTCGATACGTCGGGGGCGTATCCCGGCATCGGGGCGGAAGAACGCGGACAGGCCGAGGCCATTGCGCGCTGCACCGACAAATGCCTCGAACTGAAAGTGCCGAACCTTGCCATCATCATCGGCGAGGGCGGCTCGGGCGGCGCCATCGCGATCGCCACGGCCAACCGGGTGCTGATGCTGGAGCACGCAATCTATTCGGTGATCTCGCCGGAAGGCGCGGCCTCGATCCTTTGGCGCGATGCGGCGCGGGCGCAGGATGCGGCCAACAATATGAAGATCATCGCGTCCGACCTTCTGCATTTCGGCATCATCGATGGCGTCATCGAGGAACCGGTGGGCGGCGCGCACCGCCATCACGGGTCGGTCATGACCTCGATCGGGGAGGCGATCGCCGAGTTCCTCTCCGATTATGCCGGCAGGCAGGGCGAAGAGGTGCGCGAGGAGCGGCGGCAGAAGTTCGCCAATATGGGAATGGCGCTGCACGCCGGCTAAAGGTTACCAAGTGGTAACCGCTTTCTGATTAGCTCTGCTGGTCTTTTGTAAACTATGGATTCGGCCATGTGGCAGCGTGTGCTCCAAACGATCATGGGTCTGGCCGTCATCGGCTTGCTTGGTGCGTGCAATCTGGTCGATGGCGCCGGCAAGGCGACGCAGCCCCTTTCGCCCTCCGCGGAAAGCCATCTGAAGATCATCGGCTCCTCGCCGGCGCAGCCCATGCTGGTGCGCATCTTCAAGGAATCGTCGGACCTCGAGGTCTGGAAGCGCACGTCGAGCGGCGAATACAAGCTTTTCAAGACCTATGAAATCTGCGCCTGGTCGGGTGGCCTCGGGCCGAAGTTTCAGGAAGGCGACCGCCAGTCGCCCGAGGGCTTCTACGACATCACGCCGGGTCTGATGAATCCGAAGTCGAGCTATTATCTGTCGGTCAACACCGGCTTTCCGAACAAGTTCGACCGGGTCTGGGGCCGCACCGGTTCAAACCTGATGATCCACGGCGATTGTTCGTCGCGCGGTTGCTATGCCATGACCGATGAGCAGATCGCGGAGATCTATGCGCTGGCGCGCGAGGCCTTCAAGGGCGGGCAGCGGACCTTCCAGGTACAGATCTATCCGTTCCATTTGACGGCGGCCAATTTGGCCAAGCACAAGGACAGCCCGCATCTCGATTTCTGGCGCAATCTCAAGATCGGCTATGACGCGTTCGAACTGTCGCACCGGCCGCCGGAATGGGATGTGTGCGAGAAGAAATATGTCTTCAACGTACAAGGCTCGGGCGGGCTCGATCCCGCCGGCGTCTGCCCGTCCGGCAGCACGCAGCCGGAACTGATGGCGAAGGTGGAGGCCAAGCAGGTTTCCGACAATGCAGCGTTCAAGCTGGCTGCCGCCAATCTCGACGACAAGGCGGCACAGCGCCAGAAAGAAGAGGAGCGCAAGCTGGCCGAGGCGCAGGCCGTCGCGCAGCGCACCGCGGCGGTCAATGCGGCCGTGGCCCAGCAGCGCGAGGCGGTCACGGGCGGCGGTCACCAGCTTTTTCGGCAATATGTTCGGGGGTGGCGAGCCAGCAGCGCCCATGTCGCCCATGCCAGGCACGGCGGCTGAAGCCGCAAATGCGGCCGGGGTCGCCGCGCCCCAGCCGGCCCCGCCAATCCGCTAACGGTCTGCCGGTTATAACGGCCAGACGAGCATGATCATCGGCACGGCTATGGCGGTGACGAGGATTTCGAGCGGCAGGCCCATGCGCCAATAGTCGCCGAACCTGTAGCCGCCGGGCCCCAGGATAAGCATGTTGTTCTTGTGCCCGATGGGGGTGAGGAAGGCGCAGCTTGCCCCGACCGCCACGGCCATGAGGAATGGGTCGGGATTGGCGTTCATCGTGCGCGCCAGTTCGACGGCGATGGGCGCGGCGATAACGGCCGTGGCCGTATTGTTGAGCACATCGCTTAGCGTCATCGTCACCACCAGCAGCACGGCGATCGCCACCCAGGCCGGCAATGCGCTGGTGAGCGTCGACAGCCCGTCCGCGATCAGGGTGGTGCCGCCGCTTGTCTCCAGTGCCGTGCCGAGTGGAATCATCGCGCCGAGGAGAATGATGACCGGCCATTCCACCGCATCATAGACTTCGCGCAGGGGCAGGATGTCGAACAGCACCAGCCCCAGCGCCACGAACCCCAGCGCGATCGGCAGAGGCAAAAGGCCGAAGGCGGCCGACGGCGATCGCGCCTGCGAAGAGGGCAATCGAGCCCCAGGCCTTTTCGTGGCGCACCACGGCCAGATTGCGGTCGGCGAGGGGCAGCCAGCGCATGCGGGCTGCCACGTCCTTGATCGTGTCCTCGTGGCCGAGCAGCAGCAACACATCTCCGGGCGCAAGAGGCGTACGGCGAATGCGTTCGCTGAGGCGCCGGCCCCGGCGCGACAGGCCCACCAGCGAAATTGTGCTGAGGCGCAAAAGGTTGAGCGCGTTGGCCATTCGACCGATGGCGTTGCTGTCGCGGGTGACCACGACTTCGGAAAGCACCATGTCCGCGGTCAAATCGGCGCTCTGGTTGGCCTTGCCCTGCAGCTTCAGGCCCAACACACCGGAAAGCGCGTTCAGCGCATCCGGGCTGCCCTGCACGACCAGCAGGTCGCCGGCGGCGATCTCGGTGTGGCGGGCGCGGCCGGGCAGGCGGGCCCCCTTGCGGATCAGGCCGAGGATCGTGCAGTCGTTTTCGTCCGCGGGTTCGTCGAGGTCGCGCACCTTCTGGCCGACAGCCTTGGCATTTTCGGGCACCACCAGTTCGGCAACGAAGCCGGCGGCCGACAGATAGCTTTCGATCTCCTTGCCACCGGTGTCGCGCACCGGGATCAGCCGCCAGCCGATCAGCGCGATGAAGGCGAGCCCACCGATGGCGCAGGCGGCCCCGACCGGGGCGAAATCGAACATGGAGAAGGAATGGCCGAGCGCCCGGTCGCGATAGGAGGCGACGATAATGTTGGGCGGGGTGCCGATCAGGGTGACGAGGCCGCCAAGGATGGTCGCAAAGCTCAGGGGCATCAGCGAGGAGGCCGGGCTCCGTCCAGCCTGTCGGGCGGCCTGCACATCGACCGGCATGAGGATGGCGAGGGTCGCCACATTGTTCATGAAGCCCGAGAGGACCGCAGCCAGCGCGCCGAAGAGCGCGATGTGGGTGCCGAGGTCGCGCGTTCGGTCGATGGCAAAGCGCGTGATCAGATCGACGGCGCCCGAACGAGCGAGTCCGGCCGAAATGATCAGCACCAGCGCCACGATGATCGTTGCCTCATGGCCGAACCCCGCAAAGGCGTCCTCATAGGGGATGGCGCCCAGCGCAACTCCGGCCAGCAGCGCGGCAAAAGCCACCATGTCATAACGCCAGCGCCCCCAGAGCAGGCCGATGAGCACCAGGCCGATCAGGGTGAAAAGCACGATCTGTTCGTAGGTCAAAGGCCGGTTCCTTCGGGGGAAGCAAATCGGAGGGTCGCCGGAGACTGGCCGGTCAGAACCGAACGCGCAACCCTACTGCGTCGTTGCACGGCTTTTGGGGGCAACTCAGAGCGGGAAGACGATCAGCAGCAGCGGAATGGAGATGACGCAGATGAGGATTTCGAGCGGCAGGCCCAGCCGCCAATAATCGGAAAAGGAATAACCGCCGGGCCCGAGGATCAGCATGTTGTTCTGGTGTCCGATGGGGGTGAGGAATGCGCAGCTGGCGCCGATGGCGACGGCCATCAGGAAGGCATCGGGATTGACGCCGAGCACATGGGCAAGCTGGTAGGCGATGGGGGCGGCGACAACGGCGGTCGCCGTATTGTTGAGCACATCCGACAGGGTCATGGTGATGACGAGGATCACCGTCAGCGCCACCCAGGCGGGCAGGAAACTGGTCAGCCCGGCGATGCTGCCGGCGATGAGCGCGGTTCCGCCCGTATCATCCAGCGCGGTGCCAAGCGGGATGAGCGCACCCAACAAGACGATCACCGGCCACTCGATGGAATCGTAGAGTTCGCGCACGGGCAGGATGTCGAGCAGCACGAAGGCGATGGCGGCCACTCCGAAGGCGATCGGCAGATCGACCACTCCAAGGGCCGAGGCAATGACGGCCGCTGCAAAAATCGCCAGCGTCAGCAACGCCTTTTCATGGCGCACCACAGCCAGGTTTCCCGCCAGCGGCAGACAGCCCATGCGGGAAAGTGCGGTGTCTATGCGATCGGAGGGCCCAAGCAACAGCAGCACGTCGCCGGCGCGCAGGGCGGTGCGGCGGATGCGCTCCTTGATCATCCTGCCATTGCGGGAAATGCCGAGCAGCGACAGCCCGTGGCCCCGCTGGATCTGGGCGTCATTGGAGCTGCGGCCGACCAGCTTGCTGGCGGAGGTGATGACCGCTTCGGCGAGAGCCATCTCCGAACTCAGCGCCGCGATCTCGCCGGCCTTGCCCTGAAAATTCAGCGCCAACGCGCCCGCCAATCCGTTCAACCCGTCGGGCGAGCCCTGAACGACCAGCATGTCGCCCTCGACCACCGTTTCGCGGCGGGCGCGGCCGGGCAGCATGGTGTTCTTGCGCACCAGGCCCAGCACCACGCAATCCTGCTCCTCGACAATAGGATCGAGGTCGCGCACCAGCTGGCCGATGGCCCTGGATTTCGCCGTCACGATCATTTCGGTGACGTAGTCCTCCACGGTCATGGGCGTGGTGCTGTCGGTGTCCTTGCTCGGCGGGATCAGCCGCCAACCGATGAGCGCGATGAAGCCGACCCCCAGCACCGCACAGGCGGCGCCGACGGGGGTGAAATCGAACATCGAAAACCCCTGCCCGGTGATCGAGCGCCTATAGCCGGAGACGACGATATTGGGCGGGGTGCCGATCAGGGTGACGAGGCCGCCGAGAATGGTGGCAAAGCTCAGCGGCATCAGAGAGCGGCCGGCGGGGCGACCGGCCCGCCGCGCCGCATGCAGTTCGACCGGCATGAGCAGGGAAAGGGCCGCGACATTGTTCATGAAGGCGGAAAAGGCGGCGCCGACCGCGCCCATGATGCCGATATGAACGCGCAAACCGCGCCCGCCATTGATGATCTTGCGCGCGATCATGTCGACCGCACCGGACCGCGAGAGGCCCGCCGTCAGAACCAGCACCAGGGCGACAACCACGGTTGCGGTGTTGCCGAAGCCGGCAAAGGCGTTCTCGGCGGGCACCACGCCCAGCAGGACGCCGGCGATGAGCGCCGCGAATGCCACCAGATCATAACGAAAGCGGCCCCAGATCAGCCCGGCGAGCACGAGGCCGAACAGGGAGAAGAGCACGATCTGCTGGTAAGTCACTGGCGAGGCCCCCACAACGCCGAGTGGCGCCTGCCGACAACGCCGATGGGTCAATGCGCGTTGCAGGCGGGGTGAAGAAAAAACGGCGGTTCTCTGCCAGCGCTGCGTGCGCAATCGAACCCCACATGCTGCATTGCAGCCTGAAGACAGGAACCGCACGCATGCGAGGCGGCAATGCGTGCAAGTTCGAGAGGTGATGCCTTGCTGACCCTTTTGCACGCCCTGCCAACATCCATTACTCTGGATATCGGTTCAGCCACCGCCGATCTCAGGGAGAATGTGCTTGCTTGAGTATCGTGTCACCGCCCGGCGCAGCGACGCCCATGGCAGCCTGGCGACGACGAAGGACGCCGAGATCGTCCTTGATACCGACGTCGCAGGCCGCTCCGATGCGTTCAATCCTGCCGAATTGTTCCTCGCTGCCGTGGCAGCCTGCATGATCAAGGGCATTGAGCGGGTCATGCCAATGATCCATTTCTCCCTGCGTGGGGTCGAAATCAATCTGCACGCCACGCGGCAGGACGCCCCTCCCAAGATTGTGCAGATCGATTACGAGATCATTGTCGATACCGAAGAGGACGAGCGGCGCCTTGAGTTGCTGCACACCAACGTCCGAAAATATGGCACCATCTCGAACACTGTCGCCGCTGCAACGAAATTGGAAGGCTCGATCCGCCGCAAGCAGTAGCAATCGGCCGCCATGGCGCATCCGATTTTGTTCAACCGGCCTTTTTGGTGACCATGCGTTGCTGGCGCGGGCGGAGAAAAACCCGGACCGAGCCCGGGTTCATACGATTGCCGATGGCAATTGGCTCAATACGCCCCGTGGCAGTGCTTGAACTTCTTGCCCGAGCCGCAGGGGCAGGGGTCGTTGCGGCGCACGCTTTTGAGCTGTTCGTCCGTTAGGACCTTGTTTTCGGGACGCTCTTCGAGCGCGACCTCGTTCTCGCCGGTCTGCGGGTTGATATGCACTTCCTGCGCGCCGGCCAGCGCCGGCTCGGGGGCGGGCTGCGGCTCGGGCTGGCGCAGCTGGATCTCGACATGGCTGAGCTGGGTGGTCACCAGTTCGCGCAGATTGGTCAGCAGCGTCTGGAACAGCTCATAGGCTTCCTGCTTGTATTCGTTGAGCGGATCGCGCTGGGCGAGGCCGCGCCAGCCGATCGACCTTGGACAGGTGATCGAGGGTGACCAGGTGCTCGCGCCACAGCCCGTCGATCGACTGCAGCAGGATCGGATTTTTCGACCTGGCGCATGATGTCGGGGCGTGAAGCGCGCGGCCTTGGCGGCCATGCTGGTTCGTCGGCGATCTCGATCAGGCGCTCGCGCACGGCTTCGGCGATCGATGCCTTCTTCGGCGGCCCAGGCCTTGGCCGGAACTTCGATGTTGAGATAGGTCTTGGCCGCAGCTTCGCAGCTGCTCGGTGTGCCACTGCTCGGGATAGGAGCGCTCGGGAATGGCGCTTGGCGACGATGTCGTCGACGACGTCGTGGCGCATGTCGGTGATGGTGTCGGAGACGTTCTCGTCATCCATCAGTTCGAGACGCTGCTCGAAGATCACCTTGCGCTGATCGTTCATCACGTCGTCGTATTTGAGGATGTTCTTGCGGATGTCGAAATTGCGCGCCTCGACCTTGGCCCTGGGCGCGCTCGATGGCCTTGGTCACCCAGGGGTGGGTGATCGATTCGCCCTCCTCGAGCCCGAGCTTGGCGAGCATGGTGTCCATGCGCTCGACCGGGAAGATGCGCATCAGATCGTCCTGCAAGCGACAGGAAGAACTTCGAATGGCCCGGGATCGCCCTGGCGGCCGGAACGGCCGCGCAGCTGGTTGTCGATGCGGCGGCTTTCGTGGCGCTCGGTGCCGATCACCATCAGCCCGCCGGCGGCGATCGCCTTCTGCTTGTCGGCTTGCGATCTGGTGCCTTGATCTCGGCGATCTTGGCTGTCGCGCTCCTCGCCTTCGAGGCCCTCGCGCTTCGCTGCTCGATGCGCATTTCGAGATTGCCGCCGAGCTGGATGTCGGTGCCGCGGCCGGCCATGTTGGTGGCGATGGTGACGGCGCCGGGCACGCCGGCATCGGCGATGATGTAGGCTTCCTGCTCGTGATAGCGGGCGTTGAGGACCTTGATGTCCTTGACGCCCTTCTTGCTGCAGCAGCTCGGCCAGCATTTCGGACTTCTCGATCGAGGTGGTGCCGACCAGCACCGGCTGGCCGCGCTCGCTGGCACTCGATCGATCAGGTCGGCGATGGCGTCGAACTTTTCCTCGCGCGGTGCGGATAGATGGCGTCGTCCTCGTCCTCGCGCGCGACCGGCACGTTGGTCGGGATGGTGACGACTTCGAGATCGTAGATGTCGGCGAATTCCTCGGCCTCGGTCGCGGCCGTGCCGGTCATGCCGGCGAGCTTGTCGTAGAGGCGGAAATAGTTCTGGAAGGTGATCGAGGCCAGCGTCTGGTTCTCGGGCTGGATCTTGACGTGTTCCTTGGCCTCGAGCGCCTGGTGCAGGCCTTCCGAATAGCGGCGGCCCGGCATCATGCGGCCGGTGAACTCGTCGATGATGACCACTTCGTCATTGCGGACGATGTAGTCCTTGTCGCTTGCTGGAACAGCTTGTGGGCGCGCAGCGCCGAATTGAGGTGATGGACGAGCGCGACGTTCTCGATGTCGTAGAGCGAGCCGCTCCTTGAGCAGGCCGTCGGCGCGCCAGCCGCTCCTCGAGCTTTTCGACGCCCTGGTCGGTGAAGGTCGCCGAGCGCGGTGCTTTTCGTCGAGCTCGAAGTCGCCCTCGCCGACGATGGGGATGATGGCGTCGATCTTCTGGTAGAGGTCGGAGCGGTCCTCGGAGGGGCCGGAGATGATCAGCGGCGTGCGCGCCTCGTCGATGAGGATGGAGTCCACTTCGTCGACGATGGCGTAGGCATGGCCGCGCTGCACCATCTGGTCGCGCGAGATATTTCATGTTGTCGCGCAGATAGTCGAAGCCGAATTCGTTGTTGGTGCCGTAGGTGACGTCGGCGGCATAGGCCTGCCTTGCGCTCGGCGTCGTTGAGCCCGTGCACGATGGTGCCGACGCGTCAGGCCGAGGAACTTGTAGACCTGGCCCATCCAGGCGGCGTCGCGGCGGGCCAGATAGTCGTTGACGGTGACGACATGCACGCCCTTGCCGGTCAGGGCGTTGAGATAGACGGGCAGCGTGGCGACCAGGGTCTTGCCTTCACCGGTGCGCATTTCGGCGATGGAGCGCTCGTTGAGCACCATGCCGCCGACCAGCTGCACGTCGAAATGGCGCATGCCGAGCAGCGCGTTTCGCCGCCTCGCGCACGGTGGCGAAGGCGGGCACGAGCAGATCGTCGAGGTTGGCGCCGTTTGCCAGCTGCTCGCGGAATTCGGCCGTCTTGCGCCCGCAGTTCGTCGTCGCTGAGCTTCTCGATATTCGGGCTCCAGCGCGTTGATGGCGTCGACACTGGGGCTGGTACTTCTTGACGCGCCGGTCGTTGGCGGAGCCGAATATGCGCCTTCGCGATCGCAGCAACAACCATTCAGGATTACCTTTTTTCGGTACATAAAGCGCCGGGACGTCGAGGTCGCGCAAAGACCGGCGAAAGCGCCGCGTCCCGCGCTTTGAAAAGTGAGCGCAGATGTAAGAGCGGCACCTGGCTTGTCAACGCCGACACAAACATGCCACACCAGCCGCGCATGGCGTGCCGCGGGTATCGCGCCCGAAATGGAGAAGTACTAATGAGATTGTCCCAAACCGTGCGCCCGGCGCGTGCGTTCGTTCTTTCCGCCGCTCTCGCGCTCGGCCTTGCCGGTACGGGCGGCATCGCCCTGGCGCAGGACCAGGCGCCCGCCGCTCAGGACAAGGCGGCCGCGCCCGCCCAGCCCGATCCCAATACCGTCGTCGCGACGGTTGGCGACGAGACGGTCACCGAAGCCGATCTGGCGTTCGCCGCCGAGGACCTGGCCCAGGATCTGCAGAATGTGCCGCCGCAGGGCCGCCGCGCCTTCCTGACCTCCGTGCTCATCGACATGAAGGTCATGGCGCAGGCCGCCCGCAAGGAGAACATGCAGGACACCGACCTGTTCAAGCGCCGCCAGGCCTATCTGGTCGACCGCGCCCTGAGGCGCGCCTATTTCGCCGACAAGATCGCCAGCAAGGTGACCAAGGACGAGGTGCAGGCGGCCTATGACAAGATGGTCAAGGACTTCAAGCCGGTCGAGGAGGTGCATGCGCGCCACATCCTGGTGAAGACGGAAGACGAAGCCAAGCAGGTCGAGGCCGATCTGAAGTCGGGGACGCCGTTCGAGGTGGAAGCGCTCAACAAGTCGATCGACACCGGCTCGGGCAAGAATGGCGGCGACCTTGGCTATTTCCAGAAGGGGCAGATGGTCCCCGAGTTTGAAGAGGCCGCTTTCAGCCTTGATGTGGGGCAGGTTTCCGATCCGGTCCAATCGCAGTTCGGCTGGCACATCATCAAGGTCGAGGACAAGCGCATGAGCTCGCCCCCGCCGTTCGAGCAGGTCGCCCCGCAGCTGCAGCAGAAGGTGCTGATCGAGGCGTTCGACGATACGATGAGCGATCTGAAAAAGAACGTGAAGATCGACATCAAGGACCCTGATCTCGCCAAGGCGATGCAGGACAGCCAGGACGCGCCGACCCAATAGGACCGGCCCCCAGGCCGAGGGCCTTGCGCTCGGCCGCGCAGTCAGGCAAACCGGTTGCGGTTCCCACCGCAGCCGGTTTTTTCATCCATGCCCACCGCGATTTCTCCGCTTGCCCCCGAAACCTATCCCGCCCTGCCGGAAATTTCCGGCGTGCGCTTCGCGACCGCCGAAGCGGGGATCAAATACAAGAACCGCACCGACGTGCTGCTGATGGAGTTCGACGAGGGGACCATCGGTCGCCGGGGTCCTCACGCGCTCCAAATGCCCGTCGGCGCCGGTCGACTGGTGCCGGCAAAATCTCGGGCAGGGATCGGCGCGGGCGCTGATGGTCAATTCGGGCAATGCCAATGCCTTTACCGGGGTCGCGGGCAAGGTCTCGACCTCGACCTCCGCCGCCATCGTCGCCGAAGCCCTCGGGATCGCCACCGAGGAGATTTTCCTTTCTTCCACCGGGGTGATCGGCGAGCCGCTCGATGCGCAAAAATTCGAGGGTGCCGTCAAGGACATGGCGGGACGGCTGACCGAGGGGCCGTGGCTGGAAGCGGCCAAGGCCATCATGACCACCGATACCTACCCCAAGCTCCACGGCACCAGCGTCGAGATCGGCGGAGAAACCGTCACGATCAATGGCATCGCCAAGGGATCGGGCATGATCGCGCCGGACATGGCGACCATGCTCTCTTATGTCTTCACCGACGCGCCGATCGCACCGGACGTGCTGCAGGCGCTCTTGAGCCAGCATGTTCAGACGAGCTTTAACGCCATCACCGTCGACAGCGACACCTCGACTTCCGACACGCTTCTTGCCTTCGCGACGGGCAAGGTCGATATCGACCCGATCACAGATATCGCCGATCCGCGGGCCGCGATGTTCGGAGAGGCGCTGAAAGAGGTTCTGTTCGAACTCGCCATGCTGGTCATCCGGGACGGCGAGGGCGCGACCAAGCTGGTCAAAGTGGTGGTCGAGGGGGCGGAGAGCGACAAAAGCGCCGCCCGTATCGCCCGCTCGATTGCGGATTCTCCTCTGGTGAAAACGGCGATTGCCGGCGAGGACGCCAATTGGGGACGTGTGGTCATGGCCGTGGGCAAGGCGGGCGAGCCCGCCGACCGCGACCGCCTCGCCATCCGCTTCGGCGATTTCTGGGTGGCCGAAAAAGGCGAGCGCAGCCCTTCTTACGACGAGGCGAAGACCTCGGCCTATATGAAGGGCACCGATCTCGAAATCGGGGTGGACATCGGGCTCGGTCAGGGCAGGGCGGCCTGCTACACCTGCGATCTCACCCATGGCTATATCGACATCAATGGCAGCTACAGAAGCTGAGGCCGCGCTGCCTTCGATTGCCGAAATCGAGACGGCGTTCCTCAGCGCCTGGCCAGCCTTCGAAACGGTTTGGGACGGGCAATGGGTGTGGCGGTTCGCCAATGGCTACACCAAGCGCGCCAATTCCATGCAGTGTCAGGATCCGGCCGACGATCACGACATCGAAGCGCGGCTGGCGCGGTTTTGCGGATATTCGCGCGAGGCCGGCATTCGTCCCACCTTTCGCATCACGCCGCTCGCCGGACCTGACCTTGTGGCCACGCTCGATGCACAGGGCTGGGAGACGCATGAGGCCAGCCGTATCCTCGCCATGAAGCTGACGGCCGATTTCGACATTGCGGACGAGGCAGAGATCGTGCTGCCCGCCGATACGCGCTGGTTCGATGCGCAATGCCTGCTTCAATCCTATGACCGGCGGACGCGCCAGACGCTGGCCGCCATCATCGCCCTCATGCCTCGGACGGCGCGCGGGGTGACGCTGCGCGGCGCAGACGGGGCGGCGCTCGCCTCCGCGCTCACGGTGACGGTCGGCAAGCTCGCCATGTTCACCAATGTCATCGTCGCCGAAGGATGGCGCGGCCAGGGTCTCGGCACCAGGGTCATGCGTGCGGCGCTGGCGGTTGCCCGCGAGGCGGGAGCGGAGGCCGCGGCGCTGCACGTTTCGGCCGCCAACGCCGCCGCAAGGGGCCTTTACGCCAGTCTCGGCTTTGCCGATCTCGGCGGTTATGACTATCGCAGGATGCCCGCCTCATGAACATTCTTTTCGTCGTCGCCTGTGCGCTGGTCGATGCCGACCGGCGCGTGCTGATCGCGCAGCGCCCCGAAGGCAAGCAATTGGCCGGCTTGTGGGAATTTCCGGGCGGCAAGCTGGAAGAGGGGGAATCTCCCGAAGATGCGCTCATTCGCGAACTTGCGCGAAGAACTCGGGATCGAGACGCAAACAGCCTGCCTGGCGCCCCTGACCTTTGCCAGTCATGGTTACCAGAATTTTCACCTTCTGATGCCACTTTACGTCTGCCGGAAATGGCAGGGGATGCCCGAGCCGCGCGAGCATGCCGCGCTGAAATGGGTCAGGCCGCAAAAGCTCAGGGAGTATCCCATGCCGCCGGCGGACGAGCCGCTGATCGCGCCTCTATGCGATCTGCTCTGAAAGATGTTGTGGGGGCAACAGGGTGAAATTGCGCAGCAAGCTGCAGGTTTTTCTTGCCAATGAAGCGGGCGCGACGGCCATTGAATACGCGCTGCTCGCCTCACTGGTGGCGATGGCCTGCCTTCTTGGGATCGCGGCTTTCGGCGATGGGCTGGTCAGCCTATTCGGCGCCGTTTCGAGCAAGGCAGGCGGATCTCTGGGCGGGGCCAGCGGCCAGCTCTAGTCCTGGGTCTTCTTTCCCAATACCTTTGTAAGGCTCACCTCGGCGCTGCCGGGCTTGAGCGGCTGTTGCTGGCTTTCATGCGGCGCCCAGCCGCTCATCCAGACGATCTCCAGCGTCGCCGCCACGCGCCCGTCCTCCTCCGACGCGAGCGCCGCATAGGCTTCGATAGCGGCTGCCATCAAAGGCGGTGTCGCCAGCCGCGTCGGTTTTTCCGCCAGGGGGTTGGAGGCCCCGAGCGCCTTGAGTTCGCGCATCAGCGCCAGCGGATCGGAATAGCGTACCTTGTGCGTCTCGATATCCGTCACCGGCAGGGCAAAGCCTGTACGCTGCAAAAGCGATCCGGCATCGCGGATGTCCATGAAGGGCGCAACGCGGGCGAAGGCGCCGCCGGAGCGTTCGGCGTCGGCGGTCAGCCAGGCGGCCCGCAATTCTGACAGGCTGCGACCGCCGATGACGGCGGCGATGAACAATCCGTCCGGGGCAAGATGACGGCGGATGCGCGCCAGGAAACCCGGAACGTCGTTGACGATCTGCAGATCGAGCAGGCTGACGATGAGATCGTAGCCGGTCTGCGGCAGGGACAGCGCCTCGGGATCGACGGTTTCGAACCCCGGCGCGGCAGCCAGCGTCGAGACCCGCTCGAACGCGATCGGCCCGCTGGACGACTGTGCCGCAGTGGGTAGTGCGCGGGCATCGGGGCCCATGATCAGCGCCTTGTCGAATTTGCGGCTGACCGGCGCCAGCCTTTCCCGCAGATCATCCGCCACCAGCGCCGAGAGGAAATCGGGCGTCCCCGTCCAGGCTCCCGTCATGCGCGCAGCGAGCCTCTCGCGATCGAAGATCTTCGGGGCGGAGCCGGGTTCGGGCTGGCCTTGCATCATGGCTTCATCCATTTGCCGGAGGACATGCGGGCCGCCGCATGCCAGAGTGCGGGTTATGCAGAGCGGGCAGGACAATGTCAAAAGAGTGGGTGGGGGCAGGGCATTTGCCAGCCGGGCCGCCGGCCTTTTATTCGACCTCATCTATCCGCCAGTCTGTCTGAGCTGCGACAAGCCGGTCGGAGAGCCGGACACGCTTTGCGCTTCCTGCTGGACGAGATTGCGGCCAATCACGGCGCCCTTCTGCCCACGGCTCGGTTTGCCCTTCGCCGTCGATATGGGCCCCGACGCACTATCTGCGGAAGCCATCGCCGATCCGCCACCCTTCGATCGGGCCCGATCGGCTTTCGTTTATGACGATCATATCGGCGCACTGATCTCCCGGCTCAAATATGGCGACCGGCCGGAGCTGTCGCGCTTCCTTTCTCGGGCGATGTTCTCGGCGGGACGGGAACTGTTGGCGGGCGATGCCGTGCTGGTACCTGTGCCCTTGCACAGGCGCCGGCAGTTCCGGCGGCGCTATAACCAGTCCACCGAATTGTGCCGGGGCCTGTCGGCGCTTTCCGGACTGGAGGTGGCACCGCTCCTGGTACGGCGCGTCAAGCCAACGCGCCAGCAGGTGGGACTCAGCGCCGAGCAGCGGGCCCGCAACGTACAAGGGGTGTTTGCCGTTCATCCTGGCGAAGCGGGACGCTGGGCGGGCCGGAAGCTGGTGCTGGTCGACGACGTGATCACCACGGGGGCGACGATCAAATCGCTCACGCGGGCGCTGAAACGGGCGGGCTTTGCCCAAATCGACGTGCTCAGCGCCGCGCGCGTTGTGATCGGCGCAGATATGCCCATATAAGCTGAGGGAACAGCTCCGGGAGCCATGAATGACGAAGGTCGACATATACACCACGCCATATTGCCCTTACTGCCATGCGGCCAAGGCACTTCTGACGGACAAGGGTGTCCCGTTCACCGAGATCAGTGTCATGGACCCCGAACTCCGCGAAAAAATGACCGAGCGCGCGCATGGGCGGCGCACGGTGCCGCAGATCTTCATCGGTGAGACCCATGTCGGCGGTTATGATGACATGGCGGCGCTGGAGCGGCGCGGAGAACTCGACCCGCTGCTGGAAAAGGCCTGAGGCGGGTGGCGATGCACGAACCGGTTCGCGTCGCGGCAGTCCAGATGCGTTCGGGCACGGTGCCTGAAGACAATCTGCATGCCATCTCGGAACTGGTGCGCGAGGCCGCGGCCGGCGGCGCCCAATATGTGCTGACGCCAGAGGTGAGCGTCGCGTTCCCGCGCGACAGGGCGCAACTCGAAGCGGTCGCGCAGCCCTTCGAGAACAATCCTGCGATTGCTCATTGCCGCGAGCTGGCCCGCGCTCATCAGATCGATTTGCACCTGGGCTCCATGGCCGTGGCGCTCGAGAACGGCCATTTCGCCAATCGCTCGGTCCTGTTCGGACCGGATGGCGAGGTCGCGGTGACCTACGACAAGATTCACCTGTTCGATGCCGATCCGCCCGATGACCGGCCCTATCGCGAAAGCGACACCTATACGGGAGGCGACAAAGCCGTCGTTGCCCGCGCTGCGGGCCTTACGCTGGGGCTTTCGATCTGCTTCGATCTGCGCTTTCCGAAGCTCTACAACGCTCTTGCCGCGTATGGCGCCGAGGTGCTGGCCATTCCGGCGGCGTTCACCGTGCCGACCGGCAAGGCGCATTGGGAGCCGCTCTTGAGGGCACGAGCGATCGAGACGGGCTCCTATGTCATTGCGGCGGCGCAGGGCGGCCAGCACGAGAACGGGCGCAGCACCTGGGGACATTCGATGATCGTGGGGCCCTGGGGTGAGATTCTTGCTGTATGCGACGACGACAAGCCGGGCGTCATCTTTGCCGAAATCGATCCCGAGCGGGTGCGGGATGCACGAGCGCGGCTGCCGGCGCTTGCGAACGCCCGGGAATTTTCGCTAAGCGTTAACCATGATCCGGTATAGTTCACGCAGGTATGAGGGACATTTGGCGTGATCCAGTACTCCTTGAGTTGTGAAAACGAACACAAGTTCGACGCGTGGTTCCGCAATGCGGCGGCCTATGACGAGCAGGCCCAGCGCGGAATCGTCACCTGTCCGATCTGCTCCTCCGCAAAGGTGGAAAAAGCGCTGATGGCCCCGGCCCTTGCGCGAAAGGGAAGCGAAAAGGTGGCGCTTTCCATCGGTCATCCACAGCAGGCAGAGCTGCGCGCCGCCATGAAAGCCTTGCGGGACAAGGTTATGGCCGAGGCCGACTATGTCGGCGACAGTTTTGCCAGCGAAGCCCGCAAGATTCACGATCATGAAGTCGAGCCGCGCGGCATATATGGAGAAGCCACGCGTGAAGAAGTGGCGGATCTTATTGAGGACGGCATAGATTTCATGCCGCTGCCAAATCTTCCCGAAGATCACAACTGATCAGCTTTCGGCATCTTAACGCGCCAAAACGCTCAAGGGATTGCAAAATCGCGGATTAATGCAGCATTAGTCTTTGACCAATAGGGATCAGGAAAGATACGACTGGTCGAAGGCTTTGCGATGCAAATCGCCGGCGCGAAAAACCTGCTGAGGCGGATCTGGTGCCCCCTCGCCGGATGTTATACCGATCTCGACGAGACTGTTCGCCAGGAAGTAATCCGGCGGCAAACCGCAACGGTGCGCGGTGTCGTGCCGCTGACGCTGGCTGCCAATTCCGTTTGCTATGCGCTCTTATGGGCAAATTTGCGCGAAAGCGTAGTGCCCTGGAAGCTGCTCGCCGTCAGCGTGCCAATCTTTCTGGGCGTTCTGTTCACCGGCGGCGTGGCGTTTGTGTATGCGCGCCAGACTGACAAGCTTGTCCTGCTGCGCAATCTGCTGAGCACCGCAGCCGTCCTCAGGGGCGCCTCATGGGCCCTATTCTCTGTCGTACTCTTTCCCGATCTCGATTTCGTGCAGCAAATGACCGTGAGCCTGATCATGGTCGGCCTGATGAGCAGCAGCGCGTTCGGGCTGTCGCTGGTGCCGGCGGCGGGCCTTGGCATGGCCGCCATGTTGACCCTTGGTGGGCTGGCCTCCTATTTGTCGCTGGGCAATTGGAACGGCATTGGCCTGTCGGCGGCGATCTGTCTTTACTTCTTTTACATGGCGCGGCTGATCCTTCTGTTTCACAAGACATTCGTGGAGAGCGTGCGCTCGGAAATCCGGGCGGGCGAGCAGGAACAGACAATCAATCTGCTTTTGCGCGAGTTCGAGGAATCGCGCAGCGACTGGTTGTGGGAAACCGATGCGCAAGACCGCTTTATCTCGCCGTCCGCACGCTTTGTGGAAGCGGCCCCCAGAGACAGCGGCCTCAAAACCGGCATGGCGTTCAAGAGCCTTTTCGGGCTCGACGGCGAGGGGTTCAACAAGAAGGTCTTCGAAAAGATGGCCGGCCGTCAGGCTATTGCAGGGGTCACCATGGCGATCCCCTCGCACGATGGCATCAAGTACTGGTCGCTGACGGGGCGCCCGCAGAAAGATGAAAAGGGTGAATTTTGCGGCTATCGCGGGGTTGCGGCCGATATCACCGAAAAGGCGCTGGCGGAGCGTCGCCTGCTGCATCTGGCCCATACCGATCAGCTGACAGAGCTGACCAATCGCGCCTATTTCTCGGAATTGCTCGACATCGCCTTCGGCCAGATGGCGCCCGAACGCCTTGCCCTGCTGACCCTCGATCTCAATGGCTTCAAGATGGTCAATGACACGCTTGGCCATGCCGTGGGCGACGCCCTTTTGGTGCAGGTGGGCGAAAGGCTCAACAGGCTGTCCGGGCCGCAGGTGATCGTCGCACGGCTCGGCGGGGACGAATTCGCCATCCTTCTGACCGGCGTCTATTCCATCGTGACCATCGATCAGGTCGCCAACGAAGCCATGCGGGATCTGTCACGCGCCTTCACTGTGGGACCGCACAGCCTGCAGATCGATTGTTGTTTGGGTTTTGCCAGGGGCGCGCGCGGCGGTACGCCGTCCGATCTCATGCTTTCGGCCGATCTGGCTCTTTATGCCGCCAAGGCCGCGGGACGCGGGCAGCGCCGGGGCTTCGAGCCTGAAATGGCCGAGGCCATGGTCAGGCGGCAGAACATCGAGAACGAATTGCGCTCCGCAATCGATTGCGGCGAGCTTTCGCTTCAGTTCCAGCCCATCGTCGAAGCCCGCACGGGCGTGGTGAATACCTATGAGGCGCTGCTCAGGTGGCACTCGTCAGCGCTTGGGCATGTCTCCCCGGACGAATTCATTCCCATCGCCGAGGAGAGCGGGCTGATCGTGCCCATCGGACGCTGGGTGCTGGAGATGGCGGCACGGGAGGCCGCCCTCTGGCCGGAAAGTGTGGGCGTGTGCATCAATGTTTCGCCCGTCCAGCTCAGGCAGTCGCAGATGCAGGAGGACATCGCCAGCGTGCTGGCGGTGTCGGGTCTCGATGCGGGGCGTCTGACAGTGGAGATTACCGAGGGCGTCTTCATGGAAAACAGCGATCAGATCGCCACGACGCTGAAACAGCTCTTGGCCACCGGCATCAAGATCGCGCTCGACGATTTCGGGTCGGGCTATTCCTCGGTCAATTACCTGCGCAGCTTCCCTTTCTCCAAGATCAAGATCGACAAATCCTTCGTCGACCACATCGAAACCGATCCCGCCGGCCTGCAGCTGATCCGCACAATCATCGAAATGGCCAATGCGCTGGGATTCGAAGTCGTGGCGGAAGGCGTTGAAACGCAAGGCCAGCTCGATGCACTGCAGGCGCTCGACTGCGACTATGTGCAGGGCTATCTGTTCTCGCGGCCGCTACCGGCGCACGAACTGGTCGCGGGACTTACCTATTCGACCGGGCAGGCGCAGCTGGCCGCCGTCTAGACTTTCCTTTCGGCGCGTTGGGGATCGCAAAGGCTCCACGTCATTGCGCGGACCTTCGGTTCCTTCAAGCGCTCTACCCCCAGAAGCCTTCGTGCGAGCGCAGGATTTCCTCTTCGAGTTCGGCAAAGGGTCCCCTGACCTCCGTTCTGCGCTGGCCGGCGTCGAAGACCATGCGGCAGGGCAGATCCATGGTCAGGTTTTCCTCGTTGTCGCCCGTCAACTCGGCCAGGCGTTTTTCCGTCATGCCATAGACCAGCGCGCCGATGCCGGCCCAGTAGGTCGCGCCGGCGCACATGGCGCAGGGTTCAAAGGCGGAATAAAGCGTGCAGCCGGCAAGATAGTCGGGCTCGAACTGCACCGCTGCCTGCCGGGCTAAAATCGTCTCGGCATGGCCCGGGCCCTTTTCGGTTGTGTAGGCATTGCCGGCCTCGAGCACGATCTCGCCATCGGCATCCACCAGCAGCGCCCCGAAGGGATGATTGCCGGCCGCACGCGCCTCCATTCCCAGCTCGATGCTGCGGCGCAGAAAGATAATGTCCTGATCGTGGGAAAGTGGCATTTGGAAGGTCCTACCAGTCTATGGGCTTGGCGTCTCGGAAGAAGCCGCCATTGGGTCCGTTATCGGGCAGGGTCGCCGCCCAGACAATGCCGGCGGCGCCTTCTGCGACGCTGCGGTTGGCGCGCGGTCCGCCAAGCGCGGTGCGCACCCAGCCGGGGCAGACGGAATTGATCTTCACATTGCCCCTCGCCTCGTTGGAGGCGATGCGGGTGATGGCGTTCATTGCGGTCTTGGAGAGGCGATAAGGCACGACCCCCGTGCCCATTTCGGAGAGCTGTCCCATGCCCGAGGAGACGTTGACGATGCGTCCATAGCCTGCCGCGTTCATCATCGGCAGCGCCTTCTGGATCATGCGCCAGGCGCTGAGGCCATTGTTGTCGATCGACTCCATGATCTTTTCGGCCGAAGTTTCAAGCGCGTTCTCCCAGCCGCCGGTATCGATGCCGGCATTGTTCACGAGCACATCAATGCGCCCGTATTTCTGGCCCAGCCAATCGAAGAACCGGTCGACCGATTTCTGGTCAGCGACATCGAGCACATGACCGTCGAAGTCGCCATCTCCGGCGGCTTTCAGCCCCGTCTTCACCTTGTCTTCCGAACGGGCCGTGATGATGGAGAGATAGCCCTTTTTCGCCAGTTCCCTTGCCGTTTCCAGCCCCATTCCCTGGGCGGCGCCGGTGATCACGGCGATCTTCTTGTCGCTCGGCATTTATGCCTCCCCGCCTGTTCTCGCCTATGCCGGTTTTTCCGCCAGGATCATGTAGTTCACATCCATGTCGCGGCTTTTCTTCCACTGGTCGGCGAGCGGCGAATAGACGACGCCCGAGCGGTCCTTGATGGAAAGTCCGTTGGTCTTGAGTTCGGACTCGATTTCCGCCGGGGTGAGGAACTTCGAATAGGTGTGGGTGCCCCTGGGCAGCCAGCCCAGAACATATTCCGCCCCCACAATGGCGAGCGCGAAGGCCTTGGGCGTGCGATTGATGGTGGCCAGAAACATCAGCCCGCCCGGCTTGACCAGCTGAGCGCAGCTCTTGAGGTAGAGCGGGACGTTGTCGACGTGCTCGACTACTTCCATGTTCAAGACCACGTCGAACTGTGCGCCGGCTTCGGCGAGCGCTTCGGCGGTCGTCTCCAGATAGTCGATCTTGAGATTGGACTGCTCGGCATGCAGTTTCGCAACGCCGATATTGCGGCCCGAGGCGTCCGCGCCCGTCACCTCCGCGCCAAGGCGCGCCATCGGTTCGCAGAGCAGGCCGCCGCCGCAGCCAATGTCGAGAAAGCTCAGACCGGCAAAGGGACGGCGCAGCGTGCCGTCCTTGCCGAAATGGCTCAGCACCTGTTCGCGGATATAGCTCAGGCGCACGGGATTGAACTTGTGCAGAGGCTTGAACTTGCCCTTGGGGTCCCACCATTGCTCGGCCATGGCGCCAAAGCGGGCGACCTCGTCGTCATTGATGGTCGTTTCAGCCATAAATCCTACTCCTTACGCCGGCTCGGAGCCGTGAAACAGTTTCCAGCGCCAGCCTCTATCGGCCTGCTGCAGTACGCCGGTCAGCCGGTAGGGCAGGCGCCGCTGCTGACTTTGCTGGATCAAGACGGCTGCGCCCTCGGCATAAAGCCAGCCCAGATCGTCCACCGTCTCCACCTCTACGCTTTCGAAGGCGAATTCGATGATAAAAGGTTGCTCGAAAAGTGTGGCGAAATGCGCGGCGATCTCCTCGCGGCCCCGCGCAACCTCACCTGCCTCCGAGCCGAGCAGCAACGCATCCTCCTCGAAGTCGTCGGCAATGCGGGGGTCTTGCTCACGGCAGCGGAAGACGAAGCGGTTGAGGGTCTCGACGATGGCTCGTTCGTCCGTTGTTGCGTTCACCGTGCTCTTCCGCACCAGTTGATCGTTTCCAGTCTTTGTGGCATGGCACCGCCGGAAAACAAAGCCCACCGCCAGTGATCGATCCGGCGGTCGCCCGGGAACGGTCAATGACCCGCATAGTGATGAAGTTCGGCGGCACGTCGGTCGCCAATGTGGAGCGCATCCGCCAGGCGGCCCGCCACGTCAAGCGCGAGGTGGAGGCCGGCAACCAGGTGTGCGTGGTCGTATCGGCCATGGCGGGCAAGACCAACGAGCTGGTCGGCTGGGTCAACGAGGCCTCGCCGCTGCACGACGCGCGCGAATATGATGCGGTGGTCGCCTCGGGCGAGCAGGTGACGGCCGGGCTGATGGCGATCGTTCTCGACGAAATGGGCATTGCGGCCCGCTCGTTTCGCCGGCTGGCAGGTGCCGATCGAGACCGACGACGCCCATGGGGCGGCCCGCATCACCGATATCGACCCGACTCTGCTCGAAGACCGCATGGCGCAGGGCATGGTGCTGGTGATCACCGGGTTTCAGGGCATCGCGCCAGTCGGGCCGCATCACGACGCTGGGACGCGGCGGGTCGGACACCAGCGCGGTGGCGGTCGCGGCGGCGGTCAAGGCGGACCGGTGCGACATCTACACCGATGTCGACGGGGTCTATACCACCGATCCGCGCATCGCCCCGCGGGCGCGGCGGCTGAGCCGGGTCAGCTTTCGAGGAAATGCTGGAAATGGCGTCGCTCGGCGCCAAGGTGCTGATGATCCGCTCGGTCGAACTGGCCATGGCGCAAAAGGTGCGGCTGTGCGTGCGCTCGACATTCGATGATCCGGAGGCGCCGCAGGTCGCCCCGGACGGCAACGCCCGGCGTTCCGGGCACGCTTGTTTGCGATGAGGATGAAATCATGGAAAAGCAGATCGTCTCCGGCGTGACGCTGGCCAAGGCCGAGGCCAAGATCACCCTGCGCGACGTAATCGACAAGCCGGGCGTCGCCGCAGCGGTGTTCGGGGCGCTGGCCGACGAGCATCATCGTGGTCGACATGATCGTGCAGAACGTCTCCGAAGACGGCACGCACCACCGACATCACCTTTACGGTGCCCGACAGCGAATACGACAAGGCGCTCAAGGCGCTCGAAGGCGCGCCAAGCGACCGGTTCGAATACGAATCGATTTCCGGCTCCAAGGGCGGCGCCAAGATTTCGGTGATCGGGGTGGGCATGCGCTGCCATGCCGGTGTCGCCTCCTCGATGTTCAAGGCGCTGGCGGACAAGGGGATCAACATCCAGTTGATCACGACCTCGGAGATCAAGACCTCGGTGCTGATCGACGAGGAATATGCCGAGCTTGCGGTCCGGGCGCTGCATACGTATTACGGTCTGGACAAGAAGGACGCCTGACCGGACCGGTTGGGGACAGCCGCGGCCGTCAGGGGGGCGGCATGCGACGCCGCCTGGGGAGCATGGCCACGCTGATCGGCGGTCCGCGGGTGCTGCTTCGGCAGCTGCGCGAGACAATGGCCGAGCCGCTGGGCGCGCAGGAGCGGCTCGACAAGATCGTCGATCTGATCGCCGACAACATGCGGGCCGATGTGTGCTCGTTCTATGTGCTGCGCGACGACGGCGCGCTCGAGCTGTTCGCCACCGCGCGGCCTCAAGCCCGAATCCGTCCACATGACCACGCTGCGGCTGGGCGAGGGCCTGGTCGGCCTGATCGCGGCCGAGGCCGAGCCGCTGAGCCTTGACGACGCCACCGCAGCATCCCGCCTTCGCCTATCGCCCGGAGACGGGCGAGGACCCGTTCAACGCCTTTCTCGGCGTGCCGGTGCTGCGCGCCGGGCAGACGCTGGGCGTGCTGGTGGTGCAGAATTCGGAGCGCCGCGTCTATGGCGAGGACGAGACCGAGGCGATGCTGACCACGGCGACGATCCTGGCCGAGATGATCGTCGACGTCGGATTTCGACAGCCTGATCAAGCCGGGCTCCGACATCGATCTCCGGCGCCCGCGCACCTTCACCGGCGTCGAGCTTCACCGAAGGCATCGCGCTGGGGCAGGTGGTGCTGCACGATCCGCGCGTGGTGGTGACCAACTTCATCGCCGAGGACACCGACGAGGAAAAGGTCCGGCTCGACGAGGCGCTCGCGAACCATGCGCGTGTCGATCGACGACATGCTCGATCACGGCGACATGCAGCCCAATTCCGATCACCGCGAAATCCTCGAAAGCTACCGCATGTTCGCCCATGACCGCGGCTGGGTGCGGCGGCTGGACGAAGCCATCGACAACGGGCTTACGGCCGAGGCCGCGGTCGAGCGGGTGCAGAACGACACGCGCGCCCGCATGCTGCGCCAGACCGACCCCTATATCGCGCGACCGGCTGCACGATCTCGATGATCTGGCCAACCGGCTGCTGCGCGTTCTGACCGGCGACGGCAAGGCCTGCCGGCACAGAGGAACTGCCGGACAACGCCATTCTGGTGGCCCGCAACATGGGGCCGGCGGAACTGCTCGAATACGACCGCTCGCAAGCTGCGCGCCATCGTGCTCGAAGAGGGCGCGGCCACCGCCCATGTCGCCATCGTCGCGCGCTCGCTCGGGCATGGTGGCGGTGGGGCAGGCGCGATTCCATCGTCTCGATGTGCGAGACGGGCGACGACATCATCGTCGATGGCACGCTCGGCACTGTGCATCTGCGGCCGCCTCCCGATGTCGAGCAGACCTATGTCGACAAGGTCCGGCTTGTCCGCCAAGCGGCGCGCGCATTATGCGGAACTGCAAGCACAAGCCGACCCTGACCCGCGACGGCGTCGAGATCACGCTTCTGCACAATTCGGGGCTTGTTGCCGATCTGCCGATGCTGGACGAGACCGGCGCGGCGGGCGTTGGGCTGTTCCGCACCGAATTGCAGTTCATGATCGCCTCCAAGCTGCCGCGGCTGACCGAGCAGGTCGAGCTCTATAGCCAGGCGATGGAAGTGGCGGGCGACCGCCCGATCGTCTTCCGCCTGCTCGATATCGGCGGCGACAAGGTGGTTCCCTATATGCGCTCGGCGGCCGAGGAAAACCCGGCCATGGGCTGGCGCTCGCTCGGCTGGCGCTCGACCGGCCGGGCCTGTTGCGCACCCAGGTGCGCGCGCTGCTGCAGGCGGCGAATGGGCGGCCGCTCAAAATCCTCGTGCCCATGGTCACCGAGGCGCTCGAATTCCGCCAGGCACGGTCCGTGGTGCGCAAGGAATACGAGCGGCTGAAGCGTTCGGGCGAAGTCGGTGCCCTCGCAAGCTCGAGCTCGGCGCCATGATCGAGGTGCCCTCGCTGCTGTTCGAGCTCGACCATCTGCTGCCCGAGTGCGATTTCGTCTCCATCGGCTCGAACGATCTGGTGCAGTTCCTGACCGCCGCCGACCGCGCCAATCCGCGCGTTGCGCGCCAATTACGACCCGATCGGCCTGCCGCGGCTGCGGGCCTTCCGGCATATCGTCGAGGCGGCCGAGCGGCACGACGTGCCGGTGACCATGTGCGGCGAACTGGCCGGCCGGCCGATCGAGGCGCTGGCGCTGATGTCGATCGGCATGACGCGGCTGTCCATGGGCGCCGTCCTCCATCGGCCCGATCAAGGAGATGATCCTGGCGCTCGATCTCGCCCCGATCCGCACGGCCGTCGCCGCCGCGCTCAGCGAGGGCGCGGAGAGCATCTCCATCCGCGCGCTGCTTACGGAATTGGCAGAACGCCAGAATCTACCTATCTAGAAACCCCTAATATATTTCGATCGGCGAAGATCTCGTCGCTATGGCGCAATTGCCGCAGGAAAAGCTCGACGCTCTGGAACAGCGTTTCGTCATGCTCGAAGACCAGATGACGGCTGGTCTCGAGCCCGATGAGTTTGTCCGGCTTTCCAAGGAATATTCCGAACTGCAGCCGGTGGTCGGGCCGATCCGCGACTACCGCAAGGCGGTCAAGGATCGCGAGGATGCGCGCGACGCTGTTCACGTCCAGGGATGCGGAGCTCCGGGAAATGGCCGAAGCTCGAGGTCGAGGAGCTGACGAGCGGATCGAAAAGCTGGTCGAGGACATCCGCATCCTGCTGCTGCCCAAGGATGCGGCCGACGAGCGCTCGGTCATCCTCGAAATCCGCGCCGGCACGGGCGGCGACGAGGCGGCGCTGTTTGCCGGCGATCTGTTCCGCATGTATGCAGCGCTATGCCGAACTGCAGGGCTGGAAGGTCACCTTGGTCTCCGAGAGCGAAGGCGATGTTGGCGGGCTACAAGGAAGTCATCGCCAACATCTCCGGCAAGGGCGTTTATGCGCAGCTGAAATTCGAGAGCGGCATGCACCGCGTGCAGCGCGTGCCGGAAACCGAGGCTTCGGGGCGCATCCATACCTCGGCGGCGACCGTCGCGGTTCTGCCGGAAGTCGAGGATATCGACATCGAGATCCGCAACGAGGATCATCCGGATCGACACCATGCGCGCGTCCGGCGCGGGCGGGCAGCACGTCAACAAGACGGATTCGGCGGTGCGGCTGACCCACATCCCGTCAGGCATCGTCATCGTCTCGGCGGAAAAGAGCCAGCACCAGAACCGCGCCATCGTCATGAAGACGCTCAAGGCCAAGCTGTTCGAGATGGAGCGGGAAAAGCAGGCGAGCGAGCGTTCCGATGCACGGCGCGAACAGGTGGGGACAGGCGACCGGTCCGGACGCATCCGCACCTATAATTTCCCGCAGGGCCGCGTGACCGACCACCGCATCAATCTCACGCTCTACAAGCTCGACAAGATGATGCTCGGGGAGGCGCTGGACGAGATGATCGATGCGCTCACCACCGATTTCCAGGCGACACAGCTCGCCGCCCTGGATGAAGATGCCTGATCGGGCCGGTTCAGGCAGGAATGATCCCGACCGCCAATTGGGCCCAGACGAGCAGAAAGACCGCCACGACGGCAAAGACCGCCATCGCCTTGAATGCCCGGCGCATATCGGCGCGCAAAGCGGCCTCCACCCCCAGACCCAGTGCGGCCAGCATGGTGGCGAAAACGGCGAAATCCGCCACGTCCCATTTCACCTCGTCGGTGACCTGCATGGCCAAAAGCGGCGTCAGCAGGAGCAGGACAAGGCCGCCCCAAAGCACCTTGGTAGGCCAATGAGGTACGGGAGCATGAGCCGATTGCGATGGCATGGTTTTGCCTCCTCCAACACTGCGGGAACGCGCCACGATAGCCGATCGTGTTTCCGATCTGAAGAGGTGCGGCAAAGCCGGCTGCCCATGATGGACGATTTCTGATGCCGACGATCGGACGAGCCTGGCGTTCGGGACGGGACAGGCTCGCGGCTGGCGGCATCGACAGTGCGTCGCGCGATGCAAAGCTTCTTGCCCAGCATGTCCTTGGCTGTGATGCGCTGGCGCTGAGCCTTTCTGAAAATGAGGTCATGGCCTCGGATACTGCGTCCGCCTACGCAGCTTTGCTCGATCGCCGGCTGGCGGGAGAGCCGGTGGCGCGCATTCTCGGCAGAAAAGAATTTTACGGTCTTGAATTCGCCCTCGGTGCCACCACCTTGGTACCGCGGCCGGAAACCGAACTTCTGGTGGATGCAGGCATCGAGGCCCTTGGGGCGCATGAGGCGCCGCTTATCCTCGACCTCGGCACGGGCAGCGGCTGCATCGCACTTTCGCTTTTGTATCATTTGCCACGGGCGCGCGCGGTTGCGACCGATCTCAGCGCCGAGGCGCTGGCGCAAGCCGGGGCCAATGCTGCCGCCCTCGGCGTTCGGGACCGGACCGATTTTCGGCAAGGTGCCTGGTTCGCGCCGCTCGATGAGGGCATGCGGTTCGACATGATCGTGTCAAACCCGCCCTATATTCCCGCCGGCGACATCGAGGGTCTGGCGCCGGAAGTCAGGCTGTTCGATCCGCTTCTGGCGCTTGATGGCGGCGAAGACGGGCTCGCTCCGTACCGCGTTATCGCCCTTGGTGCTCTCGATTGGCTCACGTCCAGAGGGGCGATCGCGGTCGAGCACGGCGCAGGCCAGGCGGACGCGGTGGCGGGATTGTTCGAAAAGGCTGGGTTTGCCGCCATCGAACGCCTACCGGATCTGGCGGGAACCGAGCGTGTCGTCCGTGCCACGCGATAACGATCTCTTGGGGATGGACAGCAATGCTGGCATTTTTTTCTTGGAATAGAAGGGCGAAGCAGTTAAGTTGATTGTGCTGTCTGGGGTACGCAAGACGTACCGAGGAGACGGTCACCCGGCAATCGGCGACGCTGCCACGGTTCGGCAGTTCGGTTTCGATCCACTTTTGTGGAGCGATATGGCAGGCGGGGACTGTAGCTAAATTACGCAGCTTTATGGATGCTCAATCACGATGAGCCGCTAGCGGCACATGCTCCGGCGCAATCGCCGGACATTGACGCCATACCGTTCGTGACGGCTGGTGTCCTCAACAAAGAGCTTTGAAGCGACGAGATGAGACCAAACCAACAGAACAAGAACCGTTCGCGCGGACGCAATAATGGCGGGCGCAAGCACAACAATCCGCTTTCGCGTAATTTCGAGAGCAACGGCCCGGACGTGAAAATCCGCGGCAATGCCTCGCACATCGCGGAGAAATATGTGCAGCTGGCCCGCGATGCGCAGGCCTCCGGCGATTCGGTCATGGCGGAGAACTATCTGCAGCATGCGGAGCATTATTTCCGCATTCTGAGCGCCGCCCAGCCGCAGCAGCAGCCGCGCAACGACGCCAATTCCGATTTCGATGACAGCGACGACAGCGACAGCGAAAACGACAGCGCGGGCGATTTCAACGACAATCAGCGCGAAAACACCCGCGGCTCGCGTCGCGACCGCAATCGCGACAATCGCAATCGGCGCGATAACAACGATCGCGACGATAGCGGCGACAACGCTGATGGTGAAAGCGAGAAGGCTCCGGCTGCCGCCCAGGCGTCCGAAGCCGATGGTTCGGACGAGAGCAACCAGCAGCAGGGCGAGGCCAAGCCGAAGCGCGAGCGCCGTCCGCGCCGCCGCAAGCAGGCAGAGACGACCGGCGAAGGTGGCGGCGATGAGGCCACTGTCGGCGAACTGCCGGCCTTTCTGACCGGAACCAGCGCGGCCGAATAAGCTTCCTCGAGCAATGACTTACGAAAACGCCGGGCTCAGCCCGGCGTTTTCGTTTGTTCGCGATTTGCAAGGTCTGCGCGCTTTCACGCAGGAGCCCTTTCTCATGCGCTCTTTCCGGGCTTGGCGTAGAGCGCCGCCTGAGCGGCGAACGCCCGTTTATATGCGGGTCGGGCCTCGCCCCGCGCCACGAAAGCCATGAGGTTGGGATAGTCCTCGAGGATGTCGTCGCCTTCCAGCCGCCGCAGCACCATCACCATCATCAGGTCCCCGGCGCTGAACCCGCCATCGAGCCAGTCGGCGTCGCCCAGCCGCTCGGAAAGGCGCTTCAGCCGGGCGCGGATCTGCTCGACCTGCACGCTGCGCAGTTCGGCGTACCAGCTCTTCTTGCCCACCGTGAACCAGGACTGCTCGAGTTCGACGATTGGGGGTTCGATGGTGTTGAGGGCAGCGAACATCCAGGTGATCGCCCGGGACCGTGCTTGCGGGTCGTCGGGCAGCAGGCCGGGGTGCTTTTCGGCGAGATGCAGAATGATCGCGCCGGATTCGAAGAGGACGAGATCGCCTTCCCTGTAGGAGGGGATCTGCCCGAAGGGCTGCAGGGCCAGATAGGCGGGCTGCTTCATCTGCTCGAAGGTCACCAGCTTCACGTCATAGCGCTGGCCCACTTCTTCGAGCGCCCAGCGCACGCGCATGTCGCGCGCCAGGCCCTGGCCGCCATCGGGTGAGGATTTGAAGGCGGTAATGGTGGGCAGCGCCTCGGCCATTCTCAGCCTGCCGCCGCTTCCAGCGCCGCGATATCGATTTTCCTCATCGTCATCATCGCGTCGAAGACACGCTTGGCCTTATCGGCGTCGGGGCCGTTTGTCAGTTCGATCAGCCGTTTCGGGGTGATCTGCCAGGAAAAGCCCCAGCGGTCCCGGCACCAGCCGCAGGCGCTTTCCTCGCCGCCATTCCCGACCACGGCATCCCAATAGCGGTCGGTCTCCTCCTGGTTTTCGGTGAGGACGACGAAGCTTACCGATTCGTTGGGCTTGAAATTCGGACCGCCATTGAGCCCCATGAATTGCCTGCCGAGCACGGTGAATTCGACGGTCAGTTCATTGCCCTGTTTGCCGTCGGGATAGTCGCCCGGCGCGGTGTTGATGCTCTTGACGGAACTTTGCGGAAAGGTTTCGGCGTAAAATTTGGCCGCCTTGCTGGCTTGGCCGTGGTCGAACCACATGCAGGTGACGAGTTCAGTCATTTTTTCATCCTCCTGAAAGGGGTTTTCCGCCCCGAAATTATTTGCTGGCTTCAAACACGGCGTCGAACCCGCCGAAAATCATGCGGCTGCCGTCAAAGGGCATATCCACTTGCTGCCAGCGCTCATCGGTCTCGTATGATGCCGCGCAGGCATCGGCAGTTTCCCTGTCCGGCCACAGCACCCATGACAGGACGACGCTTTCGCCTTCCCGGAGTGCAACCGCCCGCCGAAAATCGGTCCTTTCGCCTTCCGGCACGAAGGCGCCCCAGCCTTCGATGGTCTGCAGTGCGCCGTATTCCTTGAAGAGCGGCCAGGCCAGCTTCGCCTTGGCCACGTACGCGTCCTTCTTGCCGCTTGGAACCGGGGTTACGAACCCGCTGATATAGGTCATCCCTGTTTCTCCTTAGCCAGCCTCAAATTGCCATCGATCGTCGGGCAAGGCGCTATTGGTTGATTTCTGGCAGGACGAGCTTCTCGAGCTTTTGCAGCGAGTCCTGCCAGCCGAGATAGCATCCCTCGAGCGGTATCATGTCGGGAACCCCCTCCTGCACGACGGTCATCTCGGTTCCGAGCGACACGGCTTTCAGGGTGATGGTAGTCTTCATCTCCCCGGGCATGTTGGGATCGTCGAAACTGTCCGAATATGTGATGCGCTCATTCGGGACGAGTTCGAGATATTCGCCGCCAAAGGAGTGGCTGTCGCCCGTCGTGAAGTTGCGGAACGACATCTTGTGCTTGCCGCCGACCCTGGGTGTCAGCTCCTGCACCGAGCACAGAAAACCATAAGGCGGCAGCCAGGACGCGATCGCATCCGGCTCGATAAACGCCCGATAGATCTTTTCGGGCCTGGTGGCGATGATGCGATGAAGGCGCACGGTATTCGGCATGACAGTTCCTCCCGGGTTCAGGTCATTGCGTAGGCTTAGGGTCTCCGACTGAGAACAGCAGTTCGACATAGCGCTTGAGATGGTCGATGCTCTGGCGGGCGCGGTCCGCATCGCCGGAGGCCTTGGCGAGAATGAAGGCGCCTTGCAGCACCGCCTGGGTGTGTTCGGCGAGGCTCTTCGCAGTCCAGTCGCCTTTCGTCCCGTGTTTTTCCATCGCGGCGGCGATGTCGGGCTCCAATGTTGCGGCATGGCTGAAAATGCTGTCGGCGCAGGCATCGCGGATGGAGCGATGCTGCTCATAGACTTCCTGCGCCATGGTGCCGACCAGGCAGGTCCAGCGCGCCAGCTCGCCGCCAATGATCGATTTGCGGAAATCGAGATATGCCAAAACCCGCTCCAGCGGGTCGTCTGGCTGGTGATAGGGTGCCGAGCGGAACAGTTCGCCGGTCGTCTCCGACCAGTAATTGGCGGCCGCGACGCCTAATTCTTCCTTGGATTTGAAATGATGGAAATAGGCGCCCTTGGTGACCTCCGCCTTCCGGCAGATGTCCTCGACGCTGGTGGCAGAGAAGCCCTTCTGCCGGATGACGTCGCGCGCCGCCTCCAAAAGCCTTGTTCGGGCATCGCCGCGTTCGGGTGCCTGTCGGGTTTGTCGGGTCATTGCATCGTTTGCGTTGGTGTTAGAATTGAGCACGGACCTCTCAGGGGAGGCCCCCAACCTCTATTTGCCAGCGTGCATACCGTACGTACGGTATGTTTGTCAATGTTGCTGAAGCGACTCGATCCGAGCTGGTTGGTAGGTGAAACGCCTCAAAAAGGTGCGCGCTTCTAGTGCGGTTCGTCGGAGACAAGCTCTACCTGGTCGAGGCGCACGAATTGGAACCCGCGCTTCTTCAGCGCCAGTACGCCCTTGACGACGCCGGGGCCCGAGACCCGCTTTGGCTGGTTCATGTGGGAGATGATGACGTCGCCATCTTTCGCGCGCTCGATATCGGCATCCGTCCGTTTTTCGGAGGCGCTGGCGCCTAGATCGCCATTGACGGAGAACCCGCCGATCCGATAGCCGGCCTTCTCGATCAATCGGATGGCATCGGGCGTGTAGAGTGCAGTCGCGCCGCGATACCAGTGGCTATGACCACCAAAGGCTTCATCGACGGCCTTTGCACCGCCCAGCACCTCGTCGAGCACGGCTTGCGGCGTGCCGGCAGGTTTCAGCCCATAAGGCTTTTCAGAGCCGATGACAGGCGGAACATGTTCTGCGCCATGGTCCTCGAACTCGAACAGATCGGCATGCGCCTTCAGGAGGCCTGCCGCTTCGGAATTCCTGCGCAGCCATTTGCGCGTGATGAAAAGAGTTGCCGGGATTTCGTTGTCGATCAGCGCCGAGATGATCCGCATGTCGACCCCGCCCGAACAGGCATCGAGGGTCAGCGCCACGCGCTTTTCGCCCGAGCCATCCGGTACGATATGCATATGCGGCTCGATCAGCTTGTCCTTGGCGCAGGCGGGGAAGGCCGCGACGGTCAGGGCCAGGGCGGCGAGCACTCCAATTCTTTTCATTTTGCGGGCTGGCGCTCCAGAACGGGCCGTTCGACGGCAGGCCCAGGATGGTGAAACCTAGCCGGATTCGCATGAAGGAATTATGGCGCACTGCTTCTTTTGATTTGCCGCAACGCGCCTATATCTTGGGTGAAGCCAGAATGCGCCGCCAAGCGGGCAGTGCTGGCCCACAACGCTTCCGGCGGCGGAATCCCGTGCCTTTTGGGCGGTCCGGCGTGCGAGCAAAGGAGAGTTGAGAAAGATGAATATCGAGAAATATACAGAACGCGCCCGTGGTTTCGTGCAGTCGGCGCAGACCCTTGCCCTGGGGCAGGGGCACCAGCAATTCGCGCCCGTCCACCTTCTCAAGGTGCTGATGGACGATACCGAAGGCATGGCTTCGGGCCTGATCGAGCGCGCCGGCGGCAACGCACAGGCCGTGCGCGCGGGCGTCGAGGCGGCGCTCAACAAGATTCCAAAAGTTTCCGGCGACAGCGGCCAGATCTATCTCAGCCGCGAGATGGCGCGCGTCTTCGACACCGCCGAAAGCGCGGCGCAGAAGGCCGGCGACAGCTATGTTACCGTCGAGCGCCTGCTGCTCGCCCTGACGGTTGAAAAGGACAATGAGGCCGGCAAGGCGCTCAAGGCCGCCGGCGTGACGCCGAATGCGCTCAACGAGGCGATCAACGCGCTCAGGCAAGGGCCGCACCGCCGACTCGGCTTCGGCCGAAAACCAGTACGACGCGCTGAAGAAATATGCCCGCGATCTGACCGCGGATGCGCGCGAAGGAAAACTCGACCCGGTCATCGGCCGCGACGAGGAAATCCGCCGCACCATCCAGGTGTTGTCGCGCCGCACCAAGAACAATCCCGTTCTCATCGGCGAGCCGGGCGTCGGCAAGACCGCCATCGCCGAAGGGCTCGCCTTGCGCATCGTCAATGGCGACGTGCCGGAATCGCTGAAGGGCAAATCCCTTCTGGCGCTCGACATGGGCGCCCTGATCGCCGGCGCGAAATATCGCGGCGAGTTCGAGGAGCGGCTCAAGGCGGTGCTCAACGAAGTGACCGCCGCCGAGGGCAAGATCATCCTCTTCATCGACGAGATGCATACGCTGGTCGGCGCCGGCAAGGCGGACGGGGCGATGGACGCCTCCAACCTCCTGAAACCCGCGCTCGCCCGCGGCGAGCTGCACTGCGTCGGCGCCACGACGCTCGATGAATACCAGAAGCATGTCGAAAAGGACGCGGCGCTGGCCCGGCGTTTCCAGCCGGTCTTTGTCGACGAGCCGACGGTGGAAGACACCGTCTCCATCCTGCGCGGGCTCAAGGAGAAGTACGAGCTGCATCACGGCGTGCGCATTTCCGATTCGGCGCTCGTCAGTGCGGCGACGCTTTCGAACCGCTACATCACCGACCGCTTCCTGCCCGACAAGGCCATCGATCTGATGGACGAGGCGGCAGCGCGGCTGCGCATGGCGGTCGATTCCAAGCCGGAAGCGCTCGATGAGCTCGACCGGCGCATCATCCAGCTCAAGATCGAGCGTGAAGCCTTGAAAAAGGAAACCGACGACGCCTCGAAGGTGCGGCTCGACAAGCTCGAATCCGAACTGGCCGATCTCGAGGAAGAAGCGGGCGCCTTGACCCAGCGCTGGGAGGCGGAGAAATCGCGTCTCGCCGGGTCGCAAAAGCTCAAGGAAGAGCTCGACCAGGCCCGCTCGCAGCTCGAAATCGCACAGCGTCAGGGCGACCTGGCGCGGGCCGGCGAGCTCGCCTATGGCGTCATCCCCGATCTCGAGCGCCGCATCACCGAGGCGGAGGCCGCAAAGGACGGGGCGCCGCAAAGCGATCTGGCCGAGGAGGTCGTCACGCCCAACCACATCGCGCAGGTGGTGTCCCGCTGGACGGGCGTGCCGGTCGACAAGATGCTGGAAGGCGAGCGCGACAAGCTCCTGAAAATGGAGAACGAGCTGGCCCGCCGCGTCATCGGCCAGTCCGAAGCCGTCGTTGCCGTTTCCAAGGCCGTGCGCCGTTCGCGGGCCGGGTTGCAGGATCCGAACCGGCCCATGGGCTCGTTCATGTTCCTCGGCCCCACCGGCGTCGGCAAGACCGAATTGACCAAGACGCTGGCGCAGTTCCTCTTCGACGACGAGAGCGCCATGGTGCGGCTCGACATGTCGGAGTTCATGGAAAAGCACTCCGTGTCGCGGCTCATCGGCGCGCCTCCGGGCTATGTGGGCTATGACGAGGGCGGCGTGCTCACCGAAGCCGTCCGCCGGCGGCCCTACCAGGTCGTGCTCTTCGACGAGATCGAAAAGGCGCATCCGGACGTCTTCAATGTGCTCCTTCAGGTGCTCGATGACGGGCGGCTGACGGACGGGCAGGGGCGCACGGTCGACTTCCGCAACACCATCATCATCATGACCTCCAACCTGGGGTCCGAATTCCTGCGCGACCTCAAGGAGGGCGATTCGATCGAACTGGTGCGCGGCAAGGTCATGGATGTGGTCAAATCCCACTTCCGGCCCGAATTCCTCAACCGCGTCGACGAGATCCTGTTGTTCTCGCCGCTCGCGCGGGCCGATATGGGCGCCATCGTCGATGTGCAGTTCTCGCGGCTGCAGGCCCTTTTGAAGGACCGCGACATCACGCTCGAACTCACCCCCGCCGCCCGCGACTGGCTGGCGAACGAGGGCTACGATCCCGCCTATGGCGCGCGGCCCCTGAAGCGCGTCATCCAGCGCTCGGTTCAGGATGCGCTGGCCGAAAAGGTGCTGGGCGGGGAGATCGCCGACGGCAGCCACGTCCTCATCGACGCCAATGATGAGGGCCTGACCCTCACCCCGGCGGTCAGGGCCGAGCTGGTGCAGCCCTCCGAGGCTGCCGAGTAACGCCGGGCCGATGCAAAACAAAAGGGGCGCCGAAGCGGCGCCCCTTTTTCAATGTCCTCAGATTCTTCCGATCAGAAGCGATAGTTCGCCGAGATCAGGAAGTTGTGTCCGGCCGGCTCGCCATATTGCTCCGGGCCGCCGCCGAAATCGTAGGTCTTCTGCGGCAGGGTGTCGAACATGTAGCGCGCATCGATCGAGAAGTGATCGCCGAGCTTGTACTCCACGCCCGCGCCGAGCGCCGCGCCGATATGGTCGTTCTGGTAGCTGCTCGCCCCCGACGGTGAATTCGAGCCTGGTATAGTCGACGCCGGCAAAGGCATAGGGCATGAACTGGCCCATGTCATAGCCGATACGGCCCGCCACCACGGCGGTCAGCTTGGGGTGCAGATTGTACACCACGCCCATGTTGAAATCCTGATGCGGATGCACGAACGGCACCCAGGCGAAAGCGCCCGCAACGAAGCCGTTGGAGAATTCATAGTCGTAACCGGCCTGCACGCCTGCCAGCGCGCCGTCGAGCCGCGGGTTCGGCTCGCAGAAGCCCACGCAGCCCGTCTCCCGAATGGCCGCGGTGTGATAGCCCGCGAAGACGCCGGCATAAAAGCCGGTCCAGTCGGTGGCCGGCATCGCCATCGGCGCCGGCTCGGCCATCATGGGTGCGCTCAGATCGGCCGCCATGGCGCCGGTCGTGAGAAGCATGAGCGGCGCAATTGCCGCGGCGATCGATGTTGGAAATTTCATGTCAGCTCCTGATATGCCCCCGGCCCCGACAGTATGATCGGGCGCCGCCTTGCTGACCGACATGAAACCTCACACCCCGCGTGCGAACCCCAATCGCCAGTCAGGTGAAAAAGCCTAACAGCGACCGTGGGAATGGCACAACCGCAGGTGCTTGATTCAACGAGCGAATTTGCCCTTTTTGGCCAATCGCCGACGAGCTGTTGCGCAAATGCACCGCAAAACGGGGTGCCGGCCCGAGGCGCAAGGGCGCGTTCCGGCGGGCGTGCCGCCTCACAAATTGCGGATGGTAAAGCCCGTCGCCTCGACAATCTTGTCGGCGACGATGTGCCGGTGGCAGCCCGCCGCGTCGGCTTCATAGCAAAGCAGCGCCGTCTCCTGCTCCTGGGCGATCACGATGGCGCGGGCCAGCTCGGCCTGCGCCTCCGGTGTTTCGAGATGCTCGGAAAAGATCGCCTCCATTTCGGCGATGCGGCCCTTGCGCGCCGCCTCGCGCCCCGCTTTCGGCGTGCCCAGCCCGCGCAGATGTTCGTAGGCGATGCCCTCGGCCTCGAGCGAATTGCGCAGCATGGTTTTGGAAAACCCCGCCCGCCGCGACGCCGCCACGGCGCGTACGTCGACAAGCATTTTGACGCCGGCGTCTTTGAGCTTGCCGATCACCTCGGCCTGCGTCGCGGCTTCATAGCCGATGGTGAAGATGGTGGGGGTCATGTGGTTCTCGCTCATTTGTTGTGCAACTTAGGCGCCCTTGATACGCGTTCCAAGTGCTGGCTCGACCGTTCTCTTTCACCTCTCCCTTTGGGGGAGAGGTCGCCGCACAGCGGCGGGTGAGGGGGCCTTGCGTCTTGCTGAATCCCCCGTCATTCCGGCGAAAGCCGGAATCCAGTATTCTCGAGATTTGAGGCGAGAAGGGCAACACCAGTGGCTACTGCATCCCGGATCAAGTCCGGGATGACAAAGTTCGATACCGTCGGGTCGGGCAGGCACCAGACTGCCCGACCCTGTATTTATGCCCTCGGAAAATCTGGCGGCAGTTCCTTAGCAGGCGGGATTTCGGGGGTATCGACGCCCCTTCATCACATCAGCGATGCGGCCCTGGTTGATCTGAAAGTACGACGCGATGCGCGCGTAATTGTACTTCTGCTCCCGAGCCAGCTTGATCACCGGAACCATGGCCGGTGAGAGCTTGCGGTCTTGCATCATTAAGCCTTTCACAAATGAGGGCTTGTGTCGGGCGAAGCACCTGTGCGATTCTCGAAGTGAGAGTGATCAGAAGCGCGCTGGGCTTGCCCGATGGTTGCTGGTCATCTGGGCCGCCTTCCTGTGCAACCGGGACGGCGGCCTTTCTATTAGTCTCCCCTGTGACGCCGATGGCCAGAGCGCGAGGGGCTAATCAGGTCTCGTCATTATCCGCCTCCACACCCAGCTGGTTGTTCGACACCTCCTGTTCAACAACAGGGATGTAGAAATCTAAGGTAACTCCGAGTACGGCCAGAAACTTGTCGCGTTTTTCTTGTGTCCACCCGAGTTCTGGACTTGGCAGACTTTGCAGCAGCCCTGCAACGGCTGGGGGTAGTCCCAGCTGCGGAGACCGATCTGCCACGTTAGCCTTGATGTCGCTCATTGCTACACTTGGCTTGCTTGGCTGCGCCCGCTTTTCATTTTTTGGCCGACGCGTTGCAGCATTTCCAATTTGAGCAGATTTCCTCTCCGCCGCATCCCTCAGTCCAGCTGCAGCGAATAGGCCAGTGAACAGGGTCACCATCCTATTCTGCTGCCCCACAGGCTTGTAACTTCGGAACGCATCTCGCACCGCAGTTTCATCCGAGTTCGGATCAATGAATGATAAAGCGTCGGCATAGGAGTGCCTGAGCCAATCGGCCATGCGCGCCTTATATTCAGCCTCTGGCGCAAGCCGGAGGCTCTCAAGAATGTCAGTGGGGTTCCCTTGTTCATCAATGAGGTCAAGGGTGGTTAAAGCTTGAAGAGTCGCGTGGAATGAGGCTTTCCGAAATTCCAGCGCGAGCGAGTGTCTCGGAATCCACAGGCGATGGCAGACCCCTGCTACGGTGGCGCTCAATTATCGCAACACTCCTGAGGGTGGAGCATAGGGAGCCGCGGTGTCCTTTGTAACCGGCATCATCGCCTCAAAGCGTGGTGGATGCCCGAATGTAACGGATCGTCGCTTTCGTGTCAAACTTCGTTACTGTTCACAGGTTTCAAAGATGAATTGCCTGTAAGTGTCTGTGAAATCTGTTTATTTTCTCTTGTCGACGCCGCCAATACGAAACAAATGTGCATCCGTGTGCAGGTGTGGTCCGGCGTTTATGCGTGTTTTTGCGGTGTGATGACCTCGCGGCGAGGTGCCCGATTGGTGGCATCTGCCGGACGAAGTCGGGTATGCAAAGAATACCGATTGAGATTTGGTGCCTTCACACCTCCACCCACACCGGGCAGTGATCTGACGCGTTCTCCACGCCGCGCATCTGCCGGTCGATGCCGCCGCGCGTGAGCTTGGGGGCGAGGGCGGGGCTCAGCAGGATATGGTCGAGCCTTAGCCCGGCATTCCTTTGCCAGCGCTGCCGCTTATAGCTACCAGAAGGTATAAAGCTGGTCCTCGTCCGGGTAGAGCGTCCGCAGCCCATCGGTCCAGCCTTGCCCCAAAAGTTCGGCATAGAGCGCCCGCACTTCCGGCTGCACCAGCGCATCCTCGTCCCAGCTTTTGGTCGGGATAAATGTCGCGCGCTTCGGGCACGATGTTGAAATCGCCCGCCAGCACCACCGGAATTTCTGCGTCCAGCAGCGATTGCGCATGCGCCAGCAGGCGGCGCGTCCAGTCGAGCTTGTAATCATATTTCGGGCCGGGGCGCGGATTGCCGTTCGGCGCATAAAGGCACCCCACCAGCACCCCGTTCACCGCCGCCTCGATATAGCGGGCCTGAGTGTCCGCCGCATCGCCGGGCAGGGATGTTCTGGTCACCACCGGCCCGATTTCGCCCCGCGCCAGAATGGCGACGCCGTTCCAGCTTTTCTGGCCCGCCCACACGGCCTGATAGCCAAGCTTTTGGAGCGCGTCTTCGGGAAACGCCTCCTTTGTCGCCTTCAATTCCTGCAGGCACACCACTTCCGGCCCGGCCGCCTCGAGCCAGGTCCTGAGCACCGCGAAGCGCTTGTTGATGTCGTTGATGTTCCAGGTCGCGATGTGCAAGGCGCGTTTCTCTTCGGCAAATGATCGTGGGGCAGATTGCTACCACAAACACCGCGGTGGCTGGACATGTGCCGCATGGCCATAACGCTCTGGCCCGCGGGTGCGCCGAGGCGTAAGATGGAGGCGCGATGCCGACGGGGCGCCCATTCGCCGCTGCCGTTGCGGCCGACACCCGGTGTTCATGGCGAAATGGCGGGAGCGAATCTGAAGGGCGTCGAAGGCGTCGCGACGGAGAACCACCATGTTGACCAACCATCCGGTGACCGTGACCATTCCGGCCAAGGACCTCGATCGCGCCATGCGCTGGTACAAGGACAAGCTGGGGCTGACGGCCGAACGCACCAACAGCGAAGGGGCGTTCTACCATGTCGGCGGCACGCCGGTTTTCCTCTACCGCACGCAACATGCCGGCACGGCCAAGCACACGCTGCTGGCGTTTGAAACCGACGATCTGAATGCCGAGATGAAGGCGCTGCGGGATCGCGGCGTGGCCTTCGAGGAATATGACATGCCCGGCCTCAAGACAAAGGATGGGGTCGCCGAAATGGAGGGCATCCGTTCGGCCTGGGCACGGGATTCGGAGGGCAATATCCTCGCCTTCGACCAGCAGGCCCAGTCCGGCCGCAGGGTCGCCTAGAGCGCTTTTGATTTTCAGACATGAACGGCTCTAGCGCTTCCGCTTCCTCTTTTCGGATGAAGGGTCGGCGCCTTCCATGGCGCCGGCCGCAAAAGCTCCCATCGGGTGAGGGGCTTTCAAAAATTATCCCCGCCCCCTTAACCTCCCCTATCCTTGCCCCATCGGTTTGCACTGCGGGTTGTGTCGACGAGCTCAACGCAAACCGGCCGGAGAGGTTTTGGGGTCGCCCAAAGCCTGGCCGAAGACCGGGCCGTCATGCGGATCAAAAATCTCCGCCATGGCGCGCGGGTTTGACAAAGACGTTCCGGCCCCTGTTCGCCGGGCTGCGTCGGGTGACTCTGCGGACGTCGGTAACAGGCGGCGCAGCAAGCCTTTGTCACGCCCGGTCCCCGGCATTCGGTCCCAAATCCCGGGTTGCATGGGGCGCGCAGCGCCTCCTTTTCTCGCCGGGTGGCGTCAGCCACAAAAACCACCGGCACCGAGGTGATGCGCGCCCCATGCCCGCTCCTCACCCTGCGGCAAATGCCGGAGGGAGATTTGGCATGGACGAGGCGCAGCCGAGGACCCCGGCGAACGTTTTCGCCGCGCCGTCGCAGCCGCAGCGGAGGGCATAGGCGACTCAGCGTCGTCATGCCCGGAGCGGTGCGCGGCGTGAGACAAGAAAGACAACCGGCCCGCGAGGCAAAACAGACTTTAGTCCTGTCCGATTGCTGACAAAAATCCCCAATGCTATTTTCCGGCCAGGGCGGTGCGGCGTTGGGGGCTGATCGCCGGTGTCACACATTGCAGCAGCATCAGCAGAGCAAGGGGCATTCGATCATGATCAAGGAATTCAAGGATTTCATCGCCAAGGGCAATGTGATGGATCTTGCCGTCGGCATCATCATCGGCGCGGCGTTCACCGCCATCGTCAAAAGCATGGTCGACGATCTGATCAATCCGATCATCGGGCTGATCATCGGCGGAATCGATTTCACCTCCATGTATGTGGTCCTCTCCGGCGACGTGCCCGCCGGCTCGAGCCTGCAGGCGGCGCGCGACAGTGGGGCGGCGGTCTTCGCCTATGGCGCGTTCCTGACCAACTGCATCAATTTCCTCATCATCGCCTTCGTGGTGTTCCTCCTGGTCAAGATGGTCAACCGGATCAGATCGGTCGCCGAGAAGCCCGACGATGTGGTGCCGGAAGTGCATACCGGGCCCTCCGAGCTCGATGTCCTGATCGACATTCGCGATCAGCTCAAGGCGCGCCCATAGGCCGCTGGCGGCCCCGATAGCGGACCAACCGCGGATCAACAGCGACCCTCTGCAATTTCCATCCGGGCATCTTGCAAAGCGGGGATGATTGCGATAGAACAAAAAGAGAACAAGAGTGAGGCGCGCGATGAGCAATCTGAAGATCGACTATGTTGAATTCGGAACGTCGGACATCGGTCGGTCGACGTCCTTTTTCCGCGCGGCCTTCGGCTGGGGCTTTGCCGATTACGGGCCGGACTATCAGGCGTTCGAAGGCGCGGGGCTTGATGGCGGGCTGGACGCGACCAAGAATTCGGCGCCCCTTGTCATTCTCAAGGCCGATGATCTGGCGCGGGCCGAGGAGCAGGTCGTTGCTGCCGGGGGCGAGATCACGCGCGAGCCTTATGCCTTTCCCGGCGGACGGCGCTTCCATTTCCGCGAGCCGGGCGGCAATGAGTTGGCCGTATGGTCGGAGCGGTGAAGGATCGGGAGCAATCCGCGGCGGCTAGTTGGCTTTCGCGTCGGCGCCTTTTTGCAGATCGGCAACGGCAATGGGGGCAGGGTCGCGCTGCATCAGATCGTGGATCTGCGCCATGGTCTGCTTGAACTGGCGGCCATAGCTGGCGGGCAGGGATTTGTCGCGCGGCAGCTTCACGCTCAAGGGATCGACGAAGCGGCCGTTGACCTTGATCTCGTAGTGCAGATGGTTGCCGGTCGAATAGCCCGTCGAGCCGACATAGCCGATGACCTGGCCTTGCCGGACACGGGTGCCCGGATTGATGCCGGAGGCGATCTTCGACATATGGCCGTAGCCGGTCTCGTAGCCGTTATTGTGCCTGATCATGACGAAGCGGCCATAGCCGGAGACCCATTGGGCCTTTTCGATGACGCCGTCGCCGCCGGCATGGATGGGCGTGCCGTAGGGGGCGGCAAGGTCGACGCCGGTATGCAGTTTGTAGGTGCCGAAAATCGGGTGCTTGCGATAGCCGAAGCGGGAGGCCAGCCGGCCGCCGCCGTCGACCGGGCGGCGGGTGAGGAAGCGCTTTCCGGTCTGGCCGTCGGGATCGTAATAGTCGATCACGCCGTCCTCGGTGCGGAAGCGGAAGAATTCGCGTTCGGTCGAGCCAAGGGTGACCCCTACATAGAGCAGGTCCTGATGTCCCTGGTCGTCGGGTTCGGTCTGTAGCATCTCGATGGAATCGCCCGGGGTGATCTTCTTGTTGAGATCGAGATCATAGGCATAGAGCGAGACGATGCGCTCGATGGTGTTGTCATCGAGATCGTGCTTGCGGCCGGTCTCCCAGATCGAGCGGTAGATGGTGGGGAGGTTGCCGACATTGACCTCTTCGGTGTCCTCCTCGGGGAATTCGATCGCCGGGGGCGCAAGTCCGAGCACATAGCGGCCGCTATCCGTGCGCGCCACGGTCGCGGCATGCTGGTCGCCGACGTAAATGCTCATGCGGTAGGGGATGAGGCTGTCCGAATTCGCCTCGCCGCCGAACAGGATGCGCAGATGGGCGCCCTGCGGCAGCTTGGTGGAGGGATAGACGTTCCTCAAGGTGCGGGTGATCGCCGCGATCATCGAGGGCGTGAAGCCGTTCTTGGTCAGCACATCCTCGAGCGGAGTTGCTTCCTTGATGGTCAGGATACGCTCGGTGCGGCCCAGCGTGGAATCCTGAGCCAGCCTCGTCTTCGGTACGACGGTTACATTCTCGGCGATGCCGCTGAGCCCATTGGTGCTGACCGTGCCGAGGTCGCGAAGGGATTGGTTGGCCGAGGCATAGGAGAGAATGGAGCCGTCACCGCCATTTTCATAGAAGGCGCCCTCTGCCGTCTGGCGCACGAAATTGGCCGCGACCTCATCGGTGACGGCGCTCGTGGGCATCTGGTCAAGCGGCAGGGCTTCGGTCTTGACGGCAACTTCGCCCTCGACTTCGGCGCCGTAGATGTCGGTGGAGACCTGTGCGTCGTCCTGCTGCTCGGGCTGGTTAGCGCTGAGCAGCGCCACGGGGTCGAAAGTGGGGATGTCGGAGGACAGGGCCGTACCGGCGGTCGCAAGGGTTGCGCGGATGCGCACAAAG